>JBCCRO010000001.1:0-300001 GCA_039201605.1 Actinomycetota bacterium
GCCATAGATCTCATCGGCTTCCTGTCCCGTGAGATCCGTCTCGCGGCCGTCTGAATACTGGGCCTGATCGCGGTAGCGGATCATGTTCACCATGTAGAACGGTTCGCCGTCGTCGTCTGGGTCCTCCAGGAACGCAAGGAGTTCGCTCGTGTTCGCCTCGCCCATCTGCACGCCGAACCGGGGGGCTTCGTCGTCGGAGAGCCGAACGGTGGTGATCGGCGAGGTCGGCTCGTCGGGAGCGGGCAGGTCAGGTGCGGCCGTCGTATCCGTGGTCGGTGCTGCCGTGGTCGGTGCTGTCGTGGTGGTCGGCTGGGTGGTGGACGTCAGCTCCTGGGCCTCTGGAACCTCGGCGGTCTCGGAAGCGGCTGCGTCAGTCTCCTCACCCCCTCCGCATGCTGCGAGGATGAGGGCCATCGCAGTGACCGTGGCGATCGCGTTCCGCCTCGCACGTTTCTTTCCTGTCGGTGTGATCGTTCGCGGTGTGTTCATGCCCTGATCATCAGTCGCAGGGGGCCGCCTCGAATCCCACTGCGGGAGGCCACGCGTCTACTCCCTGTGGAGTAGCCGTCGTACCGATACGCCACTGGCACGACCACGAAGGCATCGACCACGACGGCCCGTTGCCAATCCGCCGTCGCCTTTTGGCCCGTTGACGGGCTTGGTCTCAGGGGCTCAGATCGGCGCTCCGGCCGTCATCGGCCCGAGACCGGGCTCAGGTCGTCGCCGAGAGAGCGGCGGCGCGCTGTCGCTTGAGGCGGACGGGGCGGGCGTCGCTGTCGACGGCTCCACGTTCCAGGGCCCGGAGATGCCCGGACACGGTCAGGGCGGCCACCACCAGCATCATCCACCCCAGCGAGTTGGCGGTCATGCCCGACTCGGTGATCGAGATCAGCAGCGTCATGGTGAGGAACACCAGCGGCCAGAGGCCGACGGCGCCGTTCATGCTGCTCGCCACCCGCACCGCCCGGGTCAGCGAGCGGAAGTAGAGGACGAGGAACAGCAGCACGCCGAACACGCCGATGTCGAGCCAGATCTGGAGTAGGGCGTTGTGGGCGTGGCTGGGGTCCCACGGGTTCTGGATCCACACGTCGTGGACGGGGCTGAAGTAGCCGCCGAAGGCGGCGTCGTAGCCGTAGCCGAGCAGTGGGCTCTCCCACATGACGACCAGCAGATCCTCCCAGAGGGGGACCCGGCCGGTGAGCGACACGTCCTTGTCGAGCCAGTCGGCCAGGAGGGCGATGTTGGCGGTGGCGAAGGCCACGGCGAAGATCCCGCTGCCGATGAAGCCGACCATTACCGCCCCGGGCAGGGTTCGGCCGCTGCGGAACAGCTGGAAGAAGGCGATGGCGGCGGTGGGTACGATGGCGGCCACCAGCATCGTCTTCGACTGCGAACCCCACAGCAACACGGCGTGCATGGCGATGGCGGCGAAGAAGAGCGGACGTCCGCCCCGCCACTCCCGCCCGGCGATGATCAGCACCGGGATCGACAGGGCGGTGATGAAGCCGAGGGCGTTCTTCTGGCTGAAGACCCCGGTCCACAGCCCGTCGTCGTCGATGCCGTAGACCGGCAGGGCGAGGACGAACAGCAGGTTGAGCACGGCGCTGATCGAGAACATGACCGCCAGCAGGCGCACGATCTGGTCGAGGCTGAACCGCATCACCAGGTAGGTGGCGTAGAGGGTGACGGCGGTGAAGATGATGGCCGCCTTCACCGTCTCGATCCGGTCGGCCGACCACAGCGACGACACCAGGACCAGGCCGGTGAACCAGAACACCGTCGGCTCGAGCTTGATCGTCTCGATCAGCAGGTTGAAGTAGCCGGCCACCCGGATGAAGGCGATGCCGATCAGGCCGAGGGTGGCGACGATGTAGATCGGGTTCGAGGCCGGCCCGTCCTCGCTGGAGGCCACGAACCAGGCGTTGGGGGTGAAGTGGAACACGATAAAGGTCGTGAGTACCACCAGGACCCGCTCGGTGAAGCTGGGGAGCGGGATGCCCGCCACCTCGACGGCCGGCTGATCGGGTCGGAGCCGCAGGGGCGAGATGTGTGGCGCAGCTTCGTCAAGCACAGGGGGAAAGGGTACCCGGTGGTCTGCCCCGGTGGGAGTCGGATCTTGCTCACGATGGCTGCTGGGTGGACGGCCATCCGGCCCACCGGAGTCGGGCGCGAGTCGACTTCATTGCAGTCACCCGGAGCGCCGTCGTCACCGGGTAGGGTCCGGCCCGCACACAGGCGCGGACAGCGTCGTCCGCCCATGAACCGACCTGGAGACGACCATGATGCAGTGGCTTGACGGCGAGCGACCCGGCGGCTGGGCGAAGTCCCGCTTCTCCAACGGGCAGTGTTCGTGCGTCGAGTTCCGGCAGCAGGGGCCGACGATGTGGATCCGCGACAGCAAGGATCTGCGCCACCCCGACGTCGATCCGGCCGCGGTGCCGATGATCGCGGTGCCGGTCGAGGTGTTCGCCGCCTGGGCCGAGGCGGTGCGGGATCGGCCCCTGCCCCTGATCGTCGGCCCCCTGCTCACCTCGGCCGACGCCGACGGTGGCGCCACCGTGACCCACGAGTCGTCGCAGGTCGCCCTCACCTACACCGCCGACGAGTGGTCGGCGTTCGTGGCCGGGGTCGAGGTCGACGGCTTCGTCGGCGTCTGACCCCGTTCGCCGCCACCCGCCGGGCCGGGCGATCGCTGTGCTCGCCCGCCCGACGTGTTCGAAGCCTCAGTCGTCCTGCTCGTCCAGGGTCAGGCGCAGCACCCGACGCCACGTGTCCCGCATCTTGCGGATCTCGTAGCGACTGGTGTCCATCGTCCGCTCGGCCTCGGCCAGGGTCTGACCGGCGAGCAGCAGCTCGAAGAAGTGCACGTCCCGTCGGGTGAGCGTGATCCGGTGGCGGCGGCACGTCTCGGCGATCGCCACCCGCAGCAGCCGGAGGTCGGTCGTGTTGGTCGAGCCGGTCGGTGGCCGACTGCGATCCTCACCCACGGTCTGTTCCCGACGCCGTGAACGGCCCTCGGAGCGGAGCAGGGAGTAGGCCTCGGACTTGATGACCTGCTCGATGTGTCCCACCGCCCGCTGGGCCGGGGGCAGCCGACTCCACTTCATCGCCGCCAGCGACACCACGTCCTCGGCGTGGTGCTCGTGGCCGACGAGGCGCCGTCGGGCCAGCCAGACCAGTCGCTGATACTCGCCCGTCGTACTCAGGTCGGGCCAGGGGTGCGGTGTGTGGGCGTTCGCCATGCTCGTCTCCTTCCGTCGTGCACCGGTCGGCCGTGGCCGACGGTTGCGGACCGTGTGGCCCGTGCTGGTTGTGCGGAAGCCGCCGTTGGCTTGAGCCTCGTCAGATGACTCGTCTCGGCGTTGAGTGTGGGGTCGCCTTACTTGGCTGTCCCCTCAGTCAAGACTGGTTACGTAACCCTGTCAATGGTTACGTAACTATTTCCGTCACTTGAGCTACGCTGTGTCGACCCAGGACGAACACCGGGAAGACCGGGAGAGGAGGGGAGAGGCTCATGTCGACAACGGCGCCCTGGTTGGCCCGGTGGGAGCTGTCGCTGCAGCTCCGGGACCGACGCAAGAACCTCGGGATGGACGTCAAGACCATCACCTCCTCGCTCGGCTTCACCCGCAACTACTGGTCGGCGGTGGAGAACAATCGCACCGTGTTGTCGACCGACAAGCTCGAGTCGCTCGTCGAGCTGTTCGAATTCACCCCGGCCGAGGCCGACCACCTCCGGCACCTGCGGGACGTGGCCCGGCAGCGGGAGTGGGTGGCCCAGTTCTCGGCCGTGCTCGGCGATGAGATGAAGCGCTTCTACGGCCTGGAGGTGGGGGCCCGCAAGATCGTGTCGTGGGAGAGCATGCTGATCACCGGTCTTCTCCAGACCGAGGACTACGCCCGGTCGACGATCCTGACCGACCCCGGGGTCACGGCCACCCGGGCCGAGCAGCTGGTCCAGGTCCGGCTGCGCCGCCAACAGCGGCTGCGGGCGACCGAGCCGTTGGAACTGACGGCGGTGATGAGCGAGGCGGCGCTGTGCCAGGAGACCGGCGGGCGACCGGTGCTGCGCAACCAGCTGCTCCACCTGGTGCGAATGGGGGAGGAGCTGGCCCCCAGCCTGGAGATTCGGATCGTGCCGTTCCGGGCCTCGCTCGGCGCCCTCGGGGGCGCAACCCGCCACCTCTTCCACTTCGACAGCCCCCACCTGCCGTCGATGGCCTGGCAGGAGCACATGGCCACCATCGACAGCTTCGAGGAGGGCACCGAGCGGTTCGAGCAGCTGAGCATTTCCACCTCCCGCGCCCTGGCGATGAGCCTTGATCGCAACGATTCGCTGGCCCTCATCGCCGAGCGGGCGGCGGCGCTGGCGTAGGCGGCCCGGGGCTAGGGTCGACGCCATGACGGGGTCCGATCTGGTCTGCGCCCGGTGCGGCGAGGACGACGATCTGCGGGGCGAGCAGATCGACGGCGACATCACCATCACCTGTCAGGTCTGCGGCCTGGTGTGGGTGCGAGACCTCACCCCGCGCTGCGATCGATGCGGCTCTGACGAGGTGAGAGCCGCCTTCCAGTCGATCCTCGACAAGTCCCGGGGCACCCAGCTGTCGATCCAGTCGGTCCGGCTCGTCCACCTCTGCCCCCACTGCGAGCCCGACCGGCTCGAGGCCTACATCAAGTCGAACACCCCTATCCCGCCCGACGAGCTGCCCGTCACCCCCAAGGACTAGTTCGGCCGGCATCGGGGCGCCGACCACCGGGCGATGCCGACCGGGATCGGCGCCGACGCCACTCCGACGACATCCAGCGCGCTGCTTGGCCCCCGTCGTCGGGGTGCGTGGCCAACGTCCGGTCGATCGTTAGGCTCCACCGAAACCCGTGCTGCCCTCCCGCCGCCGGCCGACAACTGGATCGCTGAGTTGAGAACGACCCCGCCGCGTCACGTTCATCGTCAGCTCGTCGCCCCCCAGGGGGCGCGATGAGCATTGCCTCACCCCCTTCCGGGAATCGACAACACGCCATGGAGCTCATCCGCCTGGCCGGTCGACGGGCCCGGCTGGCCCAGGACGCCGTCCGGGCCGAGGACCAGCCGCCGGCCCCCGTCGTCCGTGGCGCAGATGCCGATGCCGATGCTGAGCCGCCGGCGACGGCGACCGACGCCGCACCGCCGGAGGCCGACGCGGTGGACGTCGAGATGTCGATCCACCTGGAGAGCGTGGCCTCGATGTACGCCCCGGTCACCGACCCCGACCTGCCGTCGCCGGCCCGGACCAACACCAACCTGCGCCACTACCTGGCCGCCGCCATGGACACCCAGCCCGGCTTCGGCGCCCCACCCTCCGGCGGTCCCCGGTGGCGATCCCGCCTGCGTCGTCTAGCCGGCGGCCCACCTCGTCAGGACGATTACAACGCCGCCGTGCTGCACGTGCTCCACCAGCTCGATCACCGCACCCGGATGCAGGAGCAACGCATCACCGCTCTCGAGGCCCGTCTGGCCGTGGCCGAGGGCCGTCGACGGGGGGAGCGGTCATGACCGCCCGGCCCCGGGTGGCCGTGGTGAAACCCCACTTCGGGGCCAACGGTGGCTTCGAACGCCACCTCGCCGCCATCATCGGCGGCCTCCGGGAGCGGGGCTGGGACATCAGCCTCGTCCAAACCGATGGCTTCCCCAGCGCCGAGGTGCTCTACGGGTTCACCGTCGAGGGCCGCCTACAGGAACAGCACCACGAGTTCTTCCGCTACCTGGCCCTCCTCGAACAGGTCCAGCAGCTGCGGCTGTCCCACTACGACGCCGTGATCGCCACCCAGCCCCCGACGTTCATGGTGCCCCACCACCGCAAGATCGCCATCTTCTACCACCAGGCCCGGCACTTCTACGACCTGTCCGACCTGTTCGTCGAGGGCGGCTTCGTCGACGGCGAGGTCCATGCCGCCGCCGTGGCCGAGGTGCAGGCGGTGGAGGCCGAGGGCGTCACCGACGTGCGCCGATGGCTGGCCGGTTCGGTCGAGGCGGCGGCTCGGCTGGAGACGTACTGGTCGGTGCCCACCGAGCGGATCGAGATCCACCACGCCCCGCCCACCTCGTGGCCCGATCGGGTCAGCCCTCACCGGGGCGACGGGCCCGTGGTCAACGTCGGCCGAGTCGAGTGGCCGAAGCGGTGCGAGCTGTTCGTCAACGCCGTCCACCATCTCAAGCACGAGCGGCAGGCCCACGTCGTCGGCGACGGGAGTCGCCTCGACGCGGCCAAGGCGCTCGACGTGCATCTCCACGCCGACCCCGAGCTGGCGGCGCGCGACGGGCGACCCGAACCGTGGCTCGACCAGGTGAAGGCCCGTCCCCGATGGGTGGCCGACGCCGAGGCCGCCCTGAGCGGTCGGGTGGTGTTCGAGGGCAACGTCTCCAACCAGCGCCGCGACCTCCTGTACGAGGAGGCGTCGGTCGTCGTGGCCCCCGCCTACCGGGAGGACTACGGCCTCACCGCCATCGAGGCCATGGTCCGGGCCCGTCCGGTGGTGGTGTGCGAGGACGGCGGAGGTCTCACCGAACTGGTGGCCGACGGCGTGTCCGGCCTCGTCGTCGAGCCCCGGGCCGAGGCCATGGCCGAGGGCATCGACCGCCTTGTCGGCGACCCCCATCTCGCGGCCAGGCTCGGAGCCGCCGGCCGCGAGGCCGTGCTCGACATCTCCCTGGATCAGGCGGTCTCCCAGGTGGAGGCGACGCTGAACGCCGTGCTGGAGGGCTGACGGTGACGTCGTCTCGTCACCCGCTGGCCCGAGTGCTTCGGCGCCTACTGCCGGCCGAGGCCCGCCGGACCCTGCACGGCCTGGGCCGCCTCGACCGTCTGGACGAGCTCGACCGACTCGACGCCCTCGATCGCCTCGACGCCCTGGAGTGGCTCGACCGGCTGGAGGAGCTGAAGCAGCTGACCCACCTCGACCAGTTGACCGCTCTGGGCGAGCTGGCCCGGCTCGAAGACCTGGAGCGGGAGCTGACGGCGGTGCGCCACGGCGTCACCGATCACGACAGCCGCCTCGACCAGCTCAACCGGGCGCTGGCCGATCCCGCCGTCCGGCCGGTGCGCCCGACGTACGGCGTGGCCGTCCCCGGCGACCCCAGCGCCGGTCACTGGCTCAACCGCTGCCGTACGATCCAGCACTTCCTGGAGCCGGTGGCCGACCGGCGCCTGCTCGACGTCGGCTGCTCCGGCGGCTTCGTCGCCGGCTACTTCGCCGCCCGGGGGGCCACCGTCGTCGGCTGGGAACCGGACCCGGCCCAGGCCGAACTGGCCCGCACCGCCGCCGCCGTCAGCGGGGTGCCGATGACGGTCGTCGCCCACGACCTCGATGCCACCACGCTCGACATCGTCCGTCCCGCCACCACCGACGTCGTGCTGCTGCTCGGGGTGGGGGAGGGGACGTGGTCGCATCGGCGACCCGACGGCGCCGCTCTTCTGGCCGCGCTGCTCGGTCGGGGCGTGTCCGTGATCGTCGAGACCGAGGCCGAGAGCGTCGACGCCGCCACCCTCCTGGCCGAGCTGGAGACCGACGACGGCGGCATCGAGGTCGACCTGCTGGCCACGCTGGCCGACGAACGCACCGGCGGCGCCCCCACCACGCTGTGGGCCCTGCGCTCGACCCGATCGGCGGTGCGGGTGAACGGCACCGCCTACGCCTACGAGGCGAAGCGGGTCGAGGCGTACCACCGCTCACCCATGGCCCAACACGGTGCCGGTCGCCGCTACTACTTCGGCGGCGAGCACGTGATCAAGGAGTACCGGCTCGACGGCGACCATCGGCAGGTCAACCGCAGCCAGATCCTCACCGAGGTCGACGTGCTCAGCCGCCTGGCGGGCGAGGCCGGCTTCCCGGAGCTGGTCGACTTCGACATCGTGCCCGAGCGGGCCCGCCTCGTGCTCCGTCGCCTCCCCGGCGACCTGCTGGCCGATCGCCTCGACGTCGGGCGCCCGGCGGCCGAGATCCACCACATCGCCGCCGATGTCCTGCGGTCCCTGGTCGGCCTGGAACGGCGAGGCCTGGCCCATAACGACGTGCGCTCGTGGAACGTCCTGGTGCACGGCGGGCGGGCCACCCTCATCGATTACGGATTGGTGTCGGCGGGCGACGCCGACGACGACGTCCGGGCGTTGCTGTGGGTGGTGAAGGCCATGCTCACCGGGGAACGGGAGGACTTCGACCAGCGCCGGACGGCGCTGCCCGACCGCGAGCTGTTCGCCGTCGACCCGATGCTCGACAAGCTCCATCAGGCCGTTTCCGCCGGTCCGGCCACTCCTCGAGCGGTCTTCGGGGCCCTCGGCCTGGGTTGATTCACCCACGATCAGGTGATTCGGGCCAACTCCTGCCTGGTGATCGTTGCCGGTGCTCGTACCTCTCTGGTGAACGTGGGGTATCGTGATCGCCGGGCGTGTCGTTTACACCGAAGATGACGGTGTTGTGTCGAGCGGCGGTTTCGATGAGTTCAAGACCAACAGGCGGGCGGCGGCTGATGACGAGCCCTATGGGCGAATCGGCGTTCGGTGAGATCATCGATGGCGCCAAGAACGGCGACGGCAGGGCCTTCGAGCATCTGTACCGTTGGCTGGCCCCCGAGATCACCACCTTCGCCACCGTGCGGGGGACGGACGATCCCGAGGGCGTGGCCAACGAGGTGTTCTTCCGGGCCTTCCAGAAGCTCGACCGGTTCCAGGGTCGCAGCGACGCCTTTCGGGCCTGGATCTACGCCATCACCCGCAACCTCCTGATCGACACCCATCGGGCCGGCGCCCGCCGACCCGACATCGCCTCAAACGAGGTGCCGGATCTGGCCACGGCCGGAGCCGACGTCGAGGCCCTCGATCTGCTGAGCACGCAGCGGGTCACCCGGGTGCTGTCCTATCTCAGCGACGACCAGCGCGATGTGATCCTGCTTCGCATGGTCGGCGACCTGAGCCTGCAGCAGGTGTCCGTCATCGTCGACAAGCCCGTGACCGCGGTAAAGGCATTGCAGCGCCGCGGTCTCCGTCGCCTCCAGTCGGAGGTGCTTTCCGAAGTGGTGAGACCATGACCGATCCCGATCACGCCGCCCGCTGGGCCCTCGACGACGAGGAGCTCGAATCCCTCATGATCGGGGCCACCCCCGACGACCTGGGCCGGGTCGGCAACCCGGTTGCCGAGTTCTTCGTCGACGCCCGCAACGCCAGGGGCGTTCGGCAGCCGTCGCCCGACGGGGCCCTGATCGGCCTCTTCGGTGGCGACCTCGCCGGTCTCGACGCCGAGATCCCGGAGCGGCCCCGCATGAGCGCCCCGCCCCACCCGGGTGGCAACGGGTCCTCCGATCTGTTCCGCGGCCCCGGCGACGACCTCGGCCTGTCCTCGGTCGGCGGTTCCGGTTGGTCCGGCCCCGAGGCCGCCCCCATCACCGGCGCCCACGACGTGCGCCCCCGCCGCGGCGCCCACGACGCCGCTCCCGTCGCCGACGACGGGTTCACCATCCCCGCTGCGGCGGGCGACCCCTTCGCCGGTCGCCCCGACGACCCCTTCGCCGGTCGCCCCGACGACCCCTTCGCCGGCGTGCCGAGCGAGCCCTTGGCCGACGACCCCTTCGCCGGCCGGCCGAACGATCCGTTCGGCGAGCGCCCCAACGACCCGTTCGGCGAGCGCCCGGCCGATCCCTACGGGCCCCGCCCCGGCGGTCCCTTCGCCGACGATCCCTACGGCGCGCCGACGATCGCCGACGCCCCGCTGCGAGGCTCCCTCCTGGCCGAGCGGACGGCGGCCCACAACCGGCTCGTCGTCCCGCCGACCGAAGCCCCGGCCACCTCCGTCGGCGCCTTCTTCGGCCAGGTGTTCGAGCCGACGACGCCCAAGGTGCTGATGGGCGTGGCCACGGTGGCCGTCCTGCTCACCGGCGGCGCCCTCCTCGGCGTCATCAACCTGCCCTTCCTCGGCGGCGGCGGGGTCGACAATCAGGCCATCACCGGCCTCGAGGCGCAGACCGAAGGCGGCATCGTCGGTCAGGAGTCCGAAACCGGGGAGCCGGCTATCGCCGAGCAGAGCTCGACGGTGCCGGCCGACGCCGGCAGCAGCGTGGTGACCGTTCCCCTGCCCGACGTCGCCACGCCGCTCACGGCGTCGACCACCACGGTAGTCGTGCCCCGAAACACGACGACGCCGACCATCGCCTCGCCGACCACGGAGTCGACGGTCGAGGAGACGACATCCTCGGTCGAGGAGACGACGAGCACCGTCGATCCGTCGTCGACCACCGAAACCACGGACCCGTCTACCAGTTCGACCGAGACCACCGAGACCACGGTCGAGGAGACGACGACCACGACGGTCGAGGAGACGACGACCACCGAGAGCACCGAGCCGCCCCCCGCCGAGAACAACAACGAGTGATCGGGTCGGCCCGCCGGGGTTGCGTCCGGCGGCCACGCAGCTCCTGCCACACGCCATCGGCCACTCCCGATCGCCCTTCGATGGCACCGGGTTGTGTCGTGCGCAATGATGCACAGGTATGGGAGAGGTAGTCGCAGACGGACCACTGGTCGGCGCCCGGGCACTGGCGCGCGCCGCCGAGCCCTTCCACGCCATCACCTACTACAGCCGGGAGATGTCCGACCTTCGTGACGTCGGCTACAAGGGCTGGTGGCACGCCTACTTCGGCTATCGGCCGGCCCCGATGGGCGCCGTCGGCGCCAGCGTGGTGACCGCCACCTTCTACAACTTCGCCCCCCGCATGGTGGAACGGGCGGTGCCCGGGGTCTGGGCCATCAACACCCCGGAGCAGGCGCTGACCATCCGGCGGGAACGGGTGGACGCCGCCCTGGCCCGAATCTACGCCGACGACCGCTTCGCCCCCCTGCTGGCCGAGGGGGCCGACCTGGTGCGCACCGCCACCGCCGGCTGCGACATCGGTGCCCGCCCGCTCACCGCCGCCCACCTCGACCTCGACTGGCCGGCCGGCCCGGCGTCGGTCCTGTGGCACGGCTGCACCCTGTTGCGCGAGCACCGCGGCGAGAGCCACAACCTGGCTCTGGCCGCGGCCGGGGTCGACCCGGTGGCCAGCCACGTGCTGATGGCCGGGCGGGGCCACGGCAACCGGGTCACGATCCAGTCGATCCGGGGCTGGACCGACGACGAGTGGGCCGCCGCCGTCGGCGGGCTGGCCGAGCGGGGGTGGGCCGAGGCCGACGGCACCCTGACCGAAGCGGGCTCCGCCGCCCGATCCGCCATCGAGGCCCACACCGACGAGTTGTCCTCCGGCCCCCTCCGGGCCGTCGGCGGCGACCTCGACCGACTGCTGGCCGCGCTCCAGGCCCTGGACGAGCACCTGCTCGTCACCGGAGAAGTCTCCGGCCGATGGCCACCGGAGCACCTGATGCAGGCAGACCGACACTAACCTTCACCCCGATCAGCGACGTGACCAATCAGCCTTACTCCCAACCAACGCAATCGATCATCGTCTGGGTCGACGGCCAGGCCTTCCACGGTCTGCACGGCCATACGATCGGCCGTGAGGCGTCCGAGTCGATCACGGTCGACCACGCCCAGGTCTCCCGACGACACGCCATCCTCAGCTTCGAGGGCGGCTCGTGGTCGCTGCGCGACCTGGGGAGCACCAACGGCCTGCACGACGGCACCAGCCGACTCGACGTCGTCCTCCTGCCCCCCGGCCGCACCCCGGTGTGGCTGGGCCCGCCCGACACCTCGCCCTGCGTCTACTTCGACGTCACCATGCCCGGTGGCGGCGGCGGGGGAGCGGGTGGCGGCGGCTACGGCCCCCAGGGTTTCAGCCCCCTCGACGCCGGTGTCCCCGGCGCACCCGGCGCCGACCCCAGCGCCCTCGACGGCCTGGGCTCGCCGTCGCCCGGTCCGGGATCGCTGCCCACACCGGGCGCCGGACTCGGCCCCTCGGCCCACGCCCCCGGCCCGGCGGCGGCCCAGGCGCCGCCCCCCGGCCCGATACCCCAGCCCTCGGGCACGGCCGCCGGTACCGGTGTCGGCGGTGCCAGCCCCCAGGCTCCCCCCGCCGTCTCCTACACCCCACCCCAGAACTCGCTGGCCGGTGCCGGCCCGCTTCCTCCGCCTCAGGCCTCCCCGTCCGAAGCCGCTCCCCCCGCTCTCAACAACGTCGCTCTCACCACCAACATCGGCCAGCTCAGCCAGGTCATCGACATCGCCCAGAGCGAGCTCGTCATCGGCCGCTCCACCGAGTGCGATCTGACCATCGCCGATCCGCTCGTCTCCCGTCGCCACGCCCGCCTGGTCATCACCGCCGGCGTCGGCAACATCGAGGATCTGGGCAGCGACAACGGCACCTTCGTCAACGGTGAACGCATCACCTCCTCCCCGGTCGTCGAAGGCGATCTCATCGAGATGGGCAAGGCCCAGTTCATCCTCTCCGAGGGCCGCCTCCAGCAGCACGTGGCCCACGGGCTGCCCCTCCAGGCCGACGGCCTCACCGTCACCGTCGGCGGCGACCTTCGCATCCTCAGCGACGTCAGCTTCACCCTGCCCGCCGGCTCGATGACCGCCGTCATCGGCCCCAGCGGCAGCGGCAAGAGCACCCTCCTCAACGCCCTGACCGGGCGCCGACCGGCCGATGAGGGCCGGGTGCTGCTCGGCGGACGCGATCTGTACGCCTCGGACGAGGGCCTCGGCCGCCGGATCGGCTTCGTCCCCCAGGACGATCCGGTCCACCTGACGCTCTACGTCAAGCACGCCCTGATGGCGGCGGCCCAGCTCCGGCTCCCGGCCGACGCCTCCAAGGCCGAGATCACGGCCAACGTCGAGCAGGTGGCGGCCGAGCTCGGCCTCAGCGAACGCCTCGACACCCGGGTTCAGGCCCTGTCCGGCGGCCAGCGGAAGCGGGTCAGCGTCGGCTACGAGCTGGTCGGCGCCCCCCAGGCCCTGATCCTCGACGAGCCGACCTCCGGCCTCGACCCGGGCATGGAGCGCGATCTGATGGCCAACCTCCGCCAGCTGGCCGATAAGGGCACCACCTCGATCGTCGTCACCCACAGCGTGCAGAGCGTCGAGCTTTGCGACCTGGTGCTCGTGCTGGCCCCCGGCGGCCGCCTGGCCTTCATCGGTCCGCCCGACAAGGTGGCCGGCCACTTCAAGTGTCCCGATCTGGCCAGCGTTTTCACCCTCCTCGGCACCCGGCAGAAGGCGGAGTGGGAGCTGGAGTTCGCCAAGACGACGTCCTACCTGAAGTTCGGGGCGCCGGCCCCCACCACCGCCTCGGCCCCCTCGACCCCGCTCCCGGCCCGCTCGTTCACCCACGACTTCCGGGTGATGCTCGTCCGCTACGTGCGAGCCCTGGTGGGGGATAAGCGGCGCCTGATCCTGCTCCTGGCCCAGGCCCCGGTGCTCGGTGCCCTGCTGGCCGTCGTGCTGTTCCGCGACGCCTTCTCCCCGCTGCCTAATCAGGGGGCCCGGCAGTACCTGTTGGCCACCGTGCTGGCCATGACCCTGCTCGGCGGCTTCAACGCCGTGCGGGAGATCGTCCAGGACCGCGACGTGTTCCGGCGGGAATTGGCGGCCGGGGTGTCGGCCTTCGCCTTCGTGCTGGCCCGGTGGGTGGTGCTGAGCGTCATCACCGTCCTCCACGCCGTCGTGTTGCACCTGGTCGCCTCGCTACGGCAGCGGGATCCCCTGGGCGAGGGCGTGCTGATCGGGTGGGGGCACCTGGAGTTCCTACTCGCCCTGTCCGCCATCGGTGTCGGCAGCGTCGGCGTCGGGCTGCTGATCTCGGCCAGCGCTTCGGACTCGGCCCGGGCCCTGACCGCCCTGGTGATGCTGATCATCCCGATGCTGTTCCTCAGCGGTCTGGTGGTGCCGACCTCGGGGCAGGCCGGTATCGAGCAGGCCACCTACCTCAATCCGGTGCAGTGGGGTGGCTCGGCCGGCGCCGTCACCATCGACCTGCAGAACGCCTCGGGGTGCAACGCCCCCGGCGCCGGGCAGGGCGCGGGGGCGTTGGCCCGGGCCTGCGACAACAGCCGGTGGAACCCGACCACCTCGACCCAGGCCCTCAACCTGGGCATGGCCTGGGGGATGGCGATCCTGCTGTTGATCCTCACCGGGGCCACGACCGGCTGGACCCTGCGCCGCCCCCTGCGACGGGGCTAGAGCCAGCCGGCGGCGGCGGCGGTCAGGGCGGCGATGCCGATGACGATCCGGTAGTAGCCGAACACGTCGAAGCTGCGCTGCTCGAGCCACGACACCATCCAGCGCACCGAGGCGATGGCGGCGATGAAGGCCACGATCAGGCCGATGGCGGGCGTCACGTAGCCGAAGGTGTCGACCAGCAGCTCGCCGTCGGTGAGGGCGGTGAGGGCGGTGGCCGCCGACAGGGTGACCAGCCCGAGGAGGAAGCTGAACTCGACGGCCGCCCGCAGGGTGAGGCCGACCAGCACCGCCACCACGATCGTGACCAGGCTGCGGCTCACCCCCGGCCACAGGGCGATGGCCTGACCGACACCGATGATGGCGGCCTGCTGCCAGGTGATCTCGTACAGCTCCTGACCGGCTCGCCGCAGGACCCCGAGTCGGGTGAGTACCAGGATCCCGATGCCGCCGATCAGCCAGGCGATACCGATGGGCACGATGCCGAACAGGTTCTCCTGGACGAAGTCGGCCACGGTGAGGCCGATGATGGCGGTGGGGATGAAGGCGGCGATGACGGCCAGCAGGATGCGGCGGCCGTCCTCGCTGCGACCGAGCAGGCCGTCGATGATCTGACGGATCCGCTCCTGGTAGAGCACGAGCACGGCGAGGATGGCGCCGGCCTGGATGCAGATGGCGTAGGCGTCGAGGGCGTCGTCGGCCTCGTCGGTGCCGCCGAGGCCGAGCAGTTCGTTGGTGACCAGAAGGTGGCCGGTGGAACTCACCGGCAGGTACTCGGTGAAGCCCTCGACCAGGCCGAGGACGATGGCGGCGAACACCGAGAGCCCGATGTCGCTCTTGGCGCCGGCTCCGTCCTGAGCCGCCACTGGGAGCTGCCAGGCGGCGACGGCCAGGCCGACGAGGAGGCCTGCGGCCAGGGTGTGGCGGCGGCGGAGACGGGCGAGGACGGCGGGTGGGCGGATGATCGTGGTCACAGGACGGTGATGGTGCCACGCCGACACCGCATTCGCGCCCGGATCAGCACTTTTCCACCCCCTGTCGGATCGGGTCGGTACGGGGAAATCGACCCGCCCCGCTTTTCAATCGAACATATGTTCGAATAGGGTGGAAGCATGGCAAGCTCCTCCCCCGAAGACCCGCACGTTTCCGATCAATCGCCGGCCACCGCCGTGCCGGCCGCCGACCGTGCCCCGTCGACGAAGGAGGAGTGGGAGCAGGTCAGGCGATCGGTGGCCATGCTCCCGCCGGGGGCGTGGGCCCTGCGGCGCGAGGAGGCGCTCAGGGCGTTGCGGTCGTTGGTCCGCTCGCTGGAGCGCTGACCTCGGCCGCGCCCCCCGCGGCTTCGCCCGGCCGGTCGCCCCCGAGTCCGCGGATCACCAGGTCGATCAGGGCGGTGAGGTCGCCGACGTCGATCTGTCCCGTCGACTTGATCATCTTGGCCACCATCGGCCCCTCGATGAAGTCGGCGGCGAGCTGAGGGTCGATGGGGTCGATCTCGCCCCGCTCGATCGCCCGCTCCACCACCTCGCACAGGGGGCGCATGCGCTCCTGCATCAGCGAGCGGTGCACGGCGGCCAGCTCCGGGTCCTGGGCGGCGGTGGCGATCACCTCGAGCATCATCCGCCGATGTTCGGCGGTGTTCGCCACCTCTTGGAACACGGCCATGATCTCCAGCAGGTCGGATCGCAGCGATCCGGTGTTGGGCGTGGGGATGCGCTCGATCTGGCAGTCGATGGCGTGCACCAGGAGCATGTTCCGCGAGCTCCAGTGGCGGTAGAGGGTGGTCTTGGCCACGCCCGACTTCTTGGCCACGGCCTCCAGCGTGCAGCCGCCGATGCCGTGGGTGGCGATCAGAGCCTGGGCGGCCTCGACGGCCTTCCGGCGTGCTTCTTTGCTGAGTGGACGGGCCATAGCGAGACTCCATCGTAGCGAAACCGGCGACATCGGTGTGGCGGCTCGTGGTTCGGGGGTGTCGGAGCGGTCGTGGGAACGTTAACCACCCGACTGGTCGACGTAGGAATCTTCTGTCTGTGTGACATCGGGCTCAGGTCATTGCATTGCTGATTGGCGCCGTCTAGAAACGCTACCTAGCCGTAGCGATTCTTAGTTGGAGGGACGCGATGTACCAGCGCCTTGGGCAATGGTGTTATCGAAACTGGAAGGCCGTCGTCGGCATGTGGCTGGTGGCCATCGTCGCCGTGGTGGGGGTGAGCGTCGCCGCCGGCCCGGAGTTCGACAGCTCGTTCGAGATTCCCGAGTCGGAGAGCCGTGACGGCTTCGACGCACTCGACGAGTACTTCGGGGGCACCGGCAACGGGCAGCCCGGCTCGATCGTGTTCCGTACCGAGCGCGGCATCGACGACCCCGAGGTCGTCGAGATGATGAATGAGCTGTTCGCCTTCACCGAGGGTCTCGACGAGGGGATCCAGCTCACCAGCCCGTACACCCCCGAAGGACAGTCCCAGATCGCCGCCGCCGGGCCCGAGGCGGGCCTGATCGCCTTCGCCAGCCTGACGCTGTCGCTCGACATCGATCAGGTCGAAGCCGGCGAGTACGGCGAGGAGATGCGGGAGGAGGTCGAACGACTGCTCGAGGCCAACAACCTGGCCGAGGACGTCGAGGTCAAGGTCGGCGGCGCCTACCTCGCCGGGTTCGAGCCGCCCGAGACCGAGCTGATCGGCCTCGGCTTCGCCATCGTCATCCTCATCGTGGCCTTCGGTTCGGTGATGGCCATGGGCGTCCCCATCGGGGTGGCCGTGGCCGGCGTCGGCGTCGGCCTCAGCATCATCAACCTGCTGACCAACGTCATCCTCATCCCCGACTTCGCCGTCCAGATCGGGGCCATGATCGGCCTCGGCGTCGGCATCGACTACGCCCTGTTCATCGTCACCCGCTTCCGCAACACCGTGGCCCAGGGCTACAGCCGCTACGAGGCGGTCGGTATCGCCCTCGACACCGCCGGTCGGGCCGTGATCTTCGCCGGCCTCACCGTGGTGCTCTCGCTGCTGGGGATGCTGCTCATCGGCCTGTCGTTCATCGCCGGCCTCGGCGTCGGCGCCGCCTCCACCGTCGCCGTCACCATGGTCGCCTCGGTCACCCTCGTGCCGGCACTGCTGGGCGCGGTCGGCGACCGCCTCGAGGTGACCCGGGTGCGGGGCATCGTGGTGGCCGGCCTCATCGCGCTGGCCCTGGTGGCCGTCGGTCTCAGCCAGGTGGAGGTCGCCGGTGGCCTGGCCGCCGCCGGGCTCGGCCTGCTCGTGATCGGCATCCTGCTCCAGCTCTTCGGCGTTGGCGACAGCGGCTTCCTCCGCAAGCTGCCGGCCCGTAGGGAACGCCCCATCCGGGAGACGCTGGCCTATCGCTGGAGCCGCCTCATCCAGGCCCACCCCTGGGCTGCGCTGACGGTGGGCGTCGGCATCCTGCTGGTGCTCGCCGCCCCCATCCTGAGCCTGCGCCTCGGCTTCTCCGACGAGGGCAACTTCCCCGAGGAGACCGACGCCCGGCAGGCCTATGACCTGATCGCCGAAGGCTTCGGCCCCGGCTTCAACGGTCCGCTGCTGATCACGGCCGTGATCGAGGACCCGAGCGGGGCCGCCCAGCTGGCCGAGCTGCAGGGGGCGATCGCCGCCGCCGAGGGCGTCGCCTTCGCCTCGCCCCCCATCCCCGACGATCCGGCCGCCCCCGCCGCCGCCCTGATCCAGGTCATCCCCGAGACCTCCCCGGAGGACGCCGACACCGAGGATCTGGTCAACGCCCTGCGCGACGACGTCATCCCGACCGTCGACGAGGGGCTCGACGTGTCAGTCACCGGCGCCGTGCCGGCCAACGTCGACTTCACCAGCTTCCTGGCGGCCCGCATCCTCGTGTTCTTCGGGGTGGTGCTGGCCCTGAGCTTCCTGCTGCTGATGGCGGTGTTCCGCTCCCTGGTGGTGCCGCTCAAGGCGGTGATCATGAACGTGCTGTCGATCGCCTCGGCCTACGGCGTGGTGGTCGCCATCTTCCAGTGGGGCTGGTTCGGTGACCTGTTCGGCATCACCGGCGCCCCGATCGAGCCCTTCATCCCGATGATGCTGTTCGCCATCGTGTTCGGTCTGTCGATGGACTACGAGGTATTCCTGCTCTCCCGGGTCAAGGAGGAGTACGAGCGCACCGGCGACCCGCAGAACTCGGTGGCCGACGGACTGGCCAGCACGGCCCGGGTCATCACGGCGGCCGCCGCCATCATGATCGTGGTGTTCGGCGCCTTCATGCTGGAGGACGATCGCATCATCAAGTTGTTCGGCCTCGGTCTGGCCCTGGCCGTCTTCCTCGACGCCAGCCTGGTCCGCATGCTGCTGGTACCGGCCACCATGGAGCTGCTCGGCTCCCGCAACTGGTGGCTGCCCCGCTGGCTCGATCGGATCGTTCCCAACCTCAACATCGAAGGCACCGAGCCTCCGCCCCCGGCCGCCGCCGACGACGAAATCGGACCGCTCGACGACGTCGACCCGTCGGAGTCGGCTCCGCCCGACCGGGAACCCGCCCTCAACTGAGGGCGGGCGGCGGCGGGGCCGCCCGGCGCCGGGCCGCACTAGGGTTCGTGTCATGGTGGATCGCACACCGGACGACAACGACGAGACCTGGGACGCGTCCGCCGTGGGGCGCGACGAACTCGGGCCGCAACTACGGGCCAACGCCGCCGCCTGGCGGTCGCTTCTCAAGCGAGGTGACCTGGTCACCCAGCGACCGCCGACGGCGGCCGCCGGGTCGACGGCGTGGTCGGCGCTGGAGCGCGGCTGCCAGGTGCGCGACGTCCACGCCCATATGGCCAAGCAGTTGAAGACGGCGCTGTCCAAGAAGAACCCGACCCTGTCCGACTGGGATCGGGACAAGGCGGCGGCCAAGGGGAAGTACGGCGAGCAGGACCCGGCCAAGGTCGCCTACGACCTGGCCCGCAACGCCGGCAAGGTGGCCGACATGGTCGACCGGGTCAACGGCGACCAGTGGGATCGCTCGGGCCTCCGCTCCACCGGCCGTGGCTTCACGGTGGAGAGCCTCGTCCGCGAGCTGCTGGCGGCCGTGGTCCACCAGGCGCAGGCGGCCGAGGAGGGCTACCGGGCGCTCACGGTTGACGACGACGCCGACGACGACGCCGAGGACGGCGCCGGCGAGGGCGGCGACGGCGGTGCGGCCGGGGCATGAGCGACTTCGACATCGACGCCCATCGGGACGTCGTCACCGAGCTGATCGTGACCGCAGGCCGGTCGGCCCTGGCCTGGTACCGCACCCCGATCGACGTGGAGAACAAGTGGGACACCGGGTTCGACCCGGTGACCGCCGCCGACCGGGCGGTCGAGGACGAGATCCGGGCCGGCCTGGAGGAGCTCTTCGACGGCCACGCCATCCTGGGGGAGGAGCGGGGTGAGACCGGCTCCGGCCCCCACCGCTGGATCATCGACCCGATCGACGGCACCCGGGCCTTCATCATCGGCCACCCCCTGTGGGGAACCCTCGTCGGGTTCGAGACCGACGGGCGCCCGGTGGCGGGCTGGATGTACCTGCCCGCCCTCGACGAGACCTATCTGGCCACCCCGGCCGGGGCGGTGCTGCACCGCAACGGTGGCGAGTCGCCGCTGCGTACGGCGGCGGTCACCGGCCTGGACCAGGCCATCGTGGCCTCGACCCACCCCGAGATGTTCGCCACCGACGCCGAGCAGGCGGCGTTCGCCCGGCTGTCGGCCGAGGTCCGCATGGTTCGCTTCGGCGGCGACTGCGCCAACTACGGGCTGCTGGCCGAGGGCTTCATCCATGTCGTGGTGGAGAACCAGCTCGCCGCCTACGACATCGCCCCCCTCATCCCCATCATCGAGGGGGCGGGCGGGGTGGTGACCGATCTCGACGGTGGCTCGGTGGGCGACGGCGGCTTCGTCGTCGCCTCGGCCAACCCCGGGTTGCACGCCGCAGCGCTGGCCGCCCTCAACGACGGCCGGTGAGGGAGACGCCGGATCGGACCGGACCGGTACCCGGCCTCAGCCGTTGAGGCCGCGCAGACCACCCCAGGTCAGCGACACCAGGTTGGCCAGGAGATCGTTGCGGTCGAGGTCGCTGGAGGAGTCCGACTGCCAGTACCGCATCATGCCTTCGGCCTGACCCAGGATCCCGTGGGCCAGAGCCGAGCGGTGGGCGGGGCTGATCTCGGGCACGTCGATCAGCTCGGCGATGCCGGCGGCGATCGACTCCTCGACCTCGGCGGTGATCTCGGCCCACTCGTCGTCCTGGCGCGACGTGCTGCTGAAGAGCAGGTTGAAGCCGTCGGCGTCGGTCTCGACGAACGTGACGTAGGCCTCGAACCCCGCCGCCACCTGCTGGCGGGGCCCCTCGCCGTTGGCGGCGGCGCTGATGACGGCGGTCCGCAGCTGGACGCCGGTGTCGCGCAGGACGGCGGTGTACAGGTCGCGCTTGGAGTCGAAGTGCTGGTAGAGGACCGGCTTGGTCACACCTGCGGCGTCGGCGATGTCGGCCATCGTCGTCTCGTAGAACCCGCGGGCGGCGAACACCGTCCGGGCGACGTGCAGCAGCTGACGTCGGCGCTCGGCGGCCGGGAGGCGGACGCCCCCCGACTCGGCCCGTCGCCCTGACGTCGTCGGTTGCGGATCGGGATCGGCGGTCGGTGGCGCCTTGTGCACTACCACGTGCCGTCCCGATCGGCCCGATGAGCGGCTTTCACCGCATAGTTGAAAACGATCGCAGGCGCGAGGATAACCGAACCCACGACCAGGCAGAACGTGATCGCCCCGGCCAGCAGCGAGGTGAACCCCACGCCGAGGGCGACGAAGAACAGCACCATGGACAGGGCGAACAGGCCGTACCCGCCCCGCAGGCCCCACTTCACCAAGGTGGCGATGCGGGCCCGGGACTCCAGCACCGGGTCGTCGGTGTCGCTCATACCCCAAAGCCTGCCTGGTCGAGCAGCTCCTTGACACGCCGGGTGACGACATCGAGCGAGAAGTGCTCCTCCACCAGGCGGCGGTTGTCGGCCAGCCGCTCGGTCGGTGGTCGGGCGACGGCGGCGGCGATGGCGGCGTGGTCGTCGGGATCGAGCCACCAGAAGCCGAAGCGCTGCAGCTCGTCGGCCACCGGGTAGCGACCGACGACGGCCGGGCGCCGGTGGATGGCGGCCTCCAGCGGTGGGTTGCCGAACCCCTCCCACGTCGAGGGAAAGGCGACGAGGTCTGCGGCGGCGTACAGGTCGGCCATGGTCGCCGAGGGGTCGAGATCCTCGATGGCGTGACGGAGCACCCGGCATCGGGTGTCGGCCAGGATGGCGTCGAGCGTTGGGCCGTACCCGTCCTCCGGCGGCCCGGGAAGCCAGTAGACCCCGCCGAGGGCCTCGGCCACGGCCACGGCGGCCGGGATGTTCTTGCGCTCGATGGCCCGCACCGGGTGGGCCACCAGCACCTCGCCCTCGGCCACCCCGAGCGCCGCCCGCGTCGCCGTCCGGTCACCGGGCGCCACCGCGGTGTCGAAGCCGTTGTAGATCGTGGTGGCCGCCAGACCCCGATCGGCGAACTGGGCGCGGGTCAGCTCGTTGATGGTGACGTGGACCCAGGCCGGATCGTCGGGCGGGAGTTCGGTGATGTGGGCGAAGTGGGTCCGCTGCCACGGCGGATCGTGGTGGTGGAGAATGGCCGGCCGACCGGTGAGGACGTCGGCCACCACCCGGGCCGCCGGGAGGTTCATCGGGATGGTGAGGAGGTTCTCGACGACGACGAGGTCGGCCCCGGCCAGGGCCTCGGCCACGGCGGCGGCGTCCGGGGCCCGGTCGGTGCCGAGTTCGAGGCCGGGCACGATGACGTCGACCGGGCCCTCGCCGGCCACCCGGGAGGTGGTCCACCCCAGCTGGCCGAAGCTGCGAGCCCAGCTGTCGGCCACCACCGACACCCCGTCGGAGCCACCGAGTCGGAACGAGCAGAAGGCGACGTGGGGCATCAGCGGTTCGCCCCGGTGTGCCGTCGACCCGTACCGTGCCAGCCATGACGAGGCCACTGGAGGAGACCGTGACCCGGATACGGCGCCAGGTGGGAGCCCTGCTGGAGGGGGCGTGGCGGCCACCCGGGCTGTGCGTGCCCAACGCCGACACCTACCCCCACCAATGGTTGTGGGACTCCTGCTTTCACGCCGTCGCCTGGCACGCCCTGGGCGACGACCGAGGGGCGCTTGAGCTGACCAACGTCCTGGCCCGTCAGGACCCGTCGGGGTTCGTGCCCCACATGACGTACTGGCATCACCCCGACCTTCATCGCGACTTCTGGGGTCGTTCCGGCACCTCGATCATCACCCAGCCCCCGATGTACGGCCACGCCGCCCGGGTGCTGTTCGAGGGGGCCGAGGACGCGGGGCGGCCCGCCCTCACCGATGACCTGAGCGGTCGGATCGCCGGCGCGCTCAGGCATCTCTACCTCGATCGCCCCCGCACGCCGGGGGGCCTGGTGCCGGTACTGCATCCATGGGAAACCGGCTGCGACGATAGTCCCCGCTGGGACGGTCATCGGCATCGGCGCGAACCGTGGCGCACCACGAAGAGCGAACTGGTGGCCGCCCTGCGCACCGGGGACGACCACGGCCGGCGTTTCGTGGTGGGCTCGATCGGGTTCAACGCCCTCCTGGTCTGGAACACCCGGGAGTATCTCCGGCTCCCCGGCGCCCACCGGCGAGACGAGCTGGCGTCGGCCGCCGACGAGCTGGCCGCCGCCGTCACCGCCCGGTGGGACGGCGCGGCCGCCACCTGGATCGACGATGTCGACCCCACGTCCGACATCGCCGCGCACGACGACGGCCGCGCCGCCGCCATCCGCACCGCCGACACGTTGACGGCGCTGCTCGTCGACCCGAGGCCCGAGGCGTTCGACCAGCTGGCCGATCCGGCCGCTTTCGCCGCCCCCTACGGGCCTCGGGGGGTGCACATCGACGAGGTGACCTACCGCCCCGACGTGTACTGGCGGGGCCCGGCGTGGCCGCAGATCTCCTACCTCCTGTGGTGGGCGGCCAAGGAGGGCGGTGCCGATCGGGTGGCGGAGACGTCGGCCCGGTCGCTGGTCGCAGGGGCCGAGCGGTCGGGATGGGCCGAGTACTGGCACCCCGAGAGCGGCCTCGGGCTCGGAGCTCGACCACAGACGTGGGCCGGCGCTGCGCTCCCGGCGGCGCAGTGGTTGGCCGAAAGGGATGCCGCGCCCCCGTCGGACTAGTAGGCGGGTAGCACCCGCTCCAGGTGGTAGAAGCACACGAGCAGGGGCACCGCCAGCACCGGTCCCGCCGCCGGGTACACCAGACGGGTGGGCCAGAAGCGGCCGACCACCCAGGCGGCGAAGCCGCCGAGCACGGTCAGCACGGCCCACAGCAGGGTGGGTTCGACGGCGGCGGCCTGCCAGCCCAGCGAGTCGAGCTCCTCACCGGCCAGGGCCGACATCTCCGCCGTCAGCGTCGGCTGCGTCGGCGTCGGCTGCGTCGGCGTCGGCCGGTCGAGGGAAGCGGCTGCGTCGGCCCCTGCGGAATCGTCGGTGGCGGCGTCGGCCGCCTCCGGGTGGGGGACCGATGACGCACCGGACTCGGTGTCGCCCATCGGCGCCCCCGAGCCGGCGGGCAGGGCGAGGGCGGCCACCGGGTTCGGATTCGACGCGGCGGGCAGTCCCGGTCCGGCGCCCGGGCCCTCGACGAGGACGGCGCTGACCACGATCCGCTGGCGGGCCGAGAACCTGGGGTGGCAGGCGGTGAGGGTCAGGCGGTCGTCGCCGTAGTCGGCCACCACCTCGACGGCCGAGGGATCGACGATGCGGTGACCTCGGAGCCCGCCGTCGCCGTCGGGGTGGCCGATCACCTCGTAGGTGAAGCGGCCGACGGCGGTCGTGAGGTGGATGCGGTCGCCCGGAGCCACGCGGTCGAGATCGGCGAAGGGGGCGCCGTGGGTGGTGCGGTGTCCGGCGATGGCGAGGTTGCCGCCCTCGCCCGGGAGGGCGGTGGAGGGGTAGCGGCCGGGGCCGGTGCGGAGCGTGTCTCGGTCGACCCCCTCGGCCACGGTCTTGGTCACACCGATCGTCGGGAGTTCGAGGCGGCCCAGGGCGTCGCCGACGGCGGGGCGGGGGAGGGGCGTGACCGTGGAGGGGGCGGCCGGGGCCATCGCCGACCCACCGCCGAGCGGGGACGCCGACCCCGACCGGTCGGCCACGGTGCCCGAGCCCGAGCCCGAGCCCGAGCCCGAGCCCGAGCCGGGGACGGGGGCGGTGGTCGAGGCGGGGGCGGCCTCGGGACGGGGAAGCCAGGCGACGACGGCCGTGTCGCCAACCTCGGCCGTCGTCTCGGCCACCACGTCGGCGACCGACACTGCGGACGCGGGCGTTGCGGCGGTGTCGGGTGCGGCCGCCTCCAGCTGGCGGGTCAGCGACCGCTGGGCCTGCTGCTCCACCACGCCCGTACCCCACAGCTGATAGGCGGCGAAGAGGAGGAGCAGCACGCCGATGGCGACGAGAACCCGGGCCAGGGCCTGTTGCCACCGATAGTCGAGGTCGGTGGCGAGCACCCGATGTTGGGGGCCGGCGGGGAGCAGACGGTCCCAGGCCGAGGGCCGGGACCGGTCGGCGGCGGGAGCCTGGGTCATACGGACCAATCGGCCGGTCGATCCCGAAGTGGAGGGGTCGTTTCAGTGCTGTGTCCGACCGCCGCCAGGAGTGTCGTTCGGTGGGTGAGCCCGGGGGTCTGGGCCGTATCGTGGTCGGCGTGAGTGCGGGTCCCGAAGCAGCAGATCCCCCGGCAGCCGAATCCGGTTCCGAGGACACCACCATGAACGGCGTCCGCGAGCAGTCCGACCTGGCCACGCCCGTGGTCAGGCTCGAAGAGGCCATCAGCCTGATCAACCGGTTCCCGGCCCTGGCCGGTGTCGACCTTCAGGTCGACGAGGGCGAGATCGTCCTCCTGCGGGGGCCGAACGGTGCGGGCAAGACCACCCTCCTCCGGCTGTGCGCCGGTCTGGCCCCGCTCAACGACGGAGCCGGCTCCGTGCTCGGCCACCGTCTCGACGATCTGGGTGTGCGTCGCTCGCTCCGTCGCCAGACCGGGCTCCTGGCCCACAACACCTTCCTCTACGACGAGCTCACCGTCGAGGAGAACGTCCGCTTCTGGGCCAAGGCCAACCGCATCGACCTCAAGTCGGTCGACCCCGTGCTCGACCGCCTGGCCCTGGCCAAGCGACTGCGGTCGGTCAAGGTGGCCAACCTCTCGGCCGGCCAACGCCGCCGCACGTCGCTGGCCGTACTGGTGGTGCGTCGCCCCCGCCTGTGGTTGCTCGATGAGCCCCACGCCGGCCTCGACGTCAACGGCCGCGATTTCGTCGACGACCTGGTCCGCCACGCCGTGGCCTTCGGGGCGACGGTGATGTTCGCCTCCCACGACTTCGACCGGGCCACCGAGATCGCAACCCGCACGGTGATCGTCGCCGGTGGACGCGTCATCACCGGGGGCGATGCCGGCGGCACCGGGGCCCACGGCGGTGGCCGGGTGACCCCGACCGACGACCTGTTCGCCCTCGGCGACCCGGCCGGACCCAGCTGGCTCGGGGGATCGATGACCGCCCAGACCGACCCCGACGACGCCCCCGGCGAACCGACCGCCGAGGCCGATGGCGCCGGCGACGAGGCCTGAGGAGAGACCATGCTGCGTGACGCCTGGCTGATGGCGGTGAAGGACCTGCGGATCGAGCTGTCGTCCCGGGTGGTGTTCTCCCAGATCCTGCCGTTCGGGTTCCTGATCCTGATCCTGTTCGGCTTCGCCGTGTCCCCCGATCTGGCCGTGGTCGGCGAGGCCCGCCGCTCGGTGTTGGAGGAGATCTCGCCCGGACTGTTCTGGATCGCCGTCTTCCTCTCGGCCCTGATGGCCCTCGGTCGCGCCTTCGCCATCGAGGCGACCGACGGCAATCTCGACGCCCTCCGCATGGCCGGGATCGACCCGTCCGGGGTGTTCCTGGGCAAGGCGTTGGCGGTGGCCGTCCAGCTCCTGGCGATCGAACTGGTGGTGGGGCTGGGCGCCGTCGTCGTGTTCGACGTGCCCTTCGCCGACCCGTTCCTGCTCGCCGTCACCATCGTGCTCGCCACCGCCGGGATAACCCTCGCCGGAACCTTGTACGCCGCGTTGGCCACCGGGCTCCGCGTGCGGGATACCCTGGTGCCGCTGTTGGTGCTGCCCGTGTTGGCACCGATTCTCCTTGGGGCCACATTGGCCACCCGGGATGCGCTCTTCGATGATCCAGCGGTACTCGGATGGTCCTGGGCGTCACTGTTGGCGGTCTTCGGGCTGCTGTATCTGGGAGTAGGAATGCTGGCGTTCGGCCCGCTGCTGGAGGAATCATGACGACATCGGAAGTGGCGCCGGAGGCCGCACCCTCCGGGGCGGAGCCACCCCCTCACACCGGCTCCGCCGCCACCAGGCGCCTCGGCTTCTTCGCCGCCGTGGCGGTGGCCCTGATGCTGTTCTTCGGGCTGTACATCTCCGGCCCCGAGGTGACGCAGGGCGAGGCGGTGCGGCTCTTCTACATCCACGTGCCCACGATCGCCGCCGCCTACCTGGGCTTCTTCGTCACCCTGGTCGGCAGCGTGATCTACCTCCGCACCCGATCGCAGTTCTGGGATCTGCTGGCTGCGTCCTCGGCCGAGCTCGGCGTCCTGTTCTGCACGTTCCTGCTGGTGTCCGGCGCCCTCTGGGGCAAGCCGACCTGGGGCGTCTACTGGCAGTGGGACCCGCGCCTCACCAGCACCGCCGTCCTCTACGTGACCTACATCGGCTACCTGGCCCTGCGACGTATGGAGCTACCCCCGGAGGTCCGCTCCCGCCGGGCCGCCATCCTCGGCGTCATCAGCTTCGCCAACGTCATCGTCGTCCACTATTCGGTGCAGTGGTGGCGTGGCCTCCACCAGGGCTCGACGCTGGGTATCGACTCCGAGATCGGGGGGATGCAGTACTTCTCCTTCTTCCTCGGCCTGATCGCCATGCTCCTCGTCTACGCCTGGCTCCTCCTCCACCGCTTCCGGGTGGCCTGGCTCAGTCAGCAGATCGAGGAACTCGGCCTGGCCCGGGCCCTTGCCGAGCGCCGGGCCGAGACCGACAACGGAGGTGCGTTCTGATGCATTGGGAATTCGTCGCCGTCGGCTACAGCTTCGTCTTCGGCGGCCTTGCGCTCTACACCTTCTTCCTGCTCCGCCGGGGACGGCAGTTGTCCCGGCGGGTACCCCCCGACCGGAGACGCTTCCTTGACTGATCTCGATCTTGACCCCGACCTGGATCTTGACACCGACCCGGATCTCGATCCCGACCTTGATCTTGACCTCACCCCCCTGGCTCCGGCCGGGGCTCCCGATCCCACCCGCCGGGCCAAGGCCCGACTGCGCAACGGCCTGATCATGACGGTGATGGCCGGGGTGATGGGCTTCGTGCTCTACCAGGCCATCACCAGCGCCCGCGTCTACTTCTACAACGTCGACGAGGCCATCGCCCTCCGGGAGGAGACCGGCGATCAGACCATCCGGATGCAGGGGACCGTCCTCTCCGAGGACGGGGTGGACGCCGAGGGCAACCTGCTCTTCACCCTGATCTTCGCCGGCGAGACGGCCGAGGTCCGCCACACCGGCGACGAGCCGTCCAACCTGTTCGCCGTCGGCGAGAAGGTGGTGGCCGAGGGCAAGTGGGAGGGCGAGACCTTCGTCTCCCACCAGGTGGTGATCAAACACTCCGAGGAGTACATCGAGGACAACGGTGATCGCCTCGACTACGAGGTCGACCTTCCGGCCGAGGAGTAGCCCCCGCTCATGAACGCCATCCTCGGTTTCGGCTTCGTCGTCCTGGGCTTCACCGCCTCGGTGTTCGGCGCCGCCGGCGGGGCCTACGCCCTGCTCACCGGTCGGCTCCGCCTCCTGCCCTCGATCCGCCAGTGGGTCTGGCTCGTCGTGCTGGGCGCCGTCGGTGCCTTCGTGGTGATGGAGGTGGCGCTCTTCCAACGTGACTACTCGCTGGCCTACGTGGCCAAGGTCGGCAGCGAGACCACGCCGCCCCTGTTCAACTTCGCCGCCCTTTGGTCGTCGCTCGAGGGTTCGATCCTGCTGTGGGCGTTGGTCCTCGCCGGCTACCTGGGGGCGATGGCCGTCAAGTTCCGCTCCCGCCAGGACGACCCCCTGTTCGGCTGGGCCCTGGTGGTCATGCTGGTGGTGACCAGCTTCTTCTTCGCCCTGATGATCGGGCCCGCCAATCCGTTCCTCACCGTCGAGGTACCGGCCGACTTCACCGGCCCCGGCCCCAACCCGCTGTTGCAGAACCACCTGCTGATGGCGTTCCATCCGCCGGCCCTCTACCTCGGCTACGTCGGGTTCACCGTGCCCTTCGCCTTCGCCGTGGCCGCCCTTATCACCGGTCGGGTGGGGGAGGGCTGGCTGCTCGCCACCCGACGGTGGACGGTGGCCGCCTGGGGGTTCCTCACCTTCGGGATCGTGCTCGGCGCCTGGTGGAGCTACGAGGTGCTCGGCTGGGGCGGCTACTGGGCCTGGGACCCGGTGGAGAACGCCTCCCTCCTGCCGTGGCTCACCGGCACCGCCTACCTCCACTCGGTGATGGTCCAGGAGCGCCGGGGGATGCTGCGGGTGTGGAACCTGTCGCTGCTGTGCGCCACCTTCTGCCTCACCATCCTCGGCACCTTCCTCACCCGCTCCGGCGTGGTCGACTCGGTCCACGCCTTCGCCGACGGGGCCGTCGGCCCGTGGCTGCTGGTGTTCTTCGGTGCCGTCTCCGCCGTGTCGATCGGCCTCATCGCCTGGCGAGGCGACGAGCTGCGGGCCCCCGGCACCATCGATCATCCGGTGTCGCGCGAGGCGTCGTTCCTGGCCAACAACCTGGTCTTCGGCGCCCTGGCCTTCGTGGTGTTGCTCGGCACCGTCTATCCGCTGTTGGCCGAGGCCTACGACGACACCCGCCTCACCATCGGCCGCCCGTACTTCGATTCGCTCGGCCGCCCCATCGGGTTGCTGCTGCTGTTCCTGATGGCGACCGCCCCACTGCTGCCGTGGCGCAAGGCGTCGACCGAGGTGGTGTCCAAGCGGCTGTTCTGGCCCGCCGTGGTGGCGGTGGGGGCGATGGCCCTGGCCGTCGTGCTCGGCGGTCGCGGCTTCTGGCCCGTCCTCACCTTCGGCCTCGGCGGGTTCGCCGGAGGGTCGGCCGCCCGCATGGTCGTCCTCGCCGTCCGACGCCAGGGCTGGCGGGGGGTCGTCGGCCGGACCAACGGCGGGATGATCGTCCACCTCGGCGTGGTGCTGCTGGCCGTCGGTCTCGCCGCAAGCGAGAGCTACAAGAGCGACCGTACCGTGCTGTTGGCGATCGGTGAGTCGGCCACGATCGAGGGCCACGAGTTCACCTACATCGAGCCCGGGATCGACATCACCGATCGGCAGACCCGCACCTACGCCACGATCGACATCGACGGGGAGAGCATCCGTCAGCCTGCGGTCACCAACTTCACCCTGGCCGGGGGCGTGGTGCCGACGCCGTCGGTCCGCTCCGACTTCAGGGAGGACATCTTCCTCGTCCTCGACGAGCTGCCGTCCCGGGAGGACGATTCGATCCGGCTTCGGGTCGTGATCCGACCGATGGTCTCGTGGATCTGGGCCGGCGGGATCCTGATGGCGATCGGCACCGTGCTGGCCATCGTGCCCGGCCAACGCCGTCGCACCACCCGGTCCCGGGCCGCCGTCGGTCTCGACGACAAGCCGACCGGTTCCGACACGGCGACGACCGGCGAGGTCGGGCCCGACACCGAGGCCACACCGGACGCCACGGCCGACGCCGTGCCCGGCGAGGGGGAGCCCGAGGCGGAGCTGGTCGGTGGCTGACGGCTCCAACCGGGTGCGGTGGACGGCGCTCGCCGTCGGCGTCGTGGTTGTGGCCCTCATCGGCCTGTTCGCCTTCGGCACCGACGAACGCCTCGACGGCGCCAGCCGGGTGGTGGGGGACCGGGTGCCCGAGGTGACCGGGACCACGCTCGACGGCGATCGCTACGACATCGACAACGCCCGCGGCCAGTGGGTGGTGGTCAATTTCTTCGCCACCTGGTGCGGACCGTGCATCAACGAGCACCCGGAGTTGGTGGCCTTCGACCAGTGGGCCGAGGACACCGGCCGGGCCGAGCTGGTGGCGGTCGTGTTCAACGATCCCCCCGATGTGGTTGCCGACTTCTTCGCCACCAACGGCGGCGACTGGCCGGTGTTGGACGAACCGTCGCTGCCCCTGGCGTTCCAGGTCTCGCAGGTGCCGGAGACCTTCGTCGTCGCCCCCTCGGGCCTGGTCGTCCAGCAGTTCCGGTCCGAGATCACGGCCGAGGCCCTGATCGACGTGATCGAGACGACGGAAGGAGACAACTGATGACCGGTCGTCGACGCACGATCGCCTGGGTGGCCATCGTGGCCGCCGCCCTGTCCCTGCTGGTGGTGGCCACCGTCGACCAGGGTGGGGTGGAGACCGACGCCGAACGGGTGCAGCGACTGCAGGGATCCTTCGCCTGCCCGGAGTGCCGAGGCGAGAGCGTCGCCGACTCCAACGCCGCCGTCGCCGCCAACATCCGGCAGTTCATCGCCGCCGAGGTGTCCGAGGGGTCTACCGATCTCGAAATCCGCAACGAGCTGCTGCGGGCCTATGACGCCCAGGTGCTGCTCAATCCGCCGGCCGACGGTCTCGCCGCGCTGCTGTGGGTGCTGCCGGTGGTCATCGCCACCGCCGGGGCCGCCACCGTGGCCGGGGTGATCACCCGCCGCACCCCCGACGCCGCCCTCACCTCCGCCGATCGTGAGCTTGTCGCCGCCGCCCGGGCCGCGAGCGCAAACGGCGACGGCATCAGCAACGGCAACGGCACGAGCAACGGCACCGGCAACGGTGACGGCACGGCAGCGGCCGACCGGGGCTCGACCCGATGACCGAGGCTGCGACCCCCGCTCCCGCCGACACCGGATCCGCCGACCCGGGGCCCGCCGTCGGGGCCGTCACGTCCCGGCGCACACTGGAGACGCAGCGGGATCAGTGGCTGCGGTCGCTCGACCAGCTCGACGCCGAGCTCGCCGCCGGCGACCTGTCGACCGATGACCACCGGCAGCTGAGCGAGCGGTACAGCGCCCAGCTGGCCACCGTGCTCCGACGCATCGATGGTCACGCCGCCGCCCGAGACGAGGCCGCCGGTACCGCCGCCAGCACGCAGGACGGCAGCCGACGGTTCAGCCGTCTCGCCCTGCTGGCCGGGCTCGCCGTGTTCGCCGTCGGCGCCGGGTTCCTCCTGGCCCAGACCTCGGGCGAGCGGGGGGTGAACGACCAGCTGAGCGGCGAGATCGACGTATCCGGCCGGTCCCGGGTGGCCGAGTGCCAGGAGCTCGGTTCGATCGGCGCCGACCTGGTCGGGGCGCTGGCTTGCTTCGACGAGCTGCTGCTCGACGATCCGGAGAACGCCGAAGCCCTGAGCTACCGGGGTTGGTACCTGCTGCTCGCCGCCGGCGCCCTCCAGGCCTCGGCCGATACCGAGGAGGAGGCCACCGAGGCCGAGGAACTGATCGCCTCCGGCCTCACCTACCTCGATCAGGCGATCGAGATCGACCCCCTCCTGCCCGACCCCCTGGCCTTCCGGGCGACGGTGTACGACCGCCAGGGCCAGGCCGAGGAGGCCTGCGCCGACGTGGCCACCCTCCTCGAGCTCGACCCACCGGCGTTCTTCGTCGAGCAGACAACGGGCATCGTCGCCCGCAACGGCTGCTGATCACTCAATCCCCCGGCCCGGAGGCCGACGGGAGCGATCATGAGCTTGATGGCGGACGCCGAGATGGACTCGCGGATCGTCGCCGCGGCGCGCGCCGTCGAGGCCAGCCTGGGCGGCGTCGTGCTCGGCAAGACGGCCCAGATCCGGCTGGCCACCGCCGCCCTGCTCTCGGGTGAGCACCTGCTGCTCAACGACCTCCCCGGCGTCGGCAAGACGACGTTGGCGGCGGCGATGGCCAAGGTGGTCGACGGCTCGTTCGGCCGGGTCCAGGGCACCCCCGATCTGTTGCCCACCGACCTGACCGGTTCGTCGATCTTCAACCAGGCCGAGGGGTCGTGGTCGTTCCGGCCCGGCCCGATCATGGCCAATGTCGTGCTGGTCGACGAGCTCAACCGCATCACCCCGCGAAGCCAGTCGGCTCTGTTGGAGGCGATGGCCGAGGGCCACTCGACCGTCGACGGCATCACCCGGCACGTTCCCGAGCCGTTCCTGGTGGTCGCCACCATGAACCCGATCGGCTCGGCCGGCACGTTCCCGCTCACCATCGGCCAGCTCGACCGGTTCGGGGCGACCGTCGGCCTCGGCCCCGTCGATCGGGACACCGAGCGCCTGCTCCTCAAGGGCGAGGGTGGCCCGGCGGTGCTGGAGCGGCTGCACCCGATCATGCCCGCCCATCTGCTGCCCCGCATGCGGGCGGTGGTGGCCGAGGTGCACCTGTCCGACGCGCTGGTCGACTACGTGCTCGACCTGTGCGACGCCCTTCGCCCCATCGGCCATCTCAGCACCCGGGCCGCCCGTTCGATCGTGGCCCTGGCCCGGGCCCTGGCCGTGCTGGAGGGACGGGCCTACGTGATCCCCGACGACATCAGGACCCTGGCCGTACCCTGCCTGGCCCACCGGTTGGCCTCGGAGGGGGAGCGGATCGACGCCCAGCACGCCGAGGTGCGATCGGTGGTCGAGGAGTGCCCGGTGCCCGACGGGGTCGTGTGACCCCGCCCCGGAGCTCCCGGTGACCCGACACCCCGAACGCCACCGCTTCGCCCTTACCGCAGCGGGTGCCGGCGTGCTGATCCTCGTGGTCCCCGGTCTGCTGGTGGCGGTGGCGGCCGGCCAGCTGGCCCTCGTCGGGGCCGGGGTGGCGGCCCTCGTCCTGCTGGTCACCGATGCGTTCTGGGCCCGGTCGGCCCTGCGGGGCTCCGAGATCCGGGCCTCCGGCCCGACCACGACCACCGTCGGCTCCGAGTTTCCGCTCCGCCTCGACTGCCGGGCCCGACGTCCGGTGACGTGCGTCATCACGGTGGAGAACGCCGTGCGGCCCGCCATCCCCGCCGCCCTGCCCGTCACCGGCGACGTCGCCGTCCACGCCACCCAACGGGGCGTGCTCGACACCGTCGCCGTCGGTCTCCGCAGCACGGGCCCGATCGGTCTCGCCGCCAGCTCCCGGCTGCTCCGAGTCGACCTCGCCGCCCCGGTCCACGTCGAACCGAGGCGGATACCGGTCCAGTTGCCGTCGATGGCCGTGATCGATCCCCTGACCCACGTCTACCGGGGCGACGACGAACCGATCGGCCTCCGCCCCTACGCCCGCGGCGACTCGCCCCGCGACGTCCATTGGGCCTCCGTGGCCCGCACCGGCACGATGGTGGTGCGCGATCGGCGGCGGGGGGTGGCCGGCACCGAGCTCGACGTCATCATCGAGACGTTCCGGGCCGACTGCGATCTGGCTCAGCTGCTGGGGCAGGCCCGAAGCGCCCTGGAGCAACTCCTGGCCGCCGGCTATCACATCCGCCTGGTCACGGTGGAGGCCGACCCGACGTCGGCACCGGGCGACGACGGCGGCGGGGCCCGCTACGCCATCGGCCTGCTGTCGAACCTGGCTGAGCTCGGCGTCCGACTGTCCCGGGTGGTGGTCGGCCGTCCCGGCCATCTGGCCGGCGCCATCGGCTCGTCGGCCCGGCTGGTGATCCGACCGGAGGGATTCCAGTGGCAGTCCTCTCGCTGATCCACCGCCTGGTCGGCATCTCCGCCATCTGTCTGCTGGCGGTCATCACCCCCTTGACGACGGCCCAGCGGGTGGCCCTGCTCGCCGCCTTCAGCCTGGGCCTCGCCGTCTCCGCCGTCCTCCCCGGCTACGACAAGCTCGCCGCCCGCCTGGTGGGACCGGTGGTGGTCGCTCTGGCTCTGGCCCCGCCCACCACCGATTGGGCCGCCGTCCATCTCCTGGCGGCGCTGGTGGCGGGTACGGCGGCGTTCAATCGGGCCGGCATGAGCCGCCTGGCCCCCGCCCTCGGCCTACCCCTCGGGGCGATGCTCGTCCGCACCGGGACCACGTCGCCCGAGGCCGCGGTGGTGGCGTGGGCGGTGCTGGCCGTCGTCGTCGTCCTCCTCGGCGCCCGCCGAGATCTGGCCCGTCTCGGGCCCCAGCTGTCGCCCACGGGCGCCGCCGCCCGCCGCACGCTCGGCCTGCATCGCCGGCACGTGGCCCAGGGGGTCGGGTCGCTGGTGGTGGCGGCGACGGCGGCCGTGCTGGCCGCCGGGCCGCTCGCCGCCGGCTGGGCCGCCATCTCGCCGATCGGCGGGGCCGGCCCCGGCGGGGGCGATACCGGAGGCGGCGCCGTCGCCGCCCACCCGGGCCTTTCCGGCGGCCTCGACGCCGGCGCCCCGGTGGTGCTCGACGATGCCGTCGTGCTCCGGGTGGCGGCCGACCGACCCCTCTACTGGCGGGCCACGACCTATGACACCTGGGACGGTCGACGGTGGTCGAGGGCGCTGGGACCGGCCGAGGATCCGACGGCCGGCATCACCGACGGCACCGTACCGTCGTCGCCCGATGGGCCGGCGCCGATCGAGGTGACGCAGACGTTCACCCTCGTCGGCACCGGCCTCGACGCGGTGCCGGCGGCCTGGCGGCCGACGTCGGTCGAGATGACCGACGGGGCCGAGCGGGACATCGATCTCGGCCTCGACGGTTCCCTGGCCGTCGCCGCCCCGCTCGAAGCCGATTCGTCGTGGACGGTGACGAGCGCCGTCGTCCCCGCCACCGCCGATCACCTCCGGGCCGCCGACCCCGCCGATCTGCCGTCCGACGCCGCCGTGCTCGCCGCCTACGCCGTCGAGGGCGACGTCGTGCCCCGGGTGGCCGAGTTGGCGGCGTCGGTCACGGCCGAGGCCCCGACCACCTACGACAAGATCCGGGCCCTCGAGGGGTGGATGGACGACAACCTCACCTACACCCGCGATCTCCCGCGTCTCGATCCGGGGACCGACGCCGTCGACGAGCTCCTCTTCGGCTCACGGCGGGGCTATTGCGAGCAGATCGGCAGCGCCCTGGTGGTGATGTTGCGGTCGCTGGGGATCCCGGCCCGGTTGGTGGTCGGCTACGTGCCCGGTTCCTACGACGGGGTGACCGGCGAGTGGCTGTCGCGGGGCACCGACGCCCACGCCTGGGCCGAGGTCTACTTCCCCGGCGTCGGCTGGCAGGGCTTCGACCCGACCGCCGGTGTGCCGCTGGCGGGCGAGACCCCGGAGCTGCGATCGGTCGAGGGTGAGGCCGAGCTGCCGATCGGCCCGGTCTCGGTGTCGATGGTGGCGATCGCCGTCGTCGTCGCCGTCGCCCTCCACCGTCGGCGCGGGTCGGTCGTAGCCCCGGGTGCGATCGCCGGTCGGTGGCGCCGTCGATCCTCGCCCCGCCTCGACCGCCTCCGACGACGCCTGGGCCGCGCCGCCCCGACCGAGGGGGTGACCGCCGTCGAACTGCTGGCCCGGGTGGAGGAGGCCGGCCGCCGCCTCGGCTGCGCCGTCAGCCCGACCATGACCGCACGCGACCGGGGCGCGGCCCTGGTCGAGGCCGGGGTCGACGCCGCCGTCGTCGACCGGCTGGTGGTGGCCATCGAGGAGCTGGCGTTCTTCGGCGCCGGACCCGAGCGGCCACCCGAGGCCCGGATCGAGGCCGAGCGACGTCTGGCCGCCGTCGTCCGGCAGCTGGAGTGGTGCCTCGAGGTCTACGACCTGGAGGAGCGTGCCGTCGCCCGGGCTCAGTTCGACAGCGCCGGCAGCTCCGTCTGACTGCGGTCGACGTAGCGAGCCCACGTCCAGCGCTCGCCGTCGTGGTCGGCCAACCAGATCGAACCCTTCTCGCACCCCCGGCCCCGCACGTCGGCCCCGTCGGCCGCCATCATCTCGACCACGGCCGGGATGATGTCGCCGTGGCTGCACGCCACGAGCGTGCTCTCGTCGTGCTGGGTCAGCACGGCCAGCACGTGGGCCGTCGGCGTCCCCTCCCACAGGTCGGGTTGGGTCTCCACCTCCAGGCCGAGGTTCTGGGCGAGGGGTTGCACCGTCTGCACGCAGCGGGTGGCGGGACTGGACAGGATCCGTGACGGCCCGACCGGAGCGAGGAGGACGGCGAGGTCCTGTGCTCGGACGTGTCCGTCCGGTGACAACGGCCGGTAGAGGTCACGATGACCGGCCAGGCGGTCGCCGGCCTGGGCATGACGTACGAGGATGACCCGCGTGGCGATCGCACCACCGTAGCCGAGGCCGGGGACCGGCACCCCGGGAGGATCACCTCTAGTGGCCGCCCGAGCCTTCTGTGTAGGTTGAGGGCGTCGAACTGACGTTAAACGGCTTGCGGGCGGTGGACACGTGGTTGGAGGCGGATCGACATGAACAGCTCAAGAGAAGTCACGCCGGCCCGGCCGGTCGTGATGTCGACGCTGCCCGCCGTGGTGGCTGCGGCCGCTTGCCTGGCCGCCGTCAGCCTGCTGTCGAGCGGCCCGTCCTGGGTGTTGGTGGCGGCTCCGCTGGCCGTCTTCATCGCCGTCTTCGTCGTGGTCGGCCTCGTCTGGCCCGGGCATCTCGCCGCCGGTCGTGGCCCCGAGGTCCTCGAAGCGGCCTTCGGGGCTCCGGTGCTGCTCGCCCTGCCCCGATCGGGCAGCGGGAAGGCCACCGCCCCCGCCATGCTGATCGACGGGCCCGTCGAGGGGCCGGTGGCCGACGCCTACCGTCAGCTCCGGTCGATGCTGTCCCGACTCGATGATGTGCAGCGGGCCACCGCTCAGCACAACGGTCTACCCCGGCGGGTCGACGAGGTGGCGCCGGTCGTCCTCGTCACCGCCACCTCCGAGGTGGGGCTCGACGAGCGCCTGGCCGCCGCCGGCAATCTGGCGATCGCCGCCGCTTCCGCCAGCCGACAGGTGACCCTGGTCGAGGCCGACCTGGTGCGCCCGGGCCTGACCCGCATGTTCGGGATCGGGGCCCACCCCGGCGTCGGCGACGCCGGCACCTCGCTGGGCCGCAGGGCCGACGGCACGCCCGACCTGCGACCCTTCCTCCAGCCGACGATCGTCCCCGGGCTGTTCGGGGTGGGGGAGGGCACCCAGCCCACCGTCCCCAGCAACGCGCTGTCGCAGATCGGCCGGTTCATGGCCGCCCTGGCCCTCGACAGCGACGTCGTGGTCGTTCACGGCCCACCCCTCGACCGCCTGGACGACGTGATCGAGCTGCTGGCCTACACCGATCAACTCGTGGTGGTGGCCGGGCCCGACGCCGCCGTCGAGCAGGTTCGCGGTGTCCGCCGCCTGGTCGATCAGCTGCACGCGCCGCTGGCCGGGGTCCTGCTCGCGCCCCGGGCGAGGGCGACCGCACACTGGCGACCCTCGATGCAGGCCGAGGCCTCGGCCGTGCTGACGGCGGCCAAGGCCCCCCACCCGTCGCCGCCCGATCCGAGGTCGGTGCCGGCGGGATCGATCGCCTCGGCCGCGTCGCCGTCGAGCGTGCCGCAGTCGGTTTGGCCGGCCGGGCCCGGCGGGGCACCGATGCCTCGGGAGGCGCCGCCGACGGCGCCGCTGCCCGCCTCGCTGCCGAGCGAGCCTCGGACCCCGACGATCAACCCGAACCCGAGCCCTGCTGCGGCCCCCAGCCCTGGTGCGAGTCCGGCCCCGGCTCCGGCGGCCGCCGCATCACCGACGGCGCCGCCCCGCCCGGCCGAGGTCCCGCCGACGCCGCCCGGCCCACCCCCTGCCGCATCGCCGTCCACCCTGGCACCGACCGCATCGCCTTCGGTGCCTGTGGTGCCCGGGGCGCCCGCTTCGCCGTCCACTCCGGCCGCGACGTCGGCGCCGACCGCTTCGCCGTCCACCCCGCCAGCGACGTCGGCGCCGACCGCTTCCCCGTCGGCGCCGCCCGCATCGCCTTCGACGCCTGCGGTGCCCGGGGCGACCGCTCCGCCGTCCACTCCGGCGGCGACGGCTTCGGCTGCGACGGCGACCCCGGCGGTCCGGCCCCCGGCCGAGGCCCCGGTTCCTCCGTCGCCGACCGTCGGCGCCGCATCCGCAGAGCCGCCGGATCCCGACCGGGCGACGCCCCCACCCCCGCCGGCCGCCGAGCCTGCATCGGCGGACACCCCCGACAGGGTATGGGACGAGCTGGGCGAGCTCCTCGACGAGCCGGCCCCCACCCCCGGCCTCCACGGCAGCGGACCGATCTCGGTCGATGAGGCGCTGGCCGAGGCCGACGACGAGAGCGACGAGGACGAGGCGGTCGAGGTGGCCGGCACGGCGTCGATCTCGCCGGTGGCTTCGAGCGACGGGTCGTCCCCTGTCGTGCAGATCATCCGCTCCGACGTCTCCGACACCGGTGACGATGAGGCGAAGGCCGATGACGGTGATGAGTCGGTGGCCGACGACACCCCGAGCCCGGCGCCGTCGTCCCCTCCCTCGCCGCCGACGCTGGCCGACCTGCCGCCACCCGAGGAGCCGGCCGCCGTCGAGGTGACCGAGGCCGCTTCCGGTGCCGAGACCGACGCCGTGTCCGATCTGGTCGATCTCACGGTGCAACTCCAGCGCTCGACGCTCGACGCCGCGGTGGCCGGATCGCCCCCGGCCGACACCGCCAACGGCAGTGACGAAGGGCGCCCCGATGGGCCCGGTGAGGCCACGAAGGACGAGGCCACGAAGGGCGAGCGGAAGCCGGGCGAGGCGGCCAAAGCCGCCACGTCAACGGCCAAAGCCGCCGACGCCGGTGGTGACGACACCTCGAAGAAGGCCACCGCCCGCTCGACCGACCCGACGGCCACCACCGGTGACGAGTCGTCCACCCCGACCGCCGACGCCACCGATGACGCCACCGCCACCGCCGCCGACGGCACGGTAGGCGAGGACACGGCTGCCGACGATGCCGTCGATGACACGTCCGGCGAGAACACCGACCGGCCGGAAGGCGAGCAGGCCGAGGAGCCCGCTCCCGCCACCTCCAAGGCCGCAGGTCAGGAGGAGGGGGTCATCGATCTCCGGGCCATCGTGGACGCCGCCACGATGCCGTTGGCCGACGAGGAGGACGCCACATCGGGTGTGGCCGATCTGACCGTCCTCGACGACGCCCAGTTCGATCTGCTGGCCGAGCTCGAGGACGAGGACGACCTGGACCGCTCCCGCCGCTGACCGTCCGGCGTAGGGGCCTATCCGCCCCGGACGGGTTCAGCTCCGAGCGGCGGCGGGGTCAGCCCCCGGTGCGACCGTTGGCCTTGCGCCGCTTCTGCTTGTGATCCTTGGTCCGAGCCCGACCCGATCGCTTCGACGCCTTGGCCTTCGACTTGCGGCGGGCGGCGGCGTTCTTGCCCGTGCCCTCGGCCTGCTCCGCACCGGCGTCGCCGGACCCGGCGGCACCGGAGCCGCTTTTCTTGCCCTTGCGGCCCTTGCCCGTCGACTTCCTGCTCCCTCGACCCTCGCCCGTGGTCGTCGGCCGGTCGTCCCAGTCGCCGTCGGACGTCGATGACCGACGCCCGCGGCCCGACGTCGACCCGGTCGATCGGGGCTTCGACCCCGCCGACCCTGAGGCGACCTTGGGCTTCGAGCCCGGCTTGGCCTTCGGGCCCTTCTTCGCCGACTTGCCTCCCGCCGAGTCGGCGGAGGGGGATGCGGCGCCGTCTTTGGCCGACGACGTCTTCGATTTCGTCTTCGTCGAGGTCGACGACTTCCGGCCTCGACCCGGTCGCTGATCGACCCAGGCCTGGATCTCGCGCTCGGTGGTCTCGGGCTCGGGCTCGAAATCGACGGCCGGAAGACCGACCTGGCGTTGGAGACGGCTCACCGCCTTTTCCTGGTCGCCGTTGACCAGAGAGACCACGAGGCCTCCAGACCCGGCCCGGGCCGTGCGCCCGGAACGGTGCACGTAGTCCTTGTGGTCGGCCGGCGGGTCGTAGTGGATCACGCAGGCCACGTCGTCGACGTGGATGCCGCGGGCGGCGACGTCGGTGGCGACCAGGGCCGCCACCCGGCCGGTGGTGAAGGCGTCGAGGGCGGCGTCGCGCTGCTTCTGGGTGCGGCCGCCGTGGATCCAGCCCGCCTTCACCCCCACCCGCTTGAGCTGGCGGGCCAGGCGATCGACGCCGTGCCGGGTCCGGCAGAAGATCATCGTCGGTCCGCTGTCGTCGATCAGGTCGGCGGCGATCGGCAGCTTGCTCTGCTTGCGGGTGGCGATGAACCGGTGCGTGACGAGCGACAGGTCGGGCTCCTCCTCGCCGACCTCACACCGCACCGGGTCCCGCTGGTAGTCGGTGGTGAGCACCTCGACCTCGCGGCCCAACGTGGCCGAGAACAGGACGGTCTGGCGATCGCTCGCCGTGAGGTCCAGCAGCTCCCTCACGGCGGGCAGGAAGCCCATGTCGGCCATCCGGTCGGCCTCGTCGACCACGACCCGATCGACCTGGTCGAGCGACACCTCGCCCTGCTCGATCAGATCCTGGAGACGGCCGGGGCAGGCGACGAGCAGGTCGACACCGCCCCTGAGCTGCTTGAGCTGGGGGCCGAACCCGACCCCGCCGTAGACGGCGGTGGCCGTCCGATCGACGGCGCGGGCCAGCGGGTCGAGCTCGCGCCGGATCTGCTCGGCCAGCTCTCGGGTGGGGGCCAGGACGAGGCCTCGGGGTCGCCGTTTCGTGCCCTCGCCCAGACGGGCCAGGAGCGGGATGCCGAAGGCCAGGGTCTTGCCCGAGCCGGTCGGTGCCCGTCCGAGGACGTCACGGCCGGCGAGGCCGTGGGGGATGGTCTCGGCCTGTACCGGGAACGGGTGCGTGATGCCCTGGGACCGCAGGACGGCGGCCATGGCTTCGGGTACACCGAGTTCGGGGAAGGTCGGCGCGTCGACGGGATCGACGTCTATTGCTGGCGATGACACGGGGGACCTTCTAGTGCTTGGGTACCTCAAGGCTACCGGCCGGAAACCCGGCAACCCCGGACCGCCCGCCCCCGTCGCCCTCCACCCGCCCGTCGGCCACCCCTCGCCGTCACGCAAGCCCGACCCACCGCCCCGGACGGTGGCATCGATAGATTGCCCTCGATGAGTCGTCCCGTCGCCGCCCCCGGCCCGGCCCCCGCCTCGCCTCCGCCGTCACCGTCGTCGCGGCGTCGAAAGCGAGGCCGCCGCCTTCGGCGGTCGTCGACGGCCATCGCCGTGTGCGTCGCCGTGCTCCTCGGCCTGGCCGGCCCGGCCGACGCCACCTGGTCGATCGTGGCCGTCGATCCCGAGAGCGGGGAGGTGGGGGCGGCCATCGCCTCCTGCGTCGACGGCGCCATCCTCGGCGAGCCGACCCAGACGCTGGTGCCGGTGGTTCTCGTCCCCGCCGTCGGAGCCGGGGTGAGCCAGGGCCAGCTCGATGCCGGTGCACCCCGCCGCATCGGGGATCTGCTCAACCTCGGCACCGAGCCCGAGGCGATCGTGGTGGCCCTGACCGACCTGGAGGCCGACCCGCTGGCCGAGGTCCGCCAGCACGCCGTCGTCACCCTCGACGGGCCGGAGGTGGCCGCCCACACCGGCACCGAGCTCAATCCCGCCGCCCTCGACCGGCAGGGCGAGACCGTGTCGGTCCAGGGCAACCTCCTCGTCGATGACGCCGTCGTCGACGACACCCTGGCCGCGTTCGAGGCCGCCCGGGACGAGGGTGCCCCGCTGGCCGGGGCCCTGGTCGCCGCCCTCCAGGCCGGAGCCGACGCCGGCGGCGACCTGCGCTGCGAGGACCAGACGGCGTTGTTCGCCCAGGTGGCCGTGGCCGGCGACGGCGACGATCCCGTGCGCCCCTCGATCCTGCTGACGGTGCTGGTGGCCGACGGCGACGGCACCAACCCGGTCGACGAGCTGTCGGCGGCGTGGGCCGAGGGCCGACGGGGCCTCCTCGATATGGCCGAGCCGCCCGACGGGACCGGGCCGTGGTTCCGGATCGTGGTGTTCGTCGTGGCCGCCGCCATGATCCTCGGCGCCTACGTCGCCTGGTCACGGGGGATCGGCTCCCGGGCCGCCCGTCGCTCCACCCGGTCGTAGGAGGCGTCGGAGCCTCACCGGCGGGGTCGGGCCGAGGGCGGGTCCCGCAATTCGTTGGCCGACGGTTCCTCCGGTTCGCGAAGCTGATCTCCATGAGCGAGGGAGCGTCCGGCCATTGGCGCGCCACACTGGGGCTCGTTCGACGGGACGGCGGACGTTATGCCGGCCTCGGCGCCCTGGTGTCCCTTGGCGCGCTGCTGACTCTCGTCGGGCCGGTGATCCTGGCCCGGATCATCGACGACGCGGCCGCCGGAGCCACCGTCGGCTCGCTGTCGACGCTGGCCGGCGTCTATCTGGCCTCGTCGTTGGCCAACCAGATCACGGCGGTGCTGGTGTCGTATCGGGCCACGGTCGTCGCCTGGTACACCGCCAACGATCTCCGGATGGAGCTCGCCGCCCACGTGCTCGACCTCGACCACGAGTTCCACCGGTCCCACTCGCCCGGCGAGCTGATCGAGCGCATCGACGGCGACGTCACCAAGGTGTCGGACTTCCTCGGCGTCGTGGTGGTGAAGGTGGTGGCGGCCGCACTGTTGGTCGTCGGCATCATCACCGTGGTGTCGTTCGTCGAGTGGTGGCTGGGCGTCGGCATGGCCCTCTACGTCGCCGCCATCGCCGTCGCCCTCGTCCGTCGTCGTGATCAGGCGGTCGACGAGTCGGCCAAGGAGCTGGGGGCCAGCGCCCGCCTCTACGGCGGCATCGAGGAGCGGCTGACGGCGGCCGAGGATCTCCGGGCCAACGGCGCCGGGGCCTACGCCCTGTCCCGCTTCGTGGCCGACACCGGCCACTACGTCGGCGTCACCCTGGAGCGGGAGCGGGCCTTCCTCCGCATGTGGCGCAGCCTGCAGTCGTCGATCGTGATCGGCGTGGTCCTGGCCCTGATCGTGGGCGCCGTTGGGGTGGGGGCCGAGCTGCTCACCATCGGCCAGGCCTTCCTGCTGTTCCAGTACGTCCAGCGCCTCCAGCGCCCCCTGGAGGAGATCAGCAACGAGCTGGAACTGGTGCAGAAGGCCAACGGCGCCATGTCGCGGGTCAGTCGCCTGCTGGAGACGCCGTCGGCCGTGGTCGACGACGGCACCGTCGAGCCGCCGTCGGGGCCGCTCGCCGTCGACTTCGAGGGCGTGTCCTTCCACTACGGCGACGACCAGCTGATCGTGTCCGACCTCGATCTCCACCTCCCGGCCGGAACCTCGGTGGGGGTGGTCGGCGCCACCGGCAGCGGGAAGACGACCCTGATGCGGCTCCTGGTCCGCCTCGTCGACGCCACCGACGGCGTGGTCAGGCTCAACGGGGTGCCGGTCACCGACATCCCCGAGGCCCACCTCCGCAATCGGGTGGCCGTCATCGGGCAGAACGTCGACCTGCTGGCCGGCACCGTGGCCCAGAACGTCAGCCTGTTCCGCAACGAGGTGCCCGAGGCCGACATCGACCATGCCCTCGCCCAGGTCGGCCTCGACCACCTGGTCGGTCGGTCGCTGCTCACCCAGCTCGGACCGGGCGGCATGGGGCTGTCGGCCGGGGAGGCCCAGCTGCTGTCGCTGGCCCGGGTGTGGCTCAACGACCCCGATCTGATCGTGCTCGATGAGCCGACGGCCCGTATCGACCCCACCACCGAGGTCCGCCTCGAGGAGGCGGTGTCGCGCCTGTACGCCGGGCGGACGGTGTTCATCGTGGCCCACCGCCTATCCACCCTGCGCCAGGTCGAGCGGATCGTGGTGGTCGACGACGGTCGGGTGGTCGAGCACGGCGATCGGGCGGCGCTGGCCGCCGACCCCGATTCCCGCTTCGCCGCCCTGCTGCGGGCGGCGTTGGAGACCGACGAGACGACGGGAGCGGAAGCATGAGCGTCTGGCGCGACACGTGGCGGGTGGCCCAACACCACCCGGTCGCCTTCTGGCTGGCCCTGGTGTTCTTCACCGCCTTCGCCACCCTCCCGATCGCCGTCGGCCTGATCCTGGCCGAGGTGTTCGGCGCCCTGGACGAGGGCCGCACCTCCCGCGTCGTGGTGTTGGCCCTGCTGCTCGGCCTGGTCGAGACCTGCCGGATCGTGGCCCTCCGCAACGCCGTGATGTGGTTCGTGCGGTTCTGGGAGTACGCCAGGGCCCTGCTCCGGTACAACATGCTCGACGCCCAGCTGGCCAGCGGCGGCCCCCGGGCCGGCACCCCGGTGGCCTCGCCGGGGGAGGCCATCGCCCGCTTCCGGGACGAGACCGAGGACGTCGCCCTCTTCGGCGACACCTGGATCGACCTCGGCGCCGGGCTGGTGTTCACCGTGCTCGGTCTGGGGATCCTGGCGTCGGTCGACGCCACCGCCACCGTGCTGCTCACCCTGCCCATGGTCGGCGTCGGGCTCGTGGCGGGGTTGCTCGGTCGACGCCTGCGCCACGCCCACCGCCGCGATCGGGCGGCGACGGCGGCGGTGACCGGCTTTCTCGGCGACCTGATGGCGGCCGCCGTCACCGTCAAGGTCAACGGCGCCGCCACCCCCGCTCTGTTCCAGCTCCGCCGCCTGGTGGATCGGCGGCGGGAGACGGCGGTCCGGGCCCGGCTCTACGTCTACGCCATCCGCTCGCTCGGCCCGTCGATGGCCGAGGTGGCCCTCGGCCTGGTCATCCTGTTCGGGGCGGCCTCGCTGGCCGACGGTCGCCTCGGCGCCGGCGAGCTGGCCCTGTTCCTGGCCTACGGCGGCTGGCTCAGCTTCCTGCCCCGCATGACGGGCCTCCTGGTGGCCCGGGCCAACCAGGCCACCGTCGCCTTCGCCAACATCGGCACGCTGATGGCCGACGAGGATCCGTCGAACGCCGCCGTGCCCCGGCCGATCACCTATCCCACCGACGATCCCGCCGAGCCCGCCCTCGACCTGTTCGAGCGGCCGATGCGGCGGCGGGTGCCCCTGCGTCGCCTCGAGGTGGAGGGCCTGACCCTCCGGCTCGGATCGGGCGGTGTCGAGGACATCTCCTTCACCCTCGATCGGGGTTCGTTCACGGTGGTCACCGGCCCGGTCGGTGCCGGTAAGTCGACGCTGCTGCGGGCCGTGCTCGGCCTCGTCGGCCGGGACCGCCTCGACGGCGTCATCCGCTGGAACGGCGAGGTCCTGGAGGATCCGGGCGCCTTCCTGGTGCCCCCGCACGCCGCCTATCTGCCCCAGGTACCCCAGCTGATCTCCGACAGCCTGGCCGACAACGTGCTGCTCGGCAGCCCGATCGACGACCTCGACCGGGCCCTGCAGCTGGCGGCCGTGGCCGCCGACGTGGCCAGGATGCCCGAGGGTGCGTCGACCACGATCGGACCCCGCGGTGTTCGCCTGTCCGGCGGGCAGCGGCAACGGGTGGCCACGGCCCGAGCCCTGGCCGCCAGGCCCGAGCTGCTGGTGCTCGACGACGTGTCGAGCGCCCTCGACGTCGAGACCGAACTCGAGCTGTGGCGCAACCTGGCCGAGGCCGGGGTGACCGTGCTCGCGGTGTCCCATCGGCGGGTGGCCAAAGCCCGGGCCGACCAGGTCTTGACCCTGTCGGAGGGCCGCCTCGTCACCGCCGAGGGTTGACGGCGGCCCGATGGCGGCCCGGGAGCGGGTGGGCGCCGCCCGGAGGCGGGGTTGGTGGCGAGGTCACGGCGATCCGCCCGGTTGCCGTAGAGTTCCAGACCATGCCTTCCCCAGATCCACAACGTCGTGGGCAACCCGACGGCCCCATCCGCTACGGCATCATCGGCACCGGGATGATGGGCGTCGAGCACATCGCCAACATCGCCGCCATCGACGGCGCCGAGGTGGTGGCCGTCGCCGACCCCGACGAGGGCTCGCTCGCCGCCGCCGTCGCCGCCTGCAAGGTGGGCGACGAGGGCGGAGCCGACGGCTCGGAGCCGGTCGCCGCCTACGGCGACCACCACGATCTCCTGGCCGCCGACGACGTCGACGCCGTGGTCGTCGCCTCGCCAAACATGACGCATGTCGATGTGCTGCTCGACGTGCTGGAGACCGACCTCCACATCCTGGTCGAGAAGCCGCTGTGCACCACCGTCGAGGACTGCCGGCGGGTGATCGAGGCCGCCACCAACCCGGCCCAGGTGGTCCAGGTGGGGCTCGAGTACCGATGGATGGCCCCGGTGGCCCGGCTGATCGACGAACTGGAGACGGGGGTGATCGGCCGGCCCCGGATGGTGGCGATGCGGGAGCACCGCTTCCCCTTCCTGGTCAAGGTGGGCGACTGGAACCGCTTCTCGACCAACACCGGCGGCACCCTGGTCGAGAAGTGCTGCCACTTCTTCGATCTGATGAACCTGATCGTGGGGGAGCGCCCCACCCGGGTGTTCGCCTCCGGGGCCCAGGACGTCAACCACCTCGACGAGGTCTACGACGGTCGGCGCAGCGACATCCTCGACAACGCCTACGTCATCGTCGAGTACCCGGGCGGCGCCCGGGCCTGCCTCGACCTGTGCATGTTCGCCGACGCCACCCACGACCAGGAGGAGATCTCGGTGGTGGGCGAGAACGGCAAGCTCGAAGCCCTGATCCCCTCCGACGAGCTTCGCATCGGGCGTCGAGGCGAGCACTGGATCGGGTCGGTCGAGACCCGGGACGTCGAGCCCGACGCCCCGGTGCCCGGCCTCCACCATGGGTCGAGCTACCACGAACACGTCGCCTTCCTCAATGCCATCACCACCGGCAACCCGCCGCCGGTCACCCTCGACGACGGGCTGTGGTCGGTGGCGGTCGGCGTCGCCGCCCACCGTTCGATCGACGAAGGCCGCCCCGTGTGGTTGGAGGAGGTGCTGGGGTGAGTCGGCGGCTGCTGGCCCGGCCGCCCGGCCAGGCCGAACTCGCCCCCTGCGGGTTCGACGACCTCGACGGGCACCTCACCGGCGACGCCCTGCTCTGGCTCGACGTGCACACCCGCGACCCCGAGGTGCTGGACGAGCTGGGCGAGCGCTTCGGGTTCGACCCGGCCGCCATCGAGGACGTGATCGACGTCGAGCAGCTCCCGAAGTACGAGGTCTACCCCAAGCACGTCTTCGTCGTCCTCCACACGGTCATCACCGCCGACGACCGGATCGACACCCACGAGATCGACTGCTTCATCGGGCGCAACCTGCTGGTGACCGTCCGCAGCGAGGAACTCGTCGGCCTCGAGTGGTTGTGGGAGGCGGTGCAGTCCTACCCCCACCTGGCCGAGCACGGGCCCGACGAGCTCTTCGCCCAATTGGCTGAGGTGGTGGGCCGCCGCTATCTCGAGGTGATCGACGAGTTCGAGCGGCGGGTGGACAACCTCGGCGACCGCGCCCTCGACGCCGATGCCCGGGTGCTGAGCGAGATCCAGCTGCTGCGTCGGGAGGAGGGCACGATCCGCAAGGTGCTCAGCCCTCAGCGGTCGGTGTTGGCGGCCCTGCGCTCCGATTCCCGCCGACCGCTCAGCCACGAGGCCAAGGCGGTGATCACCGACGCCTACGACGTGCACAACCTCGTGGTGGAGAACCTGGCCGCCGCCCGGGGGCTGCTGACCGACACCCTCGACACCTACCGGGGGGCATCGGCCGAGCGCCAGGCGTCGGCCACCACGGTGTTGACCGTGTACGCCGCCATCGTCCTGCCGCTGTCGCTGATCACCAGTTGGTACGGCATGAACATGGGCAACCTGCCCGCCGCCGACCGGCCCTGGGGCTGGCCGGTCGTCACCGGGTTCATGGCGCTGCTGGCGGCGGGGAGCTGGGTGTGGTTCGTCAAGGCCGGGCTGATCCGCCGGCCCCGGTTCCGCAGCGATTCGACGATCCGGGCCGGTCTGGTGGCGGCGGCCAAGGCCCCGGTCCGCCCCTTCACCATGCTCCGCAGTCCCAGCGGCCGCAGCGGTTCGCACGAGGGTCGGGCAACCCGCCGCCGCACCCGCTAGCACTCGGGAGCGACCCCGGCAGGACCACCCACCACCGGTCGGAACACCGCGTCAGCAGTAGCATGAGCGCCGTGCGCAGGCTGAGCAGACCCTTGACCGTCCTGATCGTCGCCGTTCTGGCGGCGTTCGTCGCGCCTCCGATGGCGGCAGCCGTGCCGGGCCAGGGGGTGACGGCGGCGGCGATCGCCGAGGAGCTGGCGGCCACCGGCCGCTATCTCGAGGTCTCGGGTGGCGGGGTGGACGCCGCCATCGACACTGCGAACGCCCGGGGGACGGCCTTCGTCTGGCTCGACTCGAACGACGACGCCACCGAGGTGGCCGATCTCGTGCTCGACGAGCTGATCCTGCTGGCCACCCCCTACCGAACGGTGCTCGTGCTCACCGACGACGGTGTCGGCGCCAGCTCCGAGACCGCATCGGTGGCCGACATCAACGTCGCCATCGACGCCGCCTTCGACGACTTCGCCGCGGGGGCGGTGGCCGACGGCCTCGACACCTTCACCGCCACCATCGGCGGCGACGTGGCCACCACGGCCACCACCACCTCGTCGGGTTCCACCTCCTCGGGCTCGTCCGGCTCCGGCGGTGGGGGTATCAGCATCTTCCCGATCATCCTGCTCATCGCCCTGGGCGGCGGCGGCTTCTGGTTCTTCCGCCGCATGCGCAACAAGAGCAAGGCCCGCAAGCAGGAGGCGGCCGACATGGACGCCGACCGGGCCGAGATCCAGGAGCAGCTCCGCAGCAACGCCGACCACGTGCTCAATCTGGGCGATCGGGTCATCGCCTCCGGCGACGCCGAGCTGATCGCCCTCTACGAGAAGGCCAGCGCCACCTACCAGGACGTGAGCCACGCCATCGACGGTGCATCGACCCCGGCCGAGGTCGATGCCCTCGACGACCGGATCGACGAGGCCGAGTGGCAGTTCGAGTCGATCGAGGCCCGTCTCGAAGGCCGTCCGCCCCCACCCTCGCCGGCCGAGGTCGAGGCTCAGGCCGAGGCGGCGGCCCAGGCCGAGGCCCGCCGATCGGCTGACGGCCCGGCGCTGGGGCCCGACGAATCGGTGTTCGGCGACGGCCCCTCCCGGCCCCGCAGCTCCGCTGGGCGCACCCGCTACCAGGCGCCCCGGTCGCGTCGACGGGGCGGCGGCCTCGGCGGCGGTCTCGGCGGTGGCCTGGGTGGTGCCCTGGGTTCGGTCATCCTCGGCGGCGGCCTCGGCGGTCGCTCCCGCCGGAGTACCCGTCGCTCCGGCGGCCTGGGCTCGGGCCGATCGAGCAGCCGTTCCAGCGGCCGCTCGACCGGCGGTCTCGGAGGCGGTGTCCTGCGGCCCTCGGGCGGCGGATCCCGGTCCCGCCGCAGCTCCTCGGGCCGCCGTTTCGGCAGCGGAAATCGGGGAAGCGGGGGCCGTCGGTTCTAGTCTCTTTCGGACGTGGGTGGATGAGGGTGCATCCGCCCCACTGTCACTGATCTCGGTAAGGATCAACCTATGGTCGAACGCCCAAGCCACCTGTCGCCGTCTTCGGCCGCGGCGTTCGAGCAGTGCCCCAGGCGGTGGAAGTTCAAATACATCGATCAGCAGGATGAGCCCTCGGGCCAGGCCGCCCTGGTCGGCACCTTCGCCCACCGGGTGCTGGAGTTCCTGTGCGGTCTGCCGGCCCTGCATCGCACCCAGGAGCAGGCCAAGGCCCTGGCCAAGCAGGTCTGGCCCGATTTCGCCGAGGATCCCGACTATCAGGCCCTCGAGCTGGGCGATGACGAATCCCGGGCGTTCCGGTGGCAGGCGTGGCTGGCGATCGCCGGTCTGTGGGATCTGGAGGATCCGGCCCGGGTCGACGTGGTGTCGACCGAGCGCAAGGTCAAGGTCGATCTGGGCGACGTGCCCTTCGTCGGCGTGATCGACCGGGTCGATCGGATCGCCGGCAAGCTCGTCGTCACCGACTACAAGTCCGGCGTCATCCCCGGTGTCCGGTGGCGGGGCGACAAGATCCAGCAGGTGATGCTGTATGCGGCCGCCGTGTGGCGGGCCGACGGCGTCCAGCCCGATCGGGCCCGGCTCCTCTACCTGGGGCAGCGCACCCTCGACGTGTCGGTCACCGATCGGCGCCTGGAGGAGGCCACGGGGCAGTTGAGCGGGGTGTGGTCCTCGATCACCGAGGCGTGCCGGACCGAGGCGTTCGAGCCCAACACCGGCGTGTTGTGCGGGTGGTGTCCCTTCGTCGAGCAGTGCCCCGAAGGGCGTCGAGAGCTCACGCTTCGGGCCGAGGCGGGCACGCTTCCCGAGCATGCACCCGCTCGCGAGCTGGTGGCCTGAGTCCCCCTTCCCAGGCTCGGTCCGGGGTGTTGAGTATTTCTGCCGAATTCCGTCGAAACCGCGCTCGACGGGGTCTATCGTTGCCGCTTGTCATGAACCGACCCGGGCGCCGTGTCCGGCCGGTTCCTCCCCCGAAAACCGATTTTGCGCTCAACTCCCCGCCGCACGAGCCGACCACCAGAGGTACCGGCCGCTGCTCTGCAGCACCGGTCCCACGTCGGACGGTGATGGGGACGACGAGACCGACATCAACGGAGATGTACGGCATGGCAGTGATAGAGCAACACCAGGTGAATCAGCGCGAGGCAGGGTGGTACCCCGATCCCGAGGGGCACCACCACCTTCGCTACTTCAATGGTGTGAGCTGGACCGCCCACGTGACCCACCGCGGACCGACCCCCTGCCTGGGGTGCGCCGACCACCCCGCCGAGTAGTCCCCGAACCGGCCTCGCCCCCGCCTCGCTCCGTCACCGGCCGCCTCGCCGGTGGACATGACCCGGTGGCGCCCAGCGGGCGCCCGGGCCCGGCTCGCTAGCTCAGGGTGGCCTTGATCCGGGCCTTCACCGCATCGAGCTCGGTGACCGACTCCTCGATGACGCCGTCGAGGCCGATGAACACGAAACGGCACTCGATCACGGGCCGTGACGTGATGGTCTCCAGGGCCAGGGCGTACGTCGCCGCCTGGTACTGGTAGAAGCCGACCTTCAACGCCACCTCGTCGGTCGAGGTGACCCGGTCGGTCTTGTAGTCGATCACGATCAGGCCCTCGTCGGTCTCGACGCAGAGATCGATGAAGCCCTCGACGACGTGGGTCCCGACCGGGGCCGCCACGTACAGCTCCTTCCAGTGTCGATGATCGCGGGCCAGCACGATGGCCGGTGCCGACAGGGCCCGCCCGACCAGCCGGCCCACGTCGTCGGCCCGGTCGCCGGCGCCGACCTGCTCGGCGTGAAAGGCCGCCAGCGCCTCGAAGTCGGTCGGGGCGCCGAAGTCGACCGCCTCTAGGGTGGCGTGGACGGCGGTGCCGACCGCCGGGCCGCCGGGTGCGTCGTCGCCCACCGGCACGGTTATCCCGACGGTGGCGGGCGGGGCGGTGTCGGTCTCGCCCGGGTCGGGGCCGTCGTAGCCGACGTGGCTGCGACCCGACAGCAGCTCGGCCAGACCGGTGGCCGAGAAAGGCCGGGCCTCGGCCGTGGCCGTGATCAGCCGATCGTGTTCGGTGCGCCACGTCTCGGTCACGGCGCCGAAGGCCGACTCGGCCAGACGGAGCTGGGTCGGCGGCTCGATGTGATAGCGCTCGTCACCTCGGGCCTCGAAGGCCGTCCACGACCCGTCGCAGTGCTCCAACGCCTCCGCCGTACGGCGGCCGGTGCTGGACAGGCCCTCCTTGTGGTGGGCGCTGACCACCAGGATGTCCTTGGCCCGGGTGGTGGCTACGTAGTGGAGACGCACCCGCTCGAACCCGTCGAGGATCTCCTCCACCGAGGCGTGCACGTCGAACCCCGCCGTCGCCTTACCGGCCGCCACCTTCACCTCGGGGGCGCCGGCCGGTGGGAACAGCACCTGGGGGCCGGCGGCCCGGTTCTGATCCCGGGTCGGGCTACCGGCCAACACCACCATGGGGAACTCCAAGCCCTTGGAACCGTGGATGGTCAACACCCGGACGGCGTCGTCGTCGGGCTCGGCCGGGATGGGCTCGGTCACCCGGGCCAGATCGCTGGACTGGATGTCGACCCAGGCCACGAAATCGCTCAGGTCGCCGCCCTGGGTGGCGGTGAACTGCCGAGCCTGCTCGGCCAGGAACCGGTACCGCCGCCACCGGTCCCGGGGTCGAGGCTCGGCCAGGGCGCTCTCGCGGAGCCGCCGCTCGGTGACCATCGTGTCGATCAGGGCCGCCGGGGTCGACCACCAGCGCCGCTCGTGCCACCGGCACAGGACGGCGAAGGCCCGGGCCACCGGATGCTCGGCCGCCCCCTCCGGTGCCGGCTCCCGGTAGTCCCACGAGCCGCCGAGCCGGTGCCAGCCGAGGAGGTCGTCGTCGCCGACGGCGAACAGCGAGGAGCGGAGGGCGGCCACGACATCGATCGAGCTGATGGGGTTGACCACCGAGCGGACCCCGGCCAGCACGTCGCGCACCTCCTGGGTGGCGTACACCAGGGACGTGGTCTCGGGCCGGAACGGGAGGTTGGCCGCCCCGAACGCCGCCTCCAGGGCGGGGAGCGACAGCCGGGACGGGATCAGCACGGCGATGTCCCGCAGCCGCAACGGCAGCCAGTGGCCGTCCCGCTCGGTCCGCCAGCCCTCGGCCACCGCCCGGCAGATGACGGCCGCCACGTCGGCCGCCTCCTTCTCCCGGATCTCGCCGACCGGCACCGTCTTGTCGTGGGCGCCACCGATCACCAGCACCGGGGTCGCCGTCGGGGCCTCGGGGTCGGCGTCGCGCACCGCGGTCAACGGCGTGTAGGACGGTTGGGCTCCGAACTGCCCGTCGCCGATCAGATGCCCGAAGGCCTGGTTGACGAAATCGACGATCCCGGGCACGGAGCGGAAGTTCGACACCAGCCTGGTCGGGGCGTCGACCAGGGCCACCTCGGCGGCGGCGTACACGCCGATGTCGGCCCGTCGGAACCGATAGATCGACTGCTTGGGGTCGCCGACCACCACCAGACGACCCGGCTCCAGCTCGGCCGCCAGCTCCTCCCACGATCGCTCACCGACCGGCTGGGTCGAGGCCAGCAGCACGGCCAGCTCGATCTGGATCGGGTCGGTGTCCTGGAACTCGTCGAGCAGGAGGCGGGTGTAGCGCTGGTGGAGCTCCCGACGCACCGTCTCCTCGCCCCGTAGCAGCCGCCGAGCCAGGACCAACAGGTCGTGGAAGGCGAGCTCGCCCCGCTCCTGGCGGACGGCGACCTGGGCGGTGACGAAATCGGCGACCCGGGCCACGAACTGGTCGATCACCTCGATCCGGTACCGGTCGATCCGGTCCTGCACGAGCTCCTTCTCGTCCTTGACCTGCCGGCGGACGGTGTCGATGTCGACCCGCAGCCACTTCGGCTTCTGGCCGGTGCGGGCGCCGGGCCACTTCAGCGTCGTCAGCCACTCCAGCTGGTCGAGCGGGAGGTCGTCACGGCGGGCGTCGGCCGCCTCGGCCAATGCGGTCAGGGCCGCCGCCATCTTGTCCTCGGGGTCGATACAGGCCTCGGCCACCTCGGCCAGGGCGACCAGCCGATCGAGGACACCGTCGAGGTCGAGGGGCGACAGCTCGGCCGGGTCCCGGTCGATGGCCTCCAGCAGGTCCCAGTTGTCGTCGAAGCGGCGGGCGATGTCGACGAAGCGCCGCAGCTCGACGCCCAGCACCGAGGCCCGTTCTTGCAGGTCGAGGAGGTCGAGATCGTCGCCGATCTGTCCCTGGAACAGTCGCCACTGTTCGTCGAAGTGGAGCATGGAGGCGATCTCATCGGCCACGGCGAAACCTGGCGGCAACCCGGCCTCGACAGGATGGTCGGCCAGCAACCGCAGGGCGAACCCGTGCAGGGTGGTGAAGGCGGCCGACTCGACCAGGCCGGCGGCGTTGAGGAGCTGCTGATCGTTCTGCTCGACCCCGGCCCGCTCCAGCTCGTCCCGCACCCGCTGGCGCAGCTCGGTGGCCGCCGCCTCGGTGAAGGTGATGGCGGCGATACGGGTGATGGGCACGCCACCGCGGACCATGCGCACGATGCGGCGGACCAGGGAGGTGGTCTTACCGCTGCCGGCGCCGGCTTCGACGAACAGGTTGGCCCCGAGATCGGTGGTGACGGTGTTGCGGGCGTCGACGTCGACCAGGGGCGGGGGCAGGGTCACCATCAGCTCTCGAACTCCCGGAGCAGGGGAGCGACCGGATCGAGGGCGGTGTCGGAACGGACCCGATCCCACTCGCGCTGCCGATCGGTGGGGCACACCCGATCGAAGTCGCAGTAGCGGCAGTTGGCGTAGGTGAGCCGGGGCCAGCCCACCGTCTCGCCGGGCACGGCGGGGAACAGGCCGCCCGAGATGCCGTCAAGCGCGGCGGCCACCGTGGCGTTGAGGTCGTCCTCCAGCTGGTCCTCCAGCTCGACGGGCCGGAGATCGCCGTTGCGGGTGAGCCAGTACAGGGCGGTGCGGGGCCCGTCCCGGCCCAGACGCTCCGCCACCACCCGGGCGTACAGCGGGAGCTGCAGGCGGCGGCCGTTGTCGAGGGGGTTGGCCGCCAAACCGTCGAACGATCGGGGCGAGCCGCCCTTGTAGTCGATGACGAGCACCCCGCCGTCCGCCGTGGCGTCCACCCGATCGACGTAACCCCGGAGGCGGATGCTGCGACCGTCGGGCAGCACCACCTCGGTCGGCTCGTCGTCCATACCGAAGCCGAGCTCGGCCTCAACCGGCGTCGACTGGCGGTCGGCCCGCAGGGCGTCGTCGGTGGCGAGGAAGATGTCCATCTCGATGCCGAGGCGGCGGCGGAGGATGAGGGTGGCCACCCGGCCTCCCGTGATGCCCCGCCGCTGGGCGTCGGCCACCAGGTCGTCGAGGATGCCCAGCAGCCGCTCCCGGGCCGCCGGAGGCCACGGCTCACCCGGCGGCGGGACGGCGTCATCCTCCAGGGCGGAGGCGATGAACCGCTCCAGCACGGCGTGCACCAGGTTGCCCCGCTCCAGCGGCGTGATCTCGTCGATGCGCTCCGGTCGGTCGTCCTCGGCCAGACGCAGCACCCGGCCCAGCAGGTAGCGGCGGGGGCAGCTGGCGTAGTCCTCCAGGGCGGTTGCCGACAGCAGCCGTTCGCCCAGATCGAGCTGATCGGTGCCCACCAGGCCGACGTGGGGGTTCATCTCGCCCCGTCGCCGGGCCAGAACCCGCTGCAGGTTGTCGGCCAGCACCGGATCGGCGGTGGCCAGGGCATGGGTGTGGACCGGGTCGCCGCCGTCGGTGTGGTTGACCAGGGCCCGCAGGCCGAGCTCGTCGATCGAGAGCGGGCGGCCGTGATCGGCCAGAAGACGATGGTGGGAGTCGATCGTGGTCCGCTCGGCGACCAGGGTGTTCAGCTCGCGGGGCCAGGCCCGGGAACGGAGGCTGCGGAGGTCGCCCCGGGCGGTCACGGCCAGGGCCGGTTGTCGGGAGGAGGCGAAGGCGGCGGCCACCGCCCGCATGTCGAGGTCGGTGATGGCGTCGGTACCCGCCAGCCGGCCGCCGGAAGCGGCCCGGAGCCGATCGGGGAGCAGGGCGTCGGTGCGGACGACCCGGGGGTAGGAGCCCTCGGCCAGGCCGATGACCACCACCCGTTCGAACTCCATCCCGACGGCGGCGTTGATCGGCGCCACGAGCAGTCCGGCGCCGAGGGGCGGGCCGGGAATCCGCAGCTGCTCCAGCCGGGTGGCGACGATGGCGGCACAGGTGTCGAAGTCGACGGGCCCGCCGAAGCGATCGAGAGCGGGTAGCCGTTCCAGCAGACCCAGGATCCGCTCGTGGGCCGTCCGCTCCTCGTGGGGCCAGTCGTCTTCGGGCCCGAGATAGGTCTCGAGCAGGCCCTGGGCCCACTCGGTCCACCGGTGCCACCCGGTGGTGGCCCGACCCTCGTCGAGCCGGAGGTGCAGGTCGGTGACGAACTCGAGCAGGGCTCGGGTCCGCGCCGCATCGGGGTGGGGGATCACGCCGTCGGGCCCGATCTGGGGCACACCGTTGCGTTCGTACTGCCGAGCGAGGGCGGTGAGGCGTGGCTCCCAGTGGTCGTCGTCGATCACCCCGGCCTGGCGGGACAGCAGGTCCCAGTCGAAGGTGGGCACCGGGTTGCCCTCGGGGTCGACGATGGGGGCGGCGGCGACGAGGCCGAGCACGGCGGCCCGTTCCAGGCCGTCCTGGGCCAGGCCGATGAGGCGCAACAGGAACCGGCCCGTCAGCGACTGGCTCACCGGTCGGTGACCGGGCCCCGACCACGGGATCCGGGCCGCCTCCAGCCGGTCGGCCAGCAGGCTGGCGTAGGGGTCGGCGTGTGAGTACAGCACGGCCATCGACGACAGCGGCACCCCGGCGGCGGCGTGGGCGGCGACGTCGCCCAACGCCGCTCTCACCTCGTCGCCGGGGTCGGCCACCTCGATGACCTTGGCCGTCTCGACGGCGGCGATGTCGACCGCCGACGGTGGCAGCTGCACGCTCCACCCGGCCAGACGCTGCTGATGGCGCCGATCGACCACGGGCTCCCCGGTGAGGCCGACCACGATCTCACAGTCGGCCCGGGGGACGAGCGCCGACAGCATCAGCCCCTCGAGCGGCCGGACGGGCTCGGGGAGGAAGACCACGATGGGGCCGAGTGCGCCGACCGGCAGGTCCTCGAGTTCGTTGCGGGCCACGGCCAGGATCTGACCCTGATCCCAGGAGCGGTCGAGGCGTCGTCCGGCCCCCCGCAGGATGCGGAAGGCGTCGGAGGCGATGCCGTCGTCCTCGGCCTCGATACGGGCCAGGTCCTCGTCGTCGAGCCCGGCCACCTGATGGTGGAGGCGCAGCAGGCGCTCCTCGGTGGTCCGATGGTCGGCCACCCGACCGAAGAGCCCCGGTGCGGCCGCCAGTTCGGCCCGGATCGCGGCCTGGATCTCCAGGTCGGAGGCGGGGCTGCGGCCGGCGTCGGCCATCGCCTTGCGGGCCAGGTGTTCGGCCAGGCCCTCGGCGGTGGTGAACCACACCCCGGCCACGCCCCCGGGGCGGCGGCCCAGGGCCCGGCGCACGGCCACCGTGGTCAGCGGGCCGCTGCACACCACCACGGCCTGGCCCAGCACATCGTCGCCCCGTCGATCGGCCAGCACCCGGGCCAGCGATTCGATGGCGACCGACCCGAATCCGGTTGTGGTGACGGTGGCCATCGCCTCAGGCTACGGGCCCCAGTCGGCCATCAGGGGCACGGGATCCGCGGGCGGGGCCTACAGATCGGGGCGGACCATGATCTTGACGTGTCGCTCGGGATCGCCCAGATCGGTGAAGGCCTGGGGCACGCCGTCGATGCCGACATGCCCCGTGATCAACCGTCCGCCGTCGATCCGGCCGTCGGCCAGGGCGTGGAGCGAGTCGCTGAACTCCTCGGGCGTCCAGCCCAGCACGAAGGTCAGCCGCAGGTGCTTGTAGATGCCGAACGTCGGATGGAACGTGTCGGGCGGGATGCACACCCCGGCCACCACGATCTCGCTCCGGGGTGGTGCGGCCGCCATCAGCCGGTCGATCATGCCCGGCACGCCGACGGCCTCGAAGATCACGGGCGGCGTCACCCCGTCGCCGGCGGTCCGCCAGGCGTCGAAGGGGTCGGTGTCGGCCGGGTCGACCACCACGTGGGCGCCCATGGCCTCGGCCGTGGCCCGACGGGTGGGGGAGAAGTCGGAGGCGATGATCGTCTCGACGCCGGCGGCGGCCAACGAGGCGATGATGGCCAGGCCCACCGGCCCCGCGCCGACCACCACGGCTATGCGCTCCCGGGTGGCCCCCGATTCGTTCACGGCGTGGAGGCCGACCGCCATCGGCTCGGTGAGGGCGGCGATGACGGGGTCGAGGCCGTTGGGCACCGGGATCAGAGCGAAGGGGCTGACCAGCAGCTGATCGCCGTAGCCGCCCGGGTAGCGGTTGCTGTAGCCCGGGACGACGGGACCGGTCGGCGTGTCGAGGTAGGGCATGGCGGCGTAGGCGCCGTCGGTGTCGAGGCCCTCCACCCCTTCACCGACGTCGAGCACCCGGCACGAGATCTCGTGGCCCATCACCAGGTCGAGGTCGGGGTCGAGCTGCTGGGAGAACCCGCCGCCCGCCGCCTTGGCCGAGGCCACGAGGTCGTGGATGTGATCGACGGTGTGGAGGTCGGAACCGCAGATGCCACAGGCGACCGGCTCGACCAGCACCTGTCCCGGACCGGGCCGGAGGTCCGGCAGGTCCTCCACCACCATTCGGCCTTCTCTCAGGATCGCAGCCCGCATGGGCGGGATCCTATGTCACCGCCACTGCGATGAGCACGGCCACGATGACCACGAGGGCGGTCACGGCGGCAGGACCACCGATGTTCGTCTGCGATGCCGGGTGGGGTCGATCGACCGGCGGGGGCCGTGGCGCCTAGTCGAACGCGGAACCCGGGCCGTCGCCGGTGTCGGCGGTGCCGGAGGCGCCCACGGCGGGAGCGCCGCTCGGTTGGCCGATCGGGTTCTCGACGCCTGCGGCGCCCGAGGGGCCCTTGTTGCCGCTGGCCTGGATCAGGCCCGACGGGTCGGGAGAGCCCTCGGCCAGCCAGCCGGTGGCGGTCCAGAACGTGTTGTCGACGATCTCCACGGCGTGAGGCCCGAAGGCGTACGGCGCCCGAACCCGCACCGCCCGGGCCCGGGACTCGATGTTGCGCAGCCCCCAGATCACGTTCCCCTCCACCCGGACCCCGCCGTGACCGACCCAGATGGCCCAGTCGTTGGAGCCGGCCCGGCCGTCGAGGTTGAGGTTCCAGATGCGGTTGTCCTTGATGACGATGTTGGCGTCGATCTCGGGGTTGGGGTTGTTGGTCACCGACACGTAGGTGGCGCTGATGGCGCCCCCACTGATCGGGGAGAGGTCGTGGATGTGGTTGCCCTCGACCAGGATGTTGCGGACGCCGGGCTTGATGTCGACGCCCTCGGCTCCGGTGAAGGAGATGTTGTTGCCGACGACCTGCACGTTGGAGGTGTTGTCGATCCACTCGGTGCCGCCGTGACCGAGGTAGATCCCCTCGCCGAACTCCGGGGCCGTCCGCCCGAGCTCGGAGATCGTGTTGTCCTGGACGAGCACATGGCGGCTGGGGGTGCGGTTGGTGAAGTCGGCACCGATGTGGATGCCGGAGTGACCGGAACCGGTGACGGTGTTGTTGGCCACGACCAGCGGGGCTCCTTCGCTGCCCTCGGAGGCCAGGACCCGGATGCCGAACTGGCTGTTGCGCACGTTGACCCCGATCACGTGCACGTGGCGGGCGTAGAGCACGTCGAGCCCGCCCTTGTTGCTGCTGGTGTTGTTGGGGTCGATCCACACCCCGTCGGCGGCGGTGATGATGATCGGGGCCTCGGCGGTGCCGTCGCCACCCGAGGCCCGCTCCGGTTGGTAGTTGACGCTTCGGTACTGGAGCGGCTGGTTGATGTTCGCCACCAGCCGGATCACGTCGCCGGGTTGGGCGGCGGCGATGGCGGTCGACCATTCGGCGGCACTGGCCACGTCCCGCACGGTGCCCTGAGCCTGGACCTGGATCGGGGGGAAGGCGTCCGACACCCCGGACAGCTGGCTCAGCTGGGTGGTTGTCGAGGGGGCGACGCGGGACGAGATGCCCTGCTCGATCGGGCCGACATCGGCATCGACCCCGACGGCGCCGACGGTGCCGGCGGTGGTGGAGGGGGCCTCGAAGGCCTGGGGCTCGGGCTCGATGGCCTCGGTGCCATCCTCGATACGGCCTGCGGGCGAGGGCCGCAGCACCAGTACGAGGGCCATGGCGGCCGTGACCACGCAGCCGGCGATCAGCAAGCCGCGTTGGGACGGACGGGGGGTGCGCCAGCGGCGCTCGGCGGGCCAGAACTCGTCGTCGATCAGGTCGTCGTAGTCGTCGGTGGAGTCGGCCCCGTCATACTCCACCGACCCCGACGCCCAGAGGTCGTCGTCCGTCTCGGCCCGCTCCGAGGTGCGTGGGTCGATGGCAGTCAAGACGTCAGAGCCTAGCTTGCCCACCCGTCAACCTCGTGCGCGCCGCGCCGGTTCATCGCCCGTTCATCGGCGCGGGCCTCACTCCCACAGGCGGTCGATGACGTCGAGCCACAGATTGAGGGTCAGACGCAGCGATTCGACGTCGATCCGCTCGTTGTGGCCGTGGAACCGGCTGAAGAACTCCATCGGGTTGAGCTCGGGGCTCAACAGCCCGGCACCGTAGGCCACGGCGCCCTTCTTGCGGAAGAAGCGGGCGTCGGTGCCTCCGGTGACCAGGCTGGGGATCAGGGCCGCCCCCGGGTAGGGCTTGGTCATCGCCTCGGAGAGGGCGTGCCAGAGCCGGTTGTCGGTGGGGGAGATCGTCGAGACGTCCTCCTGGAGCACCTCGACCTCGACCTGGTCGAACAGCTCGCCCAGCGCCGCCCGAAGGTGGGCTTCGACGTCGACCGACGTCTCGCCCGGCAGGGTGCGGATGTCGACCTCGATGGTGATCTCGTCGGGGATGATGTTGGTCTTCAGCCCACCGTTGATCACGTTGGGGCTGAACGAGGTGTGGCTGCAGGAGTGCAGGTTGCCGGCGATGGCGGGCGGCAGTTCGTCGAACGCCTCCTTGATGCGGGACGGATCGAGGAGCTTGGCCGTCAGCTCCCGGTCGAGCCCGAGGGCGAGGATCCGGGCCGCCCACATCTCGTCGAGCTGGGGCTTTGGCGAGTACTGGTGGAGCCGCCGGACGACCTCGGCCGCCTTCACCAGGGCGTTGTCGCTGCCGTAGGGCATCGAGCCGTGGCCCGGCGTGCCCTTCACCTTCAGTCGCCGCCAACCGAGGCCCTTCTCCGCCGTGGTGACCAGGATGCTGGTGCCGGCGGCCGTGGTGAGCGGGATCCCGCCGAACTCGGTGAGCACGAAGTCGCAGCCGAGATGGTCCCACTCGGCGTCGACCAGGGGGCCGGCGCCGAGCTTGCCCCCGGCCTCCTCGTCGGCAACGGCGAAGTAGATGATGTCGCCGGGGTAGCGGGTGTCGTTGCGGGCCAGGTGGCGGAAGGCCACCGTCATCGATGACAGGAGGTTGAGCATGTCGACCGCGCCCCGGCCCCAGACCTCACCGTCGATGAGCTCCCCGCCGAAGGGGTCGTGGATCCAACCCTCGGGCGATACCGGCACGACGTCGGTGTGGCCCATCAGGCAGAGCTTGGGGGCCTGGGGATCGGTGCCCTCGAGACGGGCGATCAGCGACGTCCGGCCCGGGTGGACTTCGAAGGTCTCCATGTCGACCCCGGTGCCCTCGAGCTCGTCCCGCAGCAGTCGGGCGGAGCGATCCTCGTGCCCGGAGTCGGGCGTGCCGTCGTTGACGCACTGGTTGCGGATCAGAGCTTGGAGTAGTTCGACCGTCTCATTGGTGAGGGTCTGCTCAGTGGAGGCGTCGATCATGGCCCACATCATGGCAGCGACCGGCTCCTGGAGTGAGATTCCGACGTGACGAACCGACGACACGCAGCACCGTCCCGCCCGGGTGGCTATACGGTTGACGCGGGGCCCGGGCGGACGAGGTGGGTAGGAGCGATTCCCGGACGTATGACGAGGCAGGCGTGGGGCGGGAACGACAATTCGGTAGGGCCCGGCCGGTTGATTCGGCGCGGGATCAATCGTAGACGCGCCCGGCTTCTGCTGCTCCTGCTGGCCCTGATCCCGGCGGCCTGCGTCGACTCCAGCGAGGGCTCGTCGACGGCGGGCACGCTCGGCAGTGAACAGGCCGCCCCCGGCTCGGTCGACACTGCGCCGGCACCGGCCGAGGAGTGGTCGACCGAGACACCCGGCGGCCCACCGCTGACGGCGATGGCCTCGGTGGCCGAGATCCGCCAGGCGGTCGAGGAGACCCACGGCCGGACGAGCGATGTGGCCCAGGAGGTGCGCCGGTTCGCCCCCTTCCCCGACCTCCCGGCGATGGTGCGGCCTTCGGTCGCCGAACTGCGGGCCGACGTGAGCGCCCTCAACGACGGCTCCGGGCCGACCAGCACGGCCGAGGTCGCCTTCTCGGTCGACGGCACCGTCGACGAACTGATCGAGGTGTTCCGGGCCGACTTCGGGGCCCGCGGCTGGGTCGAGTCGTCCGACCGGTTCGGCGAGTCGGGCGGTGCCGCCCTGCGGGAGCTGGCCTTCGCCATCCCCGACACCGCCTACGGCCGCGACGACGTCCTGCTCGGCTTCTCGACCGCCACCCCGCTCAACGGCGTCACCCGCACCACCGTCCGCATGCGGTACGTCGAGGTGCTCGCCGTCGACGACCCGACGGCCCAACGCTTCACCGGCTGGACCACGGGCATCCCGCTGCCGGCCACCCCCGTCCTCACCAGCGCCGGCATCCACACGAGTTTCGTCGGCCGCAACACACTGCACCTGTCGCTGGCCACGTTCTACGACTCGGTCAGCCCCGAGGGCGTTGCCGACCAGATCCGCACCGCGCTCCCGGCCGCCGGGTTCACCGAGCGGCCGACGCCGCTCACCGGCGACGCCACCGACAACTGGGTCCACCTGAACAGCGAGCAGTTCGACACCGCCTGGGTCAGCACTCAGGGCAACGGGCAGAACCCGCCGTCGTCGGCCAATCCGACCAAGGTCAACGTCGACGCCCGCGTCGACTTCACCCCGGTCACCCCGTAGCCCCCGCCCGATCTCGCCGAACTCGGCGCCCGACCCGGCGGGGCCGCCGGGCGGCCGAGGACGGCGCGGGCGCCGATTCGACGCCGCCTGCAACGCGCCGGAGCCGGTGGACCCGGACCCTGTGGGCCCGGTCACCGGCTCCGATCTGCGTTGTTCGATGCGGGCCGGCTCTCGCCGGGCCCGCCGGGTCAGACCCGGCTCGTTCAGCGACCCTCGAGGGCTTCGAGGAGCTGCGGCATCACCTTGTGTACATCGCCGACGATCCCGAGGTCGGCCACGGCGAAGATCGGGGCCTCCGGATCCTTGTTGATGGCGATGATGTGCTTGGAACCCTTCATGCCGACCAGGTGCTGGGTGGCGCCGGAGATGCCGGCGGCGACGTAGACGTCGGGCTTCACCACCTTGCCGGTCTGGCCGACCTGCAGGGAGTAGGGCACCCAGCCGGCGTCGACGATGGCCCGCGAGGCCCCGGCGGCACCGCCCAGGCTCTTGGCCAGGTTCTCCACCAGCTCGAACTTCTCGGACTCGCCAAGGCCGCGACCGCCGGCGATGACCACCGCCGCCTCGTCGAGCTTGGGGCCGTCCGATTCCTCGACATGGCGCTCGGTGATCACGGCGCCGGCGGCGTTGCCCATGTCGCCGACGTCGAGGTCCTCGACATCGGCGGCGTCGCCGCCCGAGGGCTCGGCGGTGAACGACTTCGGCCGCACCAGCAGAATCTGCGTGCCGTCGCCGGTGAACCGGGTCTTGACGTCGGTGGCACCGCCGAACACCGCTTCGGTGCCCACCAGGGCACCGTCGTCGACGGACATGTCGACGACGTTGGTGATGACGGTGCGGTCGAGCTTCACCGACAACGTGGCGGCGATGTCGCGCCCGTCGTAGGAGGTGGCTGCGAGCACGGCGTCGGGGCCGTCGCCGGCGTCGATCGCTTCGGCGATGGCGCTGGCCACCGGCACGCCGACCAGCTGACCGTCGAGGTCGCCGGTCTGGTGCACGGTCTCGCAACCGTACTCGCCGAGGGTCTCGGCCAGATCGTCGGCATCGTCACCGGCGTAGACACACTCGACGGTGTCGGCCAGATCACGGGCCTTGGTCAACAGTTCCAGCGTGGTGCTCAAGACCTCACCGTCGGTCGCCTCGGCGATAACCCAAATCTTGTCCATGGTCATGTGCGGGCCTCCTAGATGACCTTGAGGTTCTCGAGGTACTCGACAACCTTCTGGAATGCTTCGCCATCGTCCTCGATGACCTCGCCGGCCTCTCGCTGGGGAGCCTCGGCTATATCGATGATCTCCTGCTGAGCGCCCGACCAGCCAACCGCGCCGGCATCGAAGCCGAGATCGGCGGCCGTCTTCTCGTCGACCGGCTTGTTCTTGGCCGCCATGATCCCCTTGAACGAGGGGTACCGGGGCTCGACCACACCGGCGGTCACGCTGACCACACAGGGCAGCGGGCAGGTGACGTCGTCGTAGCCGGCGTCGGTCTGACGCTGGACCTTGACCTCGCCACCGTCGATCTCGATCGACTTGGCGGCGGTGATGGCAGGCATGTCGAGCACGCCGGCGATCTGCGCCGGCACGGTGCCGGTGTAGCCGTCGGAGCTCTCGGAGCCTGCGATCACCAGATCGGGTTCCTGCGCGGCGATGGCCGCACCGAGCAACTTGGCCGTGGTGAGGGCGTCGGAACCCACCAGAGCCTCGTCGGAGATAAGGGTCGCCGATTCGGCGCCCATGGCCAGGGCGGTGGCCAGGCCGGACCGCTCGTTGTTCGGTGCCATCGACACCAGTCGGACTTCACCCTCGCCTGCAGCATCGACGAGCTGCAGGGCCATCTCGACGCCGTAGGAGTCGGATTCGTCCAGGATGAGTTTGACGTCCCGCTTCAGCGTCTTGGTTTCGGGGTCGAGAGCGCCCGGGTCAGCGGGATCGGGAATTTGTTTCACACAGACGACGACTTTCATGGGAGCGGAGGGTAGACCAGCGGACTGTTGAAGGCACACTTGGGCGGGTGCACGTCACACTGATCGTCAACCCGGTTGCGTCGTCGGTCACACGTCGGGCGCTGGTCGTGATCAAAAAGGCGATCTCTGCCGACCACGACCTCACGGTCGAGGAGACCACCCGCAAGGGTCAGGCCATCCGCTTGGCCCACGGCGCGGCCCGGGGTGGGGCCGACGTGGTGGTGGCCCTCGGAGGCGACGGGACGATCAACGAGGTGGTCAACGGCGTGCTCGACGACGACTGCATGGTTGCCCCGCTGCCCGGCGGTTCGACCAACGTCTTCGCCCGGGCCGTCGGCTATCCCAACGACGCGGTCGAGGCGACGGCGGTGCTGCTGGAGGCTCTGGCCGCCCGGTCCGAGCGTCCGGCCAGCGTGGGGTTGGCCAACGGGCGGGCCTTCCTGTTCCACGTCGGGGTGGGCTTCGACGCCGAGGTGGTCGACCGGGTCGAGCAGCGAGGGCACCTCAAGCGCTACATGGGTCACCCCTATTTCATGGCCATGACGGTGGCGACCTGGCTCCGGCCACTCAGCGGTCGACGGCCGTCGTTCTCGGTGCGGACCGCCGACGGCCGCCGCATCGACAAGGCCCTGCTGACCATCGCTCTGAACACCACGCCCTACACCTATCTCGGCGCCACCCCGCTGCATCTGGCGCCCGAGGCCTCGCTGTCGTCGCCGCTTTCGATGGCGGTGCTCACCTCGCTGTCGCCCCGCATGGTGCCGATCCTGATTGCCGCCACCCGCCGGGCGACGGGGCTGGCCGATCGGCGAGGCGCCCATCACTGGGCCGACGTCACCGAGGCCACCGTCACCGGGGGCGAGGCCTTCCACTATCAACTCGACGGCGAAGCCCTCGATCCGGTCACCGAACTCCGCCTCGAACATCGCCCCGAGGCCATCCGACTGGTGGTGCCGGTCGGCGAACCCGCCGCCCCCGCGGCCTGAGCCCCCGGGCCGAACCGATGCGAGCCGGGTACGGCGGTGAGCGGAGCGTGGTGGGGCGGCGGGCGCAACCGTGCTGCTCGGGGCGGGGCGCCCCGCCCTCAGCCCGGGTGTTCGCCCAGGTGCTCGACGGCGACGCCGGGGGTGTTGGTGATGATGCCGTCGACGCCGAGATCGACCAGCTGCCGCATGCGGGCCGGGTCGTCGACGGTCCACACGTTGACCGCCAGCCCGGCGTCCTGGGCCTTGGCCATGAACGAGGCGTCGACCAGGAGATCGTGGGGGTGGATGGCGGCCATGCCGTGGGCGACGGCCCGCTCGATCAGCGAGGCCGGATCGGCCTGGGCCCACACCAGCCACCCGACCGGGATGGCGGGGTCGATGGCCCGGATCCGGTCGACGCTGCCGATGTCGAACGACGAGACCAGGACCCGGCCGGCGGCGTCGAACCCGTCGAGGAGGGCGGCCACCGCCGTCGACAGGCCGTGCTCGGCGTCGTAGTCGGGGTCGCCCGGGAGGTTCTTGATCTCCACGTTCATCCAGAGATCCGTACATTCGGCCAGGGCGGCGGCCAGCGACGGCACCGACTCCGGTAGATCGTCCGAGGCCACCGTCCGCAGAACCCGACCGTCGGGCAGGTGGGCGTCGTGGAACACGACCAGCACGTCGTCGGCGGTGCGTCGGACGTCGAGCTCGATGCCGTGTGCGCCCTGCTCAGCGGCGGCGCGGAACGCCTCGAGGGTGTTCTCCGGGTGGGTGGCGGATGCACCACGGTGTCCGATGATTCGAACCATGACTGTCACTCCTCGGGGTCGCCCAGCGGACAGCAGTGTGGCCCCTGGGCTCGGGGAATGCACGGCACCACGGCCTCGCCGGGCTAGGTTCCTGTGACTTTCGTCAACTCAACTCTTTACGAGCTTCTAAACAATCGTCTAAGCTGACGATCCAGGATCGAGCTGACAGATGGGTCGACAAGCGGCTTCCCCCAGGGGATTCGCCGGCCCTGCTTCAACGCGCCTGATACGTAGTTTCCGTTGTGCAACGAAGGACACGAAACCTGCAAATCAGCCCCTTGACCATCACCGCCACTCAGGGAGGAAGCGTGGCACTAGCACCCTCATCGAATCCAACGACCATCGACTTCGCCGAGTTCGAGCTGATCGCTCAACGAGTCGCCAGTGAGCCGCCGGATCCCGATCCGGATCTCTCATGGCGCAAGCTCGCCTCGTGCCGAGATACCAGTCCGGAGCTGTTCTTCCCGATCGGCACCACCGGCCAGGCCATCGATCAGATCGAGGCGGCCAAGGTGGTCTGCACGGGATGTCCAGGTCGGGTCGACTGCCTGGAGTTCGCCCTGCGGACCAACCAGGACTCAGGGGTCTGGGGCGCAACGTCGGAGGAGGACCGTCGCCACCTGCGTCGGACCTACCTCAGCCGACGTCGCTGACACCCACCCGACAACCGATCGTTCACCGGCCCCGCCCTCGATGAGCGCGGCGCCGTATGGGGAGCAGCGGTCACCGGCACGGTCGTGGGCGACCGACCGGGAGCCGGCGTCGGGCCACGATACGTAGCGGTGACTAGGTCGCCGGCGTTCCGAGCTTGACGGTCAGCTCGGCCACGGTGCCGCTGTCGCCCGCGGTCGAGGGGCGAATGGTGAGGCGGCCGTCGAGTTCATGGCGGACGAGGGTGTTGATGATGGTCAACCCGAGCCCCGGCTCCGCCTCGATGTCGAAGTCCTCAGGTACGCCGACCCCGTCGTCGTGGACGCGGACCGTCATCTCCTCCGAGTTGTAGAGCAACTCGACCATGATCATCCCGCCCTCCGAGCCGGGCGGGAACCCGTGCTCGACCGAGTTCTGCACCAGCTCGTTGAGCACGACGGCCAGTGAGCTTGCGGTGGCGGTCCGCATCATCGGGCCCTCGCCCACCAGTTTCAGCTGCAGGGGAACGCCCTGGGCCGAGTCCCGGGCCATCGAGATGATGGGCCGGACCACGTCGCTGAACAGCACCTCGTCGCCCCCCTCCCGGGCCAGGAGATCGTGTACGGCGGCGATGGAGATCACTCGACGCTCGGCCTCGGCGATCGCCTCCTTGGCCTCCGGCTCGGTGACGCGGCGGCCCTGAAGACGCAGCAGGGACGACACCGTCTGCAGGTTGTTCTTCACCCGGTGGTGGATCTCGCGGATGGTGGCGTTCATCGAGAGCATCAGCCGCTCCCGGCTCCGCAGCTCCGACACGTCGCGCATCAGGACCAGGGCGCCGTCCATCTCGCCCTTGGTCAGCAGTGGCACGACCCGGGCCAGGATGGTGACGCTGTCGCCCCGCTCGATCTCCTCAACCACCGGCACCTTGAGCGTGGTCAGGGTGCGGGCCGTCTCGTTGCGGAAGCCGAGGTCCTCCAGCTTGCGGCCGGCGATGGTGCCGTGGAAACCGAGGCGGTGGAAGGCCGACACGGCGTTGGGGGAGGAGTAGACCACGGCGGTGCGGCGGTCGAGGATCAGAGCCCCATCGCCCACCCGGGGGGTGACCTCGGTGACGGGATCCTCGAAGGGAAAGGGAAAGGCCCCCTCGGCGATCATCTGGGCCATCCGTTCGAACACGTTGAGGTAGGCCAGCTCCAGGTCGCCGAAGGACCGGTGGGTGAGATGGGGGGTTTCGCGCGTCATCACGGCCACGATCCGACCCTCGAACCGGACCGGGACCGCCATCACCCGGGCCCGGGTGGCGGGGGAGACCAGGTCGACCTCCTGCTCGACGACCACGCCCTCGGACAGCGCCAACTTGATCATGGGGCGATCGTCGAGCTCGATGAACCGCCCGATCAGATCCTGGCGGTACATGGTCTGGGTGGTGGTGGGCCGGATCTGTCCCAGCGCCACCAGCCGGTTGCTCCCAGCCGTCTCCACCGGAGCGAACAGCAGCAGGTCGGCGAAGCACAGGTCGGCCAGCGGGCCCCAAGATCCCACCAGGCGGCGGAGGTGCTCGGTCTCGGCCGGGCTCAGGGTGGTGTGGGTGCGGACGATGTCGCTCAGCAGGGCCATGGCTGGTCCTCACGGGGTTCAGCGGCCGCAGCACCGACCGTCCCGTCAACCAGAGAGGCGAGGCCGTCGACCGACATGATCGCCTCAGCCTGCCACGGCACGGCGACCACCGCAGCGTCGTCGGGGCCGTGGTCGGCCCACCACTGCTCGATCTCGGTGGCCCCCAGATCGAGGGCGGCCATGGCAGCCCGGAGGTCCGGGTCCTCCACGGTGGCCAGGGCCCGGTCGAGGTCGACGTCGGCGGCCACCGGGCAGGCCCGGTTGTGGACCAGCAGGGACGGCGCCTTGTCCCGCTCGACCAGGGCGTCGAGCAGGTCGGCCGTCTGCTGTCGAGGGCCGGGCTCGGCCGTCGTCACCAGCACGAAGCGGGTGTCGGGGTGATCGAGACGCTCGTTCACCTCGGCCGCTCGGGCCACGATGCCGGGCTGGAGCTTGGAGAACAGCCAGAAGAACTCGCCGATGCGGGCCAGGAACTGACCCCCGAGCAGGCGTTCGGCCACCGCCAGGAAGGGCTTGGCCCCGGTGGCGGCCAGCCGGCTGCGATACGGGGCGGTGAGCCAGCGGAGCAGGCGGCTGTCGAAGAAGTCGACCAGCTTGTCCGGGGCGTCGAGGATGTCGATGGCGTGGTTGGACGGGGGCGTATCGACCACGACGAGGTCGTAGCGCTCCTCGTCCGACATCGTGCAGAGGTTGTCGAGGGCGATGTAGTCGTGGCTTTGCACGAAGCGGGTGGTGAGGCTGCGGTAGAGGGGGTTGGCCAGCAGGAGGTCGCGCTCCTCGTCGTTGGCCGAGAAGCGGCCGACCAGGTCGTCCCACCCGGCCGACATGTCGACCATCAGGGCGAACAGTCGACCCGGGCCGTCGCCCACCGGCACCAGCACCGGCTCGGCCTGCAGGTGGCTCACGCCGAGGGCGTTGGCCAGGCGGCGGGCCGGGTCGACGGTGACCAGCAGCACCCGCCGGTCGTGGTGGCGGGCCGCCACGGTGGCCAGGGAGGCGGCCAATGTGGTCTTGCCGACTCCGCCGGGGCCGGCGACGAGGATGACCGAGGCCGAGGCCAGGGTCGGGGCCAGGGCGTCGGTCGGTCCCGGACCCGGATCGGTTCCGGGCGCCGGTTCGGTGGCGGGGTTCGGGGAGCCGGGGCTCGGCGTGTCCGTGGCGCTCATGTCGCCCGCCAGTGGGTGGCCAACACCTCGGCCGACGCCGCCACCGGATCGTCGTCCTCGGGCACGGTGATGATCGGCAGCTCGAGGGCGGCCAGTCGGCCGGCCTCCTCGATCGCCCGCTCGGCCCGGGCCACCGCCACCCGGGCCAGGGTGGCCACGGGGGAATCGGTGTCGGCCAGTCGCCGCTCCTCATCCCGGGCGGCGTCCCCCAGGGCGGCCACCATCCGGTTGACCACGATGGTCGACACCGTCACCGACGTGCGTTGGCCCAGCCGCGCCACGAGCTCCAGCGTCTCGTTGACCGGGAGCTCCTCGGGCGTCGTCACCACGACCACCTCGGTCTGCTCGTCGTCGTGCAGCAGCTCGGTCAGCCACGCCGACTCGGCCGCCAGGGGGCCGATGCCCACCAGCTCGCCCAGAGCGGCCGGGGCGTCGAGCAGCTCGACGATGTGGCCGGTGGCCGGTCCGTCGACCACCACGGTGTCCCACGGTCCGCGCCGGACCTCGTGGCCGATCTTGCCGATGGTGAGGATCTCGCGCACGGCCGGCGCCGCCGTGGCCACGAAGTCGAAGATCCGGGCCACCGGGCCCAGGCTCCGAGGCGACACCGGCGCTCGCAGCGTCATCTTGACGTACTCGTCGAGCGCGGCCTCGGTGGTGAGTCGGAGGGCGGAGAGGTCGGTGTCGATCGCCACCATCTCGCCGGGGGGCAGGGGGTTGCCGAGGGCGAGGCCGAGCCCGACCGAGGGCGAGGCGTCGACGGCCAGGACGCGACGCCCCCGGGACCGCTCGAGCCGAGCGATGGCGGCGGCCGTCGTACTGCGACCGACGCCGCCCTTGCCGGTGACGACGACGAGACGGGCCCGGCTCAGGAGGATCCCTCCCCGCTACGGGGGCGCGCCACACTGCGGGCCCCGCCGGGTTCGGGGCGGTCGTCGCCCCTCGTCAGAGGACCCCGGGGCGGACCGGTTGGCGGTGTGAGGGCGAGAGCGCCGACGCTCAGGCGCCGAAGCCGATACGGCGATCGGGGTCGTCGGAGCTGAGCTCGACGAAGGCCACCCGCGATGACGGGATGGCGACGTCCTTGCCCTTCTTGTCCGCCAGCCACAGCACGGCGTCGTCGTCGCCAAGGCTCTTGTCGAGCAGCTTCTTCAGCTCCTCGCGGTCGGTGTCGTCGGCGAGTTCCAACTCGATGACTTGGCCGGACTGAGCGATCCCGATGCGGACATCCATGAGGTGCAAACCTAGCGGTTGGGGGCGGGGTATGGACCATACCGGGCCGGACGCCGCTGGTGGCGATCCGTCGGCCGGGTCCAGGGGCGGGCTCCGGGACGGTCTCGGGTCTCACACGATCTTCAGCTCGGACCGGAACCGCTTCTTCGGTGCCAGCTCCACGTCGACCCGCTCGGCCAGCGCGGCGAACGCGGCACCGGCCTCGGTGGTGGGATCGGCGGCGATGGGGTTGCCGAGATCGCCGCCTTCGCGCAGGGCGGGGACGAGCGGGATGTTGGCCAGCAGCGGCACCCCGAGCTGATCGGCCAGCTCCTGACCGCCGCCGGAGCCGAACAGCTCGTAGCGCTTGCCGTCGTCACCGGTGAACCAGCTCATGTTCTCGATCACGCCCGCCACCGTGATGTGGACCTTGTGGGCCATGAAGGCCGAGCGCTGAGCGACCTTCTGGGCCGCCGGCTGCGGTGTGGTCACCACCACCAGCTCGGATCGGGGCAGGAACTGCGACAGGGACAGGGCGATGTCGCCGGTGCCCGGGGGGAGATCGACCACCAGGTAGTCGGGCTCGTCCCAGTAGACGTCGGTCAGGAACTGCTCCAGCGCCTTGTGGAGCATGGGGCCGCGCCAGATCACGGGCTGCTCCTCCTCGACGAAGAAGCCCATCGAGATGCAGCGGACGCCGTAGGAGGCGGGCGGCACGATCATCTCGTCGATGATCACCGGATCCTTGTCAACGCCGAGCATGCGGGGGATCGAGAAACCCCAGACGTCGGCGTCGACGACGGCCACCTTCCGACCCCGGGCGGCCAGGGCGACCGACAGGTTGGTGGTGACCGAACTCTTGCCGACCCCACCCTTGCCCGAGGCGACCAGGATCACCCGGGTGCGGTTGTCGGGTTGGGCGAACGGGACGGCCCGGCCCTCGGCGTGGCCGTGGGCCTGGTGGGTCCCGGCCGTGGCGCCCGGATCGCCGTGCAGCGACCGCCGCAGCTCCTCGCGCTGCTCGTCCGACATCACTCCGAACTCGACCTCGACGGCGTCGACCCCGTCGAGGGCCTCGACCGCGGCGGTGACCGACTGGTTGATCTCATTGCGCAGAGGGCAGCCGGCGATGGTCAGGTCGACGGCGACCTTGACCGACGGCAGATCCAGATCGACGCTGCGGACCATGCCGAGGTCCACGATGCTGCGGTGCAGCTCCGGGTCCTGGACCGGGCGGAGAGCCTCGATCACGTCGTCTTGGGTCACGGCCACGAATTTCTCCTATGGAGATAGGGAGAATGGATGCAGCTAGACTACCGACGTGGCCAACCGAGCCCTCAACCCGACGGAATTCGCCAGTCTGGTCAATGCGATCACCTCGGCGTTCGGTGATCCGACCCGCCGCGACATCTACCTGCTCGTCCACGAGCACCCCGAAGGGCTGACCGCGAGCGAGGTCGCCGAGGCCACCGGCCTCCACGCCAACGTGGCCCGCCATCACCTCGACAAGCTGGTCGGTGGCGCCTATGTGGAGGTCACCCAGCGCCAGTCCTCGGGCGCCGGTCGCCCGGCCAAGATGTATCGGGTGGTCGAGCCGAACCTGCAGCTCGACTTCGACGTCGGCCATCACGACATCCTCGTGACCCTGCTCGGCAAGGCCCTGTCCCGGCTCGACGAGTCCGAGGCGATGCAGCTGGCCGAAGAGGTCGGTCTGGAGTTCGGCCGGTCGATGGCCGACTCGATGGGCACCTCGGCCGAGGGGCAGCGTTCATTCCGGTCGTCCCTGCACGTCGTGGCCGACGCCCTGTCGGCGCACGGTTTCGCCGCCCACGCCGAGCGGGAGGGCGAGGAGTTGCGGATCGTGTCCGGCCACTGCCCCTTCGGTGACGTGGCCATCGAGCACCCGGTCATCTGCGCCGTCGACCGGGGCATGGTGAAGGGCCTGCTGGGCGCCCTCTACGGCGAGACCGAGGTGGCCCTGTCGTCGTCGGTCGCGCTCGGTGACGACGAGTGCGTGGCCGAGGTTCGGGCCGCCCGCGTGCGCGCCGCCGGCTGAGGCGACCGGCTCCCTCCTCACGGCCGACGCCTGCTACCAGCGCTGTTGGTGGCGGCGCCGGTCACCGCCTGTAGACACGGTGGTCGATCGGTGCGGTAGATGCTGAATGCTGTCGTTCGCTCGTTGATGATTTGACATAAATGTCAAGACGAATTCCGATCTTTTCGGACGAAATCGAGTAGTCCAAAGTTGTGACATTGGGTCAAATAACCTAGGGTCAGATGCTGTGTTGAATCGGATCCGCCGGGTACTGCTTGCCGCCGTCCTGCTCGGCGCCGCTGCGGCGTTCATGGCAATGCAGGCCGTCGATGCCCGTCCTCTGCCCGAGGTCGGATCCGTCTCGGCCGGGGGTCGTCACACCTGCGCCCTCACCGCCGCCGGGGAGATCCAGTGTTGGGGGGAGAACGGATCCGGTCAGCTCGGCGACGGCACGACGGTCGATCGGCCAACCCCCCTTTTCGTGCAAAACAGCGACGGCGAACGGCTGACCGGCATGCAGGCCGTCGTCGCCGGCAGTAGCCATAGTTGTGGCCTGGCGTCCGATGGTGGCGTCCTTTGCTGGGGCAACAACAGCTCCGGTCAGCTCGGCGACGGCACGACGACGTTGGCGCCGGTGCCGGTCGTGGTCGAGGTCGACGGGGCACCGCTGGTCGGGGTGACCCAGATCGTGGCCGGGCGCTTCCACACCTGCGCCCTGACCGCCGGTGCCGTCGACTGCTGGGGCGCCAACTTCTTCGGTCAGCTCGGTGACGGCGGCACGACCAACACCGCGGTGCCGGTGTCGAGTCTCGACCGAGACGGCACCGCCCTGGCCGGGGTCGACGAGCTGTCGGCCGGCGCTCTCCACACCTGCGCCGTCCTGGCCGGCGACGAGGTGGCCTGTTGGGGGGCGAACTTCTTCGGTCAGCTCGGCGACGGCGGCACGGTAGGCGCCTCGGTGGCGGTCGGCGTGGTCGACGAGAGCGGCGACACCTTCGACGCCGTCCGCCACGTGGCCGCCGGTGCGCACCACACCTGCGCCTCGATGACCAACGGTCGAGTGCGGTGTTGGGGGTCGAACACCGTCGGTCAGTTGGGCGACGGCGGCGACGAGGCGAGCCCGTTCCCCGTGGCGGTGGGGGTGGCCAGCGGCACCGAGCTGTCGGCCATCGTCGGGTTGTCGGCCGGAGATCGCCATACGTGCGCGGTGTCGAGCGGCGGCGCCGTCCGCTGTTGGGGGGCCAATGGCGCGGGCCAGGTGGGGGACGGGGCCACCTCGGATCACGATCGGGCGGTTGCCGTTGTCGCTGTGGGGGGCGACGGGCAACTCGACGACGTGGACGAGGTGGCCACCGGATCGGAGCACACCTGCGTCGTGCTCGACACCGGCCGGGTGAACTGTTGGGGGGCCAACGGCGATGGTCAGCTGGCGGCGTGGGAGATCGCCACCAGCGCCACACCGATCGTCGCCCCCTACGAGCTCGACGGGGTGAAGGACGTGGCCGTCGGCGGCGCCCACACCTGTGTACTCTCCACCGTAAACCGGGTCGCCTGCTGGGGGGCCAACGGCGACGGCCAGCTGGGCGACGGCAGCGCCGTCGACCGCAGCCTGCAGGTGGCCGTCGCCGGCGTCGGGGGCGCCGACGAGCTCACCGACATCAAGCAGCTCGTCGTCGGGCGCGACCACAGCTGCGCCCTCACCACGGCCGGCCGGGTGCGGTGTTGGGGGTCGAACTTCTTCGGTCAGTTGGGCGACGGGACGACGACCGACGCCCCCGCTCCGGTCGGGGTGCTCACCCCCACCGGCACCGGCGAGTTGTCGGGGATCAAGCAGCTCTCGGCCGGGGCGTACCACACGTGTGCCGCTCTCACCAACGGCCGCCTCCACTGCTGGGGCGCCGATTTCGCCGACCAGTTGGGCGCGTCCGGCAGCGGCAATCGGTCGCTGCCCACCGCGGTGGTCGGGGCCGACGGCACCAGCGAGCTGCTGGGGGTGGCGGAGGTCGAGGCCGGCGGGTTCCACACCTGCGTCCTCGGCAACGGCGGCTCGGTGTCGTGCTGGGGGTCGAACATCTTCGGGCAGATCGGTGACGGCACCGACGACGACGCCACCACGCCGACCCCGGTGCTGTCGGCCAACGGCGACACCCTGGACGACGCGGTCGAGTTGTCGGTCGGCGAGTTCCACGCCTGCGTCCTGCGGCAGGGCGGCGTCGTGGCGTGCTGGGGTGGCAACTTCTTCGGCCAACTCGGCGACACCACGATCACCGACCGCTCGGGCGCGGTCACGGTGAAGGGCGTCGGCGGGGCGGCGTCGCTGACCGGCGCCGTCGACGTGTTGGCCGGCGGCTCCCACACCTGCGCCGTGACCTCGACCGACCGGCTGGTCTGCTGGGGTGGCAACAGCGGCGGCCAACTGGGCGACGGCACAATCGTCGGGCGCACGGCGCCGGTGGCGGTCGGTGGTGTCGACGGTGCCGCCGACCTGACCGAGGTGGCCGACGTCGGCCTGGGGCAGAGCCACACCTGTGCGTTGCACAGCGACTCCCGCCTCACGTGCTGGGGCCTCAACGAGGCCGGGCAGGTGGGCGACGGCTCGGTGGTCGATCGCCTGCTACCGGTGCGGGTGGCCACCAACCGCTGATCCGGGCCTGCCGTCGAGGGCGTCGACCGTCGACTGGGGCCGGCCGTCGGGGGCCGCAGGCGGTCGGCGCTAGCGGGCCGGGACCGAGTGCTGGTGGTCGAGGTACCAGTCGAGCACGAAGGCCAGATCGGGCAGGTCGAGATCGCGCGCCGCCGCCAGCAGGTCGCCCAGTTCGTGGCGGGCGATGGCGCCGCCGAGATACACCAGCACGATGGCTGCGGCGAAGAACTCGTGCGGCGGCCAGCTCTGGGCCGACACCCGTCCGCCCGGGGTCGCGTCGCGCATGATCGAGATCACGATCGGGGTGGTGGTCACCGGGTCGTAGCGCATCAGGGTCCACAGCACGGCCCGGTAGAGCCGCTCGGCCACGTCGCTGCTCGGCGGGCTGTTGGCCCCGAGCTGGCTCAGGGCCTCCAGCAGTTCGAGAGGCCCGGCCTCGCCCTCGATCCGATCGAGCAGCTCGTCGATCGGGGCCAGGATGTCGGCGACCGGCTCGGAGGGTGAGAGCGGCGTCTCGATGGCCACGAGCTCGGCCATCAGCTCCTCGACCGACTCCTCACAGTCGAACTTGTGGCCCAGAGACTGCGCCAGGAACAGCGCCGCCACGCCGTACATGTCGCTGTCGTCGATGCCGTGATTCATTCCTGACAACACTACGACTCCGGCCGTCTTGAATCGAGCACCCTTGCCGGTCAATGTCGCTCAGTGGCGGCGACTGGTCATCATTCTGTGGGGTTGCGGCGACGGAACCAGCTCTTGGTGAGTTCGCGCGCCTCGCGCTCGGCCTCGATGTCGAGATAGGCCTGGTTCCAGCTCCTGGTCCGCACCAGCCCGGCGACGAAATCGCGCAGGTACCGGTAGGAGAAACCGATGACGCCGAGCTCGGTCCACTGCCGGACATGCACCAGTTCGTGGGCCAGCAGGCCGCTCCAGCCGTCGGGGGGCAGCGAGTCCCGCAACAGGATGATGCGACCGAGGGTCATCCCCTGGTACGGCCCGACCAGGAACAGGAGTCGGACCCGGATCAGGCGGACGCGTCGGGCCAACTCCGGCGGCAGCACGTCATAGGAGTCGATCTCGACCGCCGACAGGCGGCGGATGCGGGGAGCGGTGGGTGCGGGTGTTGCCACGGACAGCAGCGTAATCGGCCATCTGGTCCCGCTACGGCCCGATCGGGCTTCTACCCTGAGAGTGTGCGTCTCCCCAAGTCCGCCCTGCTCGCTCTCGGCGCCGTCGGTGCCTGGTTGGCCTGGCGCCGCTTCGGTCCCGCCATGGCCGAAAGCGGGCCGGTGAGCAGCACCAACACCGTCGTCCGCAACGCCCGCCTGGCCCGCCTCGGCCTTCGCAGCGGTCGCCGGTACGCCATGCACCGGGCCCGTACCACCTTCGCCTCGGCCGAGCGGGCGGCCGAGCTCGACACCGAGTTCCAGATCAGCACAGCGGCCGAGGTCACCGAGGTGCTGGGCAACATGAAGGGGGCGATGATGAAGATCGGGCAGATGGCCAGCTACCTCGACACCGGCCTGCCCGATCACGTCCGCGACACGATGGCGTCGCTCCAGACCGACGCCCCGCCGATGTCGCCCGAGCTCGCGGCCGAACAGGTGCGGGCCGAGCTCGGCCGATGGCCGCAGGACATCTTCGCCGAGTGGGATCCCCGGCCGATCGCCTCGGCCTCGATCGGCCAGGTCCACAGGGCCATCACCGCCGACGGCCGGGCCGTCGCGGTGAAGATCCAGTACCCGGGGGTGGCCGAGGCCGTGGCGTCCGACCTGCGCAACGCCGGGTGGCTCTTCGGCGGGCTGGCGGCGGTGTTCCCCGGGGTCGACCCGGAGCCGATATCGACCGAGATCCGCGACCGGCTGCTCGAGGAGCTGGACTACGGCATCGAGGCCGAGAACCAGCGGATGTTCCACGACTACTTCGACGGCCACCCCTACGTCTCGGTACCGGCCGTGATCGATGAGCTGTCGACCACGAAGATCCTCACCACCGAGCTGGCGGTCGGGTCGGCGTTCGCCGACGTGGTCGGTTGGTCACGGGAGGAGCGCGAGCTGACGGCCGAGACCCTGTTCCGCTTCTCCTTCGGCGCCATCTACCGTCTGCACGCCTTCAACGGCGATCCCCACCCGGGCAACTACCTGTTCAACCCCGGGGGCAAGGTCACGTTCCTCGACTTCGGGTTGGTCAAGCGATTCGACCCGGAGGAGACGGTGCTGTTCGAGGACCTGATCCGGGAGATGGTGATCAACAGCGACATCGCCGCCTTCCGCAAGATCGTCACCGAGGCCGGGATCCTCGCCGCCGACGCCCCCTTCACCGACGAGGAGGTGGAGCAGTACTTCAGCTACTACTACCGGTACGTGATGACCGACGGCCCCGTCACCTTCGACGCCGACTACGCCGCGGGCGGCGTGCAGCACCTGTTCGACATGAACGGGCCCCACGGTGAGCTGATGAAGCAGCTCAACGTGCCGCCGTCGTTCGTGGTGGTGCAGCGGATCACGCTCGGTCTGATGGGACTCTTCGCCCAGCTGGAGCCGACCGCCAACTGGCACCGCATCGCCACCGAGCTGTGGCCCTTCACCTCGGCCGAACCCTCCACCCCGATGGGCGAGGAGATCAAGGCCTGGCGTCAGGCCCGGAACTCACCCGCCTTCGGCCTCTGATCAAGTGCTCGACGGGTTGGCCGTCGTCGCTGCGACCGACGGCGGTGCGTCCGAACGCCGATTCGCCCCGAATTCGCTCGAGGTACGCACTCGGAAACCCCTTCGGCACTACTGTACGGCCTTGTACTAAGAGCGAACAGGGCGACAACGGAGCGGACCGAGGTCAGAGGCATGCCGAGGGAATGGGTTATCGACGAGTACGCGGGCTACCAGGGACTGCGGTTGCAGGAGTGCGAGGTCGTCTCGCCGAAGTCCGGCGAGGTGCAGATGCGGGTCGAGGCGTTCGCCCTCAACTGGGGCGACATGAATCTGATGATGGATCAGTACTCGTTCAGCTTCGAGACCTTTCCGGCGAGGATCGGCTTCGAGGCGGCGGGAATCGTCGAAGCCGTCGGCGACGGCGTGACCGACGTCGAGGTCGGCGGGCGGTACTGCACGCTTCCGTACTTCTACATCAACAACGGCGCCAGCGCCGATACGTTGACCACCGACGCCAGGTACCTCACCCGAGCTCCGGACGACATGACGGCGGTCGAGGCCTCCTCGATCTGGATGCAGTTCATGACGGCCTACTACCCGGTCATCGAGATGGCGCGGGCCGCTCCGGGTACCAACATCCTCGTTCCCGCAGCCACCAGTACGGCCGGCACGGCGGCCCTCCAGATCGGTCGGGCCACCGGGGCGACGATGATCGGCACGACACGGTCAGCGGAGAACGAGCCGTTCCTGCGGGACAACGGTGCGGGCCACGTCTACGTCGACGACGGCAGCGACCTTGCGGCCTTCCTTCTGGATGCGACGGACGGCGTTGGCGTCCACGGCGTGTTCGACCCGATCGGCGCCGACTTCCCCTCCCGCTACGGGCCCGCGCTGGCCAAGGGCGCCCAGCTGATGCTCTACGGCCTGCTGACGGAGAAGATGCCTGAGATCCCCTACGCCGCGATGTGGCAGAGCAACGCGTGGCTGCACATGTACTCGCTCTTCAACTACGTCGAGGATCTGGAGGCGCAGAGGCGCGGCACCGGGTACGTCTATGCCGGCTTGGCCGATGGCACGCTCACGCCGCTGGTCGACAAGGTCTTCCCGATGGAGGGCTACATCGACGCCTGGCGATACCTGGAACAGCCGCGCACCCGCCACGGCAAGGTCGTGATCGAGACCGGCGCCTGAGGCGCCCACGCCGGGGGGCGTCGCCGAGCCGCCCGCTCGATCACGGTTGCTCGTGGAAGGCGTGGTCCCGTCGGACGAGGCGGACGATGTCGTCACACGTCGGGCGGTCGAGATCGAGGGCGTGACGATCCATGGCCGCCAGCAGATCCTCGGCGCTGGTCCCGACCAGGTCGACCGGTGAGTCGCGCACGTCGCCAAGGCGGGCCTGGTCCCGGAGCAGGAGCACGGCGGTCCGCACCGGGAGGCGCCGGTTGCGGCGCTCGAGCCAGTGGCGGAGATCCTCGGCCACGTCGTTGACCTGGTCGGCCCAGGTCCGGCCGGTGCGGTCGGTCGCGTCGCCCTCCTCCTTCACATTGCCCCAGCGGTCGAGCTTCTCGTACCGCCAGCGGGAGCCGTCGACGGTGAGGCGGACCCGGATGTTCTTGACCTCGACCGCCCACACCCCCTGCGGTCCGACCAGGACGCTGTCGGTCTCACCCCGCCGGTTGCGGTAGCCCCGCAGCATGGTCCAGCGGTCGGACAGGCCGCTGAGGGCCTCCGCCAGGGCGTCCTCGCCGGCGGCCCCGGTCTGCTGCTGGCGCATGCTCGTCTGGACCCGGGCCAGGTGGCCGGTGGCCTCGTGGAGGCGATGGCTCGCCTCGTCGAGGGCCAGGAGGGCGTGTCGCTCCTCGGGGCTCGACAGGCGCAGAAGGCGCCGCAGCAGCGAGCGCTTCGAGCGGGCGGTCTCCGCCGTCTCGGAGGCCAGGGCGAGTTGGCTCCGCCACAGGGCGACGTCCTGCTCGGCGTCCTCCATGCGACGCCGGGACTCCGCCAGCAGGTCGCCGACGTGATCGGATAACTCTACGACCAACACTTCGCCCCCTCGGTCGCCCGCCCTTCCACCCTAGATGGCGGGTGTGTCGGGCGAAAATACCCATTCGGGGGGCCCGTACGCCGCTGGCGTCGACGCCGGTGAAGGTCCGGTGAGCGGCAGGTCAGCCGCCGGTGAGCAGGAGGCTCAGGCGCCGATGGCGACCGGGCGCCCGGCCCCGGGGCGCGGGCGGGCCGGAGGGATGCAGTGACCGTCGGGGCAGGGATCGTGCCAGGGGCCTGCCGAACCCAGGAAGAGGCGAGGCGTGGCCTCGATCTGCTCCAGCACCAACTCCCGCACCATGGCCACGAAGCGTGGATCGGCGCCGACGGTGGGGACGCGGACCATGTCGATACCGAGCTCCTCGGCGGTCTCCCGAGCCTGGGTGTCGAGGTCGAAGAGGACCTCCATGTGGTCGCTGACGAAGCCCAGTGGGACGACGGCGACCGGCGCCGCCGGGCCGATGTCGGCCAGGTGGTCGTTGACGTCTGGTTCGAGCCAGGGGATCTGCGGTGGGCCGCTCCGACTCTGGTAGACGAGATCCCAGTCGGTGGTGGCGGGAAGGCCGGCGGCGGTGAGTACGAGCTGGGCGGCGTCGGCCAGCTGGGACTGGTAGTCGCACACCGAGGCCATCGTCTCGGGGATCGAGTGGGCGGTGAACACCGTCCGCACCTCGTCGTCGGACCAGCCGGCCCCGTCGATGGCGGCGCGGAGACGAGCCCCCATCGGCTCGATGAAGCCCGGGTGGTTGTAGTAGAGCCGCAGCTTGGTCAGACGGGGGGCCCGCTCGTCCAGGTCGGCGGCGGCCCGTTGCAGGTCTTCCCGGTACTGGCGGCAGCCGGAGTACGAACCGAAGGCGGAGGTGACGAACACCGCAGCGTGGGTGACGCCGTCGTCGGCCATGCGGGCCACGGTGTCACCGACATAGGGCTCCCAGTTGCGGTTGCCCCAGTAGACGGGGAGATCGGGCCCGTTGGCGGCGAACTCGGCCTCGATGGCGGCCTTGAGCTCGCGGCAGTGATCGTTGATGGGGGAGCGGCCACCGAAGAGGGCGTACTGCTCGGCGACCTCGGCCAGCCGATCATCGGGCACGTTGCGGCCGCGGGTGACGTTGCGGAGGAACGGGAGAACGTCGTCGGGGCCCTCGGGCCCGCCGAACGACAGCAGGAGTACAGCGTCGATCGTCATCGCCGACCGTGGTAGCGCAGATAGGTGCCGAGTGGGCGGATCAGGATGCCAGTTCCGCCAGCGGCTCGTGCTGGCGAGCGGCGTCACGGGCCTGGATCACGGCCCGGCGACTCGGCGAACGGGGGGCGTAGCCGGCGGCGGCCCGCTGCTCGTCGTTCTCACAGCCCCAGAACCCATGCTCTCGATTGAGGCGGGCGTTCTGTCGGCACACCAGCATCACCGGGCAGGCCATGCAGTAGTTGGCGGCGATGGCCTCGCGCTCGCGGCGACGCTCGGGTCGCTCGGCGGCGGGGCCGAAGAACACGTGGGTCAGGCCTTTGCAGATGGCCTGATCGGCCCAGGTGGTGTCGGTGTCGGGGTGTAGGACGAAGTCGGTGTCCATCCGGATTGCCTCCAGGTCTGCGTGCCCACTCCGCCCTCAACGTCGTTTCGAGAGTCGAAGTGATGTTTACCTATGATCGTCTTTACTGAGCGATCGGTCAAATGTTCGTGACAAATTTCACGTACTCCCGGCAGAAGGGTGCGGCGGGTACTCCTGGAGGGGGCCGGGAGCGCATTCTTCCGCCGGGATGCTCAGGGTTCTTACCCTGCGCTACCCACTGATAAACCCAGGCCGCCCGACCCCTGTTCCGGCACCGGGCGAGGGGCCGTCCGGCCCACCCCGGACCGCCGAGGGTGCGGCCGTGGTCGTTACCCTCGAAGGGCCATGCGCGTGGTCACCTGGAACCTGTGGTGGCGGTTCGGCCCCGGGGCCGAACGCCAACCGGCCATCGAGGCCGAGTTGCGCGCCTGCGGGCCCGACGTCGCCCTGCTGCAGGAGGTGTGGGCCGACGACGACGCCGACCAGGCCGAGCAGCTGGCCGCGGCGTGCGGCATGCACGTCCTGCGCACCCGTCGTCAGGACGGCGACCCGCAGCACTTCGGCAACGCCGTGCTCTCGCGCCATCCGCTCACCGAGCTGGAGTCGATCACGCTCAGCGGGGAGGACGGCCGGCCGTCCCACCGGTCGGCCCTCGCCGCCCGGGTCGACGCCGGGACCGGTCCCTGGGTGGTGATCGTGACCCACCTGGCATGGCAGTACGACAAGAGCGAGCTCCGGCAGCGCCAGCTGGCCGAGGTGGTGGCCTTGGCCCGCCGCCACGGGGCGGGCGACGACGAGGGCCCGCCGGTGCTGCTGGGAGGCGACTTCAACGCCACCCCCGAATCCGACGAGATCCGCCGCCTCACCGGGCTGGCCCCGGTGTACGAGCCCGGCCTGGTGTTCACCGACTGCTGGGCGGCGGTGGGCGAGGGGCCCGGTCACACCTGGGTGCGCGACAACCCCAACTCCGCCGACGCTCTCTGGCCCCGCCGACGTCTCGACTACCTGTTCGTGGCCTGGCCCCGACCCAAGCCGCTCGGAAATCCGCTGGCGGCCGAGCTGATCGGGGTGGTAGCCCACGACGGCGTCGTCGGTTCCGACCACTACGGCGTCCTGGCCACGTTCGACACCCGCCCCGGCCTCGAGGAGCAGCGATGACGGATCTACCTCCACCGGCGACGCCGCCCCCGCCCGGCTGGTATCCCGACCCCACCACCGGTGGTGACGGACTGCGCTGGTGGGACGGCAGCAGCTGGACCGACCATCGCTCGGACCTGCCCGGGACGACGCCCGCCGCACCGGCCGAACACCAGGGCCTGCGACCGGTGGGGGAGTGGACCAGCGAGATGATGGGCCTGGTGACGCGCCGGGCCGGCCACTACTTCACCCTGATCGTGGTGCTCATCGTGCCCACCGCTCTCCTCAGCGGCCTGGCCAGCTTCAACGCCCTGGAGAACCTGGTCGTCATCACCGACGACGACGGGGCCGTCACCTTCGACAACCCGACCGCCACCGGGGGTGACTACGCCTTCATGATCGCGATGTACCTGCTGTCGATCGTGGCCAACCTGGTGCTGGTGCTCGCCGCCACCCGCTACGCCTGGAGCGACGTGCACGAGCGGACCGAGACGTGGATGGAGTCGCTCCGGGCCGCCTTCCCCCGCCTGGGCTACGGCGTCGTCGGTCTCCTCGTGTTCTTCGGCCTTCTCTTCGGCGCCTACGTCGTCGCCGCCCTCGTGGTGTTGGCGGTGCCGATTCTCGGCCTGATCGCCATCCCGGCCTGGATCGCCGGTGCCGCCTGGTTGTGGTCTCGGCTGGCGCTGGTGTCGACGACGGCGGCGTTGGCCTCGGGCAAGACGGGCGTGCGCACCAGCTTTCAGTTGACCGCCGGTCGGACGTGGCCGCTCCTGGGGCGGGGCGCCATCCTGCTGCTGTTCACGATCTCGCTGTGGCTGGTGTCCCAGGTGATCTCGGCCCCGTTCATCGCCATCGTCGGCGGGGGCCAGAGCACCGAGTTCGACCCGGGCGCGAGCGAGATCCCCTTCGGCGAGCTGGCCTTCGGCGCCAACCCGGCCCTCCACTCGATCGGCCAGCTCTTCGGCGCCATCGGCAGCGGTGCCGCCCTGGTGCTGTGGGCGGCCGGCTTCGCCCTGGTCTACCGCGACCTCGGCGGCCCGGTGGCCGCCGATCTCGCCTCCGAGGGGACGGTCGCCGACGGCGGTCCGTCCGGTCCGGGTCATGTCTGATATCGGGGTCGACGTCGAGCACGACCCCGACCCCGACCCCGACCTCGCCGCCGAGCAGACGTGGTTGGACGGTGCCTACGGGTACCTGGAGGCGATGCGCCGCCGGGCCAGCGACGTGTTGGCGGTGAGTAATCGGATCGTCGACGAGGAGGACTCGGCCGACGCCAAGGTGGCCCAGTTCCATCTGCGGCGTCGGGAGCAGGCCCTGCTCGAGGACCGGGGTCCGCTGTGCTTCGGGCGCATCGACACCGACGACGGCGATCGCTGGTACGTCGGTCGGCGCCATGTGGAGGATGCCGACTCCCGCCCGGTGGTGATCGACTGGCGGGCCCCGGTGAGCGCCGCCTTCTACCGGGCCACCGGCATCGACCCGTGCGGGCTGGAGTTCCGCCGCCGGTTCGTGGTGGCCGAACGTCGGATCGAGGCCCTCCTCGACGAGGACCTGACCGATCCCGAGTCCGGCAGTCACGGGGGTCTACCCGATCCGCTCCTGGCCGAGCTGGGGCGGTCCCGGACCGGGCAGATGAGCGACATCGTCGCCACCATCGCCGCCGAGCAGGACGTCATCATCCGAGCCCCGCTGCAGGAGCTGCTCGTCGTGCAGGGCGGCCCCGGCACCGGCAAGACGGCCGTCGGTCTGCACCGGGCCGCCTTCCTGCTCTTCGAACACCGGCTGCGGTTGCTGGAGTCCCAGGTGCTGGTGGTCGGGCCCAACCCGCTCTTCCTCCGCTACATCGCCGAGGTGCTCCCGTCCCTGGGCGAGACCTCGGTCACCCAGGCCACCATCGAGGGCCTGCTGGCCGCCCGCTATCGGGTACGGGCCACCGACGACGACGCCGTGGCCAGGATCAAGGGGCGGGTCGAGATGGCCCAGGTGGTGGCGGCCGCCGTCGGGGGTCGGATCGCCCCGTTGCCCGATGGCCTCGACCTGCGGGCCGGGGTCACCGTCGTCCGGCTCTCGGCCGAGGACCTGGAGCAGGTGCAGAAGACGGTCCTCGCCCGGCGCATCCCGGTCAACAAGGCCAAGGACACGTTCCGTACGCTGCTGATCCAGACCGCCTGGCGACGCCACGCCGAACGCCCCGGGGTCGACCCGGCGGGCGAGCCGCTCTTTTCCTCCACCGTGCGGGCCGACGCCACCTTCAAGAAGGCGGTCGACAAGATGTGGCCCACGGTGGCCCCCGCCGCCCTGGTGAAGAGCCTCTTCACCTCACCCAAGCGGCTGGCCGAGGCGGCCGAGGGCATTCTCACGGCCGAGGAGCAGAGGCTGCTCAAGCGGCGGGGCACCTCCAAGATCGACGACGAACCGTGGACGGTGGCCGACCTGCCCCTCCTCGACGAGGCTCAGTGGCTGTGCGCCGGGGTGCCCGCCACCTACGGCCACGTCGTCGTCGACGAGGCCCAGGACCTGTCGCTGATGGCGCTGCGGATGGTGGCCCGTCGGGCCGAGAAGGGCTCGATGACCGTGCTCGGCGACCTGGCCCAGGCCACCACGCCCCAGGCTCCCGGCTCGTGGGATCGGGCGGTCGGGGTGATGCGCGACCACATGGCCGAGGTGTCGGCCCGCGACGAGTCGCCCGATGTGCGCCTGTGCGAGCTCACCGTCGGCTACCGGGTGCCGGCCGCCATCCTCGAGGTGGCCAACCGGCTCCTGCCCGAGGCCGCCCCCGACGTCACCCCCGCACGATCGGTCCGCCCCGGCGGCGACCCACCGCTGTTCCTCGAGGTGGCGGCCGACGCCGTGATCTCGACCGTGGTCAGCGAGGTGTCGGCTCTGCGGGATCGGACGGCCAGCATCGCCGTCGTCGGCCTCGACGGGCGGTTCGAGGCGCTGTCGGCGGCGCTGAGGTCGGCCGGCGTGCCGGTCGATCGGGTCGGCGGCGCCGGTCTGCCCGGCCAGGAGGCCGTGGCCCTCGTCACGCCCCTGGCGGTCAAGGGCCTGGAGTTCGACGCCGTCGTCGTGGTGGAGCCGGGCGAGATCGCCGAGCTCGAGAGCGGGCTACGGCACCTCTACGTGGCGATGACCCGCGCCGTCCAGCACCTGGGCCTCGTCCACCATCGGGCCCTGCCCGAGCTGCTCCGCCCCCGGGTCGACGTCGGCTGACGGTTCGTCCTCCCGGCGGAGGCGTCGCCGGTCCAGCCGGCCGGTGAACCGGTCGACCACCCGCCGCAGGGCGATGAGGCGCCCGGCGACCGGTCGGTCGTCGACGGCCACCTGCTCGCCGTCGTCGAGATCAACCAGCGGTTCGTGATCGTCGCCGCCGGGGCGACGGCGGTGGTGGAAGAGGTCGTCCCATCGCCGATCGAGCCGCTCGAGGGCCTCGGGCAGTGGGACGGCCCGCACGTTGGTCCGCCCGTCGATCACCTGGAGGCGCCCCAGCTTGACCAGGGCGTCGTCGACCTCGAAGTCGACGGCGGTGCGGCAGGTCTCGGCCAACCAGGCCTCGACGACGGCGTCGAGCTCGGTGGCGGTCAATCCGTCGGGGGCGTCGAGCAGGAACCGGTAGGCGAGGAGCACCTCCATGACCTCCTGCTGCTCGGCCGAGGCGTAGAGGGTGTGGAGCACCCCGGGGCCGTCGGCCAGGGTCCGGAAGTAGAGGTTCTCCGACAGCGTCTTCAGGTATCTGACCCTCCGGTTCTTGAGCTTGTTCCACTGGCGGAAGACGAAACCGCCGAGGGTGATGGCCCCGCCGAGGAGGATGACCAGGGCGGCCTGATCGAGCTCCGGGCTCTCCTCCCGCAGGCCGAGCCAGGCGCCGACCAGCAGGAAGATCAGACCCAGGGTTGGCAGCAGCTTGGTGGCGAGCACGGCGATGCCCGAGGCCACGGCCGGGATGCCGACGATCAAGGAGTCGATGCGGCGGAACTTGACCTGGGTGGAGGGCAGGAGCATCTCGATGTCGGCCCGGGGGACGTTCTGGAACTGCTTGAGCGACACGTGACCGGGGACGAGGTTGCGGTCGGCGGGGTCGATGCCGTTGTCGTCGAACCACGACCGGGGCTTGACCCGGGTGTGGACCACGACCCGGTCGTCGACCGTGATCGTCCGCTCGGCCTTGCGCAGGCCGCGCCACCTCGGCACCTCGACGGTCTCGGTGTGACTGTTGCGGCGGGCGATCACCACCTCGTCGTAGTCGTCGAGGTCGACCTCCAGGCGGAGCGGGATCAGCGACTCCCGGGCCAGGGCGTCGTCGAGCTCGGCCATGGTGAGCATCTCGTAGTTGGCACCGTCGAGCAGGCCCGTGAGCTCGGAGGTGAGGTGCTGGGCCGACTCGTCGGTCCTGTCGGCGCCCTCGCCGGGCGAGTCGTCGACGTCGTCCGACTCGTCGTCGGGGATCAGGTCGGCCCAGGCGTCGAGCAGGGCCCCTTCCCGCAGGTGGAACTCGTGGTGGTAGAGGGCCGACACCAGAGCGGCGAAGGCGTGGAAGTCACGGCCCTGGTGCCCGTCGGACCAGGGCCGATCGGCCAGGTCGTCGGTCAGGCGGCTCAGGCGGCGGGGAACGAATCGGGCGGCACCCATGGACATCCAGGGTAGGGACCCGAGCCCCGATCCGGATCAGGTGTCGGCGACGAGGAGGGCGGCGTTGACGATGTGGGCGGTGGAGATCCCGACCGCGTCGTACAGGTCGGTGATGCGGCCGGACTCACCGAAGCGATCGACCCCGAGGGCCATCTGCCGCACACCGAGGGCGGAGCCCAACCACGCCAGCGAGTGACTGGCGGCGTCCTGTACCGACACGAGGGGGCGGCCCCGCTCGCCGTCGTCGATCAGGGTGGCCACGTGACCGCCGTCGGGGCCGACGCCCAGGTCGCTGACCTGCTTGCGCAGTCCCTGCTGCCAGCCCCGGTACACCCGATCGGCGGACGACAGGCACAGCACGGTGGCGGCCAGGCCCTCGGCCTCGAGTTCGTCGGCCGCGGCCAGCGCCTCGGGCACGGTGGCGCCGCTGGTCACCAGAATCACGCCGTCGGCGAGAGCGGGGTCACCGTCCCGCAACCGGAAGCCTCCGGCCAACACCTGCGCCCGCAGCACCTCGGCCCCGAGCCGGTCGCGGGCGGCGGCGAACGGCGCCTGATCGATGGGTCGGGTCGAGAGCCGCAGGTAGGTGCTGTCGCCGTCGGGGTCGGACAGCTGACGGACGGCGTCGCACAGCAGCCAGTCGACCTCGGTGGCGTAGGCCGGCTCGGCGTAGGTGACCCCGGGGAGCTCGAGGCCGACCGAGGCGGTGATCGTCGACTGGTGGGCTCCGCCCTCGGGGGCCAGGGTGACGCCGGAGGGGGTGCCGGCCACGATGAAGCGGGCGTCGTTGTAGAGCGAGTAGATGAAGCCGTCGAGACCCCGGAGGACGAAGGGGTCGTACACGGTGCCGATCGGCACCAGCATCTCCCCGTGGTGCTCGTGCGACAGCCCGAGCTGGCCGAGGAGGAGGAAGAGGTTCATCTCGGAGATGCCGAGCTCGATGTGGTGACCGCCCGGGTCGGGGGCCCACTTGAGGAGTCGGTCGGCCCCGCCGTGATCGTCGACGGCGGTGGGCGAGAACACCCCGAGCTTGTTGATCACGCCGCCGAGGTTGGTCGAGATCGACACGTCCGGGCTGGTGGTGACCAGGCGGTCCCGCACGTCGGGCACGTCGGCCAGGCCGGTCAGCACGCGGCCGAAGGCCTCCTGGGTCGACAGGCCGGCGGTGTCGCTGAAGCGGCCGACCGAGGGCCCGAGGTCGAGCACGGGGCGGGCCGCCGGCGGTTCGTTGTTGATCGAGGCACCGACGGCGTCGCACCAGCGCCCGGCGGCGGTGTCGGGGTCGAACCGATCCCACTCGGTGTCGGGGGTGAGCCCGATCTCGGCCCGGTAGGCGTCGATCTGATCGTCGGAGAGGAGGGCGGCGTGGTTGAGCGGGTCGCCGGCCATCGGCAGCGACCAGCCCTTGATGGTGTAGGCGAAGACCACGCTGGGTCGGTCGGTGACGGCATCGCACCGGCGGAAGGTGTCGACCAGGAGGCCGAGGTCGTGGCCGCCGAGATTGAACACCAGCTCGGCCAGCCGGTCGTCGTCGACGCCGTCGGCCCACGACAGCAGCTCGGGGGCGGCCCCGTCGCAGAACTTGGCCCGCAGGTCGGGGCCCGACAGGCCGAACAGGGCCTGATAGGCCTCGTTCGGCATCTGGTCGATCCGCTGCCGCAGGGCGTCGCCGCCCTCGGTGGCGAAGGCGGCCTGCAGCCTGGTGCCGTACTTGGCCTCGACCACGTGCCACCCGGCGTCGGCGAAGAACGACTGGAGGCGGGTGGCCTGGATGTCGGGCACGACCCGGTCGAGGCTCTGGCGATTGAGGTCGATGACCAGCGTGACGTTGGCCAGGCCCTGGGCCGCCGGCTCGGCGATCGCCTCCCACACGTTGCCCTCGTCGAGCTCGGCGTCGCCGACGGTGGCGATGAACCGGGCCGGCGGGCGCTCGCCGAAGTGGGCGTCGACGAAGCGGCGGGTGGCGGCGGCGAAGAGGGGGGCGACGGCGCCGAGGCCGACCGAGCCGGTGGAGAAGTCGGCGACGTCGGGATCCTTCGTGCGCGACGGGTAGGCCTGGAGCCCGCCCTTCTGGCGCAGAGTGGTGAGGTAGGACCGGTCGAGCTCACCGGTCAGGTACTTGATGGCGTGATAGAGCGGCGAGGCGTGGGGCTTGATCGCCGCCTTGTCGGCGGCGTCGATGTGGGCGAACCACAGGGCTGTCATGATCGACACCATCGAGGCGCACGAGGCCTGATGACCGCCGACCTTCACCTCGCCCCCTTCCCGTCGGTTGGCGTGGTCGACCATGCGCACGGCAAGCCACAACACCCGCCGTTCGATCTCGGCCAGCGTGGCCAGCTCCTCGACGGTGAGGGGAGCGGAGCGGGGATCAGTGGGGGAGGGCATCGTCGGTCTCCAGGTGGTCGCTGAGGGCCCGGGCCGCCGCCGACAGATGCTGGTCCAGGAGGCGGTCGGCCTCGGCGCCGTCGCCGTCCCGGCAACACGCCAGGAGCGCCCGGTGCTCCCGATCGGAGTGGTCGGCCCCGCCGAGGTCGGCCACATACCGGAGCACGTAGCCGGCCACGGTGGCATGCAGAGCATGGGCCATGCGCACGCCCCGGTGCCAGCCCGACGGGCGGTAGAGGGCGGCGTGGAAGGCCCAGTTGGCCGCCGTCGGGGTGAGATCGGTGCGTTCGAGGGCGTGTTCGGCCTCGGCCAGGTCGACGATCGTGTGGCGGCCGACGGCGGCGGCGAGCAGAGCGCGCTCCACCCCGTTGCGGAGGGCGAAGATCTCCTCGCCGTCCGACCGGTTGAGCTCGGGCACCACCATGCCCCGGTTGGCCTCGGTCCGCAGCGTGCCGTCACCGACGAGGCGGTGGAGGGCCTCCCGCACCGGGATCTTCGACACCGCAAGCTCGGTCGCCAGCGCATCCTGGCGGATCCAGTCGCCCGGCCCGAGGCGACCGTCGAGCAGCCGGGCGGCGATCTCGGCCTCCACCCGGGCCGCCGTCGACACCGCGTCGGGACCGGAGCGTGAGCCGGACGGTGTCCCCGTCGTTGACATGACAATATCGTATACGATTATCCTTTCGTCCATGACCACGCTCGACGACTTCGACCGGATCCCGCTGCTGTTCGGGCCCTCCCCCCTCCACCCGCTCCCTCGCCTCAGCGCCGCCCTCGGGGGCGAGGTGGAGATCTGGGCCAAGCGGGAGGACTGCAACAGCGGCATCGCCTTCGGCGGCAACAAGGTCCGCAAGTTGGAGTACCTGGCGGCCGAGGCTCTGGCCCAGGGCTGCGACACCCTGGTGTCGATCGGCGGTATCCAGTCGAACCACACCCGACAGGTCACCGGCGTCGCCTGCCACCTCGGACTGAAGGCGGTCACCGTCCAGGAGGGGTGGGTCGACTACCCGGACATGGCCTACGACAAGGTCGGCAACATCCAGCTCACCCGGATCATGGGCGGCGACCCCCTGGTCGACCCGGCCGGGTTCGACATCGGCTTCCGCGACTCGTGGCAGGCGGCCCTCGATGCGGTGGTGGCCGGCGGCGGCACGCCCTACGCCATCCCGGCCGGGGCTTCCGACCACCCCCTCGGCGGCCACGGCTTCGCCAACTGGGCCCGAGAGGTGGCGGCTCAGGAGGACGAGCGCGACGTGTTCTTCGACCACGTGATCGTGTGCACCGTCACCGGGTCGACGCATGCCGGGATGATCGCCGGTTTCGCGTGCGAGGATCGGGACGACCGGCGGGTGATCGGCATCGACGCCTCGGGCACCCTCGACCAGACGATCGATCAGGTCCGCCGCATCGCCGATCGGACGGCCGACATGATCGGGGTCGGGCGCGGGCTCCGGCCCGAAGAGCTGTCGGTGATCCCCGGGTACGAGGGGCCGGCCTACGGCCTGCCCGACAGCGGGACGATCGAGGCCATCCACCTCGCCGCCCGCACCGAGGGCATGCTCACCGACCCGGTGTACGAGGGCAAGTCGATGGCGGGCCTGATCGGGATGATCCGGTCGGGGGAGATCCCTCCCGGCTCCCGCGTGCTCTACGCCCACCTCGGGGGCCAGACGGCGCTCCCCGCCTACGCCGGCACACCGGGGCTCGGCTCACCCGAGCGCGAGATCAGCCACTAGCGGATAGGCGCTCTGCTACGGCGCCTCCCAGTTGTGCAGGACGGAGGTGAACTCGCTCAGCCACGTATTGGTCTGGTAGCCGTCGACGACCCGGTGGTCGATCGTCAGGCTCACATACGCCATCGGGCGGACGGCGATCGAATCCCGGCCGTCGACCTCGCGTACGACCACCCGCTTCTCCAGGGCACCGATGCCGAGGATCGCCGACTGCGGTTGGTTGATGATGATCGGTGTCGCAATGAGGCTCCCGCTCACGCCGTGGTTCGAGATCGTGAACGTGCCCCCACGGGTGTCGGCTGCGGTCAGCGCGTGGTCCCGGGCACGCGTTGTCAGATCCTGTAGCGACTGGGCGATCCCGAACAGGTTCATCGTGTGGGCGCCCCTGATCACGGGGACGACGAGCCCGTCGTCGTCGAGGGCGGTACCGACGCCGATGTTAATGTCGCCGAACAGCTCGACGGCGTCGTCGTGCCAGCGACTGTTGATCTGGGGGACGGCTTCGAGGGCGCGAGCGCTGGCGTAGATGAAGTAGGCGGTGTAGCTGAGGCTCACGCCCCTCTCGGCGAACGCCGCCTTGTGCTTCCGGCGGTGGGCGATGATGGCCGAGAAGTCGAGTTCGAACACCGAGGTCACGTGGGGGGCCTGGGCCAGCGAATCCGACAGGTGCTGGGCGATGGCTCGGCGCATGCCGGTGTGGGGGACGAGCCGGCTCCCGTCCCGGCCCGACGGCACCTCCGCCGCCGTCGGTTTTGGCGCGGGTCGGGCCGGTGCAGGTGCCGACGCCGCGGCGTGATGGTCTTCAACGTCCCGGAGGGTGATGCGGTCGTCGCGCCCGGTCCCGGTCACCGTCGTGACGTCGATCGAATGCTGCTTGACGAAGCGCTTGACCGCCGGACTCAACGCCAGGTCGCCGGGCGGCGGTGCCGTGGCCACGGCGCCGGGCCCGGCCGCGGCCCCCTCGGGCTCGACCCGGCGTCCGGCGGGGGCGGCGTGGTCGGGCGCCGGGCTCTCGGGTGCTCCCGACCGCAAGGTGGCGATCAGCTGGCCCGGCTCCACCTGGTCGCCTTCGGCCACGTGAAACGCCTCGAGTATCCCGTCCTCGGGCGCTTCGATCTCCACGGTCACCTTGTCGGTTTCCATCTCGACGATGGGGTCGAGTCTCCGGACGGACTCGCCGACCTGGCGGAGCCAGGCCCCGACCTCCATGGTGGTGCCTTCCGCACTGTCGGCGGGTACCCGTATCTCGACGATCGGCATGACGACCCCCTAGAAGGTGATCAGCTCGTCGATCTTGGCCGCGATGTCGGCCACGTTCGGAACGGCGGCATCGAGGAGCACCGGGTTGTGCGGGCTCGGGATGTCGGGCATCGTCAGCCGCGACAGCGGGGCGTCGAGACGGGTGAAGCACGCTTCGCCGACGACCGAGATGATCTCGGCGCCGAAGCCCGCCGTCCCATTGTCCTCGTGGACCACCAGGCAGCGGTTCGTCCGGTTGACCGACTCGGTCACGGTGTCCCGGTCCCACGGGACGAGGGTGCGCAGATCGATCACCTCGACGTTGCGACCGCTGGCCGCCGCCGCCAGCTCGCAGCGCTCGACCATTGCGCCCCACGTCACGATGGTCAGGTCATCGCCGCTCACGGTGGTCTTCGCCCTGCCGTACTCCAGCACGTAGTCGTCGCCGGGGTAGGGGCGACGGGCCCAGGCGTGATCGAGCATGGCCCGGTGCTCGAAGAAGAACACGGGGTCGTTGCCGCGCAGCGCGCCGCGCAGCAGACCGACGGCGTCCTCGGCGTTCGACGGCACGGCGACTCGCCAGCCCACGGCGTGGGCGAACTGCACCTCGTTGGTCTGGCTGTGCCAGGGATCGCCGCACTTGAAGAAGCCACCGGGGATCCGCAACACCATCGGTGCGGCGAACCGGTTGTTGGTCCGCCAACGCATGGTGCCGCAGTCGTTCAACTGCTCGACGGCCGGATCGGCGTACTTGCGAAACTGGATCTCCGGTACGGGCAGGAGCCCGGCCATCGCCATGCCATTGGCTCGGCCGATGATGCCCTCCTCGGACAGGCTCGTGTCGAACACCCGATCCCGGCCGTGCTCGTCCTGCAGGCCCATGGTCACCGCATGCACACCGCCCTTGGGGCCGACGTCCTCCCCGAAGACGACGACCTTCGGGTTCGTTCGCAGTTCGTGGTCGAGGGTCCGGCGGATGGCGGTGACCATGTTGATCCGCTTGCCGTCGGGCCTCGGGGTCGGGTCGGCGGGGGGAAACACGTGCCCTGCGGCGGCGAGCCCGCCCATCCGCTGCACGATTGGGCGGCCGCTGTCGTCGGTCTCGGCGAAGGCGAACCGCTCGATCGAGTCCGGATCGGCGACCGGCCGCCGCCGGGCCGCAGCCAGTGCGTCCTCCATGTCTCGCGTCGCCTGCGCCTCGATCTCGTGCCATTCGATGTCGGACAGCACGTCGGGCACCAGGTACGCCTTCAGTTTCGGTAGAGGATCCCGCCGGCGTTCCGCCGCCACCTCGTCGTCGGACTTGTACGCCTGGGTGTCCTGGGCGGAGTGGCCGCTCAGCCGGGGCACCGTGACCCGCAGCAGGGTCGGCCTCCGGGCTCGCCGGACGTTGGTCACCGCCTGCGTTATCAGCTCGGCCGTCCCCTCGGGGTCGGTGCCGTCGCCATCGAAGATGGTGAGTCCGCTGAACGACCGCAGGTTGTCGGCGATGTTGCCGCCGGGGGTCTGGAGGTCGGAACGCACCGAGATGCCGAACCCGTTGTCCTCGATGTAGAAGAGCATCGGCAGTTGCAGCGTCGTGGCCATGGTCAGCGCCGACCAGAAGCCGTTGGTGGCCACGGATCCATCGCCGCCGAGGACGACGGCGATCGACTCGTCGTAGTCGGCGTTGCCGAGCGTCTTCGAGTGGTAGTCGATGGCCTGGGCCCACCCGGCGGACGGGGTGAACTGGGCGCCGACGCCGCCGCACATGGGGAGTGCGCTCGCCCCCCGGTCGTTGGGGAAGTTGAACACGACGCCGATGTCGCGTCCGTCGCTGTAGCCACCGGACTTCCCGAGCGGTCCGGCCATCGCATCGTCGAGCGGCACGCCCAGGGTCAACAGCAGCGGTCGCGATCGGTAGTAGCCGCAGGCCGCATCGTGCCGATCGGTCAGCTGGGTGGCGAGCATGACCTGGGCCATGTCGTGGCCCCGAGCCGAGAACTGATAGAGCACCTCCTTGGAGGGCACGAGGTCGCGCTCCTCGCGATCGTCCATCGCTCGCGAGAGCTGGACGTAGTAGGCGATCTTCCGCCAATCGAAATCCGGGCCGCCGGCGGTGGGGCCAGTACGTGACGTTGGTCGTTCAGCGACACTCGACATCCGAAACCCTCTCGTGGATCGTGCGTCTATGGTCCCCTACTTCTCGTGATTATTCATCTGATTGGTCTCAGAGTTGCATGTTTCGGCACTTCTGATCAGTATCGATGCATGATCGATGATATCGACCTCGACATCCTACGAATCCTCCAGGCCGACGCCCGGATCTCGAACAAGGACCTGGCCCAGCAGGTGGGTGTGTCGCCGTCGACGATGGTCAATCGCGTGCGCAATCTCGAGGCCTCCGGGGTCATCCGGGGCTACCACGCCGACGTCGACCCGGCGGCGCTCGGGCGCAGCGTGCAGGTCCTCGTCTCGCTGAGCCTCAGCCCGAAGACCCCCGAGGCCGTGGCCGAGTTCGAGCAGGCGATCTGGGCCCTCGACGAGACGCTCGCCCTGTGGCTGGTGGCCGGCGACTCGGACGTGATCCTGCAGATGAGCGCTCGGTCGGTGTCCCACCTGGCCCAGACGATCCTTCGACAGGTCGCCTGCGCTCCCAACGTCGTCACCGAGAAGACCGCCATCGTCTTCGGTCATCGCCGGAAGTCGATCCAGACGCCCCTCGCCTCGTAGCGGGTCCCGAACTGGCCGCGCCCGGGGCAGGAGACGGCGCCGAGCGACGGTCGCCCTGGCTCAGCGGTCGGCGACGAGTCGGCTCACCGCTGGTCCGAGCTCAATTTGGCAACCGGTCGGTGCCCGGACTCCACGGTAGATTGCCGCAGGCCAAGGCGTCGAGAAGTCCGTCGACGTGGATCGTCAGGCCCCAGTCGAACCACGCTTCGTCTGACACTTCGACGATGCCGTCGGTGGCCTGCCGGAGAAGTGGGGAGGCGCCCTCGTCGTAGGGTCGTACGGTCGAGTGGCGCGGCAGGTCGCGGTGTTCGAGGGACTGCACCCACGCCAGCGTGTAGAGCCCGGTCTCGGTGCTCACCAGCAGAGCCTTCATCGGGTCTAGCCCAGCGGCGACAAGGTGCTCGCAGATGGCGCCGGTCTGTTTCTGGATGGCCGGATGACGGCCCTCGACGAGACAGTACGGGGCGAGTCCTCGATTCGCCATGAGTAGCGTCCACAGTCGTCTGCCGAACTCGACCGTGACCGATCTCGGGTCGGAGCCGAGCGGCCCGGAGAGGTCGAGGCTCGAAACGATGCGACCGGCGATCGCCGCTTTGAGATCCTCGCGGCCGTCGAAGTAGCGATACAACGCCGCGTGCCGAACGCCGAGTGAGCGGGCCAATGCAGCCAGCGTGAGGTTGTCGAGCCCGAGGTCGACCCCTGCATCGATGATGCTGTCGCGGTCGACGATCGCCGGGCGACCGGGGCGTCGGCCGGGGGAGGGCCCTTTTTGCGATGCAGCGCTCACGTTGGTCAAACTACCAGCGGCCTGGCCCCGGCTATGGCGGTGACCCGGTGTGTTCGAGAGGGGTCAGCCATCGAGGAAGAACGTTTCGAGATCGTCGAGGACGACGCGCATGCCCTCCAGGCCGGCGGCCCCGGAGGTCAGCTGGACGTCGACCTGGAGCACCCGATCCCTCTGTACGGCGGGGAGCTGTTGCACGAGTGTCTCGGCCAGGATCTCCTCGAGGGCGGCTTGGAACTCAGGTCCGGAGTTGCCGGTCAAGATCAAGGATTCACCGGACAGCAGGCCGACTTGCTCGAGCGAAATGAAGTTGAAACCCGGCGGTAGCTCGGGGTCGGCGGGAAGCTCCTCTTCGGTCGGGACGATTTCCGCACCCAGGTCGAGCACCAGTGTGACCACCCAGTTCCCGCCGCTGCGGACCACGCGAAGGTCGTCGTAGGAGAAGAAGCTGGCGATCGAGACCTGACCCGGATCGTCGAGGCGCTCCTTGAACCTCTCAAAGTCGCTCTGGAAATCCTCGATGTCCGCCGCAGCGCGTTGGCCGACACCCATTGCGTCACCGATCGCCTGGATGTTGTTGAGCGGGTTCTCGAAGTCCCAGTCGATCCCGATGCTGGGCGCGATCTCATCGAGCTGATCGATGCTCTCGGACATGAAGTCGGCGGCCCCGATGATGAGGTCGGGCTCGAGCGCTGCGATCTGTTCGAGATTCTCACCTTGGTAGGTCTCGACGCCGGCTTCCTCGGCTCTTGCGGTCACCAACGGGTGGAACGGCGACCCGAAGGTGGTGGTGCCGTCCTGGGAAGCGATGGGTTCGAAACCGAGATCGAGCAGGGCCGGGAGAACACCCCGCCAGCCGATCACCAGGATCCGTTGGGGCTCGACTGGCACATCGCTGCTGCCGAATGCGTGCTCGACGGTTCGGGTCGCAACCTCGACATCAGCCGGCTCGTCGTCGCCGTCCACGTCGCCATCAGGGGGCTCGGAGGCGGTGGCCGTCGACGGCGATTCGCTCGATGAGGTGTCTTCCGAATCGACTGGGTCGGATGCGCCGTCGTCGGAGCAGGCCACCGCCGCCAGACCCAGCACCAAGGCGAGGATGAAAAATCGAAGACGCATGTAGGGGTCCCATTCCACGTTGTCCGCATGAGGATTGCCTGGCAGGACCCTACCTTTGTGACATTATGTAAACAACATAGTGTAACAAACTGTTTGAGCGAGAGCTTGGAGGTTGATCGGCCGTCGATCCCGGCCCTGGGCGGCGGGAGGCCGCGGCCGAAGGCGCAGGTCGGCTCGAAGTTGGCGGTCGCCGGTCAGCCGTTCTGGGTCGCTGCGTCGAAGTTCGACAGAACTCGATTCGGCCGCTGCGCCCGGGGCGGGAGGCGGCGCCGGCCGGCGCTCGCCAAAGGCCCTGGATCAGCGGTCGGCGACCAGCCGGAGCTCGTTCTCCGGTTGACCGCCGGTGGTCAGCTCGGCGACGAACTCGGTGAGGTGGCCGGGGAACCAGTGCTCCGACATCAGCAGGGCCACGCCGTCGGCGTCGAAGGTGGTGCGGCGCACCAGCAGGGCCGGGCTCCCCTCCGGGACCGCCAGCAGCTCGGCCTCGACGCAGGGCACGGCATGGGCCCCGATCGTCTGCACCGCCCGCTGGGGCTGCTGGCCGAGGAGGTCGAGGAAGCTGGTGTTGGTGACCTGGGAACGGGACAGGTCGGTGGCCAGGTCCTCCCGACACCACACCACGATCCGGGCGAAGGGCAACTCGTCGACCAGGTTGAGCCGTCCGACCTGGAGGACCCGGGGCCCCAATACGGCGGCCTGGGTCGGGGTGTCGATGAACCCGAAGTCGGTCACCTCTCGCCGCAGGGGGCGACCCAGCTGGGCCAACTGCCGCTCGATCGACACCAGCGAGTCGAGCGACTGGGTGAGCGGCTCGCCGGCGACGAGCCAGCCGAAGCCCTGGCGCGACGCCACCAGGCCCTCGTCCCGCAGGAGTTCGAGGGCTTTGCGGACCGTGACGCGACTGGCACCGAAGGTGGCGCAGAGCGCGGCTTCGCTCGGCAGCAGTTCGCCTGCCGTGTACTCGCCTGATTCGATGCCCTCTCGGAGCGACGAGGCGATTTCGCGGTAGATGACCCGTCTCACTTGTATTACGATTGTATCAGACAACCTTGCCGTCGACAAGGTGTCCGCCGTGGGCCCGTCGGCGACGGGAAGCGACGGTCGATGCACTCAGGGTCGGGTGGGTTGGCGCCGATCTTGTGTCATGTGGCGGTGGAAATCAGCGCTCACTTGCATTACACTTGTATCAGGCAACTTGCCGAACAGTAAGACACGTGGGAGTCGACGCAGACAACCCAGACGACCAGGACCAGAGCACATGAGCCTGTACGCCGAGTACCTCGCAGAAATCGAAGAGCGCAAAGGGCAGCAGCTTCATCCGAAGCCTGTCGACGGCGCCGACCTGCTCGCCGAGATCATCGAGCACATCCGGGATCCGGCCAGCGAACACCGTGACGACTGTCTGCAGTTCTTCATCTACAACGTGCTGCCCGGCACCACCAGCGCGGCCGGCCTGAAGGCCCGGTTCCTCGCCGACATCGTCGTCGGGTCGGTCAAGGTCGACGAGATCTCCGTCGAGTCGGCGTTCGAACAGCTCTCCCACATGAAGGGTGGCCCCTCGATCGAGGTGCTGCTCGACCTCACCCTCGGCGACGACGCCGCGATCGCCCGGCAGGCCGCCGACGTCCTCAAGGCCCAGGTCTTCCTCTACGAGGCCGACATGGAACGGCTGCAGGAGGCCTACACCGCAGGCCACGAGCTGGCCGAGGAGGTGCTCCGGAGCTACGCCGCCGCCGAGTTCTTCACCGGTCTGCCCGACATCGACGAGGAGATCCAGGTCGTTTCCTTCGTCGCCGGCGTCGGTGACATCTCCACCGACCTCTTGTCCCCCGGTGCCGACGCCCACTCGCGCTCGGATCGCGAGCTGCACGGGCAGTCGATGTTCGAGCACGACCACGAGAGGCAACAGGCGCTGCTCGACCTGCAGGCCCAGCACCCCGACAAGCGGGTCATGCTCGTCGCCGAGAGGGGCACCATGGGCGTGGGCTCCTCCCGCATGTCGGGCGTCAACAATGTGGCGCTGTGGATCGGTCGGCAGGCGAGCACGTTCGTGCCCTTCATCAACATCGCCCCCGTGGTGGCCGGGACCAACGGCATCTCGCCCATCTTCCTGACGACGGTCGGCGTCACCGGCGGCATCGGTCTCGACCTGAAGAACTGGGTCACGACCTTCGACGACGACGGCGAGCTGATCGTCGACGACGACGGTGAAGCGGTCCTGGAGCAGACCTACTCGGTCGAGACCGGCACGGTCTTCATCATCAACACCCGGACCAAGACGCTCCACGCCGAGGACGGCCGAGAGCTGATGGACATCTCCTCGGCCTTCACCCCCCAGAAGGTGGAGTTCATGAAGGCCGGTGGCTCCTACGCCATCGTCTTCGGCAAGAAGCTCCAGACGTTCGCCGCCAAGACGCTGGGCATCGAGGTGCCCCCGGTCTTCGCCCCCTCGGCCGAGGTCTCCCACGAGGGGCAGGGGCTCACCGCCGTCGAGAAGATCTTCAACCGGAACGCCGTCGGCACGTCGGGGGCCACCCTGCACGCCGGCTCCTACACCCGGGTCGAGGTCAACATCGTCGGCTCCCAGGACACCACCGGCCTCATGACCTCGCAGGAGCTTGAGATGATGGCGGCCACCGTCATCTCTCCCATCGTCGACGCCGGGTATCAGTCGGGCTGCCACACCGCATCGGTGTGGGACCGGCGGTCGCAGGAGAACATCCCTCGGCTCATGCGGTTCATGAACGACTTCGGCCTGATCACGGGTCGGGATCCCGAGCACGAGTACGCCCCGATGACCGACGTGATCCACAAGGTCCTCAACGACCTGACCGTCGACGATTGGGCCGTCATCATCGGCGGCGACTCGCACACCCGCATGTCCAAGGGCGTCGCCTTCGGCGCCGACTCGGGCACCGTGGCGCTGGCCTTGGCCACGGGCGAGGCCTCGATGCCGATCCCCGAGTCGGTCAAGGTCACGTTCAAGGGCAAGATGGCTCCCCACATGGACTTCCGCGACGTGGTCCACGCCACCCAGGCCCAGATGCTCTCCGAGTTCGACGGCGAGAACGTGTTCCAGGGTCGGGTGATCGAGGTCCACATCGGCACCCTGGCCGCGGACCAGGCCTTCACCTTCACCGACTGGACGGCGGAGATGAAGGCGAAGGCCTCGGTGTGCATCTCCGACGGCGAGACCCTCGTCGAGTCGCTAGAGATCGCCCGCGATCGAATCCAGATCATGATCGACAAGGGCATGGACAACGAGAAGGGCGTCCTGCAGGGCCTGGTCGACCAGGCCGAGACGCGGATGGCCGAGGTGTCCTCGGGCGACAAGCCCCCGCTGGCTCCCGATGCCGACGCTCAGTACTACGCCGAGTTCACCGTGGACCTCGACGTGATCGACGAGCCGATGATCGCCGATCCCGACGTGCACAACGATGACGTCTCCAAGCGCTACACCCACGACACGATCCGCGAGCTGTCCTACTACGGCGGCACGAAGACGGTCGACCTCGCCTTCGTCGGCTCGTGCATGGTGCACAAGCAGGACATGAAGATCCTGGCCAAGATGCTCCAGAACCTGGAGGAGATCCACGGCGAGGTCGAGTTCAAGGCGCCCCTGGTGGTCGCACCCCCGACCTACAACATCGTCGACGAGCTCAAGGCCGAAGGCGACTGGGAGGTGCTGGCCCGCTACGCCGGGTTCCTGTTCGACGACGACAACCCGAAGGACGCCGCCCGCACCAAGTACGAGAACATCCTCTATCTGGAGCGCCCGGGGTGCAATCTGTGCATGGGTAACCAGGAGAAGGCCGAGCCGGGCGACACCGTCCTGGCCACCTCCACCCGCCTCTTCCAGGGCCGCGTGGTGAAGGACTCCGACGAGCGTCGGGGCGAGTCGCTCCTGGCGTCGACCCCGGTCGTGGTGCTGGCATCGGTGCTGGGCCGCTTCCCCACTCTGGAGGAGTACAAGGCCGCCGTGGCCGGTATCGACCTCACCCGGTTCACGCCGCCCGAGGAGGAGCTGACGGCAGCCCCGGCTTCGGTGGGCGGGCCGACGCAGGTGTCGTTGGGGGCCACGCGGGTGTCGATCGCCGGCTGATCGGCGGCGGCGTCGGACGGCGTCGGACGGCGTTGCGCCGGCCACGCCTAGGGTTGGGACGTGCGCCGATTCACCGTCGAACAACGGCGAGCCCGTCTGGGCCGTCGCCACGGACTCGTCGACCGGGTGGGGGATCCGGCCTCGATCGCCGACGCCATGGTGGTGCTGCACGCCACCGATCCGGCCACGGTGTATCTGTCGGCCCTGGCCCGCTCCGCAGCGGGCACGATCGACGACATGGCCCACGCCCTGTACCGGGACCGGTCGCTGGTGCGGGTGCTGGTCATGCGCCGGACGCTGTTCGTGGTGCCTCGGCACCTGCTGGCGACGGTCGAGCGATCGTCGGGTGACGACGTCGCCGCCACCGAGCGGAGGCGGTTGGAGACGTTCCTGACCGACTCCGACATCGGTGACCCCGCGGCCTGGCTGGAGGCGGCCGCCTGCGAGGTGGTCGAGGTGCTCGGTTCGGCCGAGCACCGGGGTCGGGGCCTCCCCGCCCGCAAGCTCACCGTCGCCGTGCCCCGCCTCGGCACCAAGCTCCTCATGGGGCGGGGGACCAAGAACTCGGTCACCGCCGGGGCCACCTCGAAGGTGCTCGGCGTCCTGGCCAACGAAGGCGTGGTGATGCGGGGCGAGCCGACCACCAGCTGGACCGGGCGCACCTACACCTGGCACCTGCGCGACGACTGGCTCGGTGGGGGAGCGGCGTCGACCCCGCCGGGCGACGGTGACGGCGCCGATGACGGCGTCGAGCCCGACGAGGCTCGGGAGAGGCACAGCGCCCGCCTGGTCGAGCGGTGGCTGGGCGCGTTCGGCCCGGCCCCCATCGGCGACATCAAGTGGTGGACGGGGTGGACGGTGGCCCGGGTGAAGGCGGCCCTGGCCCGGATCGACACCGTCGAGGTCGACCTCGGCGACGGCGAGATCGGCCTGGCGTTGGCCGACGACCTCGACGACGACCCCGAACCCCCACCCTGGGTGGCGTTGTTGCCGTCGCTCGACCCGACCCCGATGGGGTGGAAGGAGCGCCACTGGTATCTGGGGCCCCATCAACCGCCGCTGTTCGACCGCAACGGCAACATCGGGCCGACGATCTGGGCCGACGGACGCATCGTCGGCGGCTGGGGTCAGTCGCCCGACGGGGCCGTCGTCACCGAGTTGCTGGAGGATGTCGGCGTCGATCATCGGACCCTGATCGACGGCGAGGCGGCACGGCTGACCGATCTCGTCGCCGGGACCGTGGTGAAGCCGAGCTTCCCCACCCCGTTGCAGAAGAAGCTGGCCTCGCCCCAGGGGCCTGGCGGGTAGACGCTGTAGCGCCTACCCGGGCCTTGAGTTCATCGTCTATTCGTGCTGCGCACTCCACCCACCCGCTGAGCTTCTGGGCCGACCGGTGGGTCGGGGCGCCCGGTCCGCCCGCGGCCGACGTTCCGGCGCTGATGTTCCACCTCAAGGCATCCCGACCTCGTTTGTATACTGTCGACAGCAGGAGGTCGGCTGTGGCCAGTGCTCAGGGCGATATCGGGAGCGGGCACCGTCCGCTGCGGGAGCTGGTGGCCGACGAGATCCGGTCCATGATCCTGCGGGGCGATCTCGGCCCCGGCGACCGGTTGCAGGAGGTGGCGCTGGCCGCCGAGCTCGGTGTGTCCCGCAATCCCGTGCGCGAGGCTATCCGGGCGCTGGAGGTGATCGGCCTGGTCGACGTCGTTCCCCGGGTCGGCGCCTCGGTCGCCTCGTTCGACCGGGAGGACCTGGGCCATCTCCTCGAGATCCGGGCTGCGGTGGAATCGCTCGCCGCCGAGTTGGCCGCCGGGCGCCGTGACGCCGACGACCTGGTCGAGATCGATCGATGCCTGAGCGAGGGTCGAGGTGCATCCGAGGCCGGTGACCTAACGACCGCCGCCGACTGGCACCACCGCTTTCATCGGACGGTCGAGCGGGCGTCCCGCAACCCGCAGCTGGCGACGACGCTCACGCCGCTCCGCCAGCGGACCGAAGTGGTGTTCTCGATGCTCGGCTCGTCCCGCCAGGTGGTGAGCTGGGAGCAGCATCAGCGGATCCGCGACGCCATCGCCGACGGCGACGTGGAGGCGGCGGGTCTGGCCACCCGGGCCCACCTCCGGTCGGTGGCCGAGGCGCTGATCGCCGGTGCGGGTCCGGGCCGGCCGCCGGCCGACGACACCGCCTGAGCCACCGCTTCACCCGTCGGCGGACGTCGCCGATACCTGGCACCCCCACACCGGACACCGGACACTTGCCGTCGAGTAGACAAGATTGTATACAATATACAACCACTGGGAGGTGCCCCATGACGACAACGACGACGACCGAACTACGGCGGCTCTCGCTCGGGCCGGTCGACATCGCCGTCCGGGAGCGGCCCGGCTCGGGGCGCACCCTGCTCTTCGTCCATGGCTCGTGGGACGACCACCACACCTGGGACGCCACCGCCGACGCCCTCACCGGCGGACACCACCTGGTGAGCTACGACCGTCGTGGCCACAGCGCCAGCACCGACGTCGAGGGGCAGGGCACGATGTCGGACGACGTCGCCGACGCCGCAGCGCTGATCGAGGCGGTCGCCGGTGGGCCCGTCGACGTCGTCGGTCACTCCTACGGCGCCTGCATCGCCATCGGTCTGGCCATCGCCCACCCCTCGCTGGTGTCCTCCCTCTTCCTCCACGAGCCACCGCTGTTCGGCCTCCTGGCCGACGACGAGGTCGACCGGTCGCTGGCCGACGAGGCCCGCCGGTCGATGGCGGAGGTGGTCGGGCTCATCGGCGCCGGCGCCATCGAGGCGGCGACCCGCCTCTTCTTCGAGGAGGTCGCCTTCGGGGCGGGCAGCTGGCTCGGGCTGTTCGATCGGTCGGCCCGATCGGTGGCGATGGCCAACGTCGATACCTGGCTCGACCAGTCCCGCGATCCGCAACGGCTCGGGCTCGACGTGCGTCCCCTGGTCGACCTCGATGGGCGGATCACGCTGTCCCAGGGGTCGACGACGCTGCCGACCTTCGCCGCCGTGTGCGTGCGGGTGGCCGAGCTGGTTCCGTCGGCGAGTCGGGTGATGATCGACGGGGCAGGCCACGGAGCGCCCACCAGCCATCCGACGGAACTGGCGGCCGCCATCGGCCGCCACCTGGAGGCCTGACCGGTCGCCCCGCCCGGGCCGCAGCGTTCACCGAGGTGCGTGGCGATGGTTGCCACCCCTGGGATGTAAAGATAGCTTACGTTCAAAACTGAACCGGCCCTCACGTACCGCTGGCGTGGGTGCGGGCCGGCGACGAGGCGAACGGAGCCGACCATGACATCCACGACCGCACGGTGGAGGCTGCTGGTTCTCGCCCTGGCCCTCGCTCTGATGGCGGCGGCCTGTGGCGGCGACGACGGCGACGACGACGCTTCGGCTTCGGCGTCGGGATCGGGGACGGCCGAGGAGGACGGCGCCACGGGGACCACCGCCGCCGACTCGGCCGACGCCGCAGACGGCGGTGAGGATGCGGCCCCGGCGGGCGACGCCTTCCCGGCCACCATCACCGATGCCGGCGGCAACGAGTTCTCCTTCGATGAGGCCCCCGTCATCGGCTGCGCCTGGTACGGCTGCACCGAGTCGCTGGCCGAGATGGGCATCCCGGTCCACGCCGCCATTCTCACCGCCGACGAGGTCGACTCGGTCTTCTACTCGCCGATGGGCGCTCCCGAGCACGTCATCGAGGACTTCACCAACCCCGAGGAGTGGGCGGCGACCGAGGTCGATGTCCTGGTCACGCGCCTCCCCGCCAACCCCAACCTCGATGCCCTGGCGGAGCAGGTGGCGCCGGTGTTCTTCCTCCACTACCCGGCGTTCTCCGGGTTCGACGAGGGCACCAGCGATCTGACCGGCGTCGAGGCCTACTACGAGAACTACCGCCTGCTGGGCGAGCTCACCGGCCGGCCCGACGCCGGTGAGGCGGCGATCGAGCGCTACGAGACCTTCCTGGCCAACCTGGCCGCCGCCGCCCCCGAGGGCCGGGCGGAGTCGACGCTGTCGGTCATGTTCGACGGTGACGGCTACCTGATCCTCGGACCGGACAACCCCTTCTGCGACTCGCTGGTCACCGCCGGTTTCGGCACCTGCGTCGGCGAGGCGGCCGGCGCCCAGATCAACGCCGAGCAGTTCCTCGAGTACGACCCCGACTACATCTTCTACGGCGGCTTCGGCACCACCTACGAGAACCGACCCGCCGACCCGGTGTTCGACCAGCTGGCGGCGGTCCAGGACGGCCAGATCGTCAACTCCGACGGCAACCGTCACTACTGCTGCTCGACCCGGGGCCTGATCGCCTCGATCACCGAGTTCGTGGCCAAGACCGCCCCCGAGACCGGCATCGAGGCGCCGCCCGCCGACCACAACGCCTACGACCCGTCGACCAACCCCCTGGCCGGCTGAGCGGGCCCGGACCGTGCCAGCTCTCCCGGCCACGGTCCGGGCCCGCCCCTTGCCCGGAGTCCGACTGCTGACGGTTGCAGTCGGACTCCTGGCTCTCATCGTCGCCCTCTCGGTGTACAACCTCGCCTCGGGCGAGACCACGGCCACCTGGTCGCAGGTCACCCGGGCGTTGTTCGACGCCGAGGCGGCGAGGACGCAGGATCCCACGCTCACCCTGTTCATCCGCGACCTTCGGCTGCCCCGGATCCTGGCCGCCGTCATCGGCGGCGCGTCGCTCGGGGTGGCCGGCGTGATCCTCCAGGACTCGCTGCGCAACCCGCTGGCCGATCCGGGCCTGCTCGGCCTGCTCCAGGTGGCGTCGTTCGTGGTGGCGGTGGCCGCCATCTACCCCGAGGTCCTGGTCGGGATCCCGCTCAACGTCCTCATCCTGGCCGCCCAGGTGGTGGCCGGGATCATCGTGCTGTCGGTGGTGGGCCGCATCCGCGGGCCGGTCCGCATCGTCCTCATCGGGGCCGCACTCACGGCGTTCTTCGCCACCATGTCGACCCTGGTCATCCTCCTCGCCCCCTTCCAGCGGACCACGGGCATCACCGCCTTCAACCGCTATGTCATCGGGTCGCTGGCCGCGATCACCTGGGGCGACGTCACGTCGATGGCGCCGTGGCTGGTGGTGGCGGTGCCGTTGGCCCTCCTCGGAGGACGGGCGCTCAACCTGCTGCAGCTCGGCGACGAGATGGCGCTGGCCGGGGGCCTCAACCCGCAGCGGGCCCGCATCGCGCTGCTGGTCCTGGCCATGGCCCTCACCGCACCGGTGGTGGCCAACGTCGGCCCGGTGGCCTTCATCGCCCTCCTCGCTCCCCACGTGGCCCGAGGCCTGCTGACGAGCTCGGAGGCCCGCCGGGTGATGGTCGTATCGTCCCTTCTCGGCGCGTTCTTCCTGCTGGCCGCCGACACCCTCGGGCGCCTGCTGTTCTTCCCCTTCGAGGTGCCGGCCGGGGTGTGGACCGTCCTCCTCATCGGCCCGATGGCGATCTGGCTCGTCGGTCGTCGGAGGACGGCGGCGGTGACGGCGTGACCGCCACCGCCACCCCCACCGCAGCGGCGCCGAGCGCGACCGCAGCGCCGGCCCCCCGACGTCGGCCCGGCCGGGCCTACGCCGTCGCTGCGTCCTCTCTCGTCGGCCTGGTGGTGCTGTCGGTGTGGTGGGGGACGGGCAGCGTGATGCTCACCCCGGCGGCCGCCTGGCGGGCCCTCGTCGATCCCGACGACGCCGAGCGCATCGAGGTGATCGCCACCAACGCCCGGCTGGCCCGGGTGGTGATGGCGATCGGGGTCGGTGCCGCCCTCGGAGCGTCGGGGGCACTGCTGCAGGCGCTCTACCAGAACGCCCTGGCCTCGCCCAGCATCACCGGCGTCACCCAGGGAGCGGTGGCGGCGGCCGTGGTCTGGCTCACGTTCGGCGGCGCCAGCAGCCTGGACGAGGCGACGTGGATCGTGCCGCTGGTGGCGACGGCCGGTGGCTTCGGCGCCGGTCTCCTCACCTACATCGCCGCCCGGCTCGGCGGCCGGACCGATCCGCTGCGGCTGATCCTGATGGGCGTCCTCGTCGGCGGTGTGCTCGCCTCGATCACGGCCGTGACCATCCTGGCCAGCGGCGACCTCGGTCAGGAGCTGATCCGCTGGACGACGGGCTCCCTCACCGGCACCACGTGGACCAAGGTGCGCCTGCTCTACACCGGCCTGGCGTTGCTGACCCCGCTGGTGATCATCTCGCTCCCGCTGGCCAACGTGCTGGCGCTGGGCGACAACCTGGCCCAGGGGCTGGGGCAGCGGGTCGAGTGGGCCCGTGGGGTGGTCCTGTTCACCTCGGCCGGGTTGGTGGCGGCCGCCGTGTCGTTCGTCGGCGGGATCGCCTTCGTCGGCCTTGTCGCCCCTCATCTCACCCGCCGGGCCACCGGAGCCGACCTGCGCCGTCATCTACCGGCGGCCGCGCTGGTGGGGGCCGGGATGGTCGCAGCGGCGGACTTCGTGGCCCGCAACGTCGTCCCGATCGACGTGCTGCGATGGCTGGGGGTCGAGAACCCGCAGGTCCTGGCCAGCGCCGTACCGGCCGGGATCTTCCTCGCCCTGCTCGGTGCCCCCTATTTCGTCATCATTCTGCGGAGGACAAGAACGTGAGGTCACGGCTGTGAGCGACGGACAACTCGAAGCCAAGGCCGTCGAGGCGGGCTACGGCGACGTCGACGTGCTCAAGAAGGTCGACCTCGACGCCGTCCGGGGGCGGATCACGGGTCTGATCGGTCCGAACGGCTCGGGCAAGTCGACGCTGCTCAAGGCGTGCGCCAAGAGCATCCCGACGACGTCGGGGTCGGTGGTGCTCGGCGGGGCCGACATCGCCGGTCTCTCAACCCGGGAGATCGCCCGGCGGATGGCGCTCCTGCCTCAGAGCCCGACCACGCCGCCCTACCTGACCGTGCGGGAGCTGGTGGAGCAGGGGCGCTACGCCCACGTCGGCCCGCTCGGCATGCTCCGGCGCCGCGACTTCGAGCAGGTTCGCCGGGCCATCGAACTGGTGCGGCTGGAGGACTTCATCGACCGCGATGTCGACACCCTCTCCGGCGGTGAGCGGCAACGGGCGTGGCTGGCGCTGGCCCTTGCCCAGGACACGCCCCTGCTGGCCCTCGACGAACCGACGACCTACCTCGACATCGGTCACCAGTTCGAGGCGCTGGAGCTCATCCGCTCGCTCAACCGGGAGCAGGACGTCACGGTGATCATGGTCCTCCACGATCTCAACCAGGCGGCCCGATTCTGCGACCACCTGGTCATGCTCGACGCCGGACAGGTGGTGGCCTCCGGCGGGCCGTGGGAGGCGTTGACCGTCGAGCTGCTCCGGCGACACTTCGGGATCGAGACCTCGATCATGCCCGACCCGGAGACGGATCATCCCGTGATCCTGCCCCGGTCGTCGACGGCTCGTACGTCGCCGTCGACCGATGGGACGGCGGCCGATGGGACGGTGACCGACGGGGCGACGACCGATGGGATGGCGGCCGGCGACACCGAGCGCAGCGCCCGGGATGGCGACGATGACGGTGGCGACGACGGCGTGGGCGACGAGAAGTCCGCCGCCGACGGCTCGCCGGTCTGATCAGGGGCCGGGCGCCCGGCTCCGCTCCCAGTTGCGCCACAGCTCGGCATAGGGGCCGGGCTCTTCGGCCAGCTCGTCGTGCGGCCCCTGGGCCACGACCCGTCCCTCGGCCAGCACCAGGATCTCGTCGGCGTCGGGAGCCCGGTCGAGGCGATGGGCCACCGTGATCACGGTGCGCCCGGCGAGCACCTGCTCCAGCCTGCGCTCGACGCCGGCCGCCGTCACCGGATCGAGGTCGGCCGTGGCCTCGTCGAGGATGACCACGGCGGGGTCGAGGCACACGATGCGGGCCAGGCTGAGCTGCTGGGCCCGGGCCGGGGTGATGGCCGGGTGGTTGGCCGACACCGCGGTGTCGACACCGTCGTCGAGCTCGTCGACCCAGTGGGCGGCGCCGGCCGCCTCCAGGGCCCGACGCACCTCGGCCGGCGAGGCCGTGGGCCGGCCGATCGAGACGTTCTCGGCCACGGAACGGGAGAAGACGTGCGTCTCCTGGACGATGACGGCGATGCGGGATCGGATCTCGTCCGGCGGGATGTCGACCAGCGGTGTTTCGCCGACCGAGACCGTGCCCCGCCACGGTTGGTGGATACCGGCCATGAGGCCGACCAGCGTGCTCTTACCCGCCCCGCTGGGGCCGACCACGAGCACGTGTCGACCGCGGGGAACGGCCAGATCGATGTCGCTCAGCACCGGTGTGCCCTCGGCGTAGCCGAAGTCGACCCGGTCCAGGCGCACGCCGGTCCCGACCCCGGCGGCATCGTGGGCGCCGTTCGTCGGCGACCGGTCGGTGACGCCGCCGAGGCGAGACCCCTCCGAGGTTGCGGCGTGGTCGGATTGGTCGGCGTGGGCAGGGGCGGGGTCGTCCGAGGTGCGGCCCAGGGCGGGCTGAGCGAGGTCGGGAGCGTCGGATTGGTCGTCGTGGGCGGCGGCGTCGTCGTCCGAGGTGCGGCCCGGGGCGGGCTGAGCGAGGTCGGCGTCGGAGGCGGGGTTCGGGGCGGCGGTGGTCGTCGTCCGCAGGGCGGCCGAGAGATCGGTCAGGCCGACGATGCGGGCCAGGGCCGAGCGGGCCCGCTGGGTCTCGTCGAGCTGTTCGAGTAGGGACGAGATCGGGTCCAGCAGGTTGACCAGGTAGAGCACGGCGGCGCTCAGGGTCCCCACCGACAGCGAGCCCTGGTCGAGGAATCGGGCACCGACGGCGATCACGCCGCACAGTGCGGCCGCCTGGGCCAATCGGAGTGACGGGCGCAGCCGGTTCCGGGCCGCCGTGGTCGACAAATGGGCCCGGACCGTGGCCTCACCCCGATCGACGATGCGGCGCCGACCGACCCCCTCGGCGCCGAAGGCCCACAGCGAGCGACGCCCCTGGTAGACCTCGTGAAGGGCGGCCGACCAGTCGGCCTCCGCCATGCGCTCGGTGTCGTAGCGGCCGGGTGCCACCGACAGGTACCACCACACGCCCCCGCCGCCGATCAGCCCGGCCGCCACCAGGGCGACCCCGGCGAGCCGGAGGTCGGTGATCGTCAGCCCCACGAGGAGCCCGGCGCTGTAGAGCGACATGATGAACACCGTCGGCAGGGCGTAGCGGGTGGCATCGGCCAGGGTTTCGACATCGCCGGTCGCCCGGGCCACCAACTCGCCGGTGCCCACGGTCTCCACCACCGGTGCCGGGAGGGCGACCGTGCTCTCGTAGACCTCGGTCCGCAGCTCGTCGAGGATCGACTCGCCCAACCGGGCGGCGGCGTAATGGCCGATCGACCGGGCCGTCGGTCCCACGATCGAGGCGGCGGCGATGCCGACGACGATGAGGGCGAGGTCGCCTCGGCTGCCCCGCTCGACGGCCACGTCCACGGCCGCCCCGACCAGGGCGGGGATGACGGCGCCCATACCCGCCACCACCACGGCGAGGCCGATGACGAGGGCGGTGTTGGCCCGACGCCGTCCCAGCAGACGGCGAACCCGACTCCGGAGCCGTCGTCCCGACGCCGTGGGCAGGGGCCTGCCGGGCGTCCACGACCCATCCTGGGGCCGGGCGTCCTCACCACCAGGAGCACCCCCGGCGGCGCCGGGCTTCGCGGCCGTCACCGGCCGACCCCGGTCAGGTGCCCGTACTCGGCATCGGAGGCCAGCAGCTCGTGGTGGGTGCCGGCGGCCCGCACCAGGCCGTCGTCGAGGTGGATGACCCGGTCGCAGGCGTTGAGCACGGCGGCCGAGGTCGTCAGCAGGAGCCGACCGCCCCCGGTCTCGGGGCCCGCCCCCGGATCGTCGACCACGAAGCGGCGGACGACCGTCGCCTCGGTCACGGCGTCGAGGGCGCTCGTCGGTTCGACCACGACGACGACGGCGGCCGGGCTGAGCACGGCCTGGGCCACGGCGACCCGCTGGCGCTGACCGCCGCTGAGCTGGAGGCCCCGCTCGCCCAGGACCCGGCCCAGAGGGTCGGCCCCGCCGAGCAGTTCGTCGGCCCCGGCCCGCTCCAGCGCGGCGACGAGCTCGTCGTCGGTCGCCTCGGCCCGGGCGAGGCGGAGGTTGGCGGCGAGGCTGGCGGCCAGCAGCCACGGCCGCTCGGTGTCGACCACCGACAGCCGGTGGTGGAGGGAGGTCAGGGGGATCGAGCCCAGGGGGTGACCCTCCACCAGCACCGACCCGGTGGGACACCGACGGTGTCGGGCCAGGAGAGCGGCGAGTGTTGCCGCGTCCTCGTCGCGGCCGCAGGCCACGCCCACGGTCTCGCCGGGGGCCACGGTCAGCGACACGTTGCGCAATCCGCCTGACGACAGACGGCGCAGCTCCAGCAGCGGCCGTTCGGCCCCGGCCCCGACCTGCCCCTCGTCGGCTTCGGGGACGCCGGCGTCCTCGGGGTCGGCCGGGGCCTCACCGTCGAGGGTGGTCGGCTCCGACAGCACCGTCGCCACCCGCCGGGCCGAGGCCCGACCGCCGGTGATGGTGCGGGCGGCCTCGCCCAGGGTGAAGATCGGGGTGGCCAGGAACTGGGTGAGGCCGACGACGCCGACCAGCACCCCGGCCGAGATCCGTCCCTCGATCGTCTGCGTGCCCCCGAACCAGATCACCGGCACGACGCTGAGCATGGGCAGCGAGCCGACGGTGCCGAACAGGGCGGCCTCGAGGCGGACGACCGACAGCGCCGCCCGGTGCATGGCCGCCGACCGCTCGGTGAACCAGCGGGTGATCTGAGGCCCGGCGCCGACGCCCTGGGCGATCCGGAGGCCGGTGATGCCGTCGGAGGCGGCGGCGCTGGCCCGGGCCAGCTGTTGCCGCTCGGCCGTCGCCCGCCGGTCGTAGGAGCCGAGGAAGGGGGCGAACAGACCGATGGTCAACGGCACGACGGCCAGCACGATCAGCCCGAGAGACACCGAGGTGGACAGGAGCCACACCGCCACCACGATCACGGTGACCACGGCGCCGGCCCCCCGGTTGGTGATGTCGGCCACCAGACCGATCTTCGTGGCGTCGCCGACGCCGAGGGACAGCAACTCGCCGGTTGGCCGATCGACGCCTCCCCGCCGGTCGAGGAGCCGGTCGGTGAGCCGTCCCTCGACCAGCAGTCGGGTCCGGATCCAGAGCGTCACCGCCATCCGGTGGCGGACGGCGCCGGCCAGGGCGCCGACCAGGGCCACCGCGGTCAGGAGGGTCAGAGCCGGGACGGTCCGGGTCCAGCCGCCGGAGGCGGTGTCGTCGATGGCGGCGTCGACGGCCCGGCCGACGGTGACCGGGAGGGCGGCGAGCGAGGCCATCCACACGATGCCGGCCGTCACCCCCACCGCGATCGACGAGCGCAGCCGGGCCAGGCACCACCAGATCAGGCCGTCGGCGCCGATGGTGTGGTCGGCGCGGTCGTCACGCATCGAGGTCATGCCCGTCACCACACGGTGAGGCGCTCAACCCGTGGGCTGGCGAGCGCCGATCGGCGGCCAGAGGCGGCCGGTTCGACCTTGGTACTCGGCGTACTCGTCGCCGAACTCCGTCAGCATCATCGATTCCTCGTGCGGCACCCGCACGACGTACATCACCCCGAACGCCAGCGCCCCGGCGAAGCCGGCGATCCAGTTGTGCACCAGGAGGGGATAGGCGAGGAACAGGAGCCAGATAGCGGTGTACATCGGGTGGCGGACCCGCCGGTAGACCCCGTCGGTGGTCAGGGTGTGATCCGAGCGGACCTCGGTCGTGACGCTCCAGTTGCGACCCAGGTCGGCGTGGCTCCGCCAGAAGAGCCACAGCCCGGGCACCACCAGCACCAGGGAGGCCAGGGTGGCCCAGGCCGGGAGGTCGTAGTCGGCGAACGACAGCACGCCCGTGAGCAGGTGGACCAGCGGGATCACGGTCGACCCGATGGCCACGGCGGCCAGGAGCCAGCGCTCGGTGCCGGCGTTCTCGGTGCGGGTGATCTCGTTGCTCTCGACCTCGCGGGCGAACGGGGCCCGTATCACGCCCATGAGGATCGATACCGCTAACCACAGCAGCGAGCCGAAGCCGTTGGTGTCGAGTCGGAGGACGAGGACGGCGACCACGACGACGACCGCCACGAGACCGATGAGCTGCCTCATCGCTGATCGGCAGGTGGGTGGAGCATCGACGCGAAGCTAGCAGATCGTGTTAGGCACGCCTACGAGATCACCGGCCGGGCTCCGGGCCGACGATCGGCGAGGGGTCCGCCACCCGCTCGTGGCCGGTTGCAACCCTTGCAAGCACCTAGATGTCGAGCAGCTCGGCGTCGATGAGTCCCGAGTTGCGGATGATGTAGTCGCGACGGTTGGCCACGTCGGAACCCATGAGCACATCGAAGAGCTTGGAGGCCTTGGCCGCCGCCGCACCGTCGGTCATCGTCATCCGCTTGAGGATGCGGGTCTCCCGGTTGAGCGTGGTCTCGGCCAGCTCGTCGACGTTCATCTCGCCCAGACCCTTGAACCGCTTCCACTTGTCGAGCCCGACGCCCTTCTCCTCGCCGATCCGGGCCCGCTCGGTGTCGTCGTAGGCGTAGAGCAGCTCGCCCCGGTGCTTGACCGCGAACAGCGGCGGCTGGGCGGCGTAGACGTAGCCCTCCTCCAGCAGCGGTCGCATGTGGTGATAGATCAGGGTGAGCAGAAGGCAGCGGATGTGGCTGCCGTCGACATCGGCGTCACACAGGATGATGATGCGGCCGTAGCGGGCCTGGGTGATGTCGAAGTCCCGACCCGAGCCGGCCCCGATCGCCGTGATCAGGGCCTGGGCCTCGGCGTTCTCCACCACCTGCTTGAGCGTGGCCTTGCCGGCGTTGACCACCTTGCCCCGCAGGGGGAGGACGGCCATCGTGTTGGCGTCGCGGCCCTGCTTGGCCGGGCCGGCGGCCGAGTTGCCCTCCACGATGAGCAGCTCGGAGTCGGGCCCGTGGATGCGGCAGTCTGCCAGCTTGTCCGGCATGCCGTTGGACGACAGGTTGGCCGCCTTGCGACGGGCGTCGAGCTGCTGCTTGGCCGCCACCCGGTTGATCACGGCCTGGGCGATCTTGTCCCGCAGGGCGTTGATGTGGGCCCGCTTCCCGCCGCCGCCGATCCAGTCGGCCATGCCCGACTTCACCGTCTCGTAGACCAGGTTCTGGATGGCCGGGGTGCCCAGCTCCTGCTTGGTCTGGCCCTTGAACTGGGGCTCGGGGAAGGTGACCTTCACCGCCGCCACCAGGCCCTCCTGGATGTCGCCGGGCTGGGCCCGGTGCTTGTTGTCCTTGGCCAGCTTCTTCAGCTTCTTGACGTCGACCAGCAGCTCGTCGTTGGCCACCCGGCTGAGGGCCCGCTCGAAGCCGGCCACGTGGGTGCCGCCGTCGGAGGTGGGGATGATGTTGACGAAGCTGACGATGGTCGAGTCGTAGCCCTTCACCCACCGGGCGGCCACATCGATGGCGCAGGGGCGGGTGACGGTGGTGAGCCTGCCGTCGACCGGCACCTTCTCGGTGAACGTGGTCTCGTCGTGGATGGTGACGATGTCGGTCACCGGCTCGCCGATCGAGAGGAAATCGACGTAGTCGCGCAGGCCGCCGTTGGCCACGAAGGTCTCGGCCTCGGTGCCGGAGCGGCGCTTGTCGTGCAGCTTCACCTGGAGGCCCGGCACGAGGAAGCAGACCCGGGCCACATGATCCCGCACCCGCTCGTAGTCGATGCGGGCCTCGGGATCGAACACGTCGAGATCGGGCCAGAACCGGACCCGGGTGCCCGTGCGCTTGGCCGGGATCTTCTTGACCTTGGCCAGCTTGGAGCTGCCCTTGAACGAGCCCGATTTGAGGTAGTTGCCCGGCTCGCGTTCGAGGAAGACCAGCCGGTGGGTTGCGCCGTCGCGATCGACCTCGGCCACCACCTTGGACGACAGGGCGTTGACCACCGAGGCGCCGACGCCGTGGAGGCCGCCCGAGGCCGAGTAGGCGCCGGAGCCGAACTTGCCGCCGGCGTGGAGCTCGGTGAACACCACCTCCAGGCCGGTGCGGCCGTCGGCCTTGCGGTCGATGGGGATACCGCGACCGTTGTCGGACACCTCGACCGAGCCGTCCTTGTGGAGCAGGACCTCGACGTGGTCGGCGAAGCCGGCGGCGGCCTCGTCGACGGCGTTGTCGATGATCTCCCACACCAGGTGCATCAGGCCGTCGGAGCCGGTGCCCCCGATGTACATGCCGGGCCGCTTGCGCACGGCGTCGAGACCTTCGAGGACCTGGATCTTCGACGCGTCGTAGCTGGAGCCGCCCGCCGGCCGTTTGGACGTGGCCTTCTTCCCAGCCCCACGGGCCGCCGCCTTCTTCGTCGCCGCTTTCTTCGTTGCCATGATCGTTACGTCCTCTTCACCAGCGCTGGGGGCCGACGGCCAGGATCCGGGCCTTGGTCGTGGTGCTCTTGCCGTCCCGCCGGGTGGGTCGCAGCCGGAGGGGCTGGGGGGTGTTGTCGGGCTTGGTCGGCGCCCCCTCGGAGCCGACGATGCACATCGCCCGATCGCTGATGCCGATCCAGGCGTAGTCGATACGTCGCTCGTCGCCGAACTTGGTCAACCGTACGCCACCGCCGCCCCGGCCCTTGGTCGGGATCTCATCGGCCGCCGTCATCTTGGCCGTGCCCCGGTCGGTCACGGTGACGATCACGGTCTCGTCGCCGGCCGGGCCGGCACCGACCACCCGGGCCGTGCCCTTGACCGACATGCCCGACACGCCCTTGGCCGACGGGCCCTGCACGCTGATCCCCGATGCCGGGGTGCGCAGCGCCTGGGCCTCCGACGAGACGAGGACCACGTCGGCGCCGTCGTCGATCTCGACCGCCGCCACCAGCCGATCCTTGGGGGCGAGGTTCATCACCGTCCGACCCGCCTTGAGATCGGCCAGGGCCGCTCGGTCGAGCCGCTTGACCATGCCCTGGGCCGACACCAGCAGCAGCGGAGGGCCGGTCGGCCCGCAGATCGTGAGCACGTCGTCGCCCCGATCGATGCCGAACACCTCGCCCGCCGCCTTGCCCCGGCTGCGGCCGCCCACCTCGGTCACGTCGCCGGCGGTGGCCTTGGCCAGTTTGGCCCCGGCGGTGATGGCCAGCACCTGGGTGCGGGTGGAGGTGACGACGACGTTGTTGAGCACGTCGTGGCGGGAGGGGCTGAAGCTCTTGGCCGTGCCCTGGGGCTCGCGGCCCACCAGGCCGCTGGCGGTGAGGGCGACGACGCAGGCCTCGTCGGGTATCGCCGCCTCGGCCTGGACGGTGAGCTCGGCCAGGTCGGGCAGCTCGTCGGCGCCCATGATCGTGGTGCGCCGGTCGTAGCCGTACTTGTCGACGACCTCGCCCAGCTCGTTGAGCACGATCGTGCGCTGACGCTGCTCGGAGCCGAGGATCTTCTTCAGGTCGGCGATCGTCGAGAGCAGGGTCTGCTTCTCCTCCACCAGCTCGTCGTAGGCCAGTGCGGTGAGGCGGCGGAGCCGCAGTTCGAGCACGTAGTCGGCCTGGATGCGGCTCAGTTCGAGGCGCTCCATCAGCCGCTGGCGGGCCTCCTCGGTGTCGGCCGAGGTGCGGATGATGCGGACCACCTCGTCGATGTTGTCGATGGCGACGAGCAGGCCCTCGACGATGTGCAGCCGTTCCTCGGCCTTGCGCAGGCGGTACTCGCTGCGTCGGATCACCACGTCGAGCCGGTGGTCGATGTAGTGCTTGCACAGGTCGTAGAGGCCGAGGGTGGTCGGCACGCCGTCGACCAGCACCACGTTGTTGATGCCGAAGGTCTCCTCCAGCGGGGTGAGCCGGTACAGCTTCTCCAGCAGGACCTCGGGACTGACCGCCGTCTTGCACTCGATCACCAGCTTCAGGCCCGAGTGGCGATCCGACAGGTTCTTCACGTCGGCGATGCCGTCGAGCTTGCCCGAGTTGACCAGGTCCTTGATCTTGGCGATCACCCGCTCGGGGCCCACCAGGTAGGGGAGTTCGGTGATCTCGATGCCCCGACGGGCCCGGGTGATGTCGACGAACGAGGCCCGGGCCCGGATGCGGACGGTGCCCCGACCGCTCTCGTAGGCGTCGCGGATGCCGTCGTCGATCACGATGCCGCCGGAGGGGAAGTCGGGCCCCGGGAGCACCTTGAGCAGCTCGTCGATGGTCGGCTTGGGCCGACGCTTCTTCATCACCAGCTTGATGGCCTCGTAGACCTCGCGCAGGTTGTTGGTCGGCATGTTGGTGGCCATGCCGACGGCGATGCCCGACGTGCCGTTGACCAGCAGGTTCGGCAGCAGGCCGGGCAGGTAGGCGGGCTCTTCGGTCTCGCCGTCGTAGGTGGGGCGCCACTCGACGGTGTCCTCGTCGATCTCGGCCAACAGGTCGAGGGCGGCGTCGGTGAGCCGGCACTCGGTGTAGCGGTAGGCGGCGGGCGGATCGTCGAGGCTGCCGAAGTTGCCCTGGGGGTCGATCAGGGTGACCGGTCGGGCGAAATCCTGACCGAGGCGGACCAGGGTGTCGTAGATCGCCGAGTCGCCGTGCGGGTGGTACTTGGCCATCACGTCGCCGACCACGTGGGCGCACTTGCGGTGGGGGCGTTCGGGCCGCAGGCCCATCTCCCGCATCGAATAGAGGATCCGGCGCTGCACCGGCTTCAGACCGTCGCGCACGTCGGGGATGGCACGAGAGGTGATGACCGACAGCGAATAGGCCAGAAAGGACTCGCCGAGCTCGTCGTCGACGGCGACGTCGACGATCTCCCGAGCGAATGGAACGAGCTCTCCCTGTGACGCCATGGCACCTCTTCTCTCACCGCGGATGCGAGCTGGACCGGCTGTTCGGACGGCGGGGCCGAGGGACGGCATCCGGGGGCTCGACGAGACACCAGTCTAGAAGAACATGCGTTCGCCCTGGGTCATGGTCGCCGGATGATCCGACCCCGTCCTCGCCGTGGAACCGAACGGTGGCGGGTCGATGCACGAGCATGGCCTGGAGGCGGCCGGAGATGGTGGCAATCGTGCGGAATTCGTGGCGACCACGATGCAGTAGGCGAGGGTGGGATCAACCCGCCGAAGAACGCTTCTCTCCCGGAATTGATCCCATCCTCGCCAGCTGCTTGCGCGTGGGGGTGGTGGCGTCAGGCGGGCTTTGCGGCCTTTCCCGACGTTTCACCTGCTCCACAGCAGTTCAATTTAGGCATTCCTGCGCCTTGCCATGGAGTAATTGGGCCGACAAGGGCCGGAGCTGCGCGCTCCGGCCGAGCCGGTTGGTCCTACCGTTTGAGCAGGACGTCGACACGATTCATCGGCGCCTCCGCCGGCGCTGAGCATCGATCTTGCGGGCGGACTTCACCACGGTGTTGAGCCGAGTACCGAGCTCCTCATGGGTGATCGGTGCATCGAAGTCCAGCTCGGGAGCAAGCGCCTCAAGGATGGCGCTTACGCTTACACCCTGCTCGGCGGCGAAACCGTGCCAGTGGTCGTGAGCGTCATCGCTCACGTAGGCGTGCAGGGCTTTCCGACCATTGTCGTCAGACATGGGTCCCCTTTATGTGTTTGCGGCGGGTTACTGGCAAAGGCCAGCGACGTGACTCTAATGCCCCCCGCCGCCCTCATCAACTCCAACGTCGTAAACTCACGCGGCACCTGGGGCAAAGGTGGTGCCGCAGCGACGACGTTGGCCCAGATGTGTCCTGCTTGCTGCCGGCCTCCGGGCCGGCTATCGCCGGAGGATCAGGATCCTTGTCGGAGAAGATGCGGCGCGTCCGCTTCCAGGACTTTTGCCAGATCAGCGGGGCTCGGGTTGACGAATGAGCGATCGCCAACCGTCACCGTGGGAACGGTCTCGTTGCCATCGGCGACGGAGCGGACGAAGGCAGCCGCATCGGGGTCGTCCCAGATGTTGCGCTTGCTCATGGGAACATTTGCTGTGTCCAGCGCCTGCTCCAGGCTCATGCAGAACGGGCAGCCGGGGCGCCAGTAGAAGTCGATGGAATTGATTTCGGTCATGACTCGCTCAACCTTCCTGACCTTCATCGTCTTCCGACTCCGACGCTTGTGCAGGCATCGGGGCAGCTTCACCCAGCAGGCGGCTCTCCACCACCGTGTGGCGGGCGATGTAGGCCGAGATGAACGACTGCACGGTGGCCAGGAACGGCAGCGCCAGTAGGGCGCCGGTGGCGCCGAAGGTGGCGGTGCCGGCCAGCACGGCGGCGAAGGCGACCGCCGGGTGCATGTTCAGCGTCTGGGCCGTGATCCTGGGCTGCAGGCCGTAGTTCTCGATCTGCTGGTAGATCACCAGGGCGATCACCACCCAAAGGGCCTTGGCCGGGTCGATGCCGACGGCGATGAGCGCGGGCACGACACCGGCGATGTAGATGCCGATCACGGGTACGAACTGCGAGATCAGACCGACCCAGATGGCCAAGGCGATCGGGGACGGCAGATCGAGCAGGGCGAACAGGATCCAGTGCACGACCGAGGAGATGATGGCCAGGATCACTCGGGAGGAGATGAAGGCACCGGTCTTGGCGATGGCGAGCTCCCACACCCGCAGTACCTCGTGCTGGCGGGCCGGGGGCAGCACCGAGCAGATCGTCTGCCGGAGCCGGGGTCCGTCGGCGGTGAAGTAGAAGGCGAACAGCGAGATGGTGAGGAACTGGAACAGGATGCTGGCCAGCGACGTGCCGACGCCGAGCAGGTTGTCGGCCAGCCCCGAGATGTACTCGCTGGCCCGACCCCCGTCGCTGAGCTGGGCCAGGACGTCCTCGTTCTCGATCTCGATGTCGAACCGGCTCTCGGCCCACTCCTCGGCCGAGGAGATGTAGCCGGGAAGGTCCTCGGCCAGGTCCTGCAGCTGCCCCGCCACCAGCGAGCCCATGGCGGTGAAGAACACGACGAAGAAGACGATCGTCAACGCCATCGTGAAGGCCGTGGCCAGTCCCCGGCGGACGCCGTAGCGGCCCAGTCGCTCGACCAGCGGCTCCATGGCGAACGACAGGAACAGGGCCAGCACGATCTGGATCAGCAGCCCCCGCACCTGGCGGACGACGACATAGGTCGCCCACAGCGCGACCAGTACGCCCCACCAGTACAGGATCGCTCGCCGTACCCAGGGCGGCATCGAGGAAGGCGCCGGCTCGGCCCCGTGTTCGTCCACCGACGAGACCCTACATCCGCGCGGGCGGTTGTCTTGGGATCATCGCGGCCCGGCTGGTGACGGGCGTAGGTCGACCGGCGGCGTCAGCGGGCGCGGGACGGCGGCGGGCCCTGGGACGGCCGGGCCACCGGTGCCGGGCGGGGGCCCCTCGGCGCGGGCGGAGGCGGAGCCACGGCGTGGGGCACCATCGCCGGGGCACCGACGGGCGGCGGCGCCTGGAGCAGCGGCACCTTTCGGGGCGACGGCGGGGGCGGGGCCTGGGTGGTGCTCGGGTGCAGCCGACGATCGCGGTCGGTGCCCCACCGTGTCGGCGTCTCCAGCAGGGGTCGGAGCACGACGTCGGTGATCGTGCCGACCGGGCGGCCGTGCTCGTCGATCGTCACCGCCAGCGGGAGGGGAGCGTCCTCCCACCGCTGGAGCAGTTGTTCGGCCGTCATCGTCAACGGCACCCGGATCAGCTCGTTCGGGTGATGCATGACCGCCGACACCGTCGTCCAGCTCCGCTCCGGGCCCTTGACCTCCAGCGCCGAGGGACCGACGTAGCCGACCGGCTCGGCGGCCGACCAGCGCACAACCGGGTGGGCCACATGGCCGTCGATCGACGGGGTGAGCGCATCGAACTGGGCCAGCGTGTGGCTGTCGGGCACCGGCGCCGGGTAGGGGTGGTGCAGCTCACCGACGGTGGCTCGCAGGCGCTTGGTGACGGCGGAGGCCCGGATCTCGGCCGAAGCGGCGAAGAACACCATCAGGGCGATCAGCAGATTGGCCAGGGCCACGGCCGAGTAGGTCACGGCGAGGTAGAGGCTGACCACGGCGAGGAGGCCGCTGAACACCAGCCCGCACCGGCCGGCCACGATCCGGGCCTGCTCGGGGTCGCCCGACCGCCGCCACAGCGCAGCGGCCAACACCCGCCCGCCGTCCAGCGGAGCCGCCGGGAGCAGGTTGAACAGGGCCAGGACGAGATTGATGCCTGCCAACCAGATCAGGACGGCGGTGGCCGTGGCCGGAGCGGCGACGGCGTCGGCGATCACGGCCAGGGCGCCGAAGAACAGGGCGAGGACCAGGCTGGCCGCCGGCCCGGCCACCGCGACCAGGAACTCGGCCCGGGCGCTCGGGGCCTGCCGCTCGAGCTTGGCCACACCGCCCAGCAACCACAGGGTGACGCCGGAGACCCCGATGCCGTGGCGCAGGGCGGTGACGGCATGGCCGAATTCGTGGGCCAGGATCGAGGCCAGGAAGACGACGACGCCGCCGACGCCGACGGCGAGGCGCACCCCCAGCCCGGTGTCGGGGGCCATGACGGGCAGGGCGTTGGTCGCCAGGTTGGCGGTGAACAGCGCCGCCATCAACAGCGCGCCCCAGTGGACGCCGACCGGTATCCCGAACAGGCGGCCGAGGCGGAGGCTGTCGTCCATGCCCCCATTGTGGCCCACGCTCGCAGTGGGGCCCCGGTCGGCCCTCAGCGCCCGTCGTCGGCCGGTGGGGGAGCGACGAAGTCGATCAGCTGCTCGACGGCGCCGACCAACCCGGGCTCCAGCTCCCGGAACGACGTCACCCGGGCCAGGAGCGCGGTCCACAGCTCGCCCGGTGAGCCCCGCCAGCCGAGGTGGTCGCAGACGCCCTGCTTCCAGTCGGTCCCCATCGGGATCCGGGGCCAGGCGGCGATGCCGACGGCGTCGGGCCGGATGGCCTGCCAGATGTCGACGTAGGGGTGGCCGCAGATCAGCACGTCGGGGTGATCGACCTCGGCGGCGATGCGCGACTCCTTGGTGTGGGCCACGAAGTGGTCGAGGAGGACGCCGAGTCGCCGATCGGGACCAGGATCGAAGTCGGCGACGATGGCGGCGAGATCGTCGGCGCCGTGGAGCGGCTCGACTACCACGCCCTCGGCTCGCAGATCGTCGCCCCACACCTTCTCCACCAGCTCGGCGTCGTGGATGCCCTCCACCATGATCCGGCTGGGGCGGGCCACCCGGGCTCCGGTGGTCGGGGCCGGGATCGACCCCGACGCCGTCTCGCTCGGTCCCGCCGCCTTGGGCGCCGGCGCCGCTCGCACCAGGGTGACGGTGCGGCCGTCGACCGAGAAGGCGCCGTCGGCGACGGGGAGCACGTGCTCCCGGCCTCGGGCGTCGCGCAGGGTGACCTGGGTTCCGGCGAACCGCACGATCCGCCCCACCGTGCCCGACGTGCGGTGACGGACGGTGGTGCCCTTGGCCGCCTCGCAGGTGGGCCAGGTCGTCTTCCTACGTCTCGGGCCGCCGAGGTCGGGCGGTCCGCTCAGAATGCCGCTCACCCCTACGACGCTACTGGCGGGCCGGATCGTACCCGGGGACCTCTCGGTCGTCATCGGCGCCGAGACTGCGGGCGAAGGCCTGGGCCACGAGGTCGTAGCCGACGTCATTGGGGTGGAAGCGGTCGCTGGCCATCCGCCCCAGCGGGGGCGGGCCCGGCTCGTTCCACGGGTCGAGGGCCACCAGGTCGTGTTCGGCCGCCCCCTGGCGGATGGTCCGGTTGGCCAAGCGGGCCCGGGCCGACCGACCGGGGGTGGTGGCGATCACCGACGAGGTCGGCAGCCCGGCGCACAGCCCGAGCAGGCGACGTCGCAGGGGGCCGTCGCCCTTGTCCCACACCACGTCGTTGGCCCCGATGCAGCACACCAGGGCCTCCGGGGTGACCCCGTTCTCCAGGAGGTCGTCGAGGATCGGCAGCTGGCGATCCAGGCCGTCCTGGATGCGGGCGCCGGAGAGGCCGATGTTGATCATGCGCCACGGTCGGCCGTCGTGCACCTCGAGCCGTCGTCGGAGGCGGCCGACGAAACCGAGCTCGGGGGACGAGGCCCCGATACCGATGACCGTCGAGTCGCCGAGGGCCATCAGGAGGGGCCCTTCGGCCTCGACCGCCTGCTGGTTCTGCTCGTCCCACCAGGCGGTGTAGGGCCCGATCTGGGCCGTCACCCGTCGCAGGCCGGGCACGACGTAGCCGATGAGGCGAACGGAGCGGCCCAGCGGGAGGGGGTTCAACCTGGGCACGGTTGCGGTCATGGAGCCATAATGCCCCACCACGCGCCCCCGGGAGGAACGAGACGTGGCCGAGATCGCACTGGAACCTTTCAGCGAAGCCGAGTTGCGGCGTCTCAGCGGGATCAAGTGGCGCCGCGACGGCGACGCCGCCCTCCCGGCCTGGGTGGCCGACATGGACATCCGCTCACCGGCCTGCATCCGCGACGCCGTGACCGATCTGGTGGCCGCCGCCGACCTCGGCTACAACCGCGCCGTCACCGAGGCGGTGACCCCCGCCTTCGTCAGCTGGCAGGAACGCCACCACGGCTGGACCCCGGACCTCGACCGGCTCCAGCTGTTCTGCGACGTGCTCCACGCCATCGACACCGCCCTGTGGCTCCACACCGAGCCGGGCGACGGGATCGTGCTGCTTACCCCGGTCTACCCGCCGTTCCTCAAGGCGGTGGCCGACGGCGGTCGCCGCCTGGTCGACGTGCCCCTCGACCCCGACGGCTGGCGCCTCGATCCCGAACGCCTCGCCGCCGCCATCGACGACTCGACCCGGGCCATCCTCCTGTGCAGCCCCCACAACCCCACCGGCCGGGTGTTCGACCCCGCGGAGCTGGCCGCCATCGCCGAGGTGGCCGAGCGCCACGATCTGCTGATCATCAGCGACGAGGTGTGGGCCGACCTGCTCCATCCCGGCGCCGACCACACGCCGATGGCGACCCTCGGTCCCGAGGTGGAGAACCGCACCCTCACGATCAGCTCCGCCTCCAAGGCCTTCAACACCGCCGGCCTGCGCTGCGCCGTGGCCCACATCGGCCACCCGGGCCTGCACCGGGCGATCGACTCGCTCCCACAGCACTACCTGGGGGCGGTCAGCAGCCCGGGGGCGGTGGCCGCCGTCGCCGCCTGGGAGCAGGGCGAGCCCTGGTTGGCCCTGTTGCGGGACCACCTCGGCGAGCGGCGCCGTCAGTTGGCGGCCCGGTTGGCGGCGGAGGCCCCCGAGATCGGCTGGCAGCAGCCCGAGGCGACCTACCTGGCCTGGCTCGACCTGCGGGCCACGGCCGCCGGGCGACGAGGCGATATCGAACCGGCGGAGCTGGTCCGGGCCGAGACCGGTCTGGTGCTGTCCCCCGGCCCCGATTTCGGGGTCCACGGCTCGGGCTTCGCCCGCCTGAACTTCGCCACCTCGGCCGAGATCCTCGACCGGATCGTCGACCGTCTGGTGGCGGGGGTCGCCGCTACCGGGGGGTAGGGCCCAAGGGCCGCCGGTGCCACTAGCCTGGCGAATCGGATCCTATGTTGTCGGACACCGTGGTCGCAGGCACAACAGCGGAGGGAGAGGACACCGTCCTCGATGGGCGAACGTTCAGGCGGTCGCTCGTCCTGCTCGCCGCGGTCGGGTTCGTGGGCTCGCTGTGTCTGGTGATGGGGGGTGCCCTGGCCGGTGCCGCCGCCCCCGGTTCGTCGGGGCGTCTGTGGTCGGTGCCGACGGTGCCGGTCCGTCCCGTCGTCGGCCTCATCCCGGCGCTGTTCCTGTTCTACGGCGGGCTGATCATCCTCGTGCGCTCCTGGCTGCTGCTGCGTCGTCATCAGCTGACCCACGGGCTCACCCTGGTGTCGCTGGCCGCCATCGTGGTCGTGTGGTCGCTCCCGCTGCTGGTGGGGCCGCCACTTGGCTCTCGTGACGTCTACGCCTACGCCGCCCAGGGCCGGTTGGCCGAGCAGGGATTCGACGTCTACGAGGAGGGCCCCGCCAGCCTCGGCGCCGACGATCCGGTGTTGGCCCCGGTCGACCCGCTGTATCACGACGCCCCGGTGGTCTACGGCCCGGTATTCGTGTTCCTGTCGGCCCAGATCGCCGAGGTGACGGGCGAGGGTGTCATCTCCGCCGTGCTCTTCCATCGCATGCTGGCCGTTATCGGGCTGATGGTTACCGCGGTCGCCGTGTACGACCTGGCGCGTGGACTGGGCCGCGATCCCATCGACGCGCTCGTGCTCGGCTTCGCCAACCCCCTCGTCCTGCTGCATCTCGTCTCCGGTGCCCACAACGAGGCGATCATGCTGGCGTTCCTGGTCACCGGGGTCACCCTCGGTCGTCGGGGCGGCTGGTGGCGCCATCTCGGCTTCGCCCTGTGCGCCATGGCCGCCGCCATCAAACTGCCCGCCATCCTGGCCGTCGCCTTCCTCGGTTGGCCCTGGGTGGTGGCCGCCGACCGTCTGCGGGTTCGGGTCGCCCGGTTGGCCGTCGCCGGTGGGGAGGCCCTCGGGGTGATCGCCCTCGCCGGCCAGCTCACCGGGTGGGGGTGGGGCTGGGTCGACGCCATCACCACCTCCAAGCCGGTCGACGCCTACCTCAGCCTCACCCGCATCACCGGGGGAGCGGTGGCCCTGGTCACCGGGATCGAGGCCGCCGCCGTGTTGTCGGTGGCCCGCACCGGCGGCATGCTGCTCGCCGTCGGCATCACCGTGCTTCTGCTGCTGCGGGGCCGGGCCAGTTGGCCGGTCGCCCTGGCCTGGAGCCTGCTGATCTGGGCCGTGCTCCACCCGACGACGCAGCCCTGGTATCTCACGTGGGGGATCATGTTCCTGGCCGCCACCTCGGCCGGGGAGCGCAACCGCAGCTTCGTCGTCGGCTGCGCGACGGCCGCCTTCGTCGTGTTGCCCGTCGGGCCCCAGCTGGGACTGCTGTTCCTCGAGGACGGCGAGCTGCTGTCGATCGCGGTGGCCCTCGTGCTGCTCATGCTGCTGACCTTCAGCCCTCGGGCCCCGCACCGGCCCCGGTTCCGCACGACGGTCGAGCCCGGGCTGGTGAGCGTGATCGTGCCCACCCGCCACGAGGGGCCGAACATCGCCCCCCTCGTCGATCGGGTGGCGGCCGCCATGGGCGACCGACCCACCGAGGTGCTCTTCGTCGACGACTCCGACGACGACACCCCCGAAGCGATCACCCGGGTGGCGCAGGACTCGCCGGTCCCGGTGCGCCTCGTCCACCGCGAGGCCGGACGTCGCTGGGGCGGGTTGGGCGGTGCCGTTGTCGACGGTCTCGACCAGGTTCGGGGAGCCACGGTGGTGGTGATGGACGCCGATCTGCAGCACCCGGCGGCCGCGGTGCCCGAGCTGGTGACCACCGTCGATCGGGGGGCGGAGGTGGCCGTGGCCAGCCGCCGGATCCCCGGCGGCGACGAGGACGACGGCCTCACGCCGCTTCGGCGTCGGCTGTCGAAGGGGGCCACGGTGATGGTCGGGTGGGTGTTCCCCAACCGGCTCAACCGGGTGACCGATCCGATGTCGGGCTTCTTCGCCCTCCGCACCGGCGCCATCGACCTCGAACTCCTCCAGCCCGATGGCTTCAAGATCCTGCTCGAGGTGCTGGCCACCCATCCCGGGCTCTCGGTCGACGAGGTGCCGTACCGATTCGGTCAGCGTCAGGACGGCGTGTCGAAGGCGTCAGTCAGCCAGGCCACCCGCTTCGTCGGCCACGTGGCCGACCTGCGCATCCGCACCAGCGGGGCGTGGGCCGGGGCCGCCATGCCCCAGCGCATCTTCCGGTCGGCCTGAGCGGGCCAGCCCCACCAGGGCGACCAGCACGGCGGCCACCAACGCCGCATCGCGCACGAGGAGCAGGATCGCCGCCTGCTGCTCGGCCACACCGGATGGACCGAACGCGGTGAGCACGCCCCCGGTGAGCGCCGTGGCCAGGAACGTGCACACCCACACCAACGGCCACGGTCCGGCCAGCGGGGTGCCGGGGTCGACGGTCCGGAAGGTCCAGGCCGGTCGTCGGGGTGTCAGCGCCGCCCACGGGGTGAGCCACAGCAGGAACTGGGGGGAGAGCAGGGGGCTGGTGACGATCAGGGCCGCCACCGCCGCCACCAGCACCAACGCCACCACCTCGAGGTCGGCATCGGATCCGGCGTCGACCGCTGCTGTGGTGATCTCGGAGGTGATGGGGTCGGCCGGGGTGGTGGTCTCAGGGGTGGTGATCTCGGCGCCGGTGGCGTCGGCCGGTGCCGTGTCGGCCTCGGCGGTGGGTGCGGGAGCGGACTCGGGGAGGCGTCGGGTGGCTCGCAGGCCGAGGCCGACGGCGAGGCCGACGACGGCCACGGTGAGGGCCCGTCCGGCCAGGACCACCCGCTCGTCGAGGGTGCCGAGCCGGTAGGCGTTCTGCTGCAGGGTGGGCTCGGCTCCGGTCCGCAGGGCTTCGATCGACCCGGCGACGCTCTCGGCGTGCCAGCCGGTCGCCCCGCGCATCGAGAGGACCTGCTCCACGGCGTCGGTCGACCACCCCGTCCACCCGAGCCAGGCCACGCCGGCGACGGCTCCCAGCCCGACGGCGGCCCCCACCGCCCGCCACCGTCCCAGGGCGGCGGCACCCGCCACCAGCAGGGCGGGCCACACCTTGATGAGGGCGCCGGCCACCGTGAACAGGGCGAAGGCGGCCGGGCGGCGCTGACGGAGGGCGGCCAGGCCCAAGACCGCGGCCATGGCCGCCCACAGGTCGAAGCGCAACAGGCCCATCGGTACCAGGGGCAGACCGAGGATGAGGTAGGCGGCGGCCGCCCGGCGGCCGCCCAGGGCGCCGACCGCGGCGGCGACAGCCAGGTCGACCGCCAGCGACGCCAGCACCAGGACCCGGTGGGTGCCGACGACCCCCGGCCGGGCCAGGGCATCGATCACGGCCACCGAACCGGGCGGGTACTCCACCTCGGCGTCGACCCACGGGCGACCGTCGATGTCGGCGATGGCCTGGAACCGCTCGACGTCCCATCCGACCAGTTCCTCGGGCGTGTTGGTCCACGGGCCGAGCACGAGGACGAGGGCGGCCACCACCCGAATACCGATTCCCGCCGCCAGCAGCCGACCCATGGGGCCCCACTCTGGTCGACGGTCCGCGGTTCGCCAACCGGCCCCGGGTCGGAGGACCCCCGGTGGCCGGGAATGTCGACCCAGTCGGTCTGGTTTCGTAGGGGTACACAACCGGCCGGTATCCTGTATGCAGGCACCAGACGCCTCACGGCCCAGGAGCATCCATGACCACAGCCGACATCTCCACCACCGAGCCACTCTCCGTCTCCCCCGAGGCGCTGCAGACCGTGCTCGAGGTCCGTGCCGCCGAGGACGACCCGGCCGGCACCGCGCTGCGCGTCGCCATCACGGGCTCCAACATGTCGGAGTACGTGTACGCCCTCGACCTGGTCGGGGTGCACGAGGCGACCGACACCGATCTGGTCTACACCCAGGGCGACCACGGCGAGCTAACCGTCATCGTCCCCGCCGATTCGGTGACCGAGATGGCCGGGGCCACGCTCGACGTGCCCTCCACCGGCACCGCGGGCGGCCTCGTCATCCGCAATCCCAACACCCCGGACCCCCTCGCCGGGCTGGACCTCGACATGAGCGGGCCCCTCCCGGTCAAGGTGCAGGCCGTGCTCGATCAGGCCATCAATCCCGCCCTCGCCTCGCACGGCGGTTTCGCCACCCTGGTCGGTGTCGAGGAGGAGACCAAGGTCTACGTGACGATGGGCGGCGGGTGTCAGGGGTGCGCCGCGAGCGCCATGACGCTGCGCGACGGGATCCGCACCATGCTGATGGACGCCCTCCCCGAGATCACCGAGGTGGTCGACGCCACCGACCACTCCGCAGGCGAGAACCCCTTCTACACCTGATCGGGCGGTCGTCGGCGTCGCCGGCGAGCCCACCCTTCGGCCGTGACGAGCGCCGATCGGCGACGGGCGCGGTCGCCCGCACGCCCGCTCGCCCAGGGTTAGTCCGCGTAGCTCGGATCGAGACGATCCGCCTGACGTCGTAGGGCAGGCCACGCCGTGGGGCCCAGCGACTTCTCCCAGGCGGCCGGGTTGTTGAACGTCTCCCGCATCATGTCAACCGCCTTCGCCGGCGGCTGGTTGAGCGTTCCGGCGGCCGCCGCCTTCACTTGGATCTGGCAGGCCCGCTCCAGGTAGTAGAGGCGCATGAAGCAGCTGGCGACGCTGCCGCCCAGGGCGAGGGTGCCGTGGTTGCGCAGGATCATCACATGGTGCTGGCCGAGATCGGCGACCAGACGTTCGCGTTCGTCCAGATCGAGGGCGACACCCTCCCAGTCGTGGTAGGCGAGGTCGGGGTAGACGAACATCGCGTGCTGATTGAGCGGCAGCAGCCCCTCTTCGGTGCTGGAGACGGCGACGCCCGCATCGGTGTGGAGGTGCATCACGGCGCCGGCGTCCTCCCGGTGCATGTGCACGGCGCTGTGAATCGTGAAGCCGGCGGCGTTCACCCCGCAACCGCTGTCCAACACCACATTGCCGTCCACGTCCACCTTGACCAGGTTGGACGCAGTGACCTCGTTGAACAGGAAACCGAAGGGGTTGAGCAGGAAGTGCTCGTCCGGGCCCGGTACCCGGGCGGACAGGTGGGTGAACACCATGTCCGTCCAGCCGTAGTAGTCCACCAGCCGATACGCCGCAGCCAGGTCCTGCCGGACCAGCCACTCCTGCTCGGAGACCTGGTCACGGACGCTTCTCGGGGAGACGGTCGTTTCGCTCATCGGCCACTCGCAATTCGCTCGATTGCCACACGGTGATCCACCACCGGACCGGCCGGTGTGGGTGTCGCGGTGAGTCGGAGATCCAGCTCGGCGGCACCGTGATCAGGGCTATCAGGCACGCCGATCGCAGGCAAGTCGGCGGGGGAGCCGGTGCCGACCCGGGCACGCCGCCGCCGGAGAGCGTGCGGGCGGCGTCGGGGGAGGCCGTGACGCCGCTGATGGGGGTCCACCATCCAGGACCGTGTGGGTCAGCCCAGGACCGTGAGCTGGGCGTACACGCCGGTCTCGTCGCCGGTGATGAGCACGGTGCCGGTCTCGGCGTCGTCGGTGCCCCAGGTGATCGTGGCCTGCTGGGCGCCGTCGCCGCTGAAGTCCGACTGGTTCAGCACCGGCTGCCCGATGCCCTGGAAGTGGGCCAGGTAGGCGTCGAAGGAACCGGCCGGGCCCTCGATGGCGGCGACGTAGCTGACCGAGTCGCCCTCCTCGAACCGCCCGGTGGACAGAATGCCGGCCCCGTCGGGTAGCGGGTAGCCGTTCGGCCAATCGGCCGGTAGTTCGGTGTCGGTGGTCAGGGTGCCGCTGCCATCCTCGTTCTCGAACTCGAGCTGGCCGCCCTCGGCGTCGACGGTGAAGGTGCCTTCGCCGTTCTCGTCCTCGATGTTGATGGTGAACTCACCGTCCTCGAGGTCGTCGAACTCGACCTCCACGCCCTCCTGTTCCAGGGCTTCCTCGGCCGCCTCCTCGAGGATCGCCCCGCAGCCGGTGGCCCCGGCGGCGAGGACGGTCAGCAGTGCGGCCGCGGGGGCGCGGCGAGTGATGTTCACGATGGTTCCCTCCAGTTGCCTCGGGCCCTCGGTCGCCACACACGTCGATCGCTCGTTGCCCGGACCGCTCAGCGTACCGGAGGGCTCGGGCGGGCGGAGCGCGGGCGGCGACGGTGGTCTGGAAGGGGCCCGACGGCGGGGCCTAAGGTGACGGCCGACTTGGCCCCCGGATCGAGGAGTCGCCGTGCGAGGGATCATCGCCTACGGAACCTACGTGCCCTACCACCGGCTGCAGCGAGCCGCCATCGGCGAGTCGCTGGGCGGAGGAGGCGGCCGGGGGACCAGATCGGTCGCCTCCTACGACGAGGACGCCACCTCGATGGCGGTCGAGGCGGGGCGGGCGGTGGTGGCCAACGCCACCGCCAACGCACCGGCGGGGACCGACCCCGTGACCCCCGACAGCGTGTACTTCGCCACGGTCACCCCGCCGTACCTGGACAAGACCAACGCCACGGTCATCCACGCCGCCCTCGACCTCCCGTCGCACGTGTTCGCCGGCGACGTCGCCGGCTCCGCCCGCTCGGTCAACGCCGCCCTCCGGTCGGCGTTGGAGGGTCGGCGGCCCGCCCTGGTGTTGGCCGCCGACGTCCGCTCGGGCCGCCCCGGCTCCGGTGACGAGGGGGCGACCGGCGACGCCGCCGTCGGTTGGCTGATCGGCTCCGACGACGACGGCCCCGTGATCGCCGAGTGGCTGGGCGGGGCCTCCCGCACCGCCGAGTTCCTCGACCGGTGGCGACTCCCCGGTTGGGACTACTCGCGGGTGTGGGAGGAGCGGTTCGGCGAACACGCCTACCTGCCGCTCGTCACCGAGGCGGCGGCCGCCGCCTTCGCCGACTGCGGACTGTCGCCGGATCAGGTCGACACCGTGATCGTCAGCGGACTGCATGGTCGGGCGGTACGGGGTGCGGCGCGGGCGGCCGGGGTCGATGCCGGACGGGTGGCCGACAGCATGGTCGACGTGATCGGCAACACCGGCTCGTCACAGGCCGGGATGATCCTGGCCTCGGTGCTGGACGACGCCGCCCCCGGCTCGACGGTGATGGTGATCCACCTGGCCGATGGCGTCGACGTCGGCTTCTACCGGACGACCGACGCCATCGCCGGGTACCGGCCGGCCTCGACGGTGGCCGATCAGGTCGCCGCCGGGGTCGAGGGGCTCGACTACGCCACGTTCCTCACCTGGCGCGGCTTCCTCAACCGGGAACCGCCCCGCCGCCCCGACCCCGAGGCCCCGGCGGCCCCGCCGTCGTTCCGGGCCGAGGAGTGGAAGTACGCCTTCATCGGCTCCCGGGACCGGTCGACCGGCGCCATCCACCTGCCACCCCAGCGGGTGTCGCTCCGAGGGGGCGCCGTCGACGACATGGAGCCGGTCCCGATGGCCGACGTGCCCAGCACGGTCGTCACCTACACCATCGACCGTCTGGCGTTCTCCCTCTCGCCCCCGGTGATCGCCGTCGTCATCGATTTCGACGGCGGCGGACGGTTCCAGTGCGAACTGACCGACGCCGACCCCGACACGGTCAAGATCGGCGATCGGGTCGGCATGACCTTCCGGCGTCTCCTGACCGCCGACGGCGTCCACAACTACTTCTGGAAGGCGCGACCGTTGGGCGACGCCGCCCCGACCTCCGGGGGGTAGCGGACGATCTCAGCGTCGGGGCGGGCCGGCCATGCCGCCACCGTCGACCGGGAGGCGGATGGTGAACGTGGTGCCCCGGCCCGGCTCGGTGTCGAACCACAGCTCGCCCCCGTGGGCCTTCACGATCACCGAGTAGGCCAGGGAAAGGCCCTGGCCGGTGCCCTGGCCAACGCCCTTGGTGGTGAAGAACGGATCGAAGATGCGATCCCGGACCTCGACCGGGATGCCGGCTCCGGTGTCGTGGACGGTGATGACGGCATGATCACCGTCGGCCCGGGTGGTGATGTCGATCCGGCCCTTGTCGGCCCCGGAGATCACATCGCCGATGGCGTGGGAGGCGTTGACCACCAGGTTGAGGATCACCTGGCTGATCTGCGAGGCCCGGCACAGCACCTCGGGGAGATCGTCATCGAAGTCGAGGCCGAGGTCGGCCACGTACTTCCACTCGTTGCGGGCCACCACCACCGTCGAGTCGATCAGCCGGTTGAGGTCGACCGGTTCGTTGACGTCGCGGCCGGGGTGGGCGGTGTCCTTCATCGCCCGCACGATGTGGCTGATCCGCTCCACGCCCTCCATCGACTGGTCGATGGCACCGGGTAGCTCCTCGACCAGGAACTCCAGATCACCGTCGGCGACGGCGGTGGCGTGGGCGGCGAGGGCGGCATCCACGTCGCCGCCGGTGCGGGCGGCGTCGGCCACGGCCTGACCGGCCTCGACGATGGCGAGCAGATCGGCGATACCCTCGCCGACGAACTTCACGTTGTCGCGGACGAACTGGGCCGGGGTGTTGATCTCGTGGGCCACGCCCGCGGCCAACTGGCCCATCGACTCCAGTCGAGAGGCCGTTGCCAGTTTCGTCTCCATCGCCACCCGGCCGGTGACGTCGAACGACAGGCTGAGGAGGCCGATGACCTCGTCCGACCCGTCCCGCAGTGGCACACGATGGCTCTCCAGCGTCCGCGTCGGCCGAACGCCCAGGCCCTCGACCTGGAAGCGGTCGCCGAGCCGGGCCTGGCCGGTGTCCAGGACCTCCCGTACCGCCGCCAGCTGCTCGTCGGTCTTGGTCCAGCTGGCCAGCTCGTCGAGCCGTTCGCCGACGGGCGAGTCGAGGTGGGGGAAGTTGTCGGCGAACACCCGGTTGCAGCCGCCGATGGTGAGGTCCCGGTCGGTCCACACCAGGCTGGCCGGGAGCACGTGGAGGATCTGCTCCAGCAGCCGCTGCTCGTCCGCCAGCATCGCCTCGGCCCGCTTCCGGGTCGACACGTCGATGAAGCTGCCGACGATGCCGACGCTGGTGCCGCCGGCGTAGGTCAGGGTCGACTTGTGGACCAGCACCTCGCGGGGGTCGCCGTAGCTGTCGATGACCGTTTCGTAGCGCTGGACCCCGCCCTCGGCCAGCAGTGCGGCGTCGGCCGCCTTGAACATCGCCGCCTGCTCCGGTGGGTACAGCTCCTCGATGGGCCGGCCCAGGATCTGCTGGCGGACCCGGCCCGAGAAGGCCTCGAAGGCCTGGTTGACGGCGAGGTAGCTGCCGTCCCCGGCCTTGAAGAAGATGGGCACGGGCAGGGCGTCGAGCATCTCGAAGAACTCGATCGTCTCAGAGAATTCGTCTCCGGGAATACCCAACATCCCCCTCCCATCGACGGACACCCGTCCATGCTGAGGGCCTCGGCCGGTGGTTCTAAACGCAACCGGTCGCGGTCACGGGGTCGACGGCGGTGTCGGCCAAGTCGATGAGGGGAGCGAGTTCCTCGGCGGCCACCGCCCACCCCGCCGTGTCCTCACCGGCGGCGGCGAACACCATCCCGATCAGGGCGCCGTCGATGTCGAGGACCGGGGCACCGGAGTCCCCCGGTCGGATGTCGGCGTCGAGGGCGAGCGCCAGGCGTTCCCCGGCGCCGTCCACCCGGACCCGGGTGACGTCGTCGATGACGGCGCGTCTGGTGCGGAGCTCGCCGGACTCGGTGGCGGTGACGATGCGTCCAACGGCGCCGGCCTGGGCCGTCGCCGCCGTCAGCGTGGCGGCCACGGGCTCGTCGGTGCGCAACACGGCCACATCGCGCTCGGTGTCGAGCAGCACCACGGTCGCCGCCACCTCGGCGGCGGTGGCGTCGGGGGTCAGGAGCCGGAAGGAGCGGACGTCGTCGAAGGCGTGGGCCACGGTGACGAGCAGGTCGGGGGCGGCGGCGAAGGCGGTGGCGTCCGCCACCTCGACGCCGTTGCAGGCCTCGGCTTCGAGCCGATACACCGCCCCGGCGGCGGCTTCGCCGGCCGGTCCCGGAGCCGAGCTGCAAGCGGCGCCGAGCAGCATGATGGCGGCGAGAATGGTCGAGCCCCGGGGCACGGTGGCGGTCACGCCGGGGAGAAGGCGGTACCCCCGTCGATCTTCAGCACCGCGCCGGTGGTGTAGGACGAGGCGTCCGACGCGAAGTAGAGGGCGGCCCCCACCACCTCCTCGGGCTCCCCGCCGCGCTGCAGCGGTATCTCCTTCTTGGCCATCTGGGTGAAGCGGTCGAGGTCCCATGCTTTGGAGATGTCGGTGAGGAAGGGGCCGGGCATGATCGTGTTGACCCGCACCGTCGGCCCGAAGGCCCGGGCGAAGGACATCGTCAGGTTGTTGAGCCCGGCCTTGGCCGCACCGTAGGGCGCCTCCTCCGGGGTGGGGCGGACGGCGGCGATCGAGCTGACGTTGATGATCGACCCACCCCCGTCGGCGGCCATCCGCTCACCGAACAGCGACATGAGCCGGAACGGCCCGCGGAGGTTGACGTCGAGCACCTTGTCGTAGAGGGCTTCGGTCACGCTCGACAGGGTGTTGTACAGGGGCGACATGCCGGCGTTGTTGATCAGCACGTCGCACCGACCGAACTCGTCGTAGACCCGTTCGTAGAGCGCGTCGCAGGCGTCCCAGTGGCCGACGTGGCAGGCGACGCCCAGGGTCCGACGGCCGGTGTCGGCCGCCAACCGGGCCGCCAGCTCCACGCAGGCGTCCTCCTTGCGGCTGGTGACGACCACGTCGGCCCCGTGGTGGGCCAGAGCCTCGGCCATGGCCCGACCGAGGCCGCGACTGCCACCGGTGACCACCGCGACCTTCCCTTCGAGATCGAACAGGTTGGTCGGCGCGTCACTCACCCGTGCATCATCCCCGCTCGGCTCGGTCGTGGCAATCGGAAGTAATGCCGTGGCGCGGCGCCGGCCGTACCCCTAGTCTCCGTCTCGTGAAGTGAGCGACGTCCATCGTCCGCGACCCCGCCGGGGTCACCGACCCGCCCGGTCGGCAGACACCAGGAACCGTCATGCCTGCTCACCACCACCAGCTCCACGCCGCCGATCTCGTGGTCGAGCGCGGCGGGCGCCGCCTCCTCGACGGGGTCACCCTGACGATCGCCCCCGGCGATCGCCTCGGCCTCCTCGGGCCGAACGGCGCGGGCAAGTCCAGCCTGCTCGCCGTCCTCGCCGGCGACCTGTCGCCGACCGCCGGCACCGTCCAGACCGTGGGTGAGGACACGACGATCGGTCTGCTCGATCAGGAACCCGGCGGTATAGGCGACGAGTCGGTGGCCGACCACCTGGCCCGCCGCACCGGGGTGGCGGCGGCCGCCGCCGAGCTCGACGCCGCCACCGAGGCTCTGACCGCAAGTACCGACGAGGCGCTGGAGCGCCACCATCGGGCGCTCCAGCGGTGGTTGTCGCTCGGCTCCGACGATCTCGATCAGCGGGTGGTGCCCACGCTGGCCGCCGTCGGGCTGGCCGACGGGGCCCGGCTCCTCTCCCAGCCGGTGGCCACGCTGTCCGGTGGCGAGCGGTCGAAGGTCGGTCTGGCCGCCGTGTTGCTGGCCCGCCACGACGTGCTCCTCCTCGACGAGCCGACCAACAACCTCGATACCGAGGGCCTGGCCCTGCTCGAGGCCGACGTCCGCCGCCGTTCCGGGCCGGTGGTGCTCGTCTCCCACGATCGCCGGTTCCTCGAGGCGGTGGTCACCGCCGTGTTCGAGATCGACCCCTACACGGCGACGGCACAGCGCCACGAGGGCACCTACGCCGCCTATCTCGAGGCCCGGGCCGTGGCCGCCGGCCACGCCCGCCGCCGCTACGACGACTACGTCACCGAGCGGGACCGGTTGCGGGACCGGGCCCAGACCCAGCGCCGGTGGGCGGCCAAGGGGCTGCGGGCCGAGCGGAACCCGCCGGACAACGATCGGGTGGCCCGAGGCATGCGGATCGAGCGCACGGAGAAGCAGGCGTCGAAGGCCCGGGCCACCGAACGGGCACTCGATCGGCTGGAGGCGGTCGACAAACCGTGGGAGCCGTGGCGGCTCGAGTTCTCCATCGGCTCGACCGAGCGGGCCGGCGACCGGGTGGCCGACCTGCACGAGGCCGTCGTCGACCGGGGTCGGTTCCGACTCGGCCCGATCACCCTCGACCTCGGGGCGGGGGAGCGACTGGTCGTGGTCGGCGGGAACGGTGCCGGCAAGACGACGCTGGTGCGGTCGCTGTTCGGCCTGCAGCCCCTCACCTCGGGCTCGCACCATGTGGGCCCCGGCACCCGTCTCGGCTGGTTGGGCCAGGACCGTCAACAGGTGGTGTCCTTCGACCCTCGCTCGGGCCCTTCGCCCCGCACCGACACCGGAGACCCCGGAGACCCCGGAGACGACGGCGATGGGGGCCACGACGGCGACGAGGGGACGGCGCTCGACTGGCTGGTGGCGACGACCGGCCTGGCGCCCCAGGAGGCCCGTTCGACCCTGGCCAAGTTCGGTCTGGGGGCCGAGCACCTGTCCCGGCCCCGCCGTCGGCTGTCACCGGGGGAGCGGACCCGGCTGGTGCTGGCCTCGTTCCAGGCCGGCGCCGTCAACACGCTGGTGCTCGACGAGCCGACCAACCACCTCGACCTCGAGGCGATCACTCAACTCGAACAGGCTCTCGACCGCTTCGTGGGCACGGTGGTGCTCGTCACCCACGACCGGGCCTTCCTCGACGCCACCTCGCTCACCCGCCGGATCACCCTGACCGACGGTCGGGTCGTGGCCGACGAGGCCCTGTAGCCTCAGGCGCCCCGGCGAGGATCGATCGTCGGCTCAGCGATTGTTGAGCGAGAAGTGGTGGTAGTCGTCGAGGCTGTTCCACCGGCCGCCCCAGCCCCACCCGATGGCGTCGAAGGCGTTGACCACGGGCCCGCCCTCGAAGATCATGCCGGGGCGGACGTCGTCGCGGTCGAGGTAATCGGTCGACAGCTCCGGCAACACCACGTCGCCCTTCTGGTACGGGTTGTGGAAGGGGTTGATGTCGACGGCCAGGCCGTAGGCATGCTGGGAGAACGTGGTGCTGCTGCCCACCACGGACCGGCACACGAAGCCCGTCGTGTTGTTGCCGTCCCCGGTTGGGGGTGCCTCGAGTTCGGGTTGGGCCGTCACCCGCATCTCCTCGATCGGGAACCGGACCTCGTGGAGCGCGGCGAACACCCCGACCACGTCGTCGGCCACGTCTCGATGGACGATCATCTCGCCCTGGTGGTGGAGCCCGTCGAAGCCCCAGAACGTCATGCGGAGGTACCGCAGCTCGTCGACGGTGACCGGGCACCCGTCCTGCCAGGTCGAACGGGCCAGCACGTCGTCCGGCACCGGGCCGACCACCGACTGGAAGGTGTCGTCGCTCGGTGCGGGGAAGATCTCGATCGTGGGGAAGCGGCGGTTGTACATCTCGGGCGGGGTCTCCTGGGGCGGCACGACACCGTCGGCGTCGGTGGGGAGGATGCGGGTCCCGATCCAACCGGGTCGCACCGTGCCCGGGTCCGCCGGCAGCTCCGCAGCCGCGTCGTCCGTCCCGTCGGTCTCGGCCGGAGCGTCTTCCCCGGCCTCGCCCGAGCCGTCGTCGGCCAGGGTCGGCACGCCGGCCCCGCCGTCGGCCTCGGTCACCGTCGTCTCGTCGTTCGCCGGGGCGACCGTGGTGGTGGCCTGGGTCGAGGCGGAGCCCTCCGCCCCCGACAGCGCCGACTGGGCCGCGTCACCGTCGGCCCCGCAGGCGGCCACCAACAGCGAGGCGGCGGCCAGGACGGTGAGGGTGGTGGTCGGGCGTCGTCGGGCCCGGCTCTGCAACAACCGCACGACACAACGCTACTGGCGATGGTGCCCGGTGCGGGCCGCGGTGTCCGCCCCGGGTCGCCCAACGGGCACACTGAGGACATGGCCCAGAACGTCCTCGGCACCGAACTCCAGTCGTGCTCCACCGAACCGCTCACCGGTTTCTACCGCGACGGATGCTGTAACACCGGGGGTGAGGACGCCGGCGTGCACGTGGTCTGCGCCGTGATGACCGAGGAGTTCCTGACCTTCAGCGCCTCGGTCGGCAACGACCTCTCCACCCCCAACCCGGGGTACGGCTTCGCCGGTCTCAAGCCCGGCGACCAGTGGTGCCTGTGCGCCTCCCGTTGGGCCGAGGCCCACAGGGCGGGCGCCGCCCCCAAGGTGGTGCTCGAGGCGACGCACATGGTGATGCTCGAGTACGTGAGCCTGTCCGATCTCCAGGCGTTCGCCGTCGAACCCGATCCGGCCGACGAAGGCGACGGCGAGGGCTGACGATCGGCGGAGCTGTCGGCGGACGGGGTCGGCCGATGCTCAAACCGGTCGGGTCGGCGCCGACAGGTGGGGAGAGGTTCCCCCGCCGCCATGCCCTTCGCCCGCCGACTCCGTACGAACGCCGCCGTCCACGATCCGGACCGGGACTCGTCGCGCCTACCGCCCGGGGCCGCCCTCAATCCGGTCGGTCGGTCGGTGGTCGACATCGACTCCGGTCGCTGGTGGGGGATCGACGTGGCCGTCGACAACCCCGAGATCCGCACCGGTGCCGACGACGGCATCGGGGTCTGGTCGGCCCGGGACCTCCTCACCGAGATCGGTGATCGGCGCGACCTGATCGACATCAACGCCGGCCTGCTCACCATGGCCCTGCGGGCGGTGGCCACCGCCGACGTGGGTGCCGATCCGGCGGCTCGGGACGAGGCCGGTCGGGCCGTCGTCGCCGTCCACCCCAGGTTCGCCGCCGACGACGACTTCCTCCCCACCGTGAAGACGGCGGTGCGACGATCGGGACTCGACGCCTGCCAGCTGTTGCTGTCGGTGGCCGCCGCCGAGGTGGATGCGCTGTGGCCTGCGGTCCAGCGGCTCCGCTCCCACGGGGTGAAGGTCGCCCTGGAGGTCGGTGCCGGCTCCATCGAGGAGACCGACGACCTTCTCCACCGGCTGTCGTTCGACCTGGTCCGCCTCCCGGCCAACGCCGCCCTGAGCTCGGAACCGACCGAGGTCGACGCTGCTCACCGCCCCGGTGACACACCCGCCGAGACCGCCGAGACACCCGCCGCTTCCGCCTCCGTGGCCTCCGCCCCCGCCCGCGGGGAATCCGAGCCCGGCGGGGGATCCGACGGGCCGCCGGGGCCCGAGCCGACGGCGCTGTTGCGGAACCTGCTGGCCAACAGCCGCCGGGTCTGGGTCGAGGACGTCACCGAGTGGGCGACGCTCGACGAGTTGCGCTGCGTCGGCTGTTCCCTGGTCTCGGGCCCGGTGGTCGACCACCACCGGAACTGACGGACGGCGCGGATCGACGACCCGGTTCGCCGTTCATGGCGATAGCCGGTCGACCGGTTCGAACCGTCTGCGGCTTCGGCGGCGGCGGACCGCCGTCGGTCAGCCCTCCGGCGTGAGCAGATCCCGGGCCGTGATGGCCAGGCCGTCGCCGTCGAGCCGGAGCCGGGCCAGGATCGCGTCGGCGCCGTCGTGGGCCACGTACGTCGTCGGCACACCGAGGGCCTTGACCACCGGGCCGCGGCCGGCGAGTTCGGCGGCGATCGTGCTGCCGATGCCGCCCTCGGCCAAGCCGTCTTCGGCGGTGACGACCACCTGGTGACGGGCGGCGTCGTCGAGCATGGCCGCGTCGAGCGGCTTGACCGCCCGCGGGTCCCACACCGTGGCCGAGAGACCCTCGGCCGCCAGCTCGTCGGCCGCCTGCTCGGCCGCCGCCAGCATCTTGCCGACACCGATGAAGCAGACCGAGCCGTCGCCGGAGCGGACCTGGCGGGCGTTGAGCCCGTAGCCGACCTCGTCGGGACCGACGGAGGGGGCGGCCGTCTTGGGCCAGCGGATGCAGACGGGACCATCGACGATGTCGTAGGCGTCGCGCATCATCTGCTGCAGTTCCTGGTACGACGACGGGGCGAAGATCGTCATCCCCGGCACCTTGGACAGCAGCACCATGTCGAGGATGCCGTGGTGGGAGGGGCCGTCGCTGCCGGTCACGCCTGCCCGGTCGAGGCAGAAGATGACGGGCAAGTGGTGGAGGCCGACATCGAGGTTGACCTGGTCGAAGGCGCGGGTGAGGAAGGTCGAGTAGACGGCGACCACGGGGCGGAGGCCGCCCATGGCCATACCGGCGGCCGCGGTCACGGCGTGCTGCTCGGCGATGCCGACGTCGAGCGTTCGATCGGCGAAGCGCTCCCGGAACGGGAGCAGGCCGGTGGAGTCGGGCATGGCGGCCGTGATCGCCACCACCTCCGGGTGCTCCTCGCCCAGCTTGACCAGGCTCTCGGTGAAGGCATCGGTGTAGCTGTCGGGCTTCTCGCCCGGGGGCGGCGACACCTTGATGACGTCGAGGAAGCGGGGCGACGTGTCGTGCATCGCCTTGATGTCGTCGTTCTCGGCCGGGGCGTAACCCCGACCCTTCTGGGTCTGGACGTGGAGCACGACCGGGCCCTTGAAGTTGCCGGCGTTGGTCAGCGCCGTCTCCAACTCGGCGATGTCGTGGCCGTCGAAGGGGCCCATGTACCGCACACCGAGTGGCTCGAAGAAGGCCTGGGGTTCGAACGCCTCGCGGATGGCGGCCTTGGAGGCCCGGATGCCCTTCAGCGACAGTCGACCGATGAGCGGGAGCCGCTCGGTCCAGCTCTCCAGCACCCGCTGGCGACGCATGTAGACCGGGTTGGACCGGATCTTGACGAGGCTCTCGGTCAGAAGGGACACCGTCGGGGCGTAGGAGCGACCGTTGTCGTTGAGGATGATGGTGACGTCGGCTCCGGCGTGACCGAGGTTGTTGAGCCCTTCAAAGGCCATGCCGCCCGTCATCGAACCGTCGCCGAGCACGGCCACGATGCGCCGGGGCCGCTCGACGTCCTCGGGGGCGGGGGCCAGATGGGTGTCGGCCCCGGCCGCCACCGCGGTGGCCAGGCCGTGGGCGTAGGACAGCACCGTCGAGGCGTGGCTGTTCTCGATCCAGTCGTGATCGGACTCCGCCTGACAGGGGTAGCCCGACATGCCGCCGCCCTGACGGAGGTCGTCGAAACCACCCCGCCGCCCGGTCAGCAGCTTGTGGACGTAGGCCTGGTGGCCGGTGTCCCACAGGAGCACGTCATAGGGCGACCGGAGCACCCGGTGCATGGCGACGGTCAGCTCGACGATGCCCAGATTCGAGCCGAGGTGCCCGCCGGTGCGGTTGACGGTCTCGATGATGAACTGCCGTGCCTCGTCGCACAGTTCGGCCAGCTGCTCACGGGTCAGGCCACGCAGGTCTGCCGGCTCGGTGATGGAGTCCAGAATCATGATCTACCTCTGTGGCCACCGTACCGCTAGCGGGACCGACCCACAGGGTCGCGGCGACGGCCGGTTCGAGGCAAGCCGATCAGTCCTGGCATTTGGCCAGGAACTCGGCCGTGGTCACCATCACCCGCGTCACCTTGCCCGCTGCGATCAGGCCCCGGTCGTCGTGGGCGGCGACGGTGAAGTAGAGCTTGCGGCCCGCCACCTTGTCGAGGGTGGCCTCGGCGGTCACCGCCCGACCGACCGGGCTCGGCGTCACGTGATCGAGTTGCACCTGGACCCCGACGGTGGTGGCGTCCTCCCCGACGTGGTCGGCGACGGCGGCCACCGTCGCCGCCTCACACAGGGCGAGCAGTCGGGGCGTGGCCAGGACCGGCACCGAGCCGGAGCCGATCTCGGCGGCGGTGTCGCTCTCGGTCACGGTGAGGGACATGGTTGCACTCAGGCCCGGCAGGGGTGACATGCCCCCTACGGTGCCTGCGCCCTCCGGCAAACGTCAACCTCCGGAAGCACGCTCGGCACCCGGCGCCTCCGGGCGGGGGCGGCCACCCCACCCGTCCCGGGCGGCGGTCGCTCGACTCAGGCCCCCCGAGCCGGGACGACTAGCCTTGACCAGGTGATCAGCGACGACGTGGTAGAAGCCGTTCTCAACGAAGCCCTGGTCGGCGGGGCCGAGTTCGCCGAAATCTTCGCCGAGGACGCCCGGCGGGGCTCGGTCAACCTCGACGACGGCCGGATCGAGAGCCTGGCGTCGTCGCGCGATCGGGGTGCCGGCGTCCGGGTGGTGTCGGGCTCGGCCACCGGATTCGCCCACACCGCCGACCTCAGCCCGGAGGGCCTCAAGCGGGCGGCCCGGGCCGCCGCCGACGCCGTGCCCGGCGACGAGAGCGGCACGGCCAAGCGCCTGGCCATGACGACGCCGACCCCCGGTCCCGTCGAGGTCCACCCCGAGGACATCGACAAGGGGGCCAAGGTCGAGCTGCTCCGTCGAGCCGAGGAGGTGGCCCGGGGCGCCGACGTCGCCATCACCCAGGTGAGCGCCCGCTACGGCGAGAACCGCCGCCGGATCCTGGTGGCCAACTCCGACGGTGTGCTCGCCTCCGACGACCAGACCCGCACCTCGTTCTCCGTGAGCTGCGTGGCCGACGGCGACGCCGGCCTCCAGACCGGCAGCGAGACCGTCGGCCTGTCGATCGGCTACGAGCTGTTCGACCGCTACCAGGTGGAGGATCTCGCCTCTCGGGCGGCCCAGCGGGCCCTGACCAAGCTGGAGGCCCGCCCCGCCCCCTCGGGTACCTGGCCGGTGGTGATCGGCCCCGGGTCCGGTGGGGTCCTGTTCCACGAGGCGTGTGGCCACGGCCTCGAGGCCGACCTGGTGCGCAAGGGGGCCTCCGCCTTCGCCGGCCGCCTGGGCGAGCGGGTGGCCTCGCCCCTCGTCACCCTGATCGACGACGGCACGATGGCCGACGAGTGGGGCCGCTACGCCATCGACGACGAGGGCGCCCCGGCCCAGCGCAACGTCCTCATCGAGGACGGCGTCCTTGTCGACTATCTGTGGGACGGCCTGCGGGCCCGTGAGGAGGGCCGGCCCAGTTCGGGCAACGGCCGCCGCCAGAGCTACCGCCACCTGCCGATGGTCCGCATGACCAACACCTACCTCAGCGGGGGAGACACCGATCCCGCCGACATCATCGCCGGGGTCGACAACGGCGTGTACGTCGCCCGCCTCGGCGGCGGCCAGGTCAACACCGCGTCCGGCGACTTCGTGTTCGGCATGGTCGAGGCCTACCTGATCGAGGACGGCAAGCTCACCGCCCCCCTGCGCGAGGGCCAGCTGATCGGCAACGGCCCCAAGGTGCTCACCCAGATCGAGGCCGTCGGCAACGACTTCGAGATGGGCCCTCCCGGCACGTGCGGCAAGGACGGCCAGGGCGTCCCCGTCGGCGACGGCGTGCCCACCCTCAAGGTGGCCGAACTCACCATCGGCGGCACGGCGGCATGAACGCCGACGACCTGCTGCGGATCGCCAAGAGTGTCGTCGACCAGGCCAACCCCGGGGAGCAGATCGAGGTCGCCTGCTCCTACGGCAGCTCGCGGAGCATCCGGGTCTACGACGGCGCCGTCGAGTCCCTGACCACGGCCGACAACACCGGTATCGGGGTCCGGGTCCTGGTCGAGGGCCGTGAGGGCTTCGCCTCGGCCGGCACCCTGGAACCCGCCGTGGTGGCCGAGGCCCTGGCCGACGCCCGCGACAACGCCCGCTTCGCCGAGGCCGACGAGCACGTGGGCATCGCCGAGCCCGACGGGGTTCCCGCGATCGAGGTGGATCTGTGGCGGGACGGGGTGGCCACCACCTCCAACAGCGACAAGATCGAGCTCGCCCTGGAACTCGAGCGGCGCACCCGGGCCGCCGACGAGCGGATCAGTGGCGTGCGGGTGGCCAGCTACGGCGATACCGAAGCCAGCTTCGCCTTGGCCGCCACCTCGGGCATCGAGGCCACCAACGCCGCCACCTCGGCCTCGGTGATGGTGCAACCCCTCGCCGTCGACGGCGACCGGACCCAGACCGGGTTCGCCTACGACGGCGCCCGGGAGCCCGGCCTGCTCGACCTCGACGCAGTGGTGGAGCGGGCCGTGGCCCACACCGTCGGCTCGATCGGGGCCACCAAGCCGGCCACCGCAACCGTCGACCTCGTCCTCGATCAGCACCTGGCCGCCACCGTGCTCGGCCTGGTGGCCGGCACCCTCACCGGCGACCGGGTGCTCAAGGGTCGCTCGCCCTTCGTCGACCGCGTGGGGGAACAGGTGGCCTCGCCCCTGCTCACCTTCGTCGACGACGCAACCAACCCCGAGTCCCTGGGGGCCGACAGCTACGACGGCGAGGGCCTGGCGTGTCGCCGGGTGCCCCTGGTCGAGGCCGGGGTGCTGCAGGGCTTCCTCCACGATTCCTACACCGGCCGCCGCTCCGGCAACGGCTCCACCGGTTCCGCCGTGCGGGGCACCCGCGGCCTACCCGCCCCCGGCGTCCACGCCCTCGGGGTGGAGGCGGGCGAGGGGTCGCTGGAGGAGATGATCGCCCAGTGCCGCCTCGGCCTGCTGGTGTTCTCCCTGGCCGGGCTCCACAGCGGGGTCAATGCGGTGTCGGGCGACTTCTCGGTCGGTGTCGAAGGTCGCATGATCCGCGATGGCGAGTTGGCCGAGCCGGTGGGGGAGTGCACGGTGGGTTCCACCCTGCAGCGGCTCCTGCTCGACGTGACCAAGGTCGGCGCCGACGTGGCCCACCTGCCGAGCGGGGTCAGCACACCGTCGCTCACCGTCGGTGGGGTGACGCTGTCGGGCGCCTCGGCGTGAGCGTCGCCCGGTGAGCGCGCCGTCGCCGGAAGCGATCGAACGGCACCCCCATCTGGCCGAGCTGCGGCCCGAGGGGTGGGTGCGGGTCGACTGTCATTCGCACACGATGTGGTCGGGCGACTGCACGACCACCCCGGACGAGATGCAGGAGGCCCTGGCCGAGACGGCGATCGACGTGCTGTGCATCACCGATCACAACGCCACCGCCGGCGCGCAGAAGCTGGAGCACGAGCTGCCGTGTCGGGTGATCGTCGGCGAGGAGTTGCGGGTCGGTCAGGGCGAGGTGATCGGGCTGTTCCTGTCCGAGCGCATCCCTCAGGGCCTCACTCCACTCGACGCGGCGCGGCGCATCCGAGACCAGGGCGGCGTGGTCTACGTGCCCCACCCGTTCGACCCGATGCGCAACTGCATGCGGGCCCACGAGATCGACGAGCTGGTCGCCGCCGGGCTGGTCGACGCCATAGAGGGCTACAACGGCAAGACCAGCCTCCGGTCCCTCAATCAGCAGGCCGTCGACTACGGCCACGCCCACGGTCTGGCCGTCGGGGCCGGGAGCGACGCCCACGTGCCCGGGGCCTTCGGGGCCGCCTACGTGGAGATGCCGGACTTCGACGGGCCGACCGAGTTCGTCGAGTCGCTGCGGCAGGGGCGTCTGGTGTGGCACCACTACGACAAACCCCGGCCCTGGACGCCGAGGATCGTCCCCTCCATCGACCCGGTCTGAGGCATCCACCTTCGGGCCTCGGCCACCCCGCTCTCAGATCGCTCCGGTCGCCGCCGATGGGAGGCGATGCGGTTCACCACTGACACCGATCTGCCGATCGCCGTGCTCGACATCCTGCCCAACCCGGTACTGGTCAAGGATCACGAGACTCGCTACGTCTGGGTGAATCCGGCCTTCGAGCGACTTTTCGACGTCGCTCGCCACGACCTGGTCGGCAGGCTCGACATCGACGTGTTCAAGGATCGGCAGGCCGCCCAGTGCAACGGGGGCGATCTCCGGGTCCTCGAGACCGGCGAGGTCGACGAGGCCTACGAGACGGTCTACGACCCCGAGCTCGGCCCCCGGGAGACCATCACCCGCAAGAGTCGGCTGACGATGGGCGACGCCCACTACCTGGTCGGCGTGATGCACGACGTGACCGAGGTGCAGGCCACCAACCGCCGCCTGATCGAGACGACCGAGCAGTTGGAGGAGCAGGCGCAGGAGCTGCACCGACTGGCCAACGCCGACCCGCTGACCGGATGCCTCAACCGCCGGGCTCTGTTCGCGTCGGAGGAGGACGCCGTCGCCGACCGCCGGGGCCTGGTCATGTTCGACCTCGATCACTTCAAGTCGATCAACGATCGCTACGGACACGGCGCCGGCGATGCCGTGCTCGTCCACTTCTCGTCCGTCGTCGACCGATGCCTTCGGGAGGGCGACCGACTCGCCCGCTTCGGTGGGGAGGAGTTCGTCGCCGTGCTGCCCGGCGCCACCCTGGAGCAGACCCGGGAGGCGGCCGAGCGCATCCGGGCCGCCGTGGCCGCCGCCCCGGCCGACGTCGACGGCCTGTCGATCGCCTACACGGTCAGTATCGGTGGGGTCCACGAGGAGGGTGGGAGCGACAGGGGCATCGATCGCCTGCTGGTCCTGGCCGACAACCACCTCTACGAGGCCAAGGACAGCGGCCGCAATCGGGCCGTCGTCCTCCCCGCGCACTAGTCGTTCGGGCTCGATCGGCCCTGACCGGTGGGACGACCTGCCCGATCGCTTCGTCCCGTCGGGCGCCTTGGTTACCTTCCACAAGGTGGATGACGTAGCCGGGACCGAACCGTCGCCGATCGAGATGGCCTTCCGCCGGTGGCCCGTAGCGGCCGCCGTCGTGTTCGGGTTGGCCTGGCTGCCCCTGACGATCGTCCTCCATCGGCTGGCTCGGGCCGTCCTCCCGGCATCGGACTACGAGACGAGGCTGGCCGACGGGATCGAGCAGACGATCATGACCGCGGTGGCGCTGGCCCTGCTGGTGAAGATCGGCTGGCTCCGCACCGCCTGGCTCACCACCCGCCCGGCGCTCGTCGGCGGGCTGTGGGGCCTTCTCGGCCTGACCGTCGCCGGCGCCATCGTCGTGATCCTGGCCGCACTGCCCCTGGTCGACTTCGGCAACGTCACGCCGGCCGTGGTCTCCGCCTTCAACTTCACCGCGGTCGGCGTCGCCGAGGAGCTGTGGTTCCGCGGGTTGGTGATGGGTGGGCTCCTGTTGGCCTGGCGGGAGGTGCGCTTCGGGCCGCTGTTCGCCACCGTGCTGAGCGCGGGCCTGTTCGGCCTGATCCACCTCGACCCCTACCTGATCGTGTTCGCCGGTCTGTTCGGCCTCGGCCTGTCGCACCTGGTGCTCACGACCAACACCATCTGGGGGGCGGTGGCGGTGCACGTCCTGTTCAACCTGCTCCACGATCTGCCGTCGACCACGGCATCGGCGACCGACGGCTGGTTCTTCACCGTGTCCTTGGCATTCATCCCCCTCGCCGGCCTGGTGGCACTGGCCAACCTGGCCCGCGACGGGCTGACGGCGCACGAGCCACGACCCGAGCCGGTCACCGCCTGAACCGGGGTCGCCCCGGCGGCGGTCAGGGCAGGCGGACGGCCTCGATCGGGCCGGTCGCCTGCGCGGCCAGCAGCGACGTCACCATCGCCATCGGTACCGCCAGCACGATGGCGTCGTCGGCCACCTCGATGACGCGCACCGGCCGACCCAGGGTCTCGGCGCGGGCTCGACCGGTGGAGTCGAGGCCGACGGTCACGAGTTCCACCCGATCGCCGGGACCCAGCGCAGGGACGGCGAGCGGCGGGGAGATGGCCACCGCCCGTTCGTCCGGTCCGAGCCCGTCGGTCGGCACCGTCGAGGAATCGACGCCGCTCCCGACCGAGGCCCCGACCTCGGTGTCGGTGGCGATCCGGGCCACCGGCGCCGTTGCCGACGGCGCCGCCGTCGACCGGTGGTGGGCCAGGCGCACCTCGGCCGCCGCCACGACGAGCAGGATCAGGACGGCGGTGGCCAGGCGGGCTCGTCGCCGCCGGTCCCGCAGTCGGAGTTGCCATACGGCCAGGCTCGGCCGTCGGATGGTTGACGCCATGGTTCGCACGTCCCCTGAAGCATCGGCTGTGTCCGGGGAAGCGGAGGGGGAACGCGGGGCGGGGGAGGGGAGCCGCTAGTCGTTGCCGGATGCCGCCGTCGAGCTACTCGACGAGGACGAGCCGGACGAGCCGGACGAGCCGCTCGACGAGGACGAGTCGGACGAGCCGCTCGACGAGGACGACGACGATGACGACGAGGAGGAGGACGAGTCGCCGTTCGACGAACCCGAGTCCGAGGACGACGACGAGCCGCTGGTCGAACCCGAGCCCGCACGCGAGTCGTTCTTGTAGAAGCCGGCACCCTTGAACGAGATGCCGACGGAGCCGAACACCTTCTTCAGCCGGCAGTTGCCGTCTTCGCTGTCGTCACAACCTGGCAGCGTCGTGAGCGTGTCGTCGGTGATGCGCTGCTCGATGTCGAAGTGCAGGCCGCAGAGAGTGCATTTGTATTCGTAGATAGGCATGAGCGTGTCGGGGCCGTCCCGGTCGGGGTACTGAGGAGGGCCGGAAGGCCGGGATTCACCCTATCCGTTGCGGGATTCGATCTTGGTAGGGTTCGCCCTCATGACGAAGGTACGCAAGGCGGTCATTCCCGCCGCCGGTCTTGGTACTCGCTTCCTCCCCTTCTCCAAGGCGGTGCCCAAGGAGATGCTCCCGGTCGTCGACCGCCCCGTGATCCAGTACGTGATCGAGGAGGCCGTCGACGCCGGCATCGAGGACATCCTGGTCGTCACCTCCCGCCACAAGAAGGTCCTCGAGGACCACTTCGACCGCCTCCCCGAGCTGGAGGCGGCGCTGGCGGCCAAGGGCAAGACCGACGACGTCGAGACGATCAAGGCCCTGGCCGAGATGGCCCAGCTCCACTACGTGCGCCAGGGCGAGGCCCTCGGCCTCGGTCACGCCATCGGCGTGGCCCGCAACCACGTCGGCGACGAGCCCTTCGTCGTGCTCCTCGGCGACGACATCATGCACCCCCGCGCCGGTGTGGTGAAGGGCATGATCGCCGCCTACGAGGAGCACGGCTGCTCCGTGGTCGGGCTGATGGAGGTGCCCAAGGAGGACATCTCGCTCTACGGCTGCGCCGCCGCCGATCCGGTCGACGAGCGCCTCGTCGAGGTCACCGGTCTGGTGGAGAAGCCCCCGGCGGCCGAGGCGCCGTCGAACCTGGCGATCATGGGCCGCTACCTCTTCACCCCGTCGATCTTCGACGAGATCGAGCGCACCGAGCCCGGGGTCGGCGGCGAGATCCAGATCACCGACGCCATGGCCAGCCTGCTCGATTCGGAGCGCATGCTGGGGTTCACCTTCGCCGAGGGCCGCTTCGACACCGGCAAGAAGATCGACTACCTGCGAGCCGTCGTCGAGCTGGCCCTGGAGCGGCCCGATCTCGGCCCCGCCTTCCGGGAGATCCTGGCCGAGGTGGCCCAGCGGGAGGGCCTCACCGGCGGAGCCTGAGCGCCCGCCGGCGACCGGCCACCGGGCCCGACGCCCGTCCGACCGATTCCCGGCTCGCTGCTACCGTCGCCGCCATGGACCTGCAGATCGTGTCGGGGACCGCGCCCAGTGGCGGTGAGGACATCTACTGGGAACTCGTACATCACGGGCCGGACGACGACCGCCCGGTCGTCGTGCTCAGCCACGGCGCCGGCGGCTCCCATGCCGTCTGGTACCAGCAGGTCCCGGCCCTGGGCGCCGTCCACCGGGTGCTCACCTGGGACAGCCGTGGCTTCGGCAACTCGACGAACCGCAACGACGCGCCGAGCGCCGAGGCGGCGGCGGGCGACCTTGCCGCCGTCCTCGATCACCACGGCATCGATCGGCCCCATCTGATCGGTCAGTCGATGGGGGGCTGGCACATCTCGGCCTTCGCCGTGGCTCACCCGGATCGGGTCCGGTCGCTGGTGTACGCCGACACCGTCGGTGGGCTCTGGACATCGCCCCTGCGGGAGGCGTTGGCGGCCTTCATGGCCCGCGGTGGGCTGGCCGGACGGGGCCCGACGAGGGTCGGCCACCACGCCGCCCTGTGGCCGGGGACGGCCCGGCGCGACCAGGCCCACGCCTTCCTCTACCAGGCCCTGGGCTCGTTCCACTCCCCGCCGATGGACAAGCTCGACGCCACGATCGGATGGGGCGTCGCCCACGAGCGGATCGAGGCCCTCGGCGTGCCCGTCCTGTTCGTCGCCGGGGCCCACGACGATCTGTTCCCCGCCGCGCTGCTGGCCGAGTCGAGCCGCCTGATCCCGGCGGCCCGCTACGTCGAGATCCCCGACGCCGGCCACAGCCCCTACTTCGAGCAACCGGCGGCCTGGAACGAGGCCGTGCTCCGGTTCCTGGCCGACGCCTGACGACACCGGCGGGCGGCGGCGTGGCCCCACCGGCCACCGGCCCCGCACATCCTTGGGGCCCACGACGCCGGGGCGGTAGCTTGGCGGCATGATCCCGCTCTCCGAGGCTCAGGCTCGCATCAACGCCGATATCACCCCGTTGGCCCCGGCCACCGTGCCCATCACCGCGGCCCGAGGTCTGGTCCTGGCCGAGTCCGTCTCGGCGCCGGAACCGATCCCCCCGTTCCCCAACACGGCGATGGACGGCTTCGCCATCAGGGCCGGCGACAGCGTCGGCTCCACCGACGCCGCTCCCACCCCCCTTCCGGTGGTGGCCACCGTGGCCGCCGGTGCCGTGGCGCCCCGGCCGCTCGAGGCGGGAGAGGCGATGCGGATCATGACCGGCGCCCCGATGCCGGACGGGGCCGACGCCGTGATCATGGTCGAGCTGACCCGGGTCGAGGGCGACACCGTCAACCTGCTGGCCGAGGTGTCCGAGGGCAATCACGTGCGCCCCGCCGGCGACGACATCCAGCCCGGCACCGCGGTGTTCGAGCCCGGCACCGTCCTCACGCCGGGCCATCTCGGCGTGCTGGCCTCGCTGGGCCGCACCGAGATCTCCGCCATCCGCCGACCCCGGGTCGGTGTGCTCTCCACCGGCGACGAATTGGTGGTGGGGCCCACGCCGCTCGCCCCGGGCCAGATCCGCGACTCCAACCGCTTCACCCTCCTGTCGCTGCTCGACGAGGCCGGGGTGGAGGCCGTCGACCTGGGACTGGTCCCCGACGACGAGGCCCGGATCCGGGCCGCCCTGGACAGGGGCGTCGCCGAGACCGACGCCGTGATCACCTCGGGTGGGGTGTCGATGGGCGACTACGACCTGATCAAGGCCATCCTCAACGAGCTGGGCGACATGAACTGGATGCAGGTGGCGATCAAGCCGGCCAAGCCCCTGTCGTTCGGCCTGCTCTCGGGAACCCCGGTGTTCGGCCTTCCCGGCAACCCGGTCAGCTCCATGGTCAGCTTCGAGCTGTTCGCCCGCCCCGCCCTGCGGGCCATGATGGGCCGACCCGACCGGGACCGCCCCCGGCTGCGGGCCATCGCCGACGAGCCGCTCCGCCGTCACCAGGACGGCAAGATCCACTTCGCCCGGGTCATCGTCACCCAACAGGGCGACGGGGCCTGGCGGGCTCGCTCGGCCGGCGGTCAGGGTTCCCACCAGCTCCTGGCCATGGCCACCGCGAACGGCCTGGCCGCCCTGCCCGATGGTCCCGGTGTCGAGGTCGGCGACGTCGTCGACGTGATCCACCTCGGCTGAGGGCATGGGCGACGGGTCGGCGGCACCCACCGGCCTCCTCTGGCCCCCGATCGACACCGACAAGTAGGCTGATCGGTAGTGGCTCACGACCTCATCGACCGATTCGGCCGTCAACACACCGACCTGCGCATTTCGGTGACCGACCGCTGCAACTTCCGCTGTCAGTACTGCATGCCGGCCGAAGGCATGGAGTGGATGCACCGCAGCGAAGTCCTCTCCTTCGAGGAGATCGAACGCATCGCCCGGGTGCTCGTCGAGCAGTGCGGGGTGAAGTCGATCCGCCTGACCGGTGGTGAGCCGACCGTGCGGGCCCGGCTGTCGTTGCTGGTGTCCAAGCTGGCGGCGCTCGACGTCGACCTGTCGATGACGACCAACGCCGCCACCCTGGCCCAGCACGCCCACGATCTGAAGGACGCCGGCCTGCGGCGGATCAACGTCAGCCTCGACACCCTGCAGAGCGCCCGCTTCCTCGAACTGACCCGGCGCGACTCGCTCGACGCCGTGCTCGACGGGATCGACGCCGCCGTCGCCGCCGGATTCGACCCGGTGAAGATCAACGCCGTGCTCATGCGGGGCATCAACGACGACGAGGTCATCGACTTTCTCGAGTACGGACGCGCCGCCGGGGTGGTCGTCCGGTTCATCGAGTTCATGCCCCTCGACGCCCAGGGCGACTGGGAGGCCAACAGCGTGGTCTCCTACAACGAGATCCTGGCCACGGCGTCCGAGCACTTCGACTTCGAGCCGGTCACCCGGGGCAGCAGCCCGGCCGAGCGCTTCCGCTACACCGACGGTCGGGGCGAGTTCGGCGTGATCGCCAGCGTCACCGAGCCGTTCTGCGGCAGCTGCGACCGGATCCGGCTCACCGCCGATGGTCAGCTGCGCAACTGCCTCTTCGCCCTCGACCACGTCGATCTGCGCCGCATCCTGCGCGGCGGAGGGAGCGACGACGACATCATTGCCGCCGTGGCCGGCGAGGTGGATCGCAAGTGGGCCGGGCACGGCATCGGCCAGGTCCACTTCCTGCGTCCGTCGAAGTCGATGAGCCAGATCGGGGGCTGACCTCCTCGCCGGTCATCCCTGATGGGCCGGGGTCGAGCGTCGAACCTCCGACAACGACGGTCGTAACACCTACTGTCCCCGTTTCGGGCCGAACAGGCACTAGGTTGTGCATGTGGCCGAGCGTGAACTGACCCATCTGGATCCTCTGGGACGGGCGAGAATGGTGGACGTCACTCCCAAGGAGCAGACGTTCCGACGAGCGGTGGCCCGGGGTCGGGTCTACATGCAGCCCGAGACCACCTCCTTGGTGGCCCGCGGCGCCGTGACCAAGGGCGATGTGCTCGCCGTGGCCCGGGTTGCCGCCATCCAGGCGGCCAAGCGGACGTCGGATCTGTTGCCGCTGTGTCATTCGGTGATGATCGGGGCCGTCCAGGTCAATTTCGACATCAAGGACGACTACATCGAGGTCGAGGCCCAGGTCGACACGGTCGATCGCACCGGCGTCGAGATGGAGGCCCTCACCGCCTGTTCGGTGGCGACCCTCACCATCTACGACATGTGCAAGTCGGCCGACAAGGGCATGGAGATCGGCGAGATCGCCCTGTGGGAGAAGACGGGCGGCAAGTCCGGCCCGTATCGGCGGAGCGCCGAGGCGCCCGTCCGGACCGAACGGTCATCCATGTAATGCCGGCCGTGATCCAGATCGCCATCGCCGGAGCGCTGCTCCTGGCCTGGATTTGGGTCCTTGGTCGTCCACTGATGGCGTCTCGGCGGCGCACGCCCTACGAGGAGTTCCTGGCGGCGAACCCGGACCGTGTCCCGGCCGCCACCCCGTCTGACGACGCGTCTGAGCTTCCCGAGGTGGTCGAAGCCGACTACGACCTGTTCGGTGGCGACGGCCCGCTCGACCGGCTCCAGCGTTGGTGGCGTCGCCCGGCCCACGTCTGGCGTCGGCAGCTCCTGCTCGCCACCATGATCGCCACCTTCGTCTCGTTCTTCCTGGCGGTCGCTCTGCGCAGCAGTCTGGGCAACACCTTCGTCTACCTGTTCGGGCTCATGGTGCTCGGCCTGCTGATCCACCTTGCGATCGCCGCCTACCTGGGCTCGCAGATGGTCGCCGCCAACCGCACCGTCCGGGTCCGCCAGGCCCAGTCGCAGGTGCGGCCCGGGGGCATGTCGATCAAGGCCGACCGGGTGGCCGACGACGGCGCCGAGGGCCGCCGCATCCTCCAGGACGACCACGACGTCGCCCTCTTCGAGTTCGACGAGCACGGCGAGGACGCCTTCAACCTCGCCGCCGACATCGCCTCGGCTCTCGATGCCGACGAGCAGCGCGGCACGATCGACCAGGTGGCCGAGGTCAACGAGATGATCGAGAGCGCCTGGGCCGATGACGATCCGGCCTACGAGGCCGAGACCGGGGCCGGCCACGAGCACGGCTACGGGGATGGCGACGAGTCCCCATCCGCCACGGAGCCCGAGCCTCAGCCCGAGTCGGCCGCTGAGCCGATCCTCGACGACGACGGGGAGGCCATCTTTCGACGGGCGGCCAAGGACGAGCCCGCTCGCCCCCGTCGCAAGCCCCGGGCGATCTACATCGAATCTCAGCTCGACGACGACGACGAGGACGGGGACGGTCAAAAGGCCGTCAACTACCCCTAGCGGCGTCCTCCACCCGAGCCGACCGCCTCGGCCTCGGCCCCGTGCAGCCTCCTCCGGGCCGTCGGCGATACCGCACCAGGGTGCCGAGCACGACGCCGTAGGTCAGGTGGCCGCCGACGGCGACGACCAGGGTGGCCCCGGTCAGGGGGAACAGGTCGGCCTGGCCGTTCGGGGCCCAGACGAGTACGGCCAGGAGCCCGCTGCACACGGCGAGGCCGTAGACGGCACCCAGCCGCCGGCCGCCGGCACCCAGGGCGACGAAGGTGAGCGCAAGACCGCCGCCGTTGCCCACGAAGCGCCAGAGATAGCCGAACACCCAGCCCGGTTCGAGGCCGAGCGCGGTGCCGAGATGGGGTATCGGGTCCCGATCCATCCAACCGAGCAGGAGAAAGCTCCATCGGAGTAGGTCGTAGAGGAAGGTGGCGATGAGGCCGGCAATCAGGGCGTGGGTAGCCGGTCGCCTCGCCGCCCGGTCGGTTCGCAGCACGATGACCAGGAGCAGCACGGCGGGAGGGATGGCCACGATGGCCAGCCGGGGGAAGCTGAACCACCCGAAGGTCGACAACCCCACGAGGGTCACCGGGACGGGTCCGACGGCGGCCAGGGCCAGGCGGGATCGCCAGGACGGGCGGTCGAGGCGGTCCGGGCGGCCGGTCAGGCGCCCGAGGTGGGGGGCGGGTGAGGCCCGACGGCCGGACACGCCCCCTGTCGCTCGTCGTCGCTCGGCCCGGTCGATGCCCATGTTCGTCGCCCTCGATCGCTCTCGAGGCTGGTACGTGGCCGGGGCTGACATCGGTTCGCAACGGTCGTTGGCCGGCGGTGAAATCGCCGGGGCGAAACCGTGCCCGCATCGCCCATGGAGGCGGCTATCGTGAGGGCTCCCATTCGGGGCTGTAGCTCAGCTGGCTAGAGCGCCTCGGTCGCATCGAGGAGGCCAGGGGTTCGACTCCCCTCAGCTCCACCGCTAGGAAAGCGGCTCCCGGGCCCTTCGGCCTTGTCTTCCAAGGGCTCCGGGACCACAGCCGGGGTACACGAGGTGAGACCGCACCGGAACGTACCAGCCAGCCCCGCCCGCCCAGGCGTCGAGCCGTCCGGTCGGTGCATCGTGACCGCACCGGGGGAGATGAGCCGTCGACAGGCCCGAGACCCGATGCGACACGCGCTCCGGGTCCTGCGGCGGCGGGGGCCGACCAATCCACCGAGGTTCGACTCGTGCCCCGCTCGGGCACCCTGCTCGGGCGGCCCCCGCCTGCGCCGTTTCGGGCCCGAGTGGACGGATCTCGGACCGCTCCTCGGGCTTCCGTCGACCCGGGAGACTTCGGCGGCGGACCGTCGAAGTCGTCCACGTTGTTCGTCCAAACAGTGCCACAAGTCACGGACGTGGATTCGTCAAAATGCTACCGTTGCTGGTGCATCAAAGCTCAAATAGGACCCCGACCGTTATGGTGCGCATGATGAAAATAGATCGACCCAGCACTAGGTGAAAGGCCGATAGACGGCATGAAGCTATGCATGAGCTCGAAGATTCACAAGGCGACGGTCACACAGGCCGAGCTCGACTACGTCGGGAGCATCACGATCGACGAGGACCTGATGGACATGTGCGGCCTGTGGCCCGGTGAGCGGGTCCTCGTCGTCAGCAACACCAACGGCGCACGGTTGGAGACCTACACCATCGTCGGCGAACGGGGCTCCGGGGTGATCTGCATGAACGGCGCCGCCGCCCATCTCATCGAGGCGGGCCACGAGATCATCATCATCGGGTTCACCCTGGCCGACGCCCCGGTCGACCCACGGGCGATCCTGGTCGACGGCGACAACCGGTTCGTGCAGTATCTCTAGCCCCTCATCGGCCCGCCGGATCGGCCCCGGCGGGCGTCCGGGCCCCCTCCTCGGGTGCCCCTCACCAGGTCAAACCAGCTGGTAGGTGGGGTGGCGGGCACAGAGGTCGGACACGGCGGCCCGGGCGGCAGAGATGATCTCGGGGTCGACGTCGTAGCCGTCGGCGCTTCGCCACACGGCGCTCAGGATCCGGCCGACCTCGACCATGTCGTCCTCCAGGAGGCCCCTGGTCGTGGCGGCTGAGACCCCCAGCCTCACCCCACTCCAACGCTTGGGGCTGGCTGGATCGCCGGGCAGCGGATTCTTGTTGCAGGTCAGGTTGGCGTGCTCGATCACCTTCTCGGCCTGGTCGCCCGTGACCCCGGCGGCCCGGAGATCGACCAGCATCAGGTGGTTGTCGGTGCCGCCGGCCACGAGCTCGAACCCCTCGCGGCGCAGCGAGGCGGCCAGGGCGCGTCCATTGGCCGCCACCTGAGCGGCGTAGGCCTTGAATCCGGGTTGTAATGCCTCGCCGAAACACACCGCCTTTGCGGCGATGACGTTGAGGTGGATACTGCCCTGCGAGCCGGGGAAGACGGCGCTATTGAGCGGTTTTCTCCATCGCTCGGCGTCTGCGGCCAAGACGAATCCACCCCGTGGACCTCGCAGCGTCTTCGTCACCGAACTGGTGACGATGTCGGCGTGGGGGACCGGGTTCGGGTGCGCCCCTCCCGCCACCAGACCCGCGATGTGGGCCATGTCCACCAGGAACACGGCGCCGACGGCCCGGGCCGTCCGGGCGATGCGTTCGAAATCGATGGTGCGGGGGTAGGCCGAGCCACCGCCGATGATCAGCTTCGGTCGGTGACGTTCGGCCAGATCGTTCAACTGCTCGTAGTCGATCTCACCGGTCGTTTCGTCCACCCCGTAGCGCACGATGGAGAACCACTTGCCCGACAGGTTGGGATCGGCACCGTGGCTCAGGTGGCCGCCGGCCGACAGCGACATGCTCAGCACCGTGTCGCCGGGTTCGAGCAGGCTGACGAACACCGCCAGATTGGCCTGCGATCCCGAATGGGGCTGCACGTTGGCATACCCGGCTCCGAAGAGCTCGCAGGCCCGGTCGATGGCCAGCTGTTCCACCTCGTCGACCACGGCCGCGCCACCGTGGAACCGGTTGCCCGGATAGCCCTCGACGGTCTTGTTGGTGATGTGACCGCCCAGTGCGTCCATGACGGCCTGGCTGACGATGTTCTCGGAGGCGATCAGCTCGATCTGGTCGACCTGACGCTCGGCCTCCCGATGCAGGATGTCGGCGACCATCGGGTCGGCGGCGGTGAGTGGTTCGGTGAAGAAGGTGCTCATGCGGGGGCTCAGTTCTGCTCGGATCCGGTGGTGGTGAGCACGTCGGCCAGGGCGGCGACATGCTCGTGCAGGTAGAAGTGGCCGCCGTCGAAGAGGTCGACGGACAGCGGGCCGGTGGTGTGTGAGCGCCAGGCCTCGAGATCGGCCGGATCGACGAGTGGGTCGTCGTCGGCGCCGAAGGCGGCGATGCGGGCCGACACCGTCACGTCCGGCTCGCATCGGTACCCGTCGATGGCGGCGTAGTCGGCGCGGAGGGCGGGCATGGCCAGCTTCATCAGGGCCGGATTGGCGAGGATGTCGGCGCTGGTCCCCTCGAGCTCGACGATCCGGGTCATGATCTCCTCGTCGGTACGGGGAAACGCCAGATCGCCGATTCCGCTCGGGGGCACGGAAGCGGAGATGGCCAGTGTCTCCACCGGGACGCCGGCCGCTTCGGCCGCTCGGACGAACTCGAAGGCGACGATCGCGCCCATGCTGTGGCCGAAGGCGGTGAGCGGCGCCCCGGTGTGGTGAGCCGATGTCAGGAACTCGCCCAGGGCGCCGGCGGCGAGTTCGTGGATCGAGGTGGCGGCCGGATCGCCCAGGCGGTCCTGCCGGGCCGGGTACTGCAACAGCAGAACGGAGTAGTGGGCGCTGAAGTTCTCGGACAACGCCCGGAAGGCGGCGGCCCCGGTCCCGGCGTGGGGGCAGACGATGAGAGGTGGCGCATCGGCCCGGGCCGGCGGATGGAACTGTCGGAGCCAGGTCCCGGACCCCATCATGGCCGCTCTCCCGTCGGCGACGGCGCAGCCCCGTCACCGTCGAGGGCGTGGACCCCATCGGCGAAGAGGGCGCTCAGGGCGTCGACGGTGACGAACCGTTCGGCCGACTCGGTATCGAGCGGTATGCCGAAGTCGCGCTCGATCGCCTCGAGCAGACGGAGGTGCCCGAGGCTGTCCCACATCGGATGGGTGCCGAAACCCGAGCCGGCGACGACGGTGTCGTCCTCGCAGCCGAGGGCTGCGGCCACGAACAGCCGAACGGTGGGGGAGGGTACGGCGGCGCTCATGAGCCCGACTCTCCGACCAGGCGGGCCAACTCGCCCCGATCGACCTTGTCGTTCACACTGCGGGGCACGGTGTCGAGCCGCACGATCGCCCGGGGTAGCGCGAAGTCGGGGACGTGGGGGGCCAGCCGATCGAGCAGGTCGCCGTCGGGGATCTCGTTGTCGGCGTGGAGGGCGATGGCGACCGAATCGTCGACCACCACGGCGTAGGCGTCGGCCAGGCCGAGGGCGCTCATCACCCCTTCGAGCTCGCTCAGCTCGTAGCGGTGGCCCCGGAGTTTCACCTGGAAGTCGGCCCGACCCCGGTAGTAGAGGCGCCCGTTCACCTCCTCCACCAGGTCGCCGGTGGCGTAGCGAGCCTTGTGCCCACCGAGCTCGCCGCTGTAGCCATCGGTCTCGCCCGGCCCGCGGCGCAGATAGCCGAGGCCGACACCCGCCCCGTCGATCTCGAGCCCGCTGAGCCCGTTGCGGCCGGGCACCGCGCTCAGGCCGACGCCGGCCAGCGGTGTGCCGATGCTGATCGAAGGTTCGTCCGGCTCGAAGTGGTACCCGGCGGTGACCCTCTCGACCGAGCAGTACACGGTGCCCTCCGTCGGGCCGTAGCAGTTGAAGATCTCCGCATCGGGGGCGGCGTAGGTCAGCAGGTAGTCCACCCACTCCCGGAGCAGCGCCTCCCCGCCGAGGAGGAACTTCCGCACGGAGCGGAGCTGGTCGGCTTCTCCCGCTCCCAGCCGTTGCAGCAGGGGCACGATGCTGGGCACCGATGGCCACACCTCCACCTGGTTCTCCTCGATGAAACGCCCGGGGAACGCCGATGCCAGACCGGTGACCGGCAGGATGGTGGAGCGGGTGGTGAGGGCGCCCAGGGCGTCGAGGATGGTCAGGTCGAACGCGAGGTTGGCGTGGTGGGCCCATCGGGTCGGCTCGGTCAGGCCCAGCCGCTGCAGCATCGTCTCCAGGAACCAGCCGAGGTTCCGGTAGCTGATCTGGACGCCCTTGGGCCTGCCCGACGTCCCCGAGGTGTACATGACGTAGGCGCACCGGGTGGGCTCGGTGGGCGCCGCCAGGACGGTCGGCGGTCGACCCGGGCCGCCGTCGCCGGTGACCTCCGGCAGCGAGCCGATCCGTGCGCTCCGGTAGCCGAACTCGTCGTCGGACAGGACCAGCGTCGGATCGAAGTCCTCGATGATCAGATCGTTGCGACCCGGCGGCGCGTCGACGTTCAGCGTGCAGAAGGTGGTGCCCGTGCCCAGCGCGGCCAGGAGGGCGGCGTAGGCGTCCACCGACTTGGGGGCGTTGATGAGCAGGCGCCTCGGCCCGTCACCGTGGCCGAGGATCGAGGAGGCGATCGCCTCGGCCCGGTCGAAGAGTTCGCCGTAGGTGCAGGCCCGCCCCGCCACCTCGACCGCAGCGGTGGTGGCACGGTGTTCTCGGCGCTGCAGAAGGCGGTTCCAGGTGTCGGTCGCGAACCAGTACGGACGTTGGATGCTGTGGGCGGCGGTCGTCGGGCTGGTCATGATTCCCTTCGTGGAGGAGGTTGAGTGGGAGACCAAATAGTTGTCGGCGGGAAGATCGCGAACTCCGGCGGTAGGGGAGCACGGCTCGATGATTGGAGGGCAAAGGCCCGACCGTTGAGGCTCGGTCTGCGACGGAATCGGCTGGTTCGGCCTGGTCGAGATTTCGGAAAGATGCTCCAGAAATTGGTCGATGATCGGACGGGGATCGATTTCGGTTCTGTCGAATTCACCTCGATCGACCCCCGTCGACCCATGATTTTTCTACGGTGGACCCCGGTGGGCGATGGGCGGTGGGCGGTGGACCCCGGTGGGCGATGGGCCGGGGCGAAGGTGTCAGCCCTCGACCGCCGCCGCCTCGAGGGCGGGGCGGATGCGTTCGAGGGCGTAGGGGACCGACAGCGGCGACGGGGTGTTCAGGGCGACTGCGGTGGAGATGTCGAGCACGACGGCCGAGCCCCGCTGGACCGCCGGAAGCTCGTCGTAGCCGGTGATCTCGGCCGGGTCGACCCCGTTGGTGAGCAGCATCAACAGATCGGAGTCGAGCAGGTCGACCCGTTCGAGGCTGAGCTGCACCCGCCCCAACGTCGCCCCTTCCGTCTCGTCCAGGATCTCCGGGTCGATGCTCATCCCGAGCTGGGCGAAGAGTTGGCCTGCGCCGTCGTCGGGGTCGGCCACGATGACCAGCGAGTCGCCGGGGACGTAGTTGGCCAGGGAGTAGTCCTGTCCGTCGAGCCCGGGCAGTTCCTGGCGGAGGGCGGCGATCTCGGCGTCGGCCTCGTCGATCAGTGCCGCCGCCTCGTCCTCCAGGTCGAAGATCTCTCCCGCCGCGGTGGCCAGCGACCGCCAATCCTCGATCTGATCGTCGGTGAGTGGCCCGATGGTGGGGGCGATCGCCGACAGCGTGTCGTAGGTCTCCTCGGTCTGGGCGGCGAAGGTGATGACGATCAGGTCCGGTTGCAGGGCGGCGATCTGCTCCAGGGGTAGATCGAGCCCGAAGCTCGTGTTCAGGATCTCGGTGTCGGGGTCGAGGAGGTCGGCCTGCCACGGCGACACGCCGCCTTCGGCCAGGGGGTCGCCGGAGCTGGCGACCATCGGCAGGTCCAGGGCCAGCAGCACGTCGGTCCACTGGAGGTCGAGCGACACGATCCGCTCCGGGCGTCCCTCGATCGTGGTCGAGCCGTAGCGGTGTTCGATGACGACCGGCTCCGCCGTGTCGGCCTCGTCGTCGTCTCCATCGCCGGCCCCGTCGTCGGCCTCGGCGTCGGGCGTCGTCTCGGGGGAGGCGGTGTCCTCGTCGGTGGCTGCGGGTTCGCTCGCCGTCGAGTCGGCGTCGCCGGCTCCGTCCTCACCACCGCAGGCGGCGAGGAGGATGGCGGCGAGCAGCAGGGCGCACAGCGGGCGGGAGATGTTAGGCAAGCTTATCATTCGGCGGATGCTAGTCCCTTGGTCGGTGATCGATGGGCCGCCCCGGAGTCGATGGGGCGTCTCGTGGGGTCAGGGGCGGGCCTCGGCGGCCACGGTGTCGGCCAGAGCCGCCTTGTCGAGCTTCCCGAAAGCGGTGACCGGCAGCGATCGGGCGATGTGGATCGAGTCGGGAAGCTTGAACGGCGCCAGTCCCCGGCCGGTGAGAAAGGTGCGGACATCGGCGAGATCGACCGTGGCCCCCGCCGGTTGGGTGGGGGAGAGGACGAGTGCGGCCAAGATCCGCTCGCCCAGCATGTCGTCGGGCACCCCGATGACGGCGCTCTGGAAGACCGACGGGTGGGCGACGAGGTGCTCCTCGATCTCGTCGGCGGCGACGTTCTCCCCGGCTCGGATGATGGTGTCCTTGATCCGACCCGTGACGACGAGCGAACCGTCGGGCTCCCGACGGACCCGGTCGCCCGACCGGTAGTAGCCGTCGGGGGTGAAGGCCGTGGCGTTGTGCTCCTCGGCGCGGTAGTAGCCGGCGATGGTGTACGGCCCACGGACCAGGAGCTCGCCGTCGGACCCGTCGGGCACGTCGACATCGTGCTCGTCCACGATCCGCACGTCGTCGTGGCCGCTGATCGGCCGTCCCTGCACCACCTGGACCCGGTCGCGGGGATCGTCGGGTCGGGTGTGGCAGATCAGGCCCTCGGCCATGCCGAACACCTGGTGGACCGCCCCCGGAAGGACCTCCTCGAGGGCGGCGGCATCGGCGGGCGCGAGCTTCGATCCCCCGACCTGCAGCATCCGGAGCGAGGAGATGTCGGCCGGCTCCCATTCGGTGGCCGCACACCAGAGCTGGGCCAGCGCCGGCACGAGGGCGGACACCGTCACCCCGTGCGCCTCGATGAGGTCGAAGGCGTTGTCGGGGCTGGGGTCGTCGGTGAAGACCGTGTGGCCGCCGACGGCGAGCATGCCGAGGAGGCCCGGGCAGCACAGGGGGAAGTTGTGTCCGGCGGGCAGGGTGACCAGGTAGACGTCGTCGCCGTCGAGCCCGATCGTCCGAGCACAGTGGCGGGCGTTGAAGTCGTAGTCGTTGTGGGTCCGGGGGATGAGCTTCGGGAGCCCCGTCGTCCCGCCCGAGATCAGGAACAGGCACGGGTCGTCGGGGTCGATCCCGGTGGGGAACAGATCCCGGCTCGGGTCGCGCTCGGGGAGCGGGGCCCAGTCGCCGGCCTCACCGGAGACCAGCACCAGACGCAGGGAGTCGACGGCGGGCATGATCTCGGCCGCCGTCCGGCGATGATCGAACCCGCGGCGACCGTCCTCGGTGATGTAGGCGGCGGCGCCGGACCGTTCGGCCAGATGGCCGATCTCGGCGGTCCGGTGGGCGGGCAGGGCCATGACGGGGACGAGGCCGGCCCGGAGGAGGCCGATCAGCGTGACGGCGAATTCGTTGGAGTTGCCGAGCTGGAGGACGACCCGCTCGCCGGGTTCCAACCCGGCCGCGAGCAGACCGGCGGCCCGACGCTCGGCGGCGGCGAACAGGGCGGCGTAGGTCAGGGTTGACGGGCCGTCGATCGAGGCGTCGGTGACGGCGGGGGCATCGGCGTGCGCCGCCGCCGAGTCGTGGAGCGACCGCCACAGGGTCCGCTGGCGGTAGAGCCCCGCCGAGCGGTACGCCTCGACGGCCTCGGCCGGTCGGGGGACGAAGCCGCTAAGGAGTTGGGTTGTGGCCGCCACGTCGATCGGGACTCCTCATGAGAGACATCTGCGGCGAAGATGCTGGACATTTAGGACCACCTAAACAAAAGTGACGCGCGCCACATTTTGTCTCAACAACCTTGCCACATTCAGTATGTTAAGAGTGCCTAGCACAGCGCTATCGCGATTAAAAGAGACAAAAAGCCATAGCGAGCTATTCACACAATTCGGCTTGCGAACTATGGTTCCAACCACGCCTTCCCCGCCGCTGGCGGTCCCGTGCGGCCCTTCTTCGGGCGGAGGTCAAAGCCGCCGCGGCCGGTTCTCCTGGCCTGATTAGGCGAGATAGGAGAGTTGGCACGATGTCATTTACGGCCGATGTGCAGGCCGCCGCAATTCCTGCTGTCACCGGTGTCCAGGCGGCCAAGATCTGCGCCGCCTGGGCCGGATCGGGCCGATTCGGTGACCATGTGGTCTACGAGCACGCCGACCGTTGGAGCTTCGGAGGCGGCCGCAAGGCGTCGGTCCGACTCACGACCTCCGAGCTCGTGGTCGAGCGCGACGGGGTCGAGGTGCGGACGCCGTGGGACGGGGATCCGTCAGCCGCCCTGGGCGCCGCCCTCGACGCCATCGACGAGGACGGATGGCGGCTGTACGGCTGGGTGGGTTTCGACTTCGCCGCCGCCCAGCACGGCCTCCTCGACCGCGTGCCACCGGGGACGACGCTCGCCCATCTGGTGATCCCCGAGTTCGAGGCCACGGTCGGTGTCGCCGGCATCGACGTCGGCACCGCACCCCCGGAGACCGCAGCCCTGCTCCGGACGCTGGCCGACGAGGTGGAGCCGCTGGCCACCCCCTGCCCGATCTCGGTTCACCTCGATCCCTACGGCTACGAGGACATGGTGGCCACCGCCGTCGGGGAGATCGAGCGGGGCGACTACCGGAAGGTGATTCTCTCCCGGGTGGTGGAGGTGCCCTTCGCCGTCGACCTCCCTCGGACGTACGCCCTCGGTCGCGCCAGGAACAACCCGGCCCGGTCCTACCTCTTCCAGCTGGACGATCTCAGCGCCGTCGGGTTCAGCCCCGAGCTGGTGCTGGCCGTCGACGCCGACCGCATCGTGCAGACCGAGCCGCTGGCCGGCACCCGGGCCCTCGGCATCGGGGCCGCCGCCGACGCCGAAGCCCGACGAGAGCTGCAATCCGACGTCAAGGAGATCGCCGAACACGCCATGTCGGTGCGGGCCTGTTGGGAAGAGGTCGAGTCCGTCTCCCGGCCCGGCACCACGGCCGTCAGCGAGTACATGGTGGTGAAGGACCGCGGCAGCGTGCAGCATCTGGCGTCGACGGTCCGCGGCCGATTGGCCGACGACCTCAACCCGTGGCACTCGTTCGCCGTCGCCTTCCCGTCGATCACCGCCTCGGGAATCCCCAAGACCGAGGCCCTGGAGGCGATCTACCGGTTGGAGCCCCTGCGGCGGAACCTCTACTCGGGTGCCGTGGTGACGGCGTCGTCCGCCGGCGATCTGGAGGCGGCACTGGTGCTGCGCACCGTCTTCTCCAGCGGCGGCCGAACCTGGCTGCGGGCCGGGGCCGGGATCGTCGAACAGTCCCGTCCGAGCCGCGAGTTCGACGAGACGTGCGAGAAGCTCGGGAGCATCGCGCCCTTCCTCGTGCCCGCCCGATGAGCCTGGGCGATCCCCGGTCCGACGTCGTCCCCAACCCGCCGTGCCGATCCGATCGACGAGCGACCGCACCGGGCCCGATGCCGAGGGTCGTTCGACCGCTTGCGGGCCGGGCGAACGGGCGGCATCCGTGACCTGGTCGGTCTCCGACGCCGCTGTCGGTGCGGCCGCCGAGCACGGTCCTTCGCTGTCGGACCAGCAGGAGCGGATCTGGTACCTGTCACGACTGGACCCCGAAGGACCCGGGCTCAACGTCGGTCTGGCCCTGCACCTGGACGGCCCGCTCGATCTCGACCGGCTCGATGGCGCCGTGCGGCTCGTCGCCCGCCGCCATCCGCGTCTGACGGCGGTGTTCGGAGTCGACGACCGGGGCGAGCCCCGCTTGCGGAGCACCGGCGAGGGCGCAGGCCTGATCGTGTTGGATGAGCTCGACATCGACGCCCCGGCGTGCGGGTCCGTGACCGACGACGCCCTCCAGGTGGTGCTGCGACGCCGATTCGATCAGAGCTTCGACCTGGCCGGGGAGCCGCCCCTGCGGACAGCCGTCGTGCCGCTAGGCCCGACCGGTCACGTCCTCATCGTGGTCGGCCACCGCATCGCCATCGATCCCCAGCTCTGGCCCGCTTACCTCGACGAGGTGGCCGTCGCCTACCGGGCCCAGGACCCCGAGCCGGCGGTGGCCGCCGAGACCGGCCCCGGCTCCTCGTCCGGGACGGTTTCGCCCTCGCCGTCACCGTCGACGAACGGGCAGGCCGCGCCGGCCCCGGCGCCGATCTCACCCCCGCCGTCGGCGGTCGCGAACGGGCACGCCGCGCCGGCGCCGATCTCACCCCCGCCGTCGGCGGTCGCGAACGGGCACGCCGCGCCCGCGGTGGTGTCGAGGCTTCGACCGGTCGAGGCCGAGGTACCGCCGCTCGAGTTCCCCGGCGAGTCGCGGAGCCGTCGGCTGCCCGGGTCGGCGGCGGCGATGCTCACTATCGAGCTTGGAGCCGATCGACTGGCGACCCTTCGTGACGTGGCGGGCGAGGCCGGGGTCGGTCCGTCGGAGGTGTTCGTCGCCCTGTTCCAGCTCGTCCTGGCCCGGACGTGTTCGGCCCCCGACCATCTGTTGGAGCTGGCGTCGGCGCCCGGTGCCGATGCCCGCCGCGAGCTGCTGGACGCTCCGGTCGACCGCAGCGTCGTGATCCGGTCCCTGATCGACGAGGACCGACCGCTGTCCGAGCTGCTCCGGCTGGTGAAGGCCGAGACCTCCCGCGCCCGGGTCACCGGCCCGGGCGGGACGAACGGCGCCCCGGCCGCCGACGATGAGCTGCTGCCCGATCGCCGGGCCCTCACCCGCGTCCGGTTCGCCGAGCACACCTCCCCGGCCGCCGCCTTCGACCTGCCGGGTGTGTCGGCCACGGTGCTGGCCGCCGGGACCGGACACGCCTTGGTCCCGCTGACCCTCACCGTCGAGTCCGAGCCGTCGGGCGGCGTCACGCTGCGGCTGGAGTACCAGATCGACGTCGTGTCGGACGTGGTGGCCACCGCCGTCGAGTGGCAGCTGCGCGGCGCCGTCGAAGCGCTGTCGCCCGAGCTGCTCGACGAACCGCTGTCCCGGCTGCCGTCGGTGGCTCCGTCCCGGCGGGACCTCCTCCTCGACTTCGCCCGCGGCGCCCGGTCGCCGGACGGCCCGGCCACCCTGCCCGAGCTGGTCTCCGCCGCGGCGGCCGAGCGGCCGAACGAGGTGGCGGTGGTGGCCCCGGACGGTGTGCTGCGCTTCGGCCCCCTGCTCGACGATGCCGACCGGCTGGCCGCCGTACTGGCCGACCAGGGCGTGCGAGCCGGCGACGTGGTGGCCACCCTGCTGGCCCCCTCGGCCGAGCTCGTGGTGACCGCGGTCGCCATCGTCCGCCTCGGCGCCGTCTACCTCCCCCTCGACCCCGATCTGCCCTCCGGCGAGATCGATCGGCTCCTGGCCGAGACCCGGCCGGTCGGGCTGATCGGCCCGGGCGCCGCAGGGCGGGCCGATGTGACGGGGCTGTCGACGAAGCGATTGACGGCGACCCCCAACCCGGCCCACCCCGTCGTACCTCGCCACCCCGTCCCCTCGCCCGAGGATCCCGCCTTCATCGTGGGCTGCGGCGTCGGCGACGAGCTGCGGGGCGTGGTGGTGAGCCACCAGGCGATCTCCGGCTACCTCCGGTGGATCGTACGGCTGGGCGACCTGGGTCCGGCCGACTCGGTGCTGCAGGTGGCGCCACCCGGCTTCGACGCCAGCGTGGGTGAGATCTTCGGCTGCCTCATCAGCGGCGCCCGGCTCGTCATCCCCCGGTCGGGTGGTCTGGCCGACGTCGGCTACCTGGGGTCGCTCCTCGACGAGCAGCACATCACGTCGCTGCACATGGTGCCGTCGCTCCTCGGGGCCTTCCTCGCCCTCCCCGGAGTCGAGCGGTGGACGACGCTGCGGCGCGTCCCCGTCGGCGGCGAGCCGCTGTCCGGTGATCTGGCCGATCGCTTCAACGCCACCTTCGACGCCGAACTGCACAACTTCTACGGCTCGGCCGAGGTCACGCTCGCCGCCTGCCATCAGCAGGTCGGGTTCGGGCAGGGTCCGGGGGTGGTGCCGATCGGGCGGCCGAAGGCCGACGCCGACGTCCACGTGCTCGACGAACGCCTGCGGCTCGTCGAGGTCGGCGTGGTGGGGGAGATCTACGTCGGGGGGTCACAGCTGGCATCGGGCTACCACCGGCGGACGGGCGACACCGCCGCCCGCTTCGTCGCCGACCCCTTCACCGACGGCGGTCGTCTGTTCCGGACGGGCGACCTCGGTCGATGGTCGGCGGATGGGACCCTCGACTACGTCCGTCGGGCCGATCGGGAGCTGCGCGTCCGCGGTCATCGCCTCGACGCCGCCGAGGTGGAGGCGGCGGTGGCCAGCGCCGCCGGTTCGACCCAGTGCGTGGTCGACGTCAGCGGGGGCGACGCCGAGGCCCGACTGCTCGCCTATGTGGTGCTGCCCGGGGGTGCGACGCTGGCCCCGGAGGTCGAACAGCGGATACGGCAGACGGTGTCGTCCCGACTCCCCGCCCACCTCGTTCCCGAACGCGTCGTGGCCATAGCGGCGCTGCCCCTCACGACGACGGGGAAGCTCGACCGGTCCCGACTGCGGGCACCGGCCGAGCCGTTCTCCGAGCCGATCCGGGAGGCGGCGACCGAGTCCGAGGCCCGGCTGTGCACGATCTTCGGCGATGTCGTCGGCCGTCCGTCGGTGGGGGCAAACGAGTCGTTCTTCGATCTCGGGGGCACGGCGCTGCTCGCCGCCCGCCTGGCCGGGCGGATCGGCGCTGCGTTCGGCGTCGAACTCTCGATTCCGGTGGTCTTCGAGCGACCGACCCCCGCCGCCCTGGCCGAGTACCTCGACCTCCACGTGATCGACCTCGGGTCGACGTCCGAGGCGCCTGCGGTCGACAACCGCCCGGGACCGGTCGACCCCCCGATCCCGTCGTCGGCCGATCCGTCCGGGGCGCCGTCGCCGCTGTCGGCGACCCAGACGCAGCTGCTCGATCGGCTGGCGTCCGGGGGCGTCGCCGACGCCGACCAGGTCGTCTTCGGGTTCGAGGTCGACGGACCGATCGACGCCGATGTACTGCAGGCGGCGTTGGTCGACGTGGTCGCCCGCCACGAGCTGTTGCACACCGCGTTCCCATCGGTGGGCGGGGCCGTCGAGCCTCGGAGCGTCGACGAGCCCGACCTGCGGGTGGTCTACGACACGACCGGCGCCGGAGCGGACTCGCTGTTGTGGCGGTCGTGGCGGGAGGCGCCCCCGGAGCCCGACCTCCGCCCGGTGGCGACCGACCTGATCGTGCGGTCGCCGCAGTGCTCGGTGCTCGTGCTCCGGATCCATGCGTTGTCGGCCGACCACTGGTCGCTCCCGACCCTCATGGCCGACCTGGCCGTCGCCTACCGGGCCCGGCGCCGCCGGCTGCTCCCCGACTGGCCACCCCGCTACCTCCAGTACGCCGACGTCGTCGCCTGGCAGCGCGTGAAGGGCGGGCCGCCGACCGATCCCGCCGTCTCCACCGCCTCCGCCTCCGCCGACCCTCGACCGGCCACCGACCTGCAGGTGCTCGCCGCCGTCGGCCTCGTCCCGGCGCTCGACCGGCTGGCCGGCATGGCCCGGACCGATCGTCGGGCGGCAGCCGCCGCCGTGGTCGGTGCCGCCGTCCTCGAGGGCCGCGACACCGACCGGATCGAGGTGTGGGTCCCCGTTCCCGAGGCGGTGCCGGTCGGCATGGACGGCGTGGTCGGACCCCTCGTCCACGAGCTTCCCGTCACGGTGTCGGGCGCCGCCCTGGCCGACGATCCGGTCGCCGCCGTGGCCGCCGTCGCCGCCGACCTCGACGGTCGGATCCCCGCCCTCGACCTGCCGGTGCCGACCCCGCACGGCCGCCTCGTGGTCAACGCCGACCTCCCCGAGGTGTTGCCCGTCAGACTCGCCGACGACGCCGGTTCGCCGGCCACCACGATGCGCGCCCTGGCGCCCCTCCGCCCCGTCCTCTCGGCCGATCTCGCCATCGACCTCGTCTCCGCCGCCGACGGCCCCGCCGTCCGGGTGACCCAGGGTGCGGGTCACGCCGAGGTGGTTGCCGCCCGGCCTCTGGTCGACCGACTGTCGGCCGTCGCCACCGCCCTGGTGACGCCGCGACGGCCGGGGTCGGACCCGGCCCAGCCCTCGCCCTCGCCCTCGTCGTCGGCTGCGCCCGACCCGATCCGGAGATGACCGTGAGCGATCAGCCCGTACTCGTCTGTATCGGCGGCGGCCCCAAGGCCCTCGCCGTGGCCGCCAAGGCCAAGGTCCTCCGTCGGCTCGGCCTTCCCGCACCCCGGGTGGTGATCATCGAGCGCCACTCGATCGGCGCCAACTGGACGGCGGCCGGCGGTTGGACCGACGGCACCCACCGGCTCGGGACGAGCCCCGAGAAGGACCTCGGTTTCCCGTATCGCTCGGCCGAGTTCCGGGGCCACAACCGCCACGTCGATCACGCCATGCTCGCCTTCTCGTGGAACGCCTACCTGGTGGCCGCCGGTGGGCTCGGCGAGTGGGTCGACCGCGGTCGCCCGGCGCCTCGCCATCGCGAGTGGGCCAGGTACCTCCAGTGGGCGGCCGGCGAGGCCCAGCCGGAGCTGGTGATCGCCGAGGCCCGGACGGCGACGATCGCGGGGGAGCGGTGGCGGGTCGAGGCGGTCGGCGACGATGGGCAGCCGCAGTCGATCGAGGCCGACGCCCTGCTGGTGACCGGGCCCGGATCGGCCACGAGCGAGTGGGAGTCGTCGAGCCCACGGGTGTTCGGACCGGCGCGTTTCTGGCGGGCGGTCACCGAGCGCCGCCTGCCGGTGGTCGAGCGGGCCGCCGTCATCGGCGCCGGCGAGACCACCGGGGCCATCCTCCACGAGATGTGCGGACACGACGCGCTCGGCGTGTCGATCATCGCCCCGCAGGCCAGCATCTTCACCCGGGGCGAGGGGTACTTCGAGAATCGGGCCTTCACCGACAGCGGCCGTTGGCAGGCCCTGTCGCTGGCCCAGCGCCGGGAGCTGATCAGCCGGGCCGATCGGGGTGTCATCTCCCAGACCGCCATGGACGAGATCCGTCTCGACAGCCGCTTCGCCCACGTCGAGGGCAAGGTCACCGGGGTGCAGGCCGAGGGCGAGGAGGTGGTCCTCGGGATCGAGACCGCCACCGGGTTCGTCAGCCGGCGCTATGACCTGGTCATCGACGCCCGCGGCACCCAGGACCTGTGGTTGCTGCGCTTGCTCGGCGATGTGGCCCGCAGTCGGCTCGAACTCGCCGTCGGTGGTGCGCCGACGCTGGAGCGGGCCCAGATGTCGATCGACCGCACGCTGGCCATCTCGGGGATGACGCCGCGGCTGTTCGTCCCCGGCCTGGCCGCCCTCCGCCAGGGCCCGGGCTTCCCCAATCTGAGCTGCCTCGGCTCGACCAGCGATCGGATCTGCGCCGGGCTGATGCAGGCGACGGTCGACACCCGGGACCCCCACCTCGTTACGGCGGCCTCCGGCCCCACCGCCGGCCGGAGCCGGGCCGTCGAACCGGCCCCCGGGCGCCGCCCGGCCGCCACCGAACACCAACCAGGAAGCGCATGATGACCACCAGAGACGACATCCGGAAGCTGCTGGCCACCGAGCTGGATATCGCCGTCGATCAGCTCGAGGACGGGGCCGACCTCTTCACCCAGGGCATCCACTCGCTGCTCCTGATGAAGACGGCCGGTTGGTTGCGTCGCTCCGGTCACCGCATCCGCTACGCCGACCTGGTCGAGGTGCCGACGATCGACGCCTGGGTCGCCCTGCTCGACGGCGCAGCCGAGACCGGCACCGCCTCCGACGGCGGCGCCGACGGTGAGGTCGCCGCCGACGGGTCGGCACCCGAGCCCGACGAGGCCGTGATCGACCTGACCGAGACCGACGATCCCGACTTCGGGCTGGCCACGATGCAGCACGCCCTGTGGATCGGTCGCCAGGAGGGCCAGCGCCTGGGCGGCGTGGCCGCCCACCTGTACGTCGAGTTCGACGGGGCGGGGATAGACCCCGACCGGCTGCGCCGGGCCCTCGACCGGACGATCGCCCGTCACGACATGCTGCGGGCCGCCTTCGGCGACAACGCCACCCAACGGATCCTGGCCGAGGCACCGGATGCGGTGTGGTCGGTGACGGACCTGCGGGACGAGCCGCCCGCCGTCGTCGCCGAGCGCCTGGAGGCGACCCGCCACCAGAAGAGCCACCAGCAGATGGCGGTCGGCCTGGGCCAGGTGATCGACGTCTCGACCACGCTGTTGCCCGACGGTGCCCACCGCATCCACATCGACGTCGACATGCTGGCCGCCGACGCCATGAGCTACCGGCGCATCCTCAACGACCTCGCCGTCTACTACAACGAGGACCGCGACGACGCGCTGGCCCCCATCGGCTGCAGCTACCGGCAGTACCTGTCGGCCCGGGCTCGGCACCGGGACCGGGCGACGGCGGAGATCGAGACCCACCGGCAGTGGTGGGCCGACCGGCTCGCCGATCTGCCCGAGATCCCCGAGCTGCCGACGATCGGTGAGGCCGAGCGGGCCGACCCCACCGCCAGCGTCCGGCTCCACCACCACCTCGGGGTGACGCAGCGCCGAGGGCTGGAGGAGGCGGCTCGGACCCTCGGCCTGACGCCGGCGGCCCTGCTCGCCGCCCTCTTCTCCGAGGTGATCGCCACCTGGTCGGCCTCGCAGCGGTTGCTGCTCAACATCCCGCTGTTCAACCGGGAGCCGCTGTTCCCCGACGTCGAGCTGCTGGTCGGCGACTTCACCAACTCGGTCCTGGTCGACGTCGACCTGTCGCAGCCGGTGTCGGTGGCCGAGCGGGCCCGAGGGCTGCAGCGGTCGCTCCACGAGGCGACGGCTCACAGCGCCTACGAGGGCCTCGACGTGCTGCGCGACCTCGGTCGGCTGCGGGGCAACGCCGTCACCCCCTCGGTGGTGTTCACCTCCGGCCTGAATCTGGGGGAGCTGTTCTCGGCCTCGGTCACCGAGACGCTCGGACGACCGGGCTGGATCCTGTCCCAGGGCCCTCAGGTCGATCTCGACGCTCAGGTGGTCGAACTCGACGGCGGCATGTTGGTCAACTGGGACCTGCGGCGCGACGCGCTGCCGGCCGGGATGGGCGAGGCGATGTTCGCCGCATTCACCGAGCTGCTGACCGCAGCCGGGAACGGCGATCTCGACTGGAGCGGCGTGACCTCGGTGGAGCTCGACGAGGACCAGCGCCGGGGTCGCACGCTGGCCAACCGGGCCCTCGACCGGCGTCCCCCGGTGCGGAACCTGCTCGACCCGTTCTTCGAGTACGTCGGCGCCACCCCCGACGCCGTGGCCCTGGAGTGGCCGGGTGGCGGCTCGCTGTCGTACCGCCGACTGGCGGACGAGGCCCTGCGTCTCACCGCCGCACTGCGGGCGGCCGGTGTGGCGCCGGGCGACGACGTGGCCCTGCTCGTGCCCCGAGGCCCGCAGCAGGTGGTGGCCGTGCTCGGGGTCCTGGCCGCCGGAGGCGTGTACGTCCCGGTCGGCACCGACCTGCCGGTCGCCCGGCAGGCGGCGATCCTCCGACGCTCGGGCGCCTCCGTCCTGGTCACGTCGGGCGGTTCCGGTGGCGAGGAGCTGCCGAACGACGTCGTCACCGTCGATCTGATGTCGCTCGATGGGGTGGAGCCCGCCGTTCCGTACTCACCCGACCCGGAGTCGCCGGCCTACGTGCTGTTCACCTCGGGCTCGACCGGTGAGCCGAAGGGGGTGGAGATCATCCACCAGGCGGCGGCGTCGACCATCGACGCGCTGGCCGGCCACTACGAGCTCAGCGCCGACGATCGGGCCATCGGCCTGGCCCCGCTCGGCTTCGACATCTCCGTGCTCGACATCTTCGGAGCCCTGAATTTCGGCGGCTCGCTGGTCTGTCTCGACGAGGACACCGCCCGCGATCCCGTGGCCTGGACCCGCCTCATCGCCGCCCACGGGGTGACGGTGGTGGGAGCGGCGCCCGGTCTCATCGCCGCCCTCGACTCGGTGAGCACCGCCGACGACATCGCCTCGATCCGGCTGATCATGACCGGCGGCGACCGGGTCGATCACGCACTGGGCCGCAGACTGCGGGAGAAGGTGCCGGCGCTGCGGTTCATCGCCCTCGGCGGCGCCACCGAGGCCGCCATCCACACCACGATCTTCGAGCTCGCCGACACCACTCCGGTCGAGTGGGCCAACCTGCCCTACGGCTATCCGATGGACGGTGCCGGGCTACGGGTGGTCAACCAGCGGGGCGAGGACTGCCCCGAGCTGGTGCCGGGCGAGATCTGGATCGGCGGGGCCGGTGTCGTCGGCTCCGGCTACCGGGGCGACCCGGAGCGCACGGCCGAGAAGTTCCTCGACCTCGACGACGGACGCTGGTACCGGACGGGGGACATCGGGCGGTACCTGCCCGGCGGGATCCTCGACATCCTCGGACGTCGCGACCACCAGGTGAAGATCCGGGGTCACCGGGTCGAGCTCGGCGAGGTGGAGTCGGCGCTCGTCCGCCAGCCCGGCGTCGACGGGGCGTTGGCCACGCTGTTGGGCACCGGCGAGCCGATCCTGGGGGCGGCCGTCGCCGGTCGGGGTCTCGACCCGGAGGCCTTACGTGAGGGGTTGGCCGCTCTGCTCCCGGCCTACATGGTGCCGACGATCGTGTTGGTCACCGAGACGATGCCGACCACCCGGAACGGCAAACGCGACCGGCGGGCGATCGAACAGGCGCTGACCGACGAGCTGGCTCAACGCCAGACGGCACCGGCCTCGCCGGCCAGCGACCTGGAGGCGGCGTTGGCCTTCGTCATGGCCGCCATCCTGGAGCGGGACGAGGTGGGGGTCACCGCCGACTTCTTCGAGCTCGGCGGCAACTCGATACACGCCACGCTGTTCGTGGGCCGGGCCCGATCCCTGCTGGGGGTGGGCGACCTCGCCGTCGCCGATCTGTTCGAGCTGCGGACACCGCAACGGCTGGCTCCCCGGCTCCTCGAACTCGGCGATGCGCCGACGGTCGAGCGCATCGCCACCCTGCTGCTCGACGTCGCCCGGGAGGGCGAGACGTCGGTGCCGGAGCCGGCATGATGGCATCCGCTCCACCTTCGCCGCCGACGTCGCCTTCGCCCCCGACGTCGATGCGGCCCCGGTTGCGGCCGCAGGCCGAGGTCGGCCCGTGCGGCGGCGGTCGACGGAGGTCGTTCGATGGCTGAGTCGAGCATCGCCCGACTGTCGCGTCGGCTGGGCAAGCCGGTGCCGGACTCCTCCACCGACGACGAGCAGGTCCCGGTCACGTTGGCCCAGCAGCTCGTCGTGCGCCAACACCGAGCCGGGCCGCTCGACGGGCGGGCCGTGGCCGTCGCCGCCTGGTCGATCACTCCCGCCCCGGAACCCGACGCCCTCGCTTCCGCCGTCGGCCGACTGATGACCGAGTGCGCCGTGCTGCGCACGATCCACCCCGCCGATCGCCCGGTTGTCGAGGGCCGGCTCCTCGATCCCGACGCCGTCGCGGTCGAGGACGTCCCGCCCGTGCTCGACCACATCGACGCAGTGCTGGCGTACGGGGCTCGCCCGATCGACATCGCCTCGGACGCCCCGTTCCGGGTCGCGGCCCGCACCGAGGGCGAGCACACGCTCGTGGTGCTGTCGCTCCACGCCGTGGCCGGGGACGAGCTGCTGTTGCGGGCGCTGATCAATCGGCTGGCCGTGCTCCTCGACGACCCGGGCGCGCCGCATGCCCGCTTCGACGAGGCACACCGGGCTCTGGCCGAGGCGGAGCTGGAGGCGGCCGGCGCCGCCGGCTCCGACCCCGACCTGGCGTACTGGCTCGCCGAGCTCGACGGCCTGCCGCCCACCTCGCTCCGGCCGCTGGCCTGGCGGCCCGCCGCCGGAGCCGGTGCCGAAGCGCCGGGAGGAGCGGCAGGTCCGGGCCGGACAGGGGCCGTGGCCTCCCTCGCGCCCGACCTCGGCGGCGAGGCGGTGGACGTTGCCGCCGTCGTGTCGGCGATCGCCGCCGCCCTCTACGACGAGTGGGCCCTCGACGATCTGGTGATCGCCGTCGGCGACACCGCCACGTCCGGCGACGAGCCGGCACCCCACGTCAACCGTCTGCTGTGCCGGATCCGACCCGACGCCGGCTCCACCGCCCGCCGGCTCCGGGTCGAGGTGGAGCGGACGTTGGAGCGGGGACGGGTCCACCGGTCGACCCGCTTCGAGCAGATCATGTTGCACCCCGCCACCGGGCGGCCGCCGTCGGTCCCGCCCCAGGTGGCCACACTGGCCGCAGTCGGTCCGGATCGGATCGCCGTCGGGCGCCACCGGCTGGCCTCGGTCGGGCACCTCGACGCACTCCTCCCCGGCGTCGACCTCGGCCTCACCGTCATCGACGGCGCCGACGGCCCGGCTCTGCGGGTGACGATGGCCGATGAGGTGGCGGCACTGCACGACGTGTCGGCCTGGGCCGGGCGGATCGCAGCCCGAGCCGCGGCACTGGTGACCGCCCCGGAGAACCCGCTCGGCCAGCACCCCCTGGTGCCCGAGCCCGAGCCCGAGCCCGGTGCCGATGGCGACGAGGGCGAGGCGAGCGCCGCCGCCATCAGCCTTGACGCCGCCGACCCCGACCCCGGTACCGCCGACCCTGGCGCAGCCGAGGGCGATGGGGAGTCGATCGTGATGTGGGGCGTGTCGACGACGCCGACCGAGGTTGCGAGCACCACCGCAGCCCTGTTCTCGTCCTTGGAGGCCGCCGGTTGGGGGGAGGGCTCCGTCATCGCCTGTCCGGCGGCGGCCCCGTACGCACCGGCGGCGATGGGCGCCGCTCATCGGCTGGGGGCCGTGATCGCCCTGGTGCCTGACGTCGCCGAGGGAGCGCCCGATCCGCTGCCGGCCGCGCTGGGTGCCGACGTCGCCCTCACCGCAGGCCCCTCGCTCGACCCCGCAGCCGATCTCGACGCCACCTTCGACTCCCGCCTTCGGGCCACCGGGGCCGCGATGCTCGACATCGGCGCCGCCGTCGGGGCCCCGCAGCCCACGCCCTCGTCGACGACGTCGTCCACGGTGTCGGCGGCGATCCCGCCGATCTCCGCCGTAGCGCCCGATCGGACGGCGCTGCTGGTGCCTGCCGCCGACGGTCGGACCTGGGTCGGCCATTCGTACCGGTCGGTGGCCCGGTATGTCGCCACCGAGCAGGGGCACGATCCGGTGCTGATCGTCAGCGCCGACCTGGCCGCCGGGCAGACCGCCGTCCGGGTGATCGCCGCCCTGGCGGCGCGACGGCCGCTGCGACTGGTGACCCCCACTGCGGTGACCGAGCGGGAGACGGCCCTGGTCGTCGCCGCCCACACCGGCGAGCTGGTGGTGGGGTGGCTGGCCCTCGTCGTCGTCGCCGCCTCGGCCGACGCCGCCGACCGATCGATATCGGCTCGGCGGATCACCGTCGACGCCGCCACCATCCTCGATCGCCACGTGGTGCCGCCGCCGGCCGTACCGCCGTCGTCGGAGGTGGCGGTGAGCTTCGCCCCCGACTCGTGCGGCCCGATCGCCGTCGCCCGGCGATCGTCGATCGACGACCTCGGGGACGGCCCCGGTCTCGGCATCGGGTCGGCCGTGGCCGACGCTGAGATCCGTGTCGCGCACCCCGACGGCCGCCCGTTGCCCGACGGCATGATCGGCCGGGTCGACGTCGGGCGACGTGACGAGGTCGACCTGCGGCCGACCGGGTTCACCGGGTTCCGCGCCGCCGACGGCACCGTCCGTCTGGCGCCCCCGACGCCTCGCCGTCGGCTCCTCCCGAACGGCGAGCAGCTCGATCTCGATCGCCTGGAGGAGCGCCTCACCCGCCACCCCGACGTTCTCGTCGCCACCGTGCAGGCCGATGACGACGAGGCGAAGCCGACCCTCGACGTCCACGTGGTCCCCAACCCGGGCGCCGACGGGGCGATCCTCGAGATCGTGGCCACCGACGAGCTCGGTCTCGCCCTCGGCGACCCGTCGGTGGCCCGAACGGTGACGGTCGTGGCCGAGGTGCCGCTGACCGCCGTCGGCACGCTCGACGTCGACGCCCTGCCCGACCCCGCCTCCGCCCGGCTCTCGGGCTTCGGTGGCCCGCCCCGCACGCCGACCGAGGAGGCTGTCGTCGAGGCCGTTCGGGCCGCCCTGCTCACCGCCGCCGCCGGTCCCGACATCGCAGGCCTCGACCGACGGACCTCACTCGACGAGCTGGCGGCCACCTCGACCGAGATCGGTCGGGAGGACAGCTTCTTCGGGCTCGGGGGCGACAGCCTCGCCGCCCTCCAGGTGATCACCATCCTGCAGGACGCCGGTCACCCGGCCGAGGTGGAGACGCTCTTCCTCCACCCGATGCTGTCGGCCTTCGCCCGGGAGATCGACGACGCCCGGGCCGCCGGGGTCGGCGTCGACACCGGGCCGACCGAAGCGGCTCCGCCGATGTCGGCATCGGGTCTCGACGCCGACGGACTGGCCGATCTGCTGGCCAGCCTCAACGCCGAGGCCGACGAGTGAGCGGCGCCTCGACGCCGATCGCCGGGACCGGGACCGGAACCGGGGCGGACGACGCCCGTCGGACCGGGGCTGCGTCGACCGCCCACGTGGGTGCCGCCGCTGGGGTGGGCGGGGGAGCGGACCGGTCGGCGGCCCCGCCGCCCGACCGAATCGCGCTCAAGCGTCAGGCCCAGCGGGACAAGGCGGCGGCCAGGGAACTGCTCGAACCGGTCGACGGTGCCGTCACGGCCGCCTCGGCCCTGATCGCCTTGGCCGGGGTGGCGGCGGTCGCACCCTTCGTCCTCGTGGCCGAACTGTGCCGTCGGGCGCTCCAGGGATCGGTCGACGACGTCGAGGTGCTGGTGATCGCCGCCTTCGTCGTCCTCGTGGGTCGGGGCGTGCTCCAGCTGATCGCCTTCGCCTGGACCCACACCCTCGACGGACGGTTGCAGCTCGACCTCCGTCGTCGACTGGCGACCAAGCTGTCTCGGATCCCGCTCGGCTGGTTCAGCGACCGACGTGCCACCGAGGTTCGACGGTTGCTGGCCGACGACGTCGGCGCCCTCCACTACCTGGTGGCCCACGCCCGCCTGGAGTTCGTCCAGGCCCTCGTCGTGCCGTTGGTCACGATCGGCTACCTCCTCATCGTCGACTGGCGCCTGACCCTGGCCCTGTTCGTACCGCTGGTGGCCTATGCCGTGGCGCTCGGCCGGATGACCGGACCGGCGCACGACGCCCGCCTCCGGGTGTTCAACCAACGACAGCAGGTCGCCGACGACGTCGCCCAGGAGTACATCGACGGGATCGCCGAGGTCCGGGCCTTCGGCCAGACCGGGCGCTCGTCGGCGGCGTTCGAGGAGGCGGTCGACGCCTATGCCGCGGCTCTCGACGCCTGGAAGTCACCGATCACCCGGATCCAGGCCGCGTCGCAGGTGCTGCTCCGCCCGGTCTTCCTGCTGCTGGTGGTGACGACGGCCGCGGTCGGCCTGGCATCGGTCGACCGCCTCGACCCGGCGGATCTGGTGCCCTTCCTTCTCGTCGGGGTGAGCGTGGGATCAAGCCTCCTCGGTCTGGCCTTCGGATCGGAGGCCATCCGGCAGGCGACGGCGGCCGGGGGCCGCATCGTCGGCGTCCTCGGGACCGACGAGCTCGCCACCCGGGCCGTCGATGAGGCGTCGTTCGGCGGGGCCCGGCCCGATCCGCAGGCGGCTCGGGGTGCGGTGCGCTTCATCGACGTCGCCTTCGGCCACGACGACACGCTCGTGCTCGACGGCATCGACGCCGAGCTGGCGCCCGGCACCGTCACCGCCCTCGTCGGGACCAGCGGGTCGGGGAAGACGACCCTGGCCCGGCTTCTGGCCCGGTTCGACGATGTCGACCGGGGCTCGATCACCGTCGGCGGACGCGACGTCCGCACCCTGGAACCGACCGAGCTCTACCGGCGGGTGGCGTTCGTGTTCCAGGACGTGCACCTCATCAGGGGCTCGGTGGCTGACAACCTGCGGCTGGCCCGGCCCGACGCCACGGCGGCGGAGCTGGAGTTCGCCGCCCGCACCGCCCGCATCCACGATCACGTCTCGGCGCTGCCCCGGGGCTATGAGTCCGAGATCGGGGTCGACGCCTCGTTCTCCGGGGGCGAGGCCCAGCGCCTGGCCATCGCCCGGGTGCTCCTGGCCGACGCCCCGGTGCTCGTCCTCGACGAGGCCACCGCCTTCGCCGATCCCCACTCGGAGGCGGCCGTCCAGGATGCCTTGGCCGCCCTCCTTCGGGATCGAACCACCCTGGTCATCGCCCATCGCCTCCACACGATCACCGCGGTCGACCAGATCCTCGTCCTGTCCGAGGGCCGGATCGTCGAGCGGGGCGACCACCGATCGCTGGTGGCGGCCGACGGCCACTACGCCGAGCTGTGGCGGGCCGACGAGCGGGCCCTCGTCCGGCTCGGCTCGCCGACATCGGAGCCGGAGGTGCAGCAGTGATCCTCGCCCGCACCCTGGCGCTGGTACCGGCCGAGCAACGACCGCTCCTGCCCCGCTTCGGCGCCGCCATGGTGGCCGCCGCCGTGGCCGAGGCGGCCGCCTACGTGCTGTTGGTCCCGCTGCTGCGGGCGCTGCTGGTGGGCGACAACGGCACGGCGGCGTGGTGGCTGTCGGCGATGACCGTCGCCGTCGCCGTCGCCGCCGTGGCCTCCTACGCCCAGTCGCTGCTCGGGTTGCGGATCGGGGTGGGCATGCTGCGCGGCCTGTCCCGACGGGTGGGCGAGCACCTCAATGCCCTACCCCTCGGCTGGTTCGATCGTCGCCCGACCACCTCGGTGGCCGGCGTCCTCGTGGGCGACGTGCGCGAGGTGCTCGGCGTCTTCGCCCACCTGGCCACGGTGTTCGTCGGTTCGCTGCTGGTGCCGATGGCCACTGCGGTGGGGATCCTGCTGGTCGATTGGCGTCTCGGCCTGGCCTTCGTCGTAGCGTTCCCCGTCCTGTTCGGCGTTCACCTGGCCGCCGGCCGTTCGTACCGGGCGGCCGACCGGGCCGTGCACGAGGCGGCGGACGAGGCCAACGGTCGTCTGGTCGAGTTCGCCGTGGCCCAGCCGACGTTGCGATCCTTCGGCGCCGTCGGGTCGACCACCCGCACCCTGGACGAGTCCCTCCGGGGCCTGCTCGGCGCCTCGGCCCGTCGGCTCGCCGCCGGCATCCCCGGCCTCGTCGCCTTCGCCTTCGCCGTGCAGCTCGGGTTCCTGGCCCTCGTCTACCTGTTGACGGTTCGCTTCACCGACGGGCAGCTCTCGGCGGCGTCGATGGTGGCCCTGATCGTGGTGGTCGCCCGCTTTGTCGACCCGCTCGATCAGCTCGGCCAGGTCGGCGCCACCGTCCGCTCTGCCGGCGATGCCGTCGACCGCATCGTCGACCTCCTGGCCGAGCCCGCGATCGTCGATCCCGAGGTCGCCGACGCCCCCGCCGACTGGACCCTCGAATTCGACGGCGTCGGTTTCGCCTACGACCGTGATCCGACAGCGGGCGATCCCACGGCGGGCCAACCCACCGCGGGCCAACCCCCAGCGGGCGATCCCACGGCGGGGGCGGGATCGGTGCTGCACGACGTGTCCTTCACGGCCCGGGCGGCGACGATCACGGCCATCGTGGGGCCGAGCGGTGCCGGGAAGACGACCCTGCTCCAGCTGGCGGCCCGGTTCCGCGATCCGACCAGCGGCACCATCCGGCTCGGGGGCTGCGATCTCCGCCGCCTCGATCTCGATCGGGTGATGGCGGCCATGTCACCGGTGTTCCAGGACGTGTACCTGTTCGACACCTCGATCGCCGAGAACGTGCGCTTCGGTCGGCCGGGCGCCACCGCGGCCGAGGTGGCCGAGGCCGCCCGACTGTCCGCCCTCGACGAGGTCGTCGAGCGGCTGCCCGAGGGCTGGGCGACGCGGGTGGGCGATCGCGGCTCCCGGCTCTCGGGCGGGGAACGGCAGCGGGTCGCCATCGCCCGGGCCCTGCTGAAGGACGCACCGATCGTGCTCCTCGACGAGGTGACCAGCGCCCTCGACCCCCACAACGAGGGCGTGGTGGTCGACGGCATCCGACGGCTGACGAGGGACAAGACGGTGCTGGTGGTGGCCCACAAGCTGTCGACCGTCGTCGACGCCGACCAGATCCTGGTCCTCGACGGCGGGACGATCGCCGAACGCGGTGATCACGAGGAGCTGGCCGTCGGCGGCGGGCGGTACGAGGAGTTCGTCGAGCAGCGAAGGAGCGCGGGCGGATGGCGCGTCGTCAGCGGCTGATCACGCGGCTCGTCCGCCGGATGCCGACCCCGTCTCCGAGGGTGGTGGGGGCCGCAAGGACGGCAGCCCCGAGCGTGGCGGCCGCGAGAGCCGCCACCGGGCGTCGGCCTCGGTCAGCGCCAATAGCCCTTGGCCACCATCCGCGACTTGGGCACGCCGTTGTTGTCGCGCACGCTGCGGCCCATGGCCCGGGTCGAGAGGGCGTCGCAGGCGATCCACACGTAGGCCTCGGCGTCGCACCGCACCTCGGCCGCCGCCTCCCGCATGAGCTGGCCGTCGTTGGTCCGCTCGAGCCAGGTGACCGGGGTCGAGGCGTTGGCCCGGACGGGCAGCTCCTGGTCGGTCTCGAACTGCCACTCGAGCCAGATCCGGGTGGGTGTGTCGCCGATGGCGTCGAGCAGGGTGTTGATCGCCGGCAGCGACGCCGTGTCGCCGAAGAGCAGGAACTCGGGCGGCGTCGGGTCGGGCATCTTGAACTTCGACCCCAGCATCGTGGCCTCGATCTCGTCGCCCGGCTCGGCCCCGGTCGCCCACTGCGAGGCCGGGCCACCGTGGAGGGCGAACTCGATGTCGAAGGCGTCGTCGTCTGGCCGCTGATTGAGCAGCGTGTAGGCCCGCTGCTGCAGCTTGCCGTCGCCGCGGGGAAACCACAGGCGCACCCACTGGGTGGGATGGACGGGGTGGTCGGCGAGCAGGCCGCCGGCCTCGAAGCCGAGCCGGAGGTAGCGGTCGGTCACCTCCTGTTTCGACCGCAGCCGCAGCCGGTAATCCCGACCGCCGAAGGTCTTGGTCAGCAGGCCGTTCACACCTCGGGACATCGTCTCTCCACCTGTTGCGACGAACGATCGATGGTAGTGGCCGGGTCGGCGAACACTACATGGTAGGTGACACTCACATGCAGCAGAAGGTACTCGTAGCACCCCGGTCCCGGGCCGGGCTCCACCCGAGCGAGGGGGGCCGATGACCGAGGCACACGCCATGCGGACCTTGGACGACATCGAGGCCGCCCTCCAGGACCGGCTGGCGGCCGAGGGGATCGAGGTCGTCGGCGCCGTGCCCGAGCGTCGGGCCCGGGATCGAGCTCCGCTGTCCCCCGGGCAACGGGGCGTCTGGACCTACCAGGAGCTGGCCCCGACGAGCGTGGTCTACAACGTCGGGCTCTGGCTCGATGTCACGGGCCCGGTCGACGTCGAGGCGATGACCGAGGCCTTCCACCGCCTGCAGCGACGGCATGAGGTGTTGCGCACCACGTATCACGTCGACGACTCGGGATCGCCCTACCAGCGGATCCACGACGAGCTTTCGCTCCCGATCGACCACGTCGGCCTCGATCCCGGGCTCGCCCCCGACGGACGACCCGACGACCTCCTCGCCGAGCTGATCGCCGAGCCGTTCGACCTGGCGGCCACCTCGTCGCTCCGGGTGACGCTGGGTCGGATCGGGTCCGACCGGCTCGGCATCATCCTGGTGATCCACCACATCGCCTGGGACGCCGTGGCCTTCGCCGCCCTGTCCCGCGACCTCGAACGGTTCTACGACCAGGCGGTCACCGGGGTCGACGGGTCGGAGATCGCCCCGCTCACCCGCCAGGTGGCCGACTTCGCCGAGTGGGAGGTCGATCGGTTGGAGGCGGCCGACCACGGCGAGGTCGACGGCTACTGGCAGGCGATGTTCGCCGACCTCGATGCCCTCGACCTGCCCTACGATCGACGCCCCAGCCTGGCGTCGGAGTCGGCGTCCCGTCTCGACCGCGAGCTGTCGGCTCCGGCCGCCGACAATCTGCGGACGTTGGCCGAGGCGCTCGGGGCGACGCGGTTCGAGGTGTTCATGGCCGCCTACCTGATCGTGCTGCGTCGGATCACCGGGCAGGACGACGCCGTCGTCGGCACGACGGTGGTCAACCGCGAGCAGGCCGGTCAGGAACTCCTCGTCGGCAACCTCATGAACATGGTCTCGCTGCGGTATCACCCGGCGGCCGACCTCACCTTCGCCCACCTGACCGACCACGTACGTCGGGTCAACGCCGCCACCTTCCGGCACAAGTCCCACCCCTACGAGATGGCCGCCCGCGCCGCCCGCCGGGTCAACCCCGATCTCGGGATGGGCCTGTTCGACACCGTTGCCATCTTCATCGACGCCGAGATCGACGGCCCCTCGTTCGCCGGGTGCTCCACCCGCTGGGAGCTGATCGACACCCCGGCCGCCCTGGTACCCCTGGCCGTCGAGGGCTTCGGTCGGGGCGAGCGGGTGGACGTCCACCTCACCTACCAGGAGGATTTCTTCGACCCTGAGACCGTCGAACGGATCCACGAGTACCTCGACCAGGTGCTGGTGCACGCCTCCGCCACCACCACGGTGGACGACCTGCTCGTGCTGACCCCGGGCGACCGGGAGCGGGTGGCGTCGTGGACCAGTGGTCCCGACATGGAGATCACGCCGCCCACCCTCGACGCCATGGCCCGGGAGATCGCCGCCCGATACCCGGATCGGGTGGCCGTGATCTTCGAGGACACCGAGCTCACCTATGCCGAGGTCGACCGACGGGTCAACCGGTGCGCCCGCCTGCTGCTCGGGGCCGGTCTCCAACCCGGTGATCTCGTCGCCGTCCACGCCGATCGCAGCGAGTGGTTGCCGATCATGGTGCTGGCGGCGGTGCGGGCCGGCGGCGTCTACGTCCCCGTCGATCCCGACCTCCCCCAGGACCGGGTCGACTTCGTGATCGACGACGCCCGGCCCGCCGCCGTGCTCCGGGGGCTCACCCCCGATCGGTCCTTCACCGAACCGTCGGTGCCGATGTTCGACTTCGCCCAGCCGGCCACCCTCGACCTGCTGGCGGCACAGGCCGACGGGCCGATCGGCGACGACGAACTGGTGCGACCGGTCCATCCCGACGACCCGGCCTATCTCGTCTACACCTCGGGTACGAGCGGGTGGCCCAAGGGCGTGGTGGTCAGCCACCGGGCGGTGGCCAACCACGTGCAATGGCTCACCAACCACTTCGGCCTGATCGAGACCGAGCGGGCCCTGCAGAAGACCCCGATCGGGTTCGACGTGTCGGTGGCCGAGATCATGGCCGCCCTCTCGTCGGGGGCCGCCGTCGTCATGGGACAGCCCGGCTGGTGGTGGATGGACGCCCACGCCCTGGCCGACTGCATCGAGCAGTACGAGATCACCGTCCTGTCGTTCGTCCCCACCCTGCTGCGGGCCTTCCTCGACGCCGGGATCAGCGACGAGCGACTGCGGTCGGTGCGCATCGTGGTCTGCGGTGGTGAGTCGGTGTCGCCGTGGCTGGCCGAGGAGGCGGGCAAGGCATTCGACTGCCCCGTCATCGGCCTCTACGGGCCGAGCGAGGCCACGATGGACATCACCTACGAGGACTTCAGCGACGTCCGCCATCCCTCGGAGTACCGCAGCGCCCTGATCGGAGTGCCCGAGGCCAATTCGAGCGTGTGGGTGCTGGACGAAAAGCTGCGGCCCTGCCCCCAGGGGGTCACGGGTGAGCTCTACGTGGGCGGGGTGCAACTCGCCCTCGGCTACCACCAGCGTCCCGGCCTCACGGCGGCCGCCTTCGTCGCCTGCCCGTTCCCCGAACGGCAGGGCGAGCGCATGTACCGCACCGGCGACCTGGCCCGCTGGAATCGGCGGGGCCGGTTGGAGTTCCTCGGCCGGGCCGACGAGCAGGTCAAGATCCGGGGTCACCGGGTCGAGCTGGGCGAGGTCGGCACCGTGCTGCGGCAGGTGCCGGGCGTGACCTCGGCCGCCGTCGCCGCCCTGGAGCACGCCGATAATAAGGTGCTGGTCGGGTACTACATCCCCGACCCCGCCGACGAGCGGAGCGACGACGAACAGGCGGACCTGATCTCGACCTACCTCGGCGAGCGGCTGCCGGGCTACATGGTGCCGCCGTTCCTGATCCGGGTCGGGATGCTCCCGACCAACGCCAACGGCAAGCTCGACATCAAGGCCCTGCCCCAACCGGACTTCGACGGCCGGACCGGTGAGGGCCGACCGCTTGCCGGGGAGCGGGAGCACCTGGTGGCCCAGGTCCTCAGCACCATCCTCGACCTCCCCGAGGACACCACCCTGGCCGCCGACGACGACTTCCTCCGCCTCGGTGGCGACTCGATCAGCGCCATCCGCATGGCGGCGGCGCTGAGGAAGCACGGCCTCGAGCTCAGCACCCGCGAGCTGTTCGAAGCCCGCACCATCGCCGCCATGGCCAAGGCGGCGTCGACGGCTGCGCCGTCGGTGGTCCCCGTGCTCACGGAGGTCGACGGGCCCTACGGCGAGGTTCCCCTCGCCCGAGAGGTGGTCGCCGACCTGACCAGCGGCCCGCTGCGACCGGCGCCCGCACTGTCGTTGTCGCTGGTCACCCCGCCCGAGGTCACGCCCGCCGCACTCCAGCAGGCGCTCGACCGGGCGGTTCGTCGCCATCCGGCGCTCTGCGCCCGGCTGGACGACGACGGTGGCGGGAGGCCGACGCTGCGGGCCGACGGCGACAACGCCGCCACGGCGATGGTCTTCACCACCCGGGTGATCGAGCCCCGGCCGGGCCCGGTTGGCAACGGCGGTAGCGAGGCGGGCGCGGCCGACTCGATCGAGGACGAGCGCCGGACCGAGAGCGAGCGACTGGCCGCCCTGCTCGATCCGACCGACGGCCCCCTCGTCGCCGCCTCACTGTTGCAGCGGGCCGACGGCGGCGACGGTCGTCTGGTGCTCGTCGCCGGCGGGCTCGTGGCCGACCCGCCGTCGCTGGCCCTCCTCGCCGCCGACGTGGCCGAGGCGTGGCGGACCGGTGCCGATCTGCCGCCTTCGACGGCCACCTCCTATCGGGCCTGGCAGGTCAGCCGGGCCGAGCGCGAGGGTGACGAACCGGCACCGCCACCTTCCGGGCCCGACACCTCGACCGGCCCTGCGGTGGGAAGGCGGGCGCCGGATCCAACCGTCGACACCCAGGCCACCCGTCGGGAGGTGAGGGTCTGCCTCGACGGACCTCATGCCGCCCATCTGGCGTCGACCGCCCTCGACGCCCTGCGGGCCGACGCCGCAACGGTGCAACTCTCCGCCCTCCTACTCGCCCTGTCGAGACAGGGATCGGTGGCTCCGTCGGCCTCGATCGACATCGAGCTGGTTCGCCACATCCGCGACGGCTCGCCCTTCGCCGACGCCGACGTCGCCGCCACCGTCGGGCGGTTCACCTCGATCGACACCCTGGAGGTTGCGGCATCGGCGCTGGTACAGGGCAACAGCACCGCCGTGCCCGACGCCGTCGCCGCCGCCAGGGCGGTGAAGACGGCGGAGCTGGCCTCGTTCCCCGCAACCCCGGGCCGGATCGCCGCCGTGCGGTTCAACGACCTCGGCCGCCTCGAACGGGCCGGGACCGACGAGGGCGCCCGCTGGCGTCCGGCCCCGGACGGGGCCTTCTCCTCGCCGATCGTCGACCCCGCCGGGCCCATCCCGGCGGTGATCGAGGTGGAGTCCGCCACCTTCGTCGACGGTGACGACGTGACCATCGAGGCCACGTTCCGCTTCGCCGACGGGTTGATCGACGCCGACACCGCATCGGCGGTGGCGGGCCGATGGGTGCAGGCGATGACCGAGCTGGGTTCGGTGGTCAGCGAGGATCCCGGGCCCTATCTCACCACCGACGACGTGCTCGCCGGCGGTGTCGATCAGATCGATCTCGACGGGTGGCGGGTGCGCCATGGCCGGGTGGTCGACGTCCACCCGTTGGCGCCGATGCAGGAGGCCATCTACCTCGCCGGGCTGGCCTCGGCCGGCGGCGACGTCTACAACGCCCAGGTCCTGATCGGGGTGCGGGGCGAGCTCGACGCCGCCCGCCTCGACCGCTCGATGCAGCTCGTGGCCAACCGCTACCCCAATCTGCGGGCCTCGATCGGGTTCTCCCGCACCGGGGTGCCGTGTGCCGTGATCCCGGCGGCCGTCGAGTTCCCCCTGACCGAACTCGATCTGTCCGGCGCCGAGGGTGAGCTCACCGACCAGCTGGCCGAGCTGATCGAGGCCGACCTGGCCACCCCGTTCGACTACGGCAACGGCCCGCTGCTGCGGGGTCACGTCATCCACCTGCCCGGCGACGAGCACCTGCTCGTGCTCACGGCCCACCACGTGATCTCCGACGGCTGGTCCGGCAACCTCATGCCCGGAGAGGTGTTCGCCCACTACGCCGCCGGGGAGGCCACGGCGCCGTTGGTGGAGTCGGACACCTTCGCCCACTTCCTGGCCGATATCGACGCCCGTCGGCCGTCGGCCCACACCGCCTGGGAGCGGTATCTCGACCGCATCGACGGGGCGACTCTGGTCGCTCCCGAGCACGAGAGCGGGGTGGACAACCTCCAGGTCGACCACGAGTTCGTCCTCGACGTCGACCTCGTCCGTCGCCTGCACGACGTGGCCGCCGACGCCGGCACCACCCTGAGCTCGGTCGTGCAACTGGCCTGGGCCAACGTCCTGCGGACGATCGTGGGTGAGGACGCCGTGGTGTTCGGGGAGGTCGTCGCCGGACGGCCGACGTCGATCGAAGGCATCGAGTACGCCGTCGGAGCCTTTGCCAACACCGTGCCCCGGGTGGTGGAACTCGGCCCCGACCGGTCGTGGCGATCGCACCTCGACGTCATGCAGGAGGACCGGGTGGCCCTGATGGACTTCGATCAGTATCCGCTGATCGCCGCCCACCGCAGCGCCCAGGTGCGCCGACTGTTCGACACCCTCGTCGTCTTCCAGTCGGCGCCGTCGGGGGAGTCCGCCTTCGCAGAGCTCCTGGCCACCATGGATCTCGAACTGCTGGCCTTCGACGCCCGCAGCCCGTCCGAACACGCCCTGGTGTTGTACGTGTACCCGCAGGACGGCTTCCGGGCCCTGCTGTCGTTCGCGCCGGCCTCGTTCGACGAGGCCGCCATCGCCGTGATCGAGAAGGCCTTCGTCGAGAGCCTGCGGGCAATCGGCACCGACCCCGAGGGCCTCCTCGGCGACAGCAGCCCGCTCACCGCGGCCGAGCAGGGCCGACTCGCCGTTCGACGGCTGTGGCACGGATGACGACCGCTGAGAAAGGAACGCACATGACGACAGCAAAGGCAGGAAACGATGGCTAGTTCGATCAGCACCGAATTCGACGAGATCCTCCGGGAGGAGCTGGCGATCGACACCTCCCGGTTGACCAGGGAGTCGCACCTCATCGACGACGTCGGGCTCGACTCGGTCGCCTTCGCCGTCGGCATGGTCGCCATCGAGGACAAGCTCGGGGTGGCCCTCACCGAGAGCGAGCTGATGGAGTGCTCGACCGTCGCCGACCTCGAAGACATGGTCTTCGCCAAGCGGGGTTGATGATGGTCGCATCGCCGACGACGCTCCCGCTCAGCGTGCTGGCCGAGGTCACCAGGGACCGGATGACCGCCTCGACCCGGAATCTCGTCATCCTCGACCCGGACACCGGGGAGTGGGGCCACGTGTCGTGGCCCGAGGTGCACCGTCGGGCGGAGGAGATCGCGGCCACGCTGCTGGCCGAGGCCGTCGACGACACCCCACCGGTGGTCGCCCTGTTCGGCCACCCCACCGTCGACCTGGCCGCCGCCGTCCAGGGCACCTGGCTCGCCGGCGGTGCGATCAGCATCCTCCCCGGACCGGTCCGCGGCGCCAACGAGGACCGCTGGAGCGAGACCACGATCCGGCGGCTGGCCGAACTGGGTACCACCCGGGTGCTGGCCAACGGCGAACAGCTGGCGCTGTTGGCCGATAGCGACGGTTGTCCGGCGCTGGCGCCGCTGGCGACCTACGGCGTCGGCGCCATCGTCGACGGGCCCGTCGGGCGCCGCGTCGACGATCGGGCGCCGGCCGTCCTCCAGGGCACCGCCGGGTCCACCGGCGAACCGAAGACGGCGGTGTTGTCGACCCGGGCCGTGCTCAACAACTCCCGCCACCTGGCCCAGAAGTTCGACGCCCGGGAGGAGCGCGACGTCGTCTTCAGCTGGCTGCCGATGTACCACGACATGGGCCTGGCCTTCCTGGTGGCCACGATGGTCACCGGCGTCGAATTCTGGGTGGTGCCGAACTCGACGTTCGCCGCCCAACCCTTCAAGTGGCTGACCTGGCTCACCGAGTCGAAGGCGACGTTCACCGGGGCGCCCGACTTCGCCTACGCCCTGGTCGGCCGGTTCGGCCACGTGTTCAAGAGCGCCGACCTGTCCCACCTCCGGGTGGCGATCAGCGGCGGGGAACCGATCGATCCCGACGGCTACGACCGCTTCATCGACGGCATGGACCGTTTCGACTTCGCCCCGGCGGCGGCGGCGCCGGCCTACGGCATGGCCGAGGCGACCTGTGCGGTGACGATGCCCGACGGAGGCGAGGGCGTCCGCTACGACGAGGTCACCGTGACCCCGCCCGAGCCCGGGGCCGAGCCGCGGGTGCGACGCTATCCACTGCTCGGCACCCCGCTAGAGGGGATGGAGGTCCGCATTGTGCCCGCCCCCGACCACGCCCCCGTCATCGACGACCGCCGGGTCGGCCTGGTCGAGATCCGGGGAACGTCGATGATGAACGGGTACCTGGGTCAGGAGCCGCTGGCCCCCGACGAGTGGTTCCCAACCGGCGACATCGGGTACCTGGTCGACGGTCGACTCGTGGTCTGCGGGCGGGCCAAGGAGCTGGTGATCGTTGCCGGCCGCAACCTGTTCCCGGTCGAGATCGAACGGGCGGTGGCCACCGTGCCCGGTGTTCGGGGCGGCCGGGTGGCGGCCATGGGGTGCGGCGAGGGTTCGAACCGACCCGGCCTGGCCATCGTGGCCGAGTACAAGGGTCGCAAGCCCGACGCCGCCCGATCGGCGATCATGTCGGCCGTGGCCTCCGAGACCGGGGTCGTGCCCAGCGACGTGGTGCTCGTCGGGTCGGGCTCGCTTCCGATCACCACCTCGGGCAAGCTGCGGCGGCTCGCCATCCGGGATCTGCTGGAATCGGGCTCGCTCGACGAGGTGGGGGTGGCGACATGACCGACACCACCGACCTCGACGCCTATCGGGCGCTGCTCGACGATCTGTTCGACGACAAGGTGCGGGCCTGGACGGCCGAAGCCGAGCAGACCGAGAAGTTCCCCCGGCCCCTGCTGGAGCACCTGGGACGGGGCGGGGCCTTCGCCCACAAGTGGTCGGATCGGTCGATGCCCGACATCGCCAAGATGTGCGAGCTGTCCTTCGCCCTCGGTCGGCTGGGTTCGGGCGGCATCAGCGTCGGGGTGAGCCTGCACGACTCCGGCATCGCCCTGCTGCGCCGCTTCGGTCGCAGCGACGTGCTCAAGGACCTGGCCGACCGGGCCATCGCCTGCGACGCCGTGCTGTGCCTGGCCGCCTCGGAATCGAGCGGTGGGTCCGATCTGCAGCTGGTGGGCACCGAGATGCGCGAGAGCGACGACGGCTATGCGGTCACCGGCCGCAAGAAGTACGTGTCGCTGTCGCCGATCGCCGACTACATCCTCGTCGTGGCCCGCAGCGTCGACCGCGACACGACGAGCGCCCACGGCAACGTGGCCATGGTCGCCGTGCCGACGTCGCAGGTGACCGTCCTGCCGTCCTACAACAAGGCCGCCGCCGGTCCGCTCGACACCGCGCCGGTGGAGATCGACACCTGGGTGCCGGCCGACCACCTGATCGCCCGGGCCGGCACTGGTCTGGCCGCCGTCAGCTGGGCCCTGGCCCACGAGCGGCTCTCGATCGCGGCCCAGGTGGCGGCGTCGTGCGACAAGGTGCTCGCCATCACGGTGGCCCGCATGCACGACCGTTCCCAGTTCGGCAAGACCCTGTTCGAGCACCAGGCGCTCCGGTTGCGGGTCGCCGATCTGCAGGCCCGGGTCGACATGCTCCGGCACGCCCTGACCGGGATCGCCGTGGGGGGCCGGCTCGATCTCCGTACCGCGGCGGCGATGAAGGTGTCGGCCGCTCGCCTCGGTGAGGAGGTGATCGGGGAGTGCATGCACATCTTCGGCGGCTCGGGCTTCCTCATCGACGAGACGCCCCTGTCACGGTGGTGGCGCGACATGAAGCTGGGCCGGGTCGGCGGCGGCACCGACGAGGTGCTGTGGGAGCTGGTGGCGGCCTCGATGGTGCCCGACGAGGACGGCTACCGCCAGTTCGCCGACGCCATCAGCTGATGGGCCACCGGTCGCACCACGGCACCGCCCTCAGGACGACGCCATCGCCATCGCCATCGCCATCGCCGGCCCGGCCCCGGCCGCAGCCCGGGGCCGGAGCCGGGACCGGCGGATCAGACCGGCGGGGGATAGGCCGGCAGGTCGTCGGGCGTGCGGGGCACGACGTAGAGCGCCACCTTGCGGTCGGGGCGCATCCAGTGCTCGCCCAGGAAGATGCCACCGCCGAAGGCCGACAGACGACGCATCACGGTGTTGCGGTAGTCGGGCTCGAAGATGATGCGTCGGCACTGCGGATCGAGTCGCCAGATGCTCTCGATCAGGCGGGGGAGGAGGCGGGCCCCGGCGCCCTTGTTGACCGCGGACAGTTCGCCGATGGCGGCGTGCATGCCGATGTCGTGGGGGTGGGTCTCGTAGGAGCCGGCGATCTGGTCCCGGGCGGCCCGGTAGATCTCGAGGTAGCCCATCGGCTGGTCGTTGTACTCGCCGATCAAGGGTCGGGAGTAGGCGCCATCGACCTGAGCCCGCAGGTAGGCGCCCCAGCGTTGCTCGGGCCAGGCGTACTCCCAGGTCTCGGCCAGGTGCGGCTGGTTCATCCACTCGGTGATCAGCGCCGTGTCGTCGCTGTCGGGGTCGGCCACCCGCAGACCGTAGGGCGCCTCGACCTCCGGGATCGGGGGAGGGGGCACCGCTCGGATCTCGTCGGGGAGGTCGGTGAGTTCTCGCGCCAGGATCGGCTGGTCGGTTGGCATCGGCGTCCGTTCGGGGTTCGGAAGGCTCGACGCCGCCAGCCGTGGCCCGGACACGCAGCGTGACCCGGGAAGCGTGGGATAACGCAAGCCTTGTGTCACTTGTAGGTGGCAATACCTGCTGGCGTTAGCATATCTTAATATCGGAAGTAAGGAAGGCTGTAACCATGAATCCGTTCGATGATGAGGACGCTCGATTTCTCGTCCTGCGGAACGTCCAGGGCCAGTACTCGTTGTGGCCGGTGTTCGCCGACGTCCCGGGCGGCTGGGACGTCGTTTTGGCCGAGACCGACCGGGCGACGTGCCTGGCCTACGTGGACGAGCACTGGACCGATCTGCGCCCAGCCCAACTGGCCTCGGCCGAGACCGCACCCGATCACGCCGCACCGTGACGGGGGCGAACACCGGGCCTGCGGCTGCCGGACCCGGGCCGTGCGAGGGCGTCGGCGACGGCCCCGGTGGCGGCTGATGGAGGGATCGCTTCGGATCGGTCACCGGCCCGGCGGGCTTGAGAGCCGCCCCGGCACCGTCGACCTGCTCTGTGTGACCGAGGGCCGCCCCGGCACCGTCGACCTTCTCTGTGTGACCGAGCGGTGTCTGGCGGTCGAGCCGGGTCCCGACGCCTACGCCCTGCTCGACGAGTCCGAGCGCCTCCGGGCCCGGCGGTACCACCGGGTGGCCGATCGGGCCCGGTTCGTGGCCGCCGCAGGCCTGGTGCGACGGGTGGCTGCCCGATTGGCGGGCTGCGCTCCGCACGAGATCGCGCTCGATCGCCGCTGCGACTCCTGCGGTCGGCCGCACGGCAAGCCCCGCCTGAGAGACCGGTCGATCGAGGTGTCGATCTCCCACGCCGGTGACCATGTGGCCGCCGCCGCCAGCGCCGTCGGCCCGGTCGGGGTGGACGTGGAGCAGGTCGGCGGGGTGGGCGACGACCGGGCGGGCCTGCTCGACCTCGTCTGCGGGCCCGGCGAGCGCACCGTGGCCGAGACCCCGCTGGGGTTCTACCGGCTCTGGACCGACAAGGAAGCCGTGCTGAAGGCGACCGGCGACGGGCTTCGGGTGCCGATGAGCGAGGTCGTGGTAGCCGGGCCCCGCTCGGAGCCGGGCTGGGTCACGGTCGAGGGATCCCGCCACCCGCTCGTCCTGCAGACCTTCACCCCGGGGCCGGACCACGTCGGGAGTATCGCCGTGCTGGCCCCGGGGCCGGTCCACACCAGGGTGGAGGTCAGAGGGTGATGACGACGAAGTCGCTCGACGCCTCGTGGTTCCGGCCGGCGGCGACCGGGTCCGGCCGCCGGACGGTGGTGCTGTTCCCACCGGCCGGGGGCGGGTCCTCCGGGTTTCGTCGGTGGGCCGACGTCGGCACCGACAACGACGTCGACATCTACGTCGTGACGGCACCCGGTCGCGAACACCGGGTGCGGGAGACCCCCTACCACCACGTCGACTCCGTCCTGCGGGTGGTCGTCCCACAGCTCGAAGCCCTCCCGACCCCGCTGGTGCTGTTCGGCCACAGCATGGGGGGTCTACTGGCGGCCGAGACCGCGGCCCGCCTCAGTCGCAGCGTGGACCATGTGGTCGTGGCCGCCAGTCCCGCCCCGGCCCAGGTCGTCCCCACCCTGGTCAACGCCTCCGACGCCGACCTGGTGGCCGCCATGCGCTCGTGGGGAGGCACCCCCGATGCCGTGCTCGACGACGAGGAGATGCTGGCCCTGCTGCTGCCCTGCCTCCGGGGCGACATCGCCGTCGGCTATTCGTGCCTGCAGGCCATGGTCCACCGTCGGCTGCCGGTCCCGTTCACGGCGCTGGCCGGCCGCAACGACGCCACCGTCCCGGTGGCGAGCATGCGGGGCTGGGAGGAGCACACCTCGGCCGGTTTCCGCTTCACCGAGGTCAGTGGCGGGCACTTCTTCCCCTTCGCCGCATCGACCCCGGTGGTCGACGTCGTGCTCGACGCCTTCACCTCCGCCTGACGTCCGGCCCCGACGACGGGGCGTCCCCGGCCGGCGGCGCGGACCGGCTCAATCGGCGAGTACGGCGGTGTCGGCCCGGGCGCTGTCGAGCAGGTGGGCGAGCTCCCGCAGGTCGGCGGCGCTCATCACGTCGGCCGGGCCCACCGTCCACGACAGCGTGCGCAGCCGGGCGACCAGATCCATGGTGGCGAGGCTGTCGAGCCCGGCCTCGACCAGCGGGGCGTCGAGGGCGATGCCGGTCAGCTCGGCCAGGAGGGCCTCGGTGGGCGACGCCGGCTGCGGCCCGGCGCCGGAGGGGCGGGCGGCGTCGAGCAGGGCTCGGGCCGCCGGCGCGTCGAGCTTGTCGTTGCGGTTGAGGGGGATGGCCTCGACCTCGGCGATCAAGGCCGGAATCATGAAGTGGGGCAGGCGGTCGGCGAGGAGGGACCGGATCCGGGCGGCCGAGATGTCGGCCACGACGAGGGCGGCCAGGCGGGTGCGGCCCTTCCGAACATCGACCAGCACCTCGGCCCGATGGACCCCGGGCAGCAGGCCGATGGCCGAAGCCACCTCGCTCGGCTCCACCCGGTAGCCGTTGATCTTGGTCTGGTCGTCGGCCCGGCCGCAGAACTCGACCCCGCTGTCCGCCACCGAGCAGACGAGGTCGCCGGTGCGGTAGCGGCGCCCGCCGTCGGGGCCGGCGACGAACGACGAGGCGGTCAGGCCCGCCTGGCCGACGTATCCCGTCGCCAGCTGGGGGCCCGACAGGTAGAGCTCGCCGATCCCGCCGCCGGGCACCGGACGGAGGCGATGGTCGAGTATCTCGGCCCCGCTGCGCAGCGTCGGCTGGCCGATCGAGGCCCGGTCGTGGTCGGCCACGTCGGCCATGAAGGCCTCGACGGTCGCCTCGGTCGGGCCGTAGAAGTTGAGCACCCGGGTGCCGTCGAGGGCCTGGAGGCGCTGCCAGACGTCGTCGTGGATGGCCTCGCCGCCGAGGGCCTGGATCGGTAGCAGGCAGCGTTCGTCCTCGGGCGGCCCGTGCAACAGGCCGGCGTCGGCCAGTCTCAGGAACATCGATGGCGAGGTGTCGAGCATGTCGACGTCGTTGTCGGCCATGAACGCCACCAACCGCCCGGGGTCGACCCGCACGTCGTCGGGCACCACGACCAGGGTGTGTCCGCTCAGCAGCGCCACCGTCGGCTGCCAGGCGGCGTCGAACCCGGTCGACCAGGCGTGGGCCACCCGCAGGCTGCGGCCGAGCTGGTCGACGGCGGGCGACAGGACCTGTCGTTCGTGGTGGGCCCACAGGGCGAGCAGGGCTCGATGGGAGACGATCACGCCCTTGGGTTGGCCGGTGGTGCCGGAGGTGAACACCCCGTAGAGGGGCCGGTCGGGGTCGGCGGCCCCCGGTGCGGACCCGTGACCGGCCTCGGTCTCGGCGCCGGTCGCCGGGGGCAGGCCGCCGTCGTCGGCCGGGGTCAGCGCTCGCAGCGATCGACCGGCGGCGCCTGCCGCCTCGACGACGGCCACCTCCGAGAGATCGGCCAGGACGAGGTCGATCTCGGCGCCGGCGGCGATCGTGGCCAGGCGCCCGGCCGGGGTGTCGGGATCGAGGTGGATGCAGATCGCACCCGCTTCGGCCACGGCGAACGGGGCCTGGATCACCCGCCGGTCCCGGCGCAGCATCACCCCGACGCGATCGCCGGGGCGGACGCCGTGGGCGGTGAGGCCGGCCGCCAGCCGGGATACCGCAGCCCGGAACGCCGCCATGGTCTGGCTGCCGGTCTGGTCGACGACGGCGTCGGCGTCGCCACGATCGTCGGCGATGGCGTCGAGCCGCTCGGCCAGCGTCGTCGGGGCGGTGGCGTCGGAGCCGGCGGCTCGATGGTGGGTGACCGCCCGCTCCTCGGGCAGGAGCACGTCGACGTCGGCCAGGGAGTCGGCGTCGACCAGGCGGCGGACGACGGCGAGGAAGCGGCGGGCCAGGTCGACGGGCGGGAAGCGGGCGGCGAGGTCGGGTCGGACCTCGGTGCGGGTCAGGAGCCGATCGCCGTCCACCACCGGCACCACCGCCATGGGAAAGTGGGTGAGGGAACCGATGCGCTGGGTCACCACCGACCCGCCCGTCGGCAGTTCCACCTCGATGTCGGCGCCGATGGCGGGACTGTGTTCGACGACGAGGAGGGTGTCGAACAGCGGGTCGACGCCGCAGGCGGTGGCGATCTCGTTGATGCCGATGTGCTCGAAGGGCCGCAGTTGCGACCCCGCCTGCTGCAGAGGTGTGCCGATGGCGGCCGGGGCCTCGTCGGTGACGACGACCCGCACCGGGGCGGTGGCGATCAGGGCCCCGACCAGTCGCTCGACGTCGGGGATGCTCGGGTGGCGGCCGGTGGTGGTCTGCCCGAACACCACGTCGTCGCTCGACAGCAGACCCGACAGGATGCGGGCCCACGCCAGCTGGAAGACCGTGCTCATGGTGAGACCGTTGCGGCGGGCCCACTCGATCACCGGAGCCGATTCCTCGGCGGTGAGGGCGGCATCACCCTCGATCGGCAGGTCGACCTCGGGCGGCGGCGGGGGAGCGACCGTGGCGCCCTCGGCCACGCCGTCCAGGGCCGCCCGCCACGCTTCGAGGGCATCGTCGATCGGCCGCTTGGCGAGCCACTCGGCGTGGATCCGGATCGGGGTGGGGGAGGGCAACCCCTCCGGCCCGGCGGTGAGGATGGTGAGGAGATCGCCGAAGAGCACCGGGAACGACGCGCCGTCGATAACGATGTGGTGCATGGTGAAGACGAGCTGATACTCGGTGTCGCTGATGCGCCCGGCCACCACCCGGGACAGGGGCCCGGCGTGCACGTCGAGCGGGCGCCGCAACTCCTCCTCGTACAGTTCGTCGGCCCGCTGTTCGGCGTCTCCGGGCCGGTCTCGACGGTCGATCTCCTCCCAGTGGAGCGTCGGCTCGCCCGGCACCAGCAGGACCGGGTGCGGCACCCCGTCGGTGTGGACCCGCCCGGCGAGGTGGGGATGGCGGCGGAGGGCGGCGGCCACGGCGGAGCGGATCGCGCCCAGGTCCGGAACGGCGCGGAGGCGGAGCGAAGCGGTGACGTTGTAGGGGTCGATACCGAGCCGACTGGCGCTGACGAGGTACATGCTCCGCTGGATGGGGGAGAGCGCAACGATGTCGACGATGTCTGCGGGCATGGGGGTCCGTTCTCTGCTCAGGAGGCCGGCGCCAGCGGAGCCGAACACTTCACGGCCCGACAGGTGTCAAGGAGGTACCAAGAAGGTGTTAGCAATACCTACAGAGCAATGTTAGCTACTGTTATCACTACCGTGGCAAGGGCTGATCGAGCGATAAAGGTCACGTCCCCGGAGGCGGGGAGGCGGCCCGTCGGCGCCGGGGGAAACCCGACACCGGTTGGCTGGATTGTCGGAGGCCCGTGGTAGACACCCGGAATGGGGTCACCGATCGCAGCAGAGGGCTTGCAACGACACTTCGGCGAGGTCGAGGCCGTCCGTCGAGTCGATCTCGAGGTGTCCCAGGGCGAGATCTACGGCTTCCTCGGGCCCAACGGCGCCGGTAAGTCCACCACCGTGCGCATGCTCACCACGCTGCTCAAACCGACGGCGGGCCGGGCCACCGTCGCCGGGTTCGACGTCGCCACCTCGGCCCACCAGGTGCGGCGACGGATCGGGGTCGCCCTGCAGGACGCCGCCATCGACCCGCTGATGACGGGCAACGAGCTGCTCCGCCTCCAGGCCACCCTGCACGGCATCGGCAGGCGGGCGGGCCGTGTCCGAGGGGCGGAGCTGTTGGAGCGTGTCGGGCTCACCGAGGCCGGTGACCGTCGGGTCGGCACCTACTCCGGCGGCATGCGCCGCCGTCTCGATCTCGCCCTGTCGCTGATCCACGAGCCTGAGGTGCTCTTCCTCGACGAGCCGACCACCGGCCTCGATCCCAGCAGCCGGCAGAACCTGTGGTCGGAGGTTCGGCGGCTCAACGCCGAGGGCACCACCGTCTTCCTCACAACCCAGTACCTGGAGGAGGCCGACGAGCTGGCCCACCGGGTGGGGATCATCGACGGCGGCCTCATCGTGCGCGAGGGCACGCCGATCGCCCTGAAGGAGGCCGTCGGTTCGCCGACCCTCCGCCTCGATGTGCTCGCCACCGACCTCGACGAGGCCCGGACGGTGATGGCCGCCTTCGGTGAGGCCCGCCCGGCTCGGGAGGGGCGCATCGCCATCGGCCTGGAGAACGGGGCCAACCGGCTGGCCGAGGTGGTCAGAGCCCTCGACGAGCGGAACATCGAGGTGTTGACGATGGAGCTCGACGCCCCCTCGCTCGACGACGTGTTCGCCGATGCCACCGGCCGTCGCCTCGAGGGCGCCGACGAGCAGGGCGAGGCCGGCCCATGACCGTCGGGATCGAGCCCCACCGGACGGCGTCCGCCGATCTGCACCCGGTCAGGCACCTCGACGCCTTCGTGGTCATGGCCCGCAGGTCGGTCATCGGGTTCTTCCGTCAGCCGGCCAGCTGGATCTTCGGCGCCGCCTTCCCCCTGCTGATCGCCGCCGTGTCGGCGTCGGCTTTCGCCCGGGCCACCTCGCTGCAGGACTTCCCCGACTCCAGGAGCTTCCTGCAGTTCCTGCTGGCCGGCACCATCCTGCAGGGCACGCTGTTCGGCTCGATCAACGCCTCCACCGACCTCGCCCTCGACATCGAGAACGGTTTCATGGACCGCCTGCTCGCCTCGCCGGTGTCCCGGGTGTCGATCCTGGTCTCGAGGCTGGCCGGCGCCGCAACCTACGGCGCCGGGGTCACCCTCTTCTACGTCGTGGTCTTCCGACTGTTCGGCGCCCCGGTCGAGGGCGGCATCCCCGGCATCGTGGTGATGGTCGTGCTGGCGATGGTGATGGCGATCGGCGTCGGGGGTTACGGCGCAGCCGTCGGCCTGCGCACCGGGTCGGCCGAGGCCGTCGGCAACTCGTTCCCGCTGCTGTTCATCCTGCTCTTCATCTCCAGCGCTTTCTTCCCCGTCGAGCTGATGTCGGGCGCCTACCGGCGGGTGGCCGAACTCAACCCGATCACCTACGTGATCGACGCCTGCCGCCACCAGGTGCTCGAAGGCTTCAGCCTCGGTGAGGCCGTCGTCGGCCTACTGGTCGCCGTCGCCTTCGCCGCCTCCACGATCGCCTTCGCCCTGCTCCAGTTGCGCAGGAAACTGGCGGACGTGTCATGACCGCCACACCGGTGACGGCGTCGACCGAGCGGGCCGCGCCCCGGTCGGTGCCCCTGTTTCCGGTGATCGTCGAGCTGGTGCAGCGCAACATGCTGGCGATCACCCGGGTGCCGGCCGCCGTCGGCCCCATCCTGGTCATGCCGATCTTCTTCATGATCGCCTTCGCCGGCTCCTACTCGGCCATCACGGCGATCCCGGGGTTCCCGACCGACAACATCTACAACTGGTTCGTCCCCTACGCCTGTATCCAGGGGGCGGCGTTCGGAGGGATCGGCATCGGGTTCGGTACCGCACGCGATCTGGAGAACGGCTTCTACGACCGGCTCCTGCTCGCCCCGGCCGGACGTCGGGCCCTGGTGCTCGGCCCACTCGGCACCTCGCTGGTCCGCTCGACGTTCCCCCTCGTCACCGTGCTGCCCCTGGGCATCGTCCTCGGGGCCGACTGGCCGGGCTTCACCGGGCTGGCGATGCTGATCCTCACCGGTGGCATCTTCGCCTGCTGCACCGGCCTGTGGGCGCTCGGCGTGGTGTATCGACTGCGGAACCAGCGATCGTTGGGCCTGGTCCAGGTCGGCATCTTCGCCACCCTCTTCCTGTCGATCGGTCAGGTGCCCCTGGCCGTCATGGAGGGGTGGTTGCACGGTGCGGCCCGGTTCAACCCGACCACCAACCTGCTGCGCATGGCCCGACAGGGCTTCCTCGACGACGGTGTGACATGGACGCTCACCTGGCCCGGCCTGGTGGCGTCGGCCGCGATGCTGGCCGGTCTCGGGCTGTTCGCCCTGACGGGGCTTCGCCGCCTCGACGACTGACCAGGGCACAACGGGAAGGAGCCGAGGACGCCGTTCGGCGTGCCCCGGCCCCTGCGGTGGAGAGTCTCGGGTTGGCGGCTAGGCCAGTTCGGCCTCGCCGAAGCCGACGCCGAAGCGCACGCACCAGATCTCGACGGTGTTGAACCGCTCGAGGTCGACGTCGACCGGGATCTCGTAGTTCTGGTCGCCGATGTTGCCCTTGAGGTCACCCAGGTCGATGAACTCGCCGTCCTCGGCCCGTAGGTACACGTTGAGGTCGGGGCCGTTCGTCGACTCGAAGCCCTCGAGGCGCAGGAAGCGCTGCTCGGTGCCGTCGTTGAGCACGGTGGCCGTGCCGGTCACGTTGTAGCGGGAGAGGCTGGTGAAGCTGCCCTCGGCCAGGCTGATGATCTCGTTGGCCGCCTCAGCCTCCTCGGCCTCGGCGGTCGGCTCCTCGGTGGCGGCGTCGGCGTCCGCCGCCGCAGCGCCGTCATCGGCGGCATCGGCGGTGGCGCCATCGCCGTCGTCGCTCACGGTGGCGGTCTCGCCGGAGGCGAAGACCGGGCCGCCCTCGTCGACGGTGGTGTTGGTGAAGAGGGTCTGGATGCCGAACACGCCGAAGGCCAGGAAGGCGGCGAGGGCGGCCGCCACGGCGCCCACGCCGATGACGACAGGTTTGTTCTGGAGAAGACTCATAGCTCTGCACCCTAGATGGGCTGGACGAAAGCCGCCGTCAACCAGATGTGTCCGACTCCTGAACGGCGCAGGTCCGGCCGATGCGGGGGCCGAGGCCGGTGGGTGGGTACAGAATCGCTTCAGGTCCCGCCTCCGATCTACGTTGGAGGCCATGCAACCGACCTATCCGGCCGAGACCGACGCCTATCGCCTGAAGATCAACGCCTTTCTCGATGAGCACCTCCCGGATGGGTGGTCCGGTATCGGCGCGCTGGAGGGCGACGAGCGGACACGGTTCCACGACGAGTGGCGGACGACGCTCCACGACGCCAAGCTGCTCGCCCCCAACTGGCCGGCCGAGTACGGCGGTGGCGGTCTCTCGCACCTGGAGCAGGTGGTGCTCAACGAGGAGTTCGCCAAGCGGGGCGTCCCCACCTCGGGCCCCAACGACGGCTTCTCCATCGGCATGGTGGGCAACACGATCCTGCACTGGGGCTCCGAGGAGCAGAAGCAACACCTGATCCCCCGGATCCTGTCGGGTAAGGACGTGTGGTGCCAGGGCTACTCGGAGCCCAACTCCGGCTCCGATCTGGCCAACCTCGGCTGCAAGGCCGAGCTCGACGGCGACGAGTGGGTGATCAACGGTCAGAAGATCTGGACCTCGAGCGGCCACACCGCCAACATGATCTTCACCCTGGCCCGCACCGAGCCCGACGTGCCGAAGCACAAGGGCATCTCGTTCCTGTTGGTGCCGATGGACCAGCCCGGTGTCGAGCTGCGGCCGATCACCAACATCGCCCGGCACGACCACTTCAACGAGGTGTTCTTCACCGACGCCCGGTGCCCCAAGGACAACGTCCTCGGCGGGCTCAACAACGGCTGGGCCGTCGGCAACACCCTCCTCGGCTTCGAGCGGGGGGTGGGCGCCACCACCACCGCCCTCGGCTTTGGGGCCGAGTACGAGAGCTTCGTCGATCTGGCCCGCCGCTACGACAAGCTCGACGACCCCCTGGTCCGCCAGGACATCGCCCGGTTCTACACCAAGATCCAGATCATGAGGTACCGCGGGATGCAGGCCCTCACCCGCTACCTCGCCGGTCAGCAGCCGGGCCCCGAGTCGTCGATCGGCAAGCTGTTCTGGAGCCACTACCACCAGGAGGTGACCGAGGCGGCCATGAACATGGTGGGGCCCGACGGCATGGTCGGCTTCGGCGAGGAGACCCGCTCGGGCCTCAGCGCCCCCGCCGTCGGCGTGGAGAACTCGGTGGCCAACTGGATGTGCAGTTTCTTCATCGCCCGCCCGGGCACGATCTACGCCGGCACCTCCGAGGTGCAGCGCAACATCGTGGGGGAGCGGGTGCTCGGTCTGCCCAAGGAACCTCGGGCCGACACCGGTAGCTGGCGGGAGAGCCAGGCCGCCTACAAGAGCTAGCCGGCGCTCAGGGCCGCCGGCCCCGTGCCGCCGCCGGGAATCGGTGATCTCGTGACCCCGGCCGGGGTTCCTCGATCGGTGGGCTAAAGCGCCTGGCTCTGGGGGAAGTCCGGCTCGTCGTCATCGACGGCGGCGTCGAGGGCCGGTGTCTCGGCGCGCTCGGGGCCGGTGGTCATGGCCACGGGCGGGGTGAAGACGTCGACCCCGCCCAGCTCCAGACCGGAGTTGTCTCCGTCGACGGTGCCCCCGGCGGCCAGGATCTTGCGCAGCTCGCTCGAGGTGAAGGCCACGTAGACCATCGTCCGCACGTCGCGATCGGTGATCGGCCCCTCGGTGGTGAGCATGCCCTGCTCGATCAGCGAGGCGATCACGCCGTACTCGCCGGAGCGGATGGCGCTCTCGATCCCGGTGGTGGGGGCGGTCGAGGCCGGACGCAGATCGATGATGGGGGCGATACCGGCGGAGGTGTAGGTGTCGGCCCCGGTGGCGGCCGGGAGGGTGGGCAGCTCGGCGGTGAGACGGGCCAGGGCGCCGACGTCGCTCTCGTCGTCGGCCGCTAGGGCCGGCTCGGCCGTCGACGGCCCGGTGGGCGCCAGCTCGGCCCGTGGGGCCGACTCGGCCGGGGTCATGGCCATGGTCGATGTCGACTCGTCGGCAACCGGAACCCCACCATTGGTGATGGCGTCAACACCTTCCGTGGACATCTCCATTTCGGTGGTCACGTCGTCACCCTTTGTGGGCAATTCGGCCTCATCGTCTTCGACGTTCTCGACCCGATCCTCTTCGGCCATCTCGACCTCGTCATCGCCACCGCCGGCGCCGAAGTCGGTGTCGTAGGACGACGGCGCATCGCCGCTCCGACCTGCGCCGACGGTGTGGCCGGCCAGGGTCAGGGTCTTGTTCTCCGACAGCTGCTGCTCGGTCTGCTTGGCGAACATGGCGACCAGGCCGTCGACGTCATCGAGTTCGGCCAGGTCCGACTTGGAGGGCTCCATCTCGGCATCGTTGAAGGGCCACAGGGTGGCCTCGTCGTCACCGTCGTCGTAGGGGGAGGCCGGGGCCTCCATGGTGGCGTCGGGGTCGAGATCGGCGGTGCCGAGCGACGACAGCGAACCGATGGCGATGACGTTGCGCTCGGCCGGCTCCGGGCGGACCGGCGTGGCCGCTGCGGCGGTGTGCAGGGCGACCTCGGGCTCGATGGAGAGGGCGGCCGGTGCGGGCTCGGGGGTGGACCTCTGGCGGGCGCTGGAGAGGGAGATCGCATCCACCGTCTTGGATTTCTTGCCGGTCACGGTGGCCATGAAGGCGGCGGTGCTGTTCGGCGGGTGCTCCTCGCCGGTGGTGATCCGGGGGGCGGGGACCGTGGCCCGGGCGGTGGCGGCGGCCGCCGCCTCGTCGCTGGCCTGCAGCCGCAAATCGCTGATCACGTAGAGTGCCAGCGCCGCCACAATGATTGCGGTCAAGAACCGCACCACCAGCTGCTCCCCGCTGGTGAGGGCGCCGGCGATGATTACGCCAAGAACGCCGAGTGCGATGAGTAGGAATACACCTGAAACAATACGACGGGTCATTGCTGAGGCCTCCATTCAAACAACAATAGATGGAATAGCCCGAATGCGCATCCCCCAATTTAGAGTTATCGATACATCCTTGTTGAAGGAATTCAGGTATTTGGCTCAGGCAGTGGTCTTCGGCTCGAGGATCGGGGGCTCTGTTGACCAGGGAAAATTGATCCAGAGGTCGGTCTTCTTCCAAACAAAGTCGCACTTGACAAGTGAGTGAGACTTCTCATACAGCACCGCGGTTTGGGATTCTGCTACGACATCTTGGCAGAACTCATGGACTACCTTGAGGGTGTGCCCGGTATCGGCCACATCATCAACGATCAAGATCCGTGCATCTGTGAGATCAACCTTGTCCAGGTAGGGCGGCAGCATCACCGGTACGTCGAGTCGCTCGCCAACCCCGGTGTAGAACTCGAGGTTCATCACGTAGAGGTTCTTCACCGACAGGGCGTAGCCGAGCGAGCCGGCGGCGAAGAGCCCGCCCCGGGCGATGGCGAGGATGATGTCGGGATCGAACCCGCTGTCGGCCACCTGCTGGGCCAACTCCCGGGCGGCCCGTCCGTAGCCGTCCCAGGTCAGGGTTTCCCGGTTCGGGTCGGTCGTCGCTTCGCTCATGGTCGTTCCTCGCTGGATGTCTGTCGCTGGGTGGTGTTCCTTCGGCCCGCCCCATGGGTTAGAGTTCCCTGTCGAGTTGCCACGCCTTGGCGGACTCGATGGGGCAAGCTCGTTCAGAACATCTCGGCGGAGAATACGTGCAAATTCGAGACGCCCGACCCTTTGACGACGATTCCCCGCGATCCGATGCCGACCGACCGATGAGACGACTGGGACGAGTCGCCGTCGGCCTCGCAGCCGTCGGGGCTCTTGCGCTCACCGGTCTGCCCGCAGGCGCGGTCGAGGAGTCGTCGACGACCACAGTCGCCCCAACCACGACCACGGCGGCGCCGACGACCACCACGCCGAGCACCACGGCCGCCCCGACGACGGCACCCGGTTCGACCGCCTCCACGGCCTCGCCACCGACCACCGCCGCCACCAGCACGACGCTGAGCGCCGAGCAGGAGGCGGAGAAGCAGCAGGCCGCAGGCAACCTGAACGCGGCCAAGGCGGCCGACGCCGACATCCAGCGGGCGTTGAGCTCGATCAACACCGAGACCCAGGCCACCCAGTCCAAGATCGACAAGGTGCAGGCGCAGCTCGAGGCGGCCCGTAACAGCATGGAGACGGCCCGCACCGAGATGGTCGAGTCCTCCAGCGAGCAGACCCAGGTCGAGGAGCAGCTGCGCAACAAGGCCATCGAGGGCTTCAAGTCGGGGCTCAACGATCCGGGGCCGTTCTTCAGCGACCGCAACATCAACCAGTCGCTGCGCCAGACCCAGCTGCTCCAGCAGGCCAACAAGAGCACGGCCGAGCTGCTCGAGGAGCTCCGCATCATCCGCGAGGATCAGGAGGTGGCGGAGGCCGAGGCCAGCCAGGCGGTCGAGGACGCCGAGGCCCTGGAGCTGGCGCTGGTCGAGGAGCTGGACAAGCTGCAGGCCCAGCAGACCATCCAGCTCGGGCTCAAGGCCGAGGCCGAGTCCCGCATCGCCCGCTGGGCCGCCGACCTCACCGCCTACGCCGCCGAGGACGACAGTATTCGCGACCTGATCGCCGGCTCGGCGCCGGCCCCGATCTCGATCCCGGAACCCTCCGAGCCGTCGGCCCTGGGCTATCAGTGGCCGCTACCGGGCACGGTGACCAGCCCCTACGGCTACCGCATCCACCCGGTGTTCGGCACCCGCAAGCTCCACGCCGGCATCGACGTCGGCGCCGGTCGGGGCACGCCGATCGCCGCCACCAGCGGCGGCGTGGTCATCTACACCGGCTACCGAGGCGGCTACGGCAACACCGTCATCGTCGATCACGGGGGCGGCTTCACCAGCCTCTACGCCCACATGTCGGAGATCGGTGTGAACAACGGACAGGGCGTCGACCGGGGCGACATCGTCGGCCTCGTCGGTGCCACCGGCACCGCCACCGGCAACCACCTCCACTTCGAGATTCGGCTCAACGGCACCGCCGTCGACCCCGCTCCCTACCTGCCGTAGCCGACACCGGCCCCGGCAGGGCATCCACCGTCGGCCGGGCACCCCCGCGGCGTCGGTGCGTCGGTGGGCGTCGGTGGCGTGATGGCGGGCGCTCAGCGACCCCGCAGCGCCTCGACGACCGGTGCGAACCCCTCGGCGTCCCGCACGACGTAGTGCGAGATGCCGAGCATGGTTCGGAGACGCTCCAGCTTGTCGACCACCTCCTCGACCGAGCCGAACAGGGCGAAGGGGCAGTCGACGAGATCCTCCGCCGTCAGCCCCCACCGCTCGACCAACTCGTCGCGGGCGGCGTCGGCCGCCGGACCGAGCGCCGTCCGCTGGGCCAGGGCCGAGCGTTCGATGGTGGCGAGACGATCGCCGGCGCCGTCCTCCAACCACGATGCCCGTAGCCGGAGGTCGGCCAGGCGGAACCCGCCGGGGCTGAGCGCACCACCGGGGCCATGGGTGAGACCGGTGAACTGGTAGATGTCGGCGTGTCGGGCGGCCAGGCCGACCACCCGCCGGCCGTGACCGCCGATCAGGAACGGCACCCGCTCCTGGACCGGGCGGATACCGAGATCGTCGACGGCCACCCGTCGGTGGTCGCCGTCGAGCCGGGAGGCGCCGTCGTCGAGGAGCTGTCGCAGCACCTGCAGCGACTCGGCGAACTGCGCCACCCTCGGGCCCGGCGGGGGCAGGTCGATGTCGGCGGCGTCGTGCTCGGCCTGGGCGTAGCCGGTGCCGAGGCCGAGCACGAGGCGGCCGTCGGTCAGGCGATCGACGGTGGCCGCCGTGCGAGCCAGGAGGACGGGATTGTGGAGGGCGTTGTTGATCACCAGCGGCCCGACCCGGACCTCGGGCGCCTCGGCCGCCGCCACCAGAAGCGGAGCGAACGGGTCGGCGGCCCCCAGGTGGTCGGCGGTGAAGAACTCGTCGTACCCGTGCTCGGCGCAGGCCCGGGCGGTGGTGCGCACGGTCTCCGGGTCGCCGAAGCCGAAGCACTGCACGCCGAAGCGGAACGGTCGGTTCATGGGTCCGACGCTAGCGACGCAGGCCGCCCGAGAGGGGGCGGCCGACGATGGCCCGGCGATCGCCGTCGGCGACGGCCGCCGGGCCGAGGGTGGCGGAGAGGTGGCGCAGGGTCGGCCGCCCGTGGGGTGCCGCTAGGCGGTGACGATGACCTCGTGCCAGCCCGAGGCGCCGTTGGGGGCGGGCGGAGCCATGACCGAGGTCTGCGTCTCACCCGAGCCGTCGGTGGCCCGCACCTTGATCGTGTGGCGGCCCTCGGTCGGTGACCAGACAACCCGCCACTGGCGCCAGGCGTTGATACCGAGCGAATCGCCCAGCTCGGCCTCGACCCACTCGTCCTCGTCGAACTGCACCTCGACCTTGTCGATACCGAGGTTCGGGGCCCACGCGACCCCGGCCACCGCCACATCGACGCCGGCCGCCAGGGTGGTGCCCCGGCGCGGGGTGTCGATACGGGACTGGGTCTTGACCGGACCGTTCTTCGACCAGCCGCGGGGGATCCAGTAGCCGTCGAAGTCCTCCAGGGTGGTCAGCTCGATCTCGGACAGCCACTTGGTGGCCGACACGTAGCCGTAGAGGCCGGAGACGACGAGGCGGGCGGGGAAGCCGTGGCGGAGGGGGAGGGGCTCGTCGTTCATGGCGATGGCCACCATCGCCGTCCGGCCGTCGTAGGCGACGTCGGTGGGGAAGCCGCACGACCAGCCGTCGACCGATCGGCTGGCGATCTGGGTTGCGCCCTCCTGTACCCCGGCCTCGTCGAGGAGCTCGGTGAGGGCGATGCCCTGCCACACGGCGTTGCCGACCAGGTTGCCGCCGACCTCGTTCGACACGCACGAGAGGGTGACCGGCTCGATCATGTCGGCCCGGTCGAGCAGCTCGTCGTAGGTGATGACGAGCTCGTTGTCGACCATGCCCTTGATCGTGAGCTGCCAGTTGGTCGGGTCGACCTGGGGGGTGAGGATGGCGGTGTCGATCAGGTAGAACTCGTCGTTGGGGACGACCAGCGGGCTGATTCCGGGGGTGGAGCCGATGTCGCCCAGGTCGGCGGCCGTGATCCGGGCCTCCAGCTCGGTCTCCGACAGGGCGGAGTCGAGCTGCACGGCGTCGCGGGCGTCGTTGGCCGACGAGCGGGAGCGCAGCAGGCTGGCGGAGGCGGTGGCCACGGCGGCCGAGGCCCCGATGGCGCCGGCGGTGTTGAGAAAGGCCCGGCGCGAGTAGTTGGGATCGACGGGGGAGTCGATGACGACGGCCCGGCCCCCCTCGCCCTCGGTGGAGATGGTCTGCCTGGTGGCTCCGGTCCCGACGAGGGAGAAGCCGGCCTGGTTGCGGAGCCACATCAGCACGCCGACCCCGGCGACGACGGCGATCAACGACACCGGGATTCCCACGGCGACGCCGCCCTGGCTGTCGGTGATGATGGCGACGAGGCCGATGAACCCGAAGGCGGCGATGCCGGCGACGCCGGGCATCGGGTTGCGGCGGGAGGCGATACCGAGCCCGGCGGCGATCAGCAGCGAGATGATCACCGTGCCGATCACGAGGGCGGTCTTGTCGGAGAGTCCGAACACCGCCTTGCCGAAATCGACGAACCAGCCCGGGGCCAGATCGATAACCCGGTTGGCCACGGCGATCACCGGGCCGGGCCGGGGTGCGGCGAAGGCGGCGCTCAGCTCGCCGGCGGCCAGCGCCGCCGCACCGGCGAGCACACCGACGAGGGCGGCGCGGGCGATCCCGCCGACATCGCGGTCGTTGGCGGGCCCGGGGGTGGCGCTGGTGATCGTCGTTGCGTCGTTCATTGCCTCGCTGCTCCTTTGACGGTTACCCACTCAACCAGCACCGGTCGGCAGGTCTTCGCCCCCGGAGCCGATATCGGCCCGGTTTCAGCAGATGTTCAGATGATTTCAGCCCGGGTTTGGGCATGGTCTACCGATGGAAGGAATGCCAACCCCTGGCGGCCGGTTGACGTCTGCCATGCCCATGAGACTACGCCCCCGGCGCGTCCCGACCCTGGTCGGGGTCATGGCGGCCCTGGCCCTGGCGGTCGCCGCGTGCGGATCGGGTGCCACCGACGACGCCGACACCGCCGCCGAGGCCACCACCGCCCCCGCCAACACACCGTCGGCGGCCGATACCACCGACGAGGCGGCCGAACCGGTCGGCCCCGAGGTGCCCGCACCGGCCGAGAACCTGTTCGCCCCCGTCGACGTGGTGAACATCGCCGACGGCAGCACCCTCAACCTGGCCGAGGAGCTGGCGGGCGACGATCGCCCCGTGCTGCTCTGGTTCTGGGCACCTCATTGACCCTTCTGTCGGGCCGAGGGCCCGGCCGTTGAGCAGTTCGCTCAGCAGAACGCAGACGTGATCCGTGTCGTCGGTATGGGGGCTCAGGACTCGCTGGCCCAGGCTCAGGAGTTCGTCCAGAGCACCGGGACGGCCACGCCGCTCATGATCTGGGACGAGAGCTTCGCCAGTTGGGACTACTACGGCGTACGTGGCCAGCCCACCGCCATCCTCGTCGACGCCACCGGCAACCCCATCCAGGGATGGTCCGGGCCGTTCGACCAGCAGGAGGTTCTCGACCTCGCCGCTGCGGCCTGATCGGCGGCCTCTGACTAAGCTGCGGCGCACGCCGATCGAGCGACGGAGCCGGGCGATGCGGCCCGGCCGCCGGGCTCGATGCGGACGAACCGTAGGAGAAGGTCATGAAGATTGTCGTCGATTTCGATCTCTGTGAGAGCAACGCCGTCTGCATGGGGATCGCCCCCGACGTGTTCGAAGTGCGCGACGACGACTTCCTCTACGTCCTGAACGAGACACCACCCGACGAACTGCACGAGATGGTGCGGGAGTCGGCCGAGCGCTGCCCCAAGCAGGCGATCACGTTCGAGGACGCCTGAGCCGGACCGACCGACGAGCATCGGAGAGGACCACGACATGACCCGATTGGTCGTCGTCGGCGCGTCGCTGGCCGGGTTGCACGCCGCCGTCGCCGCCCGCAGGGCCGGCTTCGAGGGCGACATCTCCCTGGTGGGCGACGAGCCGCACTATCCCTACGACCGGCCCCCGTTGTCGAAGAACTACCTGGCCGGCACCATCGAGGCCGAGGCCCTCCGGCTCCGGCCGGCGGCCGACCCGGCCGAGACCGGCGTCGACTGGGAGCTGGGGCGTACGGCCACCGGCTTCGAGCCGTCGCCCGACGGCGGCGGCACGGTCACCCTGGACGACGGTCGCCGGTTGGCGGGCGACGGCGTGGTGATCGCCACCGGATGTCGGGTCCGCACCCTGCCCGGGACCGATCGGCTGGCCGGGGTACACGTGATCCGCACCCTCGACAACGCCACCGCCCTGCGTGCCGCCCTGGCCGACGGCCCCCGTCGGGTCGTCGTGATCGGCTGCGGGTTCATCGGGGGCGAGGTGGCGGCCACCGCCCGCCAGGCCGGTCACGACGTCACCATCGTGGAGGCCGCATCGGCTCCGCTGCAGCGGGTGCTCGACACCGAGTCGGGGCTGGCCGTGGCCGAGCTGCACCGGTCCCACGGGGTCGAGGTCCACCTCGGCGTCGGCGTGGCCCGACTCGACGACGCCGATGGTGTCGTGCGGACGGTCGTGCTCGACGACGGCACCGAGTTGGCGGCCGACGTGGTGGTGATCGGTATCGGCGTGGTGCCCAACACCGAGTGGCTGGCCGACTCCGGCCTCCTGCTCGACGACGGCGTGGTCACCGATGCGTACTGCGTGGCCGCCCCCGGCGTCGTGGCCGCCGGCGACGTGGCCCGGTGGCCCCATCGGGGCTCGGGCGAGGCCCTGACGCGGATCGAGCAGTGGGACAACGCGGTGGAGATGGGGCGCTACGTCGGCACCCGCCTGGTCCACCTGCTGACCGGGGACGGCGCCGAGGAGGCCGAGCCGTTCGATCCGGTGCCCTGGTTCTGGTCGGACCAGTACGACCGCAAGATCCAGCTCGCCGGCGCGGCGGCCGACGGCCACGAGACGGTCCAGGGCACGGTCGCCGAGCAACGGTTCGTGCGGCTGTTCCTCGACGACGGCGGCCGGGTGACCGGCACCCTGTGCTGGAACCGACCTCGTCAGGCCATTCTGGCCCGCAGGCTCCTGGCCACCGGGGCCGACGCCGACGAGTTCCGCCAGAAGCTGGCCTGAACCGTGGGCCCGACCGACCCGACCGCCGTCTCCCCGAGCGACCCGGCCGCCGAGTTGGTGGAGTGGGTGGATGCGGATGGCTCGGTGATCGACGTGGTCACCCGGGAACGGGTCCGGGCCGAGACCCTTCGCCACCGCTGCACGTACGTGGCCGTGCTGACCACCGACGACGACCTGATCGTCCATCAACGGGCCGACTGGAAGGACGTGTACCCCTCGTACTGGGACCTGGCCTTCGGCGGGATCACCGGGGTGGGGGAGCCGTGGGACGAGGCCGCCCGGCGGGAGTTGGCCGAGGAGGCCGGGGTGGAGGGGACCGAGCTCGTGCCGCTCGGCCCGGTGCGCTACGACGCCGACGACGGTCACATCGTGGGCCGGGTGTACCTCACCCGCCACGACGGCCCGCTCAGCTGCCCCGACGGCGAGGTGGTGGCCACCGGCCGGGTGCCCCTGGCCGGGATCGACCGCTGGCTGGAGGGTCGCAGGGTCTGCCTCGACTCCCTCCAGCTGGTGTTGCCCCTGGTCAGGGCGGCGGTGGAAGGCGCAGGGAATGGCGCCGACGAGGCCCCGGGTTCGTAACAGGTGATGAACTTCGCCGCCATCGACACGGTCGACCCCCTCTCTGTGGTTCGGTGGTCATGATGAACGGCTCCGCTATCAACGGGATCGACGACACCCCGGGCCGGTCCCCGTCGCCGACCACCTACGACGTCCTCGTGGTCGACGACGAACCCCAGGTCCGCGAGGTGGTGGCCACCTACCTCCAGCGGGAGGGCTTCGACGTGCGGGTGGCGGCCGACGGCCGGGAGGCCATGGCCGAGATCGCCCGAAAACGGCCCGACGCCGTTGTCCTCGACCTGATGTTGCCCGAGCTCAGCGGGATCGAGGTGCTGCAGCGGCTGCGCCAGACGGGCGACGAGGTGCCGGTGATCGTCCTCAGCGCCCGAGGGGCCGAGCCCGACCGGGTGGCCGGCCTGGAGCTGGGGGCCGACGACTACGTCGGCAAGCCCGCCTCGCCCCGCGAGGTGGCGGCCCGGGTGCGGGCCGTGCTCCGTCGGGCCAAGACCACGGGCCCCACCACGATCACCTTCGCCGAGGTGGTGGTCGACGTCGCCGCCCGCACCGTCGAGCGGGCGGGGGCCACCGTCGAGCTGCGGCCCAAGGAGTTCGACCTCCTGGTCCGACTCGCCTCCTCGCCCGGCGAGGTGCTCAGCCGCCAGGACCTCCTGCGGGAGGTGTGGGGTTCGAGCGCCGAATGGCAGGATCCGGGCACGGTCACCGTGCACGTGCGCCGCCTCCGTCGGGCCATCGAGGACGACCCGGCCCGCCCCCGACACGTGGTCACCGTGTACGGCATCGGCTACCGATTCGATCCGGACTGATGGACGTGCTCCTGCCCTTCCTGCCGCTGGTCGGCGACAGCGACGGGTCGCTGGAGAGCGCCATGATGGACGACGGTCCATCGGCGGTTCTCTTCGTCAGCCTCATCGCCGTGGTGTCGGTGGTCGCCGTCCTGCTCGCCCATCCGCTGCTGGCCCGTCTGCCCTTGCGGCGGGCGGTGCCGGCCCTGGCCCTGGTCGGGCCCTCCCTCGCCATCCTCGGGGGCCTCATCGGCACCGCGGCGATGACGCTGTCGGGTCGGGACATGTGGTACGCCCTCCTCGTCGCGGTGTGTACGGGGACGGCGGCCATCGTCGTCGGGCTCCGCCTGGCCCGCCCGGTCGCCCGCGATCTCGACGCCGTGGCCTCGACGGTGGAGGCGGTGGCCGCCGGCGATCGCCAGACCCGCACCGGGATCGAACGGACCGACGAGATCGGCCAGTTGGCCGCCGCCGTCGACGAGCTGAGCCGCAACCTGGCCCGGGCCGAAGCCGAGCGGTCGGCGGCCGACGCCGAGCGCCGCAGCGTCGTCAGCGCCCTCAGCCACGACCTCCGCACACCGCTGGCTTCGTTGCTGGTCTCGGTCGACGCCCTGCAGGACGGCGTCGGCGACGCCGACGACCACCTGCGGGCCATGCGGGGCAACGTGCTCGCCCTCGAATCGCTGGTCGGCGACCTGTTCCTCCTGGCCCGGGCCGATTCGGGCTCGCTCAGCCTGTGCTCGGAGGACCTCGACCTGGCCGAGCTGATCGACGAGGCCTTGGAGGCGGTCCAGCCGGTGGCCGACGCCGCCGGGGTCAGCCTGGTGGCCGACGTCGCCGGACCGGTGCCGATCCAGGGCGACGACCGGGCCCTGGGCCGGGTTCTGCGCAACCTGCTCGACAATGCGATCCGCTACTCGCCGATCCAGGGCACCGTGCGGGTGGCCGACGTCTCGGCCTGCGATCGGCTGGTCCGCATCGAGGTGACCGACGAGGGTCCGGGCTTCGCCACGTCGTTCCTGCCCCGGGCCTTCGACCGCTTCACCCAGGCCGACGGGGCCCGCAGCCAGCAGGGCGGCGCCGGGTTGGGGCTCGCCATCTCCCGGACCCTCCTGGCCGCCCACGACGGTGCGGTGACGGCCGAGGCCGGGCCGGGGGGACTGGTGCGGGTCGAGCTGCCGGCCGCTGGCGTCAGCCGGGTGCTCGAGTAGCCGATCGGCGGGGCCGGTGAGGCCACCGTCGGCGTCGGCGGGTCAGCCGGCGAGCAGTGCGGGCTCCAGCCAGTCGGCGTTGGGCAGGGGGATGACCTCGCTGAGCATGTCGGTCGGCTCGTGGCCCAGGGCCGAGCGCAGCATCTGCTGGTACACGTCGAGCTGGCGCTGGGCTTCGATCCGATTGCCGGCGGCGAGGTGGGCGTCGATCACGAGGCGGTGCGAGCTCTCCCGGATCGGCTCGATGGCGACCGCGGCCAACGCCAGCTGGACGGCGGCGTTGTGGTGGCCCTCGACCAGGGCGTGACGGGCGGCGTCCTCCAGGGTGCCGAGCCGGAACTGCCGCAGCCGCTCCCGCTCGATGGTCAGCCAGTCGTCGTACCAGTCGGGCAGCAGGTCGTGGTCGAGAGCCTGCATCGGGCGGACGGTCTCCAGCGTGGTCTGGGGCTCGGCCTCGGTCAGCTCGTCGAGCCCGTGGCGCACGTCGATCCACACGCCGTCGGCCAGTCGGAGCCGCGACTTGGTGGCCTCGATCAGCACGGCGTCGACCTTGCCCAGACGCCACAGGGCGGAGCGAAGGTTGGCCTTGGCCCGGCGCTCGTCGTGCTCCGGCCAGAGCTGGAAGGCGGTGTAGGACCGCTCGGCCCCACGCGGCGTCAGCGCCACGAAGGCCAGGAGTCGTTGGGCGGCCGGAGTGACGTCTACCGTCTGGCCTCCCACCTGCAATCCGAAGCCGCCAAGCAGCCGTAGTTCAACCTGCTGGGTGTGCACGCTCGTCATCGATGTCCCCTCAATTTCGGTGTCGGTCTCTCGGTGGCGGTCGGCGGCCCTCCGTACCCACATGAGTCGGGAGGGCCGACGGAAATACGCCGAATTTCGAATGTCGTCCTTTTGGCGATCAGCTCAGCTCGATCCGGTACACCAGCCCCTGGACCGCCTCCGACGACTCGCCGTCGGGCAGTTCCTGGGCCAGGCCGCCGACGAGCCACAGGGCGCCGTCGTCGGCCTCGGTGAGGTCGTTGAACCAGAGGATGTCGAGGCCGACCAGCTCCTGCAGGTCGACCAGCCCCAGCTGCGAGCCGTCGGCGGGGTCGAGGATGTGCATCTCCCGGAAGTTCGAGTCGACGACGCAGGCGAAGCCGCCGCAGGGGGCGATGGCGCTGATCGTGCCGAAGCCGGTGTCGGCGTCGAGGGCGCTCCCGCCCACCTGCCAGCTCTCGCCGCCGGACCGGTCGAGGCGGGTGACCCCGGCCCCTTCCTCCAGGAAGCCACCGATGATGTAGGTGCCATCGTCGATCCAGCCACCCGCCGTCGGGTTGCCCTGGGTGGCGAGGGCCACGGCGTCGGGGGTGCCGGTGCAGGCGCCCTCCGCGATGTCGAAGCGGTCGATCTCGTTGGAGCCGGGGAAGTGGTCCCAGGCCACGGTGCCATCGGGCGACAGATCGATCCGGTTGCCGCCGCTGCCGCAGTCGATCGACTCGCCGCTCTCGGCGTCGACCAGCCAGGTGCCGAAGATCTCGTTGCTCGCCATCACCAGACCGGTGTCGCTGGCGGTCACGTACTCGATGCCGTCCTCGAAGCCGAGGACTCCTCCCGAGCCGAAGGTGGCGTCGGGGGTGAGGGTGCAGCCGTCGGCCCCGTCGAACTGGAACTTCAACAGGTCGGCGGCCTCGTCGCCCTCCTGGCCGGCGAGGAAGACGCCGGTGCCGACGACGGCGACGGAGTGGAAGTGCTCGGGGGAGTCCTCGCCGATGAACTCACCCTCGGGGAAGGCGCACTGGGTGGCGGTCCAGGTGATGCCGGCGGCGCCGGCCGTACCCCCGGTGCCCTCGTAGGGGATGGGGGCGGCGGCGTCGACGGTCGACTCGGTGGTCGTCGGCGCCTCGGTCGTCGTGGTGGTCGGGGCGGCCGTGGTGGTCGTCTCCTCGGCGGTCTCCTCGATCGTGGTCTCGGCCGACGTGTCGTCGCCCGATCCGCACCCGGCGGCGAACAGGCACAACACGACGGCGGCGGCCAGGCGGGGTAGCGCGCGTGATCCAAATGACATCAGGTGAGTTCCCTCCAGAGTGCTGGTGGTATCGAACCAGAACGAGGTTGCACCGATGTTGCGTTCGTACCGGCCGGTACTGGGCGGTTGTGCTCACGGCGCCCCGTCGGCCCGATGCCCGGGGCCGGAGCGGGCGGTGTCGGCCCTCAGTCGGTGGCGGTGAAGACGTGACGCCGACTCATCTCGGCGAAGCTGGCCACGATGGCGTCGGCCTCCTCGTCGTCGACGAGCGACACCAGGCGGATCACGCTCTCCAGCAGCTCGATCACGACGAGCAGCCGGAGTTCGAGATCGGGTCCGAAGGCGTCGCCGTCGGCGGCGCGCAGGTGGTCGGCCAACGTCTTGGCGTTGAGACGGCTGTCGGCGAGGTCGAGGTGGGCCAGCTCGGGGTCGGCGCGGATGGCGGATCGCAACTGCACCCGATAGGGCTCCGAGCGATGCAGCTCGACGTAGGCCGCGAGGAGCTCCTCTTGGGCCCTCTCGACGTCGTCGGTGGAGGCCAGCTTGTCGGCGATCAGGGTCCGGTACTCCTCGAGCACCCGCAGGGCGAGCTCGCGCAACACCGCCGCCTTGGTCGGGAAGTAGCGGTAGACGGCCGCCTTGGACAGACCGGCCTCGGCGGCGATGGCGGTCATCGTGAGCTGGTCGACCCCGATGTCGTTGAGCAGGGTGGCGGTGGCATCGAGGATGGCGTGCACACCGGCCCTGCTGCGCTCCTGCTCGGGGGATCGGCGGCGTTCGACGGAACGGCCATCGGGCATGGCCTTGACACTACCGGGAGACATGACGCATAGTCACGTCATTAACGTGACGACCAGTCACGTTCACGAGGTGACCAGTCACGTTCACGAGGTGACGACGAGCGGAAGGGGCCCCGATGGGCCGAAGAGCAGCGGACATCGACACCGGAGCCGAGGCGTCGACCCTCGATGTGGCCGTCATCGGCGCCGGACCGGCCGGCTTGCTGCTGGCTCGGCGGCTCGCCGCGTCGGGGGCGAACTTCCGCCTGTTCGAACGCCACAGCGACGTCGGTGGCATCTGGGACATCGACGCCCCCGGCTCGCCGATGTACGAGTCGGCCCATTTCATCTCGTCGCGCACGCTGTCCGGATTCCCCGACTTCCCGATGCCGAGCGACTACCCGGACTACCCGAACCACCGGCAGCTGCTGGCCTACATCCGATCCTTCGCCGACGAGTTCGACCTCCGCCGCCACATCACCTTCGACACCGCGGTCGACCACGCCCGGTGGACACCCGAGGGTGACTGGCTCATCGAGCTCGGCGACGGCTCGCAGCGACGGGCTCGCTACCTGATCTGCGCCAACGGCGTCACCTGGGTGCCCAACATCGTGACCTGGCCCGGCGACTTCGACGGTGAGGTGCGCCACTCGGTCACCTACCGGTCGCCCGAGGAGTTCCGGGGCAAGCGGGTGCTGGTCGTCGGGGCCGGCAACTCCGGCGTCGACATCGCCTGCGATGCGGCCTTCGCCGCCGACCAGGCCTTCCTCAGCGTGCGCCGCGGCTACCACTTCATCCCCAAGCACATCATGGGCAAACCGGCCGACGTGTTCGCCACCGAGGGGCCGCACCTGCCCTTCAAGGTGGCCCAGCGGGTGTTCGGCGGTCTCCTCCGGCTGATCAACGGCGATCTGCGCCGCTACGGACTCCCCAAGCCCGACCATCGGGTCTTCGAGTCGCATCCGATCATGAACACCCAGATCCTCCACTACCTCGGTCACGGCGACGCCATCGCCAAGGGCGACGTCGACCGCCTCGACGGTGACGAGGTGGTCTTCGCCGACGGGACCCGGGAGAAGGTCGATCTCGTCATCACCGCCACCGGCTACCAGCACGCCAGCCCCTTCCTCGACGACGGCGTGATCGAGACCAGGGGCGGTCGACCCGACCTCTACCTCGGACTCTTCCCCCGCAACCAGCCGAATCTCGCCGTGCTCGGCTTCATCGAGTTCGCCAGCGCCGCCTACGCCAACTTCGATTCGATGGCCGAGCTGATCGTGGCCGACGCCACCGGTGACGACGCCGTGGTCACCGCACTCGCCGATCGGAAACAGCACCACCGTCCCGACCTGACCGCCGGCCACGCCTACGTCGACTCGGAGCGGATGGCCAACTACGTCGACGTCGACACGTATCTTCCGGTGCTGGCCGAGGTCAAGGACGAGATCGGCCTCGACCGGGCGCGGGAGCGGGTCGGCCGATGAGCGCCGGTTCGACCACCGAGCCGATCGCGCTGGTGACCGGTGCGGCATCGGGGATCGGCGCCGAGGTGGCGCAGCGACTTCGGCGCCGCGGGTACGCCGTCGTCGCCGTCGACCGGACCGAGGAACTCGCCGCCGTCGCCGCAGCGGCCGTCGACGGCGAGTCGGTGGCCTGCGACCTGGCCGACCGGGCGGCGTTGGCCGAGCTGTGCGAACGGATCGAGGGTGGATGGGGTCGTCGGCTCGAGGTGGTGGTGGCCAACGCCGGTGTGGTGTCGATCGGGACGGTGGAGGAGGGGAGCGGGCAGGAGCTCGATCTCACCATCGAGGTGAACCTGCGAGCCGCCACCCACGTGATCCGCTCCGCCGTGCGGGCCTTCTCGCCGGGCGGCCGGGGGCACGCACTGGCGACGGTGTCGATGGGGGGCATCCTCGCCATGCCGGGTTCGGCCGCCTACGCCGCATCCAAGGCCGGTCTCCGAGCGTTCCTCGCCTCCCTCAACGCCGAGCTCGGGGGCACCGACATCCGGGTGAGCGGCATCTACCCCAGCGCCGTCGACACGCCGATGCTGCGACACGAGGCCCGCAACGGCGGCAGCCCGCTCAACTTCGTGGGCGACGTGCTTACCGTCGACGCCATCGCCGACGCCTACGAGAAGGCCCTCGACACCGGTCGGCTCGAGGTCTACGCCCCGTACTCCGACAGCGTCCTCAGCCGTCTGGCGATGCTGCGGCCCGCCGTTCTCCCCCGACTGCTCGGTCCGCTCAACCGCATCGGCGAGCGGGGTCGACGCGCCTTCCTGGCCGAGATCGGCGACGGCGCCTGACGCCGGGCGGAGGCCGCGGTCGTCGCCAGGTGCGCAGCCGATGGCCGGAGCGGCCGACCGGGCCGACGGCTGGGGCCAGCGGCTCAGACGAGCGGCTCAGATGAGCGGCTCAGATGAGCGGCTCAGAAGAGCTTGGACTTGACCAGGTCGGCCACGGTCCGCCCGTCGGCCCGACCCGCCACCTCGGCGTTGATCGCCTTCATCGCCTTGCCCATGTCGGCCTTGGCCGCCCAGCCGTTGGCGGCCAGCGTCTCGTCGACCAGCGCCTCCAGCTCCTCGGGGGTGAGGGCGGCGGGGAGGTAGGTCTCGAGCACGGCCTGCTCCTCCCGCTCCGCCTCGGCCCGCTCCGGGCGGCCGCCGGCCTCGAAGGCCTCGGCCGCCTCCACCCGGCGCTTGACCTGGGAGGTGATCACGGCCTGGACCTCGTCGTCGGAGAGGGTGGTAGCGGCATCGCCGGCCACCTCGGCCTCCTTCACCGCGGCCAGTATGGCGCGCAGGGAGCGGAGGCGGACGGCGTCCTTGGCCTTCATGGCCGCCGTCAGGTCTTCACGGATGGTGTCGATCAGCATGGGTCGTCCTCGCCTGCGGGTGGTGGCGGTCGTCGTGCGGTGGTGCGGGCCCGGCCGGACTCAGCTCGGGTAGATCCAGGCAAGGTAGAACGAGGCGATCAAGATCGCCAGGGAGAATAGGGCGATGACGCCACCCCAGAACCAGTACGGCAGCAGGAGCACGTTGGCGATGGTCTGGGTGTCGGAGTCGGTCAGGGTGCCGTCGCTGCGGATGAAGTTCTTGGTGAACATGTAGTTGAGGCTGCCCCAACTGGCCACGCAGAACTGGATGCCGACCAGCTGGGCCACGAACACCTTGATCAGCACCGGGGCCTGCCAGGCCAGCGGCACCAGGGCCAGGCCGATCAGGCCGAGCACGACCCACCCGAACGTGTTGCGGACGAAGAGCACCACCGACAGCAGCACCGCCGCCGCCAGACCGGTGAGGATCCACGGGGCCGTGGCCTCCCGGGAGCCGAGCACGATGAACAGTCCGCCGACGACGGCGGGGGCCAGGAGGCCGCCGGCGGCCACGATGGCCCGACCCAGCCCGCCGAGGCCGCTGGAGAAGGCGAGACCGTCGAGGTTGCGATGGACCTCCAGCCGCTTGAAGCGGCCGCCGACGGCGATGGCGGTGAGCCCGTGGCCCAGCTCGTGGACCCAGGTGCCCAGCAGGGCGAAGGGGTAGAGCAGCATCCGCCCGTACGGCAGGCGGGGCAGGATCAGGCTGACGGCGACGGCGGCCCAGAACAGCTGGATCAGCTGGCCGTCGGCCATGTCGGAGAATTCGGGGAGGCGGTCGAGCACACCGCTCTGGAAGCCCTCGGGCAACCCGATCGGCAACGGCTGCAGCCCGCCGAAGGTCGCAGCCACTTGTCGTCCCGCCCACTCGGTCACGGTGCCCACCGTAGTGCGCGCCGGACCGCCGTTGGTTCCGGTCGGGGGCGCTGTCCTACGATGCGCCCGTGGAGGAGATCTGCCGAGACCTGCAGGGGGAGCACGACGCCCTCGATGCCGTCGTCGCCGACCTGACCGAGGAGGAGTGGTCGGGGCCGACCCTGGCCGAGGGGTGGGACGTCAAGGAGACGATCGTCCATCTCATCCAGGCCGACCATGCCGCCTTCCTGTCCGCCACCGACCCCGACGCCTTCGCCGCCGCCCTCGAGGCGGCCATGCGGGGGGAGGGGCTCGAGGTGTTCGGGAGCTCCGAGGGAAAGTCCGGCGCCGACGTGTTGGCCTGGTGGCGACAGCAGCGGACCGACATGGTGGACGCCCTGGCCGCCCGGGGCCCGAAGGATCGCCTGCCGTGGTTCGGGCCCGACATGGGCGCCAAGTCGTTCGCCACCGCCCGCCTCATGGAGACCTGGGCCCACGGCCGGGACATCGCCGATGCCGTCGGAGCCGACATCCCCCCGTCGGACCGGCTGCGCCACGTGGCCGACATCGGGGTCCGCACCCGGGGCTGGAGCTACATCAACCGTCGGCTGACTCCGCCCGAGGCCGAGGTCCGGGTCGAGCTGGCGGCACCGTCTGGCGACCGCTGGGACTGGGGCCCGGCCGAGGCCGCCGATCGGGTGACCGGCACCGCCCTCGACTTCTGCCTCGTCGTCACTCAGCGCCGCCACGTCGACGACACGGCGCTGGTCGCCAGCGGGCCCGCCGCCACCGAATGGCTGGAGCTGGCCCAGGCTTTCGCCGGTCCGCCGACCGACGTCGACACCGCCCGACGACAGGCCGATTGACGGCTCTCGAGGCCCCACCGGACCCGCTGCGATACGGGCGGTGAGGCTCGACCGCGGGCCGTGGTTACGACCTCGGGAAACTTCACCCGTCGAGTGGCGCGGGACTGTCGAGCGGTCCAGATTGGTTGGTGGGGCAAACGCCGGCGGACTTCCGTCGGCGGTGGCGAACAGGAGAGCGGAGCGGTTCGGTGACGGACGAGAGCGGGCGTAGAGATCTTCCGATCTGGACGCGTGCCTATGCGGCCGAGGTGTTTCCCGGCCCCGTCATGCCCCTCGACGCCGACCTGCTCCTGCACCGCATCGCCGGTCCCGCCTGGCGGGCCGAGCTGATCGGCCGCCTCGGGTTCCGCCCCGACGAGCTGCCCCCGTCGGCCCCGCCCGTGATCGCCGTGATCGACGGCTACGCCTACCTCAACGCCTCGCTACTCCGGGTGTGGGCCCACCGCACCCCGGTGCTGGCCGCCAACCACATCGACGCCGCCTACCTCGGCCCCGGGCTGCCCGCCCACCAGGTCATGGGGTGGCACGACCACCCGGCGGCCACCGGGGGCTCGCTGCACCAGTGGCTCCGACGGCTCCTGGTCGAGGGCGACCTGGGCGACGTCGACGAGCTGTGGGCCGAGGCCCGCCGCCTGCAGAACGAGCGGCCCGACATCGCCACCCTGCTCGACACCGAGGTCCACCGTCGCATCGCCGATCTGGCCCCGCTCCTGGCCCGGGTGCTCGCTCGCCAGCTCCACATCATGTTGGCCGCCTCGATCGGACCCGGGATCCTGTCGGCGATCTGCGTCGAGCGGGGCCTGCCCACCGAGGCCGTCCACCTCATCGCCGGCCTCGGCGGGGTGCCGACCGCAGCGCCGGTACCGGCGCTGTGGACGCTGTCGCGTCTGGCCGCCCACTCCGCCACCGCCGCCGACGCTTTCAACCTCGGTCCCGCCGGGCTCGAGGGCCGCCTCCGGGCCTCGGGCGCCGGCGATGTGCGAGGTCTCATCGCCGGCGTCGACGCCCTGGCCGCCGAGGTGGGTGCGCTCGGCGCTGGCACGTGGGAGTTGACGGCGCCGAGCGACGCCGGGGTCACCGGCGCCGTGCTGGCCGCCGTCGACCGCCTCCGCCGCCTCCCCGACACCCTCGATCCGGCGCCGGCCATGGCCGCCGTCGCCGCCAACCGGGCCGAGCTCGTCACCGAGTTCGACGACACCCTCGACACCGAGCGCGATGTCGAGGAACGCGCCGCCCGCAACCAGTTCCTGGTGGCGGTCCGGGCCACCGAGTCGGTGGTGCGGGCCCGGGAGCGGATCAGCCTCGCCCTCGGTCTGGTGCTCGACGAGATGCGAGTCGCCGTCCGGGAGCTCGGGCTCCGGGCCACCGCCCGCAACGACGTGTCGCACCCCGACGACCTCCGCCTGCTCAACGCCGACGAGTTCGCCTACTACGCCGATGGCGGCCTGGCCGACGTCGGCGCCATCGTGTCGGCCCGACGGATCGCCCTGGCCGAGCGGCGGCGGACACCGCCGCCCGTCGTCGACGTCGAGACCGGGGCCGGCCGCACGATCCGACCGGCCACCGACGCCGACGCCGCCTCGCCGATGCCGCTGGAGGCCGGTGGCATCGTGATGGGCTGGCCGGTGGCGTCGGCCGTCGGCCGCGGTCGGGCCCGGATCGTCACCGATCTCACCGCCGGCCCGCCCGCCGACCTGGAGCCGGGCGAGGTGCTGGTGGCCTCCACCATCCCCACCTCGTGGTTGCCGTACCTGATCGGTATCGGCGGCGTGGTGACCGAGGCCGGCAGCCTGTTGAGCCACCTGTCGGTGCTCTGCCGAGAGCTGTCGGTGCCCCTGGTGGCCGGTATCGAGCACGCCACCGGGGTGTTCGTCGAGGGGTCGGTGCTGTCGGTCGACGGACTCACCGGGATCGTGTCGGTGATGGAGGACCCGCCGGTCGAGACCGCATCCGAGGCCGTGATGATCCTCGACCCGTGGGGCGTGTCCTGAGAGACGGCGTCCCGTCGGCGGCGACGCTCAGTCGCCGGCGCTCGGGCGGGTGGCGATCGTCGGCGCCGTCGACTGCGCGGCGATGCGGGGGAACAGCAGCCCGAAGATGACGACCTGCCCGGCGAAGAGCACGGCGCACACCAGCCACACCTGACGCAGCGCCGCGAGATGGTCGGCCGGTCCGTCGGGTCGGCCCACGATCGCCACGCCGACGGCGATGGCCAGAGCGATGGCGAGCTGGAACACGGTCGTGCGGCCGGCGCCGGCCATGGCGAACCGGGCCGGTGGGATGTCGCGCATCGTGGCCCCGACCAGCATGGCGAAGCTGCAGCCGGCGGCGATGCCGACGAAGAGGCCGGGGAGGATCACGCCGAGGAAGGGCTCGGGGTCGGTCGAGGTGGTGATCCGGTGGATGATCATCGCCAGCAGGCCCGACAACCCGCCGACGGTCAGGATCGGGGCCGTCCCGATCCGGTCGGCCAGGCGACCGACCGGTGGCGAGGTGAGCGCCGCCAGCAGCGGTCCGGGGACGAGCACGAGGCCGGTGCGCACCGCCGACCAGCCCCACACCTCCTGGATGTAGGTGGGCAGGGGAACGAAGTAGGCGAAGAAGGCGACGACGAAGAAGATCGAGCCCACGTTGCCCAGGCTGAAGCTGGGGATGGCGAACAGATCGAGATCGAACAGCGGACGGGGGTGGCGACGGGAGCGGAAGACGAAGGCCAGGATCAGCACGACGGCCACGGCGAAGGTGGTGAGGGCGGCGGTCGAGGTCCAGCCCCACTCCTCGGCCCGGACGATGGCGGCAACGATGGCGCCGACCCCGATGGTGCCCAGCGGGATCGAGATCAGGTCGACCCGCCCGTCCGGCACGTCACCCCGACTCTCGTGGATCCACAGCACGGTGCCGACGGCGGCCAGGGCGGCGACCGGCACGTTGATCAGGAACACCGATGGCCAGCCGAACAGCCCGACCAGGAACCCGCCGATCGGGGGACCGACGGCGGCGGCCAGGCCACCCATGGCCCCCCACACCCCGATGGCCATCTGTCGGCGTTGCGGGGGGAAGGCGGTGAGCAGCAGGGCCAGGCCGCTGGGGAACTGCATCGCGCCACCGATCGACTGGAGGATGCGGGCCGCGATCAGGGTCTCGATCGAGGGGGCCAGTCCGGCGAGGAGCGAACCGACGGCGAAGACGATCAGGCCGGTGGTGAACACCCGGCGGCGGCCGTATCGGTCGGCGGCCCAGCCCGCCACCAGCAGGAGTGACGCCAGGCCGATGTTGTAGGCGGTGATGATCCACGAGATCGTCGACTCGGCGGCGTCGTCGAACGAGGCGCGGATCTCGGGCAGGGCGAGCGAGATCACCGTGATCTCCAGGCTGACCATGAACCCGACGACGGCGGTCATCGCCAACGTCAGCCAGGCGGTGCGGTCGATGATCGGTGGCGCCTCGGCTGCCTCCGAGGTGGTCACGTGTCCCACCGGTGGCTGAAGCAGCGCTGATCGATCGGGCCGACCGACCACCACCCCCACAGGCCGAGGAGGGCCCGTCGGCTGTACTCGTGCCAGCCGATCGCCTCCGGGGCGGCCGTTCGCCGGATGACCTGGCGGATGCCGCCCTCGTGCACGGCGTAGCCGGCCCACACCCCGGGCCAGTCGCGGGTGGAGGCCACCTCGCCGACGGCGAGGGGACCGTGGCGTCGGGTCCGGTTGCGGTGGGTGTGGCCGGAGGAGACCAGGCCGCGCGGGTTGGCGGCGGCCAGGGCGTCGAGGAAGTCGACCGACGCCGGCGCCGGGACCCCGATCGGGTAGTGGGTGGGAAAGCGGTGGGGCTGGAGCTGATGGTGGATGCCGCAGTAGAACGGCTGGGTGGCCAGGGCGGCCAACTCGACGATGTCGGTCGCCGCCCGCTCCAGGGTCCCGACACCGCTACCCGGGATCGTGGTGTCGCCCACGATGACCCGTAGCCCCGGGAGGTCGACGCAGGCCGCCTCCCGCAGGTAGGAGATACCCCGGCGGCCGACCTTGGCCGGGAGCGGTTCGTCGGTGGCCCGGTCGACCTCGTGGTTGCCCGGGATCAGCAGCACCGGCAGCTCGGGGATGCTGTCGAGCAGCTCGCCGACCAGGTCGAACTGCCCGGCCACCTGGTGATGGGCGGCGTCGCCCTTGACCACGAGCAGCTCGGCCCCCCAGGCCGACGCCTCGTCGACGGCGGCCTTGGCGCACCGGTAGGCGTGGGGCACGTCGTGGTCGCTGCGGTCGATCATCAGCTTCGATGCGCCCCAGCGTCGAGCCCCGAGGTGCAGGTCGTTGACGGTGGCGATGCGGCACAGGAGCTCACCTGGCGGGACGGGCACGGTGCGGGCCACGAGCTGGCACCGCCCGCCCTCCCACACCACGTCGATCCGGTGGTCGGTGTCGGGTTGGAGATGGGTGAGGTCCAGGGTGCCCGGGCCGCCTCCGTGTTCGACGACGGCACGGACGTCGCCCGACCAGGCCGACACCTCTCCCGCCGGCAGGTCGCCCCAGGCGAGCTGCAGGGACGTGTCCTCGACCGCCCACACCTGGACCGGCGACGGGGACAGCGGGAGGCGCATCTAGAGGTTGGAGCTGACGAGGAAGGCGGACAGGGGTTCGGCTTCGCGCCTGCGGAGGGCGACGTTGATGCGCTGCTTCTCCAGGAGCTGCTCCACCGTCTTGGCCCCGTTGGTGATGGTGCGCTCGGCGAAGAAGGCGGCCACCGCCGCCTGCTGCTCGGGGCGGTCGAGGGCCGGGAGCCCGGCCAGCATCCGGGGGATCGAACTGGTGGGGAACATCTCGAGGAGCCGATCCCAGTGCTGGACGATGAAGGCCCACGTCGCCTCGCTGGACTCCCGACCGCCGAGGCTGCGGGACAGGACGAAGGGGGCGTTCTGGGAGCGGACCTTCTCGGCCAGGATCAGGTCGTGGAGGCGGACCACCAGGTCGGGCTCGGAGAAGTCGGCCAGGGCGTGGAGGAACCGGACCTCCTCCTGGGGGGTGGTGGCCGAGTTCCAGGCGTCGACGTAGTCGTCGAAGTCGGCGGCGTCGCCCACCGAGGCCACCACGTCGACCGAGGCCGCCATCAGCGCGGCGTCGACAAGCTCGGGATCGCGTCGACCGGTGGCGACCGCCCGCTTCGCCTCCTCCTGGATCTCGGGGTCGTCGGCCACGGTGCCCAGCGCCCGGACGAGGTCGCCGCGCAGCTGCCGGGTGCGATCGTCGTCTTCGGGGCGGGGTGCGAGATCGAGGTTGGCCAGCGGCGGGGCGAGGATGTCGTGGGCGATGTCCTGCAGGCGCTCGCGGGCCTCGCCGTCGACCAGACGGTCGATCTGGCGGAGGCCGGCGATCAGCCGCTGCCACACCGACCGATCGTGCTCGCCGCTCAGCGCTTCGAGCAGGGTCACGAACGAGATCGCCGACGCCCGCCCGCCCAGTACCGAGGCGTAGGCGTCGTCGAGCAGGGCGTAGCGTTCGATCGGCTCGAGCTCGTCGATGGCCACGTCGGCCAGGGCGTCGAGCTGCTCGGTGCCGTAGGCGACGCGGAGGAAGCCGGTGCTGCCGGCGTTGGCCACCAGCCAGGCCGGGTCGGCCGGCAGCTCGACGGTGGTCGGGCCGTCCTCGATCAGCACCCGACCGGTCCGGGCCTCGTCAGCCTCGGCCCCCTCGGGCCTCCAGCGGTAGAGCACGGGCACCGCCCAGGTGCCGTCGGGGGCGTCGTCGCCGCCTGCGTACGTCATGCGCTCCTGGCTGAAGGTCACGGCGCGGTCGTCGACGGCCACCGACACCATCGGGTAGCCGCCCTGGAAGATCCAGCTGTCCATGATGCGGCGCACCGGCTCGTCGGTCTCGGCCTCGATGGCGTCCCACAGGTCGGTGGTCTCGGCGTTGCCGTAGGCGTGTTGGGCCATGTAGCGGACGATGCCCGCCCGGAACCGATCCTCGCCGAGGTACTGCTCCAGCATGCGGACGACGGCCGCCCCCTTCTCGTAGGTGAGGATGTCGAACATGCTCTCCGCCTCTTCGGGGGAGACCACCTCGAACTCGATCGGGCGGGTGGAGGCCAGGGTGTCGGTGTCGAACGCCGCGCTGCGGGACAGGCTGAAGTCGACCCACCGCTGCCACTCGGGCCGGTAGGCGTCGGTGCACTTCATTTCCATGAAGGTGGCGAAGGCCTCGTTGAGCCACAGTCCGTTCCACCACTTCATCGTGACCAGATCGCCGAACCACATGTGGGCCAGCTCGTGGTTGATCACGTCGGCCGCCCGCTGGAGCTCGGTCTGGGTGGCCTGTGAGGGGTCGATCAGGAGCAGCACCTCCCGGAAGGTCACACAGCCCAGGTTCTCCATGGCCCCGAAGGCGAAATCGGGGATGGCGACCAGGTCGAGCTTGTCGCCGGGGTAGGGGATGGCGAAGTACTCGGCGAAGTACGTGAGGGCGAACGAGCCGACCTCGAGGGCGAAGGTGGTCAGCTCGCCCTTGCCCGGCACGTGCACGATGCGGAGCGGTACCCCGTCGACCATGATCGGCTCGGTGATCTCCAGCGGCCCGGCGGCGAAGGCGACCAGGTAGGTGCTCATCACCATCGTCGGGGCGAAGTTGATCGTGGTGCGCCCGCCCTCGGTGATGCGGTCGATCTCGCTGCTGTTGGCCACGGCGTCGTGGGCCTCGTCGATGGTGAGGCTGAGGGCGAAGGTGGCCTTGAACGCCGGCTCGTCCCAGCAGGGGAAGCACTTGCGGGCGTGGGTGGCCTCGAACTGGGTGGTCGCCAGTTTGCGGGTGGCGCCCTCGTCGTCGGTGAAGGTGCTCAGGTACGGCCCGACCAGCTGGTCGTTGAAGGCACCGGAGAAGGTCAGCTCGACGGCAATCGGGCCGGGGGCCAGGGGCTGCGGCGGGCGCAGCGACAGGCGCTCGGTCTCGGCGTCGATCTCGACGGCGCAGTCGTGGCGCTCGTCGCCCACCCGGACGGCGGCGGCGGCGATGTCGAGGCCGTCGCTGTTGAGGACGACGATGTCGGTCTCGGTCGTGACCTCGGCGTCGACGGCGACCGAGCCGCTGAAGCGCTCGGCCTCCAGGTCGAGGTCCAGGGCGATCTCATAGTGGCCCGGGCGAATGGTTGAGGGAAGGCGATACGGATCCAACGACACGGCGTGATGGTAGCGGCCAGGCCTTTGTCGGTAACACCCGCGGCGGCCGACGCGCTTGTAGGGGTATGACGACACACACCTTCTCCGTGCCGCTCACCCTCGGCGGCGATGAGGCCTGGGTCCTGTGGGACCGTCGCCTGCAGACCTACGCCGTGGCCCGCCGCCTGTTCGACCCGGGGCTCGCCCTCGGCGTGCCGGGCGGTGGGTCGGAGGCGTTCGGGGGCGGAGCCGGTCGCGGCGTCGGCGGCCGCCCGGCCCCGGTCCACCGGCTCGGCACCCGCCCCTTCGAGTATCCGACGGCGGAAGCGCTGGTCCACGCCCTCGTCGCCCGGGGCCAGCGGGTCGGCCCGTCGGCCCGGATCGCCATCGACACGCTCGCCTGCTCGGTCGAGGCGGCGGTGGGCCCGCCCCGGGTCGTCGGTGTCGTCGATCGATGGGTGACCCGCCGCCTCTTTTGCCTCTCTTCCGATGATCAGTCGATCGAGCTTCTTCCCCAATTCGCCCATCCCGATCACGGGTTCCACTGGGGAGATCGTGGGCCGGCCACCCTGTCGACGGCGGCGGCCGTCGTCCGTTTCGCCCTCGGGCCGTTGGCGCCGGTCGAGGAGGATGCGGCGGCGCTGGCGTTGACCGTCGAGCTGTTGGCCGACGTCGACGACGGGTTCGAGCTCGAAGCACCCCGTCTCTGCGCCTGGTATCTGGCCGACGAGTCCCTGTCGGCTGCGAGCGGCCCGACCGATCGACGATCCCTCCGTCGTCTGCTCGGCTCGGGCGCCGTCCCCCGGACCCCCTCGGCGTCGTCAGCGGCGGCGACCCCGTCGGGGTCCGGGCGGACCGGTCTCGACCGGCACCTCGAGGTCGTCGAACCGATCCCTGATCTGTGACAGGGCGGCATCCACGGCGGCCAGGGGAGCGGGGGCCGGTGCCGTCGGGGCCCAGGTCGACAGCCGTTCGCCCAGGTCGTCGAGGATCAGAACCGCAGCCAGCAGCAGCAGATGGTCATCGACCGCGGGGTCGAGATCGAGCCCCTGCCGGTAGCCGGCGGCCAGCTCCCGGGCTCGGTCGGCGTCGCCGTCGGCTCCCAGGAGCCGGGCCAGCTCGACCGCCCGGCCATCGTCGAGGAGGGCGTTCACCGGTTGCAGGGCCAGCTCGCTGCGGCGGAGGAACTCCATGATCACCGCGCCCCGGAGGGGCTCGGGTTGGGCGAAGCGCACCAGGGAGGCCCGAAAGCTCCAGCCGCTCTCCCGCTCGCGCTCCGACAGGTTGGCCAGGTCGATCGGCCGTTCGACGGCCGGGCCCGTCTCTCGCCGCTGCTGGTGTCGCTCGGCCAGTTGGCGACCGGCTTCGGAGACCGTGCTCACGTCGCCCGACGCTAGCATCGCCGCTTGCATCCCCGGTCCGCCCGGTGTCCGACGCCCACATCCTGCAACATGATGGTTGTCGAAACAGCGCCATAATTCATGAAATAAGCGGTGGCGTTTTGGGCGAATTTCTTCCAAATATTCTGGGAATTTCCCTTAACAAATGTCACAAATTCGTCTAGCGTGATCAACATGGAACACGCCGGGGTTGGGGAAGAGGTCGACGAACTGCTCCGCTCGATTCAGGACGGCCTCAAACAGGCGGAAGCGGTCATGTCGTCCATCCTCGAGGGAATGGTTTCCGACAGCGCGATGCTCCTCACCGAACTGGAGTCGGCGCTGACCGACGCGGAGGCGGCTCTACTCGGCGATTAGGCGGCACAAGATCTCGCTCTCCGGGCAGCGGTGTCCGGAGAGCCTCGTTCGGTTAGTAGCCAGAGCTGTGATTACCCACGGGGTAGCCAGAGCTGTGGTCACTTGAAGCCGAGCACCATCCGGGCGTAGCTGGGCCTTGTTGCGCCTGGATGGGTCTCATTCCCTCCATCCCGTAGGGCAAATGCCCGGTTCGAGCCTCTCGGCGATCGGGCACCATGAGGGAAGGGAGTCGGCGCGATCCAGCCCGGCCCCAGGAGACCGGAGATGGCCCACGGGCGCAGTTTGAGGACAGTGGTTCCGCTGCTGCTGGTCGCGCTCATCGCCGCCGGCTGCAGCGCCATCGGACTCGGCGACGGCGAGGCCGCCTCACCCGGCGAGCAGGCCCTGGCCCCGGCGGCTGAGGGCGCCACCGATCCCGAGGCGGAAGCCGTCGAGGACGGTGACGCCCCGACCGCGTCGTCCACCGCCGAGGAGGGTGGGGCGCCGGCCCGGCCCCCCTTCGACCCCGTCGCCTACCAGGAGAACCTCGACCTCCTGCTGGCCAGCACCGCCCGGAACGCCAACCACGACGACAGCCCCTATCTCGACGTCCCCTCGGAGGAATTGGTCCTCGAAGAGCTGTTCGGACCTCGATCCGACTATCTCCAGGACGCCGGTGGCAATTCGGAGATCGCCTTCCCCACCGAGGCCGGCGGCCAGTTCCGAACCGCCTGTGAATTCAGCCACTTCTCCTACGACGATCCGCTGGTCTTTCCCGGCCAACCGGGGGCGGCCCACCTCCACATGTTCTTCGGGAACACCCACGTCAACGCCCACTCGACCTATGACACGCTCCTCAACTCCGGCGGCAGCACCTGCAACGGGCTGGAGCTGAACCGGACCGGGTACTGGGTGCCTGCGATGTTCGACGGCGAGGGCAACGTCCGCATCCCCGAGCGGGTGGTCATCTACTACAAGGGGGAGGGCTTCTCCAACGGCGACTCGGTGGTCTATCCGCCCGAGGCCGCCTTCCTCGCCAGCGAGAACATCAACCTCATCCCCTACGACGACGGGGGCGCCGAGTTCAAGTTCTCCTTCGTCTGCTCCGACGAGTGGTCGGTCTCGGCCGAGCCCTACTCCAACACGATGCCGGTGTGTGACGGCGACGCCTTCTTCGACCTGTGGGGGGTCGTCGACGAGCCCCACGTCGTGCTGGAGATGAACGTCAAGTTCCCCCAGTGCTGGAGTGGCGACGATCCGGCCGACTTCGTCAACAGCTACTCGGTGCCCACCGAGGGCAGCGGGTGGTACATCAGCGAGTGCGGCGGCGACCACCCGGTGAACCTCCCGAACATGGAGTACTTCGTCAACTACCGGGTGGAGCTTGGGGAGACCACCGAGGACTGGTACCTGTCCTCCGACGTCGACCCCACCACCTTCGAGCTCGGTTCCGAGCCCGCCGGGTCGTCGATCCACGGTGATTGGTGGGGGGCCTGGAACCGCGAGGTCAACCAGATGTGGATCGACAACTGCGTGAACTATCAGGCCGATCCGGTCAGCGGCTGTGGGTTCGGGTATCTGACCGACGGTGGTCCCGACCAGGCCAACCCGCTCCCCGGCCCGGCGCTCCTCTATCGACCGCAGTACGACGGCCCCTACAAGATCCCGGCATCGGAGATCTTCGAGCAGCTGTGCGCCCCGTTGACCGATCGGGCCTTCACCAAGACCAGCGACGCCGCCTACTGCCTGTCACCCGAGTCGTAGGTCGACTCCGCCTGTCAGCGCCGCGACCACGGCCAGAGCGGCGCCGGTGACCAGGGCGGGGCCGAAGGCGATCGGCTGGTCGCGCCGGCCGCGCACCAGGGCCACGGCGGCCAGGGCCGCTCCGACCAGCGAGGCCAGGAACACCCCTCGGAAGGCGGTGCCGGGGCCCAGCCAACCGAGGTAGAGCCCGAGCCCGGCGCTGAACTTCACGTCGCCGAAGCCGATGCTGGTGGGCGAGATGAGGAAGCTGACGAGCCACGGCCCGGCGAAGATCGCCACCCCGAGGGCGAGGTCGACCAGCGGAAGCCCGAGGTCGGCGATGGCGCAGTGGAGGGCGATCCCGACGGCGGCGATGAGGGCCAGCGGTCCGGTGTAGACGTTGCGCAACAGGTGGGTCCGGGCGTCGTCGACCGCGGCGTAAATGGCGACGGCCAGGCCGAGCACGTAGGTGGCGATGATGACGATGGCCCGGACCCTAGCCAGGTGGGGTGGGGTCCAGGTCGTAGCATCGCCATGAATGGCCGGGCTAGGCTCTCGGCAGCGATCGAACCGATCGACGTCGATGGTCGTGTGACCCCATCTCGGGTAGGGAAGAGACGAGAGCGGGCGACCTCCGGCGTGGCATGGCCCACTCCTCCCCGACACCGCCTGCACCGTTGAGGACAGCCATGACCTCCGACGTCCTTCGTCCGTCGATCCGCCCGCCGGCGACCATGGGGATGGTCGTCGCATGAGCCGCCGACGCGCCACCCGCAGTCGTCGTCGCCCCTCCCGGGGAGCGGCCGCCCTGCGGGCTCTGGTCGCCGCCGTCGCGCTGGTGCTGCTGCTCGTCGGCGTGCCCGTGGTGCTGATCATCCTCGTCGGCTACCCCCTGCCCGGCGAGGTGCCGGCCTGGGGTGAGGTCGTCGACACGGTGACGCAGGGTCGCATCCCCCCGGCCACCCAGATCAAGGCACTGGCCGTCATCGCCTGGCTGGCGTGGGCCAACCTCGCCTTCAGCCTCCTGGTCGAGGGGGCGGCCGCCGTTCGCGGCGCCCGGTCCCGGCCGCTGCGGTCGCTGGCCGCCACCCAGTGGCTGGCGGCTCGGCTGGTCGGCCACCTCGCCCTGGCCGGTTCGGTCCTGGTCAACAGCTCGGGTCCGGCGGCAGGAGCCCTGCCGCCGCTGCCGACGGCGGCGGCACTGGTGGCCGAGGTCGATCCGGGCCCTGCGGTCGGCGCGGTCGAGGCCGTCGCCGCACCCGATGCGGCGGAGTCGGAGACCGTCGTGTCGGTGAAGCGGCTCGACACGCTGTGGAGCCTGGCCGAGACCCACCTGGGGTCGGGCAACGAGTGGCGGGCGCTGCGCGACGCCAACGTCGGCCGGACGATGCCCGACGGCACCACGCTCGGCCCGGGGTTCACCCAGGTGGAGAAGGGCTGGACGTTGGTGGTGCCGACGCCGGTCGGCAGCGCCGTCGCATCGGCGGCCGGCGCCACGGCCTCGGTGCCGGTGGAGGTGGCACCGGGCGACACGCTGTGGGATCTTGCCGCCGCACGCCTGGTCGAGACCGACCAGCGGGCCGAGCCCGCCGACGTCGTCCGTTATCTCGACGATGTCGTCGACCACAACGAGGCGGCGATCGACGATCCGGACCTTATCCACCCGGGCGAGGTGTTCGATTTCCCCGCGCCCGACGGAGACGGCGCCGGGCTGACGACGGGGATCGACGCCCCGCCGATGGAGGCCGACTCCGGCGACCGGCTGCCGGCGGGTGGTTCCGCCCCGGAGCACGATCGGTTGGGGCCCGATGGCCCGACCGACCCCCCACCGGTGGTGGAGATCGTGCCGGACGGGTCGACGGCCGAGGCACCGGGGCCGAGCCCGGCCCCGGTGCCGCCGACCGACCCTCAGGTGGCCGACACCGCCCCCGAGCCGGTGGCCCACGTGGTCGAGCCCGGCGACGACACCGACACCGTCACCGGGCCCGACGTCGAGTCCGGCGTCGAGCCCGACACCGACGTGCCCCCGGTCGACGGTGACGCCCCGGCCCCCGAGGTGCCGCCGGACGGCGCCCCGGTCGGCGCTCCGGGTGACGGCGTTCCGGACGGCGCCCCGGGTGACGGCGAGGTGCCGGTGCCGCCGACGGCCCGACCCGACGACGGTGGCGTTGACCTCCGGATGGGTCTGATCCACCTCGGTTCGGTCACGCTGGGGGCGGGTGGGGCCCTCCTCGCCGCCGGCGCCCTGCAGAACCTCCGCCGTCGCCGTCGCTACCGCCTGGCCCACCGGAGTCCGGGGCGCCTCCCGGCGCCGCCGCCCAGCGACCTCGAGCAGGTCGAGCGGGCGCTCAACCGCCAGGGCGACCCGGAGACGGCGGCCTGGATCGCCACCGCCATGGCCTCGTTGGCCGCCCGTCCGGTGTGGACCGGCGAGCCCATCGCCCAGCCCGTGCTCGCCACCTTCCGGGGCGACTATCTCGAGGTCATGTTCTCCGCCGCCGACGCGATGGCGGCGCCGCTGCCGTGGGCCACCCCCGACGGCGGCACCACCTGGCACCTGCCCCGACTCACGCCGATCGACGAGCTGCCGCCGGTACCCACCATCGACCCCGTGCCCACCCTGGTCACCCTCGGCGTCGATCGCCTGGTCAACCTGGAGGCCCTCGGGGTGCTCGCCGTCACCGGCCGGGGCAGCGCACCGCTCGACCTCGTCCGCTCCATCGTCCACGAGTTGGCCACCTCACCGGCCGCCGGGGTCATCGACGTCCGATCCACGGTGGCCCTGTCGGGAACCGAGGCCTACGACCTGGTCCGCTATACCGAGCCCCGCCGGCTGCTCTCCGAGCTACCGGCCTGGCTCGACGGGGTGGAGGATCGGCTGACGGCGGTGGAGGTGGGCAACGCCTTCGGCTGCCGCCTCGTCGCCGACGACGACCCGTTGGGTCCGGTGGTGGCCGTGGTCGCCACCGCCGATCTCGAACTGCTCGGCCCGCTCGTCGACAGAGCCGCCTCCGGCCACCTACCGCTGGTCCTGCTGGTGGTGGGGTCGGCCGAGGTGGGGGAGGAGCTGGCGGTGACACCGACCGAGGCCCGGTTCAGCGTCGACGACTCGGTGTTCGAGCCCCAGCTGCTCGGCGACGAGGCGGCCACGGCTCTGGGACGGCTGCTCAGCGACGCCATGGAGGCCCCCGAGCGGCCGGTGGTGGTCGACGCCGAGCTGTCGGCCCCTGCGGCCGGTCCCGGCGGCGGACGGCGGTCGCCTCGGGCGGCAACCGCCACACCTCGACCGGTGGCCATCGACGACCAGGCCGAGGCGCCCCGCCCCCACGCCGAGTTGCGGGCCCAGGCCGAAGCTGCCGCCGAGTCGGAGGTCGAGCCGTCGATCCTGGTCCGGGTGCTGGGCGAGGTGACGATCGACGGCATCGACGAGGAGCTCACGTCCCAGCAGCTCTCGATTCTCGGCTACCTCGCCTGCCACGGTCCGGTGAGTCGGGCCATGCTCATCGACGCCCTGTGGGACGGTCAGGTCATCTCCCGGAGCCGCCTGCCCAACCTGCTGACCGAGCTCCGGGCCCGGGTCGGGCGCCAGCACCTCCCCGAGGCCCGGGAGGGCCGGTACGACGTCATCGGCATCGGCACCGACCTGGCCCGCTTCGAACGGGGGGTGCGGCTCTCGCACGGCCTCGGCCCGATCGAGGCGGTCGAGGTGCTCCGCCCGGTGCTGGAGCTGGTCCGAGGGGTGCCCTTCACCCCGCCGAGTCGCCGTTTCTGGTCGTGGGTGAGCGACGGGTCGCACCTGGCGGCCCACGTCGAGGCGGTGGTGGCCGACACCGCCCTCCGCCTCGCAGGCCTGGAGCGGGAGCTCGGCGACATCGAGCGGGCCCAGTGGGCCTGCCAGCAGGGTTTGCTGGCTTCACCAACCGACGAGTCGCTCGTGGTGGCCCTGACCGAGCTCTACGTCGACCAGGGCAAGGCGGGGCTGGCCCGCCGCCTGGTCGAGGGCTGGGAGGACCGCATCAGCCGCCTGGAGTGCGGTGAGCCGTCGGACGAACCCCGGCGACGACTGGCCGGCTGACGGCGTCGTCGACGGCCGTACGTCCGCATCGGGTTCCGGACCCCGCCGACCCGGTCCGAAGGGCGGCGGTGGGATCGGATCAGGCGCTGATCGGGACGGCGGTCACCACGACGTTGGCCTCGTAGCTCCGGGCCACCGGATCGAACGTGCCACCGCAGGTGATCAGCTGGAGGACGGGCTCTCCGCCCTTGCGGAACACCTCGTCGAAGGGCAGCTCGTTCTTGTCGTACTGGTTGTTGCCCGTCACCTCGTAGATCTGGACGCTGCCGTCCTCCATCTCCACTTCGAGCGTGTCGCCCGGCAGCAGCTGGTCGAGGTCGAAGAAGGCGCCGGGCACCCCGCCGTAGTCGACGTGGGCGGCGAGCACCGAGGAGCCGGGGGCGCCGGGGGAGGAGCTGTGCTGATACCAGCCGACCATGTCGGCCGCAGGGACGGCGAACTGGTTGTTGGCGTCCACCCCGACCGGCAGTACCGGGGCCTCGACGGCGATACCGGCCATGCGAACCGCCACCGGGCGAAGTGTCTCGACCGGCACCACGTCTTCCAGCCGGCCCGAGCGGATCGGGACGTCGAGGGTGGGGCCTTCGATGATGTCGTCGGAGGGGATGACGGGCAGGACGGCCTGCCGGGCGGAGGCGAGCTCCGCACCGCCGCCCCCGAGGAGCGAGGCCCGACCGGGGGACGTGGCGATGGAGCCGACCAGGGCGAGCGCAATGGCCAGAACGATGGCGCCGTGCCCTACCCGGTTCATGACCAGCGTCGCCGCCTCGTGATCGCCAGGGCGGCGCCGCCGACGAACATCATCGTCACCATGCCGGCCACGATGACGAACACCGTCTCGTTGTCGTCCTCCAGGCTGAGCAGGCCGCTGTCGCCGGTGGGGACGGCGCTCGGTGCGGTCGACAGGCCGGAGTAGAACTGGGCCACCAGTTCGGCGGTCTCGTCGTCGATCGAGCCGATGGCGGTCAGTGAGGCCAGCACGCCGTCGTCGAGGTCGATGTCGGCGGTGGCGATGATCGTCCCGTCGGGATCGGCGATGGCCAGGCTCACGTTGGTGGCGTCGAGCTCGAAGGTGGCTTCCTCACCGGGGGAGAGGGTGGTGGCCACCTCGTCGTCGATCACCACGTCGAGGTCGCCGCCGGCTAGCAGGTGGCGCACCGAGAGGCGCCCCCGGCCGGGGTCGAGGTCGGCGAGGTCCTCGGCGAAGGTGGCGAAGGCCAGCCCGCCCGAGGGGTCGAGGTGGGCCACGACGGAGGCCGGATCGTCACCGACGGTCACCGTGCCGGAGGCCAGCGCCTCGTCGGAGCGGTCGGCGGCCGAGGCCGTCGGGCTGTCGCTTGCGGCGAACAGGGCCACGTCGTAGTCGCCGGCGGGCAGGTCGACCGGACCGGCGATCGAACCGGAGGTGAAGCCGACGGCGACGGCGCCGTCGTTGACGTACAGATCGACCTCGGCGCCGGGCACGCCGTGCAGGATCTGCACACCGGCGTCGTCGCTGCCGATCGGACCCTGCGCCGTCGGGGCCAGACTGGCGGTGTCGACCGCTTCGGCCTCAGGCTCGGCCTCGGTGGTGGTCGTGGTGGGGGCCTCGGTGGTCGTCGTGGCCTCGGTCGTGGTGGGGGCCTCGGTGGTGGTTGTGGCCTCGGTGGTGGTTGTGGCCTCGGTCGTGGTGGGGGCCTCGGTGGTGGTTGTGGCCTCGGTCGTGGTGGGGGCCTCGGTGGTGGCCGCCGCCTCGTCGTCCTCGTCGCCGGTGGAGGCCGAGCGGGTCTCGGTGTCGCCGTCCTCGGTGATGGCGCCGCCGTCGCTCGTCTCGGCGGTGTTGTCGGCCGCCTCGTCGTCGCCGGAGCCGGCGAGGCCCCAGACCAGGCCGATGCCGGCCAGGAGGAGGATGGCGCCGATGATCCACGGCGCCCAGTTGCGGCCACCGTCGTCATCGTCGGAGGTGGTGGTGGTGGCCGCTCCGGCCCCCGCCCCGGCGGCGCCGACGCCGGCCAGCACACCGCCGGCGGCCTCGTCGTCGTCGTCCTCCTCGTCGTCGTCGTCATCGTCGGCGGCCTCATCGAGGTCGGCGGGATCGGTGTCCTCATCGGCGACCGGATCGAGAGCGTCGTCCTCCTCGTCGCCGTCCTCGTCGTCGGTCGTGCCCTCGTCCACCTCGACGGTGTCGGCCCCGTCGCCCGAGCCGCTCGGCGTCGAACCGCCGCCGCCCGAGTCGGAGACGGTGAACCCGTCGTCGGCCAGCGAGGAAATGCCGGCAGCGGCGGCCGCAGCCCCGGCGGCGGCCGCAGCGGCCACACCCACGCCCGAGCCGCCCTCATCGTCATCGTCGTCGCCGTCGTGGGAGGCGACGGCCGGACCGGCCGAGGCGGCCAGCTCGGTGAGCTCGGAGGTCGAGACGAAAGCGGGACCGTAGGTGGTCCGCTCCTCGCCCAGCCCCTCGGCCAGGATGCTGGCGAACTCCATGGCCGACGGCGGGCGGGCCTCGGGGGTGTCGGAGTTCGACCACATGATCAGGCGGCGAACCGAACGGGGGGCCTTCTCCAGGTCTTCGCCCAGCGACTCCTCGAGGATCTTGCCCAGGGAGTAGACGTCGGAGCGCTCGGTGGGGGCGGCGCCGGCCCGCACCTCGGGGGCGACCCAGCGGGCGAACTCGTCGGAGGGGTGACCGCCATGGCCGAGACCGATGCCGGCGACGGCGACCTCGCCGTCGACCAGGAACACGTCATCGGGGCACAGGGCGCCGTGGTAGAGGCTGCGGAGGTGGGCCTCGTGGGTGGCGCGGGCGGCCGCTTCGGTGATGCCGGCACCCTCGGTCCACGACAGCTCGCCTTCGGCCAGCTTGTCGGTGAGGGTGGGGGCGTTGATCTCGGGGGTGACGGCGTAGGGCTTGCCGTCGGCCGACAGGTCGCTGTCGATCACGGGAACCATGCCGGGCAGCTCGCCCGACTGACGCAGACGCCGGAGGTGGGTACGGTCCCACGCCTGCTCGGTGCCGATCGTGACGTCGACGGAGTTCTCGCCATCGCTCAGCTTGAGACGATCGAGACCGAATCTCCGGTCCGCCATCGATTCGCTCCGTTCGCTCACAAACTCTCCTCCGCCTTGCCCCACCAACCGCCGACCAGGTCGGCGTTCACCCACGAACCGGCCGCAACCGGGTCCGTCGCATCGGCACCGTCCCCGAAACGACGAGAACGGTGCACAACGCCGGACAACGTTACCAAGGCGAAGGCCCTCGGTCGACCATCTGTACCAATTGGAACATGACCGCCTCCAGCGGCGGTTTTACCCCTGTTCCTGGGCCATTCGGTCCCGGGCGGACGGGGCCAGCCGATACCGGTAGCCGCTGCGGCTCCGGTCGATCAGCGTGAACTGTCCGGTGTCGCGCAGGCAGTACGCCATCTTCTGGGCCCGATCCCGGCTCGTGGGGGCCAACCGGGCCAGATCGGCGGTGGTGAAAACCTCGGGCAGACCCTCGGGAATGAACCGCACCAGATCGTCGACCGTGCTCAGTCTGACCTGCTCCCGGATCTCCCGGAGCCGACGGTCGGTCGTCCGCCAGCCGCCCCTGTTGCGACGCAGCTTGGGGTCGGCCTCCTGGTGCTTGTCGATCACCACCAGCACGACCTCTATCTCCAGGTTCGGATGGTCGAGGAGGGTCGGCATCGAGACCAGCTCGTCGAACAGCCCGTAGATGTCGCTCCGCTTCGGCGAACGCCTCGGTTTGCTCCCCGGCTTGTGAAGGTAGGTCTCGACGGCGATCGGGTGGACGATCAGCACCGGATGGGCGGCCAGGACCCGGTCGAGTTTGCGGCCCATCGAGGCGAACGACGTCGTCTGGATCTCGATCAGCTGCTCCCCCCGCCGGATGTCGATGACGAAGCCGTCGAGCGGCACCTCGAACTCGTCGCCCGGTCGGGCCAGGTGGTCCTTGAGGGCGGCATGGAGCGAGCTCTCGTTGAGGGTGCCGATATGGGGAATGGCGAAAGCCTAGGTTCCGGTCCTGCGCCGTCCGGCGATGGCGTGCGCCCGATGGCCTCGAATCGGGGGCGCCGTCGCTCTAGGGTCGACCCCCATGTTCACGCCCCTGGTCACCGCCAACGAGCTCAGCGCCCGCCGACCCCGGGTCCACAACGCCGCCCGTTGGTTCGTGATCGACGGCGACACCCGACTGCTGATCGTCGATGGTGAGGTTCCCGAAGGGCCCCGGCCGCCGCTGGAGAGCGCCGAGCGTCACCTGCTCGGTGTCGACGGCCGTACGCCGGTGTGGGCCCTGGCCGTCGACGCCGGCACCGAGCCGCCGGAGGCGGGACAGTGGCTGGACCTGCGTCGGGCGTTCGGCGCCATCGAGGAGACCGACTGGGCCCTGGCCGGGCGTGCGGTGCAGATCCAGGCCTGGGATCGGGATCACCGGTTCTGCGGTCGCTGTGGCGTCGCCACCATTCCCCATCCCACCGACCGGGCCAAGCTCTGCCCGGCCTGTGGGCTCCTGGCCTACCCCCGCCTGGCTCCGGCGGTGATCATGCTGGTCGAGCGGGACGACGGCCGGGCCCTGCTGGCCTGGGGCGCCCAGTTCCCGGGACGGTTCTTCAGCGCCCTGGCCGGCTTCGTCGAGCCGGGGGAGTCACTGGAGGAGTGCGTCCGCCGGGAGGTGGCCGAGGAGGTCGGCATCACCGTCGACCGCATCCGCTACTTCGGTTCCCAGCCGTGGCCCTTCCCCCACTCCCTCATGGTCGGCTTCACCGCCCGGTACGTCGCCGGGGAGCTTCGGTTGCAGGAGGACGAGATCGTCGAGGCCGGTTGGTTCGCCCCCGACGACCTGCCGCCGGCGCCCCGAGGGGGCATGTCGATCGCCGGATGGCTGATCGAGGACTGGATCCAGCGCTCGGGAGCGGCCTGAGGGCCGGCCGCACCGGGTGGGCTCGCCGGGCGGTCAGTCCTTGGTGGCCACGGCGTTCGGTGTGACGTTCATCTTCGGCTCGTAATCCGGCGTGTGGACGTCGCGACCGTCGCCGGCCAGCTCGGCTCGGAGCACGCCTCGGCAGTCGTCGCAGGGCCCGTAGAACCGGGCCTGGACCGCCCGGGAACAGCGGGGACAGGTGAAGTCGAGCACTTCGGGAACGGTTTCGGTGTCCATCGCAGCCTCCTCGTGACGTAGGAACCGTACATCGCCGACCCCGCATCGACGGTCGATCGGCCCCAGGTTCGGACGACGTCGTCGGCGCCGGTTTTGTTACCGATCGGTACTCCGTCGGACGTCGCTCACTACAGAAAAAACTTGGCCCTTCCAACCAGGGCAAACCCACCCGTGTGGGTAATTTTCCTTGACTTCCAATGTTGAAGGATGTTTCCTGGCATGACGCCGCCGGACCGCAGAACGCCGACGGGGCCGAACCAAACGACGTCCTATCTCGACCGCAGGTGGGAAGCTTCGAGTGTTCGGGGTTGGATCCCGCTTACCGCGCTGAGTAGGCGGGCTCCAGCGCGTCTGGGTGAGGATGATCTGGTTCCCCGGCCGAACCATGGTGTTCAATGACGGTTGGCCGATAGCAACAGCCGATGCCGCTCCCGTGGCTCGGATCCGGAGGTCTCTGGTTGGAACTGGACAGTCAAGCGCTCTCGTCGTTCGTGCTCGGAATGGTGGTGGGGCTCCTGGCCTGCATCGCGATCTTCGTGCTGGCCCGACGACAGCTACGTCTGAACAACCGCACCCAGATCGAGCAGTACGAGCAGACGATCCTCGATCTGCGGCAGGAGCGGGCCGAGGGCCGGGAGGCCAACCGGCGCCTCCGGCACGAACTCGCCGTCAGCACCCCGGAGCACCTGGAGCAGACCCGGGCCGACCTCGCCGACGCCACCGAACGCATCGAGTCGCTCGAAGCGGATCTGCTGGCCGCCGGTGAGCAGCTCACGGTGCGAGACCGGTCGCTGCGCGAGGCCCGGCTGGCCATTCAGGAAATCCGCCTGCAGCTCGAGGCGGGCCGCATCGGCGACGCCTCGGCCCAGTCCGCGGAGTACCTCGACCACGGCATCGATCCCGACGAGCAGCAGGTGGCGGCCGAAGTGCTGGCCGCCGACGTGCTGGCCGAGTTCCTCGACGACGGCGTCGTCGCCGCCGAGCCCGGAGCCGGCGAGGATCACGGCGCAGCCGACGGCGAGGTTACCGACGACTCCGAGCTCAGCGACGATGCCGACGGCGAAGACGCCGAGCTCAGCGACGAGGCCGACGACGGCGATGATGCCGGGCTCAGCGACGAGGCCGACGACGGCGATGATGCCGGGCTCAGCGACGGGGCCGACGGCGAAGACGCCGGGCTCAGCGACGGGGCCGACGGCGAAGACGCCGGGCTCAGCGACGGGGCCGACGGCGAAGACGCCGAGCTCACCGACGAGGCCGGCGACGACGATGCCGGGCTTACCGACGATGCCGACGACGGCGATGACGCCGGGCTCAGCGACGGGGCCGACGGCGACGATGATGCCGGGCTCACCGACGATGCCGGCGACGGTGCCGAAGCCGTGAACGACGACGGCGCTGAAGCCCCTGATGGCGAGGTCGTCGACGAGGCCGATGTCGGCCCGGACGACCTCGACCCCGACGGGGCGGACGACAACGACGGCGAGGTCGCCGAAGCCGCCGACAGCAACGACGCTGGTGCCGACGTCGCTGAGGCCGGCCAGGGTGCCGATGACGGTGGCGACGCCGCCCCCGACGCCGACACCGACGACGCCGACGACACCGACACCGGCGACGGTCTGCTGGTGGTCGACGGCCACTAGGGCCGAGATGGGGCCGGTCTCCTTCGAGCGCCTGCCCGGTGGCGACACCCGGGCCGAGGCCCTCAGTGTCGCCGCCACCCTCGATCAGGCCGGGATCCGGGTCCTGTCGATCGACGAGCGCCCGCCGCCCGATGGTCGATCCGACGGCGTCACCGGCACCCGGTTCGGAGTGGTGGTGCGTTCCGCCGACGTGGAACGGGCCCGCAGCCTGCTCGATGCTGATGTCCCGTAGGGTTTGGCCATGACCCCAACCCCCCTCATGGTCGAGCCCCTGGCGGCGGCACCCGACGCCACGATCACCGTTCCGGGTTCCAAGAGCCACACCAACCGGGCGTTGATCTGCGCCGCGTTGGCCGAGGGACGGTCCCGACTCGACGGCGTCCTCTTCGCCGACGACACCTGGGCCATGATGAACTCGCTCAACGCGCTCGGCCTCGATCTCGCCACCGATCCCGAGGGGGCGTCGGTCGAGGTGACCGGCTGCGGGGGTGACGTCCCGGCGGGCCCGGCCGAGCTCGATGTCGTCCAGTCCGGCACCACCGGCCGGTTCCTGCTCGCCCTCCTCGCCCTCGGGCCCGGCCCCTACCTGATCGACGGCCACCCCCAGCTGCGGGCCCGCCCGGTGGGGCCCCTGGTCGACGCCATCCGCCGGCTCGGCACCACCGTCGTCGGCGAGTCGCTGCCGCTGCGGGTCGAGGGGCCCCGCATGTCGGGCGGCCACGTCGTGGTCCCGGGCAACGCCTCCAGCCAGTTCCTGTCCGGGCTTCTGATGTCGGCCCCGCTGGCCACCACGGCCGACGACGGCGCCCGGCCCGCCTCCGGTGCCGACGGTGCACCGGTGTTGACGATCGAGGTCGCCGGGGGCGAGCTGGTGTCCCGGCCCTACGTGGAGCTCACGCTGGCCACCATGGCCGACTTCGGCGTGCACGTCGGCCTCGACGGCAGCCGCTTCCTCGTGCCCTCGGCCCGCTATCGGGCCACCGACATCGCCATCGAGCCCGACGCCTCGGCCGCCACCTATTTCTTCGCCGCCGCCGCCATCACCGGTGGGCGGGTCCGGATCACGGGCCTCGGCACCGACACCGTCCAGGGCGACCTGGGCTTCGTCGGTCTGCTGCAACAGATGGGGGCCACGGTGAGCCAGGGGCCCGATTGGACCGAGGTGGTCGGCCCCCAGGCCCTGCAGGGCATCGACGTCGACATGGCCGACATGTCCGATGCGGCCCAGACCTTGGCCATCGTCGCCACCTTCGCCGAAACGCCGACCCGGGTCACCGGCATCGGCTTCATCCGCCACAAGGAGACCGACCGCGTCACGGCGGTGGTCACCGAGCTTCAGCGGCGGGGGATCGAGGCCTCACTCGACGACGACGGGTTCACCGTCAAGCCCGGCCGCCCCCAGTCGGGCGTGGTCGAGACCTACGACGACCATCGGATGGCCATGAGCTTCGCCCTGCTCGGCCTGCGCCACCCGGGGATCGCCATCGCCGATCCCGGTTGCGTGGCCAAGACCTTCCCCGACTACTTCAGCGTGCTCGACCGGCTCAGGGCCTGAGCCCTCGGCCCGTCTCGGCCGTCCCCCCCCGCCCCGCCGTCGGCCCTCGGCTCCAGCGGCGTCGGCCCTCGGCATCAGCGTTGTCGGCCAGCGCCGTCGGTCGCTGTCGGTGTCAGAGGCGGTCGTCGGCGTCGGCCCCGGTCGTCGGGGTCGACGCAGCGGGCGGGGTCGGCGCGGTCGTCGGGGCCGGATGGCGGAGATCGGTGACCCGGGGCCACGCCGATGCGGCCCCATCGCCGTCGGGACCGGCGCCGGCGCCCTCGTCGCCCACCCGCCGTCGAACGATGCGGGCCGGGACGCCGGCGACCACGCAGTGGTCCGGCACCGTGCCCCGCACGACGGCGTTGGCCGCCACCACCACCTGACGCCCGATCCGGGCTCCGGGCAGGATCACGGCCCCGGAGCCGATCCAGGTGCCGTCGCCGATGTGGACCGGCGACTCCGAGGGCGGCTGCCGCCCGACCGGTACCTCGGGATCGGTGTAGGTGTGGTTCTGGTCGGTGATGTAGACGTTCATGCCGGTGAAGACGTCGTCGCCGATCACGATCTCGTAGTGCCCGACCACGGACGTTCCCCGGCCCAGCAGGCAGCCGTCGCCGATGCGGATCACCGGGTCGGTCACCATCTGCTGATCGGGCAGCATGCCCACCGAGAGCGTCACGTGGGGCCCGACGAGCGTGTCGGCCCCCAGGTGGATGTAGGACTCGCCGTAGACCGCGCCCCGAGGGTGGATGATGACCGTCCCGGCCCCGAAACGGCCGAAGCCACGGGCCAGGCGGCTGGTCTCGTCGGCGGCGGCCAGATCGTTCCAGCGGGCCGACGCCCAGCGGGCCCCCTCACCCGCCAGCCTCCGCAGCCGACGGCGGACCCCCCGGCCCCGCACGATGTCGCCCACCCCTGCGCTCAGGCCTTCGTGCAGTCGGCCAGGGCGGCCAGGAAGCCCTCGGCCCAGGCGCTGGCCGTCGTCTCCTGCACCGCTTTGCGCATGTCGACCATGCGCTCTCGCACCTCGGCCGGGTCCATCTCGACGGCGGCGACGATGGCGTTCTTCACCCCGGTGATGTCGTGGGGGTTGACCAACAGGGCGCTCTGCAGGTGGTGGGCGGCCCCGGCGAACTCGGACAGCACGAGCGTGCCGGTGTCGTCGTAGCGGGCGGCCACGTACTCCTTGGCCACCAGGTTCATCCCGTCGCGGAACGGGGTGACGAGCATGACGTCGGCCGCCCGGTACATCGACAGCAGCTCCTCGAAGGTCTGCGTCTGATGGATGTAGTGGATGACGGGGAAACCGACCCGGCCGTAGTCGCCGTTGATCTCGCCGACGAGCTGCTCGACCCGGGCCCGGAGCTCGATGTAGGCGTCGACGTCGTCCCTGCTGGGCTCGGCCACCTGCACCATCGACACCTGCGAGGCGTGGAGGCGGCCGTCGGCCAGCAGCTCCTTGAACGCCCGGAGGCGGACGTCGATGCCCTTGGTGTAGTCGAGCCGGTCGACGCCGAGGAGGACGACGTGGGGTTGGCCCAGCTGGGCCCGGAGATCCCGGCTGGCGTTGGTCACGTCGTGGTCGCGGGCGGCGTCCTCGAAACGGTCGTAGTCGATCCCGATCGGGAACGAGCCGACCCTCACCCGACGGTCATCGGTGAGCACGGCGTTCGAGCCGTCGCGCTCGGCGATACCCCGGGCCACGCAGACCCGGATGAAGTTCGCCACCCCGTCGGGGGTCTGAAAGCCGACGAGATCGGAGCCGAGGATGCCTCGGGCCAGCGACTTCCGCCACGGCAGTTGGCTGAACAGCTCCTCGGGCGGGAACGGGATGTGGAGGAAGAAACCGATGGTGACGTCGGGCCGCCGCTCCCGCAGCAGCTCCGGCACCAACTGGAGCTGGTAGTCGTGGACCCAGACGGTGCCGCCCTCCCGCACCATCTCGGCCGCAACCTCGGCGAAGTTCTCGTTGACCCGGCGGTACCCGTCGTACCAGCTCCGGTGGAAGGCGGCCGGAGCCACCTTGTCGTGATACAGCGGCCACAGCGTCCCGTTGGACATGCCGTCGTAGTGCAGCCCCTTGTCGCGGGTCGACAGCGGGACCGCGGCCAACTTGATGCCGTCGACCTCGGGCGGGGGGAGCTGATCCTCGTCGCCGTCGAGATCGCCGGCCCAGCCCACCCAGGCCAGGGCGTCGGTCTCGGCCCGCGACGGGCGCAGCGCCGAGACCAGGCCACCGGGGCTGGTTTGCCACGAGACCACATCGTCCTCGACCACTCGCCGAACCGGAAGTCGATTGGCAACGACGACGAGATCAGCGGTTCCGGACTGGGAGGACATACCCACAACCCTAGGCCGCGGCGGGGGCATCCCCGGTTTGGACGCCCAGGGTCGAGTTGGTGTTCGCCCGCTGTCCATGCGGAATCCGGGCCGACGGCGGCACGGCGATCACCGGAGGGACAGGACACCGTCGGGGGCGAGGTCACCGGTGGCACCGACCAGCTCGGTGGCCAGCATCTCGGCCGCCGCCGCCCGATCCGGTACCCGCCCCCAGGTGCGTGCCCCGCCGGGGGTGCGCAGGGCGCACAGGCCGGTCTCCGGCCCCTCGGCGTCGTGCATGACGGTGTAGGCCTCGACGGCCACCTCGCCGCAGTGGTCGGCGTCGACCGGGGTGGGCGGGACCCGATCGACCTCCTCCTGCACATCCTCGGCCCGGAACGGCGTGGCCCCCGGCTCGGTGGCGTAGAGGCCGATGGCGTGCTTGGTCAGGAAGCCGCCGTTGGCGCTGACCAGGCCCACCGTGCCCGGGTCGGCCCGGAGCACGTCGACCATGGTGGCGATCGAGTGGGTGACGTAGTTGTTGAGCGGCCCGCCGGCGAAGGTCAGGCCGCCGGTCTGGGTGAGCTGACGGCTCTCGTCGAAGCCCAGCTCGGCCGCCCCCACCTGCACCGCCGAGGGAAAGCAGGAGTAGAGGTCGATGTGGGCAACGTCGTCGGCCCCCGTCCCGGCCAGCTCGAACAGCCGGCGACCGGCGACGGCGATGGCGGGGGAGGAGTGCAGGTCGCGCCGCTCCGAGACGGTGTAGGTGTCGTGGGCGTCGGTGCCGGCCAGGGGGAACACCCATCGATCCCTCGGTACGCCGGCCGCCTCGGCGGCGCCGACCGAGCACAGCAGCAGGGCCGCCGCCTGGTCGAGGTCCCAGTTGGAGTTCATGGCCTTGGTGTAGGGAAAGCCGACCATCCGGTTCGACGGGGACGACTCCCGGATCTCGGCCGCCGTCATCGCGGTTTGCGACCACGAGTACGGGTTGGCCATCGCCACCCGGTTGAAGCGGGACCACAGCTCAGCCAGTCGATCCCGATGCTGGTCGATCGACTCCCCTCGAGCGGCCCGGATGGCCGAATCGAACAGCGGGTAGAAGTTGATCGGCATCACCATGCCCCTCGACTGCTCGAAGTCGGTCTGCATCGGCACGTCGGCCCCGAAGAGCTCGTCGGGCTCCACGTCGCGCTGGACGGTCTTCGTCGGCTCGATACCGGCCCGCTTCTTGCGGCGGCGGCTCCAGATCGTCTCCGCCCCAACGATGGCGGCCCGGTCGAGCTCGCCGGCGGCGATCCGGGTGGCGACGGCGTTGACATAGGACTGCGGGGTGTTGCCCCCGTTGGTCGACAACGCCGTGGTGGCCTCGGGTGAACCGATGGCGTCGGCCACGATGCGGGCCGGGTCGCTGTAGCTCCAGGCGCCGGCGATGACGCCCACGTAGTCGAGCCGGGGGAGTAGGCCGGGAGCGCCGGCGTCATCGGCCGCCTCCCGCACCGTCTGCTCCATGAGGGCCACGGCCTCGACGGCGGTGGCCACGTCGTCGGGGCGCTGGCACACCTGGGCCACGCCGACGATCACGGGGGTTCGAGGATCGAGGGTCATGGCGGTCACGGTAGGGCCCGGTGTCGCGAGCCTCAAAACACCTCGGTCCAAGTGCCCGGCCCGCCGGCTGTCGTCCGCCCGGACCCCCGTTCGTCACCGAACTTCGCTGCTGTTGGTGTCCGAGCGCCCGGAATGATGCTGTGGGGTGTCGATCGGTCGAGCTGCGTTCTGCTCCATGCGCCGACCGTGACCGGATCGTCATGCCGGACTGGTCTGTATTGCGTTCCGATCGCGGCGACACACCCCTGCTGCGGTCGGTCCCGGGCTTGCGCTATCGTTCCCCCCGGGCATTCCGTCGAAATCGGGGTTTGGTTGGTGCGTCGTTCACCCTCTTCGTTGATTCGCGGACCATGGGCGATAGTGATTTTGGTCGTCGGTCTGCTGGGCGTGTTGCTGGCTCCGTCGTTGGCGTTCGCCCAGACGGGCGAAACCGACGAGGAGATCGTCCCGGTCGTCGCCGATGAACGGCTGGTGCCCGATCTCGTGGTGCAGATCGCCACCGGAAGCGACGCCGAGGCCGAGCTGCGGTCGGTGGCCGACGGGCTGTCCCGCCTGGCCCCGATCGAATGGGTGGTCGAGGACGGCACCGCCTCCCCGGCCCCCAATCTGCTGCTCGGCCTGGCCGAGGGCCGCGAGGAGGCAGGCCTGCGGGCGGTGACCGCCTTCGTCGATGACCACGAGGCGGCCGAGCGGATCGCCATCGGTGGTCGCCTGGCCGACGACGCCGCCCTCCAGTCCCGTATCGGGCGCACCCTGGTCACCGTCACCCTGCTGATGGCGGTGGTGATCGGCGGCCTCGTCGCCTGGCTCATCCGCCCCGCCCACGGCGCGCTGATCGGCCTGTCCCTGGTGGTGTCCGGGCTGGTGGCCTCCGCCGTCGGCTCCTCGGGTGCGGTCGGCTTCGACGGTTCGATGATCACCACCTCGCTGGTGGCGGTGCTGTCCGGTCTGCTCGTCGCCGCCTACCTGGCCCTCCGCCTGCTCGACTGGTTCGCCGCCCCCGACGGCGAGGACCTCGCCGACATGATCCGGCGCTCGATCGCCTCCCTCGGCATGGAGCTGGTGATGGCCGGCGTCTCCCTCGTGGTGGCGGCCGCCTTCCTGCAGATCGTCGGGCCCGGGCGCTCGGTGGCAGCCCCGGCCTTCCTCGGCGCCCTGGTCGCCGTGTTGCTCACCCTGGCCGTCGTGGCGACGGGCCTTGCCGCCCTGGAGGGTTCCGGTCGACGGGCGGTGCCGCCGGTCTTCGACGAGCGCCGAGAGGCGGCGCGCACGGTGTTCGGCACCCGGCCAAACGGTCGCGACTTCCCGATCGCCGTCATCCTGGCCTTCGGGTTCGTCTTCGGGTTCCTCGCCCTGGTCGCCATCAGCTCGGAGACGGCGCCGAACCTGGTCGACGCCGCCGACCGGACCGACGAGGCGGTGGTCGCCGTGCAGGAGCGCCTCGACGCCGGTGGCGGCGATCCCACCGTCGCCGTCCTGGCCCGCTTCCCGGCCGGCACCGACCAGCTGGCCAAGGCCGCCTGGCTCCAGCGGGTGTCGGAGCTGCCGAACGTCGGACGGGTCGACACCACGGTGAACCGCACGGTGGCGGGGGAGACCGTCGAACTCGAGACGTCGGTGCTCGGTCCCCTCAGCGATCTGGTCGACGGCGACGAGGCCCCGACCCACGCCCTGGTCGTGCCGCTGGTCTCGGGACGCAGCGACGCCGCCGTCGATCTGGTCGATGGCATCCGGGCCGTCGAGGGGCCGGTCGAGGCCGAGCTGTCGGGCGTGCCCGTCGAGGCCGGAGTGGCAGGGGAACGGGACCGTTCGGTCGTGTGGGTCACGATCATCACCCTCACCCTGGTCGCCGGGGTCGCCGTGTTCGGCCTGACCGGCGATTGGACGCTGGCCGCCATCGTGGCCGCCCTCCGCCTGCTCGACGCCATGGCCCTCGTCGGCCTCTACCACTTGGTCGTCGGGGCGGTGTCCGGCCCCGAGCTGCTGACCGTCGTGATGGTGGTCGCCGTCGGCTCGAGCCTCTTCGAGTTCGGTGTGCTCCGTCAGCTCCTGCGGGGGCCGGCCTCCTCCAGCGAGGATCCGTTGTCGAACGCCCTCGACATCGAGGGCTGGCCCGCGGCGGTGGCCCTGGCCGGTCTGGCCATCGCCGGCCTCGGCCTCGTCGGCACCGGGGTGGGGCCGCTGTCCCGCTTCGGCGTACTGCTGGCGCTGGCCCTTCTGGTCGAGCTGATCGTCGGCTTCTGGCTGCTCCGGCCGGCCGTGCTCGGCGCCCGGGCGGTCAACGCCGCCGCCATCAGGACGGTGCGCGACGCCCTGCGATCGCTGGCCGGCGTCGGGGTGGCCCAGGACGACCACGCCCGCCTCCACGCCGCGGTGTCGTCGCTCCTGCTCACCGAGTTCCAGTTCCAGGCCGATCCCGGGGTGGCCAACATGGAGGACGTGTTCGTTCCCAACACCCCGCTGTTCCGCAACGCCGTCGATCACCATCGCAACCTCGCCCAGGCCGGGCTGCGGATCACGGGCCGCAGCCCGCAGCTGCGCGATCTGCAGGTGGTGGCCCTGGAGGATCAGTCGACGGTGAACGTGACGGTCGACCACCCGATCCGGCAGCTGATCGACCACAGCGGCAAGGTGGTCGGGGTTCGCAAGCCGGAGCGGCGCACCATGATGCTGTGGTTGGACGAGGGCCGGTGGGGCCATCGCATCGCCGACTCCGTCGAGCTCGGGGCCCAGGCCCTGGCCGCCGCGCCGGCGCCGGCCGCCGGCCAGGCGCTGTCCCTGTCGGTCGAGTAGGCCCCAGCCGCGGCCTTGTGGCCCGCATGACGACGGCGTTACCGCCGGGGTGACGTACGGCCCTGCCGCTCCGGAAGGCTTGTAGCCTGCAAGGGGTTTGCTGGGGTCGGGTGTGGTACCCGGACCCCCGGAAGGACGTCCCATGGAGATCGCGGATTCGGTGCTCGAACTGATCGGCAACACGCCGATGGTCCGACTGCGCAAGGTGACCGGCGAGCTGAGCTGTCCGGTCGTCCTCAAGCTCGAGACGACGAACCCCGGTGGCAGCGCCAAGGACCGCCCCGCCCTCCAGATGATCGACGACGCCGAGCGCGACGGCCTGCTCAAGCCGGGCGGCACCATCGTCGAGCCCACATCGGGCAACACCGGGGTCGGGTTGGCCATCGTGGCCGCCCAGCGGGGCTACGGCTGCGTGTTCGTCGTGACCGACAAGGTCGCCCCGGAGAAGGTCGACCTGCTGCGGTCCTACGGCGCCGAGGTGGTGGTCTGCCCCGGTGCCGTCGAGCCCGAGGATCCGGCCTCCTACTACTCGACCGCCGACCGTCTGTCGCGCGAGATCCCGGGCGCCTTCCGCCCCAACCAGTACGGCAACCCCTCCAACCCGGCGGCCCACGTGGCCACCACCGGCCCGGAGATCTGGCGTCAGACCGACGGCAGGATCACGCACTTCGTCGCCGGGGCCGGTACCGGCGGCACCCTGTCCGGCGTCGGCCAGTACCTGAAGTCGGTGGCCCCGCAGGTCCAGATCGTGGCCGCCGACCCCGAGGGTTCGGTGTACTCGGGTGGCTCCGGCCGTCCCTATCTGGTCGAAGGCGTCGGCGAGGATTTCTGGCCGACCACCTACGACGCCGAGGTCGTCGACCGGGTGATCGCCGTGTCCGATCGCAACTCGTTCCTCACCGCCCGCCGGGTGACCGAGGCCGAGGGCATCCACATCGGTGGCTCCGGAGGCACGGCGGTCGCCGCCGGTCTCGAGCTGGCGGCCGAGCTCGGCCCCGACGACCTGGTGGTGGTCCTCATCCCCGATTCGGGACGCGGCTACCTGAGCCGGGTCTTCAACGACGAATGGATGGCGGGCTACGGCTTCCTGTCCTCCGACGGACCGGTGGTGGCCGACGTGCTGGCGGCCAAGGAGGACGACATCCCGCCGCTGCTCTACGTCCAACCCGAGGACCAGGTGCGGGGCGTCGTCGAGCTCATGCACACCCATGACGTGTCCCAGCTGCCGGTGGCCAAGGGCGAGATGCCGCTGGCCGCAGCCGAGGTGATGGGCTCGATCGACGAGCTTCGCATCATGGAGGCCGCCTTCGGCGACCCGACGGTCCTCGACGGCTCGGTGGCCGACGTGATGAGCCCCAAGATGCCGACCATCGGCATCGGGCAGACGGTCGATCTGGCCGTCCGCCTGCTCGACCTCGCCCCCGCCCTGCTGGTGTTGGACGGCGGCCGCCCCCGCACGGTGGTGGCCCGGGCCGACCTGCTGGCCTTTCTCTCCCAGGAACAAGAACGCGGTCTCGACTCGGTCGAGGCGTAGGAGCTACACGATGACCGAACCACACGACAACGACGTCAACCAGGATCCGGCCGCCGGGAACCCCGCCGACGGTTGGGGCTTCGCCACCAAGGCGATCCACGTCGGCCAGGATCCGGAGCCGATCACCGGGGCGGTCACCGTCCCGGTGTTCCAGACCTCCACCTTCGCCCAGCCCGAGGTGGGCAAGCACACGGGCTACGAGTACGCCCGCACCGGCAACCCCACCCGCACCGCCCTGCAGACGGCGCTGGCCGCCCTGGAGGGTGCGGCCCACGGCGTGTCCTTCGCCAGTGGCCTGGCCGCCGAGGACGCCATCCTTCGCCTACTCGTGCCCGGCGACCACATCGTCATGGGGAACGACGCCTACGGCGGCACCTTCCGCCTGATCTCCAAGGTGTTCGCCCCGCTCGGCATCACCTGGTCGGCCCACGATCTGTCCGACCCGGCCACCGTCGGCGACGACTGGCCCGAGGCGACCAAGCTGGTGTGGGTCGAGACGCCGACCAACCCGCTCCTCACCGTGGTCGACATCGAGGCCGTAGCCGCCGTCGCCGCTCGGGCCGGGGCCCGTCTGGTCGTCGACAACACCTTCGCCACCCCCTACCTGCAGCGTCCGCTGGAGCACGGGGCCGACCTGGTCGTCCACTCGACCACCAAGTACATCGGCGGCCACTCCGACGTCGTCGGCGGCTTCGTCGCCACCGACGACGGCGAGGTGCACGACCACCTGACCTTCATCCAGAACGCCGTTGGCGCCGTCCCCGCCCCTTGGGACTGCTACCTCACCCTGCGCGGGGTGAAGACCCTCGCCCTGCGGATGGACCGCCACAACCAGAACGCGGCGGCCGTCGTCGACCTGCTCCAGTCGCACCCGGCGGTGTCCGGTGTGCTCTACCCGGGCCTGCCCGGCCACCCCGGCCACGCCGCGGCCAAGAAGCAGATGCGCGGCTACGGGGGCATGGTCAGCTTCCGGGTCGGCAGCCGTGACAAGGCCACCCGGATCATCGAGTCGACCGAGGTGTTCACCCTGGCCGAGTCACTGGGGGCGGTGGAGTCGCTGATCGAGCATCCCGGCGTCATGACCCACGCCTCGGCCGCCGGCTCGCCCCTCGAGGTGCCGGACGACCTCGTGCGCCTGTCGATCGGCATCGAGGACACCGCCGACCTCCTGGCCGACCTGGGCCGGGCCCTCGACAGCGTCCGGTGAGCACCGGATCCGGGGGCGGCGGGAGCCGGATCGCCGTCGAGCCCAAGACCGGCCGCTACGAGTCGCTGGAGGCGGCCGTCGTCGCCGCCGGGGGAGAGGTGGCGGTCCCGACCGAGGCCGACGCTCTGGTGTGGGCCGACGCCCACGCCGACCCGGCCGATCTGGCCGCCACCATCGCCAAGGGACCGGGCATCCGGTGGGTGGCGCTGCCGTTCGCGGGGATCGAGCCCTACGTGCCCCACCTCGATCACGACCGCACGTGGACGTGCGCCCGCGGCGTGTACGCCCGCCCGGTGGCCGAGCACGTGCTGACCTCGGCCCTGGCCGGTCTGCGGGGTTTCGTCGGCTACGCACGCGCCACCACGTGGAGTGCGCCGGTGGGGGAGAACCTGCTCGACGGCGACGTGGTGATCTTCGGCGCCGGAGGCATCACCGAGGAGCTGCTCAAGCTGCTGGCACCCTTCGAGTGCACCACCACGGTCGTCCGACGCCGACCCGATCCGCTGCCCGGGGCCGATCGCACCGTGGCCATGGCCGACCGGCTCGACGTGCTGGGTGGGGCCGACCTGGTCGTCCTGGCCCTGGCCCTGACCCCGGAGAACCACGGCTTCTTCGGGGCGGCGGAGCTGGCGGCCATGGCTCCCCACGCCTGGCTCGTCAACGTGGCCCGGGGTGGGCACGTCGACAACGACGCCCTCCTCGCCGCCACCACCGAGGGCCGGATCGGCGGCGCCGTGCTCGACGTGACCGAACCCGAGCCGCTGCCGGACGACCACCCACTGTGGGCGGTGCCCAACGTGTTGATCACCCCCCACATCGGCAACACCCCGGAGATGGGCGTTCCCCTGCTGGCCGCCCACATCGAGGCCAACGTGGCCGCCTTCATCGCCGGTGAGCCGCTCGCCGGCGTGGTCGACGTCGACGCCGGGTACTGATCGCTTCAGCTGAGGAAGCCGGTATCAGGCCGGTGCCGGCCGACTCATCCAGGAGACGGGCCAAGTCCGGGGCCTCTAGAATCGAACTGCGGTGCATGGGTAGCTGCGAGGGAGAGTATTGGTGAGCTATCAGCTTGGGGTCGATGTCGGAACGACATTCAGCGCGGCGGCGGTCCATCGTGACGGTCGGGCTGCGATCGCCACGCTGGGTGGTCGGGCGCCGAGCATCCCGTCGGTGGTGCTGCTCCGGGAGGACGGCACCTACCTCACCGGTGACGCCGCCGAGCGCCGGGCCGCCAGCGAGCCGGAGCGGGTGGTCCGCGAGTTCAAGCGTCGCCTGGGCGACAGCACCCCGATCATCGTCGGTGGCGCCCCCCACTCGGCCGAATCGCTGACGGCCAAGCTGCTCGGCGCCATCGTCGACAAGGTGGCCGAGGGCGAGGGGGGCCGACCGGACAAGGTCGTCGTCACCCGACCGGCCAACTGGGGCGAGTTCAAGATCGACCTGCTGAGTCAGGCCGCCCGCCTGGCCGGCATCGATCCCGACGTCCTCGACTTCATCACCGAGCCCGAGGCGGCCGCCATCTCCTACGCCGCCCAGGAGCGGGTGGCCCAGGGCGAGATCATCGCCGTCTACGACCTGGGGGGCGGCACGTTCGACGCCGCCGTCCTGGAGCGGACGACGGCGTCGTTCAAGATCATCGGTCGGCCCGAGGGCATCGAGCGTCTCGGCGGGATCGACTTCAGTGCCGCGGTCTTCGCCCACGTCGGCAACAGCCTGGGCGATGCCCTGACCGAGCTCGATCCGGCCGACCCGGCGGCGCTGGCCGCCGTGGCCCGGCTGCGACGGGACTGCGTGGAGGCCAAGGAGGCCCTGTCGTCGGACACCGACGCCGTCATCCCCGTGCTGCTGCCCAGCCTGCAGACCGAGGTCCGGATCACCCGGGCCGAGTTCGAGGGGCTGATCCGGCCCTCGCTGCTCGACACGGTCGGGGCCATGGAGCGGGCGATCGCCTCCGCCGATCTGGCCATGGAGGACGTGACCCGGATCCTGCTCGTCGGCGGCTCAAGCCGCATCCCGCTGGTAGCCCAGATGGTGTCGTCCCAGTTGGCTCGGCCGGTGGCGGTCGACACCCACCCCAAGCACACCGTGGCTGTCGGCGCCGCCTTCGCCGCCGGCGGCATCCTCGAGGAGATCGACGCCATCGAGCAGACCGGGCAGATCCCGGCCAAGATGATTCCCGGTCCCGACCTCGACCCGGCCAAGCTCGACGGCGACAGTGCGGCGGCCGGTTCCGCCGGCGTTGACGACGACGAGGCCGGCATGGGCTTCGTCGCCGGACAGACCCGCATCTCCGACCGGCCCCTCCCCGGGCCCCAGCTGGTCCAGACCCCGGACAGCGTCGTCAACACGCCGGCGGCCAAGGCCGAGCCGGTCACGCCGCCCGACGTCGGCCGCCCCGGCGGCCCCGGCGGGCCCGGTTCGCAGCGACCCCAGAAGGCCCGCCCCGTCACCTCGCCCGGTATCGCTCCACCCCCGATGACGCCGCCCAACCGGGCCGGCGCCGCCGCCGGCCTCGGCGGCCAGCGGCCCCAGAAGGCCGAGCGGGTGCAGTTCCCCGGTGAGCCGCCGCCCAAGGCCCAACCCGTCGTCGGCCCCGGTCAGCCGCCCCCGCAGGTGGCGCCGCCCGGTGTCGCCCGGCCCGGAGGGGTCGGTCAGGCCCCCAACCCCCTGCACGGCGTCGGCCCCCTCCACGGTTCGGCCGGCCCCCTTCGGGGTGCGGTCGGCGGCGCCCAGAGCCACGGTCGACCCCCCGGCCCGGTCCAGGGCGCCGACACCGGCGGGTCCGGCGGCAATTCGGCCCTGCTGTGGGTCGCGGTGCTGGCCGTGATCATCGCCGTGCTGGTGCTGGTGGCCGTCCTGGCCAACTGATCCGGCCGATTCCCACCCCTCGGTCGCCACGGAGGGGGGCAAACGCCGAATTGGCTGCGACAATCGGCCTCGATGCCGACGCACGTCGTCGTGATGTCGTAAGTTCTGCGGAGTCCGGGCTGCGCCCGTCGCCGCAGGATCGGTCACCACAACCCTCAGGAGGATCACATGACCGTCACCACCCGTCTGCTCAACCTGCTCGATCGCCGTCGGCCCGCCTCGGTCCTCTCGGCGCACTGCGATGGGCCGTGTGGTGTCTATGACCCCGCCAGCGCCCGGATCGCCGCCGAGTCGGTCAAGGCCATGACGCAGAAGCTGCTCGACCTCGACATGTCGTCCGAGGGCGCCCACAACACCTACTCCCGATTCGTCACGATCAAGGAGGAGCAGGCCGAGCTGGTCAAGATCGAGCTCAACATCCTGCAGAACGACTACTTCAAGCCGGTGCACCTCGAGGCCTACCCCGACCTGCTGAACACCTTTTGGAACGCGGTGAAGGCCGCTTCGGCCTGCAAGCAGTCGATCAGCATCGAGGCCGCCGACGACCTGCTGACCCAGGTCGAGGCGATCCACAACATCTTCTGGGCCACCAAGGGCCGCGAGGTGCCCTGGGTGCTCGCCACCGCCTGATCGGCGGTTCGATGGCCGGCCCGACGGCCGACCCGATCGGCAGGGCCCCGTGATCCGACTCCCGAGCCACGTCACCCCGCTCCTGCAGGAGCTGGGAGCGTGGGCTCGGGGCCGTCGGACCCGCATGCGGGTCCAGGGCCCGTCGATGCGCCCCACCCTGGCCCACGGCGACCACGTCCTGGTCGATCCCGATCGGCCCCCCGCCGTCGGCGCCCTGGTGGCGGCCCGACCGGCACCCCTCGACGGCGTGGCCGTGGTCAAGCGGGTGTCGTCCCTCGCCGAGGACGGCTCGGCCATGCTGTCCAGCGACAACCCCGACGAGGGCACCGACAGTCGTCGCTGGGGCGCGGTGCCCGCCGACCGACTCGACGGCGTCGTCACCGTCCACCTCGACCGGTGGCGACTTCTCCTCCCGGCCGACGAGCCCCCCGGCGCAGGCTCCGGTCGACACCTCCTCCGCTGAGACCGTCGCGGTGAATCTCCTGCGCTGAGCGACGGAGGCGTCGGTAGTCTCGATGGGTGCTCACCGTGTCGGGATTGACCAAGAGCCATGGCGCTCGGACGTTGTTCAGCAACGTCACCTTTCGGCTGTCCCCCGGTCGACGGATAGCGCTGATCGGGGGCAACGGCGTCGGAAAGACCACGATCTGCGAGATCGTGGTCGGCCTGCAGGAGGCCGACGCCGGTGAGGTGTCCAAGCCCAACGACTACCGCATCGGCTACCTGCCCCAGGAGCTGACCGAGGCGTGGACCGGGTCGGTGCTCGACGAGGTCCAGCGGGGTTCGGGCGAGGTGCTCGAGCTCGAGGCCACCCTGCGGGACCTCGAAGCGAAGATGGCCGATCCCGACCACCCGGATCACGAGGCCGCCCTGGTCGCCTACGGCGAGGCTCAGAGCCGCTACGAGGCGATGGGCGGTTACCAGCTGGAGGCCGAGGCCCGACGCATCCTGGGCGGCCTGGGCTTCACCACGGCCGACATGGACCGGCCGCTGAGGGAGATGTCCGGTGGCTGGCAGATGCGGGCCGTGCTGGCCCGGCTCCTGCTGCAACAGCCCGACGTGCTGGTGATGGACGAGCCGACCAACCACCTCGACGTCGACTCGGTGGCCTGGCTCGAACAGCAGCTGGTGACGTGGCCCGGTTCGGTGCTGTTCGTATCGCACGACCGCGACTTCATCGACGCCGTGGCCGAGCGCTGCATCGAGATCGCCTGGGAGACCGCCACCGAGTACGTGGGCGGCTTCGCCGAGTTCGTGGTGGCCCGGGAGGAGCGTCTCGCCATCCTGGAGGCCACCGCCGCCCGCCAGGCCAAGGAGGTGGCCCGGGTCGAGCGCTTCATCGAGCGGTTCCGCTACAAGGCGACCAAGGCCCGGCAGGTCCAATCGCGGATCAAGACGCTGGAGAAGCTCGACCGGATCGAGGTGCCGGCCGAGCGCGATCTGAAGCTGAAGTTCGCCTTTCCCGACCCACCCCGCTCCTCCCGCCTGGTGGTCGAGATGGAGGGGGCGACCGTCGGCTACGACGGCGTCCCCGTGGTGTCCGACATGGAGCTGGCCATCGAGCGGGGGCAGAAGCTGGCCCTGATCGGCCCCAACGGCGCAGGCAAGACGACGGTGCTCAAGGCCATCCTCGGCCAGCTCGAACCGATGGCGGGCACGGTCAAGCTGGGGGCCAACGTCGACGTCGCCTACTTCGCCCAGCACCAGGTGGACGCCCTCGACCTGTCGTCGACCGTCGAGCAGGAGTTTCGCAAGTCCGTCGGCGCCCAACCGAAGAACCGCAACATGCGCACCGTTCTCGGCTCGTTCGGGTTCTCCGGCGACGCCGTCGACCGTCGCGTCGGCGATCTGTCCGGCGGCGAGCGGACCCGCCTGGCCCTGGCCGAGACGATGTGCAATCCGGTCAACCTGCTGGTCCTCGACGAGCCGACCAACCACCTCGACCTGCCCAGTTGCGATGTGCTGGAGGACGCCCTCCGGGCCTACCCGGGAACCGTGCTCCTGGTCAGCCACGACCGCTACCTGATCCGCAACACCGTCGAGCAGCTGATCGAGGTGCGCCACGGCCGGATCACCCACCACCTGGAGGTGGACGAGGCGGTGCTCAACCCGTCGGCCGCCGCCGTCGGCGCCGCCTCGCCGGGCGGCACGTCGTCGGCCAAGCCGGCCGCCGCCGGGAAGGGCGGAGCGAAGAAGGGGGGCGCGGCCCGGGCCGGCGGCTCACCGAACGGGGGCGGCGGCGGTCGCAAGGCGCAGCGTCGCCAGGAGGCCGAGGTCCGCAACAGGAAGAGCCGCGACACCCGGGATCTCCGCAAGCGGGTCGACCGGCTCGAACGGCAGGCGATGAAGGCCGAGGAGACGGCCTCCGAGCTGGCCCACCGGCTGGCCGACCCCGAGGTCTACGCCGACAACGACCTCATGCACGATCTCATCGACCAGCACGAGGAGGCCCAGCGCAAAGCCACCCGGCTCCTCAAGGAGTGGGAGCAGGCCAGCGACGAGCTGGAGAAGGCCTCGGTCTGAGAGCGGTGGATGGGCGAGGCCGCAGTACGGTCAGGCCCCCGTTGTGGCCACCCCGATGCTCAACACGATGAAGAACACGATGAAGAGCAGGCCGAGGATGATCAGCGCCGTGCCGATGATGCCGAGCCACATCCCGACCTGGGCCGTGGTGCGGTTGTTCGGATCGCGCTGACCGGCGTCGATGCCCTGCAGCTCGCGGCGGCCGATCACCCAGGCGATCGGCGCCAGGATCTGGCAGAACAGGAGGCCGAGAGCGCCGAGGACGATGGCGAGGACGGCCTGGCTCTCCTCCGGATACCGAGGGCCGCCGTAGCCGTACGGCTGCTGCTGCCCATAGCCCGGCTGTTGCCCGTATCCGGGCTGCTGCTGCCCGTAACCCTGCGGTCCACCCTGGTAGGGCGGTTCGTTCCCGTAGCCACTCATCGTCCGCTCCCTCTGCGCTGATCTGCGTGAATCCTACTGGTCGTCGTGCCAGGAGAACGCCGTCGCCGCCCCGACGGTTCCCGAAGGGGCTGACGACCGGGTGCGGACGGAGGGGGAGCGGGGTCGGCCCGACCGCCGCAGGCCCGCCGCCCGCACTAGATCACGGCTGCGGCATCCGGCTCGGCGGCGCCGGTCATGATGGCGACCGCATCGTTGGCCGAGTGCGATCGCGGGGTGACGGTGGCCACCCGTCGGCCCAGTCGCTGGATGTGGATCCGGTCCGCCACCTCGAACACGTGGGGCATGTTGTGGCTGATCAAGATCACCGGCATGCCGCGGGAACGGAGATCGTCGACCAGCTGCAGGACCTGGCCGGACTCCTTCACGCCGAGGGCCGCCGTCGGCTCGTCGAGGATGACGACCTTGCTACCGAAGGCGGCGGCCCGGGCGACGGCGACGGCCTGTCGCTGCCCTCCGGACAGCGTCTCGACCGCCTGGGTGATGTCCTGCAACGTGCCGATGCCGAGATCGTCGAGGGCCGCTTTGGCGTCTCGGCGCATGCCGCCCCGGTCGACCATGCGGAACACCGAGCCGAGCACCCCGGCCCGCCGCCGCTCGCGGCCGAGGAACATGTTGGTGGCGATGTCGAGCGCAGGGGCCACGGCGAGCGTCTGGTAGACGGTCTCGATGCCGGCGGCCTGGGCATCCTGGGGGCGCTTCGGCTCGAGCGGCCGGCCCTCCAGTGTCATCGCCCCCTCGTCGGGGATCATGGCCCCCGACAGGCACTTGATCAGGGATGACTTGCCGGCGCCGTTGTCGCCGATCACGGCCAGCACCTCGCCGGGGTAGAGATCGAGGTCGGCACCGCTGAGGGCCGTCACCCGGCCGAAGCGCTTGACCAGGTTCCGGGCCGTGAGCACCGGTTGACGATCGTCGATGGCATCGGTCATTTCGCCACCCGCCGAATCCACTGGTCGAGGGCGACGGCGACGATGATCAGGGACCCGATGGCGAAGTTCTGGTAGAAGACGTTGACGCCGGCCAGGCTCAACCCGATACGGAAGACGGTCACGATGAGGGCCCCGACCAGCGTGCCCCAGATGCGACCTCGACCGCCGAAGAGGCTGGTGCCACCGATCACCACCGCGGTGATCGTCTCCAGGTTCACGTCGGTGGCGGCGTTGGCGCTGGCCGAGAGCGACCGGCCCAGCTGCACCCAGCCCCCGACGGCGTAGATGAGGCCCGCCACCATGTAGACGCTGACCAGCACGCGGTTGACGTTGATACCGGCCAGGCGGGCAGCCTCCGGGTCATCGCCGGTGGCGTAGACGTGTCGACCCCAGGCCGTGTTGGCCAGGATGTAGGCGAACAGGGCGTAGAGGGCGAGGGCGAGGAGCACGCCGGTCGTGATCCGCATCGATCCGATCGAGATCCCCCGGCCGGTCCAGAGAAGTAGCGATCCGTCGCCGCCGAGCTCCTCTTTGGGGATCGTCTGGGCGTCGCTGTAGACCAGCGCCAGCGAGTTGTAGATGTAGAACGTCCCCAGGGTCACGATGAACGGTGGTAACCCGATTCTGGTGACCACCGTGCCGTGGAAGAGGCCGATCAGCATGGCCACCGCAGCGCCGATGAGGAGGGCCAGGATGCCGGGTACCCCTTGCTGGGAGGCGGTCTGGGCCACCACCAGGTGGGTGAAGAGCATCGCCGTGCCGACCGCCAGGTCGATGCCGGCGGTGAGGATGATCAGCGTCTGCCCGATGGCGAGGGTCGCCATCACCGCCGTCTGCTGCAGGATGATGCCGATCGTCTCGGGGCGCTGCATGCGTCCCTCGCTGAAGAGGGCGAACAGCGCGTAGGACGCGATGAGTACGACGATCGGGCTGATCACCGGATACCGGTGTAGAAGATGTTGCAGGCGCTCAAGCGGCGTGGCCGCCGTCTGGTACAGATCGTCGCCTGTACCCGCTGCGAGCGTGTCGGTCATTTGGATCCCCCGTGATCTCGGTCAGTACGAAAACGTGCGGGGGTGATCGAGGGAGACTCGATCACCCCCGCACGAGGACACCTCAGTCGGAGACTGTCGTCCTAGACGCTCAACCCCAGCAGATTTCCTGGCCCTCGGCGACCGAGATGCTGTCGACGCCGTCGATGGCCTCATCGGTGACCAGGGCGACACCGGTGTTGAAGAAGTCGAGACCCTCGGAGACCGCAGGCGCCTCGCCGCCGTCGGCCAAGGTCTTGATGGCCTCCATGCCGAGGGTGGCCATGCGACCCGGGTACTGCTGGGCGGTGGCGCCGATCACGCCCTCCGACACCAGGCGAAGGCCGGGGTCGCAGCCGCCGTCGACCGACACGATGATGACGCCCTCGGCGGAACCGGCGGCGGTGAGGGCGTCGAAGGCGCCCTGAGCCGCAGGCTCGTTGATGGTGTACACGACGTTGATGTCGGGGTTCTGGGCCAGGCAGGTCTCCATCGCCGTGCGGCCACCGTCGACGGCGCCGTTGGTCGGCTCATGGCAGACCACCTCGTACTCACCGCCGCTGTAGTCACCGGTGGGCGGCTCGTTGCCGTTGCCGCTGGTGTCGACCTCGTCGATGATGCCCATCCCGATCAGGAAGCCCTGGTCACGGAAGTAGTCGACCGAGACCACGCTGTCGTCGAACAGGTCGAGCATGGCGATGGTCGCCTTCTCACCGTCGAGCTTGCCGGCCGCCCATTGGCCGATCAGCTCACCGGCCAGCTGGTTGTCGGTGGCGAAGGTGATGTCGACGGCGTCGGCCGGGTTCGGCGGCGTGTCGAGGGCGATCGTCAGCAGTCCGGCTTCCCGGGCGGCCTCGAGGGCCGGGACCACGGCGTCACCGCTGGGCGTGATCAGGATGCCGGCGTCGCCGCGGGCAACGGCCGCCTCGATGGCGTCGATCTGGCTCTGGGTGTCGCCGTCCTCCTGGCCGGCGGCCACGGTGAGGCTCACGCCGATGGCGTCGGCTTCGGCCTGGGCCTGATCCGCCATGTTGACGAAGAACGGGTTGCTGGTGTTCTTGAGGATCAGGGACACGCCGACCTCGCCCCCGGCGTCGGCGCTGTCGCCGTCGTCGTCATCGCCGGCCGAGGAGTCGTCCTCGGCGCTTGAGGCCGAGGCGTCGGACGCCGTCTCGCTGCTCGACGCATCGTCGGCGGCGGTGTCGTCGTCGCTATCACCACAGGCCGCCGCCACGAGCGCGAGAGCCATGAGAAGGGCCAGTAAACGACCCAACGTGAGTCTTTCCTTGTTCTTCACTTCATCTCTCCCAATTCTGTCCGGGTAGTTGCCAAGCGAGCGTCTCTCCTGTGACACCCGTCAACTTGACAACGTTGTCAGGCGAGAATGTACGCATTCTTGACAACGTTGTCAAGCTGCGGGATTCTCGGGGTGTGGCAAACAAGTCGGAACCCCCCGCGTCCGAGGATCCGGAACCCTCCAGTACCAAACGCCCGACGATTCGAGACGTGGCCAGCCACGCCGGCGTCAGCTTCAAGACCGTCTCCCGGGTCATAAACGGCGAGGGTGGCGTCAGCGAGGAGATGGCCCGGCGCGTCGATGAGGCGGTCGCCGCCCTGGGCTATCAGTTGGACCACCGGGCCCGGGTGCTGCGGTCGGGCGAGCAGCGGTCCTCGACGATCGGCTTCATCCTCGTCGACGTGTCCAACCAGTTCTTCGGCAGCCTGTTGCGCGGCATCGAGGGCGTGGCCTCCGCTCGCCAGTGCCTGGTCTTCGCCGCCAGCACCGACCGGTCGGCGGTGCGCGAGCGGCAGCTGATCGAGGAGTTCATCCGGCGCCGGGTCGACGGCCTCATCATCGTGTACTCCGGTTCCGATCCGATGGCGCTGCGGGCGGAGATCGAGCGGGGTACGCCGACGGTGTTCCTCGACCTCGAACCCGAGGCGGTCAGCGCCGACATCGTGCGCAGCGACCACTACGGCGGCGCCCGACGGGTGACCGAGCACCTGCTGTCGCACGGACACCGGGACATCGCCTTCCTCGGTGACGACGCCAAGGTCTACTCGGCCACGCAACGGTTGGCCGGCTACCGGGATGTGATGGGGGCGGCGGCTATCGCCGTGCCGGACACGCGCATCGTGACCGGCTCCTACGACACCGACGAGTGGTACGCCCGCACCTACGACCTGCTGTGTCAGTCGAGCTTGCCGACCGCGCTGTTCACGGCCCAGAACATCGTGACCTTGGGTGCGGTCCGGGCGCTGCACGAACTCGAGCTCGAACACGTGGTGGCCCAGGCCGGGTTCGACGATGTCGACCTGGCCACCGCCGTGCGGCCGCCGATCACCGTCGTCACCCAGGACCCGCTTCAGCTCGGACGGGAAGCGGCCGAGCGGCTGTTCGCCCGCATCGACGGCGATGACAGCCCACCCCGCCAGCTGATCTTCGAGACCCCGCTCATCGTGCGGGGCTCGGGCGAGCTGCCGCCGTCGTCGACCGACGCCGCCCGCAACCTCGGATCGGCCTCCTAGACCGACGACACCCCTACGACGACAGGGTGATGGCGTTGTTGATCAGCCCCAGGTGGCTGTAGGCCTGCGGGATGTTGCCGAGGGCTCGGCCGTTCTCCGGGTCGTACTGCTCGGCCATGATGCCGGTGGTGCCCACCAGGGAGCACAGCTCCTTGAACAGCGCCTCGGCGTCCTCCCGGCGGCCGGTCATGGCCATGGCGTCGATCAGCCACGACGTCATGAGGTTGAACCCACCCTCCCGGCCCGGGAGGCCGTCGTCGTCGAGATAGCGGTAGACGGTCGGGCCGGTGCGCAGCTCCCGGTCGAGGGTGGCCACCGTCGACACGAACCGTTCGTCGTCGGCGGGAAGCAGGCCCCAGAGGCCAACGGCCAGCACCGAGGAGTCGAGGTCGTCGCCGTCGTAGGCGGCGGTGAAGGCCCCGATCTCGGGCTTCCACCCGTGTTCGAGCACGTCGGCTGCGATGTTGTCCCGCAGCTCGACCCAGGCCTCCGGCTCCCGGTCGAGGAACTGGTCGGCGATGGCGATGGCCCGGTCGACGGTCACCCAGCACATCACCTTGGAGTAGACGTGATGTCGGGGCGGCTTGCGGATCTCCCAGATGCCGTGGTCGGGCTCGTGCCACCGGCGGGACACGGCGAGCACCATGTTCTCCACCAGCCGCCAATGCTCGGACGACAGCGCCTCACCCTGGCTGAGCAGGACGTGGACCAGATCGACCACCGGACCGAAGACGTCGAGCTGGACCTGGCCGTCGGCGGCGTTGCCCACCCGGACCGGGCGGCTGCCGGCGTAGCCCGGAAGGTCGTTGATCTCCGCCTCGGGCGGCAGATGGCGGCCGGTCACGTTGTAGAGCGGGGCCAGCCGTTCGGGGTCGGAGCGGGTCTCGAGGATGCCGAGCACCCAGTCGAGGTAGGCCATGCCCTCGGCGTGGGAGTGGAGCCGGGCCAGGGCGGTGGCGGTGAGGGCGGCGTCTCGGAGCCAGCAGTAGCGGTAGTCCCAGTTGCGGACCCCGCCCAGGTGCTCGGGGAGGCTGGTGGTGGCGGCGGCCAGGATGGCCCCGGTCGGGCCGTGACACAGCGACTTGAGCACGATGGCGCTGCGGGCCACCTGCTCCTTCTCCAGATCGGGGAGTTCGAGCTTGTTCACCCAGTTCGACCAGAAGCGCTCGCTGTCGGAGCGGCGGTCGGCCTCCGGTCGGGAGTCGGGACGGACGGTCCCGGTGCCCGCCCGCAGTTCGAGGACCAGGGGCTGCCCGTCGGCCACGTCGACGGTGGCCACCGCCGTCTGGTGGGCGCCGTCGGCCTCCAGCTCCCAGGTCACGCCGGGCGCCCTCAGCACCATCAGGTCGGAGGTGCCGTTCACCACGATGCCGTCGGCCCGGGGCTCGAGGCGGGTGGGGACGCGACCGAAGTCGAGGCGGGGAGCGAACTCGATCCGCACCCGCCCGCTGCCCTGGATGGTGCGGATCAGGTCCGACCGGCCGGCCAGGCGGCGGGTGCGTCCGCTGGAGGTGTCGAAGTAGTCGGTGACGGTGAAGTCGGGGAACCGGGTCTCCAGGAGGAGGCTGTTGGTCCGGTAGTGCTGGCCCAGGGGCGGGTGACCGGCCGGGTCGGCAACGGAGAAGTGACCGGCGGCCGGGCCCCCGAGGAGCTCGGCGAACACGGCGGCGGAATCGATCCGGGGGGCGCACAACCACGTGATGCGGGCGGCGGGGGAGACGATGGCGGCGGTGCGCAGGTCGGAGAGCACCGAGTGGTCCTCGATGGCCACCAGCCCGGCCCCCTGCAGCCACTCGCTGCGGAACTCGGCCAGCAGGGCCAGGAGCTGGGCCACCACGTCGGGGTTGGCCACCCGGTACTGGGCCACCGACGGGCCGTTGCCGACCCGGATGCCGACGTCGGGGCCTTTGAGCGTCCTGAATCCGTCCTCGTCGGTCACGTCGTCGCCGAAGAAGACGACGGCCGAGGCGCCGACCTGCTGGCGGATCTGGTCGAGGGCGGCGCCCTTGTTGGTCTTGATGACGGCCATCTCCACGATGTCGTGGCCGTTGCGGGTGAACACCCCCTCCCGACCGGCCGGGCCCCGCACCAGCTCCTCCCGGGCCGCCGTCTGCTGCTCGGGCGCCATCCCCCGGAAGTGGAAGGTGACCCCCGTCGGCTTCTCCTCGATGCGGGCCCCGTACTTCTCCCCCAATTGACGCACTTCGGCGATCAGATCGGTCCGCAGCGCCGCCAGATTCGGCGCCAGCTGGGAGGCGAACCCGAGGTCGAACTCGCTGCCGTGGCTGCCGACCAGGCGGATCTCCTCGGGGAAGCGGGACAACAGGGCCAGGTCGCGCAGGCTGCGCCCCGACACCACCGCGACGTGGGTGTTGCCCTGTTCGGCCAGCGCCCGCATGGCGGCGACGGCGTCGCGGTGGGGGACGGCGGTCATCGGGTCGTCGACGAGGGGGGCCAGCGTCCCGTCGTAGTCGCAGGCGATCAGCAGGCTTGGTACCCGGGCCAGCTGTCGCAGCCGATCACCGAGTTCACCAAGGTTGTTGCTGGTCATGGCACCTCCACCGATCGTTCCCGTCGGACTGGGGGCAACCTAGCGGTTCCGACCGCCGCCCAGGTCGCCGTTTCAACCTCTAATCTTGGGACTCCGCAGGTCTGGCCCGGCGGACCCACTCCTGATGACTGCAACACCCCCTCATGACAACACAGAGGGCCCCCTCCCGTCGCCGGTACGGCGATTTCCCGAGGGGGCGACGCTGTCGGTGGCGGCGGTGTTCGGCGCCGCGATCGTCCTCGCTCTGCTCATCGTCGGGCTGCCGGCGCTCGACCGCCTGACCTCCTCGGACGAGGTGGCGGCGGAGGACGAGACGACGACGACCACCGGCGGGACGTCCACGACCACCCCCGACGACGAGGCCGACGAGCCGGCCGAGGACGAGGAGACGGTGCCCCCGACCACCGACCCCGAGGGCGAGGAGTCGACGGGCGACCCCGAGGGGGAGGAGGAGTCCTCGACCGCCTGTCCCGAGGGCACCGACCCCGTGATCTGCGACGCCGCCGCCTTCGTCGAGCAGGTGCGGGGCCGGTCGTTCAAGACGTTCCCCACCGTCACCCTGCTGACCGACGCCGAACTCGACGCCGAGTTGGCGGCCGAGCTCGACGCCGTCCAGAACGAGATCGCCACCGACGGCGTGGTGTTGCAGGCGCTCGGTCTGCTCGACCCCGACCAGTCCTACGTCGAGGTGTTCCGCTCGTTGCTGGCGGTCGGCGTCGTCGGCTTCTACGACCCCGCCGACGGTCGGCTGGTCGTGCAGGGCACCGAGCTCGACCTCTACGCCCAGGCCGTGCTGGTGCACGAGCTGACCCACGCCTTCGACGACCAGTGGTTCGACATCGCCCGCGACCACCGCGACGACGAGGAGGCCTACGGCTTCACCGCCGTCGTCGAGGGCAACGCCTCCCGTGTCGATCAGCTGTGGGTCGCCTCGTTGGATCCCGAGGAGCGGGCGGCGTACGCCCAGCAGGAGCGGGAGGCGATCTCCGACGCCGACCTGGCCATCTTCGCCTCGCTGCCCGAGGTGGCCCGCCTGCTGCAGGCCTCACCGTACGTCGACGGCCTCACCTACGTCGCCGACCTGGCGGCCGCCGGCGGCGAGGACGCCGTCGACGAGGCCCTCACCACACCACCCACCAGCAGCGAGGAGATCCTCCATCCCGGCCTCGATCGGCTGGACGATCTGGAGATCGTGGTGCCGGTCCCGTCGATCGACGCCGGCGTCGAGCCGCTGGAGAACGGCCGACTGGGCGAGCTGGTCGTCCGCCAGTGGCTGGGACGGGTGGCGGCCGACGGTTGGGGCGGCGACCGATACGTGTCGTGGCTTGCCGGATCGGCCTCGTGCATCCGGGTCGATCTGATCACCGACTCGGCGGCCGACCAGCAGGATCTCGCCGCCGCCGTCGAGGCCTGGGTCGCAGTCGACCCCACCCGTCGGGGGGCGGAGCCGGTCCAGACCGAGGCCGGCGCCCTGCTGCGGGTCACCGGCTGCAGCGCGTAGAGCGGTGCTCGCGTCAGCGGCGCCAGGTGTGGGCGACGGTGACGTTGTCGGCCACGACCAGGCTGGACCGATCGGGCGCCACCGGCCAGTCGACGTCGAGCTGCTCGTGAGCCAGGAGACGGGCTCCGGGCTTGAGCTGCTCGATCAGGCCGGTGCTGAGCCCGGCGGCCGCCTCGACCGGTAGGAAGAGGAAGATGATGTCGGCGTCGTCGACCGCGACCTCGGTGGCGTCGCCCTCCACGATCTCGATCCGGTCGGCCAGACCGGCTTCGGCCACCCGCTCCCGGGCCCGGGCCACCAGACGGGGATCGGTCTCCACCCCGCGACCCCGACAGCCGAAGCGTTGCACCGCTTCGACGAGGACCCGGGCGTCGCCGCATCCGAGGTCGACAACCAGTTCGTCCGGCTGGGGCTCCACGCCGCGCAGCAGGGGTTCGATCATCCCGGTCGGGGTGCCGAGGAAGAGGCCCAGGTTGTCGCTCTCCCCATCATCGGCCTCCCCGTCGGCGGTCGGGCCGTCGGCGGCCGAGGCGCCGGCGAGGGGGGCGGCGCCGTTCCATCGGACGTCGAGTCGGCAGGCGCCGTCGTCGGTGATGAACGACAGCGACTGGAGGCCGGTGGCCCCGCTCACGTCGTGGGCCCGGGGCTGGGACAGGAAGCCGGCGTCGGTCAGAGCCTCGGTCAGCTCGGCGGCCACGGCGGCGTGGGGGCGACTCTCGTCAACGGTGACGGCGGCTCGGGCCACGGCGAAGCCGACGTGCTCGCTCACCGGATCGACCCGGGTGTCGATGCCGGCCTCGCCGAGGGCGGTCAGGGCCCGGGCGCCGGTGGTCCGGGCGAGTCGGGCCAGGTCGACGGTGACGGCGGCGACCTGATCGACCAGGGCGCCGGCCTCGCCGTCGAGGGCGGTGCGGCGTTCGAGGAGGCGACCGATGTCGGCCCCGAGCGATCCCCGGTGGACCGAGCGGATGATGTCGGCCTCGACCTCGGTGAGGTTGGTCGGACCGGCCGGCACCGTGCGCGCCGAGGACGAGCCGCCCGCCGTCGAGGTGGCGTAGCTGGCCAGATCGGCCTCCAGCTCCCGAGCCAATTCGGGCACGTGGGGGTCGGCCAGCATCGAGAGGTGCTCGCCGCCGACGACGGTGACCTTGAACGGCCCGGTCGCCACGTCGGCCCAGCCCATGCCGTGCTTGACCATGTGGAGGTTGAACGGGTCGTCGCCCGCCTTGTAGATGACCATCGGTCCGTCGTAGGGGGCGAAATCGTAGGCCTGCTGGGAGGTCCAGTTGTCCTCGACGAACTGGCGGATCTTCAGCTCGTCCGACACCGAGAGGCCGAGGCGCTCCCGGACCTTGATCGACTGGACCTGCAGCTTCCGCTGGGCTCGGTCGCGGACGTTGTCGCTCACCCGGTTGAGGTAGCGGCTGGGCTGACGGGCCAGCTCGGAGGCGTGGGTTCGCAGCCGCTGGGCCGAGGTGAGGCCGAGGCGGTAGGCGTCGGGACCGGCGGCGTCGAAAAGGGCGACCAGCGCCACCTCCCGCCCGCGCTCACGGAGCTGACGGGCCAGTTCGAAGGCGACGACGCTGCCGAGCGATACCGCGGCCAGCGACACCGGGCCGGTGGGCACACAGCGCTCCAGCTCCTCGACGTAGCGACCCGCCACCTCACGCACGTCGGTCGGCCCCGACGTATCGGGGGTGCGGGTGGGCAGTCCGAGGCCCCACACCGGCTGGTCGGGCCCGAGCAGGGCGGCCAGCGGGCGGTAGAACTCGGCGTTGATCCCCAGCACATGGATACCGAACAGCGGGGGCTTGTCGCCCTCGGGTTGGATCGACACCAGGTAGGTGTTCTGGACGAGATCGTCGCCGTGGCGGTCGACCAGGACGGCCAGCTGCCCCGGGGTCGGGTGGTCGTAGAGGGTGGAGACGGTGAGGTCGAGCCCGAAGCTGGCCTCCACCTCGCTGAGCAGCTCCATCGCCGACAGCGAGTGACCGCCGAGGTCGAAGAACGACTGATCGGGCCGGGCCGGCCCCCCCAGGCGCAGCACCTGGGCGAACAGGTTGGCCATCCGGTCGGTGGCCGAGCCCCGGGAGGTGAGCCCGGTCTCGATGGCCACCACCGGCGGTGGGGTGACCGGCAGGCTGGCCACGGCGGCCCGGTCGAGCTTGCCGTTGGGGGTTCGGGGCAGCTCGTCGACCACCACGATCTGCGAGGGTCGCAGCGCGCCGGGCAGTCGCTCGCTCGCCGCCGTCCGCATGCCGTCGGTGTAGACGGGAGCCGAACCGTTGGGCTCGGCGAAGGCCACGAGCGACGGCGTGGTCCCCGGGGCGGTGCGCATCAGGGCCAACAGCTCGGCCGCCGGATCGTCGCTGGCGCTGGTGCGCCGCATGAACGTCCGCAGCTGCTCGGGGTCGATGTCGTTCATCAGTTCGTCGACCGGTCGGGGGTCGATGGCGGTGACCAGCACAGCGCCGACCGTCGGCTCGACGGCCAGGGCCCGTTCGATGTCCTCCGGCTCGGCCCGCATGCCGCCAACGTTGAGCTGGTTGTCGGTCCGGCCCAGGAACCGGACGGTGCCGTCGACGATCTGAGCCAGGTCGCCGGTGCGGAAGTAGCGACCGTGGGCACCGGTGCCGAAACGCTCGGCGGTGGAGCGTCGGTCGTCGAGGTAGCCCTCGACCACCCCGGCGCCGCCGATGATCAGCTGACCGACGGCACCGGCCGGGCGCAGGTTGTCCTCGGCGTCGACGACGGCCACCCAGGTGCCCGGGATCGGCCCACCGATGGGGACCGGGTCGTCGCCCGCCCGGCAGTGGTGGGCCGTGGCCCACACCGTGCACTCGGTCGGTCCGTACTCGTTGGTGAGGGCGGAGAACGTGCGCTCGTCGAAGTGGCGGTCCACCAGCGACGGGGGACAGGCCTCGCCGGCCACGATCACCTGGGCCGGCCAGCGGGCCTTGTTGGGGGCCCGGTCGAGCAGGGCGCCGTAGAGGGTGGGCACCAGCAGCGTGTGGGTGACCTGGGCGTCATCGAACAGCCGGATCAGGGCGTCGGGGTCGTGGGCCTGGCGGTCGGTGGGCAGCACGATCGTGCCCCCGTCGGCCAGGGCCCAGAACAGGCCGGCCACGCTCGAATCGAAAGCCAGGCTGGAGATGAGGCAGAAGCGCTCCACCGGTCGGTCGTACACGGTGGCCCTCGCCACCGTGCTGGCCGCCAGCTGACGGTGGTTCACGGGAACGCCCCGGGGCTTGCCGGTGGAACCCGAGGTGAAGATCACATAGGCCACATCGTCGCCGGCGGGGGTTGGCAGGCTGCGGCGAGGGCCGCTCGGGGCGGCGACCGGCTCGTCGAGGTCGAGGGTGAGTCGACCACCGCCGCCCTCGGGGGTGGCGACGCCGGCAGGGGTGATCGTGACGGCGGCCTTGGCCGAGCCGATGATGGCGGCGATGCGATCAGCTGGGTAGGACGGGTCGACGGGGACGTAGGCGGCTCCGGCCCGCAGCACGCCGACGATGGCCACCATGAGCTCGGCCGTGCGGGGCATCATGATCGCCACCCGGTCGCCGGGCTCGACGCCGAGCTCGGTGTCGAGCAGGCGATGGGCCAGGTCGCCCGAGTGCCGATGAAGCTCGGACCAGCTCAGCGTGCGGTCGCCGCACACCACGGCGGGCTGATCGCCGCGCTCGGTGGCGTTGGCCTCGATCCGGTCGAGCAGGGTCTCGGGAGCGTCGAGCTCGGGCCCCACCAGGCGGGACGACGACTGCGAGGGCAGCTCGACGGCGCCGATCGAGGCGGCGGCGTCGGCGGCCAGGGCGGCGAACATGGCGTCGAAGTCGGCCAGGAGCCGCTCGGCCTGCGCCTGGTCGAGGACGGTGCCCCGGTACTCCATCCCCAGGTGGAGTTCGTCGTCCTGGGTCTGCACCCAGAACGTGGCGTCGGCCACCGACGAGTCGGGGGACAGGATCCGTTGCCGCACCGGCAGGCCCGCCAGCGTTGTCGTGCCCAGCTCCTCGAACACCACCATCACCAGGGGGTCGGCGGGATCGATTCCGGCACGGCGGCGGTCGTCGACGATGCGGGCGTAGGGATAGGTGCGATGGGCCAGGTTGCCGGCGACGGTGGCCGTCACGTCCTCGGACAGGGTCTGCAGCGACGCCGAGGGCGAGCAGGCGACCTCGAGAGGCAGGGCGTTGAGGAAGTAGCCGACCAGGGGGTCGGCGGCGAGGTCGCTCCGAGTGGACGTGACCATGGCCAGCGCCACCTCGTCACCCTCGCTGTAGCGGCGCAGGGTGGCGGCCAGGGCGGTGGCGGCCGAGGCGAAGATCGTGGTGCCTGCCCGGCGCCCGAGATCGGCGACCTTGACCGAGGCCGGGCGGGCCAGGAAGCCGTCGGGGCTGTCGGGGGCCGGGGTGTCGAAGCGCAGGTGGGGGCGGTCGGCCTCGGCCGCCGGTCGCCAGTGGTCGGCGTCGGCCTCGGACAGCGCCTCCTGCTGCCAGGCGACGAAGGTGCTGTAGTCGACCCCGGGCTCGACCGGGCGGCCCGACAGTTCGGCATCGATCTGGGCCCAGAACCGGTCGAAGCTCTCGGCGTCGCTCGACACGTGGTGGCACACCAGGAGCACCGCGGTGGAGCCGTCGTCGAGGCGCTGGATCCACACCCGGAGCAGGTGGTCGTCGCCGGCCAGGTCGAAGGGGCGGCGGTGGAGATCGGCCGACCGCTCCTCGAAGTCGCCGGCCGACATCGTGCCGGCACCGATGACGGCCGAGACCGCCTCCTCGGTACTCAGCGGACGGCGGGGCGAGCCATAGCTCCAGGAGAACGGTACGTGGCGGGCGGCCACCCGACGGATGGCGGCCTCCAGCGCCGGGGGGTCGATCAGGCCGTCGATCTCGTAGACCCGGCCGATGTTGTACATGGGCTCGGTGGGGCGCAGCGACTGCTCGTACAGGATCGCCCGTTCGCCGGGCGACAGCGGCGGCGGGTCGTCCGTCGTCCATGCCGTCGGTTCCCCGGGCACGGGGACCGACGGCTCGGCGACGGGGGCACCCTCGGTGGCGTCGGCCCCGTCGGCACCGGCCCGGAGGCTGTCGGCCGCCTCGATGGCGGCGGCCAGGGCCCGGGGGGTGGTGTGGCCGAAGGCCAGCTCGTCGCCCACCGGGCGTTCGATGGCGTTCTCCAGGGCCGCCACCATCTCCAGGGCACCGAGGGAGTCGCCGCCTAGGGCGAAGAAGTCGTCGTCGGCACCGATGGGCTCGGTCCGCAGGAGACGCTCCCAGATACCGATGATCGTGGCTTCCAGCTCGGTCTCGGGCGCCACGGTGATACCGGTGCTGCTGCGGTGGACCCGGTCGGGGGCGGGGAGGGCGGCGGTGTCGAGCTTGCCGTTGGTGGTGAGCGGCAGACCCTCGACGGTGACGAAGGCGGCGGGGATGGCGTGGGCCGGGAGCACCTCGGCCAGCGTGGCCCGCAGCTCGGCCGGGCTCGGCATCGACACGTCACCGGGGGCCGGTTCCAGCCAGGCGGTGAGGATCTCGGGCGGGGTCGGCACGTAGCCGACGGCGTCGAGCATCTGGCGCACCTCGACCGGATCGAGCCGGTCGTCGAGTTCCTCGATCGCCTCGTCCCGGGTCTTGTGGCCGAGGCGCACATCCCACGCGTAGGGCTCGGCGTAGTTGTGGTAGCCCTGCTCGGTTAGGTGGGCGCTGATGCCTGCGGCGTTGATCAGGCAGTTGGTCGACCGGCCGGTGTCGGACGGCCGGACCCAGGGCGCCTTGTCGTCGAGGAAGGCCAGCATCTCGGCCAGTTCGACGTCGACGTAGCGATAGAAGTCGAGGTACTCGATCCGCTCGAACAGCTCGTCGTCGGCGAACACGTCGTTGTCGAGCAGCCGGTTGAAGCCGTCGTCGATGCGGTGGTAGGTCTTGCGGGCTTCGACGACGGCGCGATCGATGGCGTCGGGGTCGAAGGTGCCCTCGGTGAACTGCTGGGGGATGAGGCGGGTCTCGAACAGCTGGCCCCGGGACAGCCCGGTCACGATCATGGGGATGCCGAGCTCGACGGCCCGGTTGGTGGCCAGGGTGTAGATCGTCTTGTAGCAGCCGTGGCAGACGTTGGAGAAGCGGTCGAGGCTGTCGCGGAAGACGGCGTTCATCGTCTCCGAGGTGGCGAACTCGTGATCGATGCCGAGGTCGGCCACCGAACGGCGCACGTTGTCGAGCGCCCCTTCGGAGATGAAGCCGTTGTCGAGGGTGAGGGCGTAGGGCTCGAAGCCGGCCTCGACCAACTGATAGAGGGCGTAGGTGGAATCCTTGCCCCCGCTGAGCAGGTGCAGGCAGTCGTAGCGACCGGTGCGCTTGGCCCGCATCTCGACCTGCTTGGCCCGCAGGTCCTCCGGCGTCTTGAAGTACGACGTGGTCTGGGGGGCCACCCGGTCGAAGTCGTGGCACACGTTGCACACGTCGTCGAGGTCGAAGGACACGCCGGGCACGTTGGACGGCAGACCGCAGCGGGCGCAGTGCCGCTCGGGCTCGGTGTTGGTCGGCGACCACAGACGGACGGCGGCCCCGTCGATGGCGGGCAGCGCCGCCAGCGCATCCTCCACCTCGGTGGGCTCCAACCGGATGCCGCCCACCTTGACCTGCTCGTCGATGCGGCCCAGGTAGACCATCGTGTGGGGGTCGACGAGGCGGACCAGGTCGCCCGACCGATAGAACCGGCGCTCGGTGCCGTCGGGGTCGGCGAGGGTGACGAAGGGGTCGCGCAGCTCCCCGGCCTCGGGGTCGTTGAGGTACCCCTCGGTGACGCCGACGTGGGAGATCAGCAGCTCGCCGGCCGAGCCGAGCGGCACCCGTTCCATGCCCGGTCCCACCACCCGCAGGGTGACCCCGGGGGCCGGGATCCCGATCGGGACCTCCTGGTGGTCGTCGACGCGCTCCGGGTCGACCCGGTGGATCATGCAGCCGACGACCGCCTCGGTCGGGCCGTACTCGTTGTAGATGGCGAAGTCGGGGTTGAAGGCCAGCATCCGCTTGGCCAGGCCCGAACCGAACGCCTCACCGCCCACCACGGCCGTCCGCAGTCGGTGGCCTTCGGGGAGGAGCCGGAGCAGCACCTCCAGGTGCGAGGGGGTGGCCTTGCACCACGTGATGCGGGGCTCGTTGGCCACCGCGGCGAGGCCGGCTGCGCCGTCGGGGCGGACGATGATCTGCTCGCCGCCGGTCAGGAAGGGCAGGAACAGGCTGGTGACGGTCAGGTCGAAGCTCAGGGCGCTGAACAGGGGGACGACCGGTGTCTCGCCCGGCTCGACGTAGCTCTCGACGGCGAAGCGCAGGTACCGGGCCAGACCGCCGTGGGTGATCGGCACGCCCTTGGGCTGGCCGGTCGAGCCCGAGGTGAAGAGCAGGTAGGCCTCGGCCTCGGGATCGACCGTCCGCACGGCGGCGGTGGGATCGACGGCGGGGAGCTCGTCGACGCTCGGCAGCGTCGTCAGCACGATGCGGCACGAGGCCCGGCGGGTCAGGCTCTGCAACCGTCTAGCGGGCTGGGCCACGTCGAGGGGCACGAAGGACCCCTCGGCCGCCATCACCGCCATGATGGCGATCACGGCGTCGGAGCTGCGGGGGAGCTGGATGCCCACCCGGTCGCCGGGCTCGAGGCCCTGCTGGCGGAGCCAGGCGGCGGTGCCGAGCACCTGGTGCCACAGCCGCTCGCCGGTCCAGGTCTGGTCGCCGTCGGTGAGGCAGATGGTGTCGCGGCCGGGGAGGGAGGCGGCGAGGCGGGGGAGTAGCCCCTCGGTCTCGCCGACGAAATCGTCGGCCGTCTCCCAGGCGATGACGGCCGCCAGCTCGTCCTCGGCCAGGAGGGAGGTGGCGACCGGGGCCTCGGGGTCGGCCACCATGGCCGCCATCACCCGCCGGAAGTGGCCGGGGGTCCGACGGCGATGGTCGAGCCCTGCGCCGCCGTGGTTCACATCGAGGGCCAGGGCCGGCCCGGCCGCTGCGGTGTCGCCTTCGGCGTGGTCGTCGTAGGCGCTGAGCTGGACGCGCAGCAGGTGGGCGGAGTCGATGGCGCCGGCGTGGATCCAGCGGGTGGAGGTGGCCAGCGGGCCGAAGCCGCCGACCGGGGCCCGGGGGATCACGTTGATCACGGCGGCGTAGTCGCCGGCTGGGGCGGTGCCCGGGCGGGCGCTGCCGAGGGTGGTCAGGATGGCGCGCCCCACCCGTTTGTGGAGGGTGGCGAAGGTGTCGTCGGCCTCGACCGAGATGTCGACGGGGAACACCTCCATCACCGTGCCCACGAGGTCACGGGTGGCGGCGTCACTCCGGTTGTGAACCGGGAGGCCGAGCGAGAACGAGGAGGCGCCGGCCACCTGATTGAGGTAGGCGGCGGTGGCCGTCATCAGCAGCGTGGTCCAGCCCAGGTCCTCGCTGAGCATGCGGTACTCGGCGCCGAGCCGCTCCTCGATCGAGGCGAGCAGCGGGGCGTCGAGCGTGACGGGGACCCGATCGGCCAGAGCGGTCTGCTGGCGGAGCGGCCGGTAGAGGCGGTCGACGACCGGGGCGGCGGATCGGGCCGCCCAGTGGTCGAGGGCCCGGCGATCCCGGACCAGTGCCGGGCTCGGTTCGTCGCCGTTGGTCACCGCCGCCGGATCGGCGACGGTGAGCTCACGGCGCCGGGCGTCGGACCACTGGTAGTAGGAGCCGTGGTCGAGGGGCTCGCCGTGGTAGTTGGCCGCCGTGGCGGCGAACACCAACGCCGAGGAGGTGGCGTCGGTGATGGTGTGATGGAGACACAGGTACCACGACAGCGTCCCGTCCCCGTGGGGGAGCAGGACGCTGTCGTAGCCCCGGACACTCGTGTCGAGCGGGGTCGCCACCCGAGCTTCGGCCCAGGTCGCCGCCTTGTCGCGGTCGATGGGCTGAATCTCGGGCGGCTGGCGCTCGGCGTTGAGGTGGACGACGGGCTTGCCGTCCTCCTCGGCGATGCGGGTGCGCAGGGCGTCGAGCTGGTCGACGGTCGACTCGAAGGCGTCGGCCAACCGCTGGGGGTCGACCTCGCCGTCGATATGAGTGAGCAGGGCCATGTTCTGCACCGGCGCCTCCGGATGGAGGCGTTGCGACAGCCAGAGCGGCCGTTGGGCCGCCGCCAGCTGTCGTCCGGTGCTGAGCGTGACCGGAGCTGTACTCGTCATTCGTCTGTCCCGCGCCCTGCTGGTTCAGATCAGCCCGCAGGGACCAATTCATCGTCGGCGTCGGTCGAGCCACCCTCGTCACCGCTACCGGCGACGGGGATGAGGCGGCCGGCGGCATCCTCCTGGCGCATCAGGATGTAGGACACGGCGGTGAAGATGCCGACCCACACCACGACGACCGGGAAGCCGAAGATCGGATCGATGATGCTCGACACGCCGAGCTCGACCTCGAGGCTGCGCTCGATGACCCAGCCCAGGGCCATGATGGCGAGGAAGATCGACACCACGATCTGGAAGGGCTGGTAGAAGCGGGTGCGGCGCAGGAAGTACAGCGCCGGGAACAGCACGAGGATCACGATGGCCTGGCCGATCTCGATGCCGATGTTGCGGCCGAGCAGCGAGAACAGCTGGGTGGAGCGATCGACGTCGAGGCCCGACACCAGCGAGGCGAAGCCCATGCCGTGGAAGAGGCCGAAGACGAAGGCGATCAGCCACTCCTTGTTGGCGAACTGAGGCCGGATGTTGTGCACCGCGGCCGCCGCGATCGACAGGGCGATGATCGATTCCACGATCCGAGGCGACGGCAGCGGGAGGATCTCCAGGCCGGCCAGGGAGAAGGTGATCGAGTGGGCGATGGTGAACATCGTGACGATCTTGAGCACCCGCCACAGCGAGGCGCCCCACGTCGGCGCCGGCTCCCACCTGCTGGTGAACACCAGGACCGAGGGGAGGAGCAGCACGAGCACGAACAGGATGTGGTCCGGGCCGGTGCGGATGTGGTCGACGCCGAGCTTGACGCTGGACCAGAGGTTGTTCAGCTGGCTGGTGTCGCCCAGGTCGATGGTCTGGGTGCGGCTGCCGGCGTCGTAGGTGGCGATCGAGTCGTCGCCGTTCTCGATGATGCCGTTCTGCCAGTCGTTGCCGATCAGGGCGAGGTTGATCCGGCCGTCGATCTCGTCGACGAAGGGATCGAAGAGGACCTCGAACTCACGGGGGACGGGGTCGACGGGGACGTCAACGGTGAAGGGGAAAACGATGTAGTTGTCGTCGATCTCATCCAGGTCGGAGAAGAACAGCTCACCGCTGGAGATGTCGATGTCCCAGTCCTGGCCCGCTGCACCGATGTCGAAGTGCTCGTCGAGGTAGTCGACGAGGAAGTCCTCGTTGGCGGCCAGGGTGGCCAGCACCTCGTCGTCGGTACCGCCGAGGTCGAGGTCGAAGGCCTCGTTGAGGTCGGCCAGAGGTACCTCGATACGACCGCCGACCGTGGTGGCGGTGACGTCGAGGTACAGATACGACTGGTCGCCGGTATGGGCCGAGGCCGCACCGCCGGTGGCGAACACCGTGGTGAGTACGACGGCGGCGGCGATCAGCGAACGGAGCCAGGTGGCTCGTCCGGTGGTCGTCCGCCGCTGTCGATTGGTGCGCCGAGCCGTCTTGCTTTCCCGAGTTGTGGACATCGGGTTGTCCTCCTGATCTGACTAGCGAAAATGCAGGTGACAGACAGGCCGCCGCATTCCGACGTCCTACCCTTCGTTGCCGCCTGTCCAAGTGGTTGCAGAGTTTTCCGATTTCTGGATGAGCGAATTTGCCCAACCGGACGGGACTCCTCAGTCGCGTGCGCCCTTGCCGACGGCATAGGCGATCATGCGATCGACGGTCTGAAAGTTCTCGAGCGTCACCTCTGCCGGGTCGACCTCGATCCCGGCTTCGTCCTCGAGCCACTGGGTGATGCGGATGACACCCAGAGAATCGACCGCGCCGGTGAGCAACAGGTCGGTATCGCCAACCACGTCGATGCCGCCAACCGCCACGTCCTCTTGGACGAATTTCAACAATCTCGAAGAGAATTCAGACATGGATCCCTCCCTGGGCGTGTCCATCGGCGACGGCCGACCGCAACGCCCTACGATCGAGTTTCCCGCTCCCGGTCGTTGAGGCCGAGTGTACTGTGACGAATGTCGTCGGAATGGCGTAACTAGGTAGGTATTTGCCCATCTCGGCTCGTAGGCCTTCCGGATCGGGCGGGGTGCCGTCGGTGGTGCGGACACCGGCGACGATGACGTCGTCACCGCCCTCGTCTCGGGCCACGGTGGCCACGGCGAACTCGACCCCGTCGATGTCCTCCATCGTCGCCTCGATCGACTCCAACTCCACGCGGAAGCCGCGCACCTTCACCTGATGGTCGCGACGGCCCGCGAACATCAGCACCCCGTCGGGTCGGTACCAGCCGAGGTCACCGGTGCGGTACCAGCGCCCCTCGGCGTCGTCGACCATCGTCGGGTCGGTCAGGTCGGGTCGCTGCCAGTAGCCCCGCATCATCGTCGGGCCGTTGACCCAGATCTCGCCCTGGTCGCCCTCGGCCACCGGGTGGTGCACGCCGTCGTCGTCGGTGTCGACCAGGCGGATGCGGGTGGGAGGCACCGGCCGTCCCACCGGCACCGGCTCGTCCGGGTTGGGCTGTTCGTCGACGTGATGGACGGTGACCACGTTGACCTCGGCCGGTCCGTAGCAGTTGGCGAAGCGGGCCCTGGGCAGCTTCTCCATCAGGCGGCCGAGCACGCCCGGGGGGAACACCTCGCCCCCGAACAACACCCAGCGGAGGGCGGACAGGTCGTGGGCGTCGACGTTGCCCCGGTTGTAGAGCTGCACCAGCAGGTAGGGCACGGAGTACCACACGCTCACCCGCTGCTCGGCCACCAGCTGGGCGGCGGAGGCCGGCAGCATCTGGTGGGGCTCGGGCACCACGACGACGGTGGCGGCCAGGGTCGAGGCGATCCACAGCGCCGGGGTCGAGATGTCGAAGTGGTTGGGGGCGATGTCGGCGAAGCGGTCGTCGGGGGAGAAGTCGATCGTGCCTCGCATGAAGTCGACGTGGCCCAGGGCGCTGCCGTGGGTGTGGCACATGCTCTTGGGGGTGCCCGTCGAGCCCGAGGTGGTGATCAGGTACGACGGGTCGTCGAGGGTGGTGGCGACGGGGCCGACCGGGTCGAGCCCGGCGAAGGCGTCGGCGCCGGTGTAGGCGACGGCCGGGCCGGCGCCCTCGTCGGGCTTGTCGATCCCGATGATCAGCCGGAGGCCGGCTTCCGGACCGAGGCGGTGGGCCGAGGCGGCGCACCGATCGTGGGTGAGCACGACCTCGCAACCCGAGAGCGAACACACCTGGGCGAGGTAGGCGGGGGAGGCGGTCGGGTCGAGGGGCACGGCGATGGCCCCGATGCGGACCACGGCGTGCATGGCCAGGTACGCATCGGTGCTCTTGCGGAAATGGACCCCGACGCGGTCGCCCCGGCCGACGCCCGCGGTCACGAGGGCGGCCGCCATCCGACCGGCCCCATCATCGGCCTCGGTCCAGGTCAGCGTGGCCCCGATATCGACCACGGCCTCGTGGTCACCCCGCCGTTCGGCGGCGTTGGGAAGAATCACGGACAGGTTGTCGGGCGTTGTCTCCGGCGTCATCGGCGCCCATCCTTTCACTAGCGGCTTCGGCGCGGAGCGCCGTGCGCAAAGTTCCGCCGACGGCGGAACTCGTGAGGGGTGACACATCGTCCCCGTCCACGCACTGAGAATCTAGCCCTGACGTGGAGGTCGACCGTGCCTGCAGAAACCGACACCGAGCCCGTGACGTTCGATGCCACCCTCGCCCTCGAGGCCCTGCTCGACGACCAGCATCCGCTGAAGGTCGACTGCACCGAGTGGGCGAGGACCGACCTGGCCGATCCGACGCTGGTCGAGCGCGATCAGACGTGCACGTTCTGGGCCGAGGGCTGGCGACGCTGCGCCGAGCGGGGAATCCAGAGCGTCGTCGTCGATCCGACCTACGGCGGCCGGGGCCTCGACCTGGTATCGGGGATGCTGACCTTCGAGGGCCTCAGCGTCGGCTGCGACGACGGCGGGCTGGTGTTCGCCCTCAGCTCGCAGATCTGGACGGTGCAGATGGCCCTGGAGCGCTTCGGCTCCGAGGAGCAGAAGCAGCGGTGGTTGCCGTCGATGGTCGACGGGTCGGTCATCGGGTGCTTCGCCATGTCCGAGCACGGCGCCGGCTCCGACGCCCTCGCCCTGTCGGCCACTGCGACCAAGACCGACGACGGCTACGTGCTCAACGGCACCAAGGCCTGGGTGACCCTGTCGCCGGTGGCCGACGTCGCCATCGTGTTCGCCACCGTCAATCCCGACGTGGGGCGCTGGGGGGTGACGGCGTTCTGCGTCGACATGAGCACCCCGGGGATCGAGGTCCAGCCCAACCGATCCAAGATGGGGCTGCGGACCACCCCCTTCGCCGACATCGTCTTCACCGACGCCGTCGTGCCAGCCTCGGCCCGCATGGGGGGCGAGGGGGCGGGGGCCTCGATCTTCTCCGCCGCCATGGAGTCGGAGCGGGCCTTCCTGCTCGCCGGCTCGGTGGGTCGCCTCGAGCGGCAGGTGGCCGACGCCGTCACCTACGCCAACGGGCGGGAGCAGTTCGGCCAGCCCGTCGGGGCCTTCCAGAGCGTCTCCCACGAGATCGCCTCGATGAAGGTGGCCCATGAGAACGCCCGCAACCTGCTGTACAAGGCGGCGGCCCTCCAGGCCCGGGGGGAGCCCTCGATGATGGCGGCCGCCCTGGCCAAGCTGGCGGCGAGCGAGGCCGCGGTCGCCGGATCGCTCAGCGCCATCCGGGTCCACGGGGCCCGGGGGTTCGTCAGCGAGTTCGGGGTGGAGCGCCCGCTGCGGGACAGCGTCGGCGGCCTGATCTACGGCGGCACCTCCGGGGTGCAGCTCAACATCGTGGCCCGTCTTCTCGGCCTGCCGGGCTGACGGCCACGCCCGGCCGGGGGCCCTCGGTTCGCACCCCGGGCGAGGGTGGGCCACGCTGGAGCGATGAAGATCCGCATCGGCTACGGGCTCGGCACCCGCAGCGACACCAACGACCAGGAGCGGTTCGCCCAGCTGGTCGACGGCCTGGAACGACTCCGCTTCGACTCGCTGTGGCTGTCGGAGCGCATCACCGGGGAATGCCCCGACCCGCTGGTCGGCATGGCCTTCGCCTGCGGCCGCACCACCAGGTTGAAGGTCGGCATGTCGGTCATGGTCCTCCCCGGGCGCAACCCGGTGGTGCTGGCCAAGTCGATCGCCAGCCTCGACCGGCTGTCCGGCGGGCGTGTGCTGCCCGCCTTCGGCCTGGGGGCGGCCAACGCCGCCGAGCACCAGGCCTTCGGCGTGGAGAAGACCGATCGGGGCGGCTGGTTCAACGAGGCCATGCCGCTCATGCGTCGGCTGTGGAGCGAGGACCGGGTGTCGCACGACGGCAAGCGGTTCACCATCAGCGACGTGACGGTTCGACCGAAGCCGGTGCAGGATCCGGTCGAGGTGTGGCTCGGCGGCATCGCCCCGCTGGAACTCAAGCGGGTCGGCCGCCACGGTGACGGCTGGTTGCCGTCGTTCTGCACCGCGCCCCAGGTGGCCGAGGCCCGCCAGGTCATCGAGGAGGTGGCGGCGGAGCACGACCGCAAGATCGACGCCGGGCACTTCGGGGCGCTGATTCCCTACCGGGCAGACGGGGCCGACATCCCCGACGCCATGGCCGCCGTGCTGGCCGCCCGCAACCCCGATGCCGCCCCGGACGAGATCATCCCCACCCTGAGCGGTCTACCGGCCGCCATCGGACGGTTCGTCGACGTCGGGTTCAGCAAGTTCGTCCTGGTCCCGGCGGCCGAGCCGGCCGACTGGGACGACGAGCTGGAGCACCTCGCCTCGCTGGTGAAGCCGCTGGAGAACTGAGGGCCGGCGACGCCGGGGTCAGCGTCCCTGGGCCGCCGCCAGCTCCTCGGGCGTCCGGGGTGGGAGCACACCGGCCAGTTCGAGGGTCCAGGCGTTGTGGAGGTCGGGTTCGACCACCACGATCCGGTGGTTGCCGGTGTCGGCCACGAGGATGTGGCCCGACGGCAGCAGGCAGCTGCCGGCCGGCCGGTTCAGCCCGGCCAGGCCCAGGGTGCGGATGCGACGGTTCGCCAGCCGCCGCAGGCGACTGTTGCCGGTGTCGACGATCACGATCGAGCCGTCGTCGAGCACGGTGAGGGCCGAGGGGCGCTGCAGCATGGCCTTGTGGGCCGGGCCGTCGACCAGGCCCCACTCGAAGAAGCCGTTGCCGGTGATGGTGGCGACCCGACCCCGGTCGGTGAGGAGCCGGAGGTTGCTCGACGCCGCATCGCAGAACACCAGGCCGGCCTCGGTGCGGGCGATCCCGGTGGGCTGAGCCAGATCGGCAACGGCGGCGTCGCCGTCGGCCGAGCCGGAGTTGCCCGAGCCGGCGATCAGGCCGGTGGTGACGGTCTCGGCGTTGTGCTTGATCACGCGGTAGAGCTTGTCCCGACCGCCGTCGGCCACGACGAGGCTGCCGTCGATGTCGATGGTGAGGCCCGTCGGGCGGACGAAGTCGTCGGCCAGCAGTCGCCGTTGGCGGGCGCCCAGATCGAGGTAGCTGATGGCGCCGGCGCGCTGCTCGGCCACGTAGATGCCTTCGCCGTCGTCGGCCACGACGGCCGAGGGGTGGTCGAAGCCGTCGATCTCGGCGGTCGCGGTCGCCGTCCGCACCGCATCGTCGAGCTCGAAGAGCAGGAGGCGGTTGTGGGCGGAGTCGGCAACGACCAATTCGCCGCCCGCCCGTACGGTCACCGCCTCGGGGAAGGCGAGGTCGAAGGGGGGCGGTGCGAACGGGCTGATCGTCGGTAGCGCCGGTGGTTCCTCGCCGATCTCGTACATGTTCTGGGCCTGTTGGAGGCCGAGGCCCACGCTCTGCATGAGGGTGTCGAGGCCGTCGGTGCCGTCGAGCGAGCCGAGTACCCGGCCCCTGCCGTCGATGACGACCGTGGCGGGCCAGCCGCCGGGGTTGTACCGGTTCCAGGTGGTGTAGCCCGGGTCGTGCACGCAGTAGGTGGTGATGCGGTGTTGGGCCATGGCCGCCCGCACCTCCTCCACGTTCTCCTCGTAGGGGAACCGGGGCGTGTGCACGCCCAGGACGACGACCCCCGGCCCGGCGCCGGCCTCCAGGTCCTGCATCTGGCGCATGCGGAGCAGTGAGGCTTCGCACCCGAAGGACCAGAACACGACGATCACCACCCGACCCCGGAGGTTCTCCCAGGGGAGGGGCGGACTGGTCAACCACTCTTGCCCGGCGACGGGCGGCGCTACCGGCAACACGGTCGCTCCATCGGCCACCGCGGCCCCGCCTTGAGCCCGACGGCCCACAGGTGGGCGGAGGGTCGCTCGGCCGGCCGGTGAGGTGGCCCTAGCCCGACCGCACCGCCGACTCCCGGGCGGCGGCCGCCACCCGTTCCAGGACGGCGGCGATCACCGGGCGCTCCTCGGGGCGGATCAGGTCGATCAGCCGGGCCCGCACGTCGGCCACGTGGATCGGGGCGACGCGGACGATGAGGTCCATGCCCTGGTCGGTGATGACGGCGAAGGTGCCCCGGCGGTCGTCGGGACACTTCTCCCGGCGGACGAGGCCCCGCTCGGACAGCCGGTTTATCCGCTGGGTGAGCCGGGCCTGGGAGTGCAGGAGGCGGTCCGACAGCTCGGTCATACGGAGCCGGTGATCGTCGGCCTCCGACAGGTGGACCAGGACCTCGTAGTCCTCGAAGCTGAGCGACGCCGCTTTCTTGACGGTGGCGTCGAGCAGTTGGCCGACCCGGCCGGTCGCTTCGAGGAAGGCCAGCCAGATCCGCATCTCCGTCTCGTCGAGCCACGGGTCGTGATCCATGTCACCCACCCTAGCGCCACGGTTGCTTTTCCCTAAACCTTTAAGTACCTTTCTCTTAAACCTTTAAGGATCGCCGCTCCGGGCGATCTCGACGACACACAAGGAGACCCCCCATGACCGCTCCCTCGCTCGCCCCCGGTGCCTGGACCATCGAGCCCGCCCACTCCGAGGTCGGCTTCACCGTCCGGCACCTCGGCCTGTCCAAGGTCCGAGGCCGGTTCAACGCCTTCTCCGGCTCGGTGACCATCGGTGACGACGCCGCCGCCAGCGCCGTCGAGGCCACGGTCGACCTCGCCTCGGTGGACACCAACAACAGCGATCGCGACAACCACCTGCGCAGCACCGACTTCTTCGCCGTCGAGCAGCATCCGCAGATGACCTTCCGGTCGACGGCGGTCACCGAGTCGAGCCTGGACGGCGAGCTGACGATAAACGGCGTGACCAAGCCGGTCAGCCTTGACCTCGAATTCCACGGTGTCGCCGTCGACGCCTACGAGACCACCCGAGCCGGTTTCAGCGCCAGTGGCGAGATCCTCCGCAGCGACTACGGCATCGACTTCAACGCCCCCCTCGGGATGGACGGGATGCTCATCGGCGACAAGGTCGCCATCGAGCTGGAGATCCAGGCCGTACCGGCCGCTGTTCCCGCCGCCGGCTGACCCGCCGTAGACCACGGTAAAGGAGTGACGATGGTGACCACCGAGACCCCGACCCCCGGCCCCACGATCGCGATCCGTCGGGCCGCCTCACGCCCCCGGACCCGGCTGGGGTGGCTCGACAGCCACCACAGCTTCAGCTTCGGTCGGCACTACGACCCGGCCAACGTCGGCCACGGTCTGCTGATCGTGTCCAACGACGACGTCGTCGCCCCCGGCGGCGGCTTCGGCACCCACAGCCACCGCGACATGGAGATCGTGACGTGGGTGCTGGAGGGGCGGCTCGAACACCGAGACTCCGAGGGCAACCACGGTGTTCTCTATCCCGGACTGGCCCAGCGGATGTCGGCCGGCACCGGCATCAGCCACTCGGAGATGAACGGTAGCGACAGCGAGCCGGTGCACTTCGTGCAGATGTGGGTGCCACCGTCGTCCGCCGGGTCGCCGCCCGGCTACGAGCAGCGTGACGTGTCCGATCGGCTGGCGGGCGGGACGCTGGCGCCGGTGGCCTCCGGGCGGGGGCACGACGGGGCCATCGCCATCAACCAGCCGGGTGCCGTCCTCCATGTCGGCCGGCCGACGGCCGGCGACACGGTGACCCTGCCCGACGCCCCCTACGTCCACCTCTACGTCGCCCGGGGCGCGGTAGGCATCGACGGCGAGCGTCTCGACACCGGCGACGCCGCCCGGCTTCGCCACGCCGGCCCGGTCAGCGTGACGGTGGAGGAGGCGGCCGAGCTGATCGTGTGGGAGTCCGACCGGGACGCCGGTCGCTGATCGGGCGGGTGGGTCGGCCCGACGGGCCGCGGCCGATGGCGGTCGCGGCCCACGTCGGCCCGCCCGTCCGGCTCGGCCGCCCCGGCCGTCGGTGACGCTGTCGCTGTCGCTGTCGCTGTCGCTCATGGTGTCGGCTGTTGATGGTCCGCGGCCTCGACTACCTTGATGGCCGCAAGGTGTCGAGCAGCTGAAGGGGTACGACATGAAGGTTCCGTTGACGATCAACGATTTCCTCGATCGAGGCGTCGCCGTCTATCCCGATCGGGTCGCCATCGTCGATGAGCCCGACCAGGTGGCGCCCTCTCTCGGTGAGATCACGTACCGCCAGCTGGGCGACATCCGCCGCCAGATGGGTGTGGCGATGGACAAGCTCGGCCTCCCGATGGGGGCCCGGGTGGCGATGGTGTCGCACAACTCGGCCCGCCTCCTCACGTCGTTCTACGGCGTCAGCGGCAACGGTCGGATCTTCGTCCCGATCAACTTCCGCCTCAGCGCCGACGAGGTGTCCTACATCGTCGAGCACTGCGGGGCCGACGCCCTCCTGATCGACCCCGAGTTGGAGGAGGCGCTCAAGGGCGTCGACTGCAAGATGAAGTGGGTGATGGGGCCCGAGTCCGACGCCGTCTGGTACGGCCACGAGGGTCAGCCCGAGCCGTGGGTGCCCGACGAGGACGCCACCGCATCCATCAACTACACCTCGGGCACCACCGCCCGGCCCAAGGGGGTTGAGCAGACCCACCGGGCCCGCTGGATCAACGCCACCACCTTCGGCTGGCAGGCGGCGGTCACCGACCGCGACGTCTACCTCCACACCCTGCCGATGTTCCACTGCGACGGGTGGGGGATGCTGTACACCGTCACCGGCATGGGCGTGAAGCACGTCGTGCTGCGCAAGGTCGACGGGGTGGAGATCCTCAACCGGGTCCGCGATCACGGTGTCACCCTGATGTGCGGCGCCCCGGCGGTGTGCGCCGCCGTGCTGGATGCGGCCCAGAACTGGGAGGGCGAGATCCCGGGCGGCGGCAAGGTGCGCATGGTCGTGGCCGGCGCCCCGCCGCCAACCGCCACCATCGAGGCGATGGAGACCGTGCTCGGTTGGGAGTTCATCCAGATCTACGGCCTCACCGAGACCGCCCCGCTGCTCACCTTCAACCGCACCCGCCAGGAGTGGGACGATCTGACCCCGGGGGAGCGGGCCCAGAAGCTGGGTCGGGCCGGTGCTCCCTGCATCGGCATCACCATGGACGTCAGCCCCTCCGGCGAGCTGCTGGCCCAGGGCAACCACATCCTCGAGGGCTACTGGGAGAACCCCGAGGCGTCGGCCGAGGCGCTGGAGGGCGGCTGGTTCCACACCGGCGACGGTGGCTACCTCGACGACGAGGGCTACTACTCGATCACCGACCGCAAAAAGGACGTGATCATCTCCGGCGGCGAGAACGTGTCCTCGATCGAGGTGGAGGACGCCCTGTTCTCCCATCCGGCGGTCAGCGAGGTGGCCGTGATCGGCGTGCCCCACGAGAAGTGGGGCGAGACGGTCAAGGCCCTGGTCGTGCCGGGGGAGGGGTCGTCGGTCACCGAGCAGGAGCTGATCGACCACTGCCGGGAGAAGCTGGCCCACTACAAGTGTCCGACCACGATCGAGATCCGCGACGAGCTGGCTCGAACCGCCACCGGCAAGCTGCAGAAATACAAGCTTCGGGCTCCCTACTGGGAGGGCCGGGCGAAGCAGGTCAACTAGGTGCCCCCACGCCGTGGGCCCGCTCGGGCCCTGACAACCGGACTGGTGGCGGCGGCGCTGGCTCTCCTCGTCGTCGGGTGCGGCGAGGAGTTCACCACCGAGCGGGCGGTCGACAGCTTCCAGAACGCCAACCCCGACGCCTCACTCACCGAATCGACCTGCGTCGTCGATCTGCTGGTCGACGAGTTCGGCCTGGGGCGGTTGGAGTCGGAGCTGGCGGCGGAGCCGCCCGAGGCCGGCTTCGAGGAGGCCCAGTTCCGGGCCATGTTCCGCTGCGGGCTCGAAGGCGACATCGAGGAGCAGATCACCGACCAGCTGGTGGCGACCGGGGTTGACGACGCCGACGCCCCCTGCGTGTCGGCGGAGCTGGTAGGGGCCCTGACCGACGACGACATCGACGTGCTCCTGTCCGGGGAGATCACCGAGGAGTTCTCGGCCAAGTTCCTGGAGGCGATGGACGCCTGCGGCGCCCTCAACCCCTGAGGCGCCGCAGACCCTGAGGCACCCCACCCCAGGAGGCACCCTCAATCCGGGGGGCGCCCTCACCCTCGTTGAGGGACCCCAACCCCTGAGGCGCTCGCAGTCTTGGCGGGCCGAGAGGTGCGCCCGTCAGTCTCGGCGGGCCGAGGGGCGCGCCCGTCAGTCTCGGCGGGCCGAGGGGCGCGCCCGTCGATGAGGCGGCCGCTCGGCCGTCATCGGGGCGCCGGGTCGACCAGGCGGCGGACGATGGCGTCGACCATGGCGTCGACGTCGGCCTCGGGGTCGATCGGCACGGTCAGGGTGTCGAGGAGGAGGCCGTTGATGGCGTACTGGAGGAGGGCGATCTCCGTCGCGCCGCCCGGCAGGCCCTGCGCCTGGTTGAAGGCGACGTCCTCGCGGTAGGCGCCCTGGAGGGTGGGGCCCAGCACCGCGGCCAGGCCGGGCCGCCGCCTCGCCTCCAGCCGGAGCTCGAACAGGGCCAGGGTGAGATCGGGCTCAGCCGTCGTGCGCTCGACGATGTAGCGGATGTAGTCGACCAACAGGTCGAGGTCGGGTCGGCGCCGGGCCAGCTCGGCCAGCCGTTCGGGAGTCGGACCGATGCGGACGAAGACGTGCTCGGCCAGCGCCCCCAGGAGTTCGTCGCGCGAGCCGAAGTAGTTGGAGCAGGTGCCGGTGGGGACCCCGGCCTCGGTATCGACCGCCCGGTGGGTGAGGCCTCGGGCGCCGGCCCGGGCCAGTACCCGGAGTCCGGCATCGGCCAGTTCCTTGCGTCGGGTCGGATTGGTCGGCATGGCGTGGATCGTAGCCCTTATCACGACAGGTGTTGTGGTTGGCGCAGAACGCGCCTACGATCGACCCTGCAACCACAACATCCGTAGTGGTAACCCGCTTGTCGGTTGCGAGAACCAGAAAGGATGCGCCCGATGCGAACCCTGACCTATTACGTGGCCGCCACCCAGGACGGCTTCATCGCCGGGCCCGACGGCGAGATCGACGCCTTCGAGCAAGGTCCGGAACTCCTGGCCCACATCGCCGAGCACTATCCCGAGACGCTCCCGACGCCGGCCCGGGCCCACCTCGGCATCGACGACGCCCCCCGCCGCTTCGACGCCGTGATCATGGGCCGGGCCACCTACGACATGGGCGCCGATCAGGGGCTCACCAGTCCCTACGCCCACCTCGATCATCAGATCGTCTGCTCGACCACCCTCGACACCGACGTCGACCCGGCGGTCGAGGTACGGGCCGGCGACCCGGCCGAGGTGGTGCGCCGACTCAAGCAGGTGGACGGTCTCGGCGTGTGGCTGTGCGGTGGCGGCGTGCTGGCCGGCGCCCTGATCGACGAGATAGACGAGCTGGTGATCAAGCGCCAGCCCATGGTGCTCGGGGCCGGTCGACCGCTGTTCGCCGGGGGGTACGCCCCGACGGGCTTCGAGCCGGTGGACCGCACCCTCGTGGGCCGGGTCGCCTTCGAGACCTACCGCCGGGCGGGGTCCTAGACCCGACCGGGGTCGGCCCGGGCGATAGCGCCCTCGTCGGCGCTAGGACTTGCCGAGCAGGTCGACGGGGCGGGAGGTCTCGGCGTAGAAGTCATTGCCCTTGTCGTCGATGACGATGAAGGCGGGGAAGTCCTCGACCTCGATGCGCCACACCGCCTCCATACCCAGCTCGGGGTACTCCAAGACCTCGACCGAGCGGATCGAATCCTTGGCCAGCCGGGCCGCCGGGCCCCCGATCGACCCCAGGTAGAAACCGCCGTGGCGCTTGCAGGCGTCGGTCACGACCCGGCTCCGGTTGCCTTTGGCCAACATCACCAGCGAGCCCCCGGCGGCCTGGAACTGCTCGACGTAGGAGTCCATCCGACCGGCCGTGGTCGGCCCGAAGGAACCGGAGGCATAGCCCTCCGGGGTCTTGGCCGGACCGGCGTAGTAGATCGGGCTGTCCCGCAGGTACCCGGGCATGGCCTCGCCGGCGTCGAGGCGCTCCTTGATCTTGGCGTGGGCGATGTCGCGCCCCACCACCAGGGTGCCCGAGAGGGCCAGGCGGGTCTTGACCGGGTACCGCGTCAGCCGGGCCCGGATGGCGTCCATCGGCTGGTCGAGGTCGACGGCGACCGTCTCGCCCCCGACCTCGTCGGTGGTGACCTCTGGCAGGTACCTGGCCGGATCCCGCTCCAGCTGCTCGAGGAACACGCCCTCCGCCGTGATCCTGCCCAGGGCCTGGCGGTCGGCCGAGCAGCTGACGGCCACGCCGACGGGCAGCGAGGCGCCGTGTCGGGGCAGGCGGATGACCCGCACGTCGTGGCAGAAGTACTTGCCCCCGAACTGGGCCCCGATGCCGAACCGACGGGTCAGCTCCAGCACCTCGGCCTCCATCTCCAGATCCCGGTAGCCGTGACCGGCGGCCGAGCCCTCGGTGGGCAGGGTGTCGAGGTAGCGGGTCGAGGCGAGCTTGGCCGTCTCGACGGCGAACTCGGCCGAGGTGCCACCGAAGACCAGGCCGAGGTGATACGGCGGGCAGGCCGAGGTGCCGAGAAGGCGCAGCTTCTCGTCGAGGAAGGCCTTCAGGCCGGCCGGGTTGAGGAGGGCCTTCGTCTCCTGGAACAGGAAGCTCTTGTTGGCCGAGCCGCCGCCCTTGGTCATGAACAGGAACGAGTAGGCGTCGCCCGTGGTGGCCTCGAGCTTGATCTCGGCCGGGAGGTTGGTGCCGGTGTTCTTCTCCTCCCACATCGACAGCGGCACCATCTGGGAGAAGCGGAGATTCGACGACTGGTAGGTGTCGAACGCCCCTCGGGCCAGCGGCTCCTTGTCGTTGCCCTCGGTCAGGACGTACTGGCCCTTCTTGCCCTTGATGATCACGGTGCCGGTGTCCTGGCAGCCGGGGAGGACGAAACCGGAGGCGATGTTGGCGTTCTGGAGGAGTTCGGTGGCGACGAACCGGTCGTTGGCCGAAGCCTCGGGGTCGTCGAGGATGTCGGCCAGCTGTTGCAGGTGGCCGGGGCGCAGCAGATGGGAGATGTCCTTGATCGCCTCCGCCGACAGCAACCGCAGGGCTTCATCGGTCACCTTCAGGAAGCCGGTCCCACCCAGGTCGACCTGCTCGACACCCTCGGTGGTGAGCAGGCGGTACGGCGTCGAATCCTCGCCAAGGGGGAGCAGGTCGGTGAAGCTGAACTCGGCCATGGCCCAACGCTAGTGGCCACGATGGCCGAAACCGGGGGTCCCCGTCACCTAGCATCGAGCGTCTGCCGCCCGAGGAGAGAACGCATGCGTACCCGTCTGGTTTTGATGCTGCTGGCCCTTGGCGTGCCGCTGCTGGCCGCCTGCGGCACCTCGGACCCGGCCGGTGAGGTGACCGCCGCCCCTGCCGACGGCGATGCCGACGGCGACGGCGACGAGCAGGAGGGTGGCGAGGGCGAGTCGGCCGACGAGGGCGAGGACGGCGGTGGTGAGACCGATGCCGGCGGCGACGAGGACGGCGACGACGGCGGCGACGACGCACCGGGCGGCGAAGACGACGAGGACGAGGACGAGGGAGGCGGCGAGAGCGGGGGCGAGGTCGAGATCCCGGGCGACCCGTTCGACATCGGACCCCAGGAAGGGGATCGCCTCGACGTGGTCGGCGTCGCCTTCGACGATGAGTTGAACTTCCGGGTGCTGCCCGATCCGGGCAGCACGATCGTCGACTCCGTCGCCCCCGAGGCGGCGTCGCCGGTGGTGCTCTCGCTGGGCGAGGGGCGCCTCCTCACCAACTCGGCCTGGTGGCACGTGACCGTCGACGGCGAGGAGGCGTGGGCCAACTTCACCTTCCTCGGCATGCTCGGCTCGACCAGCAGCATCGGTCTCGACCTGTTCGATCGGCTGCCCTCGACCGAGTTCGCCACCGTCGAGGAGATGGCCGAGGCCGTCGCCGACCTGCGGGCCGGCGGTCCGGTACCCACCGTGACGTTCGTGACCGAGCCCACCCTGCTGACCGGCGAACAGTCGGTGGTTGTCGACGTGATCGGCATCGGCGACGATGCGGTGAAGGGGGAGCGGATCACGCTCTTCTACACCGACATCCCCGGTCGCAGCGGGGTCGACCTGTTCGGCGCCGACGCCACCGCCATCTGCTCCCGAGGCCGCTCCGGGGAGTTCTGTCTCTAGCACTCCCTTGCAGGCAGCGGTTGCGCCGCCCCTCGACCGTGGGTGCCGCCCCAGGGGCGCCCGGGGGTGTCAGTCGCTGCCGATGACACCGAGGATGTCGGCGCCGTAACGGTCGAGCTTGGTCGGTCCGATGCCCTTGATCCGACCCAGCTGGGCCAGGTCGACGGGGGCGGCGGCGGCGATGGCGTCGAGCGTGGCGTTGTCGATCACGACGTAGGCCGGAACCCCGTCGGTCCGGCAGCGTTCCAGCCGCCACTCGGTGAGGGCGGCCCGCCGGGCCTCCTCCTCCGGGCTGCCCGCCGCCGACCGTTCCTTCTTGGCCCCCGACCCGCCCTTCTTCCTGGGCGCCCCCGTGCTGAGCACCAGTGCCGGGGCCTCCTCCTCAGGCCACGGCTCGTCGGCCGGGCGGGCGGTGGCCATCTGGGCCAGGAACGGTGAGCCGCCGAGGGGGCCGGCGTTGACCACGACGCTGTGGCGGCATCGGGTGAGGGCCACGTGGAAGATGCGGCGCTCCTCCTCGGTGTCGGTGGCCAGCCGGTGGGGGTGGAGATCGGCTCGTACGTCGTGGACGATGACGTGATCCCACTCCAGGCCCTTGGTGGTGTGGATCGTGGCCAGGGTGATCACGTCCTCGCCGGCGTCGATGGCCTCGTTGATCGAAGGCAGCCGGTCGAGCCGCTCCAGCAGCCACGGTTCGAGCCGGGCCGGGTCGTCGCACAGGTCGGCCACCGCCCGCAGCCCGGCCAGCTCGTCGGCGTGGGCGGCCCGACGGGCGGTGCGCTGCGACTGATCGAGCTGGGAAGCGGCGCCCAGCAGCCCGATCGTGTGGAACACCTCGTCGAGCAGCTCCGAGGGCAGTGAGCCCTTCTCGTGGCTGATGCGCAGCGCCTCGATGTCGTCGGCCAGGGAGGCGACGTTGTCGGCATCGCGCTCCGAGTTGAGCCGCTCCGACAGGGCCCGCAGGTTCTTGACCGACGACTGTTCGCAGACCCAGTCGACGATGCGGGGATGGAGCGACCGCGGCGGCCGACGCAGGGCCAGCCGCAGGTCGTCGGAGGCCAGGCGCTGCTCGGGGGCGGCGGCAAGGCGCAGCCAGGCCAGGGCGGCCGCCAACCCCGAGCGTTCGAGGACCCGACGATCGATGCTCAGGGGACGGGCCACCGGATGCCCGGCCTCGGCCAGGTGGACCACGGCGGGCAGGAGGGCGGCGTTGACCCGGGCCAGCACGGCGATGTCGCCGGCGGCGACCCCGACCTGGCGCAGCTCGTCGACCCGCTGGACCAACGCCGCCTGGGGGTCGACCGTGGCGTTCAGGACCAGGCTGTCGGCCTCGGTTCGGCGATCGGGGCCGGGGGCGATGGTCTTGGTCACCCGGACCCGGTTGTGGGACAGGAGGTTCACGGCGGCGTCGATGACCGTGGGTGGGCAGCGGTAGTTCACGGTGAGCCGGTGGTCGGCGGCCCCCGGGAAGTAGCGGTCGAAGTCGACCAGCCACTCGGGGGAGGCCCCGGAGTAGCCGTAGATCGTCTGATCGTCGTCGCCGACGGCGAACACCTCGGCCGCCGGGCCGGCCAGGAGTCGCACCAGGAGCAGGTGGGCCGGGGTCAGATCCTGGAACTCGTCGATCATCAGCACCGGCGTTGCCCGCCGGGCTGCGGCCCGGGCCACCGGGTCGGTGAGCAACCGCTGGATGGCGGCCAGGATCTGCTCGTCGAAGTCGACCAGGTTCCGCTCGGCCAGCGCCGCCCGATAGTTGGGGAGCACCTCGGCGAAGCCGGTCACGTCGGCGCCGTAGGCCGCCTCGACCTCTTCGGGGTCCCTCAGGCCGAGGCGGCAGGCCGACAGGGCGTCGATCCACGGCTCCAGCGGATCGGTGAGTTGGCGCCGCCGCTTACCGGGCACGAGCCGTTCCAGCAGACGGCGGGCGTCGAGCTCGCCGATGGTCTCCAGGCCCTGGGCCCGGGCGTCGGCCACGAACGGAGCCCGGCCGGTGGCGATACCGAGGGCCAGGCTGTTGAGGGTGCGGATCGTGAGCGACGGCTGGTCGGCCAGGCGCTCGGCCATCTCTCCCCGGGCCCGCCGGTTGTAGGCGACCAGCGCAACCGTCGGCGGGGCCAGGCCCCGCTCGGCGAGGAGATGACGGGTCCGCTCGGTCAGGACGCGGGTCTTGCCCGAGCCTGCGGGGGCGATGATGCGAGCCGGGCCGCCGTCGTGCTGCACCGCCTGCAGCTGGTCGGGGGCCAGCTCGGCGGTGGCCGCAACCGCCCCGGGGGCGACCGCCCGCAGGACGCCGGCCACCAGCTGGACCCGAGGCACGACGTCGAGCCCGCCCAGGTCGGCCCCGTCGTGGGCGGTGAGAGGGCCACCGTCGACCCACACCGGACGACCGTCCACCACGACATCGCCGTCCCCGGCACCCGCAGTGCTGGAACTGGCGTCGGAGCCGGCGTCGGCGGGCGGGGCGCCCAGCGCCAGGGCCCGGGCCAGGGGCTCGAACCGGTGCTCGCCGTCGAGCAGGTCGACCGTGTTGGCCGAGAGGGCGAAGGCCAGCCGCTCGCCGGGTATCTCGCTCCGCGGGCTCAGCTGGTCGAAGGGCACGTCCAGCCGGTCCTCGGCCTGGGGGCGGGGGCCGGTCCAGCGGACGATGAGGCGTTCCCGACGGCGCCAGGCGGCCAGGAGGCGGGACACCAGCTCGTCGTCGACCTCAGGCCCGGCGACGAGCTCGGTGGCGTCGGACCACGGCTCGGGTACGGGCGCCTCGGGGTCGAGCAGCACGCTTCGGCCCAGGCCGACCGGCCCGGCCAGGCGCTCCGGGGTGAAGGCGGTCGGCAGCGGTTGTGAGGTGTCGATGGCCGACGGGGGCGGAGAGGGGGTGGGCGACCCGGACGTGCGGGAGCGGGCGGCGGCACCGGACGAACGGCTCGATGCGGCGGCCGGGCGCTTCGGCCGGCGAAGGGCGGGCTCATCCGGCGGCGTCGGCTGCGCCGGGGGTGGCGCCGAGGCCGACGGCGGCGCATCGGTGGCCGGGGCGGACTGATCGTCGCCCAGAGCACACGACCGGACCTCGGCCACCGAGGGATGGGACCGGCCGCAATGGCCACAGGCGATCTGCTTCGGCACGGCGTCCAGGGTAGTGAGTCCCACTGACGCCTGGTCTCCCGTTCGCCGCCCGGCGGCGAGGGCGGCCGGTGGCAAAACGTAAGAGGGGCGTGGCCGTGCCGCCGCGCATCGACCACGCCCCGAACATGGATACCAACCAGCGGCAGAGCCCTAAAGCCATGCCCGACGGGTCGGTACCGAGTCGAACGTTTCTCTTCAGCTGAGGCTTGAGCTCAGTTGCCACGCCTACTCAAGCAACAAGGATGGTAACCCAGGAATCAGCGGATCCTCAAATCTGAAATCAGATCGCCATGCACGGTCGACGGTCTGACCAGGGGTCTCAGGCGCCGGTGGTGAAGCTCACGACCGATCGATCGGCGTCCTGGCCGTCCGATGCGGTGATCACGACGGTGTAGGCGGTGGCGGGTTCGAGGGGCGCGGTGACCGTGCCGAGCAGCAGGGTGTGCTCGGTCGAGCAGCGGGTGCCCCCGCTCACCTGTGAGGTCGGCCCGCCGCCGGCAGCGCTGTAGGTGAAGAGCACGGTGACGCAGGCCGGGCTGTCGAAGGCGATGCGGGCCGAGGTGGGACCGATCTGCGACACATCGGCGTTGCGGATCAGGGCCTCGGGATCGGTCGGGCCCTCCGGCGTCGCCTGGGGGCCCAGGGGCGGCAGGGCCCCCTCCTCGTCCTCGGCCGGGGTGGCTGCGCCTTCGGACGCCGTCGTCGAGGCACCCTCGGAGGTGGCGGGAGCCGTGGTGGTGGACGGTGGCAGCGTGGTGGCCACGGTGGTGGTGAGCCGCCGGGCGGTGCCCCGACCGGCGCTGGTCACGTGGGTCGACGCCGGCTCCGGCAGCACGGGCGCCACGCTTGTGGGCTCGACGCGGTTGTCGACCGTGTCCTCGCTGGTCACCGCCTGGGTGGTGCCGGGGCTGTCGTCTTCGGTCGAGGCGACGGTGTCGGGCCCCTGGAAGTCCTGGACGATCAGGAACAGCACCACGCCGGCGATGGCGAGGAAGCTCAGGAAGGCGACGAGACCGCTGAGGCCGGGTCGGCGGTCGATCCACAGGGCCCCCATGGCGTCGAGGATCCGACGCATCGTGCCGGTTTCGGCCGGTGTCGCCAGCCGGCGGTCGATGCCGCCCATGGGGACGCCGGGCCCCGTCGGAGGAAGCCCGCCGCCGAGGATCCGGTCGGCGTCGGCGCCGGCCCCACCGCTGATCCGATGGTTGGGATCGCCGCTCTGGCCGGCGGCGACGTCGCGCCGGGCGGGGAAGAGCGTGGTCTCCGACTCGCCGATGCGGGTGACTCCGGGGGCGCTGGTCCCGGGGGCGTCCGCCCCCTCGGCGGGCGCCGGATCGGCGTCCCAGATCGACGTGGCCGGGCCCTCGGCACCCACCCGGCCCATGCCGGGCAGGGGCATCGATGGTGCCTGCTCGCCGCCGCTCGGGCCGGGCCCCGGGCCGAACAGGTGGGTGTCGTCCTCGTCGATCAGCACGGCCTCGTTGGTCGCGGTCCGGGGGGCGTCCATCACCGTCGTGGCATCGTCGTCGCCCGGCGGTGGAACGATCACCACCTCATCCGGCTCGGCCGCCGGGACCCGGGGCTGGTCGAACAGCGAGGTCTCGGCCGCGGCGACGGTGGGCTCGGCGGTGGGCGCCGACGGCGACGCCGGGCCCGACGAGGGGGGTCCGGGGGGTGACGGAGCACCCGGCGACTGGCCGTCGGCGGGTGCGTGCGGGGCCTGGGCCGGTTCCCCCGCCTGGCCGGCGGCGGCGCCGACGGTGACACCGGCGCCGTCCGGCCCCTCGGCTCCACCGTTGTCGTCGGAGCCGGTCAGATCGATGATCGCCGTCGTCTCGACGTCGTCGGCACCCTCGGAGACCGTCCTGTCGTCGTCGGCCTCCGTGGCGTCGCCGGCGCGGTCGTCATCGTCGGCTTCATCGAGGCGGAGATCGATGGCGGGCGGGGATGCCTCCTCCTCGACGGTGAGGTTCAGCACGAGGGTGCTGTCGTACTCTGCGTCCTCGTCCGCCGTCGGCGTCGCGGCGACGGCGGCACGATCGGCGGGGGCATTACCGGCGGGGGTGTCGGCA
>JBCCRO010000002.1:0-295065 GCA_039201605.1 Actinomycetota bacterium
GGCCGCTGTCGACACCGCCCTCGGCCCCACCACCCCCCGCGACCAGATCGCCGCCACCCCCCACCCCCCCCGCGCCGCCACCACCACCGACGACGCAACCGCCACCACGGACGGCGCCGCTGCGGTCTCCGCCCCCACCACGGACGGCACCACCACGGCCGGCGCCGCCGCGGTCTCCGCCCCCACCACGGACGGCGCCGCTGCGGACGGCGCCGCTGCGGGCTCCGCCGCACCCGCCTATGCCGCCAGCGTGGTGACCGGGGGTTTCTCCGGCACGGTCAACGCCCGCGCCAACGGCCTGCGGTTCCCGCCCGGCCAACAGCGCTACACCGTCGCCACCCTCCTCGAGCTGCCCCGCCTGGAAGCGGTTGAGATCTACCTCACCGTCGACGGCGAGGAGCACGAGCTGTCGTCGGCCATGTTCGCCGTGGCCAACACCCGCTATTTCGGCGGCGGCATGGCCATCTGCCCCGACGCCGACCCCACCGACGGCCTGCTCGACGTCACCGTGGTCGGCCCCGTCGGGGCCCTGACCCTGGCTCGGGTGCTGCCGACCGTGTTCAGCGGCCGCCACGTCACGCACCCGAAAGTGACCACCTACCGCGGCGCCGAGGTGCGAATCGCAACGGACAGTGACCTGTGGGCCGACGGCGAGCCTTTCGGCGGGCAGACCTTCACGGCGGCCCGAGGGGTGCTCCACGTGGCGACTACTCTGTAAGCCTCTTCCTCACCGGAGGGAAAGGTGTCCGATAGCGAGTCGACAGCAGCAACGTCGCCCACGGGTGACACTTCGTCGACCCCCGAAACCGGCGTGCCGTCGCCCACACCCGGCCAGGCCCCGAAGGTCGAATCGCCACCCCTGCCGCCGCTGGCCGAGAACGGTCGGTCTGCGGCCGAGCCCACCCGCAAAGTGCCCCTCCTCAGCGAGGGCGGCCCGCCCGCTCCGACCACGTCGTCGGGGCCCTCCGGGGCGCCGCCCGTCGACGCCCCCACCGGCGACACCACCGACGGTGAGGAGCTGCCGGTGCCGCCGCCCATCCGGCCAAGCACGGGCCCCGTCGGCTACCCGCCCAAGCCCGACGGCGTGGCCCGCCGGGGTCCGACCGCCCAGGGCTACGCCCCGATGCCCGACGTCGTCCCCTCGCCCCACCCCCTCGATGGCGGCCCCATCCCCACCCCGGGACGGGCGGCGGACCGCTACGGCGACGAGGACCTGGCGCTCGACGCCGGGCGTGACGAATCACTGTTCGACGGTCAGGCCACCGTCACCCCGCCTTTGGTGCGGGAGGACGACCACCACACCATCATCGACCTCGACGGCGATCGGGACGACGAGGACTCCATCCTCGGCCCCATCGAGCAGTTCGACGTCGAGAACGCCGTCGATTACGACGACGAGGAGGATGGGACCCGCAGCGGGTTCTCCGGGCGCCGGCTGGCCGCCGTCGGCGCCGTCGTCCTGCTGATCGGCGCTGGGATCGCCTTCGTGGCCAACATCAGCCGCGGCGGAGACGACGGCGGCGACGGGCCCTCGGTCGACCTGCTGGCCCAGGCCACCGTCCAGATCGTCGGTCTCGACCCCGACGGCAACGGTCTGTGTTCGGGTTCGGGCACCTTCGTGTCGACCCAGGGCATGATCCTGACCAACGCCCACGTGGTCACCCGGGACTCGGTCTGTGATTTCGACTCGCTCGGTATCGCCGTCACCTCCGACTCCGGTCGCCCGCCCGATCTCCTCTACGGGGCCGAGCTGTTGGCGGTGGACAACGACCTCGACCTCGCCGTGCTCATGGTCGGCGAACCCCTCGACGACGGCGCCGTCGGGATGTCCGAGTTCCCGGCCATGACGCTGGGCGACAGCGACGAACTGATGATCGGCGACGACCTGCGCATCCTCGGCTACCCCGAGATCGGGGGTGAGACGATCACCTTCACCAACGGCTCGGTGAGCGGATTCACCGCCCAGGCCGGAATCGGCGACCGGGCCCTGATCAAGACCGACGCCACCATCGCCGGTGGCAACTCGGGCGGCGCCGCCGTCGACAACGACGGCAGCCTCATCGGCATCCCCACCAAGGCCCGGGCCAGTGAGAGCGGCCCCGCCGTCGACTGCCGCCCCCTGGCCGACACCAACACCGACGGCCAGGTCGACGAGGCCGACAACTGCGTCCCCATCGGCGGCTTCCTCAACGGCCTCCGCCCGATCAATCTGGCCAAGCCCCTGATCGATCGGGCCGGGTCGGCCAACCCGCAGGTTCTGGAACCGGCCAAGCCCGACGTCGAGGTCGACCTCGACACCGTGGTGATGAGCCGCCCCCGCGTCAGTCTGGGCGAGGCCGACAACGCCCCGGTCGAGGTGGTGCGCTCGGCCATCGGCGGCATCGAGGAGCTGTGCCTCTTCGTCGACTGGGAGGGCATCCCCGACGGCGCCGAGTGGGACGGCCTCTGGTACCTCGACAAGGAACTGGTGGAGGACTTCAGCCTCGTCGGCCAGACGTGGGACTTCGGCTCCGTCGGCAACAATTTCTGGATGTGCGCCATCGACGGCGACGACGGCCTCGACCCCGGGCTCTACGAACTCGGCTTCTTCCTCGCCGGGGAGCTGGTGTTCGCCGAGGGGATCGTGGTCACGGCCGAGCCGGTGCCCGTGTTCGCCACCACCTGGGAGAACACGACCGACGTCGACATCTGCGGCCTTGCCGTCAACCCCCTCGGCTCCGGCCCGGCCGGGCTGAACGAGCTCGAACCCAGTGCCGTGATCCCACCCGGCGACACGGTCACCCTCGATCTCGCCGCCGGCGACGCCGTGGTCGAGGCCTACGACTGCGGCGGCGAGGTGGTCGCCGACTCCGGAGGTGGAGCCCTCCAGATCGTGGAGGACCGCATCTACACCATCGAGGCCCCGGCCGGTCCCGAGACCAGCGCGGACGGCACCGGCGCGACCGAGGAGCCGGACGCCGACGGCGACGCCGACACGGCCAACGCCGAGGACGGCGCCGACCAGGAGGCCACCGACACCGCCGACGGGTAGGCCCGTCGGTACCGCACCGGTATCGGCCGCGCCCCCGCCGTCGGGTCGGGGTCGGCTGGACTGTGCCCCCGCCGTCGGGTCGGGGTCGGCTGGACTGTGCCCCCGCCGGCGGGTCGGGGTCGGTCGGACTGTGCCCCCGCCGTCGGGTCGGGGTCGGTCGGACTGTGCCCCCGCCGTCGGAGTCACGGGGGACCGCGGCGGCGCACCGGCGTCGAGGTCGGACGGTGATCGGCCGGTCAGTCCTCGCGGTCGGGCTTGGACCGGTTGGCCTTCAACCGGGACCGGCGGCGCTTGTCGTCGACCCGCCGTTGGCGAGCCCGCTTGGACGGGCGGGTGGCCTTGCGGGCCTTGGGCACATGGAGCGCTCCCCGCAGCCGTTCGGCCAGACGCTGTCGGGCCAGCTCGCGGTTGCGGGTCTGGGATCGTGTGTCGTCGGCCACCACCGTCACCACTGCGCCGAGCGCCTTCAACAGCCGCTCCCGCTGGGCGTCGCTGAAGGCGATCGAGCGGGCGACGTTGAAGGTCAACTCGGCCCGGGTGTTCGAGGTGTTGGCGTGCTGACCGCCCGGCCCGCCCGATGGTGCGAAGCGCCACGACAACTCACGCTCGGGCACCCGCACCCGGGCGGTCACCTCCAGCGAGCCGTCGTCGGTCACCACGTCCCCGGTCAGACCCGGGGCGAGATCGAGACCCCACCCACGTCGTCGCTGGCCTCGCAGGTGATGGCGCCGTTGCCCACCGAGAGCTCAACGCCCTCGTCGAGCTCGATGTCGGCCGGATCGCTGAACAGCGGTTCACCGTCGATGGTGACCGTCAGCTTGTCCGGGTCGACCCCTTGGTCGATCAGCTGCTGGCGGTAGGCGTCGACGAGGATGCCCTCGGTCACCGCGTAGGCGGTCCGCATGCACTCGCTCGATCCGATCACGTTCTGAGCGTAGGCGTAGGTGAGGGGGGTGAGCCCGAGATTGTCGTCGACCCAGGGGGCCACGTCGGTCAGCTTGCCCACGAAGCCCTGATCGACCTCGAGGCTCTCGACGGTGGCCACGGCGTCGACCCGGGGCCGAACGAACACGATCGAGGTGCCGTCGATCACGACGTCGGTCGTGCCGTCGGTGTGGTGGGTGACGGTGGCCGAGCTGCCGTCGACGCAGGTGTCGACATCGCCGACGGCGTCGAGGGTGACGCGGTCGGTGCGGTACACGACGCCGAAGGCGGTGTGGTCCTTCACCGCCTCGACCGGTACGGCGGCGTGCACCCGGGCCCGGCAGTCGAGGCTGATGGGCTCGACGGCGGTGATGCGGGCCTCCTCGGGAAGGGTCACCTTGACATCGACGGCGGTGAAGTCGGGAAAGTCGGGTCCGTTGAAACGGAGTAGGCCACTCTGACCGGCGGCGATGCCGACGGCGATCAGCAGGGCTCCCGCCATGACGGCGGCAACCAGTCGTTGCATGGGGGTTCCTCCTGCCCCACACGGGATTCGGGCGGGGGCGAGTAAGGAGACGCCGGAGAGGGCGAAAAAGTCGCGAGCAACACTCGCACCCACGAAATCGTGACCCCGGCCGAACCTCGGGGCCCGTAGAATGCTCCTCCGACATGCAGACCGACGCCAGCACCCCGAAGAAGCAGAAACGACCGCCCCGGGGCTTCGTCGCGCACACCAGCGAGCTGCCGGCCGACGAGCGGCGCCGCATCCTGATCGAGGCTCTCTCGGCCGACGATCCGACCGACGATCTGTGGCGGCTGTGCGACTCCGGCCTGGCCGGTGAGGTCGTCCCCGAGTTGCCGGCGCTGCGTCTCGAGCAGGATCCGATCCACCGCCACAAGGACGTGCTGGCCCACACCATCGCCGTGACGGCCAAGACCAAGCCCGACGTCGTGCTGCGGCTGGCCGCGCTGTTCCACGACATCGGCAAGCCCGCCACCCGATCCTTCGAGCACGGTGGCGTCACCTTCCGCCACCACGAGGCGGTGGGGGCCAAGATCACCCGGGCCCGCATGCGGGAGATGGGCTTCGAGGAGCTGCTGGTCAAGGACGTCACCGAGCTGGTCCGGCTGTCCGGTCGGTTCAAGGGCTACGCCGACGGTTGGTCCGACTCCGCCGTCCGCCGCTACGCCCGCGACGCCGGGCACCTGCTCGGTCACCTCAACCAGCTCGTCCGCTGCGACTGCACCACCCGCAACCGGGCCAAGGCCGATCGCCTGCAGCGCCAGATCGACGAGCTGGAGGAGCGGATCGTCGACCTCGCCCGGGAGGATCGTCGCGCCGCCGAGCGGCCCCAGCTCGATGGGCAGGCCGTGATGGCCCATCTCGACATCCCGGGCGGTCCCCAGGTGGGCAAGGCGCTGGCCTTCCTGCTCGAGATCAAGCGGGCCGAGGGGGTCCTGCCCGACGACGAGATCCGGGCCCGCCTCGATGCCTGGTGGGCCGAGCAGCGGTGAGGGTCCGTTTCGACGCGGGGAGGGGCGGCCGTTGAGCGAGTTCACCGACGCCGTCGTCGCCGTGCTGCGCACCACCGAGCCGGGCGACGTTCTCAGCTACGGCGACGTGGCGGCCGAGGCCGGTCATCCCGGCGCCGCCCGCGCCGTGGGCAACGTGTTGGCCACCGTTCCCGATCTGCCGTGGTGGCGGGTGGTGACCGCCACCGGCCGCCTCATCCCCCACGATCCCGAGCGCCAGGCCGCGCTGCTGGCCGACGAAGGCGTGTCGTGCGAGAACGGGCGGGTCCTCGTCCCGGAGCAGGACGACGACGCCCACCGCTACGTCGACTAGCGGCGGGTCGCCACCCGGTCAGCGCAGGGGGTAGCCGTACCGCCGCAACAGGGGGGCGGTCATCGTGGTGACGACGCGGCGCTTCGACGGGTCGAGTTCGGTGCGCCAGGCGTCGTCGAGGCGCAGGGTCAGCTCGCGACCGCCGAAGCGCATCGGGTTCCCGGCGACCGAGTGCATCTCGGCGGCCACGGTGGCCCGATCGCCGGCCAGGAAGCTCAGGTCGAGGGTCTCGGTGTCGAGATCGCACAGCTCGGCCACCGCCACCATCGCCGCCGCCGGGTCGGTGAGGACGTCCTCGTAGCGGAGCCGCAGCGTCGGTACTCGACGGCCGAGGGCCTCGAAGCCCAGGTTGTCGGTGACCCAGCGCAGCGCGGTCCGGCTCGGACGGTAGATCGGCATCAACTCGCCGTCGCCGCCGTCGGCCGAGGCCGTCTCCGGGCGGGCCACCTCCTTGGTCCAGGAGTAGGCGACACCCCGAGGGTCGCGCACCAGGTGCAGCACCCGCAGGTCGATGCGGTCGTCGAGAGCGAGGAGGGCCGCCGTCGACAGGTGCTTCGACGATTCGAGCAGCAGACCCGGGTGGTCGGTCACGGCCGACGATGCCTCCAGCACGCTGACGAGGTGGTCGAGGTAGCGGCGCTCGGCCTCCGCCGTCCGGCCGGTGCGATGGGCCCGGGCGATGTGGGGCAGCCGTCGGCTGCGGTCGACCGACCATCGCAGGCCGATCACGTCCTCCAGGTCGACGTTATCCCACCCGCCGAACGCCTTCTCCCCCACGGCCCGCCAGCGGGGGCAGGTGAGGAACGGTTCGCCGCAGGCGCAGCGCTCGTTGTGAAGGACGCCCCGCTCCCACAGGTGGATGGTCTCACCCACCGATTCGGCTCCGGGAAGCTCGTTGAGCAGCAGTTCGACCAGGGTCGAGCCCGACCGTCCGAGCCCGCCGATGTACAGCACCTTCAGCCGGTCGGCCTCGGCCCGTCCCGCGGCGTCGGCGCTCCTGTCGGCGGCCGCGCCGGAGGGGGCGGTGTCGGTCATGTCCAGTGGAGGTCGCGGCCGACGAGCTCCTCGACGGCGGCGATGTCGGGGGCGAGCAGGTCGAGCAGGCGGGCCCGTTCGGCGTCGTCGACCTGCTTCTTGGCCACCTGGTTCCACCCGGCCAGCTCGGCGGGGAGGAACGACCGGAGGCCGAGGAAGTCGAGCACCTGGTCGTAGACCAGGCTCGGATCGGCGTACAGGTCCTCGGAGCGGAGCACGAGCACCTGATGCCGGGGGAACACCGCCAGCCAACGGCCGAGACCCCGGGCGTAGCGACTCTGGTCGACGTAGGAGTAGTGCTGGTGGGCGAAGCTCACGTAGGCCGGGTCGACGAGCATCCGCTCCTCCTCGCCACCGATCCGCCCCGCCTCGGCGGCCAGGGCGTCGGCGAAATCGAGCGGTTCGACCTGTTGCCGGTGGCGCTCGGCCCAATGGCCGTAGGTGCGATCGACGGGGTGGCGCAGCAGGGCGATCACCTTGGTCTCCGGCACCAGCTGTCGGGCCCGGGCGGCGGCGTGTGGATGGTGCAGGTAGTAGGGGGTGGCCTCGCCGACGACGAGGCGCTCACCGGCCACCCGCTCCCGCAGGGCGTGGGCGGCTCGGGTTGGGAAGTGGGAGCGGTACCAGCGATGCCCCCGTCCGTAGTTGACGTCGAAGTAGTAGGTGCCCTTGCGGGTCTCCGGCGCCGGGAACAGCGGGCGGACCTGCGGGTGGAGCAGCAGCCAGCGGGCGAGCGAGGTCGTGCCGCCCCGCTTGGTCCCGATGATCAGGTAGTCGGGCTCGGCTCGCAGGCCGGCGGTCAGGGCGCCGAAGGTGCGGAAGCCGTCGAGGGCGCGGGCCCGAAGGACGGCCGGGAGGCCCTCGGGCTCGACATACCGGGCACCGTAGGGCGTCACGGCCGGGAGTCGGTCGACGGTGGTCACCTGTGGCCATCGGCAGCAACGACACGGATTGGAGGAGGTCCGCCCCCGAGCGGCACGCCGCTGGTGTGACTAAGGAAACTTAAGTTGAGTGTTGTCAACTCAAGAATTCTGCCGTACTCTCGATGGAGTAGCAAGCGCTGGTCACCGGACCAGCACCCCTCAAACGCACCGATCTAGGAGTGTCCTTCCGTGCTTCTGCAGAACGATCCGCTGTTCAACGCCTTCTTCAACCGACTGACCACGGCGTCGGGTGGCACCGGTGCCACCGTCGCCCCGATGGACGCCTACCGGCGAGGCTCCGACGTGTGGGTCCATCTCGACCTGCCCGGCGTCGCCGCCGATTCGATCGACATCACCGTCGAGCGCAACGTGCTCACCGTCACCGGGGAGCGGTTCTGGAAGCGCCAGGACGGCGACCAGGTCTACCTGTCCGATCGGGTGCAGGGCCGGTACCACCGTCAGGTCCACCTCGGTGACGGCCTCGACGGCGAGGCCATCGAGGCCGACTATCACGACGGCGTGCTGACGTTGCGCATCCCCGTGGCCGAGAAGGCCAAGCCCCGCAAGATCACGGTCTCGGCCGGCGGACCCGCCCTCGAGGGTGAGGGGTCCGTCGACAGCGCCGAAGGCGCTCCCGCCCCCGAGGCCACCCAGAGCTGACGGCCGCGACCTCGTCCGCCGAGGTCGCCCGTAGCGGCCGGCGTTTCCCTCCTTCGTCGGCCCGCAATCAGCAACAACCCCCCACACGGTCGAGGCCACCGCACCCTGCAGCGGTGGCCTCGGTCGCGCTCCGTGAGGCTCCTAGCGCAACGTGTCATCGTCCGTGCGGGCAAAACTGCTAGTTTTGGGTGCAGTGGTATTTCTGTGCGGCCGGCCCGGATGTGGACGAGAGTCCTCGGCAACCCTCCAGATCGACGCGCCGTCCTCCACGATCTCGCTTGTCGACCCTCGCGTCAGCAGGGACGGGGTGCCGCTGTGCCCCCATCACGCCGACGCCACCACCCCGCCGTTGGGGTGGACGATGAACGATCTGCGCAGCCAGAACCGCTCGCTGGCGCCCGTGTCCGAGATCGGCCCGCAGACCGGTGAGATCGTCACCACCAACGGCAACGGCAAGGGCAAGTCGTCCGGGGCCAACCCCCTGTTCGAGAGTTCCCGCCCGGCCGATCGCACTCGCAAGAAGGAGCGGGCCGCCCAGCCTGCGGCCGAGAAGGCGAAGCGAGAGGAGCCGGAGGTCGAGAGCCGTCCCGGCAAGCGGGCCCCGGCGGCCGAGGAGCTGAGCTTCCCCGTGTCGCGCCACCTCGACTCGATGTCGGTGTCGGCCCGCGAAGGTGATGACGAGGCCGACGGGGAGGCCGTCGAGGACGCCGCCATCGTCGGTTCCGAGAACGACACCTCGGCCAAGGTCGAGGCCCGCCGCCGTCGCCGTCAGCGGGCGGCCGCCTCGGACGGCCCCGAGTCACGGCCGTCCAAGCGCCGGGCCGGGCCCGAGGACGACGAGCTGGACGAGGAGGACGAGGAGTCCTTCTCCTGGACGTTCAAGTTCGACGACACCGAGGAGCAGCCCGAGGAGTTGCAGGCCAAGAGCCCGCTGCTGTCCCGGGCTTTCCGCTCCTCGGTCGGCTAGCCCCGGCGCACCCGACGGTCGCCGGGTGCGCCGACGGCGCCCGGTCCGCTACGACGTCGAGGAATAGGCGGCCAGCGGCGGGCAGGAGCAACTGAGGTTGCGGTCGCCGAAGGCGTTGTCGATCCGACCCACCGGCGGGAAGTACTTGTCCGGCCCCATGCCCTCGAGGGGGAAGGCGGCCTGACGCCGGCTGTAGGGCCGGTCCCACTCATCGGCCAGCAGGACCTCCGCCGTATGGGGGGCGTTGCGCAGCACGCTGTCCTCCACCGCCACCTCGCCACGGGCGACCTCGTCGATCTCGGCCCGGATGGCGACCATGGCGTCGCAGAAGCGGTCGAGCTCGGCCCGGCTCTCGGACTCGGTGGGTTCGATCATCAGCGTGCCCGCCACCGGGAACGACATGGTCGGGGCGTGGAAGCCGAAGTCGGCCAGGCGCTTGGCCACATCGTCGTTGGTGACGCCGGTGGCCTGCTGCAGGGGCCGCAGATCGATGATGCACTCGTGGGCCACCAGGCCCTCACTGCCGGTGTAGAGCACGGGGAAGTGACCCTTCAGCCGCTCGGCGATGTAGTTGGCGGCCAGCACCGCCAGCTCGGTGGCCCGGCGCAGCCCGTCGGGGCCCATCATCCGGGCGTACATCCAGGAGATGGGCAGGATGCCGGCCGAGCCCCACGGGGCCGCCGACACCGCACCGTCGGTGCCCTGCTCGCCGAGGGGCACCACGGGATGGCCGGGGAGGTAGGGGGCGAGGTGCTCGGCCACCGCCACCGGTCCCACGCCGGGGCCGCCCCCGCCGTGGGGGATGCAGAACGTCTTGTGGAGGTTGAGGTGGCTGACGTCGGAGCCGAACCGACCGGGTTTGGCCACCCCGACGAGCGCGTTGAGGTTGGCCCCGTCGGTGTAGACCTGACCACCGGCCTCGTGGATGAGACGGCAGACCTCGGTCACCGTCGCCTCGTAGACCCCATGGGTCGACGGGTAGGTGATCATCAGGGCGGCCAGGTCGTCGGTGTGATCGGCGATCTTGGCCCGCAGGTCGTCGAGGTCGATGTTGCCGTCGTCGTCGCAGGCCACGACCACCACCTCCATCCCGGCCAGTACGGCCGAGGCGGCGTTGGTGCCGTGGGCCGACGACGGAATCAGGCACACGTTGCGGTGACCCTGCCCCCGGGCCTTCTGCCAACCGGCGATGGCCAGGAGGCCGGCGTACTCGCCCTGGCTGCCGGCGTTGGGCTGCAGCGACACCCGGTCGTAGCCGGTGATGGCCACCAGCATCTGCTCCAGCTCGTCGATCATGGCCCGATAGCCGACGGTCTGGTCGGCCGGGGCGAAGGGGTGGATCCCGGCGAACTCGGGCCACGAGATCGGCTCCATCTCGGCCGCTGCGTTCAGCTTCATCGTGCAGCTGCCGAGGGGGATCATGGTCCGGTCGAGGGCCAGGTCGCGATCCGACAGCTTCCGCAGCCACCGCAGCATCTCGTGCTCCGAGCGGTACAGGTGGAAGTTGGGGTGGGTGAGGAAGGCCGACGTGCGGGCCAGCTCCGCCGAGATGACGCCGGTGCCGGCATCGGTGCCGGCCGTGGGCTCGCCCGCCGCCGAGCGCTCGACCCCGAAGCAGCCGAGCACGGCGTCGAGAACGGCCGGGGTCGACGTCTCGTCGAAGGACAGGCCGACCCGATCGTCGTCGACCAGCCGGAGGTTGACCCCGGCGGCGGCCGCCTCGGCCACGATGGCGGCGGCCCGGCCGGGAACCGTGGCGGTGATCGTGTCGAAGAAGGCGTCGGTCACCGACAGTCCGGCGCCCCGGAGGGCGGCGGCGGCCTGGGCGGTGAGGCCCCGCACCCGCTCGGCGATGGCGGTCAGGCCCTCCGGCCCGTGCCAGGCGGCGTAGGCGGCGGCCACGTTGGCCAGCAGCGCCTGGGCGGTGCAGATGTTCGAGGTGGCCCGCTCCCGGCGGATGTGCTGCTCCCGGGTCTGGAGGGCGAGGCGGTAGGCCGGGTTGTCATGTGCGTCCTTCGACACGCCGACCAGGCGACCGGGGAGAGCCCGGGCGTGCTTGGTCGAGGTGGCCATGAACCCGGCGTGCGGCCCCCCGAAGCCCATGGGCACGCCGAAGCGCTGGGCCGAGCCGACCACGACATCGGCCCCCAGCTCACCGGGCGGGGTGAGCAGGCAGCAGGCCAGCAGGTCGGCGGTGGCCGCCACCAGGGCGCCGCCGTCGTGGCAACGCTCGATCATCGGGCCGAGGTTTCGCAGCTCGCCGGTGGAGGCGGCCTGGGCCAGGAGGGCTCCGAAGACCGCATCGGGATCGAGGTCGGTCTCCGGGTCACCGATGGTCAGCTCGATGCCCAGGGGCTCGGCCCGGGTGACGACCACGGCGATCGTCTGGGGATGACAGCCCTCGTCGACGAAGAACCCGTTGCGGTCGGACTTGGCGATGCGCCGGACCATGGTCATCGCCTCGGCCGCCGCCGTCGCCTCGTCCAGCATGGAGGCGTTGGCCATCTCGCACCCGGCGAGGTCGGCCACCATCGTCTGGAAGGTGAGCAGCATCTCCAGCCGACCCTGGCTGATCTCGGGCTGGTACGGGGTGTAGGCCGTGTACCAGGCCGGATTCTCCACCATGTTGCGGCGGATCACGGCCGGGGTGATCGTGTCGTACCACCCCATCCCGAGCAGGGAGGTGGCGACGACGTTGTTGTCGGCGTGGCGGCGGAGCTCGGCCAGGGCCTCGGTCTCGGTGAGGGGCTCGGGCACGTCGAGCGCCTCGGTGGTGAAGATCTCGTCGGGCACGGCGGTGGCCATGAGGGCGGCCGTCGACGGGTAGCCGAGGGTGGCCAGGATCTTGGCCTCGTCGGCGGCGTTGAGGCCGAGGTGGCGATCGGCGAAGACGTCGGTCATGTCAGGCTCCTGGCGTGGGGGTGGGGGTGGGGGCGCGGAAGTAGCGGTGGGGGGTGAAGGGGAGGTCGGCGACGGTGATCGGTTCGGGCTTGCCGCGGACGTCGGCCACCAGCTCGGTGCCGACCTCGGCGTGCTCGGGGGCGACGTAGCCCATGGCCACCGGGCCCTCCACCGTCGGGCCGAAGCCGCCGGAGGTCACGGTGCCAACCGGGGTGCCGTCGACGGTGGTGACGGCGGCGCCGTCGCGCACGGGACGGCGGCCCTGGGGCTTGAGGCCGACGCGGACCCGGGACGGGCCGTCGGCCAGCTCGGTGGCGACCCTGGCGTGGCCGGGGAAGCCGCCCGCCTCCCGTCGCCGCTTGGGGATGGTCCACACCAGGCCGGCCTCGACCGGGCTGGTGGTGTCATCGAGGTCGTTGCCGTAGAGGGCGAGCCCGGCCTCGAGCCGCAGGGTGTCGCGGGCGCCGAGGCCGGCCGGTGCCACCTCGGGGCGGGCCAGCAGGGCCCGGGCCAGCGACTCGGCCCGGGCCCCGTCGACCATCAGCTCGAACCCGTCCTCGCCGGTGTAGCCGCCGCGGAAGATGCGCACGTCGTCGATCGGGGCCCCGTCATCACCGGTCACGGTGGTCACCACGTGTTGGCCGAACGACACCTCGGTCAGGTCGACCCTGCCGTCGATCGAGCCGCCGAGGAGGGGGCCGAGGGCGGCTGCGGCCTGGGGACCCTGGAGCGCGAGCAGGGCCAGGTCGGTCCGCTCGATCACGTCGAGGCCGTCCAAGCCGTCGCGGAACCGGGCCAGGTCGACGTCGCGGCGGGAGGCGTTGACCACCACCGACAACCGGTCGCCGTAGTGGGCGAAGATGCAGTCGTCGATCACGCCGCCCCCGTCGGTGGTGAGGAGGCTGTAGCGCTGGCGGCCGGGTTTGAGGGTGGTGATCCCGGCCGGGGTGATCGTCTCCAGTCGGGCCGCCACCTCGTCGGGGGAGGCACCGCCGAAGTCGACGATGCCCATGTGGCTCACGTCGAACAGGGCGGCGGCGGTGCGGCAGGCGGTGTGTTCGGCGATCACGCCCTCGTACTGGATCGGCAGCTCCCAGCCGGCGAAGGGCACCAGCCGACCGCCCAGCTCACGATGCAGCCCGTGCAGGGGTGTGACCCGCAGGTCGGTGGGTGTGGAGGTCAATGGGGTCTCCAAGAGGTCGCGCGAATGCCCGCGCCCCCTCTGTCACCGGTACCTGAGAGATTGGCGGCCCGGACGGACCGTTTTCCCCTTCGGTGGTCGGCTTCCTCCTATGTGGGGAGGCGCCGACGCTCTCCAGAGCAGCTCTGTCCAGAAGGTACTTGGTGCCTGAGAGTTTCCGGGGCGGTTGCTCCTTCGGCGGATCACCCGAGGGCGATCACTCTCCCACCTGGCGTCGAGCTGTGCTGAGACTATAGCCCGACCCGTCAACCCCGCTCGGGGTCCGGAGCCCGAGCGGGCGCCGGGACGGGGCCACCGTCCCGATCGGGAAGCCTCGGCTCAGACCTGGACCGGGGTTGGATCGACCAGGCGGCTGAGGGCGGTCTCCACCGCCGGGGTGTCGAGATCGAGGGCCGTGATGCGGCTGAGCCAGGTGAGGGACACGACGCCCTCCATCACGGTGCCGGTGTCGGTGGTGGCGGTGAGCTGCTGCTGCTCACCCCACGTCAGCTTCACCTTGTAGCTGCCCTTGTGGCCGAGTTTCGGCTCGAGCTCGGCCTTGGACATGGCCCGGGGCGGCGCCGTGCCGACCTGGGTCCAGCGCCACCCGCCAATCTCCTCGACCGGCAGGTTCGGCACGTTCACGTTAAGCACGCCGGCGTCGGGGGGCGGGTCGGCGAGGACGGCCTGGGCCGCGGCGGCGGCGATGGTGGCCGCAGAATCCCAGCGTTGGTTGGCCAACATCTCGTCGTACCCCTGGCCCTCCACGCCGAAGGAGTCGACCGACTGCGACACGGCGATACCCGGGATGTCGCCAAGGCGGCCGGTGAGCGTGGCCCCGATCGTGCCCGAGTGATAGACGGATCGTCCGACGTTGGCCCCGGGGTTGATGCCGGAGACGATCAGGTCGGGGAGTGGGCCGAAGGCGCCGAGGCGGGCGAACATCACGCACAGGGCGGGCGGCCCGGTGACGGCCCAGGCCCGCTCGACGCCGTCGACCTCGGCGGTGTGGACCTCGGGCTGGATCACGTGCAGGGCCCCGATGGCGGCGCCGGCCCCGGAGTACTCCTGATCGGGGGCCACGATCATCACGTCGCCGAGGTCGGTGAGGGCTCGGGCCAGGACGTGCAGTCCGACCGAGTCGATGCCGTCGTCGTTCGTCACCAGGATGCGGGGTCGGGCCATGGGTTCGAACGTATCGGCGTTCGGTTACCCGGCGGTGAATCGGTGATGGACGTGTGGTCTCACGGCCGTGGTCTCAGTCGAGGCCGTCGAGGAGGACGAGCGACTGGGCCGCCAGCCATTCCACCTGGAGCTTGTACTCGTCGGTGTCGACCGAGTCGTCGGCCATGACGCCTTCGAGGTACCGGGCCAGCACCCCTTCGACGATGGCCCCCAGGCGCCAGTACTGGAAGGCCCGGTAGTAGTCGATATCGGTCACCTCGAACCCGGTGCGCTCGGCGTAGGCGGCGACCATGGTCTCCCTGGCGACGAAGCCGCCCTGCTGGGTGGCGGCGGCGGTGGCGCCCTTGGGGGTGTCCTCGCCCGGCTGCGACCAGTTGTTGAGGAGGTAGCCGACATCGGCCAGCACATCGCCCAACGTGCACAGCTCCCAGTCGAGCACGGCCGACACCGAGCCGACGGCGGGGTCGATCAGCATGTTGCCCAGGCGGTAGTCGCCGTGGACGATCCCGGTGTAGCGCTGCTCCGGCTTGGCCTCGGTCAGCAGCTCGAAGGCCCGCTCCATGTCCGGCAGCTCGCGGGTCTTGGTCGCCTCCCACTGGCGCCGCCAGCGCTTCAGCTGCCGGTCGAGGTAGGCCTCCTTGCGGCCCAGGTCGCCCAGGCCGATGGTGTCGGGGTCGACGAGGTGGAGCTCGGCCAGCACGTCGGCCACCCGCCCGCTCAGCGCGCCCCGCACGCCGTGGTCGGGCACCTCGGCGTCGACGGTCTCGCCGTCGTGGAGCACCGCACCATCGACGTAGCCCATCACGTAGAACGGGGCGCCGTTGACCTCCTCATCGGTGCACACCCCGAGGGCGGGTGGCACCGGCACCGAGGTGGCGCCGACGGCGGAGATGATCCGGTACTCCCGGGCCATATCGTGGGCGGTGGCGAGCACCATGCCCAACGGTGGTCGGCGCAGGACGAAGCGGGCGCCGTCGGCCCCGGTGACCGAGTAGGTCAGGTTGGAGTGACCGCCCGTGATGAGTTCGAACGTGAACGGACCGGTGGCGCCCTCGACGTTGGCCTCCAGCCACGCCGTCACCGGCTCCCGGTCGATTCCCCGGACATCGGATGTGGTCATGGAGGCCATTGATAGCGCCTGGCGACGTCCGGGACCTAGTGCATCGGAAGGGGAGCCGGGCCCGGAGGTGACTGGTATCGGGTCGGGGGTCGGGGGAAACTGGCGGCTGTCCATGTCGAGCGCTCCGACGATCCTTCGCCGTCTGGTCGCCGTACTCGCCCTGTCGCTGCTCGCCGCCGCCTGTACCGACGGCGAGGACGCCACGGCCGACGAGACGACCACCACCTCGCTCGGGGCACCGAACGAGGACGAGGCCGACGGCCCGATCATCGAGCTGCCCGACGAGGACGCCCCGGCCCGGGGTGGCGCCGTCGTCGACGGAACCGAGCCGGAGCCGCCGTCCGCATCCGAGCTGGCGTCGGTGGCCTCCCTCCCCGGCCTGCTCGCCGTGGGGGCCGGCGGCCGCCTGGCCGTGACCACCCCCGACGGCACCGAGGTGGCGGTGCTGGCCGAGGCCCCGGACTCCTTCGCCACCGAGGCGGTGTGGTCGCCGACCGGCCCCGACCTGGCGTGGGTCGACGTCGGGCCCGCCGGTCCGTCGCTCACCGTCACCCGGGGGCTCGGCGCCGAGGCGGAGCCCATCGAGCCCGCCACCCTGGCGTCACCGGTGGAGGGTGGCGTGCCCTTCTACCTCCACTGGTCGCCCGACGGGCAACGACTGGGCCTGCTGGGCGATTCGAGCGTCGGTACCGGCCTCGACATCAGCCTGCTTACCCCGGGTGGGTCGCCGCAGGCGGTGGCCTCGGCCGTACCGCTCTACTTCGCCTGGTCGCTGTCGGGCGAGGAGCTGGCGTTCCACTTCGACGGGGCCCGGGTCTCGCGCCTCGTCCTCGGCCCGCCGACGCCGCTCCCCGACGCCCCGGAGACGCACGCCGCCGATGAGGACGGCGCCGCCGAGGAGACCGAGCCTCCGGCGGGCTCCGAGGAGGATGGGGACGAGGTCGAGGACGACCCCGACGCTGCGCTGCCGCGCCCGGAGGCGGTGCTGACGCCGTCGGGTGCGTTCACCGCCCCCGACTGGATCGACGATCGCACCCTGGTCGTGGTGGCCGAGGAGGGCCTGGCCCTGCTCGACGTCGTCACCGGGCAGACCGAGATCCTGGTCGAGGCCACCGAGGACGTCCGGTTCGTGGTGAGCCCCGACCGGCGGCGCATCGCCTACCACCTCCCCGAGCTCAACCCCGACGGCGTGTCGCTGGTGTCCTACACCCCGATCCAGGAGGAGCAGGGCCCTCAGATCTCCGGCCTGGTCGTGCTCGACATCGACCGCCGCACGATCACCCAGGTCAGCCCGTCCATCCCCCTGTCGTTCGAGTGGAGCCCCGATGGTTCGACCCTGGCCTGGCTGGCCAACGGGTTCGACGGCGTGGTCGGCCGGACCGGCTGGTCGTTCTGGGACGGCTTCGAAATCACCCTGGCCGAGCCGTACCGGGTGAGCGCCCTCGACGAGGCGACGGTGTTCCCTTTCTTCGAGCAGTACGCCCAGTCGCACTCCCGGTGGTCGCCGGACGGCACCGCCTTCGCCTTCGCCGGGGTGCTCGACGGCCGCCCCGACGATGAGGCCAGCGGTATCTGGGTCCACCGGGTCGGCACCGGCGGACCGTCGGTTCGGGTGGCCACCGGCGACCGGGTCGACTGGGGCGGCTGACCGGCCCTGCTCACCGTCGGCCGCCGGCGCCGCCGACCAGGAGCGGGGCCCGCCCGCAGGCGAGGTGCGAAGCGGGCCCATCGGGTCGGGGGAAGACACCTCATCGGGAAGGGACCGGGGCCCCATGTGGCCCCGCCGACCGCGCTGACACCGTTGGCCCATGGGGGCCGCAGGCGGGGTGGTACGGGTCGCGGCGCTGTTCCTCGTCGTGGCGACGACCGTGCTCTCCCTGCCGGCGACCGCACCCCGGGCCCACGGCCTGGAGGACCTCGAGTGGAGCGTCGACGACGCCCCCGGCGCCTCGCCCCCACCGACCGCCCGGGTCGAGGCCGACGCCGCATCGGGGCCGGAGGACCTCGGGCCCAACGTCGACGACGCCCCCGGCGACGGCAAACCCCCGGTCTACCTGACCTTCGACGACGGCCCCGGGGTGAGCACCGGCGCCTTTCTCGACACGCTGGCCGCCTACGACGCCAAGGGCACGTTCTTCGTCACGGGCGTCGCCGTCGACTACAACCCCGAGCTGGCCCGGCGGATCGTGCTCGAGGGGCACGCCATCGCCAACCACACCTGGAACCACCCCAACCTGGCCGCGCTGGGTCGGCGTCAGGTGGCCGAGCAGCTGCGGCGGGGCACCGCCGCAATCGAGGCGACCACCGGGGTCACGCCGACCTGCTTCCGTCCACCGTTCGGGGCCACCAACGACACCGTGCAGTCGGTGGCCGTCGCCGCCGGCATCGGCAATCGCAGCTGGACGACCGGCAGCGACGGCGACCACCGGGGCCTGTGGGACGTCGACACCAACGACTGGCGCCTCGGCGCCGGACGGGGCTGGAGCGAATCGCAGATGCGAGCCCAGCTCGACCGCACGAGCGGGGGCGACGTGGTGCTCTTCCACGACGGGCCGGGCGACCGCAGCCGGGGTCTCGCCGTCCTGCGGTCGTGGCTGGCGGCCAACGCCGACCGGTTCGACTTCGAGGCGCTCCCCGGATGCGGGCCCCCGCCCGACCTGATCAGCCGCCCTCTGCTCGGCCCGGCCTACGAGGTGGCGGCGCTGCACCGCCTCTACTGCCACGACGCCCCAACCTCGGGCGACTGGGTCCGCCACCTCGGTGCCGATCCCACGACCGACCGGGTCGCCGGCCTCGACCGGTGGTTCGCCCTCAGCCCCGCTCTGCGGGAGGCCGACGTGGCCGACGAGGCGTTCGTGACCTGCGTCTACGCCCGAGCGTTCGACCAGGCCCCGGGCCGGGCCGACGACGGTGCGCGGCTCGGTCGGCTCGATACCGCCCGGCTCCAGTCCCGGGTCGGTCTGAGCCCCGGGCTTCTCACCGGCTCCGCTTGGCGGTAGGAAGAACTCCCCAATCGGCGAATTCGGCGGCCCGGCGCGGTGACGGATGGCCTGTCGCGGACATAGACCGATCCAAATGGCGGCCGACCCGCAGGGAGGTGTAGCGACGGCATGACAATCGGCGGCGGAGACGGAGACGTCGATCGCCTCACCGAGGTCTACGAGGCCCACGCTTCGGCGGTGGCCGCCTATGTGCTTCGTCGCGCCCCGGCCGCCGACGCACCGGATGCGGTGGCCGAGACCTTCATGGTCGCCTGGCGACGCCGAGACGTCCTGCCCCCCGAGCCCGACACCCTTCCCTGGCTCTACGGCGTCGCCCGCCGGGTCGTGGCCAACCAGCGACGGAGCGATCGGCGGCGGTCGGAGCTGTCCGACCGGTTGCGCGCCGGTTTCGTCGGTCACGGCATCGACCCGCCGTCGCTCGACGAGATCGAAGATCTGCACCGGGTGGCCCGAGCGATGAAGGCGCTGTCGGACGACGACGCCGAGATCCTGCGCCTCGCCTCCTGGGAGGAGTTGCGCCCGGCCGAGATCGCCACCGCCCTCGGGATCGGCACCGGGGCCGTCCGCCAGCGGCTCCACCGGGCCCGCCGCCGTCTCCGAGACAAGCTCGACGAGGACGAGTCCACCCCCTTCCACTTCACGACCCGCAGAGAGGAGCGCCGATGTTCGACGAACTCGACGAATTGAGACAGATCGACCCGATCAAGCCGGAGCACCTCGTCGACGCCGTCGCCGTCGATCGCGACGTGCTGGCCCGGGCGTTCGAGGCCGACCGTTTCGCCACCGGCGACGGCGACCGGGACGACACCGAGCTCCCGAGTTCGATGGGGCGCATCGGGTACGTGGGCGCCGGTCTTCTGGTTGCGGCCTGCTTCGCCGGGCTGGCCTTCGTCGGGGTGTCGGTACTGTCGACCGACACCGACCTCGGCGAAGGGGAGACCCCGACCGCCGAAGCCGCCGTCACCACCACCACCCTGCTCGACAGCGCGCCGGGTGTGGTCGAGGAGGTCGAGGCCGGAACCGGCGGCGAGCCTCAGGTGGTCGAGCCCCCGGCCGACGCCGGTCCTGCCACCGAGCCCCCGGCCCCCGATACCTGTGACGCGACCGTCGATGCCGACTGCGCCGCCGACGCCGCCCCCACCGTCGACCCGACCTGGCCCGGCCTGGAGCTGATCGACGGACCGTTCGACCCGACCACCGATCTCCTGGTCCTCCATTTCGACAACGCCCCCAGCTACGACGACAGCTACGCCGCGGTGGCGTCGCTGGAGATCTCCTCCCGCCTCGGCCTCGAACCGCTCGTGGTCAACGGCACCCGCAGCGGTGAGACCGATCGGTTCAACGCCTACTCGACGTTCGTGATGGACGCGGCGTGGGGCGATGCGTACCTCGACGCCGTCATCGACCGGGACGGCGCCGTCGCCACCTCGGTCGAGCGGTGGCTGGCGGCGCTCGACGGCGGCGGCTCGGTGTGGGTGGCCGAAGGCAGCCCGTCGCACCTCACGGCCGACGTCCTCCGCGAGGTGATCAGGCTCCGGCCCGACGTCGATACCGCAGCCCGGATCCACGTCGTCCAGCACAGCGATTTCAACGAGCAGAACACCGCCGAGGAGGTGCTGGCCTACGTGCAGTCGGTGGTGGACTATCAGCGGATCGACGACGGCAACGAGCGCAACAACACCGCCGACCTGCGGATGGCCAGCCCGGCGTTCGAGGAGGCCGCCCTCGCCGGCCGCCACGGCGACGCCTGGGCCGTCGCCTTCGACCTCTTCGGGTCGCAGATTCTCGACTTCTCCGATGCCGTCACCCTGCTCCACATCGTCGGGGTCGACGTGAACGAGGTGGCCGACTCGGAGGACTTCGCCCGGGTCTTCATCTCCTGATCCACGGCACCTCGGATTCTTCCGGACGATTCGTCCGAGAGCGGTGACGACTTCGCCCTTGGGGACATAGACCCAGTGGAAGCCGAACGCAGCACGCATGGCCACCCGCAAGCGAGGGGCCGCATCGGGGCACGTGTGCGCACAACCGATGGAGAGTGTGATGTACGGAGTCAGGCGACTTCTGCCCGCGGCCCTGGTGGGCGTCGTGGTGGCGGTCTTGTTGGGGGTGACGGTGGTTTCGGCCGCCGCACCCGAAGAGTGTTTCACCTCGGGCGCCAGCATCGGCGAGGCCAAGACGGCCTACGCCGCCAACTGCAGCCAGCCCCGGGTCGACTGCGACCCGATGGGTGGCACCTGGTACTGCTCGAGCCGGGTGATCGGCGCCAAGGCGCCCGGCGGCGCCACCGCCGGCGATGTCGGCCAGTCCCGGATCGGCACCGACAACGGGTCGACACCGGCGCCCTCGACGACGGCACCGGCACCCCCGACCCCGGCCCCCGAGCCGGAGCCGACGACGACCACCGCACCGCCGCCCACCACCGACCCGGTGCCGACGCCCACGACGGCGCCGCCGACCACGGCTCCGGCCCCGGCGGCCACCTGCAACGTGATTACGATCGAGGCCGAGACCATCGGCACCACCGGTGCCTGGAAGGTCGTCAAGGACGCCAAGGCCAGCGGTGGCTCGTACCTCACCTGGGAGGGCCTGTCGTTCGAGCGGAACAACCAGTCGCCCGCCGACACCATGCGGGTCGCCTTCGACGTGACCGTGCCCGGCACCTACGAGTTCGTCTGGGCCATGCGCCAGCCGGGTGACGTCGAGTCGGACAAGGCCAACGACAGCTGGGTCAACTTCCCGGACGCCGCCCGCTTCGGGCCGACGACCGGCGGGTCCTACGGCGGACCGGTGAAGGTGTTCGGCAACGGCAAGAACAACTTCGCCTGGAAGGCCCGGGCCGACGTGAAGCACAAGAAGTCGTCGCTGTCGATGGACTTCAACTCGGTCGGCACCTACACGATGGAGCTGTCGGGTCGGTCGCACGGCCATCAGATCGACAAGATCGTGATCTACCACTCGTCGGTCTCTCAGAACGACGCCATCAAGGGCGGCGCCTGCACCGCCCCGGCGCCCACCCCAGCGCCGGTGACGACCACGACCGCACCCGCTCCGGCGCCCAACCCGGGCTCGTGTGTGGCCAACACCTCGGGAACGGCCAACCTGGCCAAGGACCTGATCTCCCTGCAGTACGACCACGCCCCCGATCGCGATGACGGTCACGCCACGGTGGCCGGTCGCGAGGTGGCGACCAAGGTCGGGTTCACCCCGTGGGTGATCGGTGGCGCCTACGGCGCCGACAACGCCCGGACCTACCGGGAGGCCAGCGAGCCGGTGATGGACGCCACCTGGGGCAAGAACGGGTGGATCAACGCCGACGACGACTGGAACGGCGCCGTGAAGGCCACCGCCGATCGTTGGCAGCAGACGCTGCAGGCCTGCGGCGATGTGTGGATCGCCGAGGGCGGCCAGTCGGATCTGTCGGCCGATGTGGTCCGCGAGCTGAAGAAGCGGATGCCCGGTCTCGACACCGAGGCTCGCATCCACCTCGTGCAGCACAGCGACTGGAACGAGCGGATGGCGCTCGACGCCGACCTCGCCTATGCCAAAGCCAACACCGACTACATCCGGATCCCCGACGGCAACAACGGCGGCAACGGCACCGCCGATCTCAATCTGGAGAAGTACAACGGGCCGTTCATCAACGACGCCCTCAACGGCCGCCACGGCGCAGGCTGGAAGGCGGCCTTCGACTACTACAGCCCGACCTCGGCCCGGCTCGACTTCTCCGACACCGTCGAGCTGCTCCACATCCTGGGCGTGGGGACGAACCAGGTGAACGGGGTCGAGGACTTCGCCGACCTCTACATCCGGTAGTCAGACCGACGGGGTTCGACGGCCGACAGCCCCTGGTCGTCGTCCCCCCGGAGGACCTACGGAGGCGCCGCCATCATGCCCGGCGGCGCCTCCGGTGCGGTCCCTTTCCACCTCGGCCCCTCTCGCTGACGGGGCCCGGTCGGGTCGACGGCGATCGACGATGACCGACGAACGCCCTGTTCACCCCTCGACGGTGAGCAGGGCTTCCGGGTTGTCGGTCAACCAGGCGTCGGCGTCGACCGGCTCGGCCTCCTCGTAGCCCTCGGGGAGGAGGGCGAGGCCGGCGGTCGAGGCGAAGTACACCTGCCACCCGTGATAGCCGTAGTAGGCCTCGGGATCTTCGGCCAGGACGGCGGCGTAGCCGGTGACGGCGCCCACGTAGTGGTCGGAGTTGTTGTAGCCCCAGATGGCCCGGTCGAGGTCGGTGGCCCCTCCCCGGTCGATCAGGTACTGGGCGGCGCCGTTGATGGCGTCGCGGTCGTTGTACGGATCGCCCTCGCAGCACTCGGCCCACGTGGTCGGCAGGAACTGCATCGGCCCCTGGGCTCCGGCGGTCGAGATGCCGTTGATCCGACCCATCCGGGTCTCGATCAGGTTGATGGCGGCCAGGATCTCCCACGGCACTCCGTGGCGCTCACCGGCCTCCCGGTAGTAGCCGAGGAGCTCGTCGGCCGGGAGCGGCTCGTCGATGCGCCATGCGGGCAGGGTGTCGCTCAGGGAGTGCTGGCGGAGCAGGAAGTCCAGCTCGACCCGGGCCGCCCAGTTGCCGGCCACCGCCGTCGACACGGCCGGGTCGACCTCGGCCAGTACCTGATCGACCCACACCTCGCGCCCTGCCAGAATTCGGTACAGCTGCTGCTGTCGCCGCCCCCACGCCGCCCGCTCCTCGGCGGTGGCGCCGGTGTCCCGGACGGCCAGCTCGGCCTCGCTGAGGGCGTCGGCCATGGCCTCGGCCGAGGTCGGCTGGGGCAGGTCGACGGGCACGATCGGTGCCACCGTGGTCGACGACTCGGCGATCGTGGGCGGGGCCACCGTCGTGCTCGACGTCACCGCCGTACCGTCCCCGCCGTCGGCGGCCGCGGTGTCGCCGCTCTCGCCTCCCGACCCGTCGGCGTCGTCGTCGCCCTCGGCGGTCGGTGCCGTGATCGACGCCGTCGGCTCCTCGGCTCCGTCACCACCGCCGCAGGCGGCCGCCGTCACCGCCAGGGCCAGGCCCAGGGCGGACAGGGTCCGGCGGCGCGGGTCTGCGACGGGCGACGGATGGAGCGGTTCCATGGTCAGGCGATCTGCCAACCGAGGCGATCGGGCCCGAGGGTGCGGGGGTAGAAGACGACCACCCAGTTGGTCTGGTTCCCGGTGCGGACCTCGATCGAGTGCCCGTAGCTGCCGTCGCCGGAGAAGCGCCCGTCCCAGTTGTAGTCGGTGAAGTTGCCCTGCAGCGTGCCCGTCACCATCGGGATGGCGCGGCGGTTGTCGGCCTCGAGGGTCCACAGCTCGATCGAGGTGGGCGCGTCGCCCCGATTGCTGAAGTAGTAGTCGGCCCACACCTCGCCCTTGAGCGGGGTGACGGTCTGGGTGACCGAGCCGACGTCGCAGTACCAGTGGGTGCCCTCGGGGTACCAGCGGAGGTAGCCGGCGAGGGGCATCGTCGTCCGGGTGAGCGACACGTACTCCCACGATTCGGTGAAGGCGAGCGCGACCGAGCCCCGGGGATACCCGGCGTCGAGGACCTCCACCCAGTAGTCCTCGCGCTCCACCGAGCTGTCCGGCCCCAGGACCTCGTCGTAGAGCCAATCGACGTAGCCCTCGTTGCTGAGGAACCGGCGGTCGCGGAACTCGTCGGCGGTGGCGAAGGCCTGGGCGATCTGGGCCAGGCTCATCTCGCCCGACGAGTACTGCTGCTCCCAGTGACGGAACCCGCTCGGGTCCGGCTCGCGCTGGAAGAAGGCGAGGTACAGACGGGTGATGGAGTCGGTCATCACCGGGCACTTGGAGGGGTGCGACTGGGCCGCCACAGGGGCAGGTACCACCAGCCAGGTGCTCAAAGCGATGAGGCCGGCCAAGGCGATGCGTAGGGGTGTCCGCGTCATGACGCGCTCCGGTAGAGGTGCCAACTCCGCTGGTCAGCAGGCTAGCAGCACCCGGCCGTGATCTCCGAGGCGGTCCCGCGTCGACCGGCCGGCCCGGCCGCGGCGGGCGGTGTCGTCCCGCTCAGCCCGCCCCGTCGCCGGTGGCGGCGGGCCGGTCGGGGTCGGACGACCACTGCGACCACGAACCGACGTACACCCGCGGTCGTCGACCGGTGGCCGCCTCCATCGCCACCGCATGGTGGCAGGCGCTCACCCCCGACCCGCAGTAGACGATCGGAGCCGTGTCGCCGCCCTCACCGCCGTCGCCGCCCTCGTCCCCGTCGGTGGCGGCGCCGATGCCGAGCGAGGCGTAGCCCGCCGCCAACTCGTCGAGGGAGCGGAACCGCCCGTCGGCGTCGAGGTTGGTGGGGAACGGCAGGTTGACCGCCCCGGGCACATGACCGGCCCGGGGGTCGATGGGCTCGGTCTCGCCGCGGTAACGCTCGGCCGCCCTGGCGTCGATCACCAACTCGCCTGCGGCTATGGCGTCGGCCACCTCGTCGGCGTCGACGGTCGCCTCGCCGGGCCACGGTAGGACCTGGCGTTCCACCGGTTCGGGGGGCGGATCGGCCGGCCCGGTGGCCGGCTTCCCGGGCCAGGCGTCGAGGCCGCCGTCGAGTACGGCGGCCGACCGGCCCAGGATCCGCAACATCCACACCAGGCGCCCGGCGACCATGCCCCGGAGATCGTCGTAGGCCACCACCACGTCGTTGTCGCCGATGCCTGCGGCGCCGAGACCGGCGGCGAACACCTCCGGCGTCGGCAGCGGATGGCGCCCGGCCTCGGGCGAGGCGGGCGAGGCCAACACGTCGTCGAGGCTGACGAACACGGCGCCGGGGATGTGCCCGGCCTCGTAGGCCTCCCGCCCCGACCGGCCGTCGAGGTAGTAGCGGACGTCGACCACCCGCACCGTGCCGCCCTCGACCGGCGGGGGACCGGCCAATTGTCGGGCCAGACCGTCGGCCGAAACGATCGGCGGCACCACCAGGGGCGTGCGCTCGATGGCGGTGGTCGGCAGGCCGACGGCGGTGGCCGGCGGTATCGGGGCCGAGGCGGCGTCGGTGCCGTTCGAGGTGGGGTCGGTCATGTGGGACGAAGGTAGTCGTCGGCCATGGTGTTGAGCGTGGCGAAGAACTCGTCCCGGCACTGGTGGAGGATGTCGGCCACCGGGCGGACCTCGTCGATTCGTCCCATCACCTGGCCGCCGAGGGCGATGGCGGCCTCCATGTCGCCCCCGAAGTAGAGCGACTGCGGGTCGCCGAAGTCGCCGAACACGTTGTGCTCGGCGTAGGCCAGACCCGTGCTCCGGTCGGTCTTCAGGGCTCGCAGTGCGGGGGAGTGACGCTGGTTGAGGAACACGGTGTCGGTCTCGGCACCACCGACGATGGCCCGCTTCCAGTTGTCGTGGACCGGGCTCTCGGCCGCCGACACCATCCGGGTGCCGAGCTGTACCGCCTCGGCCCCGAGGGCGAAGGCGGCCGCCATCGTCGACCCGTCGACGAACCCGCCGGCGGCCACGATCGGCACGTCGACCTTGGATCGGACGAGGGGCAGCAGCACCATCGAGGCCACGGGGTCGGGGTTCTTGAAGCCGCCGCCCTCCCCGCCCTCGACGATGAGGCCGTCGACACCGGCCTCCACCGCCTTCATCGCCCCCCGCAGCGTGGGCACCACGTGGTACACGGTGAGCCCGGCCTCCTTGAGCTGGGCCGTGTACTGCGTCGGATCGCCGGCCGAGGTCGACACGAACGTCACCCCCTGGTCCACCACGAAATCGACGATGCCGGGGTCGCGCACGAAGGCCTGGGCCACGTTCACCCCGAACGGCTTGTCGGTGAGATCCTTCATCTTGCGGATCTCGGTCCGGATGGCGTCGAGCTCGCCCGAGGAGGTCTCGATGATGCCCATGCCGCCGGCGTTGGACACGGCGGAGGCCAGCTGGGATCGGGCGATCCATCCCATCGGGGCCTGGATGATGGGGATCTCCACCCCGAGGGCCCGGGTGATCCGATTGTCGAAGGTCGTCATGGCGACGACCGTACGGCCTGGGCGGTGGCTGGGACCAGCTCATCGGGAACGCGGCGCTCGGATCCTGGTGACGCCTCGGCACCCTCGCCGGAGCCGCCTCCCCGCCAGACTCGATCGGGGCCGGTCCGACGGCTCGGCCGAGACCGTCGGGCGGCGCCGATCAGCGGTGCCGTCGCAGGTCGGCGGCCAGCTCTGCCGGGTCGACGACACCCCGGTTCCCGGCGCAGGCGGCCAGGCGGGCGGCGGCGTCATCGGCGTCGAGGCCCCAGGTCTCGATCAGGCCCAGGCCCACGGTGCGCAGATAGGGCGGCTGGGCGGCGGCCGAGGGCGGGTGGTCGGGATCGCCGGTGGTGAAGGTGGCGACCGGCCGCCCGTCGGGACCGTCGGCCAGACGCAGCACCCGGCCGTACCATCGGCCGGCAACGTCGATGTGCTCGCCCGGCGCCAGATCGGCCACGTCGAACAGCGGACCGTCACCCACCTCGACCCGAGCCCCGGGCCCCGAGCCCGGGTGGGCGTCCGAGCCGGGCACGCCCATGCCGTTCTCCTGGCGGAAGACGTCCTCGAACTGCTCGGCGGTGATCAACCACGACCGCCCGAGGGTGGGCGCCTCGCCCGCGGCCTGGGCTCGGGGGTCGAGGAAGGCCACGCCCCCGCCGCCCCACCCCGGCGAGGCTCCGGCGAACAGCAGCTCATGGGGCAGCTCGGCCCGCTCCCAGCGGCGAGGGGGCGACGGGTCCCGGGCGCCGGCCTGGGTGGTCGGTCGGGGTCGGTGGGGGACGGGTCCACCGGTGAGGTACACGGCGAACCGGGCCGCCAGCAGGTTCGAGCCGTAGGCGGCGTACCAGACGAGGTCGGTCACCGCGCAGCTCGGCGTCGGTCAGCCGGGGCCAGCAGGAGACCGAGCCAGTCGCCCTCGCGCCGCCGCTCCATCACCGACAGGTCGGGATAGCAGGCACGGACGGCGTCCTCCTGGTCGACCAGGATGCCGCTGACCACGATCCCACCGTCGGGGGCGGACCACCGCTGCAGCGCAACACCCCAGGCCCGATGGACCGGGAGGAGCACGTTGACGAGCACGGCGGCCGCCGGCTCCGGCTCCGGGGGCAGTTCGGTGAGCACGTCCACCCTCCGCCCCCCGGTGAGGCCCGGGTTGAGGGCGAGGGTGGCGGTGGCGGCTTCGACGGCGGCCGGATCGTTCTCCACCGCCACCACCTCGGCCGCCCCGTGGGCCAGGGCGGCGAGGGTGAGGACGCCGGTGCCGGTGCCGAAGTCGACGACGGTACGACCCCCGACGGGGTGGTCGGCGTCGAGGGCGGCCAGCAGCTCCAGGCTGAGGGTGGTGGTGGGGTGCCCACCGTCGCCGAACGCGGCCCCGGGGGCCAGGACGAGGTCGTAACCGGCGACGGTGGCCGCCACCCGCCGGTCGGGGTCGGCCCACGCCGACGGGTCGACGGGCTCCACCGCCGCACCGGCCACGGCGGCGGCCCCCAGCGAACTCCGGAGCCGATCGGCCGCTGCGCTAGCCTCGGCCTCAGTGTCGAAACCGGCCACCACCCCGCTCATCCCGGACGGTCCCGAGGGATCGTCGGCCAGGTGGGCGACCCCCGAGGTCCCGGCGTCCCACAGCACGGCCGAGGCCAGATCGAGAGTTGTCGTGTCGAGTTGCACCCGCAGGATCCAGCCCACCTTCGGAGAGGGTACGGCCAATCGAGGGCACTGGTGAGCGACGTGCACGCCGCCATCGACATCGGGACCAACTCCGTGCACCTCGTGGTGGCCCGGGCGTTGCCCGGCGGTGGCTTCGACGTGGTCACCACCGAGAAGAACAGCGTCCGCCTCGGGTCCGGCGGGGGCGACATGAAGGTGCTGGCCCCCGACGCCATGGACCGCGGCGTCGCCGCGCTGGCCCACATGTTGGATGTGGCGACCAGCCTCGGGGCCGAGGTGACGGCGGTGGCCACCAGCGCCGTGCGGGAGGCGGAGAACCAGGCCGAGTTCGTCGATCGCGTCCAGTCCGAGTTGGGGCTGACCATCGACGTGATCGCCGGTCAGGAGGAGGCCCGCCTCATCCACCGGGGCGTGGTGCACGCCGTACCGGTGGGGGACAGCCGGGCCCTGATCGTCGACATCGGCGGCGGCAGCACCGAGTTCATCATCACCGAGGGGCCCGAGCTGCTCGAAGCCCGCAGCCTCCGGCTCGGCGCCATTCGTCTCACCCAACGCTTCTTCGGCAAGCTCGGGCCGAACGACGTCCCCGGAGGCAAGGCGATCAACGCCTGCCGCCGCTACCTCCGGACCGCGCTGAGCGGGGTGGCCCGCGATCTCGGTGGCCACCAGCCCCAGCTGCTGATCGGCAGCTCGGGGACGATGGAGGCGGTGGCCGAGATGGTCGCCGCCCGCCGGGGCGAGGAGCCCTCCACCCTCAACGGCTTCAGGTTCACGGCCGACGAGGTGGCCGAGGTGGTCGAGGTCGTCTTCTCGATGGCCAGCGCCGAGCGCAACACCATCCGCGGGCTCGACGAGAAACGCTACGACATCATCTGCGGGGGGATCCTTCTCATCTCCGAGACGATGGCGGCGTTCGACATGGAGGAGATCGTCATCTCCGAGTTCGCCCTGCGGGAGGGCGTGCTCTTCGATCGCTTCCCGGCCGACACCGGGCACCTGCGCGATCTTCGCCGCTCCAACGCCCTGCGTCTGGCCCAGCAGCTCGACCCCGACGTGGCCCATGCCGAGACCTGCGCCCGCCTGGCCCTCCAGCTCTTCGACCGGACGGCCGAGGTCCACGGGCTCGACGCCGAGGCCCGACAGGTGCTGGAGATGGCGGCCCTGGTGCACAACGTGGGCATGGTCATCGCCCACTCGGGCCATCACAAACACACCTACTACGTGGTCCGTCACAGTGAGCAGCTCACCGGGTTCACGGCCCGGGAGCTGGAGCTGATCGCCCTCGTCGCCCGCTACCACCGCAAGAGCCACCCCAGCGACAAGCACCCCGAGTTCGCCGCCCTCGACGACGACGAGCGGCGGCTGGTCCGGATACTGGCCGGGCTGCTCCGGTTGGCGATCGGCCTCGATCGGCGCCACAGCGGCCGAGTAAAGGGGGTCACGGTCCGCATCGACGACGACGCCGCCGAGAGCGGCGACGGCGGCGGGAACGGCAAGGGGAACGGCGGGCCGATCGGTCGTCTGATCGTCGAGCCGGTGGCCAACGGTGAGGACGTGGCGGTGGAGGTGTCGGCCGCCACCGACCGGTCCCGCCTGGCCTCGACCGCCCTCGGCGTCCAGATCGTGATCCAGGAGCGGGCCCCCGTCGATCCCGACGTCGTCAGTTCCTGATCGGGATTTCTCGGTCCCGGTGTCCTCCGGGCGGGATCCCGTTCGTCGAGTGGTCATCAGCGGCGCCGAGGGAGGCGCCTCGACGAAGGGAACCACGATGACCACCATCCGTCTGCTCGCCACCGCCATCATGTCCGCCGGGTTCGGCTTCTTCGGCCTGGCCAAGATCGCCCGGCTGTCGGCGGTGACCGGAAGCGACAGCTGGCCCCGGCTGGCCGAGCCGGTGTGGGCCGCCATCGGCACCGCCGAGGTGGTGGCCGTGGCTGCGCTGCTGCTCGCCCTCCACCCCCGCTTCCGCACCCTGGGCCTGGCCGCCGCCTCCGGGCTGGCCGTGCTCGCGCTGTGCGCCGTGGTGTTCCACGTCAACCACGGCGATCCGGTGGGCGACATCGCGCCCGCCATCGCCCAGGGCGGCGTGGCCGCCCTCTACGTCGCCGTCGGCCTCCGGGCCCGCCGTCGGAGCGGCGACACCATCGCCGCCGACGCTGCGACCGCCGAGGAGCCGGCCCGACCGGTGCTGGCCGCCGCCCGCTGATCCGCCTCGGCCGACACCCGCTCGGCCGACCGACACCGCAGGCGACGAAGCCCGGGTTCAGCGGCCCGGGCTTCGTGGCGGCTGGGCTGCGCCGCGTTGCGTTGCGTTGCGTTGCGCTGCGTCGTGAGGGAGGGTCGGGCTGGGGGTCAGAGGGCGGAGCGGGCCTCATGGTCGAGGAGCCAACGCTTCACGTCGAGGCCGTAGTAGTAGCCGCCGAGCGAGCCGTCGCTGCGGAGTGCGCGGTGGCACGGCACCATCGGCGCCACCAGGTTCCGGCCGCACGCCGTGCCCGCCGCCCGCACCGCCCGGGGGTTGTCGGTGGCGGCGGCCAGCTCGGTGTAGGTCCGGGTCTCGCCGGCCGGGATGGCCCGGAGGCCATCCCACACCTTCTGCTGGAGCGCGGTGCCCCGCTGGTCGATGGCCAGGTCGTCGAGGGCGTCGACGCGGCCGTCGAAGTAGGCCAGGACGGCCTTGGAGATCGGACCCAGGTCGTCCCGGATCGTCATCTCGGTCCGCCGATCGACCGGGAGCCGCTGGTGGAGCGACCCGGGGTCGGTGAAGCCTGCGGCCACCACCACGTCGTCGACGGCGAGGATCGTCAGGGGGCCGATGGGGGTGTCGAGGGTGGTGGCGTCGATCATGCTGCGTCGCTTTCGGTGGTTGGAGGCGTCGGTAGGGTCGGTGTCGTGGCGTCGGCGGCGGTCGGCGAGGTCGGTGCCTGGTCGGCCGTCTGCCACAGGGCGAGGGCGGCGTAGGCCCGCCACGGGCGCCAGGCCTCGGCCCGGCGGGCCAGCTCCTGCCCGGTCACGCCGAGCGACTTGCAGAGGACGAGGTCGGCCTCGGGCCAGCCGTCGGGGTCGCCGAGGGCCCGCATGGCGACGTAGCCGGCGGTCCACGGCCCGATGCCGGGCACGTCGAGCAACCGGGTGCGGACCTGCTCCCCGTCGCTGAGGGGGCCGAGGTCGACCGCCCCGTCGGCCACGGCTCGAGCCACCGCCGTGATCGTGTCGCGTCGGCGTTGCGGCATGCCGAGCCCGCTCAGATCGGTGGCGGCGACCGCATCGGGGGTTGGGAAGCCGGTGGGGCCGGTCTCGGCCGAGGTGTTCGAGACCAGGGTGAGGAGGCGACCGAGGAGGGTGCGGGCGCCGGCGACCGACACCTGCTGGCCCACGACGGCCCGCACCGCCACCTCGAAGGGGTCGAACGGGCCGGGAAGGCGACCGAGGGGGACGAGGTCGAGGCGGCGGGCCAGCTCCGGGTCGGTGCGCAGGTGGGCCTCGATCGGCTCCAGATCGGTGTCGAGATCGGCGACCCGTCGCACGACCGGCAGCAGGTCGGCCAGGATCGACAGGTCGGGTAGCGACACGCTGAGGGTGAGGGCGTCGTCGTCGGGGGCTCGAAGTTCGAGCCAGCCGCTGTCGCCGTCGGCCGGGGTGATGGCGCCGACGGCGGCCGGTGTGGCCGGCCCGGGGGTGACGGCGGCGGTCGGTCCGAGGTGCCGGCGGAAACCGTCGTCGGTCACCTCCTCCAACCCGGGGATGGCCCGGGCGGCGAAGAACCGGTGGAGGGCCTCCCACCCCAGGCGGCCTCGACACGGGAGTTCGAGGGAGACCGTCCCGCCCGGGGAGGCGTCGCCGCCGGAAGCCGGTGCCGCCCGGTGCCGTCGAAGCTCTGACGGGGAGGCGTGGAACGCGGCCCGCACCGAATCGTTGAACTGGCGCAGGCTGCCGAACCCGGCGGCGAAGGCCACCTCGGTCACGGTCAGCGTCGTCTGGTCGAGGAGCAGGCGGGCCAGCCACAGGCGCCGGGCCCGGGCCAGCTGAAGGGGCCCGGTGCCGACCTCGCGCTGGAGCTCGCGCCGGAGGTGACGTTCGCTCACCCCGAGATCGGCGGCCAGTCCCCTCACCCCGAGCCGGTCGACGGCGCCCGACTCGATGGCCCGCAGGGCCCGACCGGCGAGATCGGCCCGCCGGTTCCACTCCGGGTGGCCGGGGGCCAGCTCCGGTCGGCACCGGCGGCACGGTCGGAAGCCGGCCTCCGACGCCGTGGCGGCGTGGGTGTAGAAGCGCACGTTGGCCTTCTTCGGGGTGCGGGCCGGGCACGACGGTCGGCAGAAGATCCCGGTGGAGGTGACGGCGGTGTAGAAACGACCGTCGAAGCGGGCGTCCCGGCGCCGGATGACGTCGTAGCAGGTCTCGTGATCCAGAGCGATCATTGGATCCAGTAAACCCCTGGTCAGCCGGACCGGCTAGCGGGAATCGGACAGGGCAGTGGTCGGGTCGTCGCCCGTCGGTATCGGCCCTGGTCAGGGCGTCGGGGAGGCCGACGCCGACCGGTGCCGAGGCGAGGGGTGACCCCTCCCGGCGGGTCGGGGGGCTACCGTTGGGTCACGTCGGCCGAAGGATGAAGGACCACCCGTTGCGCCTCGTCGCCCCCCTGCTCATCGCCCTCGCCCTGGTGGCGGCCGGCTGCTCCGGTGGCGGCGAAACGGCCGAGGAGGCCGCACCGGCCCAGCAGTCGTTGGCCGAGGAGATGATCACCGGCGAGCTCGCCACCGGGGTCGGTCTCGGACCTCTGGCCCCCAGCTGCAACGACCCCGGCGTCTACGCCGCCGACACCGCCTTCACCTGCACCGCCATCACCGGTCCCGGCGACGTGATCAACGTGCACGGTTCGGTCAACGGCGACGGCCACCTCAACCTCGCCACCACCAACGTGATCACCGCCGCCGCTCTTCCCAGCTTCGAGACCGAGGTGGCGGCGCTGCTCAACAACACCGTCGGCTCCAACCTCACCGCCGAGGCGGTCGACTGCGGCTCGACCGCCATCGTCCTGCCCGGCGACCTGGCGATGACCTGCGCCCTGATCATGCCGGCCAGCGGTCAGATCTTCGACGTGACCCTCACCATCACCGATCTCGAGGATCGCCGGTTCGCCCTCCGGGTGGCCGACGAGCCCCGCAACCTGGAGCTCGACCCCAATCCCGAGCTGGCGCCGCCGGACCAGGGTGAGGGCGCCGGAGGCTGATCGGTACGCTCGGTCGATGGACGACACGGGTGACGGCGTCGAACCCGGGCGGTGGGCCAAGCCCACGGTGAACGGCGAGCTGGTGACCCTGCGCCCCTTCGTCGACGACGATATGTCGGCGGTGGCCGAGATGCTGGCCGACCCCGAGGGCAACGACCTGACCGCCACCACCGAGACGTTCACCACCGAGCAGATCGAGGGCTGGTACCGGTCCCGCAACAGCCAGTCCGGCCGCATCGACGTGGCCGTCGTGGAGCGGGCGACCGGCGCCTTCGCCGGCGAGGTCGTGCTCAGCGACCACGATCCGGCCACCAACGCCTGCTCCTTCCGGATCTCGCTGCGGGGGCCGGCATGGTTCGGGCGGGGGCTCGGCACCGAGGCCACCCGGCTGATCATCGACCACGGCTTCGGCCCGGTCGGGCTCGATCGCATCACCCTCGAGGTGCTGGCCCGCAACCCCCGGGCCCGGCGGACCTACGAGAAGATCGGTTTCCACGTCACCGCCGAGGTGGCCGAGGACGGCGAGGACTGGGTCCACATGGCCCTCGACCGCGCCGCGTTCGACGGCACCGCGGCCGGCTGACCGGTCAGACCGGTCAGGCCGGGGTGATCGTCGGGTAGGTCGGGGTCCACCAGTAGTCGTCGATGGCGGCGGCGATGGCGTCGTCGTCGAGAGGCAGACCCACCCCCTCGTCCCGGGCGGTGGCCGCCACCCGGGCCGCCACCCGGCGGGACACGTCGGCCACCTCGCCCACCGGTGGCAGCAGGCCCCGGTCCGGGTCGACGGTGCCGCCGGCACCCGGCTCGGCCACGGCCTCGGCCGCCGCAACCAACATGGCATCGGTGACCTTCGACGCCTTCGAGATCACCGCCCCCAATCCCACCCCGGGGAAGACGTAGACGTTGTTGGCCTGGGAGATGTGCACCGTCCGGCCGTCGAGGGCTATCGGGTCGAACGGGCTGCCGGTTGCGACCAGGGCCCGACCGTCGGTCCAGGCCAGGAGGTCGGCGGGTGTCGCCTCCGCCTTCGACGTGGGGTTGGACAGGGGCATGATGATCGGCCGCTCGACCCGGGAGGCCAGGTCCCGCACCACCGGTTCGGCGAAGAGCCCGCCCTGGCCCGACACCCCGATCAGCACGGTGGGTGCGGCGTTGGCCACCACCTGGGCCAGTCCCGTGCCGCCCTCGGCGTCGGCCCAGCCGGCCACCCGATCCCAGGCCTGGGCGAGCGGGCGCTGGTGCCCGGTGAGATCGGTGCGCCGATCGTGCAGCAGCCCGTCCCGGTCGATGAGCATGACGCGGGACACCGGATCGTCGACCCCGGCCGCCCGCAGCGCCTCGACGGCCATGGCGGCGATCCCGGTTCCGGCCGAGCCCGCCCCCACCAGGCAGATGCGCTGGTCGGCCAGCGACCCACCGGCGGCGGCCACCGCCGCCTCCATCGTGGCCAGACCGACGGCGGCCGTGCCCTGGATGTCGTCGTTGAAGCTGGGCAGCCGGTCCCGGTAGCGGTCGAGGAGGGGAGCGGCGTTGGTGCCGGCGAAGTCCTCCCATTGGAGCAGCACCCCGGGGAAGCGCTCCATGATCGTGGTGACGAACTCCTCGACGAAGGCGTCGTAGTCGTCGCCCGCGATCCGCTCGTGGCGCCAGCCGACGTAGAGCGGATCGTCGAGCAGTTCGGCGTTGTCGGTGCCGACGTCGAGCGTCACGGGCAGGGTGCGCTTGGGGTCGATGCCACCGGCGGCGGTATAGAGCGACAGTTTGCCGATGGGGATGCCCATGCCGCCCGCCCCCTGGTCGCCGAGGCCCAGGATCCGCTGCCCGTCGGTCACCACGATGACGTCGGTGTCGGTCGGCACGCAGTCGAAGGCGGCCCGCAGGTTGCCCCGCTGAGGATACGACAGGAAGACGCCGTGGGGCCGCCGGTAGATCGAGCTGAACTGCTGGCAGGCCAGGCCCACGGTCGGGGTGTAGACCACGGGCAGCATCTCGGTGAGGTGGGCGCACAGGAAGCGGTAGAACAGCACCTCGTTGGTGTCCTGCAGGGCCCGCAGGCGGATGTGGCGCTCCAGGGGATCGTGGAGCTGGTCGTACTTGTGGCGCTGGCGGGCCACCTGCTCGTCGATCGTCTCGACCGTCGGGGGAAGGAGACCATGCAGGGCCAGGGCCGACCGCTCCTCGTCGGTGAACGCCGTGCCCTTGTTGATCTCCGGGTCGTTGAGGACGTCGCGTCCCCGCTTGTTGGTCAGCACGTGCTCCCTCTCCGCCGACCGATCGTGGCCGACCGGTTCCCGGCGCCAGTCCGCCCTATCGCTCCAGGGGGATGGTCACCGTCTCCCCACCCCAACCGCTGACCTGGTCCCGACCCTCGATCGTGATCTGGACCTCGTCGTCGGGGATCTCGACCCCGTTGAGGCTGCGGGTGAAGGGCTGCTCGCCTGCGTGATCGTGGAGCAGCTCCCGCACGCCGTACACGGTGCCGTCCGAGCCGATCACCCGCCAGGCGTCGGCATAGCGCTGCGGCGTGTCGTAGGGCGAGGAGAGCGTGGCCGACACCGTCCACGTGCCGTCGCCGTCGAAGCGGGCCGTGGCGTCCAACACGTCGGGGAGCAGGGTCTCGGCTCCGTCAGCCCCTGGCGGGGCCTCGTCGCTTGAGGTTTCGCCGCTTGGCGAAACCTCCGTGGTGCTTGGGTCGGTGGCTCCGTCGGACTCTGACGAGTCCTCGTCGCTTGAGGTTTCGCCGCTTGGCGAAACCTCCGGGTTGGTGTCGGCTTCGGCGGTGGTGGTGTCGTCGTCGGAGCAGGCGGCGGCGATGAGGGCGAGCGCCAGCAGCGCAGCGGCGAGGGTGGGGAGGCGACGGGACATCACTCGACCACCTTGAACGTCACGGTCCGATCCGGCGGATTCACCTTCGTCAGTTGCACATCGACCTCCTCGGCCAGCGATCGACCCGGTAGCGGTACCGAGGTCACCACGGCAGGGGAAACCAGCTGCACCTGCGCCGACTTCCGCCGCTGATTCAGATCCACCACATGCCCGGTGAACACCTCGCCCAGATGGCGCTCCAGCACCAGGGCCTCGGCGAAGTCGACCATGGCCTTCTCCAACGCCGATTCCCGCTGCCGGGCCCGGCCCATCAACGAGGGCAGCTCGTCCAACGCCTCGACGGCCCACGTCGGCGGGGCCTCATCGGCGAGGACGGCCAGCAGGATCTCGTTGCCGAATCGGTCGACCAGACGCCGCAGCGGGGCGGTGACGTGGGCGTAGACCGAGGCGATGGCGCCATGGCGGTTGCGTTCGGGCACCTCGCCGTCGAAACCGATGTAGCCGGCACCCCGCAGCGTCCGGGTGGCCTGGATGAGGAAGGCGCTGCAGGTGGGATCATCGGGGGTGAGGGCTCGTACGAAGTCGGGGTAGGGCTGCTCGCCCGGCCAGTCGAGGCCCAGGGCCTTGGCCGTCCGCCGCAGCTTGGCCACCGCGTCGTCGTAGGGGTCGGGCAGGGTGCGCAGTATGCCGACCCCGGCGTCGACCATCGTCCGACCGGCCACGATCCCGGTCAGCAGCGAGATCTGGGCGTTCCATCCCTCGACGGGCAGGGTGCGGTCGAACTCCAGGGCGTAGGTGCCGTCCCGCTCGACCACCTCCTGGGCCGGGAGGTTGATGCTGATACCGCCTCGCCTGGCCTCCTGGTCCTGGCGCAGCCGACCGACCTCGGCCAGCAGGGCCAGGCTTCCACCCCGGGGATCGACGTCGGCCGCCGTCTCCTCGGGCTCGGTCCCGGCATCGATGTGGGCCTGGGCGGCGGCGTAGGTGATGGCGGCCCGCACATGGACGGTCGCCCGCTCGAACGTCCACCGCACCGGGGCACCGTCGCCGTCGAGATCGATCGTCCACAGCAGGGCCGGCTTGGTCGTGCCGGCCAGCAGCGACGCCCGATCCTCGCTGATCACGGGCGGATGCAGCGGCGCCCGATGGTCGGGGCTGTAGAGCGTGGCGCCCCGGGCCCGGGCCTCGGTGTCGACGGCGCCGCCGGGCTCGACGAAGGCGCCGACGTCGGCGATGGCGTAGTGCACCCGGTAGCCCTCGTCGAGGCGGGTGGCGCAGAAGGCCTGGTCGAGATCGGTGGCCCCCGGCGGATCGATGGCGACGAACGGCAGGTTCCGGGCGTCTCGTCGGGCCACGCCGCCGTCGACGTCGGCCCGGCCGGCCTCGTCGAAGACCGCGTCGGGGAAGCGGGTGGGGACGTCGAGTTCGGCGCGGATCCGTTGGAACCCGCTCTCGAACGCTTTGGGGGCTCGAAGTCTGACCAGCGGCACAGATCGAACCTAGAGCCGTTCCGGCCGACTCGTCGACCGTTTGCCGATTCGCCTGCCTACGGGGTGTCGAATCGCCCGCGCCGGTCGACCCGGCGCTCGCCGCCTCGTGCTCAGGCGGTGCCGCTGCCCCCGTAGAGGCCGAGGGCCTCGGTGAGCTCCTCCTTGGCCTGGTAGCTCTCCTCGGGGCCGGGGAAGGCGCCGGTGCGGACGTCGTCGCCGTAGCGACGGAGGGCGTCGACCTGGTCGTCGAAGCCGGTGCCGTACCGGCGGACGAAGCGGGGCTTGAACCTGTTCTCCAGCCCGATCAGGTCGTGGTACACCAGGACCTGGCCGTCGGTGTCGGCACCGGCCCCGATGCCGATCGTGGGTATGCCGACCGCCTCGGTCACCATCGAGCCCACCACATCGGGCACGCCCTCGATCACGATGGCGAAGCAGCCGGCGTCCTCCAGGGCCTTGGCCTCCTCGACCATGGCCATCGCCGCCTCGGCCTCGCGGCCCTGGATCTTGAACCCGCCCATGACCTTGGTCGACTGGGGGGTGAGGCCGAGATGGCCCATCACCGGGATCTCGGCCAGCTGGATGGCCTCGATCATGGGCAGCCGCTTGGTGCCGCCCTCGAGTTTCACCGCCGATGCGCCGGCCCGGATCAGCTTGGCGGCGTTGCCGACGGTCTCGGTGGGGGAGACGTGGAAGCCCATCCAGGGCAGGTCGGCCACCAGGACCGCCGTCGGTTCCGATCGGGCCACCGCCGCGGTGTGGTAGGCGAGATCGTCGACGGTGACCGAGAGGGTGTCGTCGTAGCCCAGCACCACCATGGCCAACGAGTCGCCGACCAGGATCAGGTCGACGTCGGCCTCGGTCGCCACCCGGCCCGACGGGGCGTCGTAGGCGGTGACCATCACCAGAGGGTCGGTACCGGTCCGGCGCTTGCTGGACCGGATCAGGGGAACGGTTCGCTTGGTGCCCATCACGCTCCTGTCGGTTGGTCGGCCCCGACCGTGACGCCCGTGTTGTCGATCAACCGGGTGGACCCGAGTCGAGCCGCGATCACCAGCCGGGCTGTCGGACCCAGTTTTTCGGGCTGATCCAGCGTATCCGGGTCGATAGCGGCGGCGTAATCGAGCTCGGCCAGGGGCTCGGCCGCCACGACGGCGGCCATGGAGGCGCCCACGGCGGACGGATCGCGCGCACCCTCGCCGATGAGGCGCTCGCCTTCGTCGAGGGCCCGGCGAAGCACCAGCGCGGCCTGACGTTCCGACGCCGACAAGTAGATATTGCGACTCGACATCGCCAGACCATCGGGCTCGCGGACAATGGGACAGCCGACGACGTGTATCGGGGCGGAAAGATCGGCGACCATCCGACGGATGACCGCCAATTGTTGGAAATCCTTCTCGCCGAAATAGGCCTGTGCCGGGCCGATGATGTTGAACAGTTTGGTTACGACGGTGGCCACACCGCGGAAATGGGAGGGTCGACTCTCGCCCTCCCAGGCCGATGACAACCCGTCGACCTCGACCGAAGTCGACACCGCCCCATGTGGGTACATCTCCCCGACCTCGGGGGCGAAGACGAGGGCGGCACCATTGGCTCCGGCCAGGGCGCAATCGCGCTCGAGATCGCGCGGATAGGTGGATAGATCCTCGTCGGCGGCGAACTGGAGCGGGTTGACGAAGATGCTGATGACGGTGAGGTCATTATCGGTCGCAGCGGTACGGATGAGCGAGCCGTGACCGTCGTGGAGGTACCCCATCGTCGGCACGAAGCCGATCGTCCGTCCCGCCGCCCGGTGGCCGTCGAGCACCCGTCGAATCTCGGCGATCGTGGTGATGACGGTGGGCGTGGTGTTGGCCTGGTTCACGACTCCGCTCCCCGTCGGCCCGCCAGGGCCGCCGCCCCCTGCGACAGCACTCGGTACAGGTCGACCTCGTCGGCCGGGAGGGCGCCGAGATGTCGGGCCACCGTGGCCCGATCCCCTCGGGCCGCCGGCCCGGTCAACGACGATAACGCGCCGGCGGAACGAACGTTGTCGAGGGTGGCCGCCATCAACTGCCAGTAGGCCGCCACCGGCACGCCGACCTCGGCCGCCAGTCGCTCGACCTGGGCGCACAGCACGACCAGATGATTGGCGGCCACGGCCGCCGTCGCATGGTAGAGAGCCCGCCGATCGTCGGGCACCGCCACCGCCGTGCCGCCCAGCGCCGTCACCACCGCCTGGGCCGCCGGATGCCCGTCGACGGCGAACACGGCCCCCTCCACCAGGCGTCGAGCGCCGGTCTCGCCGTCGGGTAGGGACACCAGCGGGTGGACCGAACCCCGATGTCGGTGGGGGACGAGGGCGTCGAGGCCGGTGGCGCCCGAGAGGTGGACCACGGCGGCCGGACCGGGCTCGACGGCGGCGGCCACGGCGGAGATCCGCTCGTCGGGGACGGCCAGCAGCACGACATCGACACCGGCGGCGGCGGTGCGCAGGTCGTCCTGGCGGCCGAGGAGTGCGTGCAGGCGCCAGCCGCTCTCGACCAGGGCGGTGGCGAAGGCGTGACCGGCCCGTCCCGGCCCGATCACGGTGAACGTCGTAGCTGCCGGACCGGACACGATCCGGAGGACGCTAGTTGATGGTCAACTTCTGGTCCATGCGGTCGAACACCCGGTGGATGATCGCCAACTCCTCGTCGTCGACGAGGTCGATGAACCAGCCTCGGATGTCGGCCACGTGGCCCGGCGTCGCCGACTGCAGCGCATCCACCCCGGCGTTGGTGAGCATGGCGAACAGCCCGCGGCGGTCATCGGCGCACTCCTCCCGAGCCAGGTAGCCGACACCGACCAGGCGATCGACGCGATAGGTCAACCGACTGCGCGACACCAGGACCCGTTCCGCCAGCTCGCTCATGCGCAATCGCATCCTCGGCGCAGCCTGGAGTTCCGAGAGAATCTCGTAGTCCGTGAGCGAGAGCTGAGATCGTTGCTGGAGCTCGTGATCGAGCCGTTCCAGGAGCTGGGTGTTGGCCGACAAAACCACCCGCCATGTGGCTTGTTCGGCGTCGGTCAGACTTCCGATCATCAACAGATGATATGCATCTGACAGAGTAAGTTCTCACCAAGAACAAAAGTATTTGTTCGCGCAGGCGAAAATCGTCGTTTTGTTAGTCAAATAGATTGTCGACAATTGGTCGAGTCATCGACGAATCGGTCGCCGTTCATCGGGCCTGGCAATGCGGACACCACGTGGTTGTTCTGCCGTCGACATCGTCGGCCCGGAGCGGTCGGCCGCAACGACGGCAGGGCTGCCCGCCCCGGCCATACGCCACCAGACCGTGCTGATTGGAGCCCTGTTCGCCGTCGACGTTGCGGTAGTCGCGCAGCGTGGTGCCGCCGTTGTCGATCCCCTGTTCGAGCACGCGGCGCAGCGCGTCGAGCAGACGGGCGGCCCGGGCGGTGCCCAGCCGCCGGACCTTGGGGTTGATCTCGGCCAGCCACAGGGCCTCGTCGGCGTAGATGTTGCCGATGCCGGCCACCGGCCGCTGCGACAGCAGGCTGGTCTTGAGGCGCCGCCGACTCCGGGCCAGCAGGCGGGTGAACTCGGCCGCGGTGAAGTCGGGGTCGAGTGGCTCGGGACCCATCACGCTCAGGGTGGCGATGTCGTCGTAGTGGCCGGCCGGCACCACCCGCAGCCGCCCGAACCGCCGGGTGTCGTCGAAGCGGAGCGTCTCGGCCGGGCCGGTGGTGGCGGCCCCGTTCCGGCCGCCGGTGCCGTTGCCGGTGCCGCCGTCGCCCGCTCCGGCCGGGCCGAGACGCCACCAGGCGCGCAGGTGGGCACCGGAGGGCTCGGGCTCGTCGGTGAAGGAGAACGAGCCCGTCATCCCCAGGTGGGCCACCAGTTCCCGACCGTCGTCGGTGGGGAACAGCAGGTACTTGCCCCGGCGGCGGGCGCCGCCCAGGGTGGCCCCGATCAGGTCGGTGGCCGGGGTGAACTTGGCCGACGGGAAGGCCCACGCCTCGAGCACCCGTCGTCCGGCCACGGCCGGTCCGATCTGGCGGCGGATGGTCTCCACCTCGGGTAGCTCGGGCACGCATCGACCTCCGGGCTGTCGTCGGGCCGTCGCCCGCGTCGTGGTGTCAGCCGGCCTCGACGGCGATGGCGGCGGCGACCGCCCGGCCGGAGGCCACGGCCCCGTTGATCGACGGGTCGGTGCGGTGGTCGCCGCAGATCCACACCCCGTCGTCGGTGCGGAGGGCGCCGAACGGGTTGTGGCCCGGCCGGTGGACGGGCAGCGCCTGGTGGACCTCGTCGACCCGGAGCACGTCCCAGTCGGCCGAGGCCGGGAACCAGGACCCGAGCTGGTCGGTGAGATCGTCGACCAGGCCCTCGGCGATCACGGGGGCCGACACGGCGATGGTCGAGGCGCCGGCCGGGGCGTAGGCGGGGGCCACATCGCTCATGACGGCGACGGAGTTGATCGGGCCCGAGCCCTCGCCGTTGAGGGCCAGGATCGGCTCCGGAAGCGGCGACGACGGGGCCTTGAACCAGGCGGTGGTCACCGAGCGCCAACCGTGATCGTCGGTGCCGGCGAGAGATGCGGCGCTGGTGGCGTCGGTGGCCACGACCACGGCATCGCCCGACACCGTCTCCCCGTCGGCCAGCTTCACCTGGCCCGACTCGACCGAGGCCACCGGGGTGTCGAGGCGAAGGGCGTCGGCGGGGAGGCGGCCGGCGAGCTGGGCCGGGAGGGCGGCCATGCCGGCCGCCGGCACCCCCACCCCGGCCTCCGACATCATCCGGTACACGAACTCCAGCACCCGACTGGAGCCGCCGAGCTCGGCGTCGAGGGTGATCCCGGCGAACAAGGGCTTGAGGAAGCGCTCGACCATGGCGTCGCTGAACCCGACGGCCTGGAGCCGCTCGGCCGCCGTCGCCTCGGGCCGCATCCACAGCTGGTCGACGGTGCCGGACCGCACCTGGCGGCGGAAGTTGAGGATCCGCAGTTTGTCGCCGAACGATCCGATCGGGGCCCGGAGGGTGCCGAGGGCCGACGCCGGATCCTGCAGCGGGTCGGCCACCTTGTGGAACGACCCGTCGAGGCGGATCCTGGCCCCCGGGATGAAGAACCGGAGGTCGAGCGCACCCGAGTCGAGCACCTGCCAGACGTCGGGGTAGGCGGCCAGGATCACTTGGAAGCCCCGGTCGACGAGGTGGCCGTCCAGGTCGTCGGTCTGCACCCGGCCCCCGGCCCGGTCGGCGGCTTCGAGCACCTGTACGTCATGCCCGGCGTCCTGCAGTTCGACAGCGGCGGCCAGGCCCGCCATCCCGGCTCCTACAACAATGATTTCCACGACCGCTCAAACTACCAGTTCCGGCGTGGGGCCCCTGGGGTCGGGCCCGGCCCGGGCTCGGGGCTGTGAGGAGGGTTCGGGCCGACGGTATGGAATACTCCTCGAAGATCATCTGCGGGCGTGTCCCGCGCCTTGGTGAGGAGAGAAGCAATGCAGCGTGTGCTGACGATTTTGGCCATTGCGGCCGGTGTGGTGCTGGTCGGGATCGGCGCCTGGTTCGTGTTCCTGCGGGAGGACGCACCGGAGGAGTTCGAGCTGACCGACGCCGACGCTGCGGCCGACGGGGCGACGGCCGACGCCGGCGCCGGAGACGGCGTGGTCGACATCGACGGTCAGTGGACGGTGGTCCAGCCCTCCGAGGCCGGTTACCGCGTCGTCGAGGACCTGGGACAGGTCCTCGACTTCGAAGCTGTCGGCCGCACCACCAACGTCACCGGCACCATCGATATCGCCGACGATCAGGTGACCGCAGGCAGCTTCCAGGTCGACGTGGCCAGCATCACCAGCGACGACAGTCGACGGGACGGGCAGTTCAGCGGCCCGATCATGAACGCCGCCGAGTTCCCCACCGCCGATCTCGTGCTCACGGCCCCGATCACGGTGGCCCTCGAAGGCGTCAGCCAGGCCACGGCCACCGGCGACCTCACCCTCCGGGGGGTGACCCAGCCGGTCACCTTCCCCGTCGACGCCCAGGTGATCAGCGGCCAGATCGAAATCGTGGCCTCGATCGACGTGCTGTTCTCCGACTACGGCATCGACAACCCGTCCAACCCGCTGGCCACCGTCCGCGACGAGGGCAAGGTGGAGGTCCTGCTCCGGCTCGATCCGGCCTCGTGACCGGCGAGGCCGCCGCTGCGGCCCTGGCCGAGGCCGCCTCGCTCGGCGAGGTGGCGACGCCGGCCCTGATCGTCGACGGCCCCACCTTCGACCACAACCTGGCCACGATGTCGGCGGCTCGGCCGGGTCGCGCCCTGCGACCCCACGTGAAAGCCTTCAAGTCGACCGCCATCGCCGCCCGGCTGGCCGCCGCCGGCCACGATGCCTTCTGCGCCGCCACCATCCGCGAGCTGGAGGGCATGGCCGCCGCTGGTCTCGGCGCCGACCTGCTGCTGGCCAACGAGGTGCTCGACTGCCGTCGCCTCGGGGCCCTGGTCGAGGCCGGGGCCCGGATCACCGTCGCCGTCGACTCGCCCGAGACGGTGGCGGCCGCCGCTGCGGGAGGCGTCGGCGAGGTGCTGATCGACGTCGAGGTCGGACTACCCCGCTGCGGGTGCGCCGTCGATGAGGCCGGGGCCCTGGCCGACGCCGCCCGAGCCCGAGGCCTCGAGGTGCGGGGCGTGATGGGCTACGAGGGGCACCTGATGATGGTGGCCGACGCCGCCGAGCGGCGGGAGCGGGTTGCGGCCTCGATGGCGAAGCTGCTCACCGCCCACGAGGCGGTGGGGGGCGACATCGTGTCGGCCGGCGGTACCGGCACCTACGCCGTGAACGAGTGGGCCAACGAGATCCAGGCCGGTTCCTACCTGCTGATGGACACCCACTACGGCACCCTGGAGGTGCCCTTCCGTCAGGCTCTCACCGTGCTGGCCACCGTGATCTCGGTGAACGCCAAGGGCTGGTTCGTGGTCGACGCCGGGCTGAAGACGATGGGCATGGATCACGGCGACCCGTCGTGCGCTGGTCACGACGTGCTCTTCTGCTCCGACGAGCACACCACGCTGCAACCGGCCGATGGGGGCGCGATGCCCTCGGTCGGCGACCGGGTCCGGCTCCAGCCCGCCCACGTCGACCCCACCGTGGCCAAACACCGGGCGCTGTGGGTGGTGGACGGCGACGACGTGATCGACCACTGGCCCGTCGACCTCCGCCACTGGTGACACCGACGGGCGGGCAGCGACCCGCCCGTCCGCTCCGCAGCCGCTAGCCCCCGGTCTTGAACCACTCGTCGGCGGGACGCCCCAGCTTCTCCAGACGTTCGACGGCCCACACCGGCGGTTCGAGCTCGTCGCCGGCTTCGATCCGTGCCATCTGCTCGCCGTCTCGGGCCCAGATGTGGCAGGTGTCGGCGTTGAAGGCCATGGCCCGACGGCGTTGCTCGTCCTGCTCCGCCGGGGTGAGCGCCACCGGTGTCTCGTCAACGGCCCGCATCGACCACATCGACTGGATGGCCACCGGGGCCATGGCCTGGAGCAGGGCACCGATGTGGGTGCAGCCGCTGGGCCCGCCGAACAGGTCCTTCACCTTGCGGGAGAAGCCCCGGGCGATCGACAGCCCCACCAGCTGTTGGTAGCGCTGCTCGATCGTCGAGCAGCCCCGGTGGGGTGTCACGTCCATCAGCACGTCGACCTTCTCGATCTCGAGGGCGGGGAAGGCCAGCGTCAGCTCGACCACCATCAGGTGGACCGACAGGGGTTCGGGGTCGTCGTCGAAGTAGATCCCCGGCGGCTTCTGATCGTGGAGGCTGCCTCGGAGGATGAGGCGACCGTCGTCGGCCTTGTAGGCCTCGACGTCGTAGGTGCGGTGGTGGAGCAGGGTGCCCTTCGGCGCCGGGGGAAGGGTGGTAGACATCGGGCCCAGACTACCGGCCCGATATTTGGAAGGTCTAAAGACTTGGCCCCTCTTCGGACGGCTTCCGGGCCGTCCGGGGCGCCGTGGGGCTCACCGCCCCATGTTGAGCCCGTCGCCGGTGAGCGACAGCCTCGGGCCGTACTTGGGGGCGCTCTGGCCCTTGACGATCCGCAGGACCCGCCACCGGTGCCCGGCGAAGGGCTCCAACAGTTCCAGCATCCGCTCGTCGGTACCCCGGGGCTCCCCGGCCAGGTTCCAGGCCACGGTGTTGGGCAGGTGGTAGTCGCCGACGGGGACGGCGTCGGGGTCGCCCAGGGTCACCGCCGACACCATGGCCGCCGTCCACACCCCGATGCCCCGCACCTGGCGGAGGCGGGCCTGGAGGGCCGCCGGGGTCGGCTCGTCGCCCAGGCTGCGCTCGATCCGGGGGAACTCCCGGGCCACCCGGAGCAGGATGTCGGCCCGCTTCTTCTCCACCCCCAGCGGGTGGAACTCGTAGTACCCCATCTCCGCCACCCGTTCCGGGGCCGGCAGCACCCAGGCCCGGTGGGGGCCGGGCGCCGGTTCGCCGTAGCGCCGAGCCAGCATCCGTCGGGCCTTGACCGCCCGCTGCACCTGGACCTTCTGGCCGAACACGCCCCCGATCACGGCGTCCCACAGCCGGTCGGTGCGGGCCAGGAGGAAGGGCCGTCGGCGCCACCGTCGGCCCAGGTCGCCCGTCGGCTCGAAGCCGGTCAGGTCGTCGTCGTTCCCCAGAAGGCGGGGGGCCTGCTCCAGGAGCCACTCGGTGCCCGGTCCCCAGGCCAGGGCCTCCACCTCGGTGTCGCCGATCCGCTCCAACACCAGCGAGCCCGGCCCGTCGGGTGTGCGGGTCGACCACAGGGTCTCGGTGGGGCCGACCATCACCGGATTCTTGGCCCCGCGCACGGTGGTGGCGAGGTGGAACCGGTCGGAGATGGTGACGAGCCGCCGCCCGTCGGGTGAGTCGGACACATCGATGATTCAACCACGCCCGGCCGCCGGGCGGAACACGGGGTGGGAACGTCGGGTGGGAACACGGGGTGGGAACGTCGGGTGGGAACACGGGGTGCGAACACGGGGTGGGAACACGGGGTGCGAACGCGGCGTGGGAACGTCGGGTGGGATACGGAGGGTCGGTGTGGCACGGTGGCGGCCATGGATCTCGACCTGTCGTTCGTCCGCTCCCGCTTCCCCGCCTTCGCCCAGCCCGACCTGGCCGACTGGTCGTTCTTCGAGAACGCCGGCGGGTCCTTCCCCTGCGCCGCCACGGTCGACGCCCTCAACCACTTCTACCTTCACACCAAGGTGCAGCCCTACGGCCCCTACCCCGCCTCGGCCGCCGGGGCCGAGGCCATGGACCGGTCTCGGCGTCGGTGGGCGGAGGCGCTCGGGGCCGCCGTCGACGAGGTGGTGTTCGGCCCGTCGACCACGGCCAACACCTATGTCCTGGCCAATGCGCTCGCCCCCTCCCTCGGGCCCGGGGTGCGGGTGGTGGTGACCAACCAGGATCACGAGGCCAACACCGGTGCCGTCCGCCGGGTGGCCGAAGCGGCGGGGGCCGAGGTGGTGGAGTGGCGCGTCGACCCGGTCACCGGCCTGCTCGACCTCGACCGGCTGGTGCCGTTGCTCACCCCGACGACGGCGGTGGTCACGATGCCCCACTGCTCCAACATCGTCGGGGTCGAGAACGACGTCGCCACCGTCGCCGCCCTCGTCCACGAGGTGGGCGCCCGACTCGTCGTCGACGGTGTGTCCTACGCCCCCCACGGCCTACCCGACGTGGCCGCCCTCGGTGTCGACGTGTATCTCTTCAGCCTGTACAAGGTCTACTCGGTGCACCAGGGGGTGATGGTGGTCCGCAACGGGTGGATCGACGAGCTCCCCAACCAGGGCCACGGGTTCAACGCCGCCTACCCGGCCAAGCGCCTGGCCCCGGCCGGTCCCGACCACGCCCAGGAGGGGGCGGCCGGCGCCGTGCTCGACTACGTGGAGGAGCTGCACCGCCATCACGGCGGCTCGCCCGACGACGATCTGGCCGCCGCCACCCGGGCGGTGTCGGCCCGCTGGCAGGCCCATGAGCGCGAGCTGCTGGCGCCCCTCTTGGCCACGCTGTCCGAGCTCGACGGCATCCGCCTGCTCGGGCCAGCCACCACCGACGGACCGACCCATCGATGTCCCACCGTGGCCTTCGTCCCCCCGGCCCGAGAACCGGAGGCGGTGGCGGCCGCGCTCGTCGACCACGGCATCATGGCCGGGGCCGGCGACTTCTACGCCAACCGGGTGCTCAGCGGGCTCGACGTCGACCCGGACCGGGGCGTGGTCCGGGTCTCGTTCGTGCACTACACGTCGGTCGACGACATCGATCGGTTGTCGGTGGCCCTGCGGGCCGAGCTTGGGTGACTACTCGGCCAGCCCGAGCACGTTGACCACCCGGAACTCGACCGAGCGGTTGATGGCAGCGGTGGTGTCGTCATCGGTGTCGAGCGCTTCGCTCTCGCCCCGGGCGTCGATCGTGATCCGCTCCCGGGGGATGCCCTTGCCGACCCAGTAGTTGACCACGGCCCCGGCCCGCTGCTCGGAGACCCGCTGGTTGACGGCCTCGGAGCCGGTGGCGTCGGTGCGGGCGATGACGGTGACGGTGGCCGAGGGGTTCTGGGTGAGGAGGAGGATGCCGAGGTCGAGGATGGGGAGGAAGTCGGGCTCGATGGCCACGCTGTTGAAGGCGAAGAGGACGCGGTCGTCGACGAAGATCGGGGCGTCGTTGGCCTCCGGGGTGTCGGGGTCGACGAACTGCTCGTTGAAGACGTTGTCCGGGCCGACCACGGCGCCGGCCACCGCCTCGAGCTGAGCGGCGAGTTCGGCCGTCGGGAGGAAGCCGTAAAGGTAGACCTGGCCGCCCTTGACCACGGTGTAGCGGGTGTTCTCGGCGATGCGCTGCTCGTAGTTGGGGTCGCTGGACACGTAGTCGGCGGGCGCGGCCACGACGCCGTCGGACGCCCCCTCGGCCGCGCTGTCCGCCTCGCCCTCGGTCTCGGCCGGTGCCTCGGAGGTGGTGGTCTCCTCGGCCGTGGTCTCCGTGGTCGGCGAGGCGGCCTCATCGGTGGGCTCGACTTCGGCCGATTCCACGGCGTTGGCGCCTGCGGTGTCGGCGGCCGTGGTGGCGGTGGCGGCGTCGGTCGCCACCTCGTCGTCGTCGCCCCCGCCGCCGGCGATGAAGTAGGCGGCGGCGGCCACCCCGCCCAGGAGCACGATGGCGAGGAGGCCGAGCAGCACCTTGCGCAGGCCGCCGCCGCCCTTCTCCGGCGTGGGCGTCGGGGTTGCTCCGGGCACGACCGGGGTCGACCCGGTGTGCAGGGCGCGTCCGGCCCAGTTCGGGAGTTCGTCGATGTCGTTCATCCCACCGTCCTTAGGTGCTCCGCCGACTCCATGTCGGCCGCGCCGCCCCTGGGGTCCAGCGTACAAAGCCATTCCTCCAGAACGAAGTCGGTCTGCACCCAGTGAGCCGGAAGCCCCAGAGGACGGTGGGTCGCCCTTCCCGGGCCGGGTCAGCCGGCGAACACCGTCTCGTCGAACACGACGCCGTTGGCCAGGGTTTTGTGGACGGGGCAGCGCACGGCGATGTCCTGGAGGCGCTTGCGAGTGGCTTCGTCGAAGTCGCCGTCGATGAAGATCCGGGAGGTGACGCGATCGATCATGCCCGAATGCTCGTCGTCGCACTGCTCGCAGTCGTCGGCGTGGACCCGGTCGAAGGAATACTCGGCCGACACGGTCTGGAGGTCGATCTTCTTGCGCTTGGCGTAGAGGGCCAGCGTGATGGTGGTGCAGGCGGCGAGGGAGCCGAGCAGCAGGTCGTAGGGGTTGGGGCCCGTGTCGTCGCCGCCCAGGTCTACCGGCTCGTCGGCGCGCCAGGTGTGTCGACCGTTGGTGACGTCGACCTGGTAGTTCTCACGGAGTTCCGCGGTGATGGTGGTCATGACCGGCACCAACCCCGGTTGCGGTGGGGCGATTCCCACCCGCCGGTGTGAGGCTAGGTGGCGGTGACCCGGTTCGCCTTCAGCGTCTCGATGATGTCGTCGAGCACGAAGTGGAACTTGCGGGACCCGGGCAGGCGGCTGGCCGGCAGACGGCCGTCACCCGCCATGTTGAGCACCGTGCGGCTGTTCAGGTCGAGCAATTCGGCGACCTGCGCGGTGTTCAGAATCGGCGGGTAGGCGGCTCGAACTGCGTCGTAGCCATCGTCAACGTCGGACATGGTTCGATGATAGCGCTCAACTACCTTCGTTCTCAATGGGTTCGTTCGTCGGCCGTCTCGTGCTGTGACGTGGTGCACCGGCTCGGCCGCCGGTGCCCGTGACGCGCCCGAGCCCCACCACGGTCAGGAGAGAGGGGGCGACCGTGGCAGGGCTCGGTTGTGGGGTTCGACCCGCCCGGAGGGAAAGGGCGGGTCGATCGTGCGAGGAGGGCTCAGCTGTCGAGCGTCTCCTCCTCGTCGGTCTCGGCCGCCTCGGCGTCACGCTGCGCCTGGCGCTCGGCCCGGCGCTCCTGGCGGAGCTCCTGGCGCTCGGAGGGGGTGAGGTTCAGCTTCTCGTCGATCTTGTCGCCGAGCTCGGCGATCTTGGCGTCGGCCTCCTCCTGGGTGATGCGGCCCTCCTCGACCTTGGCGTTGATGCGCTCGGTCATGGCGGCCTCCAGGTCGGCGGCGAGGGCGTCGACGTCGACCCCGTTCGCCTCGGCGATCTGGGCCAGGGACTGGTCGGCCTCGATGCCCTCACGGACCTGCTCGGCGGTCAGGCCGGTGGTCTCGAGGAAGTTGGAGAGCCGTGCGCCCTTGCCCTTGCGGCCTTTGTGGTCGCGCTCACCGTCGCGCTCGGTCGACTCGGTGGTGTCGGCCTCTTCGGTGGCCTCGGGGGTGCCGTCGTCGGTCTGGGCGCCGGCGATGCCCACCGGGCTGAAGAGGGCGCCGACGACGAGTCCGCCGGAAACCAGGCTGGCACCGGCGAGGTAGCGCAGCGACTTGCGGCCGGCGGGGCGGTTGTCGGGGTTGGGGGAGGGGGTCATGGGGGTGTGTTCTCCTGGTTGGAAGTCGTTCACATACTCAGGATCGGGACCGCGTGTTAGGGGTTTGTGAGGAGCCGGCCAACGTTTGATCAGCGCCGCTGTCACACCCTGTGCGTAGGGTCGTCGACATGGCCCGGACAACCCGCCTCCACCACCCCAACGGCACCTCGGCCCCCGCCGCCTCCGCCGCTTCTGACGCTGCCGACGCTGCCACCGTGGCTCGGGCTGCGGCCACGGTTGCGGCCAGGGCCACGGTCGCCGCGCTCACCGCCGCCCGTATCGCCGCCATGGAACGCGCCGTCGAGCTCGAGGTCGATGCCGAGGAGTTCGGCTTGCGCAGCGTGGCCGAGCGCACGGTGTGGGATGAGCTGGTGGTCGAGTTCGAGGCCCGGGTGGCCCGCGAGGGTCGCTCGTGGGTGGCGGCGGCAGCCTGAGTCCGTGGCGGCGCCGGGTCCGTGGGTGGCCGAACCGGCCGGTTACGACTTGGGCAGCTCGCTGAAGGGGGTTTCCTTCGACGGGCCGGGCTCCTTGGGAAGGCCGAGGCCCCGTTCGCCGATCACGTTGCGCTGCACCTCGTCGGTGCCCCCGTAGATCGGGGGTGCCGGGGAGAACAGCATGAGTTCCTGCAGGAAACCCTCGGTGGCGGCGTCGTCGCCGACGATGGCGGCGTCGGGCCCGAGCACCTCGCCGGCGAGATCGCGGGCGAGGAGAAGCGTCTCGGTGTTGTGCAGCTTGGCCAGGTTGCCCTCCACCCCGGCGCCGAGCCCGGTCGGCTTGCGACCGCTGCGTCGCTCGGCGGCGTGGCGCTTCATCGTCATCGAGGCCAGCCGGTGCAGGATGTGGAGCTGGGCCAGCCGGTCCCGGAGGACGGGGTCGTCGCCCTTGCCCCGGGCTGCGGCCTCGGAGCTGAGCAGGCCGAGGACCCGTCGCCCGACGGCGCCGACCGAGGTCGCCTCCCGCTTGCCGAGGAAGTCGCCGACCGGCTGGTCGAGGTGCCCGGCGGTCTCACCGGGCGAGGCGGTGCCGAAGCCGCCGCCGTGGGCACCCCCGATGCCGGCCCGCTCGTAGGCCAGGGTGGCGTTGGCCACCCGCCATCCGTTGCCCCGCCCACCGATGATGTAGGCGTCGGGCACTCGGGCCTCGGAGATGAACACCTCGTTGAACAGGGCCCGGCCCGTCATCTCGGTGAGGGGCCGGATCTCCACGCCGTCCTGCTTCATGGGGAACCCGAAGTAGGTGATGCCCTGGTGCTTCGGCAGCTCGGGGTCGGTGCGGGCGATCAGCATGCCCCAGTCGGACTCGTGCCCGTTGGAGGTCCACACCTTCTGACCGGTGATGATCCACTCGTCGCCGTCCTTGACCGCCCTGGTGCCGAGACCGGCCAGGTCGGAGCCGGCGCCCGGCTCGGAGAAGAGCTGGCACCAGGAGTCGGTGCCGTCGAGGATTGCGGGCACCCACTTGTCGATCTGTTCCGGCGAGCCGTAGGCGGCCACGGTGGGTGCCGCCAGGAGCATGCCCAGCCCGGCCGCCGGTCCGACGACCCGACGCTCGGTCAGGACGCGGTTGGCGGCGGCGGCCTGCGCCGTCGACCAACCCCGGCCGCCGGCCTCCTCGGGGAGCGTGGTGTTGACCAGTTGGGCCTTGGTGAGCCGGGCCCACCACTCCCTCACCGTGATCGTGGGATCCCACTGTTCGTCGACGAAGGTGTTGGTCAGAGCCTGGATGTCCTCAATCGTCTCGTTGGCCACCGGATCTCCTCAGGGGTGGGGGAACCTCGAACTTAAACGAGGGGCCAGGGGTAGCGGTAACCGCCGGAGCGGTCGGCGGGGAAGACGCCGCTGTCGAGCAGGGCCTTGGCCCGGGCCAGCATGGCGTCCCGTTCGAAGGGGTCGAGCAGCGTCAGCAGCTCGACCGGGGGTCCCTCGTCGAGGAACCGGGTGATGTCGGCCGCCAGGTCGTCGCCCAGTGGCTCGTCGGCGAACTCCCAGATCACGGTGCGCAGTTTGAACTCGGCGTGGAACGAGAGGCCGTGGTCGATGCCGTAGATCCGGCCGTTGCGGGCCAGCAGGCAATGCCCCGACTTGCGGTCGGTGTTGTTGGCGATGATGTCGAGGGCGCACAGCAGCTTGAAGTCGTCGATACCGATGCCGTCCTCGAAGAGGGTGAAGTAGTGCTCGGCGAAGTCGGCGTCGACGAAGGCCTGTACCGACCCCTCGCCGTAGGGCCCGGAGCCGATCACGGTGGGCGGCACGACGTCCCAACCCAGAGCGGCGGCCAGGCGGTAGGTGGCCACCTCCCGCTTGTAGAGGTCGGGCGGGAAGTCCCACAGCGGCCGCTCGCCGCGGCCGGGTTTGTAGATCGCCTTGTGGCAGGGTCGCTCGTCGCCCTCGCCGGTCACCGTCACCAGGAACGTGGCGTTGGAGCTGTGCGGCATCCGGCCCTCGATCTCGATGTCGCCCTCGGCGAGGAGGTGTTCCAGTTCGTCGACGGCGAGGTCGAAAGCGTGCTCGGTGTCGGCCACGGGGCTAGTTCAGCCGAGGGCAGGCGTGTCCTGACGGATCGAGTGGCTGACCGCACAACCGACACGGCGGACGGCCCTGGCTCATCAGCTCGTCGGAGGTCAGGATGAAGCGGGCCGCCTGCTCGACGTCGATGTGGGCCCGGATCCGGCCGCCGTCGCCTGGGGAGTCGAACAGATCGAGCTCCAGCTCCTCGGTCTCGTCGGTGTCATCGTCGGCGTCGGGCAGGAGTTCGTCGACGACGAGCACCACCTCGGCGTCGGCCTCGAGCACCCCGACGGCGATGTGGCCCACCACCCATTCGGCCACCGCCGGCTCCCGCAGCGGGATCGGCCGATCGGGCACGCCCGTGGGCGAGGGGAGGTCGTCGAGCACGCTCCGCAGGAACTGAGCCAGAGCCCGCACCTGCTGCTTCTCCAGCCGCACCGAGATGTGACCCGTCTCATCGCCCACCTGGAGGTAGAACACGCGCTGTCCGGGCTCGCCCTCGGCCCCGGCGGTGAAGTGGGTGACGTTGCGGAACTCGTACGACTCGTTCATGGCCTAGCTCGGCACCAGTTGCTTGAGGTCGTCGCCCATCGAGTTGACCCCGAGGACCATCGGACCGTTCGGGCCGTAGATGATGGCGGTGATCGAGCACGGCCCGACCACGATCCGCTGGAACAGGTCGAGGTGGGTGCCCATCGCCTGGGCGACGGCGGCCTTGATCGGGTCGGCGTGGGACACGGCCACCACGGTCTGGCCCGGGTGGTCGGCCACGATGCCGGCCAAGGCGCCGCACATACGCTGCTGCATCTCGGCGAACGACTCGCCGTCGGGGAACCGGAAGCCGCTGGGGTAGCTCTGCACCTGCGACCATTCGCGCTTCTTGCGCAGGTCCGACAGCTTGCGACCGGTCCAGGAGCCGAAGTCGGCTTCGATCAGGCCCTTGTTCGACCGGACCTTGAGACCGAGGGCCTTGGCGATGGGGGCCGCCGTCTCCTTGGTGCGCTCCATGGGCGAGGCGTAGACCGCCTTGACGTTCTTGAGGGCGGCGATGCGTTCGGCCGCCCGCTCGGCCTGGGCTCTGCCGTCGTCGGAGAGGTGCAGGCCCTTGGCCCGCCCGGGCAGGACGGCACCGGTGGTGGGCGTCTTGCCGTGGCGGACCAGCAGCACGGCGGTGGGTTTGGCGGAGGAGGAACGTGCCATTGCCAACTACGCTATCTACGGTTGCTTCGGTGCCCCCCTCTGACGACACCGAGGCCTGCGCAGCGTCGTCGACCGGCGGCCTGGGCAGCCAGGACAGTCTGGATCGGGTGGCGGCCGAGGTGTCGGACTGCCGCCGTTGCCCCCGGCTGGTCGACTGGCGGGAGCAGATCGCTCGGGACAAGCGGAAGTCCTACGCCGACTGGGACTACTGGGGTCGGGGGGTGCCCGGCTTCGGCGATCCGGCGGCCGAGGTGGTGGTGGTCGGCCTGGCCCCGGCGGCGCATGGGGCCAACCGGACCGGGCGGATGTTCACCGGCGACCGCTCGGGTGACTGGTTGTATCGGGCGCTCCATCGGGCCGGTTTCGCCAACCAGCCGACGAGCGTGGACATCGACGACGGTCTGGAGCTGACCGGCGCGCTGGTCACCTCACCGGTGAAGTGCGCCCCGCCGGCCAACAAACCGACGCCGGTCGAACGCGACACCTGTGCCCCGTTTCTGGCTCGGGAGCTCGAACTCGCCGACCCGAAGGTGTTCGTCGTGCTCGGCCAGTTCGGGTATCAGGCGCTGTGCTCCCATCTCGGTGTGCGACCTCGCCCCAAGTTCGGGCACGGGGTCGAGGTGATCGATCCGGAGGGCCGCACGATCATCTGCAGCTATCACGTGTCCCAGCAGAACACCTTCACCGGCAAGCTGACCGAGCCCATGCTCGACGCGGTGTTCTCCCGGGCCCGCCAGCTGGCCTACGACTAGCTGCGCTTCGGCCCGACGTGGGCGGGTGTCCCTGCCGTCCCGTCCGTCCGGTCCGGTCCGGTCCGGTCCGGAGAAATCGCACCAACGCCCGCATCGGAGCGACAATGGGCGGCTTTCTCGGGTGGCCGCTCCTGTAGTGCCGGGATCGGTTGGTGGTCGGACTCCGTCTGCGGCTGCGGGATCGCCGGTCCGTGGGCGGAGTTGTGATCGTCTCCGCGTCGGAGCGACAAGTGGTCAGCCCTGGCTCGCTCGTCGCTCCGACGCGGGTAGCTCGGTGGGCGCGTGCGCCCCTCCAGTCGGCAGGGGTTGGGGGTGGGATCCGCTCGGCCTCGGAGCGGACAGCAGGGTGGAACGGTCGGCGGTTGTCGCTGTGACGCGGGTTGTTCGGTGGGTGTGCGTCGGGGGTGGCTCAGCGCCGGGGCGGTGGCGAGCGGTGCGGTCGGCGGTTGTCGCTGTGACGCGGGTTGTTCGGTGGGTGTGCGTCGGGGGTGGTGCGAGGTCCGGGGTGGCTCGGTGCTGGGAGCGGAGCGAGCGGTGCGGCCGGCGGATGTCGCTGTGACGCGGGGCCTTTGACGGGTCTGTGCCCGGGCGACTCGATGGCGGCGGGTGGATCAGCGGGTCGACTCAACCGCCAGGGGGTGAGCGCCGGGGACGGGATTGCCGCGACGACGCGGGGGGTGAGTCGAGGGTCGGCCTCGGGAGGCCGTACGGTGGGGTCATGCGACGTGCGGCCTCGATGGCGCTTCTGCTGGTGGCGATGCTCGGTGTCGTCTCGGGGTGCGGTGGCGACGAGCCGGAGAGCGACCAGTACGGCCCGGCCAACCGGGAGGCGTTCCTGGCCGCGTGCACCGACAGCGACGTCGACGGCGTGCTCGTGCGAGACATCTGCGAGTGCACCTACGGCCGCCTCGTCGAGTCGGTCGGTCTGGCCGAACTCAACGACATCGAGGAGGCCCTCCGGCTCGACACGCTGGCCCCGCTGCCCGACGTCGTCGCCGACCACGTCGCCGAGTGCGTGGTGGCGGAGGCCGACCTCTAGGCCCCCCTTCGATTTCGGGCCCCTGGGCCGGACAGCTACATTCTGGGTACATGACCGACGCACCGGCCGACAGCAGCGCCGCCAAGGCCCCCACGCGTACCCGCTGGACGTTCCAGTGGAAGGAACTCTACGACGAGGTGATCACCTCGGGTCTGTGCACGGGCTGCGCCGGGTGCGTCATCTCCTGCCCCCACGACGTGATCGGCTACAAGCACGAGCCCGGCGCCTACAAGCCGTTCCACCTCGAGGATGAGCTCGGCCTCACCAACTGCCAGCACGGCGAGAAGGGCTGCACGCTCTGCACCCGGGCCTGCCCCCGATTCCGGGGCTGGGAGACCGAAGCCGATGAGCACCTCTTCGGCCGTCCCCGTGAGGGGGACGAGATGGCCGGTATCTACTCCGACGTCCTGCTGGTCCGAGCGGCCGACGACGACGTCTACGAGACCGGCCAGGACGGCGGACTGGTGTCGTCGATCCTGATCTGGTGCCTGGAGAACAACATCATCGACGGCGCCCTGGTGTCGATGCTGGAGGGCGGCGCCAGCGGCTGGAAGGCCACGCCCGGGGTGGCGACCAACGCCGAGGAGGTGCTGGCCGGCGCCGGGAGCCGCTACACCTACTCCGCCAACACCATCGCCTTCGACGAGGCTCAGGAGAAGGGTCTCAAGAACCTGGCCCTGGTCGGTATGAGCTGTCAGACGTCGATCGCACCGGTGATGTGGCACCGCCGAGCGGGCAAGGTGTCCAAGCCGATCAAGCTCAACATCGGGCTCCTCTGCTCGAAGAGCTTCGACGACGCCCTCTTCGACGACCTCTTCTGGCTCAAGTACGGGCTGGCCAAAGAGGACATCGTCAAGATGAACATCAAGGGCGTGTTCCAGGTGTGGATGCGCAACGGCGACTACCACGAGATCAACCTCAAGGAATGCCACGCCTGGACCCGTGAGGGCTGCAACCACTGCCCCGACTTCGCCGCCGAGCACGCCGACATCTCGACCGGTGGGATCGGCGAGCTCACCGACTGGACGCTCGCCATCGTTCGGACCGAGCTGGGGCGAGCCATCATCAAGGCCATGATCGAGGACGGCGTCATCGAGACCCGACCGGGCGACGATGACCCGGGCGCCATCGCCCTCCTGCACAAGCTGGCGGCCAAGAGCCGTCAGCGGTGGCCGGAGTGGGCCAACCCCGAAGCCAAGGTCGGCATCACCGTCAAGAGCTGATCAGCGGGCGCCGCCCGTGGCGGCGTCGACGTAGCCGGCCTCGGCGCCCGTCAGCGGTGGCGCTGGCGGATGATCGGGACCAGATCCTCGGCCAAGCCGGCGGCGATGGGGGCCGGAATCCCGATCGGGGTGCCGTGGATCACGTCGCCCCGATGGTTGGTGAGAATGCCGCCGCCGTTGTCGGCGATCTGGAGCACCGTGGCGCAGTAGGACGGCAGCTGGTCGACGGCGTCGGCCAGGATGACGGCGCTGACCCGCCGCTCGATGGCGTCGGCGTGGTCGAAGCCGGCGTCGGCGAACAGCTCCATGCCGTCGATGACGACGACCGACTGCTCGTTGTCGGAGAGAGCGAGGGGAGCGGCGGGGGCCAGACTCCGGGCCCACTCCCACTGGTCGCGTCGATCGGCCGAGGTGATCACGTGCAATCGCAGCTCCTCGGTGGAAGCGGCGTACAGCGAGGTCATCAGGTGCCGGGCGCAAGCGGTGGACGCCGCCCGGGAACCGACGATGCCGAGCGGGCCGAGCATGAGATCGGCCACCACCGGGACCGACGGCAGCGACAGCAACGGCTGCAGGCGGAAACCGACCGAATCGGGGATGGCCCGGATGTCGTCGAACTCCGGTAGCCAGGGCAGGTCGGCCAGCATCATCGACGCCGTTCCGAACTGCGGGTGGTTGAACTGGCGAGAGCCGAGCCACGGTGCCTGAGCGGTCACCAGATCGATGAGGTCGGTGGGGTCGGGATGAAGGTGCCGCTCACGGGCCGCCTGACGGTCACGGGTCTGCCGCACGGTGTCGAAGAAGTCCCAATTGGCGGCATCGTCGACACCCCGGTCCCGCTTGCGCTTGAATCCAAGGCGCCCCGATCGCTCGTCGGTCTCGATGTCGACCAGGTCGCCGGGAACGGCGATCGGTGGCTCCTCCAGCTCGGCGTCGGCCTGACGCCGGGTGAGCTCGGAGGGCGACGGGCGCGCCTCCTGGGGTTGGGCCATGAAGCGGGCGGTGCCGACGTCGAGCACGCCGGCGCCGAGCAGGGTCGGCTCGGTCACCGGCTCGCCGTCGATCGAGGCGGGCACGGAGCCGGGGATGACGACCACGCTGCCGTACTCGTCGACGCTGAGCGAGAAGCCTGCGGCATCGTCGCCCTCGGCGAAGTCGTAGGTGTCCTGGATCAGGTCGATCACGGCGCCGGAGGTGAGGCCGGCCACCTGCCGCAGCTCGACGACGACCTGCGGCGCCAGCTCCTCGGCCGTGGCGGCGTGCACTGGCTCCGGGTGCGACGGGGCCGGAGGAACCTCGGCCATGTCCCCGACCGGCTCGTCGAAGTCGTAGTCGCCGTGGTGAAGGTCGTGATCGTGGTCGTCGTGCAGGTCGGGGTCGTAGTGGTCGGTGGGCTCGTCCTGCTCGTCGTACTCGGCGGCGGCGCGATCGGCGTCGATGAAGGGGGCCGGCGGTGGCGGTGCCACCTCGTCCGGTGGTTCGACCGGGTCGTCGAGGTCGAGGTCGAGGTCGAAGTCGTCGACGTAGTCGAGGTCGGTGGGCCCGCTCTGGGCCGGTTCGGGTCGAGGACCGTCGAGCAGGTCGCCCGCCATGTCGTCCATCACGTCATCGAACATCGGGGCCCGCTCGGGGGGCGCAGGCAGATCGACCTCGACCGACTCGGGCGGGGGAGGGTCCGCAGCCGGGGGCTCGGAGATCGGCTGCCGCTCGGGCCGGGGCGCCGACTCGGGCTTGGGTGCCGGTGCCGGTGGTCGCTTGAGCTCGACATCGGCCAGAGGCGGCTGGGGCGCAGGGCGAGCGGGAGGCGGAGTCGGCGTCGGGGCCTCCGACTCGGGCATCGTGGCGAACCCGGGCGGCGGCGTCGGTGGTGCCGACTGCGGCTGGGCTCCGGGCTTGGCCGCGGGTGGCGCGGCGGGGGTGGGCCGGTCGGCGGTGGGGTTGGTCGCGGGTGGCGCGGCGGGGGTGGGCCGGTCGGCGGTGGGGTTGGCCGCCGGTGGCGCGGCGGGGGTGGGCCGGTCGGGCGTGGGCCTCGGATCACCGGCGGGTGAGGCCGGCGTGGGTGCTTCGGCCGCCGGCTTCGGGTCACCGGTCGGTGAGGCCGGGGTTGGCGTATCGGTCGCGGGCCTGGGTGCCGGGGGTGCGGCGGGGGCGGGTGGTGCCGAGGCGGCGGCGGGGGCCGCAGGCGCCGACGGTGTGGAGGGTCCCGACGGTGTCGGGGGCATACCCGGACGCTCGATCGGCGTGATGATCAGGTCGTCGTCGCCGGTGGCCTGCGCAGGGTCGGTGGGTGCCGGGGCCGGGTCGGCCTGCGGTTTCGGTGCCGGGCGTCGGGGGGCCGCCTGGGCCGGAGCGGCGTCGATGACCGGTCCCCGAGCAGGCTCGGCGACGGGGGCCGGCGGCTCGTCGGCCAGCAGCGCATCGATGTCGGCCGGATCGTCGTCGGTGGTGGGCACCGTCGGGTGGTCCGACGGAGGCAGGTCGACGACCCGCTCGGTGCCCGCCGGCGGCGGCTCGAAACCGAAGGCAGCGGCTGCCGCCGCAGCGGCGGCCGAGGACGGTCCCTCGTCGTTCGCAGGTCGTCGATCCGGGGCGGTCTGAGCCGGTGGAGCCAGGAGGTCGTCCAGGGGCGACCGATCGTCGGCGTTGAGCTCGTCTGTCGTCACGCCGTCCGGCGGTAGGAGCTGCTCGGCCGTGGGGGTGGGCCCCGGCGCCGGCTGGGCGGGAGGCACGGCGTCGAAGATCGAAGGTGTCGCCGGTCGCTCGGTCGGCCCCTCGGCCGATGGCGGCGGGGTCGCCGGCGGTGGAGCCGCAGGCGAGGTGTCGCCACCGGGTGCGAATCCGGGAGGGGCGGTGGTCGGCCCGGGAGCCTGCGTGTCATTGTCGATGGCGTCGGTCGTCGGCGCTCCGGGCGGGGTACCGACGGGCGGGGTGTCGAACCGCATCGACGGCGGCGGGGCGCCCACGGGCGGGCCACCCGGGACCGGGCCCGGTGCGGACGGAGGTGGGGAGAAGGCCGAGGGCGGCGCAGCGGCGGGCCGCGGCTGACCACCGGCCGGAGCGGCCGTCGCCGGTGCCGGGGGCGTCGCCGACCCGTCGTTCGGCCTCTCGGCCATCGGGCCCGGAGCCGTCGTCGAGGGCATGGCCGCCGTCGGGTCGGGCGGCGGTGTCGTGCCGTTCGACCGGAGGCCCTGGGCGTCGGCCGTCGGGGGGAGCGTGTCCTCCGGTCGGGTGAAGGCGGCCTGAGCCTGCCGGGCCTTCTTGCGCCCGGCCCGACGCCAGAACCCGAACGTGCCCTTCGACGACGTCGCCGAATCCTGGGCCCGAGGGGCGGCAGGAGGAGCGGCGAGCGGGGCACCGGGATTGCCGGCGGTCGGCGCACTGATCACCGGTTCGGCCGGTGGCGGCGTGAGTGGCCGGGCCTGAGCCGGGGTGGCGGCGGGCGAATCGAAGGCGGTCGACGCCGGCGGCGGTGGCAGCAGCGAGCCGTCGGGGGTGCCGGCGGGCCCGCCATCGGGCTCAGCAGGGGTGATCGGGGTATCGACAGGAGCTCCGGCGGGACCGCCGCCGACTTCGCTCGGACCGGGTCCAGCAGCGGCCGCAGCAGGAGCGGCAGAGCTGGGTGGACCAGCAGCAGAACCGGGTGCCGCAGCGGCCGCAGGCGGCGTGATCGGAGCGGCGGCATCGGGCGCACCAGCGGTAGGCGTGGCGGGACCGGGTGCAGCCGAACCGGTGGCCGGAGTGGCCGGATCGGGCGCCGACGAGGCAGGGCGCTCGCCATCGGGAACGCCCGCTGCGATCGGGCCGGTGGTCCTGGCCGCCGTCGCCGTGCGCGCATCGCTCGTCGAACCGGGCGGAGGCGAGCCGGGAGCGGACACCGTCGTCTCGGGGCGCTCGTCCTCGATCGCATCGTGGACCAGAACGGCGTCGACGATGTCGTCTTCCGGATCGGCGTCGTCGTCGCCGTCGTCGATGATCTCGCCCTCGATCACCTCGGCGTCGAGTTCGTCGAACCCGTCCATGCCGTCGGCGGAGGCCTCGGTCGCCTCGGTGCCGTTGGCCGCCGACGAAGCCGACCGGCCGTTCCCGTTCCCGGTGGTACCGGACGAGGGTTGGCTGCCGTTGCCGAGGCCACCATCGTCGGTGGCTTCGGTGGAACCGGGACCGGACGGGGAATCCCCGAGGGGAGGATCGGTCTCAGGGCGACTCGAAGCGTGGTTGCTCATGAGAAAGAAGTGTTCAATGCCCCCCCGCTCACCGAGAGCGGCGACGGTGGCAGACCGACCACTGTACTTGTCCAACGACAAATATTCTTCTCGGGGGTCCTTGCATCGGCGCGCTGCGACCCTGATCATGCGGTGTTCAGGGTCTTTTCGTTGCTCTTCGTGCCTCCTCGCACGCCTCACGGGTGGCGCACCCGGCCATATGGTCGTTGACCAGCCCCATCGCCTGCATGGCGGCGTAGGCCGTGGTCGGTCCCACGAATCGGAAGCCCCGCTTCTTCAACTCCTTCGACAGCGCGGTCGACTCGGCGGTCTTCGCTGCGACCTCACCCATGGTGGTCGGTGCCGGACTCGGTGCCGGCTCGAAGCTCCAGATCACCTCGGCCAGAGTGCCCCCGCGGTCCCACAGCTCGACCAGTGCCCGGGCGTTGTTGATCGTCGCCTCGATCTTGCCCCGGTGCCGCACGATGCCGGCGTCGTCGAGGAGACGGGCGATGTCCTCGTCGTCGAACCGGGCGACCTTCGCCGCCTCGAAGTCGGCGAACGCCGCTCGAAACCCCGGCCGCTTGCGCAGGATGGTGAGCCACGACAGGCCCGACTGGAACCCCTCGAGACACATCTTCTCGAACAAGGTGCGATCGTCGATCGTGGGCCGCCCCCACTCGACATCGTGGTAGTGGGCGTAGTCGACGGTGGAGGCGCCCCAGCCGCATCGGGCCAGGTCGTCGGTGGCCGGGTCGGGGAGTGGAGGGTCGCCGGCGGGCACGGTGAAGCCGTCGGGCGGCGGCTTGGCCTCGGCGAGGCCGATCACGAGGTCGTCCATTGCCGGGAGTGTATGCACCCTCTCCGACGCTCTCCCGGACGCCGGGGTTGCTCGTGTGACAAGGGACTCGTCACTGCAGCCCCGACCTGACGCTTCGGGGGCTGGATCTGTTGCTACCGTCGGATGGTCCGTGAAGTAGACGGCTCTCACCGCCGAGATCTACCGAGGGAGAGATCGTTGACCGGGTGGTTGGAACCGGGGCACGACATGACCCCGTCTGTTACCCATCGTCGCCCCCGCCGGTCCTGGACCGAGCGCTTTCTGCTGACCCTCAGCATCATGTGCGTCTTCGCCCTCCTGGTGGCGGCGGCCGGATTGACCTGGGGCCTGCGGCGATACCAGAGCATCAACTTCGTCCCCGTGGCGGGCGTGGAGAGCACCCCGGTTGGCGAGCCCGCCAACTGGCTGCTGGTGGGCTCCGACTCCCGCGAGGGCATCGACCCCGATGACCCCAACGCCGGGATCTTCGTGGGTGAGGCGGTCAGCGGCAAGCGGACCGACACGATCATGGTGGCCCGGGTCAACCCCGAGGCTCAGACCATCGACCTGCTGTCGGTGCCCCGCGACCTGTGGGTCCCGATCTCCGGCACCGGCCAGAACGGACGGATTAACTCCGCCTTCAACGGCGAGGGCGGTGAGGAACGTCTGGTCGCCACCGTCGAGGAGTTCCTCGACATCGAGATCAACAACTACGCCGAGGTCAACTTCGTCGGCTTCCAGGCCGTGATCGACGCCCTGGGCGGCGTGCCGATCTGGTTCGACACCCCCGTCCGGGACTCCGGCTCCGGCCTCGACATCCAGACGCCGGGCTGCCACACCCTCGACGGCTTCCAGGCCCTGGCCTTCGCCCGCAGCCGGAAGCTGCAGTTCCAGCAGCCCGACGGCAGCTGGTCGAGCGATCCCACCGGCGACCTCGGTCGCACCGCCCGCCAGCAGTACCTGCTGTCCCGCCTGGCCGACACCGCCAGCTCCAACCTGAACGTGACCGACATCGGCACGATCGACCGCATCCTCCAGGCCGGCGGCGAGAACCTGGTGCTCGACGACGGCGCCGGCGCCCGCGATCTGCTCAACCTGGCCCAGATCTTCGCCCAGGTCGGCAGCAACGGCATCACCCGCCACGCCCTCCCGGTCTCCGGCTTCCGCACCAGCGGCGGGGCCAGCGTCCTCGCCCTCGACGAAGCGGGGGCCCAGCCCACGCTCGACGTGTTCCGGGTCACCGTCCCCCCGCCCGAGATCGCCGAGACCGTCGACCGGGGTTCGTTCACCGTCGACGTGCTCAACGGGGCCCGCATCGCCGGGATCGCCGGCTCGACCGGTGACGAACTCACCGCCGCCGGTTTCGTGGTCGGCGAGGTCGACAACGCCGAGGCCGTCCCCCTCACCACCATCCGCTACCCCCAGGCTCAGGGCCAGGCCGCCGGCACGCTGGCCGCCGTGTTGGAAATCCCGGTCGACTTCGACGCCGACGACACCCTGACCACCATCCAACTGGTCATCGGGCCCGAGTTCACCGGTCTGCCCGGCGCGGCGACCCCCACCCCGTCGACCCCCACCCCGTCGACCGAGGTGACGCCGACGACGCCGGTGGAGACCACGCCCGAGGTGCTGGCGGCCGAGGTGCCCGACAACGAGGTCGGCTTCGTCCCCGGGCCGAGCCCCGAGGGCACCGCCTGCGCCTGAGCGGCGACCGGTATCGGCGACCGGTCGACGGACGGCGCCACGCGATGGCGGTGAGGCCGCGATCGCTCAGCCGCCGACGGTCACCCCGACCGGGGCCCGACCCCGGGCCCGGACGGTGTCGCGCATGGTGTTGAGCGACACGCCGACGCCGTAGGTCACGAAGTCTCCGGTGGGCACGATCTCGATGAACGCGGGAGGAGCGGTCTCGGTCGGGTCGTTCCGCAGTCCGTCGTCGAGCGCTTCGGGCAGCCCGTCCGGGATCTCGTGCGGTTCGAGGATCCGGGCCACGCCGGCGAAGGTGACGGTGGCGGCCGGGATCTTGACGAACGGCAGGAACGGGATCGACTTGGCGATCGGCACGGTGACCGACACGTCCGGGTTCTCGCCGATGTGGCGGGTCTTCCACTCGGTGGCGGCCGTACCGAAATACAGCCGGCGATCGCGGACCTGGTAGACGATGCCTGCGGTGCGGGCCTGGTGTCTGGCGGTCACCATGCCGATGACGGCGAAGATCCTCGACTCGATCACGTTCCAGACGTCCTCGGTGGTCACGTCGGCCATGGGGTGTCTCCTTCGGTGGTTGGGCGATGGGGGCGAGGGCGGGGTTGCGGTCCGACGGGAGCCTCACGATCGGTCGGCTCCGACCGCGTTGAGCACGAACCCGGTGGTCATGTCCCGGATGCGGTCCGGATCGGCGTGACCCAGGGCGAGGCGCCGTTGGTGGGTGCCGATGGCTCGGAGGATCATCTCCGCCACCAGTGGGTCGGCGGTGGTGGGGGCGAACCGGCCTCGGGTCGCCCCGTCGTGGAGGATCTCGATCAGCTGCCGCTGGATCGGCGTCAGGTCCTCGCTCCCGGCCAGCGACCGGTCGACCCCGAGATCGATGGCGGCGTTGAAGGCCGCCCCCTGGGTGGTGAAGGCGGCGAGGGCCAGCTCGGCGAACCGCACCAGCCGGGCCGTCGGGTCGTCGATCGGGTCGAGGGCTGTCGAGATCTGCGCCGCGAGGGCGGTGACCGCGTCATCGATGTAGGACCGGAACAGCTCCTCGATGTTCGTGAAGTAGTTGTAGAACGCCGATCGGGCGACGTCGGCCTCGGCCGACACCGAACTCACGGTCGGGGCCCGGCCGTCGTCCCGCTCGATCTGGGCGGCGAACGCCGCCACCAGCTTGATCCGGTTCCGCTCCCGCTCGGCTCTGGAGATCCTCGGCACTCCGCCATAATACGACACACTGTCGCATAAAAGCCAGCCGCCTCGGACCCCCCGGCCGCGACGAGACGGCCGGTCGTCGGACCGACGTGTACCGCACCCGAGGCGGGCACACGACGCCCCCGTACGGACTTAGATGCCGGCCAGGATGGTGGCCGCCACCTCGGTGGCCGACCCGTCCTCGGGCACGAACCGGAACTCGGGGTTGTTCGGCGCCTCGTAGGGATCGTCGATGCCGGTCATGCCCGTGATCTCACCGGCTCGGGCCTTGGCGTAGAGGCCCTTGACGTCGCGCGCCTCGCACACCTCGAGCGGCGTGTCGACGAACACCTCGACGAACCGCAGCTCCGCGGCGTCGTGCAGTCGACGGGCCAGGTCCCGGGCGGCCCGGTAGGGGCTGATCAGAGGCACGATCGACACGATGCCGGCATCGGCGAACAGGCGGGCCACATGGGCTACCCGGCGGACGTTCTCGTCGCGGTCCGTGGCGGAGAAGCCGAGGTCGCCGTTGAGGCCCTGGCGGAGGTTGTCGCCGTCGAGCAGGTAGGCGGGACGGCCCGCCTCGATCAGCAGCCGCTCCAGCTCAACCGCCACCGTCGACTTGCCCGATCCGGACAGGCCGGTGAGCCACACGGTGACCCCGTCGCTGCCGGCGGCCCGCCAGCGCAACCGGCGGCTGACCGAACTGGGATGCCAGACGGTGTTCTCGGTGACCGGTACCTCGCTCATCGGCGGGAAGTCCTGCGCGTCACGGGCGTTGGTCGACGACGGCCGGGGCCGTCAGTCGGTGCCGACGATCATGCCGGCGCCGACGGTCACGTTGGTCGCCTCGTCCACCAGGATGAAGCTGCCGGTGTTGCGGTTGCGGCTGTACTCGTCGGCCAGCAGCGGCTGGGTGACCCGGAGGCGTACCCGACCGATCTCGTTGAGCGAGAGGTCGTTGGCCTCCTCCTGCCGGTGGAGGGTGTTGATGTCGAGCCGGTAGCGGAACTCCTTGACCATGGCCCGAGCCCACTTCGAGGTGTGCTTGATGGCCAGCTTCGAGCCCTGGGTCAGCTTGGTCGAGTCCGACATCCAGCACACCATGGCCTCGATGTCCTGGGTGACGTCGGGCTGGTTGTTGGGTCGGCAGATCATGTCGCCCCGGCTGACGTCGAGGTCGTCCTCCAGGCGGAGGGTGACGGCGTCGGGGGCCTTGGCCTCCTCGAGCGGACCGCGGGGACCGTCGATGGCCTTGATCCGGGTGTTGAACCCGGACGGGAGCACGGTCACCTCGTCGCCCGGCTTGAGGATGCCACCGGCCACGGTGCCGGCGTAGCCCCGGTAGTCGTGGTGCTCGGTGCTCTGGGGGCGGACCACGTACTGGACGGGGAAGCGCACGTCGACCTGGTTGCGGTCGGAGGCGATGTGGACCTCCTCCAGGTGGTGGAGGAGGGTGGCGCCCTTGTACCAGTCCATGTTGGCCGAGCGGTCGACGACGTTGTCGCCGTGCAGGGCCGACATCGGGATGAAGGTCAGGTCGGGCACGTCGAGCCGGGTGGCGAACTCGGTGAACTCCTGCTTGATCTTCAGGAAGACGTCCTGGTCGTAGTCGACGAGGTCCATCTTGTTGACCGCAAGCACCAGGTGCGGGATGCGCAGCAGGTTGGCGATGAACGAGTGGCGGCGGGACTGCTCGATGATGCCGTGGCGGGCGTCGATGAGGACGATGGCCAGGTCGGCGGTCGAGGCACCGGTCACCATGTTGCGGGTGTACTGAATGTGCCCCGGGGTGTCGGCGATGATGAACTTCCGCTGCGGGGTGGCGAAGTAGCGGTGGGCCACGTCGATGGTGATGCCCTGCTCCCGCTCGGCCCGGAGGCCGTCGGTCAGGAGGGCGAGGTTGACGTGCTCGTCGCCCCGGCTCTCGCTGGTGGCCTCGATCGACTCCATCTGATCCTCGAAGATCGACTTCGAGTCGTAGAGGAGCCGACCGATCAGGGTGCTCTTGCCGTCGTCGACGGAACCGGCGGTGGCCAGTCGGAGGAGATCCATCAGTTCTTCACCTCGGGGTGTCGGGCAGCGTTTGAAGCCGTTCGCCGGCCTGCGTGAAGGCGCTCCATCAGAAGTAGCCCTCCTTCTTGCGGTCTTCCATGGCCGCTTCGGCGGTGCGGTCGTCGGCCCGGGTGGCGCCGCGCTCGGTGATCCGGGTGGCGGCCACCTCTTCGATGACCAGCTCGAGATCGGAGGCCGACGAGTCGACGGCGCCGGTGCAGGAGGCGTCGCCGATGGTCCGGTAGCGGACGAGGCGCTCCTCCAGGTCCTCACCCTCCATGCGGGTGACGTAGGGCGTGTCGGCCAGCCACATGCCGTCGCGCTCGAACACCATCCGCTTGTGGGCCAGGTAGATGTCGGGGATCGGGATGTGCTCGTCACGGATGTAGTGCCACACGTCGAGCTCGGTCCAGTTGGAGATGGGGAACACCCGGAAGTGCTCACCCGGCTTGTGGCGACCGTTGAACAGGTTCCACAGCTCGGGCCGCTGACCCTTCGGGTCCCACTGACCGAACTCGTCGCGGAAGCTGAAGATCCGCTCCTTGGCCCGGGCCTTCTCCTCGTCGCGGCGGGCGCCGCCGAAGAGGGCGTCGAAGCGGTGCTCCTCGATGGCGTCGAGCAGGGCCGTGGTCTGCAGCCGGTTGCGGGAGGCGCGGGGCCCGGTCTCCTCGACGACCTTGCCGGAGTCGATGGCCTCCTGGACCGAGGCGACGATGAGCTTCACCCCGGTCTCGGCCACCCGCCGGTCGCGGAACTCGATGACCTCGTCGAAATTGTGGCCGGTATCGACGTGCATGATCGGGAACGGCACCGGTGCCGGGGCGAAGGCCTTGACCGCGAGATGCAGCATGATGATCGAGTCCTTGCCGCCGGAAAAGAGCAGCACAGGACGCTCGAACTCGGCGGCCACTTCACGAATGATGTGAATGGCCTCCGATTCCAGCATGGACAGGTGGGAAACTTGGGTGGTCATGCGTCAGTCCTGGTTGGAGCCTGAGCGGCCGCGACGGTGAGGCCTAGTGTGAGGTGTCGTCGGTCACTCGACGGGTGAGTTGACCGGGGGAATCGAATTCGTCCTTGTTTCTCAGTTGTGGCGAACCGGTGCCGACCGTGGGATGGGATTCAGACCCCATTTCGACGTGAAAGGCTGGGATTCCATGACCGACGGCGGCACCTCAGTCGTTCCTGTCAACGAATATATCGGCGTCGTCACCAGGTGGTTCCGGGTCATTTTGACCGTCATTGTCGCTGGTGCCGTCCTTGGGGCCATTCTCCTCGCCCTTCGTCCCGGTCTGTACGTGAGTGAATCGTTCGTGCAGGTGCGCCCGATCGTGGTCCGCAACGACGACCCCAACCTCGACATCACCAGGCAGATAGACACCGAGACCGAGGTTGCGGTCGCGAAATCGGAGCGGGTGGCCGAGCAGGCCCAGCTGCTGCGCGACGCCTCCCGGGTGCTGGGGACCGACGACTTCGCCTCGGCGGAGGTGGCCGAGCAGGCGGCCCTGTTGCCCATCGACACCGATCTGGTCGAGGCCGGCATGGAGGATCTCTCGGTCCGGGCCTCGGGCGACACCAGCATCATCGTGTTCACCGCCGCCACCGACGACGCCGAAGAGGCCCAGGCCCTGGCCCAGTCCACGGCCGTCGCCTACCTGCGGTTCCGTCAGGATTCGGTCCTCGCCGGCAACGAGGAATCCCGGTCCCGACTCCAGGCCCGCGAGGAACAGCTCGTTGCCGAACTCGACGACCTCGCCGACCTCATCGGCGCCGTGGCCGACGACAGCGCCGAGGTGCGGGCCCTGGCCTACGCCGACGTGTCCAAGGTGCAGGAGCTCAACGTCATCGGCACCAGCTACGCCAACCTGGCCGCCCTCACCGTCGACCCCGGAATCGTGCTCACCGACGCCACGGTCCCCACCGCACCCGAGGGCCTGCCCTTCCTGGCCGGGCCGATCACGGGCGCGCTGCTCGGTCTCGTCGTCGCCCTCACCGCAGCCTTCCTCGCCGACCGCAGCGACGACCGCATCCGTCACGGCCGGGCCGAACTGGGCGCCCTCGGCGTGCCCATGCTGGGCGCCGCCCCGGTCTCCCGCACCGCCGACAAGGGCCAGGGCGCCTCGGGCGCCGGTCGGCTGTTCCCGGTCAACACCTCCGGGGGCGACGCCTACCGCCGCCTCCAGGGCTCGCTGGTGTTCAACCTCGACAGCGAGAACAAGTCCACGGTCCTGGTCGCCGGGGTCAAGAAGGCCAACCCCGCCACCTCGGTGGCGGCAAACGTCGGCGCCACCGCCGCCCGGGCCGGTCGCCGCACCCTGCTGGTCGGCGCCGACCTGCGCAATGCGCAGCTGGCCAGGCACCTCGGCCTCGATCCCCACCGCCCCGGGCTCAGCGACGTCATCCTCGACGGTGAGTCGCTGGCCAGCTCGATCCAGGCCGTCGAGGGCGAGGAGAACCTCTCGGTCCTCGGCGCAGGCACCAACCTCGAACGTCCGGCCGGGGTGCTCCAGAGCGAGTCGTTCGCCCGGCTCGTGGCCGCCGTCGACGCCGACTACGACCTCGTCGTGATCGAGGCGCCGCCGGTGCTGAAGGTGGCCGACGCCGTCGACATCGCCGCCCTGTGCGACGGGACCGTCGTGGTCGCCGATCGTCGGACCGACGCCCGCCAGGCGATCGCCGACACCGTCGAGCAGCTGCGCAACGTCGGCTCCGACGTCGTCGGTGTCGTCGTGGCCGACGGCAAGTAGCCGACCGATCACCGCCGTGAGTTCGCCCGACTCGGGCTCGTCCGCCCTCGACTCGCCCGCCCCCGATTCGCCCCGTGTCGGCGCCGCATCGCCCTCACCCGGTCGCGCCACCTCGGCCGAGGTGTTCCGGGTCGAGGACGCCGCCCCGCTGCCGGCGTGGCCGGTCACCCTGATGATCGTCGCCTACCCGCTCTGGTTCCTGCTCGGCCTGGGCGGGTTCATGTGGGTGGTGTTGGCGGCCCCGATGGCGGCCACCCTGGTGCGCCGCCGCAACCTGGTCGCCCCCAAGGGTCTCGGCCTGTGGGCGGTGTTCCTGATCGCCGTGGTCGGCTCCGCCCTCGGTGTCGACTCGCCCGCCCGCTTCAGCGGCTATCTCCTGCGCCTCGGCTACTACGTCGGGGCCACCGTCTTCCTGCTGTACTTGCTCAACGGGGGTCGGTCGGTGAGCGTGGGGCGGATCGTGCGGTCGTTCACGATCCTGTGGATGTGCACCATCGTCGGCGGCTACCTGGCCCTGGTGCTGGGCGAGTTCAGCTTCCGGTCGCCGATGTTCTACCTGCTGCCGCCGGTGCTGCTCGACAACGAGCTGATCAACACCCTGGTCACCCCCGGCTTCGCCGACGTGCAGAACATCATCGGCCTGCCCGTTCCCCGGCCCAAGGCCCCCTTCCCCTACACCAACAGCTGGGGTTCGATGGTGGCGCTGTCGACCCCGTTCGCCATCATCGCCCTCCTCGACCGCCGCTCCGGCCTGTCGCCCAGGCTCGTCCGGCTCGCCCTCGCCGCCTCGGTCGTCCCGATCGTGGTCTCGCTCAACCGGGGCCTCTGGCTCAGCCTGGGCCTGGGCCTGCTCTACGCCGGCTTCCGTTTCGGCCTCGCCGGTCGTCGGGGCTCGGCCGCCCGGCTGGTGGTGGTGGCGCTCGCAGTGGCCGCCGTGGTGGCGCTCAGCCCCCTCGGCGACCTCTTCACCTCCCGGCTGGTCAACGGCCACTCCGACGGCGACCGGGTGGCCCTGGCCACCGCCGCCGTCGAGGGCACCCTCGAGCGCCCGATCTTCGGCTGGGGCACGCCCCGTCCCAACGAGAGCGGCCAGCCCTCGGTCGGCACCCACGGTCAGGTGTGGATGGTGATGTTCTCCCACGGCTTCGTCGGGCTGACCGCCTTCCTCGGCACCCTGTTCACCTTCTGGTTCCGCACCCGGCGGCAGCGGACGACCAGCGGGGTGTGGGCCCACACCGTCCTGGTGATCGCCGCCGCCCAACTCCCGGTCTACCTGATGATCCCCCACGCCCTGTTCGCCGTGATGGGGGCGGTGGCCCTCGCCCTCCGCTATCAGCAGGAGGACGACCGGACCGACGACGCCGTCGGCGCCGATCACCGATCGGAGGATCGTGCACCGGCGGCCCTCTAGCGCCGCCCGGCGTCGGTTGCTGTCGCTGGCGGTTGCGGTGTCGCTGACCGCCGTGGCCTGCGGCGCCGTCGGCGCCAACGGCGGCGACCAGGCCACCGACGAGGTGCCCTTCGCCGAAGGGTCCCGGGTGGGCACGGGGGCCCGCGCCGGTGCCGCCCCGTCGGGGGCGGCCGGCGTCCCGGTGGGGGTGGCGGTCAAGGGCTCCGACCCCGACACCCTGGCCGAGCTGGTCGACACCACCGGCGTCGAGCCCGGCGTGGTCCGCGTGTTCGCCCGCTGGGACACCCCGTTCCCGGGCGACAACCATCGGGCCCTGCTGGACGCCGGCTACCCGATCCACCTGTCGGTCCGGCCCCGGACCGACGGCGGCGTCACCATCCCGTGGGCCGAGCTGGCCACCGCCCCCGACGACGACCGGCGCATCGTCGAGCTGCGGGCATGGCTGGAGACCGTCGCCGCCTACGACGGCCAGATCCGCTTCACCCTCAACCACGAACCGGAGACCACCGACTCCGCCGCCAACGGCACGGCCGAGGACTTCGTCGGCGCCTGGCGCCGTATGGTCGAGATCCGGGACGAGGTGGCCGACGCCGAGACGGTGCCCGCGGTGTTCGTCATCACCCGCGGCACCTACGCCAACGGGAGCGTCGACCGCTGGTACCCGGGCGACGACGTCGTCGACCTCATCGGGGTCGACGCCTACAACTGGTACACCTGCCAGGGCACCGACCGGGCCTGGATCGACCCAGAACCGCTGCTGGCCCCGGCCCTGGCCTTCGCCGTCGAGCGGGGCAAGCCCCTCGCCGTCGGCGAGATCGGCTCCACCGAGGATCCGACCGACCCCAGCCGCAAGGCCGACTGGATCGACGCCCTCGATGCCTATCTCCACACCGAGGCCGCCGCCGAGCACATCGCCTTCGTCGCCTGGTTCAGTGTCCACGATCGGGGATGGCCCGACTGCAACTGGGCCTACGACTCCTCGCCGTTGAGCATCGAGGCCTTCAGCCGACTGCTGGGCGCCCCCGCCGACGACTGAGCGGCCCCACGTCGAGGCCGAAGGTCGGCGCCTGGGCGGCGGCCAGCACCGCCAGCACCACGCCGGCCCCCAACCCCGCCACCAGCAACCCGACGAACGAGACCGGCGTGAGCAGGCCGACGGGCACGGTGGCCACGACGGCCACCGCCACCGCTCTGCGGGCGGGCGCGCCGACCGGGCGCAGCACGCTGTGGCGACGGACGGCGAGGGCGGCCAGCCCGTTCTGCACGGCGACGGCCAGGCCCCAGGCCACCGCCGCCCCCACCAGCCCGAAGCGGGGGATGGCCACCGACGCCACCCCGAGGTTGACGGCGAGGGCGGCGAGGGTGGCGGCCAGCGACGACCGGCTGCGGCCCAGCATCAGCAGGGTCAGGTCGACCGGTCCGGCCACGGCGTTGACCACCATGGCTCCCGCCGCCACCGTCAGCGCCGTCGCCCCGGTGTCGAGGTCGTCGCCGATGACGGCCACGATGGCCTCGGCCTTGGTCGCCACCAGCAGGAAGTACGAGCCGGCGGCCAGCACCATCCACGCCGTGACCCGATCGAGCAGTCGCTGGGCCTCGCGCCACCGCTCGGCCACCACCGCCCGCCGGAGGGGGCCGGACAGGGCCTGACCCATGGCGAACACCACGAAGTTCCCGGCGGTGACGAACCGGGTGACGGTGCCGTACACCCCGGCCGCCGCCTCGCCGGCCAGGGCCGACACCAGGATCACGTCGCTGCGCTCCAGGGCGATCTGGCCCGCCGCCGACACGGCCCGAGGCCGGGTGTACCGCCAGAACTCGGCGCCGGAGACGAGGCCCGGTCCCTCGGCCCGGAGCCCGCCCAGGCGGACGGTGGCCACGGAGGCCACCACCGCGCCCACCAGTACCGGGATCAGCCAGGCCACCGCCACCGCCGTCGTCGACGGCTCGTCGTCGGCGAGCACCACGGCGGCGATGAGGGCCAGTTGGCCGAGCGGTCGGATGACCTGGTTGACCGCCACCGTGGGGGCGATCGACCCCAGGCCTCGGGTGGCGCCCAGCACCGCGGTGGTCACGGCCCAGGCCGGGACGCCGACGGCGAGCACCCGCAACATCGTCGTCACCTCGGCGGCATTGGCCGGGGTGATCACCCGGGCCAGAGGCGCCGCCGCCACCACCAGGATGGCGGCCACGCCGAGGCCGAGGGCGGCCACCGGTCCCAGGGCGAGGCGGAGCACCGACCGAGGGTTCGGGCGATCCGCCGCCATCGCCGTCGGGAGGAAGTAGGTGAGCCCGGTCATGGTGCCGAGCGCCGAGCTGTTGCCGGCGATGGTGACGACGGCGGTGGTGGCGAAGAACAGCCCGGCCAGGGTGGTGCTGCTGCCGGCGACGAGGAGGGCGATGCCGAAGTTGGCCACCGTGGCGGCCCCGGCCCCGACCATCGCCAGCCCGGTCGCTCGCCCCGCCGACTGCGGCCTCGCCGCCGACTGCGGCCTCGCCGCCGGTTCCGTCGTCGCCTCCCGCCCGGCGGTGACCGGGGGTTTCCGGTCGGCCGACGGGGGTGCAGTGGCGGTGTCGTCGCCCCCGCCGCCCGGGGAGGGCACCCGCTGGGGCGAGGGGGCGGTCATGCGAGCCGAGGGGCGAGCGCGTCGACCAGCGCCGGGCCGAGTGTGGCCAGCTCACCGCCCGACCACCGCTGACCGTCGAGCGACAGCTCCCGGGCCAGGAGCTCGCACAGGTAGAGGTCGACGATCGTCCGGCAGGCCTCGGGTCGGCGGCCCCGGGGGGCGTCGGACCCGATCAGGATGTCGTCGGCCTCGGCCAGCAGATCGCCGAGGGCGTCGGCCGCCGACACGCCGGGACGACGACGCCGCTGCTCGAAGCGGTGATGGAGTAGATCGAAGCCGACCGGTCGCTGGGGAGCGGCGAACTCCCAATCCCAGACATGGGTCCGACCACCGCGGGCCACCATGTTCCAGGGCGTGCAGTCGCCGTGCCACCAGCCGGTGCGGAGCTCGTGATCGGCGGCCCGGTCGACCAGGGCGCCGAGATCGACGGTCCGGGCCAGGTCACCGCCGAGGCCGTCGGTCACCAGCGGCAGCTCGGCCACCGGTCGTCGGCCACCGTCGACGGCGGCCACGGCGGCGGCCACCCGACCGACGTCGGGCGTCGACCGGCCGAGGCCCCGCGGTCGCAGCGTGGAGGTGACCGCCACTGTCGTGTCGCCCCAGGCGAGCTCGGCGATCACGGCCGGGGCCACCACCGCACTCGGCAGGGCGCCCTCGACGGCGCGGAGTGCCCGGACCTCGTCGGCCACCAGGCGGTGGGTGAGGGGCGACCAGCCGACCTTGGCGAAGCCAACGGCCCGTCCGTCGGGCGCCACCAGCTGGAGTACCGGCTTGCGGTTGCGGCGGGGCGGGCCGATGGTTATCGCCGCCGTCAGCCCCGGCTCGCCCAGGCGCCGTCCCAGCTCGTCGACGAGGGCGAAGCGGGGGAGCACCACCTCCTCGCCCGGGGCCCGGGCCAAACGGCCGGTGCGAGCCAGGGCCCGACCGGCGAGGAGCGTGAGCGAGTCGACCAGGGCCCGATCGCCGTGGAGCCGGGTCATGGCGGCGGCCGCCGCCCGGGGCGGAGCGATCGGGATCAGCAGCCGGGGCTCGGCCGCCGAGGGGCGGGCCAGGTAGCGCACCGGCGGCCCGTCGCCGTCGACGCCGAGGAGGCCCTGCAGCCAGGCGAGGTCGTCGCTCCCGTCGCCGACCTCGCCGCCGGGACGAACGGAGGTGGGGACAGCAGCCGACATGCTCTGTTCATCGGATCGGCTTCGGGCGATCTGGAGCAGGCCACCCCGCCGACCCGCCCGCCGACCCGCCCGGTGGCCTCGGCCCGGCACTCGACCTCGGCCGGGGGGTTGGGTTCTCAAGTGGTGCGGGGGGACGTGCCGATACGGGAGCCATGGCGGAGCAGGTCCTGGCAACGGCGTTCATCCACGACGAGGTGTCCGACCTGGATCGGCGGAAGGTGCTCCTGGTGTGCTCGGCCGGCGGGCACCTGTCGCAGCTGATGGAGCTGCGACCGTGGTGGCAGCACCACGACCGCCAGTGGGTCACCTTCGATCTCCCCGACGCCCGCTCCAAGCTCGGCGACGAGTACCTCATCCCGGCCCACCACCCCACCACGCGCAACGCCCGCAACGCGGTGCGCAACTGGTTCCTGGCGCGCAAGGTCCTGGCCGACTACCGGCCCGACGTGATCGTGTCGACCGGCGCCGCCGTGGCCTTCCCCTTCTTCCTGCACGCCCGCCTGCTCTCGATCCCCACCGTCTATGTGGAGGTCTACGACCGGGTCGACTCCCGGACCCTGACCGGACGGCTGTGCCATCCGATCGCCACCCGGTTCTGCACCCAGTGGCCCGAGCAGCAGGACCTCTACCCGAACAGCTCCCTGATTGGTCCCCTCTACTGATGTCGTTCACGCCCCACGTTCCCGGTCCCGACACCGACGCCGCCGACACCACGGCCCGAAGGCCGCTGGTGGTGGTCTCGGTCGGCACCGACCACCATCCCTTCGACCGGCTGGTGTCGGCCATGGACACCTGGGCCGCGGCCAACCCCGAGGTCGACGTGGTGATCCAACGGGGCACCGCCGAGGCCACCAGCCACGCCCCCAGTCACGACCTGATCCCCCACAACGAGCTGTGTCGGCTCTTCGGCTCGGCGCTGGCCGTGGTCGTCCACGGTGGGCCGTCCACGATCATGGACGCCCGAGCCGCCGGGCGGGTTCCGATCGTGCTGCCCCGCAACCCCGACTTCGGCGAGCACGTCGACGACCATCAGCTCCGGTTCGGCCGACACCTCCAGACCCACTCCCTGGCCCGCCTCGCCGGTGACGTCGACGAGGTCGGCAGCCTCCTGATCGAGGCCCTGGTCGACCCCGACGACTTCTGCGTCGACGTCGACGGCGGGGTGTCGCCCGGGATCGTGGCCTTCGGGCGGGTCGTCGACGACCTGCTCGGGATCACCACCCCCGTCGTCCCCTCCCGGAAGGACCAGCCATGACCGAGCCCACGTCCCAACCCGACCCTCGCTCGGTCTCGGTGGTGGTCGCCACCCGGGATCGGCCCGAGCTGCTGCGGCGGGCCCTCGACGCCATCGAGGCGCAGGACGTCGACCACGACCTCGAGGTGATCGTCGTGTTCGACCGCAGCGAGCCCGACCGTTCGCTGGAGTTCGAGCGCCCCGGTCGTCGTCTGGTGGTCACCACCAACGCACGGACCCCGGGCCTGCCCGGCGCCCGCAACAGCGGCATCGACAAGGCGGGCAACCAGTGGATCGCCTTCTGCGATGACGACGACGAGTGGTTCCCCGGCAAGCTGTCGGCCCAGTTCGCCGCCATCGACCGGTCGCCCGGGGCCAAGGCGGCCTGCACCGGCATCTTCATCCGCTACGAGGGCGAGGACACTCCCCGCATCCCCGATCCCGCCCGTCTCACCTTCGAGGGCTTCCTCAGCGACCGGATGACCGAGGTCCACCCGTCGAGCTGGCTCATCCAGCGCGAGTGGCTCACGACCGAGGTCGGGCTGGTCGACGAGGAGATCCCCGGCGGCTACGCCGAGGACTACGACCTCATGCTGCGGGCGGCCCGTTTGGGCCCGATCGCCGTGGCCCCCGAGCCGTTGGTGCGGGTGTGGTGGCATGGGGCGTCGTTCTTCTTCGAACGGTGGAAGATGATCGACGAGGCCCTCGACTACCTGCTGGCCAAGTACCCGGAGTTCGCCGACGACGCTGCGGGCTGGGCCCGGATCGAGGGGCAGCGGGCGGTGGCCCAGGCCGCCATGGGTCAGCGCCGCCGGGCCCTGGCCACCATCGGCGGCATCGTCCGGCGCCGACCGCTGGAGAAGCGGGTGCCGGTGGCCGTCGCCGTCGCCCTTGGGGTCCCCCCGGGCACGGTCCTGGCCGCCGCCCACCGCTTCGGGCGCGGCATCTGATCGAGCGCCGACCGACACCCCCGCCGGGGGCTCGCCCGCCCGGTGCGTGGCTCGTCGGGCTAGCCGTCGCCGGGGGCGAGTGCCGGCAGGGTGGTGGTGGCGACGGGCGTCGTCGGCGCCGGTTCCCCTCCGCCCGAGGCCCCCATGCTGGCGAACGAGAACACCAGCGCGGCGACGGCCAGGGCCACCGCCACCCCCAGCAAAACGACCTGGGGGATGCCGAGCACCGTCGGCGCGTCGTCGTCGCCGGCCACCAACTCGCCGAGGCCGAGTTCGTCGACCAGACGGCCCAGCGGACCGGTGGGTGGTGCCGGCGCCGGGTGCGAGGGTGGGACGACCACCGGGGCCAGACCGGCGCTGTGCCGGTCGTCGTCGAACAGTCCGAGGCCGCGTGCGGGGGCTGGGGCTGGGGCTTCGGACTCGGCCGGCGGCACGCCCTCGGACTCGGGCTCGGCTGGGGCGGCGGGCGGCGGCGTGGCGGGAGCCGGCCCGGGGATGGGGATCGGACCGGCGACGCGTCGGTTGACCATGACGGCTGACCTCACATCGGGGTGGTCGTCGCCCTGCGCGCCCGCCCGACCGTAGTTCACGTCCTGGGTAAAAGCACTCATGTCGCTGGACCCCCGATCCGGGGCTCCGAGGTGGAGCGGGTCGGCCCGGCGTCGGCGTCGCGCCGGGTCAGGCCCGGTGGAGGGGCCGGGTGAGGCAGGTGGGCCCGCCCTCGCACGGGATGCACAGGGCGTCGCCGGGGAAGGTGGTCACCTCGCACCCGGCGGCCCGCATGATCGCCGTCGTCTCGTCGAAGCCGTCGATGGTGAGCACCCGCCGGGGGGCCAGGGCCAGCACGTTGAGGTTGAGTCCGAGGCTGGCCTCGAACTCCTCGTGGGGGGCGTGGAGCAATCGGTAGCCGAGCTCCTCCATCCGCTGATGGAGGGCGGTGGGCAGCAGGGGGGCGTGGACCAGGGCCAGGTCGTCGGCGAGGGGGCTGACCACCGACAGGAGGTGGAGGCAGGCCTCGGGGCCGTGGAGGTAGGGGAGGTCGTACACCTCGACGGCGATGCCGAGCGGCTCGACCACGGCCCGGAACTGCTCGATCCCGGCCTGGTTGGTGCGGAAGCCGCGCCCGACGGCGAGGGTGTCGGCATCGAGCCAGAAGCAGTCGCCGCCCTCGAACACCCCGGGTGCCTCGATGGTGCCGAGCACCGGGACCCGCCCCTGGTAGAACCGCTTGTGCAGGGCCGCCTCACCTCGGCGCAACGCCTTGCCCGGTCGCAGCACCACCACGCCCCGGCCGACGACGAACGACGGGTCGTAGGTGAACACCGAGTCGGCCAGGTCGTCGTCGTGGTCGTCGGGTAGCCAGTCGATCTCGGCCCCGGCCGAGGCCACGAGCCGGGCGAATGCGTCGTACTGGGCGGTGAGCCTGTCGGGGTCGATGGGTGAGGCGTAGTGCCAGCGATCGGGGTCGGCGCCGAGGATGGCGCCCGGTCGCCGCATCGCCACCCGACGCAACGGGGCCACGCTCGACCGCACCCCGATGGCGCCGTCGGTCACGAGGAGGGTGGCGGCGTGCCCGGCCGCTCCAGGCTGAAGCGGTCGCGGGTGGTGGCGTAGTCGCTCCCGGCCATGCGGCCGACGGCGTCGAGCCCGTCGAAGTCGACGCGGGTGCCGTCGAGGATGTCGTCGTCGACCGTGATGCGCACCACCTCGCCGAACACCACGGCGTTCTGGAGCGGCGGCTCACCCAACTCGACGACCTGCTGCACTCGACACTCGAACGTCGCCTTGGCCTCGGCCACCAGCGGCGCCTCGACGTCGGTGGCCGGTATCGGCGTCAGCCCGGCGAAGTCGAACTCGCTCTCGCCCCGGCCCAGCTCGGCGGCCGAGGCGTTCATGGCCTCGGCCGTTGCGTGGCCCACCATGTTGCAGGTGAACACGCCGGAGGTGCGGGCGTTGAGGAGGCTGTCCTTCTGGTGGCCGGCGGCCACCCCGGCCGAGAACAGCACGACCGGGGGATTGGTGGCCACACACTGGAAGAACGAGTAGGGGGCGAGGTTGGGTCGACCCTGCTCATCCTGGGTGCCGATCCAGCCGATCGGGCGGGGCACGACGAGGCCCGTCATCAACTTGTAGGCGTCGGGTCGGTCCAGCTCGCCGGGAATGAAGGAAGCCATCCGACGAGCATACGGGTCGGTCGGCGCCCTACCCCGAGCGGTGACTGCGCTCGACGGGTACGATCCACACCCGTGTCGATGGATGAGGGGGCAGGCGATGTGCTCGTCAAGTCCGCCGTCGCGCCACAACGCCCCTTCGAGCCTCGGGTCACCCAGGATCTGACGCCGTCGAGGCGGCTGGGCTGGGCCGCCGTGGCCGACTTCGCGGCCCGCCACCGAGGCCGACTGGGGGTGGTGTTCGCCCTCCTGATGGCCATCGCCGTGACCCTGGCTTTCGCCGCCAGGCCCAACGCCGACGGCGGGGCCGACGTGGAGAGCGTCGAGCAGGGGGCCGACGGCCTGGCCGGGAGCATGCCGGCCCAGCCCGACGAGCGGTCGGCGCCGCCGTCGACCGAGGCGGCCGCCCCCGTCACCACCGCCGGCGATCGCTCGACCACCAGCCCCTCGACCGACGACGTCGCCGCCGTCGTCCCCTCCACCACCGACACCTCCACCTCCGGCACCGACACCAGTCCGCCGGTCACGGCCGCCTCGACCACGGCGGCTCCCACCACGACGGACGCTCCGACGACCACGGCGGCTCCCACCACGACGGCCGCTCCGACGACGACCATCCCCACCACGACGGCCGCCCCAACCACGACGACGACCCGGGCCACCACCACCACGTTCCGGTCGGTCAACCTGCTGGCCAACTCCGGCTTCGAGAACCCCGACTCCGACGAGTGCCTCGCCTTCTTCTCCAGCGTCAACGGGTGGCAGGCCTCCGGTCGCATGGAGCTGTGGACCGACGGGTGCCTCGGCACCGGTGCCCACGGCGGCAACCAGTTCACCGAGCTGAACGCCGAGCTCCCGATCACCATCTGGCAGGAGGTCGAGGTGACCCCCGGTGGCGTCTACACCTGGAGCTTCGCCCACCGGGGTCGGTTCAACACCGACACGGTGGAGCTGTTGATCGGCGACGACGTGATCGGTCGCTACTCGGCCGAGCCGGGCTCGTGGCGGGTGCGCAGCGGCGAGGTGACCATTCCGGCCGGGCAGACGAGGGTCATCGTGGCCCTGCGGGCCGTCGACTCCGGTCGTCAGGCCAACTTCATCGACACCGTGAAGTTCTTCCGCACCGGCTGACCGGGCCCGGGCCGTACGGCCGACGGGGTCGGTGGGTACACACGCCTGGCGCGAGGGCGCCATCGGGGTGCGAGCAGTACCATCGGCAGGCGTGTGGGTGGATGAGGAGCACAGCGACGTCATCGTCGAGTCGACGAGCGCACCGTTCCGTCCGCCCGCGCCCCGGGTCACGCAGGACCTCACCCCGCCCCGGCACGCCTGGTGGGCCACCCTCGGTGACCTCGCCGTGCGGCGGCGGGGCCACCTCGCCCTCCTCTTCGCCCTGTTGATGGCCGTCACGGTGGCACTGGCCTTCGCCGCCCGGCCCGATCCCCGGGTCGGGGCCGACGTCGGCAGCTCCGAGGAGGGTGCGCCCGACGCCACCGACGGACTGGCCGCCAGCATCCCACCGATGCCCGACGACGACGCCGAGACCGAGGCGGACGCGGGCCTGGCTCCGCTCGACGGCCCGGCGGATCCGACCGGCGACGAGTCGTCGACCGACGAAGGCACCTCCACCACCGCCACGACGACCGCCACCTCCGCCTCGACCACCACGACGACGGCCTCCACGTCGGCATCGAGCGCGTCGACCGCCGCGCCGACGACGGCCGCCCCCGTCACGACGGCGGCACCGACGACCACCACCGCCCCGAGCACCACCACCGAGGCGCCGACAACGACGTTCCGGTCGGTGAACCTGCTCGAGTTGTCGGGCTTCGAGAGCCCACGGTTGGAGGAGCGCTTCGCCTACGTCGGCGTCGACGGCTGGTCGGCCACCGGGCCGGTCGAGCTGTGGGTCGACGGCTACAACGGGGTGCCGGCCTACGCCGGCCGCCAGTTCACCGAGCTCAACGCCCAGTCGGCCATCACGATCTCCCAGGAGGTCGACGTCAGCCCCGGCGGGGTCTACACCTGGACCTTCGCCCACCGGGGCCGCAAGGACACCGACACGGTCGAGCTGACGATCGACGGGGCCGTGATCGGCCGGTACTCGGCCGGTCCGGACACGTGGACGGTGCGTTCGGGGGAGGTGACCATCCCGGCCGGTCAGACCTCGGCCGTGATCGCTCTCCGGGCCGTCGACGAGGGCGGCATCGGCAACTTCATCGACACCTTCCGCTTCTACCGCACCGGCTGAGAGCACCGGCCCGTCCCGACCGGTGTGTCGCCCGGCCGAGGCCGAGGCGGAGGGGGAGCCGGGGGCCGCGGGAGAGCCCGGGGACGGGGACGCGGCCGGGGCGCCGGTCCCCCGACTCCCCAGCCGATCGAGTTCCGGCGCCGACGCCGATCGCTAGTGGTAGTTGGACACCAGCTGGTTGAGTTCGGCCGCCATCTCGGCCAGCTCGCTGGCCGAGTGGAGCGTCTCGTTGGTGGCCTGGCGGGTCTCGGACGCCCGGTTGACGACCTCGGAGATGCCGTGGACGATCTCCTCGGAACCCGACGACACGTGGTGCACCGAGCGGGCGATCTCCGCCGAGGTCGACGACTGCTCCTGCACGGCCTGCTCGATGCTCGACTGGAGGTCGTTGATGCCGTGGATGGTGGCCTCGATCTCGCGGTTGGTCTCGGCCGCCCGGGCGGTGTCGTCCTGGATGGTCTGGATGCGGGCCACGATGTCCTCGGTGGCCTGGCTGGTCTGGTTGGCCAGCTCCTTCACCTCGGTCGCCACCACGGCGAAGCCCTTGCCCGACTCGCCCGCCCGGGCCGCCTCGATCGTGGCGTTGAGGGCGAGGAGATTGGTCTGCTCGGCGATCGAACCGATGACCTTGATCACGTTGCCGATCTCCTCGGAGGAGACGTTGAGGCGATCGATGGCCGCAGAGTTGCTGCTGGCCACGGCGACGGCCTTGGAGGCGACGTCGGCGGCCTCGTGGGCGGCGTTGGCCACGTCGCTGATCGAGGCGTTCATCTCCTCGATGGCGGCGGCGACCGAACCGATGTTGGCCGACACCTCCTCGCCGGCGGCCGAGGTGCCCTCGGCCTGCAGGTTGGTCTGCTCGGCGGCCGAACCCATGGCCTGCGAGACCGCGGTCAGCTCCTCGGAGGAGCGGGCCAGTTGCTGCGACGAGGCCGTGACCTGGCCGATCATGGAGCGGAGACCGTCGATCATCGTGGTGAAGGTCTCGCCGAAGTTGCCCGACAGGGGCTGGTCGAGGACGGGGGAGGACAGCTCACCCTTGTTGACGGTGCCGGCCTGGTCCTGCACGGTGCGCAGGTAGTCGGTCATGTCGTTGAACGACTGGGCCAGGTCGCCGAGCTCGTCCTGCACGGGGATGTCGAGGGCGTCGTGCTCAAGATTGCCCTGGCTGATCTCGGCGGCCACGTCGCTGATCTCCTTGAGGCGGGACCGGATCGAGCGGAAGGCGGCCGCTGACACGACGAGGGTGACGCCGACCAGGGCGAGGGTCACGAGCACGGCCAGGATGAACGAGGACCGGGCGGAGGATGCGGCGCTGTTGGCGCCGTCGATGATGTCGGCCGCCGCCTGGTTCTCGACCTCCTTGAGGAGGTTGATGCGCTCCGTCATGGTCTCGAACCAGGTCGGACCGTCGACCCCGAAGCCGCCGCCGGGATTGGCGATGGCGATCTGCTCGTACTGGGCCACTTCGGCCACCGCCGGGTCGTCCTGGCGGGCCTGGAAGAACTCGTTGAGCTCGGGGGTGGCCAGATCCTCGAACACGGCGATGAAGGCGGCCTGCTGAGCGATCAGCGAGAGCACGGTGGCGTACTGGCCGTCACCGAAGGCGTCGTTGGTGAAGGCACCGGACAGCTGGGCCCGCTCGATGCCGGCCCGCTCCTTGGCCTGGAGGAGGGCGACGTAGGCGTCGACCTCGCCTCGGAGGCCGGCCTCGGTGGCGGTCCGGGCGCCGGCGGCGACGGCGTCGATCGTCTTGCCGTTGAGGGCGGTGTACCACGGGATGGCCTCGCCGCCGGTCATCTCGACGGCGAGGATCGTCGCCCGCTGGCCGTCGAGCTGGTCGAGGTCGGCGACCACCTGGTCGGCGAAGGTCACCAGCTCCTCGGGGAGCGCATCCCGATTGGCGTCGAGGTAGTCGAGGAAGGCCTGACGGGGGCCGTCGGTGGTGGCGTGCTGTGCCCGCAGCTCGTCGCCGAACGTGGTGCCGCCCGAAGCCAGGTAGAGGGCGGTGGCGCCTCGCTCCTTCTGCGTCTCGTGGAGGAGGTTGCCGCCGGCGACGGCGAACTCGGCCACCCGGGACATCTCGCTGAGCTCCGACGAGGTCTGTGCGCTCGAACGGGCCGCCGAGACGGCGAAGAAGATCATGCCCAGAAGAGGGATGACCGCCATGAGACCGAGCTTCATCTTGAACGACAGGTGTTTCATCGGATCCCCCACCTCGCGCCTTTCACACTTGATGCGGGAACGCCTGGTGCACCCGCGGTCAACGGTTCAGGTCGACCACCAGCGGCCGTTCATAAGGTCCCGGGCGGGAATATGTGCCGTACGGCCCGGGGCGTCGGGCCGACGGGTTCGGGGGTGCGCCGTCGGGCCGTCCCCGGCCCAATCGCTCAACAACGGTCCGGATGCGCCGACGGTCCTGCCAGTTCCCAACCAACCCAACCTCGTTTTTCTGGAGGAAACCATGAAGGTCCTGGTCGTGGATGACAGCCCCGTGATGCGGAAGCTGGTCTCCCGTTCGATCCGGCAGGCCGGCTACAACTTCGACATCGTCGAGGCTGAAGACGGCCAGCACGCCCTCACCGTCGTCGAGGACGAGGCGCCAAACCTGGTGCTCGCCGACTGGAACATGCCCAACATGACCGGCATCGAGATGCTGCGTGCACTGCGCGAGAAGGGCAACGGCATCACCGTCGGCTTCGTCACCTCGGAGTCGACCGCTGAGATCCGGTCCATGGCGGAAGAGGCCGGCGCCTCGTTCTTCCTGTCGAAGCCGATCGATCCCGCCCAGCTGGAGCAGGCCTTCATCTCCGTCGGGCTGTAGTCATGTCCGTCATCATCGAGGAAGACAAGATCGAACGGATGTTGGAGAGTCTCCTCGGGTGTGATGTGGCCATCACCGAGTCGTCGCACGTGCGACCGCATTCGTCGACGGCCCGCGGGCTGGTGACCAACGAGAACCGTCTCGTGGCCGTCATCGCCTGTGACCTGCCGTTCGCCCATCGCAGCGGCGCCGCTCTCTCGATGATCCCGGCGAGCGACGACCTGGGCGAAGCCACTGAACCCGATGACGACCTCCTGCTGTTCTACAACGAGGTGGCCAACGTCATGAGCCGTCTCCTGAACGAAGCCATGCCCTCCCGGGTACGGATGGATCCCGACATCAACCACGAGCTGAAAGACCTGCAGGCCATTGTGTCGAAGGGTCAGATCTCAGCGACGGTCCAGGTGGACATCGAGGGCTACGGCCAAGGCCAGCTCGGGATGTGGCATCTGCCCGACCTCACCTGAGGGCGAGTGGACGACAACCACAGCATCGATCACCGGAGCGGTGATCGCCGGGCCATGGTGCCCTCGGCGCTAGACGCCGGCCAGAGCGGCTTCGTCGACATCGGCGAAGCCGCTGTCGCGGTCGGGCGACTGTGGGATGTCGGCCAACAGTTCCGAGGCGCTGGGGCCGTCGTACATCGCGGGCCCCTCGTCCTCGGGCTCCGACTCGGTAGCGGCGCCCCCGTCCGACTCGACCACCCCCGGCGTCTCGACAACACCGGGCGTCTCGACGACGGCCGGGGTTTCGACGACGGCCGGGGTTTCGATGACGGCGGGGGTTTCGACGACGGCCGGGGTTTCGACGACGGCCGGGGTTTCGATGACGGCCGGGGTTTCGATGACGGCGGGGGTCTCGATCACGGCCGGAGCGGTGGCGGCGACGGCTCCCGGGGTTTCGATGACGGCCGGAGCGGTGGCGGCGACGGCTCCCGGGGTTTCGATCACGGCCGGAGCGGCAGCGGCCGGAGCCTGCACAACCGCCGGAGCCTGGACGACCGCGGGGGCGGCAGCCACCGGTGCCGCCTGCACGACGGCCGGCGTGGCGACGGGGGCCACCACCGCAGGAGCGGTGGCCTGGACCGGGGCGGCCTGGGTCACGACCTCCTGGGTGACGACCGCCTGGGTCACGACCTGCTGGACCGGGGCCTGCTCCTTGCGCTTCCAGAACTTCCAGCTGAAGGCGGGGAACTCGTCGTCGATGCCCATGACGTCGGCCGACACCACCCGCAGGCGGCCGAGCACGCACGTCCACTCCATCTCGATCATCGGGAACGGCGATTCGTCCGCCGGTGGAACGTCGACCCGGGAGTCGGCGAGGACGACCATCCCCGACGGCAGGATCTCGGCCCCCGAGGGCAGCAGGATACGGACCGAGCCGAGCACGACGGTGAGCTTCATCTTGATGGGCTCCTCCCCATCGATGACGGCCTCACGGAGATCGAGGAAGCAGGTTCCGAACACGGCGAGTACCACGGACTTGACCGCGAGACGCCACCGTCCAACCCGCCGGCACTTGCCGAACACGGCAAGCATCTTCTTGGGTGCTTTGGACTTGGCCACCTGACCTGCTCCTGCTTGTTTCGGCTACGTAGTGGGGGTTTCGGCTCATCGGCGCGGCCACTTGACCAAGTTGGTTCGTGATCCGCTCAAACCACCCCTCGCACCACCGATAGATACCTGCCTCCTCGGACCTCTCCATCGGTCCGGGTGGCCACTGACCGGCTGACAACGCGTGTGGAGCATCTATGGATGAGATCATCTCCGAGTTCCTGATCGAGAGCTACGAGGGACTCGATCAGCTCGACCAGAACCTGCTCGCCTTGGAGGAGTCGCCCGACGACACCGCCGTGCTGAAGGAGGTCTTCCGCACCCTCCACACGATCAAGGCCACGTGCGGGTTCCTCGCCTTCACCTATCTCGAGCGGGTGGCCCACGCCGGCGAGAACCTGCTCAGCCTCCTGCGTGACGGCAAGCTCGCCATGACCCCCGAGATCGCCGACGCCCTGCTGGCGACCGTCGACAAGATCCGCGAGATCCTCGGCACCATCGAACAGACCGAGGCCGAGGGCGAACCGGAGATCGACGACCTCGTCGCTCGTCTCGGTGCCCTGGCCGAAGGCAAGCCGGGAGCAGCCGCCGGCCCCCAGGCCGATGCCGCCCCCGCCGAGGGCGAGACTCCGGCCGAGGGTGAAGCCGCTCCGGCCGAGGCCGCCGCCGAGGGTGGGGCCGCCGCCGAGGGTGAGACCCCGGCCGAGGGTGAGACCCCTGGCGAGGGTGAGACCCCTGGCGAGGGTGAGACCCCTGGCGAGGGTGAGACCCCTGGCGAGGGCGAGGCTCCGGGCGCCGACCGCATCGGCGACATGCTGGTCGACGCCGGTGCCGCCGATCGGACCGACGTCGAGATCGCCGCCGCCGAACAGTCCCTGGGCGACGACCGCAAGCTGGGCAAGATCCTGGTCGACGACGGTCGGGCCAAGGAAGCCGAGGTGGAGAGTGCGGCCCAGGCCCAGAAGGCGCCGACCCGCTCCTCGGCCGACTCCACCATCCGCGTCGACGTCGCCCTCCTCGACCGTCTGATGAACCTGGTGGGCGAGCTGGTGCTCTCCCGCAACCAGATCGTCCAGCTCGTCAACGACAAGGACGACAACGAGTTCACCGCCTCGGCCCAGCGCCTCAACCTGATCACCAGCGAGCTGCAGGAAGGGGTCATGAAGACCCGCATGCAGCCCATCAACAACGTGTGGAACAAGCTCCCCCGAGTGGTGCGGGACCTGTCGAACCAGCTGGGCAAGAAGGTCCGCATCGAGATGATCGGCAAGGAGACCGAGCTCGACCGGACGATCATCGAGGCGATCAAGGATCCGCTGACCCACATCGTCCGCAACACCGTCGACCACGGCATCGAGTCCCCCGAGGACCGTACGGCATTGGGCAAGGACGCCGAGGGTGTCCTGATCCTCCGGGCCAGCCACGAGGGCGGCCAGGTCAACATCGAGATCAGCGACGACGGCAAGGGCATCCCCGCCGGACCGATCCTGGCCAAGGCGGTCGACAAGGGCTTCCTCGACGCCGACGCCGCCTCCCGCCTCACCGAGAAGGAAGCGGTCCAGCTGATCTTCAAGCCGGGCTTCTCCACCGCCCAGAAGGTCTCCAACGTGTCGGGCCGAGGCGTCGGCATGGACGTGGTGAAGACCAGCATCGAACGCATCGGTGGCACGGTCGACCTGCAGACCGAGCAGGGCAAGGGGACCACACTCAACATCAAGATCCCGCTGACGCTGGCCATCATCCCGGCCCTCACCGTCACCTGCGACGGCGCCCGCTACGCCATTCCCCAGGTCAACCTGCTCGAACTGGTCCGTCTCGACGGCCAGGGTTCGAGCGGTCGGATCGAGGAACTGCACGGCGCCCCCGTCTACCGCCTCCGCGGCAACCTGCTGCCTATCGTCGATCTTCGTAGCGAGCTCGGTCTCGACTCGCCGGACGACGACGTGATCAACATCGTCGTCCTCAACGCCGACGGGCACCACTTCGGACTCATCGTCGACACCATCGAGGACACCGAGGAGATCGTGGTGAAGCCGTTGGGCCGCCAGATCAAGGACCTCAAGCTGTTCTCCGGCGCCACGATCATGGGCGACGGACGCATCGCCCTCATCCTCGACGTCATGGGCCTGGCCCACGGCGCCAACCTGCTGGCCGGTGCCGGCGAGGCGGAGATCGAGGATGTCGTCTCGGCCAACACCAGCCTCGTCGACGAGCGGACCCTGCTCCTGCTCGGTCTCGGCGACCAGCAGCAGGTGGCGATCCCCCTCGCCAGCGTCGAGCGCCTCGAGGAGTTCCCCATCGAGATGGTGGAGCGATCCGAAGGTCGGCTGGTGGTGCAGTACCGGCAGAAGATCATGCCCCTCGTCGACCTGGGCGCCACGATCGGCATGGGCTACGGCGTCTTCGACGACGCCACCCACGTCAGCGTCATCGTGTGCTCCTTCGGTGGGCACACCGTCGGCCTCGCCGTGCGCGAGGTCCTCGACATCGTGTCCAACGCCGAGGTGCTGGAGACGATCTCCTCCGACTCCGAGAGCGTCGTGGTGCACGGCCTGATCACCGATGTGATCGACGCCGCCGCCGTCGTCTCCTCGGTCCTGCCGATCGCCTACACCGAGTCGGCCGAGTACAGCGACCACGGCGGCTACGACGCCTACAACGAATCCCCGATTGGAGTCTGATCTGATGGTGCGACAAGCGACGCTCGACCAGCTCTGTACCTTTCGCCTCGGCTCCCTCTATTTGGGTATCGACGTGCGGGAGGTGCGCGAGGTTCTCTACCACGCCGACATCACCCACGTTCCCCATGCTCACCCGGCGGTGCGGGGCCTGATCAACCTGCGGGGTCAGATCGCCACCACGATCGACCTGCGCACCCGCCTCCAGGTCGACGAGGAGGGCAGCGACCGCCGCCCGGTCCACGTCGTGGTGCAGTCGGAGGGGGAGCAGGTGACGATGCTGGTCGACGCCATCGGCGACGTCATCGACACCGACGCCGAGATCTACGAGGAGCCGCCGTCGACGATGGTCGGCTCGGCCCGCGAGCTGATCGTCGGCACCTACAAGCTCGACGACGAGCTGCTCCTGGTCCTCGACGTCGAGAAAGTCGTCCAGTTGGAGCAACCAGAGGTCGAAGGAGTTGAGCGATGACCGAGACCAACACGACCGCCACGGGCGGAAGCACCGAATCGCAGCCTCAGCCCGCCGCCGACAAGGGTGGACTCCGCGGCATGGTGATCGATGACTCCCGGGCGGCGCGGGCCATGGTGGGCCGCATGCTCGAGCAGCTCGGTTTCACCGTCGACACCGCCGAGCACGGGGCCGACGCCCTCCAGAAGCTCAACCCGTCCTTTCCGCCCGACGCCATCCTCGTCGACTGGAACATGCCGGTCATGGACGGCGTGGCCTTCGCCCGCTCGCTCCGCAACATTGGTGCGTTCAAGACCACGCCGTTGCTCATGATCAGCTCGGAGTCCGATCCTCGCCGCGTCGCTTCGGCCCTGCTGGCCGGGATCGACGAATACCTCTTCAAGCCGGTGGACACCGACACCCTGCAGGCTCGGTTGGAGCTGCTGGGCGTCAATTTCGGAGGCGAGGAGTGACCAAGCCTCTACGAGTGCTCTTGGTCGACGACTCCGCCGTCATCCGGGGTCAGCTGGCCAAGATCATCGGGGCCGAGCCCGGGCTGGAGGTCGTCGGCCGCGCCAACAACGGTGCGGTCGGCGTCGAGAAGGCGGCCGAGCTCAAGCCCGATGTGATCGTCATGGACATCGAGATGCCGGTGATGACCGGCCTCGAAGCCGTGGTCGAGATTCGCAAGCGCGACCCCAAGACGCCGATCATCATGTTCAGCACCCTGACGGCGAACGGGGCCGACATCACCCTCGAAGCCCTGTCCCGTGGTGCCACCGACTACGCCACCAAGCCGACCAACGCCGTCGGCGCCGCCTCCGCCCTCGAACAGGTGCGCGAGGATCTGGTGGCCAAGATCCGTCAGCTCGGCGGTGGGCCGGTCATACCCAAGCCGCCGACGATCAACCGCACCCAACCGCCGCTTCCCGGCCGGCGTCCGGCCTCGCCGCCCGCCGCTCCGTCGGCCCCGGCCACCCGGACCCCCGCCGCCCGGCCTCCGGCCACGGGCAAGACGCCGGCTGCGGCTGCGGCTTCGGCCCCCGCTCCGGCTCCGGCTGAGCAGGCCCCGGCCGACGGCCCCGTCGTCCGCCGTCCAGTGGTGGCCCCCGGGCCACCGAAGGCGCTGATCATCGGCAGTTCGACCGGTGGCCCCTCGGCCCTGGAGAAGCTGCTGCCGCGCTTCACCAAGCCGCTGTCGGTTCCGATCCTGCTCACCCAGCACATGCCGCCGACCTTCACCAGTGTGATGGCCGAACGCCTCGACAAGCTCTGCTCCTTCCCGGTGCTCGAAGCGGTGGAGGGTCAGGCCTTCGAGGCCGGTTCCTGTTACATCGCCCCCGGCGGGGTGCACCTCACCCCGGTCAAGGAAGGTCTCAACGTCGTCGCTCGGTTCGACGACGGGCCGAAGGTGTCGAACTGCAAGCCGTCGGTGACGGTGATGTTCGACGCCGCCGCCGAGGCCTACGACAGCAAGCTGTTGGTCTGCATGCTCACCGGCATGGGCGACGACGGCTTCACCGCCACCGAGCGTCTGGCGGCCAAGGGGCTACCCATCGTCGTTCAGGACGAGGCCACCAGCGTGGTGTGGGGTATGCCCGGTGTCGTGGCCCGAGCCGGCCTGGCCACCCAGGTCCTGCCGCTCGACGACATCGCCCCGGCCCTTCTGGGCTACCTCCCCATAGCGGCCGGCGCCGCGGCGCCGGCCCGCAGGCCGGCCCCGAAGGCGGAGCCCATGCCGGGCCGGGCCAAGCCCCCGGCCAAGAAATCGCCCCCCTCCGGGGGTCCCCGGCCCGCTCCGGGTCGAGCCCCCGAGTCCCCCGGTGGGCGGCCCGACGGTCGCTCCTCCGGATCCGGCGGTCGTTCCGGTCGCCAAACGCCCGACGGCCGTCCCAGCCGTAGTACGTCCGATGGCCGTCCCGGCCGCACAGCAAGCAATCCGTCGACCACGCCGCTGCGAGGAGGAAAGCGATGAGAGGAACCAGAGCCGCTGGCGACTCCGGTGCCGGCACCAAGGGTGATGGCTCGCTGTCGCCCAACGAGTTCAAGTACATCGCCGACCTCGTTCGGAGCGAGATCGCCGTCGAGTTGATCGGCAAGGAGTACCTGGTCGAGAGCCGCCTCGCCCCCGTGGCCCGCGCCTTCAATCTCAAGGGACTCAGCGACATCGTGACGGCCCTCAAGCGGGGCACCGACCGGCAGCTGAAGGCCGATGTGGTCGAGGCCATGACCACCAACGAGACCTCCTTCTTTCGGGACAAGCATCCGTTCGAGACGCTCGAGAAGCACATCATCCCCGAGGTGACCAAGCGCAGCCCGATGGGTGGCCTCACCGTGTGGAACGCCGCCAGCTCCAGCGGGCAGGAGCCGCTCAGCCTGGCCATTCTGATCAAGGAGAGGTTCCCGGATCTGACCAGGCCGGGCAGGACGAAGATCCTGGCCACCGACGTGTCGCCGGCGATGGTGCAGCGGACCAAGGAGGGGAGCTACTCCCGCTTCGAGGTGAACCGCGGCCTGAACGCCCAGCAGGCGATCGAGCACTTTCAGCAGCAGGGCCGTCACTGGGTGGCCACCCCCGAGCTGCGCAGCATGATCGAGGCCAAGACGCTCAACCTGATCGAGCGCTGGCCCCCGATGCCCAAGTGCGACGTGGTGATGGTGCGCAACGTGCTGATCTATTTCTCGGCCGAGGTCAAGCGCGACATCCTCCAGCGGGTGCGGCGCGACGTGCTCAAGCCCGACGGCTATCTGCTGCTCGGCGCCAGCGAGTCGACCCTCGGGATCGACGACGGCTACACGCCGAAGCAGCTCGGTCCCACGACCGTGTTCGTGCCCAAAGGCCGGTGAGCGCCACAACACCCGGGCATCCCGCCTCTCATCCGACAAGTCTCAAATAAGGAACGACCGTGACCGACGTACAACCGTCCGCACCCACCGACCTCATCGATCCCGAAGAGCTGACCGAGTCCGTCTCGGAGATGCTCGACGCCCTGCTCGACACCAACCCGCAGATGCTCGAGGTGAGCACCACCGGTATCGAGGGCGCCGTCGAGGGCCTTATCGAGATCCTCGGCGCCACCCCGGCCCTGGCCCGAGTACACGGTGAGATGTCGCTCGCTCTGCGGCTGGCTGCAGGCTTCGGTCTCGTCGGCGACGACGGCCAGGCCAGCCTGGGTGATGCCGTCGAGGCGTTCAGCGAGTTCGTCAACCTCGTCGGCGGGGCGCTCAAGCTCCTCATCGCCGACGAGAGCAGCCTCGGCATCCCGGCCGTCAGCATCATCGATGCCGACAATGCCGGCGGCGACGAGTTCGTTCTGGTCGAGCACGCCCTGGGGCTGCTCGCCATCGACGTGCGGGGTCGCTGAACCACCGCACGGTCGCTCGATGGGATCGGGCGTGGATGGGGCGAGAGACGTGGGTCTTCAGGCCGGTAGCACCAGCTGCGGGACGGTCGGATCGGCTCTTTCACCCCGGGAGGCGCAGGTGATCGTTCAACTTCCCGGCCCATGGGCCGAGAGAAGTCAGGTGATCGCAGGCGCGGTAGACGATCGACAGAGGACGGACGCGTGGAACGTCCATCGAAAGGCAAGGACATGACGGGTGTGAATCTCAAGGACGTGAACCTCACCGGGCTCAACGCCCGACTGTTGGGGGCGTTCCTCGTCATCGGCATCCTGCCCCTGGCCGCCGTGGGCTTCTTCTCCCTCAACCGGGCCCAGAGCGACCTCACCGAGAAGGCGGGTCTCCGGATCGAGGGCGTGGCCGTCGAGGCGGGCGAGCTGATCGACCGGTCGCTCGAGGAGCGCTACCGCGATGTCGTGGCCTTCGCCCACATCCCGATGTCGCCCGATATGGCCGAGAGCCAGTCGGTGATCAACATTCAGGTCGAGTCCTACCGGGTCTACGACCTGATCCTGGCCGCCGATGCCAACGGCGACATCTACGCCGTCAACTCGGTCGACCACGAGGGCAACCCGATCGACACCGCCGGGCTGGTCGGCACCAACGTTGCCGACACCGCCTGGTTCCAGGGGGCGCAGGCCCTCCACGGCACGGGCGAGGTCCACTACGCCGATGCCGAGTTCAACGAGCTGCTCGACACCGTCTACGAGCCGGGTCGGATCGGCCTGCCCTTCTCGGGCAGCCTCGGCGGTGACGGCGAGTTCACCGGCGTGCTCCACGCCGTGGTGTCGGTCGAGCGCACGGTGGCCGACGCCATGCACGAGGTCGAGCACGAGTTGCACCTCGAGGGGGCGAAGACGGCCAAGGGTGTCGTCATCCGCGGCGACGGCCTGGTGATCTACTCCGCCGACGAGGCGGACATCATGAACGACAATCTCGTCGACAAGGACGTCGCCGCCGCCATCGACTCGGTGAGCCCCGACAGCCTCGGCTTCACCATCGAGCCCGACTTCCACGGCAGCGGGGAGGACCTGGTCTACGGCTACGGCAACGCCAACGGCGCCCACGACTTCCCTGGCTATGGGTGGGGCGTCATCTTCGACCAGACGGTGGCCGAGGCCACCGAGAGTACGATCGCCCTGCGCAACGGCGTGCTGATCTTCGGCTTCGTCACCGCCATCCTGGTGGCCGCCTTCGGCTGGTGGGTGGCCCGTGGGGTGTCGACCCCGATCACCGAGCTCTCGGCCAAGGCCAAGCTGGTGGCCGCCGGCGACCTCCACGTCAGCAACATAAACCTCGCCCGCACCGACGAGATCGGCGAGCTGGCCGACTCCTTCGACGAGATGACCGACGTGTTGGGCGAGCTGGGCACCCAGCTGAGCTGTATCTCCCAAGGCGCCATCTCCGACCCGCAGCTCGACGAGCACCTGCCCGGCGAGCTGGGCGAGAGCTTCAACATGATGGTCGAGAGTCTCCGTCACCTCGTCAAGGAACTGCACACGTCCTCCGACACGCTCGGCTCCGCCGCCGACGAACTGCAGGAGGTCTCGACCTCCATGGGCGCCTCGGCCGAGGACACGTCGTCGCTCGCCGGCTCCGCCTCCGACACCGGCGAAGAGGTGTCGGCCAACGTGAACTCCGTCGCTGCCGCCATCGAGGAGCTCAACGCCTCCATCCAGGACGTGGCCGAGAACGCCGCCCAGGCCTCCTCGGTCGCCGGCGACGCCGTCAACGTGGCCCTGGCCTCCTCCCAGACCATCGAGAAGCTCGGTCAGAGCTCGGAAGAGATCGGCCACGTGATCGAGGTGATCAGCGCCATCGCCGAGCAGACCAACCTGCTCGCCCTCAACGCCACCATCGAGGCGGCCCGGGCCGGTGAGGCGGGCAAGGGCTTCGCCGTGGTGGCCAACGAGGTGAAGGATCTGGCCAACCAGACCGCCACCGCCACCGAGGACATCGCCTCCCGGATCGAGAGCATCCAGTCGCAGACGCAGGAGGCCGTCGAGGCCAACGCCCGGATCAGCGAGACGATCGACACGATCAACGACATCTCCGGCCGGATCGCCATCACCGTGCGGGAACAGTCGGCCACCACCCAGGAGATCGGGCAGAACGTCGAGGTGGCCGCCTCCGGCACCAGCGAGATCGCCCACAGCATCCTGGCCGTGGCCGCCGCCGCCGACGACACGATGGCATCCACCGACGAGACCCGCTCCAACGCCGACACCATGGCCAGCCTGGCCGGCGAACTGCGGATGCTGGTCGGCAACTACCGCTGATCTCGGTCGGCGACTCCCCGCCGGCATCACCACCGGACCGTCCGTCCGCGACGCACCTCTCGGCACCGGGGCAAATCGTCAAGTCTTCAACCACTCGTACCGATGACAGAAACGAGTTGTTGACCGACCGAGCGAATCCGGTGAATGGAGGAAGCGGGATGATCGAGGCCGAGGTACCCGACGACGAGGCGGCGCGGCTGTCCGCTCTCGCCGACTATCGACTGCTCGACACCGAGCCGGAAGCCGACCTCGACGCCATCACCACCCTCGCCGCCCGGGTGGCCGGCACCCCGGTGTCGCTGGTGAGCCTGGTCGACGCCGACCGACAGTGGTTCAAGTCTCGCCACGGTCTCGAGGCCACCGAGACCCCTCGCAACGTGTCGTTCTGCGCCCACACCATCCTCCAGGACGAACCCCTGGTCGTGCCCGACGCCACCCGGGACGTCCGCTTCGCCGACAACCCCCTGGTGCACGACGGCCTGGTCCGCTCCTACGCCGGCGTCCCCCTACGCAGCCACACCGGCCACGCCCTGGGCACGCTGTGCGTCATCGATCGCCGGGCGCGCCGTCTGGGCGAGGAGACCCTCGACAGCCTGACGGCGTTGGCCGGTCAGGCCCAGAGCCTCCTGCGCTACCGGTATCACGAGCTGTCGGGACTGGCCGTGGTCGAGGCGCGCCACGCACGCCTCGACGCCTTCGACCGTGAGCTGCACGCCACCTTCGACGGCATCGTCGGCGCCCACCACCTCCTGGCGTCGACCCCGCTGACCGGCGAGCAGTTCAACTACCTCGAGATCGGTCAGCACGCCGCCGACCACCTCGCCTACCTCATCGACCACCTGGCAGGGGTACTCGACCGACCGTCGACCCCCTGACCCACCACGCGCCAGGGGCCGGGCATCCAGCGATGGATGACCCGGCCCCTCGCCGCGTTCTGCGACGCGATCGGTCGAGGATCAGCTGCTCATGCTGAGAGCCAGCAGCTGGTCGGCCGACTCCTTCATGCCCGCCATCAGCGACGACTGCTCCTCGATGGCGGCGGCCACGGTGGTGGTCATGCCCGACACCTCGGTGACCGATCCGGCGATGTTCTGGATCATGTCGACGGCGGTGGAGATCTCGGCCTGAATGGCCTCGATGCTGCTGTTGATGTCGCCGGCGGCGTTGCTGGTCTGGTTGGCCAGCTCCTTCACCTCGCTGGCCACCACGGCGAAGCCCTTGCCGGCCTCACCGGCCCGGGCCGCCTCGATGGTGGCGTTGAGGGCGAGCAGGTTGGTCTGGGCCGACAGGCCCTGGATCACCTCGATGACCTGACCGATCGAGGCGCTGTTGGTGTCGAGCTCGCTCACCTTGTTGGTGGCCTCATCGGCGCTGCTCTCGGCCGCCTGGGCCAGGGAGGCCGTCCGGTTGACGGTCTGGGCGATCTCGTCGATGGCGCCCGACATCTCGGTGACGCTCTGGGCGATCTGACGGCCGACCTCCTCGGCCTCCTGCTTGGCCTTGATCTCGGCGGTGGCGTTGGTGACGCTCTTGACCACCCGGTAGACGTGGCCGTTCTGGTCGAGCACCGGGCTGTAGGCGCCCTGCAGCCACAGGTCCTGGCCGTAGGCGTCGACCCGCTGGAAGTCGCCCTGGATGAACTCACCCCGGGCCAGGCTCGGCCAGAAGTTGCGGTAGGCGTCGGTGTCGGCCTCGCCCGGAGGCATGAACATGCGGTGGTGCTGACCGACGATCTGGTCCAGGGAGTAGCCGACGGTCTGCAGGAACAGATCGTTGGCGGTGATGATCGTGCCATCGGGTTTGAACTCGATGATGGCCTGGGTCCGGTTCTGGATCTCCCGCTGGGCCATCTTCTGCTGGGTGATGTCGGTGGCGAACTTGACCACCTTGTACACCGTCCCCTCATCGTCGTAGACGGGGTTGTAGGTGGCCTGGATCCAGATCTCCTGGCCGTGCTTGGTGTACCGGGCGAACTCGCCGGACTGGAACTGTCCGCGCCGCAGGTTGTCCCAGAAGTCCTCGTAGTCCGAGCTTGCCGCCTCGGCGGGGTCGACGAAGATCCGGTGGTGCTGGCCGACGATCTCGTGCAGTTCGTAGCCCAGGGCCGACGTGAAGTTCGGGTTGGCGTCGAGGATCTCGCCGCCCGGGGTGAACTCGATGACCGCCTGCGATCGGTTGAGCGAATCGAGAATGCGGTCGTTGTCGTTGACGTCGTCGGTGTCGTGATGGGACTCCGCGGCGTCCCGGCCCGACGAGGGGCGATCGGTGCGCCTCCGATTGCGCTGCAACTGCATCTGGGTTCTCCTCTGAACTGGACACCGGTCCCGTCGGCCGCCCGGGGGGAAACCTGAGGGTGGCGGACACTTCCGCCGTGGTCGGGAACGGCCTGCGAGGCTCCCGGTCCGGGGGACCCGGGCTGGACCGGTCGCCCACCGAGGACAACGACGGATCGGCGGCCGGTCTTGAGCGTCGTCACCGGCCGGAAACCGCTGGTGGGGCCACCCACCGAGCCGACGTCGGAGGGCCGACCGGCCATCTCCGGAGATGACGCCGGGGCGCCGGTTCCACGGCCGACCTCGGGGTGGGCCGCCCTCGGCGCCCTCGGCGCCAGTGGCGCCGACCACGCCGGCCGATCGGGCTAGTCGTCGACCGCGTCGCCCCCACCGTCGTCGACCCCGTCGGGGGTGGGGGTTGGGGCCGGGGTGAGGTCGAGACCATGGTCCACGAGCCGGTCGGTGAAGCCGGCCATCGCCCGGTCGGGGTCGCTGTAGAACTCCGAGGCCCGGATACGGACGAAGCGCCAGCCGAGCCGTTCCAACACCCGTTGGCGGGCGGCGTCGTGGGTCAGCTGGTTGACGGTGCGAAGGCTGTCGCCGTCGCACTCGACCGCCACCCGCAGACGGTTGCGGTCGGTGACGGTGAAGTCGAGGCGATAGCCGGCCACCGGGTACTGAGCGTCGAGCAGCAGATCGCCGTCGACGGCCAGCACGTCGAGTCGCTCCAGCACGTCCCGCTCGAAGCGCGTCTGACAGCGGCCCCGGAGGTCGGGGGCCGGGGCCGGTGGGGGCGATGGATTCTGGGCGAACGACACCAGGTTGCGGCGGAGGTCGCCTTCGTCGAGGCCACTCGGTTCGAAGCTGTGCACGACGATCAGCCGGTCCCGGGCCCGGGACGAGGCCACGTTGTACCGCTGGTGGTGAGCCTTGCTGCGGGCCGCCTGGCCGGTGACCGACGATTCGTCGTCGACCGGGGCGTCGACCATCGAGATCACGATCACGTCGCGCTCGTCGCCCTGGAACTCATAGGGCGAGCCGACCCGGATCCGTCGGGTCTCGATCTCCTCCACCGACACCGACTCGATCAGGCGGCCCTGGATGGCCTTGGCCTGATCCTGGCCCAGCATGCACACCACGCCGATGGTGGCCCCGTGGGGGTAGTCGTCGCCGGGGGCGAGGTCCGGGTCGTCCAGCAGGCCGGCCACCACCTCGAGCACGGCGTCGACCTCGGCCGGGTTGACCATGCCGTCGCGCCGGCCCTCGGGTACCGCCACCGCCGCCACCGGCACCCACTCGGGGTCGGGGTGGTGCTCCCGGAGCGGATCGATGCGGCCCTCGTAGGACAGGCGGTTGGAGAAGTCGATGATCTCCGGGAGGCAGCGGAAGTGCTCCTGGAGCTGGATCACCCCCGGGAAGCGGCGGGCGGCGGTGTCGTAGAGGCTGGTGCGGATGTCGAACCCGTCGGCGTCGGGTACGTCGAGCAGGTGCTGACGGCGCAGCCGGTCGGCCTCGGTCTCGTCGAGGAACACCGTTGGCGAGATCTGCTTGTCGTCGCCGACGACCAATACCCGCTGGCCGAGGCCGAGCACGGCGAGGGCGTCGAGGGGGGCCTGGCTGGCCTCGTCGACGATGACCACGTCAAAGGCGGTGTCGTCACCGGGGCGGAACGAGTCGATGGCGGTGGCGATCGACATGATCCACACCGGCACGGCGTCCTGGGCCGATCGCATGGCCCGCTGGGCGGTGGCCCGGTGGCGGGGGGCGTGCTTGCCGGTGCCCTTGCCCACCCTGGCCATGGCCTGGGCCCACGTCTCCAGGGCCGACCGCTGGGCGCCGGTGGTGCGACGGGCCAGCTGGAGCCAGGCCCGGTTGGCCACGACCTCGGTGAGGAGTCGCTGCTCCTCCCGCTCGGCCTCGGCGATGCGGGCCGACACGGTGGCCAGGTCGCCCAAGCCGAGGATCTCGTCGACCCAGTGGCGCAGCTGCCGCCACCGCCAGGCGGCGATGACCTGCTCGGGGGTGTGGTCCGGGTCGTCGTGGCGGAGCGACTCGGCCAGCCGGGGGGCGGCCGTGGCCAGCGCGCCGGTCAGCTCGTGATGACGGTCGAGGGAAGGGGCCAGTTCGTGGAGGCGGCGGGTCTCGGTGGCGGCCACGTCCCAGGCGGCGGAGTCGCGCTCGGCGAGCGCGGTGTGGAGGGCGCCGACCGTCGGGTGGCCGTCCGCGCTGAGGGTGGCCACCGCCGTGGTGAACGTCGTCAGCCAGTCGGTCACCTCCTGGCGGAGGAAGAGCGAGGTGGCCGCGGTGAGGCGATCGGTGACCACGTCGAGGCTCTCGGCCCGATCGAACACGACGTCGGAGGCGCCGGCCGGGGTGAGGAGGGCGGTGGCCGCCGTCTCCACCGCCTCGGTCGCCGCCGGTAGGTCGACCAGGGTCTGCAGGGCCTGCTGGTAGCTGGTCTGAAACCCCTCCTCTGGGCGCGCCTCGTCGAGTTCGGGTAGGCCGTGGGGGACGACCTCGTTGCGCCACAGGTTGTGCAGTCGGCGGCGGTGGTCGTCGCACTGGCGGGCCCGCTCGACCACTTCGAGGTCGGCCACCGTCGCCGGCGCATGCCCGTCGACCGAGGTGGCGGCGACCAGGGCCTTGAGCTCGGCCCCGCCCAGACGGGGCAGACCCTTGCCGGTGGCGAAGCGGGCTTTGAGTTCGGCCACCAGCGGGCCGGTGTCGCGGCCCTCGATCTCGCTCGGATAGGTCACCTGATGGGCGGCCAACCGCAGGGCGACGGCGGTCGCCCCGTCGGCTTCGGCCACCAGCTGGCCGGTGAGGCGCTGCCACCGCTCCCGCTGGGCGTCGGAGCTGGCGATGGCGTGGTGGACGGGAGCCCAGTCGGTGGCGGCCCAGTGGACGAACCGGCGATGGGCCGCCACCCGGTCGATGACGGCCTGGACATGGTCGACGCCGGCGGCGGCCACGGCGTCGAGGTCGATCTGGGGGGCGACGGCGTCGAGGGTGTCGGTCGTCCGGTCGAGCGCCTGCCACTGCTGCACGAGCTGGGCCCCCGTGATCAGCTGTTCGGCGGGGACGAGAGGCAGCCCGTGGCGGCGCCGGTCGTCGTCGTCGAGACGTCCGGTGAGGTCGAGCACCTCGGCCAGGGCGGCGCGATCGAGCGGGAGCGGGGTGTCGGGGGCGACGTCGTCGGGGAGCCAGCCGTCGGCCTCGGCGGTGTCGGCCACCGTGCGGGCGGCCTCGGCCACCCCGAGCTCGGTGTCGTCGAGGTGGAGGGTTTGCTGCTCGCTCTGGCGGATGGTGAGCTCGTGGCTACGGAGATCGGCGAGGCGACGACGGATCCGATCGAGGTGGTCGTCGAGGTCATCGAGGTGGGCCTGGTCGCGGTCGGGGTCGACGGCGTTGACCCGGGTGGTGATGGCACCGATCGAGGCCTCGAGCTGCTGGTTGGCCGAGCGGTCGTCGCCGAGGACGGCCACGCACAGCTCGCGCAGTTCCTCGGGCATCTGCTGGCGGATCACCTGCAGGGGGTGCGGCTTCTCGGCGCAGATCAGCACCCGGAGGCCGTGGGTGAGCAGGTGCGAGGTGAGGGCGGCGATGGCGTAGGACTTGCCGGTGCCGGGTGGGCCCTGGACGGTGACACCGGCGTTGGTCGACAGCCGGGTGAGCACGCTGCGCTGCTGGGCGTTGAGGGGCAGGGGCGACAGGATGCGGTCGTCCAGGCTCGACCACGGCTGTCGGTTGGTGCCGATGTGCTCGCTGAGCGGCGCCGCCGTCGGCTCGTCGGCCAGAATGGCGGCCCAGGTATCGGGTAGGTACCCGTTGTCGAGGGCGGCGTCGAGGGCCTTGAAGTAGGCCTCGTAGCGGACCGGGCGGCGGCGGTGGAAGAGACCCTCGACGTCGACGATCCGCCAGTGGTCGTCGACGGCCCCGATCTCGTCGGCCAGCGGCACGAAGTCGGCGTCGGCGATCACCTTCGACAGGCGCTCCAGGACGTCACGGGCCACCTGGGCCGGGTCGATCTCGGGCTCGAGGTCGTGGCCGAAGGCGGCCGGGGCCAGGTCGGCATCGAACAGCGGCTGGGTGACGTCGGTCGGCAGCACCGCGGTCGGCGGCGGGGTTGCGCCGGTGCCGGTGCCGGGCCCGGGGCCGGGCCCGGCGGTGTCGTGCTCGGCGTCGGTGGCGGTGTCGGCGGCGGGCCGATCGGCGGTGGCGGTGTCGGCCGCGGGCAGGTCGACGGTGCCGTTGGCGACGCCGCCCTCGGCCGACGGGGTGGTGGCGTCGGTGGCCTCCTCGGGCCCGGCCAGCAGGTCGGACTCGATGCGCTTGATGAGGTCGAAGGTGTCGACCAGCAGCTCGAAGGGGTCGATCTCGAGGCGGGCCGGGCCGGTGGCCACCACCCGGAGGCTGCCGGTCTGGTCGTCGAGCTCGTAGCGGACCGGTCGGACGAACAGCGGCAGGCGGGTGCGCTCACCCTCGGCGCTGTGGCCGGTGGCGATGCCCCGCACCCACACCGCCTCGTGGGTGGCCAGATCGCGCTCGGCCGCCAGGCGCTGGTCGTACAGGGTCAGGAACAGGCGACGGGCTTCGAGGCCGGGCCGGGCGTGTTCGAACCACGGCTCCCACGTTGTCGACATCCAGGTCTCGAACGCCACTTCGGCGGCGTCGACCGTCTCGTCGGGATCCCGCCCGGTGGTGTGGTCGGCGGTGCGCTCCTCGGAGCGGTCGGCGGCGTCGGGGCCGTCGGCAGCGGACTCGTCGGGCTCGTCGAACTCGTCGTCGGGTCCATCGATGGCGTCGCGTCCGAGGAGGCGGGGACGGCGGAGCAGGTCGGGCCAGGAGATGCGGTCGGCCACCTCGATCGGCACCGACGGCGCCGTCGGCGGATCGACCCGGTCGATCTCGACGAGGGTCTCGTGGTCGGGCTGAACCCGAATGGCGGGGTGGCTCGGGATGGCGGGAGCGAGGATGGTGTCGGCCGGGATGGCGTCGAGGGCGCGGGGGTGGCGGAGGTGATGCAGGCCTTCGAGGTAGTCGAGCAGGTGATGGGCGCGCGCCGTCAACACCGGGCTGGGAGCCCCACCGCCGTCGCCCGGGGCAGCGTCGTCGGCGGAACCGGCTGCGGGTTCGAGGGGTAGGGGAGACGTGGTCGGGGTATCAGGGTCCATCGGAGCCCACCTCAGTCGTCTACGGGGACGACCAGAGTAGCCACCACCTCCGACGCCGTCCTGTCGGGTTTGGGCTGTTTCTCCGTCGATGGCCCTGGTTGCAGGGGCGTGCGAGAATCGTGGTCGGGAGACGCGGAGGCCGGGCGAGGAGCGGTAGCCCATGCGTGTCGAACAACTGTCGTGTTACGTCGCCGAACAGCTCGCGGCCGGCCGGCGCAGCCTCGAAGCGGCCAGGAGCCGAGGTGACGCCGCCAGGGCGACGGCGGGTGAGGCCGAGGCCCGGGCTCGCAGGGCGACGTCGGCCCGACGTCGTCGCTTTCGGATCCGACCGTCCGAAGACGAGCGTGCCGCCGCCCTGGCGGTCGAGGCCGCCGAGGCCGAACTCGCAGCCGCCGCAGCGGACATCACCAAGCTGGAGCAGCGCATCCGCGGTCTGGAACAGGGCGAAGCGGGTGAGGCGGTACTGGCACAAGCACTCGCCGCCGCCTTCGACGACCGATGGCTGCTCCTGCAGGGGTACGTGACGCGTCGGGGTGAAGCCGACGCCGTCGTGGTCGGACCGACCGGTCTGTGGATGATCGAGGTCAAGAACCAACGGGGGGTCGTCAACGCCAAGAGCGCAGCGACGTGGCGGAAGCAGAGCGTGCGCAACGGTCGGGTCGGCCGCTCGGCCTACGCCGCCGAGGACGGTGGTGGGCGCAGCTGGGGTCAGCAGATCGACGGGCCGGCGCAGTCGCTCCGCTGGTGGCTCGACAAGAAGAACGTCATCGCCACCGTCCGCACCGCGGTGGTCCTCACCCACCCGGAGGCCTACCTGATCGTCAATCGCAACCCCGGCGTCGACCTGCTGACCGACGAGGTCGCCGAGCTCGTCGAGCGTCTGGAAACCGGTGACGACACGCTGCCTCCGGATCTTCAGGCCGAGATCGAGGATCTCATCCGCGACGACCACACCTTCCAGATCGAACGGACACGGAAGCGCTCGTAGCAGTGCCGGCGATGCCGCCGCCCCGGGGGTCGGGAGTCGACTATTGGCGCTGGGCGAAGTCGAGGACCCGCAGGATGTCGAGGGGGACGAGGCGGCCGATGGGGCCGGTTGCGTAGACGGCGTGGGCCACCGTGCCGCCGGGCCGAAGGATGAAGCCGGTGGCGTGGAGGATCCCCCGCTCGGCATTGGTGAAGGCCCCGGTCCGTGCGCCCAGGTCGGCGTGGTCGGCGCTGTGGAGCACGGTGAGCGACGTGAGCCGGAGACCCTCGGCCAGGTTCTGGGAGGTCTCCTGGTCGTCGACCGACAGCGCCACCGCCCGGGCGTTGGCCTTGGCCAGGAGGCCACCGATGTTGTTGACGTCAACCAACTGCTGACGACAGTACGGTCACCAGTGACCTCGGTAGAAGAGCACGATGCCCCACTGGTCGCCGAAGGTGTCGGGCAGGGTGGTGGCCGTGCCCTCCAGATCGGGAAGGGTGATCCGGGGAAAGGCGTCCCCGACGTTCAGCATGGTGTGACTCCCAGGGTCATGGCCGCTCCGTGGCCGATCGGCTGTTGACGAGATCGAGGGCGACGTCCACGATCATGTCCTCCTGGCCGCCAACCATACGCCGCTCGCCCAGCTCCATCAGGATGTCTCGGGTATCGAGCCCGTGGTGCTCGGCCGCCGCCTCGGCGTGGCGGAGGAAGCTGGAGTACACACCCGCGTAGCCGAGGCTGAGGGTCTCGCGGTCCACCCGCACCGGCCGGTCCTGCAGCGGTCGCACCAGATCCTCGGCGGCGTCCATCAGCGCCGCCACATCGGAGCGGTGAAGCCAGCCCTCCAGGTTGGCCACGGCGACGAAGGCCTCGATCGGGCAGTTGCCGGCACCGGCCCCCATGCCGGCCAGGGAGGCGTCGACCCGGTAGCACCCCTCCTCGACGGCGACGACGGAGTTGGCCACACCGAACGTCAGGTTGTGGTGGGCGTGGATACCGATCTCGGTCTCGGATCGGAGCACGTCCCGGTAGGCCCGCATCCGATCCCGGACGCCGCCCATGGTGAGGCGACCCCCGGAGTCGGTGATGTAGACGCAGTGGGCCCCGTAGCTCTCCATCAGCAGCGCCTGCCGGGCCAGCGGCTCCGGCTCGTTCATGTGCGACATCATCAGGAAGCCCGACACGTCCATGCCCAGCTCCCTCGCCTTGGCGATGTGCTGGGCGGCGACGTCGGCCTCGGTGCAGTGGGTGGCCACCCGCACCGACCGGGCCCCGAGCCGGTGGGCCTGCTCCAGATCCTCGATCGTGCCGATCCCGGGGAGCAACAGCACGGTGAGGAGTGAGTTCTCGCAGATCGAGGCCGCCTCCTCGATCCACTCCCAGTCGGTGTGGGCCCCGAAGCCGTAGTTGAACGACGAGCCGCCGAGGCCGTCGCCGTGGGTCACCTCGATGGCGTCGACGCCGGCGGCGTCGAGGGCCCTGGTGATCTCGCGCACGTGGTCGAGGCCGTACTGGTGGCGGATGGCGTGCATGCCGTCCCGCAGGGTGACGTCCTGGATGTACAGCTCGGTCGGCTGGGCCTGCTCGTTCGGTCCGTCGGCCACTGACTACCTCCTTGTCCCATACGGTGCGTCTTGGCCGACGACGTTCGCCCTAGGCGAACTCGTGGAGGACGGCCTCCGGCCGTCCGACGCGATCTCCTCGGCGGTGCGCAGCGCGGCCGACGTCATGATGTCGAGGTTGCCGGCGTACGGCGGTAGGTAGTGACCGGCCCCCTCCACCTCGAGGAACACCGAGATCTTCCACCCGGTGAACTTCCGGTCGAGTTGGGGGATCCGCACCGGGGCCGACTCGTCGATCCGGTCGATCTGGATCTCCTGCTTGAGGCGATAGCCGGGTACGTAGGCCTGCACCCGCTCCACCATCTCGGCGATCGAGGTGCGGAAGTCCTCCGGCTCGCCGGTCTGGGTGAGGCAGAACACCGTGTTGCGCATGATCAACGGCGGCTCGGCCGGGTTGAGGACGATGATCGCCTTGCCCAGCTGGGCGCCGCCCACCACCTCGATGGCCTTGGCCGTCGTCTCGGTGAACTCGTCGATGTTGGCCCGGGTGCCGGGCCCGGCCGAGCGGGACGACACCGACGACACGATCTCGCCGTACTCCACCGGAGCCACCCGGCCCACGGCGGCGACGACGGGCACGGTGGCCTGGCCGCCGCAGGTGACCATGTTGAGGTTGGGGGCGTCGAGGTGCTCCTCGAGGTTGACCGGCGGGATGACGTAGGGCCCGACGGCGGCCGGGGTCAGGTCGAGGACGCGCTTGCCGTTGGCCTGGAGCACCCGGTCGTGGTGGAGGTGGGCTCCGGCCGAGGTGGCGTCGAACACCAGCTCGACGTCGGCGAACTCGGGGAGGGCCGTCAGTCCCTCGATCCCGTCGGCGGTGGTGGCGAGGCCCGCCGCTCGGGCCATGGCCAGCCCGTCGGAGTCGGGGTCGATGCCGCACATCGCCACCACCTCGACCGCTCCGGCGGCGTGCTCGGCCTTCTTCATGAGGTCGGTGCCGATATTGCCCGAGCCGATGATGGCGGTCTTCATGCGTGGTCCTCCTGCTCCGTTTCCAGTGGTGCCTTCTCCAGAAAGGTGGCGACCTGACCGAGGGGCCCGAAGTCGGCGGTCACGGCGCAGCCGGGGGTGATCGGCTTCATCGGGCCCAGCGCCCCGGTCATCACCACATCACCCGCCCGCAACGGGGTGCCCCGACGGGACATGGCGTCGGCCAGCCAGCGCGCCGCGTTGAGCGGATGGCCGAGGCAGTCGGCCCCCGACCCGCTGGAGGCGGTCACCCCGTCGACGTCCATCGTCATCGGTACGGTGCGCAGGTCGACGGCCGACAGCGGTACCGGCCGACCGCCGAGCACGTAGAGGCCGCAGCTGGCGTTGTCGCCGACGGTGTCGACCAGACGGATGTCCCAGCCGGTGATGCGGCTGTCGACGATCTCGATCGAGGGCAGGGCGTAGGCGGTGGCTCGGATGATGTCGTTGAAGCTGTGTTCGCCCCGATCGAGGTCGTGCTCCAGCACGAGCGTGATCTCGGCCTCGGCCCGGGGTTGTAGGAGACGACCGGGTTCGATGGGCACCCCGTCGCCGTACTCCATGTCGACGAAGAGGGTGCCGAAGTCGGGCTGGTCGACCCCGATCTGCTCCATGACCGCCTTCGAGGTGAGACCGATCTTGCGGCCGGCCACCCGGCGCCCGCGGTCGATGGCGGCCTGGTTGTTGACGTCCTGGACGGCGTAGCCGACGTCGATGTCGTCGGTGGTGCCGAGCAGGTCGCGGATGGGGCTGCACGTGGTGCCGGTGGCGGCGGCCTCGGCCAACCGGGCCGCTGCGGCCTCGATCTGTGTCTGGTCGGTCATCCGCGGGCTCGTCCTCTCTGCGCCTGCCGGCGCAACCTCGGCGCCCCGGTGCCCAGGGGCCCCCACGCTCGATGGCGTGGTCGTCCAGCCTGCCTCATGCGCCGGGTCCCGTCTCGGTGAGCGGCCCGCTCACCTGAACGGCCTCGGGTGGAGATACCCGACCGGTGCCGTCGACGGCCCTGCGCCGGGACGTCGTACCGGGCGCGTAACCGTCGCCAACCCGACGCCGAGCATCGGCTGGCGGACGGCGGCCGGGGGCTGGCCGACGACCGTCGGACGATGCCCGCTCGCGCTTCAAGCGGACCCCGGGGCGGTCGTAGCTTCCGGCTATGGCCAGTCTCTCGTCCGCAGCTTCGGCGTCACCGTCCACCTCGTCCGGCGCAGCCAACCCCAAGGCGCCGACGGTCCCCACCCAGACCGGCGGACCCCTCACCAGGCGCGACGCCATCCGGTTCCTCCAGCGCACGACGTTCGGCCCCACCCCGGAGGAGGTCGACGAGCTCGTGGCCATCGGGGTCGACGCCTGGCTCGACCGCCAGCTCGCCCTGCGCCCGGTGCGGACCCACCTGAGCCGTCGCATCGAGCGGGGCAGCACGCTGCCCTCGTTCTGGGAGACGTTCCTGTCGGCGCCCGACCAGTTGCGCAAGCGGTACGCCTACGCCCTGTCGCAGATCTTCGTCGCCTCCGAGATCGTCGTGGGCAACGAGCGGATCGCCAACTACGCCGACCTGCTGGAGCAGCACTGCTTCGGCACCTACCGCGAACTCCTCGAGCACATCACCCGCAGCCAGGCGATGGGCCAGTACCTGACCTACGCCGGCAACCAGCGGGCCGACGAGTACCGGGGCACCGTGCCCGACGAGAACTACGCCCGGGAGATCATGCAGTTGTTCAGCATCGGTCTGTGGGAACTCAACCCCGACGGCACCCGCAAGCTCGATGGCGATGGCAATCCCATCCCCACCTACAGCGGGGCCGACATCCTGGGGCTGGCCCGGGTCTTCACCGGCTTCTCCATGCCGTATGGCGACCTGACGGTGTTCACCCAACCGATGCGGAGCGATGACGGCTTCAGTCGGGAGTGGCACGAGAAGGGGGAGAAGCGGTTCCTGGGCGCCACGATCCCCGCCGACCCGGCCCGCACCCTCGACCAGAGCGTCGCCGCCGCCCTCGACATCGTCGCCGCCCACCCCAACGTCGGGCCCTTCATCGGTCGCCAGCTCATCCAACGGCTGGTCACCTCCAACCCGACGCCGGCCTACGTGGCCCGGGTGAGCGCGGTGTTCGACGACGACGGTGACGGGGTGCGGGGCAATCTGGCCGCCGTCCTCCGGGCGATCGTCACCGACACCGAGGCCTTCCAGTTCGAGCCGCCGGTCGACTTCGGCAAGGTCCGGGAACCGGTCTTGCGCTTCACCAGTGTCCTCCGGGCGCTGCGGGTGTCGTGCACGGGACACCCGTGGCCGCTGTACTCCCTGGCCGACCGGGCCAGCGAGCTCGGTCAGCAGCCGTACGAGGCCACCTCGGTGTTCAACTACTACCGGCCGGGCTACGTCCCGCCCCGGACCGCCATCGGCGACGCCGGGCTCGTCGCCCCCGAACTCCAGATCACCGATGAGACCACCACCATCGGTTGGCTCAACTATCTGCAGGCCTTCCTGATGCGGCCGCCGCAGGGGGGCAACGCCCGAATCGAGCTGGACATCGACGACCTGCTGGCGATGGCTCCCGACCTCACGGTGACCGACGCCGAGGCCGAGGCCATCGTCGACGAGGTGGCGGGTCGACTCTGCCCCTTCGGCCTCGACGCCACCATCCGGGCCCGCATCGTCGCCGCCGTGCGCGGGGTGTCCAACCCCAACCTCGCCCCTGGCGACACCAACAACCGCAACCAGCTCTTCCGGGAACGGGTCATGGGTGCCGTCGTGCTCGTCGCCGCCTCCACCGACTTCATCTACGACCGCTGACCGGCCACCCCGACCATCGAGGACCCCGACACACGATGAGCACCACCGACGACCTCGGCGCGCCCACCGACGCCGACCACACCCCAGACCGCACGATCGACGTCACCGGCGTCCAGACCCGGCGGCAGTTCCTCCGTCGCCTCACGCTGTTGGCCGGCGTCGGGGCGGCGGCGCCGTGGGCCATGGAGCTGGCCGCCCTGGCCGGTGTCTCCGGCGAGGCCGCGGCCGCCGCCACCGGTGACGACGAGTACCGGGCCCTGGTGTGCGTCTTCCTCTACGGCGGCAATGATCAGTGGAACACGTTCGTCCCCAACGACCCCGACGGTCACGCCGCCTACGCCGCCGCCCGCAACGGCATCGCCCGAAGCCTCGGCGAGGTGCTGCCGATCTCGCCCCGCGACGGTTTCGCCGGGGCGGGCTCGTTCGGCTTCGCCCCCGAGCTGGCCCGGCTCAAGGGCCTGTTCGACACCGGCGACGCCGCGGTGGTGGCCAACGTCGGCACCCTGGTGACGCCGCTCGACAAGGCGGCCTACGCCGCCGGGGCACCTCGACCACCGCAGCTGTTCTCCCACAACGACCAGCAGTCGTACTGGCAGGCCGGGGCGGTGGAGGGAGCGGCCAGCGGGTGGGGTGGACGCATCGCCGACTTCCTGCTCGACGGCAACGGCGACCACTCGTTGTTCACATCGATCTCGGCCTCGGGCAACGCCATCATGATGTCGGGCCGCAACGCCCTGCAGTATCAGGTGTCGAGCCGGGGCGTGACGACGTTGCGCACCGACCAGTTCGCCGCCGACTCGATCGACGTCGGCCTGCGGGACATCATGGCCGCCCAGCGTCCGGGGCTGTTCTCCTCGGCCTACGCCGACACCAGCCGCCGGGCCCTCCAGGCCGCCGACGATCTCGCCGCCGCCATCGACGCCGCCTCGGCCTCGATCGATGTCGCCTCGTTCTTCGACGTCGACCCGGCCCTCGAGAACAGCGGCCCGGTGCGCAACCTCCGGGGCCAGATGGAGACCGTGGCCCGGCTCATCGCCGCCGGTCGGGACGAGCTGGGACTCAAGCGGCAGGTGTTCTTCGTCGGTCTCGGGGGGTTCGACAACCACAGCCGGCTGATGGCCGATCACGTGCCCCTGCTCCAGGCCCTAGACATCGGCCTCGCCGGCTTCCATCGGGCCACCACCGCCCTCGGCGTGGCCGACCGGGTCACCACCTTCACCGCATCCGACTTCGGCCGGTCGCTGCTGAGCAACGGCGACGGCACCGACCACGGCTGGGGCGGTCACCATCTGGTGATCGGCGGGTCGGTCCGGGGCAACCGGGTGTTCGGCACGGTGCCCGAGGTGGCCGACGACGGCCCGAGCGATGTCGGTCAGGGTCGGTTGCTGCCGACGATCTCGGTCGACCAGTACGCCGCCACCTTCGGCCGCTGGCTCGGCGTCGGCGAGAGCGATCTCACCGCCATCGCCCCCAACATCGGCAACTTCTCAGACCGGGACATCGGCCTGTTCGACGCCGGTTCGATTCCCGAGCCGCTGCCCACGCCCGTGCCGTCGACCACGACCACCTCGATCAGCCCGGGGCCGCCGACCACGGCCCCACCCACCACTCAGCACTGCCCCTACCCGCCGGAGGGCGGGGGGTAGGGGGCGGGCGTTCGGCGGGCGGTCGGGGTGCGGTCGGGCGCAGCGCCTCGGTGTCCCACGACCGAGATTTGAGCGTTCGGTCAACTGGTGTCGGCGTGTGTCCACCGGTGTCTTCTCGTTCCACCTCGCCCGGCTCGGGGCGGTGGCGCCCGCCCGGTACTGCGCCCGCCCGCCTGGCCGACGGTCGGCATGTCCGGCTGCGTCTCCGCCATCGCTGGGGCGCGATGGCGGCGGTGAGCCCGTTGCCCGATCGGGGGGAGGATCCGGCACCGGCCGGGGCCGGGCCCGGTGACGGCCCGACGGTGGCGGTGACGCTGGCCCGCCTCCGGCTGGGCGAGTCGCTGCGATTCATGCGCTGGGGAACGCCCGTCGAACGGCAGGTTCGCCGTCACCCCGGCCTCGTGTTCGGCCTGGCCGCCGTCCGCCCCCATCACACCCTGGCCACGTTCACCATGTGGCGAAGCGACGACGACATGTGGGACCTGGTGGGCGCCGCGGGGCCGGGCGACGGATGCCGTGGATGCCCTCTCCTTCGGCATCCACGGTCGGCGGGCCCGGGTGGGCGACGCCAGCCGATCGAGGTCTTCGGCCTGACCGACGGAGAGCGGCCCGGCGGCGGCGGTGCGCCGAGGCGTCGGCGCCCTGCTAGCGGCTGGGGGTGAGGTGGCCCATGCGGCCGGCGCGCTCGTCGTCGAAGGCGGTCGTGATCTCCGTACGGCTGTTCATGACGTAGCCGCCACCCATCACCACCGGTTCGTCGATCGGCTCGCCGCACATGAGGAGGAACTGTCCCCCGCTCGCGCCGCTGACGGTGATGCCGTCGCCGTCGTCGTTGAACACCGGCGTGTCGCCCGGCTGCAGCGTGTGGCCGTCGATCCCGACCTCGCCGGCGACCACGGTGAAGGCGGCGGTCCAGCCCGGTGGGACGGGGATGGTGATCCCGCCGTCGGTGTCGAGCGTGATGTGGGCGACGAGGACCGGCGTCGGCATCGGGGCGGGGCCGGTCTCGCCTGCCAGGTCGCCGGCGTAGAGCCGAACGAGCGAGTGCGGGCCGAGGCTGGTGATCTCGGGGATCTCCTCGGCCGGCACCGCATGGTGCTCGGGGTCCTCCATCTTGAGCGCGGCGGGGACGTTGATCCACAGCTGGGCCATGTGGAAGACACCGTTGTCGTCGCCGTTGAGGACCTCTTCGTGCACGGCGCCGGACCCCGACACGAGCCATTGCATGCCGCCGGAGGTGACGGTGCGGTGGTTGCCGAGGGAGTCGCGATGTTCGATCCGGCCGGAGAACAGCAGGCTCACCGGTTGCACCCCTCGATGGGAGTGGGGGCCGACGTAGATCTCGCCGGGGCCGAGGTCTCGCGGGCTGCCGGTGTCGAGGAAGACGAAGGGGTCGAGGTGAGGGAGCTCCGGCGTCGGGAAGGGGTGGAGCAGGCCGCTGCCGGGTTGGGGGGTGGCTCCGGTGAGGGTCTTGATGGTTCGTGCGGTCATCGGCCGTCCGGTCCTTGTCTCGGGTGGTGTGGTGAGCGCTACGGCCGGGCGGCGTCGGCCGGCTCGAGGTCGGGGGCCCACGGGACGTTGCAGTCGCGGGTCCCGTGGCCGGTGGTGCCGTCGGTGCGGGGAGCGGCCGCCGGGCGAGCTGTCGGCTCTCGCCGCAGGACTCGGCCGAGGGCCAGCGCCACGCCGAGGGGCACGACGAGGGCGGCGAAGGCGTTGCTGAAGCCGACACCCGCCCCGTCGTGGAACGGGTTGACGGCCTCGGCCGCCGATCCGGTGTTGATCGCGATCGAGGTGAACAGGGACGACCCGAAGCTGCCGCCGATGAAGAACATCATCGTGTTCAGGCTCAGGGCGGCGGCCAGATCCTCGGGGCGGGCCAGCAGCGACACGACCGTCGCCAGCGGGGTGTTGACGAGGGCGAATCCGGCGCCCAGAACCATGGCCAGTGCGGCGACGGTCCAGGCCGAGCTCCCGGCCCGACTCGAGATGACGATCGCTCCGACGAGCATCAGGACGACGCCGGCGTGGAGCGGCCCGGCGGCGCCGATCCGATCGACGAGCCGTCCGGCGATGATCCCGAGGGTGGCGGTGGCGAGGGCGGCCGGCAGCAGGGCGAGGCCGATCTCGAGCGACGACAGGCCATGGATCGAGCTGAACAGGAAGGGGAAGCCGATCTGGGCGGCGAGGTTGGCGAAGGTGACGGCGAACCCGAGGAGCGTCAACAGCAGGTAGCGGCGATTGGTGATGAGCGAGAGGGGGATGAACGGTGCGGTGCCGCGGCGTTGGTGGACGGCAAAGACGCCGAGGGCGACGAGGGATACGGCGGCGCCGGCGAGTGCCTGGCCGTCGGTCCAGCCGGCCTGGCTCCCCCGAGTGACGAGGAAGAGCAGGCCGGCGACCCCGAGACCGAAGAGCACGCCGCCGGCCAGGTCGAGGGGCCCGTCCGTGCGTGGCTCGTTGCGATCGAGGTACCTGATTCCGAGGGGGAGACCGACGATCGACAGGGCGCTCACGGCGAACAGGTACCGCCAGTCGGCGATCTCGGAGATGACGCCGGCCAACAGGGGTCCCGCCGCGGCGGCGACGCCCATGGTGGCGCTGACCACGCCGAGCACGAATCCCCGCCTGGCTTCGGGGTAGGCCCGACTGGCCAGGGTCATCCCCAGTCCGGGGACGGCGGCGCCGCCGATCGCCTGGATCGTCCTCGCCGCCAACAGCGTCCCCAGATCCGTGGCGACGGCGGAGAGCGCCGAGCCGACGGCGAACACGGCGAGGCCGACGAGGAACAGTCGACGGGCCCCGTAGCGGTTCGCCAGGCGGCCGTAGAACGGGATGGCCACGCCGTAGGTCAACAGGAATCCGCTCATCACCCAGGACAGGTCGCCGTCGCCGATGCCGAGGTCGGCCCCGATCTCCGGAAGCACGACGGCAACCGCCGAGCCGTTCACGACACCGAAGAAGAGGGCGGTGCAGACGATGGCGAGGACGCTCGGTTGACCGTCTTGTGTGCTTGTGCGCCGCCGGTTCACGAGGTGGGGACGCTCTTGGGGAGATGCTCGTTCATGATCTCGACGAACCCACCGATGTCGTAGGAACCCAGGCGGCCGAGTTCGGCCATGACCGCCTCCCAGGTGACGGGAACGGCGCCGGCCTGGATGAGTCGCTCCATGCCCCGCTCATGGGCGTCGACCGTCGTCCCGCCCGACACGTCGGACAGGGCGTAGATCTCATAGCCCTCGAGGAGCATGTCGAGGGCCGGGTACACCAGGCAGACCTCGGTCCACAGTGCGGCCATGATGATCTTCTTGCGGCCGGTGGCCTCGACGGCGGCTCGGAACTCGGGTGTGTCCCAGGCATCGACCGTCTGCCGGTCGATGGGTTCAACGTCGGTCAGGACGTCGGTGAGGTCGGGGATGGTGGGCTCCTGGTAGCCGGCGTCGACGCCGACGGTCGACAGGATCACCGGTAGGGCGTAGATCTTGGCCGCCTTGGCCATGGCCACGACGTTGTTGAGCAAGACGTCGCGCTCGATCGAGAAGGTGCCGTCGACGAGGCCGGGCTGGTAGTCGATGAGCACCAGCGCAGAGTTCTCCGGGGTGAGGAGGTGGTCGGTCTTCGGATCGCGGACTGCTGCGGTCGCCATGTCGTCTCCTGAGGGGTCTAGTTGTATGAGTGTCTAAACAATCATTGTGTACACAACAATAATGCGTATCTCGACAATGGTTGTCAAGACACCTATTCTGAACGTGTGGCCGGACGACCCGAGTCGGCGAGCGTGCTCGCCAGTGAGACGCTGCAAGCGTCGGGTGCATTGCTGTCGGCGCAGACGGCGCTCAGCCGGCTCATCGAGTCGGAGGCCGTCGAGCCCACCGGCCACGACCCGACCACGGTCGACCTCCTGGTCCGCCTCGACCAGGCTCCGGACAACCGGCTCCGAGCGGTGGAGCTCAGCCGCCAGATCATGGTGAGTCCCGGCCACATCTCCCGCACCGTCGATCGCGCCGAGGCCTCCGGCCTGGTCGAGCGATGCCCCGACCCCGACGACCGGCGGGCAAGCCAGGTGGTGCTCACGAAGTTGGGCACCGAGACGCTCAAGGAGTTCGGACCCCGGCTCGAAGCGATCATCGACCGCGTGATCGGCCGGACCCTGTCCGAGTCCGAGGTGGAAACGCTCGTCGAGCTCCTCGGTCGAATCCACGAGGCGGCCTGTCGACCCTGCGACGACGGGGACGGGCCCTGACCGAGCGGACCCCGCTCCCGGAAGCGGACGCCGACCGCGCCGCTGTTCGCCGAGGATCTCGACCGTCTCCTCGTAGCTGAGTCCCCATCCGGCCACGGCGTCGGGGCCACCCGCCCGTCGATGGCCGGTTTCTCCATGATCAGGCGAACCCGGCCCGATCGAGCCCGGCCGGGGAGGCGTCGAACCCGGTACCCGCATCCACTGGGAAGCAGGCGGCCGGACTGAGCTAAGATCGGGCGAAACGGGCCCTGGTCATGCGGCGTGCGCGGTCAGCCTGTGGGCCCATACGGCAACATGAACGCCCGGCCGACCGGGCTCTGAGAGGAGCGCTCACACGATGTCTACGGTGATCAAGGGCGGCACGATCGTCACGGCGGACCGCACCTGGCAGGCCGACGTGCTGATAGAGGGCGACACCATCTGGCGGATCGGTGAGGATCTCACCGGTGACAAGGTTCTGGACGCCACCGGCTGCTATGTGATGCCCGGCGGCATCGATCCGCACACCCACCTGGAAATGCCGTTCATGGGTACCCACTCCGCTGACAACTTCGAGAGCGGCACTCGCGCCGCCCTCTCGGGTGGCACCACGATGGTCGTCGATTTCTGTCTGGCGGCTCCCGATCAGCCGCTCCTTGAGGCGCTGGCGGAGTGGGAGCGGAAATCCGCCGACGCCTGCTCGGACTACTCCTTCCACATGGCGATCACGTGGTGGGCGGAGCAGGTCTTCAACGAGATGGCCGAGGTCGTCGACCGCGGCATCAACACCTTCAAGCACTTCATGGCCTACAAGGGCGCGCTCATGGTGGACGACGACGAGATGTACGCCTCGTTCCGGCGATGTGCGGCGCTCGGCGGCATGCCCCTGGTCCATGCGGAGAACGGCGATGTCGTTGCCCACCTGCAGGAGAAGTACATGGAGCAGGGCATCACCGGGCCGGAGGGCCATGCCTACTCCCGTCCGCCCGAGGTCGAGGGTGAGGCCGCCAACCGGGCCATCATGATCGCCGACATGGCGAACGTGCCGCTGTACATCGTCCACACGTCCTGCGAGCAGGCCCATGAGGCGATACGTCGGGCCAGGCAGAAGGGCATGCGGGTCTACGGCGAGCCGCTCATCCAGCACCTGGTCCTCGATGAGAGCGAGTACCAGAACGCCGACTGGGTCCACGCCGCTCGCCGGGTGATGTCGCCGCCGTTCCGCGACAAGACACATCAGGACGGGCTCTGGGCCGGGCTTCAGGCGGGCAGCCTTCAGGTCGTGGCAACCGACCACTGCTCCTTCACCACCGAGCAGAAGATGGTGGGTCTTGACGACTTCACGCTGATCCCCAACGGCACTGGTGGTCTGGAAGACCGCATGCCACTGCTGTGGACCCACGGCGTTGAGACGGGCCGCCTCACCATGAACGAGTTCGTCGCCGTCACCTCGACCAACAGCGCCCGCATCCTCAACATGTATCCGAAGAAGGGCGCAGTGCTCGAGGGGGCCGATGCCGATCTCGTCGTGTGGGATCCGCAGGCGAGCAAGACGATCACCGCCGAGGCCCAGCAGTCGGTGATCGACTACAACGTCTTCGAGGGAATGAAGGTCACCGGCCTGCCCCGCTACACCCTCACCCGCGGCAAGGTGGCGGTGGAAGCCGGCACCGTGATGGCCGAACCGGGCCATGGTCGGTTCGTCCCGCGAGAGCCGTATCCCGCCGTGAACCGGGCACTCTCGGTCTGGAAGGAGCTCACCGCACCTCGCAAGGTCGAGCGCAAGGCGGAGAACATTCCCGCCGGGGTGTAGAGGACCGCACCTGCTGCCGGCGAGCGATCGTCCGGCGCGTTCCCGGTCATACGGTTCTGGTGGCGGGGCTCGTTCGGAGCCCCGCCGATCGGACACGGGGAGGAATTGCCGCGCTCGCCGCTAGGAGCGGGGCGGCTGTTGTCCTGCCGTGTCCGTGGATGACGGGTCCCGGCAGCTGGTGCGGGGAGCGGCGGTCAAAGCGAGCCAGCGGTCTGACCAGGCGGGACCGCCCGAGCGGCGGTCCGACGCAGCGCCTCTGGTAGGAATCGAACCTACGACACCTGGTTCCGGAAACCAGTGCTCTATCCACTGAGCTACAGAGGCTGGGGTGCACCACGTTAGCCGGGCCGACTCCGCAATCCCGACGGGTTTGGCGTGATCGGACCGGCAATCCTCACCCGGGGGTGAGATGCGTGACCTCGACGCCGTGCTCGTCGGTCAAGCGAGCGGCGATGATCGAACGGTGGCAGGCCACCGCATCGGTCTCCACGCACAACAGCGCCGTCACCCCGTCGCTCGGCAGGTCGGCCACCAGCGGCCCGAGATCGACGTCGTCGAGGATCTCGGCGGCGTAGCGGCGGGCGTACTCCTCGGCCAGCACCCGCCTCGACCGTTTGCCGACGCCCTGCCGATCGTCCTCGGCGTACTGGACCTGCCGCAGCTCGGTGGTGGGGGCCAGGTCCTTGCGGTGCTCGTAGGCGATGCCGGCTTCGGCCAGCGCCGCCTGCAGCCGCTGGGCGTTGGCCCATGCGTAGTCGGGCCCCCGCACGCCCCGGCGCTGGCGGACGTCGATCAACATCCGGACGTCGGCCTCGCCGAGGCACGCCAGAAACGACTGGCGATCGAAGCCGTACACACCGATCGAGACCACTGCGGAAGGAGCCATGGCCCCGACGGTAGAGACCGAACACTGACACCACCTGTCCGGGTTCGACGGGATTCATCGCCCGCCTGCGAACGCGGGCGCGACCGCTCCGGGAGGGCCGAATATCACGGCGGTTCGCCGGAGGGCGGCCACTACCCTCGATGGCATGATTCGTCAGCAGCTCCTCGACGCCGTGGTCGCCGCGCTCGGCACCGTCGGCGTCGACCCCGTGCCCTCCGGTGTCACCCTGGAGCGGCCGGCCCGTCGTGAGCACGGCGACTGGTCGACCAACGCCGCCCTGGCCTCGGCCAAGGCCGCCGGTCGCAACCCCCGGGAGCTCGGCGAAGCACTCAAGGCCGCCCTCGAAGCCGACCCGCCGGCCCACGTCGAGCGGTTGGAGATCGCCGGTCCCGGTTTCGTCAACTTCCACCTTTCGCCCACCTGGCTGCACGAGTACCTGCGGGAGGTGGTGGAGCTGGGCGAGGCCGGCTTCGGCACCCTCGACCTCGGCGACGGCGCCCACGTGAACGTCGAGTTCGTCTCGGCCAACCCCACCGGCCCCATCCACGCCGGCGGCGGACGGTGGGGCGCCTACGGCGACTCGCTGGCCCGGATCCTCACCCGGTGCGGATACAAGGTCCACAAGGAGTTCTACATCAACGACCGCGGCGTCCAGACCCGGATCTTCGGCGCCTCCCTCACCGCGGCGAAGGCCGGCGACCCCACCCCGGCCGACGGCTACGCCGGCCAGTACATCCAGGATTGGGCGGCCGAGATGCCCGACGACGTCGACCCCGTCCTCTGGGGCCGCGACCGGTCGCTGGCCGATGCCCGCGAGGTGCTCGGCGCCATGAACGTCGAGTTCGACACCTGGTCGAGCGAGAAGGCTCTGGCCGACAGCGGCGCAGCCGAAGCCACCCTCAACGAGCTGCGGGCCAACGGCCACGTCTACACCGAGGACGGCGCCACCTGGCTCCGCACCACCGACTTCGGTGACGACAAGGATCGGGTCCTCATCAAGTCCGACGGTGAGCTGGCCTACCTGATGCCCGACATCGCCTACCACCGCGACAAGTTCAACCGCGGCGACCACCTGATCGACATCCTCGGCGCCGACCACCACGGCTACATCGGTCGGATGAGGGCCGCCCTGCTCGCCCTGGGCAAGCCGGCGGACAGCATCGAGTTCATCATCGGGCAGAACGTCAAGCTCCTGCGCGACGGCACCGAGGTGAAGATGTCGAAGCGGGCCGGGACGATGGTGGAGATCCGCGACCTGATCGACGAGGTCGGCCCCGACGTGGCCCGCTTCGCCTACCTCCTCCAGTCGGTCGACTCACCCCTCACCCTCGACCTCGACGTGCTCACCCAGCAGGCGGCGGAGAACCCCGTCTACTACGTGCAGTACGCCAACGCCCGGATCCACTCCATCGGCACCCAGGCGGCCGAGCGGGGGATCGAACGGGCGGCCCTGGGCCGGGTCGACCTGTCGGGCCTGACCCACGAACGGGAGCTGGAGCTGCTGCGGCAGCTCAGCACGTTCGGCGAGATCCTGGAGCTGGCCGCCGTCGAGCGGGCCCCCCACAAGGTCACCAATTGGGTGCGGGAGCTGGCGTCGGCCTTCCACGGCTTCTATCGCGACTGCCCGGTGCTGCATCCCGATGTCCCCGACGATCTGCGGCAGGCCCGCCTGTGGCTGGCCGAGGCCACCCGCATCGGCCTGGCCACCGGTCTCGACCTGCTCGGCGTGACCGCGCCGGAGCACATGTAAGAGCGGAGCCCCCCTCGATGTCACCCGTTCCCTGGTCACTCCTGCCCGACAACGCGTCGGTGGGCGGTGACGGCCAGCTCGTCATCGGCGGCTGCGACACCCTCGACCTGGTCGCCGAGTTCGGCACGCCGGTCTTCGTCTACGACGAGGACCACCTCCGCTCCCGGTGCCGAGAGGCGGTCGAGGCCTTCGGCGACCACGCCGTCTACGCCTCCAAGGCCTTTCTGTGCAAGGCGATGGCCAAGCTCGCCGCCGAGGAGGGGCTCGGTATCGACGTCGCCACCGGAGGCGAGCTGCACGTGTGCCTGGCCGCCGGGGTCGATCCGGCCCGCCTCACCTTCCACGGCAACAACAAGTCGGTGGCCGAGCTCCGCACCGGCCTCTCGGTCGGCGTCGGCCGCCTCGTGGTCGACAGCTTCGACGAGCTCGACCGCCTCGACCACCTGGCCGCCACCGAGCCCGAGCTGTTCGAGGGCGATGGCGGGCGACCGCAGGTGCTCCTGCGAATCACCCCCGGCATCAAGGCCGAGACCCACGCCTACATCGCCACCGGTCAGGACGACTCGAAGTTCGGCTTCACCGTCTCCACCGGTGTCGCCCACCAGGCGGTCGAGCGGGCCCGTGCCGCCGACGCCTACGACCTGGTCGGCATCCACGCCCACATCGGGTCCCAGGTGTTCCGGGTCGATTCCTTCGCCAACGCCGTCGCCGCCCTCGGCGCCTTCGCCAACCCCCTCGGGCTCGACGAGCTGATCGTCGGCGGCGGGCTGGGCGTGGCCTACGTCGAGGGCGAGGAGGCGGCCACCATCACCCAGTGGTCCCGCCTCATCCAGAAGGCGGCGGCCGAAGCCGGGATCACGGCCACCGTCGGGATCGAGCCTGGCCGCTCCATCGCCGCCGCCGCTGCGGTCACCCTCTACACCGTCGGCACGGTGAAGGACCTGCCCGGCATCCGCACCTACGTCGCCGTCGACGGCGGCATGAGCGACAACCCCCGCCCCGTCCTCTACGGCAGCGGGTACGAGACGTTCCTGGCCCGCTCGGTCCTGGCCGATCGCACCGAGACCGTTCGGGTCGTCGGCAAGCATTGCGAGTCGGGCGACCTGCTGGTCCGCGAGGGTGGCGTCCCCGCCGACGTCGCCGTCGGTGACATCCTGGCCACCCCCGTCACCGGGGCCTACGGCCACTCGATGGGTTCCAACTACAACAAGATCCTGCGTCCACCCGTGGTGTTCGTCAGCAACGGCGATGCCCGCCTCGTCGTGCGCCGCGAGACGCCCGAAGATCTCCTGGCCACCGACGTCGGGTAGATCACCCGGCCGACGAGGCCGAGAGCGAGCCAAGAGCAAGAGGAGGCATACAGCCCCATGAACGTGAAGATCGGACTCCTTGGATGCGGCATCGTCGGCGGTGCCCTCGTCGACCTCCTGGCCACCCGCCACGACGACATCCGGGCCACCACCGGCCTCGAGCTCGACGTGGTGAAGGTCGCCGTCCGCAGCACCAGCAAGACCCGGGCCGACGGGCTCGACCCTTCGCTGCTCACCACCGACGCCGAGTCGGTGGTCAACGACCCCGAGATCGATCTGGTGGTCGAGGTGATCGGCGGCATCGAGCCCGCTCGGAGCCTGATCCAGGCCGCCCTGAAGTCGGGCAAGTCGGTGGTCACCGCCAACAAGGAGCTCCTGGCCAACGTCGGCCCCGAGCTCTATGCCACCGCCGACGCCAACGGTGTCGACCTCCTGTTCGAGGCGGCGGCCGCCGGCGCCATCCCCATCGTCCGCCCCCTCCGGGAGTCGCTGTTGGGCGAGGACGTTACCCGCATCATGGGCATCCTCAACGGCACCACCAACTACATCCTCACCAAGATGAGCGAGGAGGGGGCCGACTACGGCGAGGCTCTGGCCGAGGCCCAGCGGCTCGGCTACGCCGAGCGCGACCCGACGGCCGACGTCGAGGGCTACGACGCCGGGGCCAAGGCCGCCATCATGGCCTCCCTCGCCTTCGGCCAGAACGTGGTGGCCGGCGACGTGTACCACGAAGGCATCTCCCACGTGTCGGCCACCGACATCGCCTTCGCCGACCGACTGGGCTACGAGATCAAGCTCCTCGGCATCGCCGAGGTGTTCGACGTCGACGGCGCCGGGTCCGCGGCGTCGGGGGGCCGGGAGATCGGGGTCCGGGTCCACCCGGCGATGGTGCCACGCTCCCACCCGTTGGCCTCGGTGCGCGACAGCTTCAACGCCATCTTCGTCGAGGGCTCGGCCGCCGGCGAGATGATGTTCTACGGCCGGGGCGCCGGCGGCGATCCCACCGCCAGCGCCGTCCTCGGCGACGTGATCGACGCCGCCGCCAACCGCAGCCGGGCCACCCACCGGTCGGTGCCCAATGGCCCCCGGGCCACCATCCGCTCGATCGACGAGCTGGAGAGCGCCTACTACGTGAACGCCGATGTCGACGACGCCCCCGGCGTCCTGGCTGCGGTGGCCGGGGTGTTCGGCGCCCACGAGGTGTCGATCAGTTCGCTGGAGCAGGATCAGGTGAGCGGCAGCCGGGCCGGTGACACCCCCGGGGCCCGCATCGCCTTCATCACCCACAAGGCCAAGGAGCGCAACCTCCAGCAGACCCTGCAGGAGTTGCGCAGCCTCGAGGTGGTCACCGACATTCGCAGCATCCTGCGCGTCGTCGGCGAATGACGATCACCTACCGCTCGACCCGGGGCGAGGCCCCCGAGCTCGGGTTCGGCGACGTCCTCCTCACCGGCCTGGCCGCCGACGGCGGCCTGTACTGCCCGGACGAGATCCCGGCCCTGGCCGAGGGGATCACGGCCGAGACGCCGTACGCCGAGGCCGCCGCCGCCGTCATGTGGCCCTACGTCGAGGGGTCGATCGAGCGGGACGACTTCGACGAGATGGTGTCGGCCGCGTACGCCACCTTCCGTCATCCCGATGTCTGCCCCCTGATCGACCTGGGCGACAACCACCACCTCCTCGACCTCACCCGGGGCCCGACCCTCGCCTTCAAGGACATCGCCCTCCAGCTCGTCGGCCGCCTGTTCGACCACGAGCTCTCCGCCCGGGACGAGCGGGTGGTCGTGATCACCGCCACCTCGGGCGACACCGGCTCCGCCGCCATCGAGGCCCTGGCCGGGCGGTCGCAGGTGTCGGCCGTTGTGCTCCACCCCAACGAGCGGGTGTCGGACGTGCAGCGCCGCCAGATGACGACCGTCGACGCCGCCAACATCCAGAACCTCGCCGTCGAGGGCACCTTCGACGACTGCCAGGATCTGGTGAAGGCGGCCTTCGCCGACACCGTCCTCAACGACGAGGTCAACCTGGCCGCCGTCAACTCGATCAACTGGGCCCGGGTGATGGCTCAGATCGTCTACTACGTGACGGCGGCGGCCGCCGCCAACGCCGCCATCGGTCGGGCCGACGCCCCCGGACCGGTGTCGTTCACCGTGCCCACCGGCAACTTCGGCAACATCCTCGCCGGTTGGTACGCCAAGCGCATGGGCCTCCCGGTCGACCAGCTCGTCGTTGCCTCCAACCGCAACGACGTGCTCACCCGCTTCTTCGAGACCGGTGAGCTGCGGGCCCACGAGGTGGTCCCCACCCTCAGCCCGAGCATGGACATACAGGTCTCGTCCAACTTCGAACGCCTCCTGTGGGAGGCCTCGGGGCGGGACGGGCGGGCCGTGGCCGAGTTGCTCGCCACCTTCCGCCGCACCGGTCACGCCCCGGTCGACGAGGGGTGGGCGTCCGCGATCGGCGAGGAGTTCGAGGCCGGCCGCTGCGACGACGCCGAGACCAGCGCCGTGATCGCCGCCGTCCACGACCGGACCGGCCTGCTGATCGATCCCCACACCGCGGTCGGGCTCAAGGTGGCCCGGGAACGGCGGCGCGACCCGTCGGTGCCGATGATCACGCTGGCCACCGCCGCCCCGGCCAAGTTCGCCGACGCGGTGGAGGCCGCCACCGGTGAGCGGCCCGAGCTTCCGGCCTTCCTCTCGGAGCTGCTCACCCGCACCGAGCACTTCGACGTGGTGGCCAACGACCTCGACGTGGTCGCGGCCCAGCTCCGCACCATGCGGGCCGCCCTGGTCCGCTGAGGGTCAGGAGGCCCCTCGGCCGAACAGGCCCAGATCGGCGGCTCGGGTTACCGCCGCCGACCGTTTCGACACCCCGAGCTTGCGGTAGATCGACTTGATGTGGGTCTTCACCGTGGACGGGGCGATGTAGAGCTCGTCGGCGATCTCCCGCTGGGTCAGGTCGCCCCGGAGCAGCAGGGCCACCGCCAGCTCCCGGTCCGAGAGGGCGACCTCGTCGGCCGCCGGGGCGGACCCCGACGGGACGGCTGTGCCCCCGCCGCCGGCCGAGCGGCCGGATCCCGCACCGTCGTCGACGGCGGCCAGGCGGGCGAGGCCGTCCTCGGCCCGGTCGATCACCCCTTGGTGGAGCTGGCGGAGGCCGAGGTCGAGCGCTCGATCGAGCAGGTCGGCGGCCGACCGGCCGTCGCCGTCGACCATCGCCACCTCGGCTCGGGCGCAGGCGGCCGAGGCCACGATCTCGGCGTACCCCTGCCGTTCGGCCTTGGCCAGTCCGTCGTCGGCCAGCCGCCGGGCCTCGTCGGTCCGCCCCTGACGCAGGCGGAGCAGGGCGAGTTCCACGACGACCACCGACTCGATGGCCCCGAAGCCGACCGCGGCCACGTCCCGGGCCCGCTCCAGGTGACCGGCGGCGTCGGGCCCTTTGGGGTCGAGACGGGTCAGGGCGATCAGGGCCGACAGCTCGGCGTAGGGGTGGGCCGAGCGGTCGGCCGCCTCCAGGCCCCGCAGGTAGGCGTCCCGGGCCTCGTCCCGCCGCCCGAGGGCGAGCAGCGAGTTGCCGGCCGCCACCTCACCCAGGGTCACACCGAGGAGGTTGTCGGCCGCGGCATGGAGCCCGGTGGCCTCGGCGGAGAGTTGCGCCGCCTCGGCGTACTGGCCCCGGTGGCTGCGGTGGAACCCGAGTGCGGCTCGGACGTTGGCCCGCCACAACACCGGTGCCCCCTCGGCGTCGACCACGTCGGCCCAGGGCCGGAGGTCGGTCGGGGTCTGGTAGTGCACCCACCACGGCGCCACGGGGCCGACCAGCGATCGGTACCCGTCGATGTCGTCGGTGTCGAGGGCGAAGCGGGCGGCGGCGGCCAGGTTGTCGAGCTCGCGCTCGTAGCGGGAGAACACGTTGTCGGGATCGGGCTCGAACATCCGCTCGCCGATCTCCTCCGCCAGTCGTCGGCAGTGGTCCAGGTGGCGACGGGCGACCTCGCAGCGGGTCTCGTCGTCGAGCCGACTCTCGGCGTCGAGCCGGACGACTTCGAGCATCCGGTACCGCTCGGTGGCCGGATCGAACTCGACCAGGGAGTGCTCCACCAGCGTCGGCAGGCCCATCGCCCCGTCCCCGGCGTCGACGGCCCGGGCCCCGGCGGCGGAGAAGGAACCGACGAACACCGACAGTCGATCGAGTAGACGGGCGTCGTCGACGGCCAGGAAACGACGGCTCCAGTCGACCGAGGCCCCGAGCGATCGCTGGTGAGCGGGTCGGTCGCGGCGGGCGGTGCCGAGCCGATCGGGGCGGTCTCGCAGCGCGCCGACGATCTCGTCGAGCGGGCGGCTGCGGGCCAGCGCCGCCGCCAGTTCGAGGGTGAGGGGCACGCCGTCGGCGGCGCTGCAGATCTCGGCCACCAGCGGTCGGTTGGCCTCGGTCAGCTCGAAGGTGGGCACCGCCTGACGGATCCGCTCCAGCAGCAGCTGCACCGACGCCACATCGGTGAGGGGCCCCGGCCCGTCGCCGGGCACGTCCAGGGGCCGCACCGGCCACGTGACCTCGTCGGCCACGAGGAGGGGGCGTCGACCGGTGGCCAGCACCACGGTCGTCCCGGCGGCGAGAACGGTGGCGACCAGCTGCGCAACCTCCTCGACCAGGTGTTCGCAGTTGTCGAACACCACCAGCGTCCGGCGGGCGGTCAAGGCCTCCACCACCTGATCGAGCTCGACCGACGAGGAGTTGGTCGCGGCGGACGCCAGGAGTCGCAGCACCGCCGCCTCATCGCGAGCGGTCGCCAGCTCGACCGTGACGACCCGATCGAACTCCGGCTCGACCTCGTCGATCACCTCGATGGCCAGCGTCGTCTTCCCGACCCCGCCCGGTCCGATGAGGGTGACCAGGCGATGGCGGTCGAGCAGGGCGGCGATCGCCCGTACCTCGGACGTGCGGCCGATCACCGACCCCGTCCGGCGCTGGAGCTGTTGCATGGCCCGAGCGTAGATCGCCCCTCGGGCCCACCCGAGGGGAGCGGGGCCCGAATCCCCCGTTCGGGGGAGGGCCGGCTCCCCCCGACCGGGTCGAAGGTGGTGTCCATGACCGAGATCGACCGCCAGGTCCACGTCGACGCACCGCCGACGGACGTCGCCCGACGACTGGCCGACTCGCTGTGGCGGGGCGCCATCACGCTCCACCCTCGAGGCGCAGGCACCTGCGTGCGCATCGAGGCCGCCGTCGAGCCGCCGGCCCTGGCCGCGGCGATCGAGGCGGCGGCGCTCGACGAGGTCTGCGCCTTGCGGCTCGCCGTGGCCGCCGAACAGCGACGGCGTCCGCCGTCGATCCCGACCCACAACCCACCCCACCGAATGAGGAGAACCACCATGACCACCATCGAACGAACCGTGACCATCGATGCCCCCGCAGCCGAGGTCTGGCCGGCTCTGGCCGACTTCGGAGGCATCGCCACCTGGAACCCGAACCTGAAGGCCTCGCACCTCACCTCGGACCGGGGCGAGGGTGACGGCATCACCCGCGAGTGCCGGCTGAGCCCCCGGGGCACGATCCAGGAGCGGGTGACCGACTGGCGGCCCGGCCAGGGGATGACGATCGAGATCTACGAGTTCGAGAACGTCCCGGCGTTGCGGACGGGCGGGGCCCGGATCGATCTGGAGCCCATGGGCGACCGGACCCGGGTCACCATGCGGTTGAGCTACGAGGTCGGTCTCGGCGCCCTCGGCGCCGGCATGAACAGCCTGATGATGAAGCGTCAGTTCGGCACCTCGGTCAACCGCCTGCTGGCCGGTCTCAAGCATCACGTCGAGACCGGCGAGGCGGTGGCGACCCCCCGGGACCTGCCGTCCGGGGCGGTGTCGGCCGTCAGCGCCGCCTGATCCCGCACCACCCGATCGCCCGCCCGGCCGCCCTCGGCACCGGGGCGGGCGATCGGCGCGTCCGGCTCGCCACCTGCGGCCCGGTCGCGCCGCCCGGTCCGGGCTCCTCGGCGACGGTGACCGTCGCCGGACCCCGAAGTGGCCGCTCGGCGGCGGTGAGCCACGGCATCTAGGGTCTTGGTCATGAGCCAACAAGCACCGGCCGTTCCCGGTCTCGGCACGCTGCCCCGTGCCCTCAACGTGCTGCTCATGGGCGCCGCCGGCATCATCGTGATCGCCGGCGTGCGGGCCTTCGCCACCTCGCTCAGCGTGGTGTTCCTGGCCCTGACCCTGATCGTGGTGGCCCGCCCCGTCCAGCAGGCCGTCCACCGGCGAGGGTTGCCGCCGATCGTGGGCGTCATCGCCCTCATCCTCACCGCGTTCGGGACCCTGGTCGTGGTTGGGGCCAGCCTGGTCTGGGCTTCGGTCACCCTCGTCGGCCACCTGGCCGGCGGGGCCTACGACGACCAGATCCAGTCCTACCGCGACGACCTCACCACCCAGCTGGAGAACCTGGGCTACACCGGCGACAACGCCCAGTCGCTCTTCGATCTGCTCGACGTCAACGCCGTCGCCGGCCAGTTCATCTCCGCCGTCTCGGGGGCGCTCGGCATCCTCAGCATGATCTCGCTGCTGGTCATCTCGATGCTGTTCATGGCCGTCGACACCGGCCGCTTCACCCGGATCCTCGAGACCTCGGTGGCGGAGTCCCGACCCAACGTCGTCGTCGCCCTCCAGAACTTCGCCTCGTCGACCCGGTCCTACTTCCTGGTGGCCACGGTGTTCGGCTTCATCGTCGCCGTGCTCGACGTGGTGGCGCTGCTGATCCTCGGCGTGCCCCTGGCCCTGGTGTGGGGGGTGCTGTCGTTCATCACCAACTACATCCCCAACGTCGGCTTCGTCCTCGGCCTCATCCCGCCCGCACTGTTGGCCTTCCTCGACGGGGGTTGGCAGCTCTCGGTGGTGGTGATCGTCGTGTACGCCGCCATCAACGTGGTCATCCAGTCGGTCATCCAGCCGAAGTTCGTGGGCGACGCCGTCGGCCTGTCGATGACGGCCACGTTCCTCTCCCTCATCTTCTGGGGGTGGGTGTTCGGCCCGCTCGGCGCGCTCCTCGCCGTGCCGATGACCCTGCTGGCCAAGGCGCTGCTGATCGACGTCGACCCCGGTGCGGCGTGGCTGTCGCCGTTGATCTCGCTCGACCCCTCCACCGCCACCGCCGCCACCGCCACCGCCACCGCCGATGCCGACGCCACCGCCACCGCCGATGGTGATGCCGATAGCGGTGCCCCTGCCGATACCGATACCGATGGCGATGCCGGTCTCGACGAGGTCGGATCGCTGACAACGGCGGCCGGCGAGGCGCTCGACGAGGTCCCGGTCGAGCCCGTCCCGACGGCGTCCGCCCGGCCCCGGTCGGCCCCGGCCGAGGTGGCGGCGACGTTGGAGGATGCGACCGAGGGCGGCTGAGGCCGGCCACCGTCGGTGTCGGATGGGCCACGCCTTGCTACAGTGAGCGCCAGCCGGCTGGGGTGATTCTGCCGGGTCCGGAGCTTGAACCGTCGGTACACCGCACCGTGATCCCAGGCGCGAACCACGCTGCCGGCCGCCCGGATCTGCTCGGCGCCCCTCGCGCCTGCCGGGGGAACGGCGTCATGCCGTCGGCCATTCCGGCGGCTGCGACGCCAGGCCGCTGCGGTGACGGGCCACGGCCCTGCCCTGATGTTCCAGGAGAGATCCCATGAGTGACCAACTGATCGTTGAACGCAGCGGGTTGGAGAAGAAGGACAAGGGTGAGCTGCAGGCCATCGTGTCCGCCCTCGGTGGCAAGGCCTCCGCCCGCTCCAAGAAGGCCGAGCTGATCGACCAGATCATCGAGCTGTCCGGCGCCACCCTGCCCGGCGATGGTGGGGATGAACCCGCCCCGACCGGCGACGCCGCGGTCGAGCCCGATGCCGACGCCGGTGCCGATGGCACCGAGGACGGCTCGGCGGGCGCTGAGGCCGACTCGACCGACGACACCTCCGACGACAGCTCCGATGCCGCCGCCGAAGACGGCGACGAGGACAAGGCGTCCGAGGCCACCGCCGATACGCGCGCCGCCGACGCGGCCGAAGCCCCGGGCGCCGACGCCCCCGCCGCTGAGCGCAGCGGTGGCCGCAACCGTCGTGGTCGTCGCGCCGGCAGCGACGCCGACTCCCACCCGGTCGGGCCCGACGGCGAGCCGTTGGCCGACTGGGAGGTCGAGATGATGGCCGAATCCGGTGGCGGTCAGAACAGCGGCCGCCAGAAGGGCAAGAACAAGAAGGGCGGCGGCAACGACACCGATGCCTCCTCCACCACCGCTGCCAACAACAACAGCGGTGGCCGCAATGGCGACAACGGCGACGAGGTCGACCCCAACAATCGCCGCAGCCGTCGCCGTCGAGGGCGCGGCCGCGATCGCGACGACGTGGGCAACGAGCCCGTCTCCAGCGAGCCCGTCCCCGTGTCCGGTGCCCTCGATCTGCGCGACGAGGGCTACGGCTTCCTCCGGGTCGACGGGTTCCTCCCCAGCAAGGACGACGTCTACGTCTCAGTCAAGCAGGTCCGCCAGTTCGGCCTGCGCAAGGGTGACCACCTGACCGGCCTGTCCCGCCCGGCGAGCCGCAACGAGAAGAACCCCGGCTTCCACCAGATCGACACGGTCAACGGCGGCCTCCCGGCCTCGGCCAAGGACCGCCCCCGCTTCGACGCCCTCACCCCGCTCTTCCCCGACGAGCAGCTCACGCTCGAGATGAAGGAGGAGCCGCTCAACATGACCACCCGGATCATCGATCTGGTGTCGCCGATCGGCAAGGGTCAGCGGGGCCTGATCGTGTCGCCCCCCAAGGCGGGCAAGACGTCGGTGATGAAGGACATCGCCCGGGCGGTCGAGACCAACAACCCCGACGCCTTCCTCATCGTGCTGCTCCTCGACGAGCGCCCGGAGGAGGTCACCGACATGCAGCGTCACCTCACCAACGGTGAAGTGGCCGCCTCCACGTTCGACCGTCCGCCGGAGGAGCACGTCGCCGTGGCCGAGCTCACCATCGAGCGGGCCAAGCGCATGGTTGAGTCCGGGGCCGACGTCATCATGATCGTCGACGGCATCACCCGTCTGGCCCGGGCCTACAACCTGACCGCCCCCCAGAGCGGCCGGGCGATGTCGGGCGGCCTGGACGCAGCCGCCCTCTATCCGGCCAAACGGTTCTTCGGCGCCGCCCGCAACCTGGAGGAGGGAGGTTCGCTCACGATCCTCGCCACCGCCCTGGTCGAGACCGGCTCCCGCATGGACGAGGTGATCTTCGAGGAGTTCAAGGGCACCGGCAACATGGAGCTTCGCCTCGACCGCCGCCTGGCCGAGAAGCGCATCTTCCCCGCCATCGACGTCGACGGCAGCTCGACCCGTCGGGAGGAGCTGCTCTACGACCGCAAGGAGCTCCAGCTGGCCTGGAAGCTCCGTCGGGTCCTCAGCGCCATGGGCGAGGAGGGCACCTCGGCCGCCGGCATCGAGATGCTCGTCGAGCGCCTGGCCACGTTCAAGACCAACTCCGACTTCCTGGCCGAAATGGCCAAACAACCGTCGTGATCGGGACTTCCGACTTCGTCGGAACATCCGGCGACGGAGTTTTGAAGGCGACCCCACCCAGGCAGACTGGAACGCTTATGAAGGCTGACATCCACCCCAACTACCGACCCGTGGTTTTCATGGACCAGGCCGCTGAGTTCTCTTTTCTCACCCGGTCGACCATCGACACCGACGAGACCATCGAGTGGGAAGACGGCAACACGTACCCGCTCTACAAGGTCGAGATCTCCTCGGCCAGCCACCCGTTCTTCACCGGTCAGATGAAGATCGTCGACACCGCCGGTCGTGTCGAGCGGTTCGAGCGTCGCTACGGCGGCCGCCGCAAGAAGTAGTCGGCGATCGCGACCAACCCTGCGCTGGCCAAGGCCCGCCTCGGGGCCCTTGCCCGCGCCTGCGCCGACGTCGATCCCACCGACTTCGATGACGCCGTCGAGGCGGCCTCCGTCGGCGACCGCGGCTTCTTCTACACCGAGAGCGACGACCGGGTCGTCGGCCGGGCCCTTCGCTGGGCCACCTCGCGGAACCTGACCCGCGTCGACGTCCTCACGCCGGACGGCGCCCCGGAGCTGGCCCGCCGGGCCGCCCTGCTGGGTCCCGGAGAGCCGACCGTCGCCGTCTGGCACGTGGCAGGCGCCGAGGTGGCCGAGGCCGTCCCCGGCCCGTCGGCCGCCGCCCCCGAGATCCCCGACGACCACTGGGCGCTGGCGGCGCTGATGACCGAGGCCGGTGCCCGCCCCGTCGACGACAACGGCGTGTTGGTGGCCGAGGTCGCCGGCCTCGAAGTGGCCCGGGTCGTCGACGGCACCGATGGGCCCGTCATCGACGTCGGCGTCGGTCAGGCCGACCGGGAGCTCAATCAGATGATCCACCGGGACGCCGATCCGGTGTCCGATCTCCGACGGGTGATCGCCGCCGTCAACGAGAACCGTCTCCGCCACGACCATCATCCACTCCAGCGGCTCGGTCGTGAGCGGTGGCTCCGGTCGATGCTGCTCGACGACCCCACGCTGGTCGGCGCCCTCGATCTCGCCCCGCTCGTGCCGCTCCGCTCCCGGGCCGGTCTGCTCGATCCGGTGCCCAGCGCCGCCGCCGGCTCCACGGTGGACGGACGCCCGCTGGTGGCGGTCACCATGGTCGGTATCGACCTCGATCTTCTGTGCGAGGCCGCCGACTACCGCCATCGTCACGACCCCGAGGCCGAACTGGTGATCGCCATGCCCGAACGCGATCTGGCGCTCTCCTCGGTCGGGATCGAGCGCCTGACCGACGCCCGGACCCAGGCCCTCGACGGCCCCTGGCCCACCATCGGTCGCTGACGCTGCTCTCCAGACGCTGCTCTGATCGAGAGCCCACACTGCTCCTCCATGGTGTCGGGGTAGGAGGCGAGGAGGTCCGAGCCGAGCACCTCCTCCAGACTCTTGCCGGAGGTGCGCCACGGGCGGTCGTTGTAGCCGGCCGTCGGGTGGCGGTAGGCCGGGCGACGTGGCCCACCCGTCAAAACGGCCTCCCGGCCACGAGCGGGGCCGGATCGCCGGGACTGTCCACTTAGGTTCGAATCGCCTGTCGACTCAGACGGCCAATTCGAACCTAAGTGGACAGTCGGCCACCTCGCCCCCTCGAGGCCCGTCGGCGCGCCGGCGCCTCTGGGCTCCGCCCTACGTCTCCCGGTCGATAGCCTCGGATCGATGCTGGAGCGGATCCAGGCCCTCGAGGACGAACACGCCGAGTTGGAGGCCCGACTCGGCGATCCCGACGTGGCCGCCGACAACAAGCGCTACGTCGAGCTCACGCGTCGCTACGCCGCCCTGACCGAGATCGTCACCGTCGGCGGCAGGCTCCGCCAGGCCCACGACGACGTCGAGACGGTCAAGATGCTGATGGACGAGGCCGACGCCGCCGAGCGCGACGAGCTGCGGGCCGAGGCCGCCACCGCCGAGGCCGAGATCGAGCGCTTCACCGACGAGCTGCGGATCCTGCTCCTCCCGCCCGACCCCAACGCCGGCCGCAACGTGATCATGGAGATCCGGGGCGCCGAGGGGGGTGAGGAGGCGAACCTCTTCGCCCGCGACCTCTACGAGATGTTCCGGGCCTACGCCTCGCGCCAGAAGTGGAGCGTCGAGGTGCTGAGCGCCAACCCGTCGGCCCTCGGCGGGTTCGACGACGTCACCTTCACCGTCTCGGGCGACGGCGTGTGGACCCGGCTGAAGTTCGAGGCCGGACCCCACCGGGTCCAGCGCGTACCGAAGACCGAATCCCAGGGCCGGGTGCACACCTCCTCGGCCACGGTCACCGTGCTGCCCGAGGCCGACGAGGTCGACATCGCCATCGACCCCAACGACCTCAAGATCGACACCTACCGCTCGTCGGGTGCCGGCGGCCAGCACGTCAACACCACCGACTCCGCCGTGCGGGTCACCCACCTCCCCACGGGCGAGGTGGTGTCGATGCAGGACGAGAAGAGCCAGCTCCAGAACCGGGAGCGGGCCCTCAAGGTGCTGCGATCCCGACTGCTGGAGCGGGCGGAGCGGGAGGCGGCCGAGGCGGCATCCGACCTGCGCCGGGGCCAGACCGGGGGCGGTGGCCGCTCCGAGAAGATCCGCACCTACAACTTCAAGGAGAACCGGGTCACCGACCATCGGCTCGGTCTCACCCTCCACAAGCTCGACCGGGTGCTGGCCGGGGAACTCGACGAGATCAGCGACGCCCTGGTTCAGGACGAGCGCACCCGACAGCTCCAGGCCCAGACCACCGACGGTGGCTGAACCCATCGGGCACGGCGGGGACGACGGCCGGGGTGTCACCTGGGCCGAGTTGGCCGTCGAGACCGGCGAGCGACTCGCCGTCTCCTCCGACCCCGTGGTCTCGGCCCGAGCCGACTGGCAGGGTCGACTGCTCGCCATGCGGGCCGCCGGCGCAGAGCCCGACGACTGGCACGAGCTGTCCAAGGAGTTCGCCACCGTCCGCGGCGTGGCCAGCCTCGACGCCATGACCGCCCGCCGCCTGGCCGGCGAACCCCTGCAGTACGTGCTGGGGGAGTGGGGCTTCCGTTACCTCGAACTGTTCGTCGACAAGCGGGTGCTCATCCCCCGCCCGGAGACCGAGATCGTCGCCAGCGCCGCCCTCGACGAGGTGGTCCGCCTCGAACCGCGAGGCGCCGGGGTGGTCGCCGTCGACCTCGGCACCGGGTCGGGCGCCATCGGCCTGTCGCTGGCCTACGAACTCGACGGCGTCGAGGTGTGGCTCACCGACGTCTCGACCGAGGCGCTGCAGGTGGCCCGGGCCAACCTGGCCGGCATCGGTCGGGCCGGTGGGCGGGTCCGCGTGGCCGAGGGCTCCTGGTTCGAGGCCCTCCCCGCCGAGCTGGTCGGCACCCTCGGGCTGATCGTGTCCAACCCGCCCTACGTGGCCGACGGCGACCGTCTCCCGGACGAGGTGGCCGACTGGGAGCCGGTGCGGGCGCTGTTCGGTGGCCCGGCCGGCACCGATCACCTCGAACTGCTCATCGCCGAGGCTCCACGCTGGCTGAGGGCCGACGGGGCACTGGTCCTGGAGATGTCTCCCGATCAGACCGACCCGATGGCCGACGAGGCCCGCCGCCTCTTCCACGAGGTGGAGATCCGACCGGACCTGACCGAGCGGGCCCGGGCCGTCGTGGCCCGCCATCCCCGCTAGCCCGCCCGACGAGGTGCGGGAGGGCGGGCCCAGGTCCTAAGCTCTCCGCCCCAAAGGGGAAGGGAGTTCCGTCGTGTTCGGACTCAACAACAAGCTCGACACCGAGTGGCTGGGGTCGGTGGCGTTCTTCGAGGGGTTCTCGTCGAGCGAGCTGGCAAAGGTCGCAGCCCTGGGCGAGCGCATCGACGTCGACGCCGGCACCGAGCTGATCGACCAGGGCCGCGTCGGCGACGAGTGCTACGTGATCGTCGAGGGCTCGGCCGCCATCCACATGCAGAACGAGTACATCACCTCGGTCTCACCGGGCTCGATGGTGGGGGAGATGGCGCTGGTCGAGTTCCGCCCCCGGAACGCCACGGTCACGGCCGAGACCGACATGGTGCTCGTCCGTTTCGGCATCACCGATTTCCGCAAGCTGCTGTCCGCCAGCGCGACGACCCACGACCGGGTGATGGCTCTCCTGCGGGAGCGCCTGGCCGCCAACGAGCAGCGCAGCCGGTAGCGGTCGGCCCCGGCCGACGGCGCGAGGGCGACGGCGGGAACGGCCGGTCGTCGGGCCCAGCGGGGCGGCTAGTCTGGAGGATCATGCGCATCGCCATCGCCGCCGACCACGCCGGCTACGAGCTGAAGCAGATCCTGGCCGACGACCTGCGAACGTCGGGTCACGATGTCGACGATCTCGGTACCGATTCGCTCGATTCGGTCGACTACCCCGACTACGGGGCCGCCGTCGGCCAGGCCGTGGTCAAGGGTGAGGCCGAGCTCGGCATCGCCGTGTGCGGCAGCGGCATCGGAATCGGCATCGCCGCCAACAAGGTGCCGGGCGTGCGCGCCGCCACCGTGGCCGACGCCACCGGCGCCCGACTCAGCCGCGAGCACAACAACGCCAACGTCCTGTGCCTCGGCCAACGGCTCACCGGCCCCGCCGTGGCCCTCGACGCCGTCCACGCCTTCCTCACCGCCTCCTTCGAGGGGGGCCGCCATCAGCGTCGGGTCGACAAGATCGCCGACCTCGAACGCTGACGTCCGCCTCCCACCCCGACCATCCAAACCAACCCGCCCTGCAACCCAAGGAGCCCACCGTGCCCTGGCCCATCGTCGACGACACCGACATCGACCGGCTGACGGCAGCCGAGCTGGAACGGCAGAACACCGGCATCCAGCTCATCGCCTCGGAGAACTTCGCCTCCCCGGCGGTCATGGCCGCCACCGGTTCGGTCTTCACCAACAAGTACTCCGAGGGCTATCCCGGTAAGCGCTACTACGGCGGCAACCAGGTGGTCGACGAGGTGGAGGAGTTCGCCCGCCAGCGCATCTGCGCCCTGTGGGGCGCCGATCACGCCAACGTCCAGCCCCACTCCGGGGCCAACGCCAACATGGCCGTCTACCAGGCCCTGCTCGAGCCGGGTGACACCGTGCTCGGTCTGCGGCTCGACCACGGCGGTCACCTCACCCACGGCTCCCCGGTCAACGCCTCCGGCCTCACCTACAACTTCGTCGGCTACGGCCTGACCGAGACCGACCAGCGGATCGACATGGAGCAGGTGGCGAAGCTGGCGGCCGAGCACCGCCCGAAGCTGATCGTCACCGGCGCCACCGCCTACCCCCGCATGATCGAGGCCGCCCCCTTCCGGGCCATCGCCGACGAGGTCGGGGCGCTCCTGATGTTCGACGCCGCCCACATCGCCGGTCTGATCGTGGGTGGGGCCCACCCCAACCCGATGCCGCACTGCGACGTCGTCACCTTCACCACCCACAAGACCCTGCGCGGCCCTCGCGGGGGCTGCATCCTCACCACCGAGGCGCTGGCCAAGCCCGTCGACAAGGCGGTGTTCCCCGGCCAGCAGGGTGGCCCTCAGGAGCACTCGATCGCGGCCAAGGCCGTCGCCTTCGCCGAGGCGGCCACCGACGAGTTCAAGACCTACGCCGCCCAGATCGTGGCCAACGCCGGCGCCCTGGCCGAGGCCCTGGCCTCCCACGGCTTCCGGCTCGTGTCGGGCGGCACCGACAATCACCTGATCCTCGTCGATCTGCAGCCCTTCGACGCCGAGCTGACCGGCAAGGAGGCCCAACTCATCCTCGACGAGGCCGGGATCACCCTCAATCGCAACTCGATCCCCGACGATCCCCGCTCGCCCTTCGTCACCTCCGGTATCCGCATCGGGACCCCGGCGGTCACCACCCAGGGGATGAAGGAGCCGGAGATGGCCGAGGTCGGTCGCCTCATCGCCGAGACCCTGCGCAACCGGGCCGACGCCTCCGCCGTGGCCGGACTGAGGGAAGAAGTCCGACAGCTTTGCTCGGGCTTCACCCCCTACCCCTGAGCCGAGCGGCGCCGAGCCCGGGGCGCCCCCTGATCGCGCCTCGATCCGTGTAGCGTCGGACCCACGCGTCACGACGCCCCCATCGCCCGGGCCGCCGACCCGGGCATCGTGACGCGGGGGCACTGAGGAGACAACTGCTCACGTGAGACCGTCGCTACCCGCCTATCTGCTGATCTCGATCGTCGCCTGCGGTGTGACGGTGGTGTCGGTGCCCGCGTTCCTGTGGCTGTCGCGGGTGTGGGGGTGCATGGTCGAGCCCGACGCCCGACGGATGCACGAGCGCCCCACCGGTTCGCTCGGCGGCGGCGCCATGTACGTCGGCTTCATCGCCGCCTTCATCGTGGCCGGGGTCAGCGGCCGCTTCGACGCCGCCTTCGAGGGCTCGACCGAGCCCTACGCCGTCGCCGCCGGCGCCACCCTCGCCTACCTGATCGGCCTGTTCGACGACGTCCGCGACCTGTCGCCCCCGGCCAAGATCGCCGGCACCGTCCTGTCGGCCACGGCGCTGGCCCTCGGCGGGGTGAGCATCATCTGGTTCCGCATCCCGTTCTGGGACGTGTTCGTGCTGCCCTATGATCTGGCCTTCGTCGCCACCGTCGTCTGGGTGCTCGGCATGGCCAACGCCGTCAACTTCATCGACGGTCTCGATGGTCTCGCCGCCGGTATCGTCGGCATCGGGGCCACCGCCTTCCTGCTGTACGGCATCCGGCTGGGCCAGGTCGACCTCCTGCTCCCGGGCAACGTCGGGCCGCTGGTGGCCGCCATCGTGCTCGGGGTGTGCGTCGGGTTCCTGCCGTGGAACGTCTACCCGGCCAAGGTGTTCATGGGCGACGGCGGGGCCCTGCTGCTCGGCACGCTGATGGCGGCTTCGACCATGGCCGTCGGTGGCCGCACCCCGGATCCCTTCAGCGGTCAGACGTTCTTCTTCTACGCCCCGCTCGTCATCCCGTTGGTGATCCTGGGCGTGCCCGTCCTCGACACCGCCTTCGCCATCGTGCGCCGGGCCCGGGGGCGCAAGGGGATCGCCACCGCCGACAAGGATCACCTCCATCACCGACTGGTCCGCCTCGGCCATGGTCACCGTCGCAGCGTGTGGATCCTGTGGGCGTGGACGGCCCTGCTGTCGGCCTTTGTCCTGTACCCCACCTACAACGAGGGCCGGGGCGACGCCATCGTCCCGATGGGCGTCGGCGCCGCCGCCCTGGTGCTCTTCACCCTGTTCATGCCCGGCCTCCGGCGCCATGACGTCGAGCCCTCCACCGGTGTCCGGCGAGTCCGGGGGGCGGCGACCCGCGGTCTGGCCGCGGCGTCGGCCGCCGGCGCCAACGGCTCGGCCCACAACGGCACGGCTCACAACGTCTCCGCCCACAACGTGACGGCTCACAACGGCTCGGCCCGCAACGGTTCGAGCCACGCGGCGTCGGCCAACGGTGCCGCCGCGGCGCGCCACCCGAACGGGACGATGATCGGGGTGCCGGTCGGCCCGCTGCCTCCGGTGGACGACGGGGTCGATCTCGTCTGGCTGGATGATCTACCCAGTGGATCGGCCTCGGGCGGACGGGGGCGTTAGGACACGGTCGTGCACCGCTGTTTCGGCGCTTGATTCAGCGGCTGAATCGGTTTTCGGGAACGATCGGATCATCTGGGACGATGTGTTCGCATCGTTACCGTGTCGAAGGTTGCGAACGGTCCTTTGCACTACGTAGGGTCTCCGTCGTCGCAGAGGCGATCGGCCTCTGCATGCGCAGGTAGAGATTCAACGGTGACGCAAAACCGCAGCCGGCTGACCGAGCACGCGAACCAATCCCTGGGTAGCTACGAGCTGGTGCTCGCAGCTCTGGTCTTCGGCGCAGTCGGCTTCTGGATCGATCGCCGACTCGACGTCCTGCCGGCCTTCACCATCGGGCTGACGCTGCTCGGCTTCGTGGGCGCCGGCCTCGGCATCTACTACCGCTACCGCGATCAGATCGCCAAGCTCCAGGCGGAGACGGCCGAGCTTCGAGCCGCCGCCCGGGCCAACAACCCGTCCGCCGCCGCAGGCGACCCCGACACCGCCACCAACACCACCGGGGACACCGACACCACTGGCGACAACGCCACCGGGGACACCGACACCACTGGCGACACGGCCACCGACGGCGCCACCGCAGCGGCGACAGACGAGAAGGCCGGCTCGTGACTGCGGTGGAGGATCGACTCGAGGGTCCCTCGCCCGCTTTCGCCGTCGCCCGCGACATGGTCACCAAGGGCCTGATGGCCCTGCCCTTCGGCCTCATCATCGGCGCCCTCGTCGCCGGCTTCGGGGGCGCAGCCTCCGTCGGCTACGGGATGGTCGTCGTCCTGGTCAATTTCCTGCTCGCCGCCGCCATGCTGGCGTGGGCGGCCAAGAAGTCCTTCGCCCTGGTGGCGTCGGTCGCCCTGGCGGGCTACGGCATCCGCCTCGGCCTCATTTTTCTGGCCGTCATGGCGGTCAGGGAAGCCTGGTGGGTCGAGTTGGTACCACTTGGCATTACCATCATCGTGACTCACTTGGGCTTGCTGGTGTGGGAGCTGCGTTTCGTCGCCGCCTCACTGGCCCATCCGGGTCTGAAACCCTCGTCCGGGGGCAGTCGTCCTGCCGCCGGTTACCGATAACCCAAGGAGCCCGCTCCAGTGTTCGCACTCGAGTTCCCACCCATTGAGAACCTGGTCATCTGGCCCGCCTATTTCGGCGAGGACACGATCTTCGAGTTCAACAAGATCGCCCTGATCTCTTTGCTGGCGCTACTGATCCCGTCGGTGCTGTTCGTGCTGGCCAAGAAGGACATGGTGCCTCGGGGCCTGCAGAACGTGGTCGAGTCGACCATCGAGTTCGTCGAGAACCAGGTGATCATGGCCGCCATCGGGCCCGACGGCATGCGGTTCCTGCCGCTGCTGATGTCGATCTTCCTGTTCGTCTTCTTCGGCAACATCTTCGAGGTCATCCCCACCTTCCACATGCCGGCCAACGCCCGCATGGCCAACCCGGCCTTCCTGGCCGTGGTGGTGTGGGTCACCTTCATCTGGGTCGGGGCGAAGACGAACGGCGTCCGCTACTTCGTCGACATCATCTGGCCGCCGTCGGTGCCGGTGGCGCTGCGACCCCTGGTGGGGCTGATCGAGTTCATCTCGGTCTTCATCCTCCGGCCCTTCGGTCTCGCCGTCCGTCTCTTCGCCAATCTGCTGGCCGGGCACATCCTGCTCGTGACCTTCGGCGTGCTCTGCATCACCCTCTGGCAGACCTCGTGGCTCGCCGCCATCCTGCCCTTCAGTTTCGGCATGCTCGTGGCCCTCACCGGCTTCGAGGTGATGGTCTCGTTCCTGCAGGCCTTCGTCTTCGCCCTGCTGGCCGCGGTGTACATCGACTCGTCACTGCACGCCCACCACTGATCCACAACATCCCCCTTCTCAGCTACACCAACTACCGCCCGCAGCCGCGGGTACCTACACAGGAGAGCATGACCAAATGAGCGTTATCGCCACTGCAGCCGACGTGATCGAGCTCGCCGTCGACGCCACCACGGACGGCGACGCCCAGAATGTGGCCGCAGCCACCGGCGCCGGTATGGCCTACGGCCTCGCCGCCATCGGCCCCGGTATCGGCATCGGTTACCTCGTCGGTCAGGCCGTGCAGGCCATGGCCCGCCAGCCCGAGGCCGCCGGCCAGGTCCAGACGACCATGTTCCTCGGCATCGCGTTCACCGAGGCCCTCGCCCTGATCGGCTTCGTGGTCTTCATTCTGCTCAAGTTCGCCTGAGGAGGGCAGCGTGCTACTCGCCCTACTGGCAGCGGACGAAGGTGAAGTCGTCAACCCGGTTCTGCCGGCGTGGAACGAGATGCTCTACGGAGCCATCTTCTTCACCGTCCTCTACATCCTGGTGCGGTTCGTCTTCCTGCCATCGGCAAAGCGGGCCATGAACGACCGGGCCGCCACCATCCGAGCCGACCTCGACGCCGCCGATGCGGCCAAGTCGCAGGCGGTCAACGCCTCGGCCGAGGCCGAGGACCAGCTGGCCGGCGTCCGGGCTGAAGCAGCGTCGATCATCGACGCCGCCCGGGCCGAGGCCGAAGCCGAGCGCGAACGCCTGATCGGTCGGGCCGAGCGCGAGGTGGCCGCCATGCGTGAGATCGCCGAGTCCGAGGTCGAGCGCGACCGGGCCGAGGCGGTGGCCGCCATGGAGCCGCAGGTGATCAACCTGGCCGCCAGTGCGGCATCGAAGGTGATCGATCGCCAGGTCGACATCAACGCCGCCCAGCCGGTGGTGAACCGGTTCCTGAACAACCCGAACTGAGGATCTGATGTTCTACGTGTTCGCAGCCGAAGGCCCCAACGGTGTTCACATCCCGAGCGATGTCAACGAGGTCTACTGGGGTTCAGCGGCGTTCCTGGTACTCGTCGTGCTGTTCTTCCGGTTCGGTCTCAAGCCGGCCCGGGCGGCCATGCGCGGCCGCACCGAGCGGATCGCGGCCGAGCTGGCCGAGGCCCGTCAGGCCCGGGAGGAAGCCGAGGCGGCCTTGACCGCCAGCACTGCCGACCTGCCCGACGTCAGCTCCGAGGAGGAGCGGATCCGGACCGAGGCCGTCGAGCAGGCGGCCCGGCTCAAGGCCGACCTCATCGCCAAGGCGGAGTCCGACGCCGAAGACATTCGTACCCGTGGCACGGCCGAGGTGGACAACTACCGCCGCCAGGCCATCGCCGACCTGACCAACCAGATGTCGAGTCTCACCAAGGACTCGGCCGAGGCGTTGGTCACCGAGAGCCTGGACGATCGGTCGCACGCCGACCTGATCGAGAACTACATCAACCAGGTGCAGCAACTGTGATGACTGGAGACCGGTGATGTCCGATCACATCGAGGGCTACGCCCAAGCCATGCTGTCGGTGGCCCGAGCCGAAGGCTCGCTGGAGACCACCAAGTCGGAGCTGTCCGACGTCGCCCGGGCCATCGAGGCCAACGAGGAGCTGCGCAGCACGCTCAGCAACAACCTCCTCCCGGCGGCCGTCCGCGGCCAGATCGTCGACGACGTGCTGGCCAACAAGACGTCGAACGCCACCCGCGCCCTGGTGGGCATGGTGGTCAGCGCCGGTCACGGTAAGGATCTCGGCGCCATCGTCGAGGCCTTCGGCAACCAGATCGCCGGCGGTCTGGGCCGCCAGGTGGCCACCGTGCGCACCGCCGTCGCCCTGAGCGACGATCAGCAGAAGCGACTGGCCGAGGCGCTGAGCGCCAAGGCCGGGGTCGACGTGCAGCTCGAGAACATCGTCGACCCCTCGGTCGTCGGCGGCGCCGTAACCACCATGGGCGACACCGTGATCGATGGCTCGGTCCGCACCCGCCTGACCCAGATGCGCGACGCGCTCTGATTCCAGAAGTTCACCCCGAGAGAAACCAGCCCGAGAAGAGAGAACCCTGATGGCACTGTCCTTCGATCCGGCAGAGATCGCCGGCGCCCTGCGGAAGAACCTGGACGACTTCGAAGCCGATGTCCAGAGCAAGACCGTCGGCCGCGTGGCCGAGGTCGGCGACGGCATCGCCCGAGTCAGCGGCCTGCCCAACGCGTCGGTCAACGAGATGCTCCGCTTCGCCGACGGCACGATCGGCCTGGCCCTCAACCTCGACGAGGACACGATCGGGGCCGTGGTGCTCGGCGATGTGGACGCCATCGAGGAAGGTCAGCCGGTCGAGGCGACCGGCGAGATTCTCTCGGTCCCGGTCGGCGACGGCGTCGTCGGCCGTGTGGTGAACGTGCTCGGTGAGCCGGTCGACGGCAAGGGCCCGCTCTCGGGTGTCCAGCCCCGACGCATGGAGATCCAGGCGCCCGGCATCACCGGTCGTCAGCCCGTGCACGAGCCGGTTCAGACCGGCATCAAGGCCGTCGACTCGCTGATCCCGATCGGTCGTGGTCAGCGGGAGCTGATCATCGGCGACCGCAAGACCGGCAAGACCACCGTCGCCATCGACTCGATCCTGGCCCAGAAGGGCCTGGGCGTGAAGTGCATCTACGTGGCCGTCGGCCAGAAGGCCTCGACCGTGGCCCAGACCGTGGCCATCCTCGAGGAATACGGTGCCATGGAGTACACCGTCGTGGTGGTGGCCCCGGCCTCCGACCCGGCGCCGTTCAAGTTCCTCGCCCCCTACGCCGGTTGCGCCATGGGCCAGTTCTGGATGGAGAACGGCCAGCACGCCCTCGCCATCTACGACGATCTCTCCAAGCAGGCTGAGGCCTACCGCCAGGTGTCGCTGCTGCTGCGTCGCCCGCCCGGCCGTGAGGCCTACCCCGGCGACGTGTTCTACCTCCACAGCCGCCTGCTGGAGCGTGCGGCCAAGCTGTCGGACGAGAACGGCGCCGGTTCGCTGACCGCGCTGCCGATCATCGAGACCAAGGCCGGCGACGTCTCGGCCTACATCCCGACCAACGTGATCTCGATCACCGATGGTCAGATCTTCCTCCAGGACGACATGTTCAAGTCGGGCATCCGCCCGGCCGTGGACGTGGGCATCTCGGTGAGCCGGGTCGGCTCCGCCGCCCAGATCAAGGCGATGAAGAACGCCGTGGGCACGCTCAAGTCCGACCTGCAGCAGTTCCGTGACCTGGCCGCCTTCGCCGCCTTCGGTTCCGACCTCGACGCGGTGTCGCAGGCCCAGCTCGACCGGGGCTACCGCCTCACCGAGCTCCTCAAGCAGGGCATCAACTCGCCGGTCCCGGTCGAGGAGCAGGTCGTCGTGCTCTACGCCGGCACCCGGGGCTACCTCGACGGCGTGGCCGTCGACGACGTCCAGCGCTACGAGTCCGAGCTGCTCGAGTGGTTCCACAGCCGTCACGCCGACGTGCTGGGGGCGATCAAGAGCGACGGCAAGGTGCCCGACGAGGAGGCCCTGGAGGCCGCCATCGGTGCCTTCACCGACCAGTTCGTCGGCAGCGACGGTTCCACCGCCGAGCCCGACCCCGAGGCTCAGGGCGAGGCCACGACGAAGATGGTCGACGCCCCGAACACCCTTCCCGAAGAAGACGTCAGCCGAGCGAGCGAGTAGGTAACTCATGCCAGGTGGCGGTGTGAGCGACTGCGTCGCTCACCTCGAGTTTCGGCCGGAGGCCGAAACGTCGCAAACGAAGAGACAGGAGCTCTGAGATGCCAGGTGGCGCAGAACGCATCCTTCGCCGGCGCATCGGCACGGTGAAGAACACGAAGAAGATCACCAGGGCGATGGAGCTCATCGCCGCCACCCGAGTGGCCCGCGCTCAGGAGCGGGCTCGTGCCGCCCGCCCCTACAGCGAGCTGCTGACCGGCGTGATCGAGGATCTCGCCGCCGGCGGGGCCGACGTCAACCACCCGCTGCTGCGGTCGGTCGACAAGGTCGAGAAGGTGGCCTTCGTGGTCTGCGCAGGCGACCGCGGCCTGGCCGGGGCCTACAATTCCTCGGTCACCAAGGCGGCCGAGCGTGAGATCCAGGCCCTGCGTTCCGAGGGCGGCGACTACAAGCTGCTCGCCATCGGCCGCAAGGTGAACGACTACTTCCGCTTCCGGGGCTACGAGATCGACAACACCTGGTCGGGCTTCACCGATAACCCGTCCTACGAGGACGCCCGCGAGATCGCCCGCCGGGTGCGTGAGCTCTTCGATTCGGGCGAGGTCGACCAGGTCGAGCTGATCTATACCGAGTTCGTCAGCCTCGGCACCCAGCGGGCTGTCGTCCGCCGGTTCCTGCCGCTGGAGTCCACGGCCGTGATGGCCGAGAAGGGCGGCGGTGACGAGGCGGCCCTGGCCGGTTTCTCCTTCGAGCCTTCGGCCGAGGGTGTGCTGGAAGACCTCCTGCCCCGCTACGTCGAGGCCCGGCTCTTCGCCGCTCTCCTCGACGCCGCAGCGTCGGAGCACGCCAGTCGCCAGCGGGCGATGAAGGCCGCCACCGACAACGCCGAGGAGCTCATCGTCAAGCTCTCACGTGCCATGAACCGGGCCCGTCAGGAAGCGATCACCACCGAGATCATGGAGATCGTCGGCGGCGCCGAAGCCCTCGGCTCCGACGATGACGACACGATCGAGCAGATGCTGATCCAGACCGGCGCCGAGCAGTAGCGCCGACCCGTAGCAACGAACGACCACACCAGACCGAACACCTTCCAGGAGCAAGCCAGATGACAGCCACCGAACCACAGCTCAAGGACGGCCGGATCGTCGCCATCGCCGGTCCCGTGGTGGATGCCGAGTTCCCCCCGGGGGCCGTGCCCGAGATCAACCAGGCCGTCGAATTCGACGTCGTCGTCGACGGGAGGACCGAGCCGATCATGGCCGAGGTGGCCCAGCAGCTCGGCAACAGCCGCGTCCGGGCCGTAGCCATGAAGCCGACCGACGGCCTCAAGCGGGGCCAGCAGGTCCGGAACCTGGGCCACGGCCTGCAGGTGCCGGTCGGTGATGTGACCCTCGGCCACATCTGGAACGTCATGGGCGAGCCCCTCGACGTCCCGATGGACGAGGTCGATGTCGACACCCGGTGGGACATCCACCGTTCCGCTCCGTCCTTCGACTCGCTGGCTCCCACCAAGGAGGTGCTGGAGACCGGTGTGAAGGTGCTCGACCTCCTCACCCCCTACCTCCAGGGTGGCAAGATCGGCCTGTTCGGTGGTGCCGGTGTGGGCAAGACCGTGCTCATCACCGAGATGATCACCCGTGTCGCCTCGCAGCACGGTGGCGTGTCGGTGTTCGCCGGTGTGGGCGAGCGCACCCGTGAGGGCACCGACCTGTTCATCGAGATGGGCGAGACCCTGATGGGTGACGGCGAGACCTCGGTGCTCTCCAAGGCCGCGCTGTGCTTCGGCCAGATGGACGAGCCGCCGGGTGTTCGCCTCCGGGTGGCGCTGTCGGCCCTGACCATGGCCGAGTACTTCCGCGACGTGCAGGGCCAGGACGTGCTGCTGTTCGTCGACAACATCTTCCGCTTCGTGCAGGCCGGTTCCGAGGTGTCGACCCTGCTCGGTCGTATGCCGTCTGCCGTGGGTTACCAGCCCACCCTGGCCGACGAGATGGGCATCCTGCAGGAGCGGATCACCTCGACCGGCGGCCGGTCGATCACCTCGCTGCAGGCCGTCTACGTGCCCGCCGACGACTACACCGACCCGGCGCCGTTCACCACCTTCACCCACCTCGACGCCATCACCGAGCTGAGCCGTGACATCGCCGCCCTGGGTATCTACCCGGCGGTGGATCCGCTCGCCTCGACCTCCACCATCCTCGCTCCCGAGGTGGTCGGCAGCCGTCACTACAACGTGGCCCGCCAGGTGCAGGAGATCCTCCAGCGCTTCAAGGAGCTGCAGGACATCATCGCCATCCTCGGTCTCGACGAGCTGTCGGAGGAAGACCGCATCACCGTCGACCGGGCCCGCAAGGTGCAGCGCTTCCTGTCGCAGCCGATGTTCGTGGCCAAGGTCTTCACCGGCCTCGACGGCGTGTTCACCCCCGTGTCGGAGACCGTCGACAGCTTCGAGGCTCTGGTCAACGGCGACCTCGACGACCTGCCCGAGCAGGCCTTCCTCAACGTGGGTGGGGCCGACGACGTCCGGGAGAAGGCCGAGCAGCTCCAGCGCTCGGCCGGTAGCTGAGATGGCCTTCCAGGTCGACTTCGTCTCGCCCGAGACCACCCTCTACTCCGACCGGGCCACCCAGGTGATCGCCCGGACCCGGGGCGGGGGCGACATCGCCTTCCTCACCGGCCACGAGCCCTTCATCGGCTCGCTCCTCACCTGCGAGGTGCGGGTGACCGAGGAGGAGAGCGGTGCGGTGAAGAGCTTCGCCGTTCGCGGCGGCTTCGTGTCGGTCACCGGCACGATGACCGAGAGCAAGGTCACCGTGCTCAGTGACGCCGCCGTGCCGGCCGAGGAGATCGACGCCGCCGAAGCCCGGGCCGACCTGGATGCGGCCAAGGCCGTCCAGGCCGCCAACCCGGACGATCCCTACGCCACCGACGACGTGCGCTGGGCCGAGATCCGGCTGCAGGCCGCAGGCGTCGAGGTCGGCTGACATCGACGACCGGCTCGGGCCCAGGCCCGTCGCCAACCGATCAGAACGCACGAACGGGCAGCCCGAGGGCTGCCCGTTCGCCGTCTGCGGGAACACGACGTTCACGCCATCGTCGGCGATCGGGAACCGGTGCCCACAGGTCCGATCGGGGCCTCGGGCCGGTGGATCACCCTGCCGGGCCGGCGGACGCACCAACTACGGTGAGGTCATGGCAACCGAGAACCTGAACCCGGGACGAAACCTCGCCCTGGAGCTCGTCCGCACCACTGAAGCGGCGGCCATCGCCGCCGCCGAGTACATCGGGCGGGGTGACAAGAATCGGGCGGACGGCGCCGCCGTCGACGCCATGCGGTCGGTGTTGGCCGGTGTCGACATGACCGGCGTGGTGGTGATCGGCGAGGGGGAGAAGGACGAGGCCCCGATGCTGTTCAACGGGGAGCAGATCGGCAACGGCCAGTTGCCCGAGACCGACATCGCCGTCGACCCCATCGACGGCACCACGCTCACCGCCCTGGGCCGGGCCGGCGCCATCGCCGTGATCGCGGTGTCCGACCGCGGGTCGATGTTCAACCCGGGCTCCGCCGTGTACATGGAGAAGCTCGCCGTCGGCCCCGACGGGGCCGGCATCGTCGACATCCGCCTCCCCGTCGACCGCAACCTCCAGGCGCTGGCCAAGGCCAAGCGGGTGGCGGTGAGCGACCTGACCGCCATGGTCCTCGACCGGGAACGGCACCAGGATCTGATCGCCGAGGTCAGAGACGCCGGGGCCCGCATCCGACTGATCAACGACGGCGACGTGGCCGGCGCCATCGCCACCGCCCGCCCCGGGTCCGGCGTCGACATCCTGTTCGGCGTGGGTGGCACCCCGGAGGGTGTGATCACGGCCGCCGCCATGAAGGCGATGGGCGGCGACCTCCAGGGTCGCCTGTGGCCCCGGACCGACGCCGAACGCCAGCAGCTGGTCGACGAGGGGTTCGACGTGGAGAAGATCCTCACCCTCGACGATCTGATCTCCAGCGACAACTGTTTCTTCGCCGCCACCGGCATCACCACCGGCGACCTGCTCAAGGGCGTCAAGGTCGACACCCGGGGCGTGACCACCCAGTCGCTGGTGATGCGCAGTCGGTCGGGCACGGTCCGCCTCATCGAGGCCACGCACCGACACGAGAAGGTCGACCAGCTGTAAGGTCGCGGTCGATGGACGGCGTTGGCGCACCCGGCACCGGTCCCGGCGTCGGTCCGACGGCCGGCGCCGCATCGTCGGCCTTCTTCCTGTCGCAACGACGGGGGCGATGGCGGTGGCCGTGGCTCATCCTGAGTCTCGTCAGCGCCCTCGTGGTGGGGCTGGTGGCGCTGGTGGCCGTCGCCATCGGGCTCCTGGTGGCGGGCGAGGCCGGCAGTGCCTGGGCCGCCGATGCGTTCGAGACCTTGGACGACGGTGACGTGACCGCCACGGCGCCGTCCCAGGTCGCGCTCCTCTTCTTCATGGTCGCCGCCGGGTTCTGGCCCGCCGCCCTCGTGGCCACGCTGGTGCACGGGCGATCGCCGCTGTCGTTGGTCGCACCGGCTCGTGCCTTCCGCTGGTCGATCGTGGGCAAGGTGCTGGCCTTCGGTGTTCCGAGCCTGCTGCTCGTGTTGCTGCTTCCCGGCCTGCTCGACGGCTCGCTCACCTTCACCGGCTTCGACGTGGAGCACCTGGTGTGGACGCTCCCGCTCCTGGTGATCGTGTTGCTGCAGACCTCGGCCGAGGACGTGTTCTTCAAGGGCTACCTCCTGCGCCAGCTCGGCGCCGTGACCCGCGTGGTGTGGTTGGCGCCCCCGATCGTGATCTCGGTCTTCGTACTCCTGCACGTGACCAACCCGGACGTGCAGACCAACAGGGAGTTGGCCCTCACCTACTTCGTCGCCAGCGAAGCCCTGATCATCTTCCTGCTGCTGCGGACGGGAGGCATGGAGGTGCCGCTCACGGCGCATTGGGTCAACAACACGATGATCCTGCTGTTGGTCGGCGAGCGGACGACGCAGGCCAACGACCTCACCCTCTTCGTCTACGACGAGCAACCGCTCGGGCTGGTCGGCACCCTGGTGGCCGGGGCCGTCCTCGCCGCCTACCTCGGCGCCCAGCTCCTGGCCTACACCTGGCCTCGGTCGCCCTTCCACCTGCCCCGCTACGAGCCGCCTCTCCCGCCCCGGCCGGGGCCGGTGTCGTCGCCGCCTCCGGCGCCGGGGGCAGGGGCGGGCCTGGTCTACACGCCGCCTCGCCTCGACATCCTCCCGCCGCCGGCGTCGGCCCCGGTCGCCGGACTGTCGCCGCCGGTGGTCACGCACCCCACCGACGAGACGACGCACCCCCACGACGAGGTCGAGGGGCGGTAGGTCGGTCGAGAAGGCCTCAGCCGGCGGTGGGCTCGGCCGTCCCGATCAGGATGTCGATGATCGGTCGGTGGGCCGGATCGGGGGAGCGGATCTCGACCGCCACCGACTCGTCGTCGACCTCGGTGGCGATGTCGAGGAACGAGCAGCACGTGCGCTCCCGCTCGGCCAGATCCTCGGCCTCGGCCGCCGCCGCCGGCGGGAGCCGGAGGCGCACCCCGTCGTCGAGCGCCACCACTTCGGCCGCCCGACCTCGCAGCGCGGCCCACTCCCGGAGCCGCTCCGGCAGCTCGGCCGCGGGCAGGGTGCACCCTGCGGGAGGCTCGGATGGTTGTACCGGAATCATGGGACAAGCCTACGTCGGCCCGGTCGGTCCGGGGAAGGGCCTAGGGCCTTAGCGGGTAGGCGCTCTGCGCCTACCCTGGGCCGTGAGTTCATCGTGATTTCGTGCTTCGCACTCCACCTACCCGCTGAACTCCTCAGGGCCTAGGCGGGGCTCGACGCCGCCGGCCTCACACCGCTCAGGGCGCCTTAGCGGGTAGGCGCTCTGCGCCTCCCCTGGGCCTTGAGTTCATCGTGATTTCGTGCTTCGCACTCCACCTACCCGCTGAACTCCTCAGAGGGTGTAGCCGGGAACATCGCAGAAGAACGGTGAGGCCTCGCCTCCGGTGGCCTTGATCCGGGCCAGCAGCGGTGGATCGGGGATCGGGGCGGCCAAATCGATCTCGTCCGGATCGACGGCGACGGCGAACTGGCCCATCATGCCGGCGTCCTCATGGCCCATGAAGTGGCAGTGGTACATGAAGGCGGTCTCCGGGGCCGCCTCGTGATTGAACTGCACCAGCAGCCGAAGCTGATCGTCCCGGCCGACCATGGCGGTGTCGCGCCAGCCGGCGTCCTCGGGTGCGGGTTCCTCGCCGTTCTCCGACAGCACCAGGTAGGAGCAGCCGTGGATGTGGAACGGGTGGAGGCCGCCGTTGACGGTCCAGACCTCCCACGTCCCGAGTTCGGACACGTGGTTGAGGAACGTGTGGTCGAAGACCTCGCCGTTGATCTGCGAGTTCTGGCGGAGGGTGAAGGTGCGCTCGGCCGCCACGTCGACCGAGGCCAACAGCGCGGCCGCCGTCGGCACGTCGTTCAACACCTCCGGGAGCACGGGGTTGTCGTCCTCATCGCCGGTGACCCGGATGGTGAGGACGGTGTACTCGTCGGCCATCAGGCCGGTCCGTTCCAGGTTGCGGCTCACGAGGGTGAGTTCGTCACCGTCGCCGTATCCGGTGAGATCGACGATCACCTCCGCCCGTTCCCCCGGCGCCACCGGCACCGAGTCGACGACGACGGGGGCGTTGAGGAGGCCGCCGTCGGTGGCGATCTTGGTCAGCGGGGCCCCATCGCTCAGGAAGAGGTCGTAGCGGCGACCGTTGGAGCCGTTGACGAACCGGAGTCGGTTGCGTTTGGGGGCCAGCTCGACCACGGGGTTGACGGCGCCGTTGACCAGCATCGTCTCGCCCAGGTAGACGAGATCCCGCCCGCTCAGGTCGGTGTTGAAGGTGCCGTCGGCGAGGAACGTGCGATCCTGCAGGATGACCGGGATGTCGTCGACGCCGTAGTCCGACGGGAGGTCGAGGGCGTCGCTGCCGTCGTCATCGATGAGGAACACCCCGGCCAGCCCCAGGTACACCTGGCGGCCCGTCGCCTCGTGGACGTGGCTGTGGTACCAGCTGGTCGAGGCCTGCTGAGCGATGTCCATCGTCAGCTCCCACGTCTCCCCGGGGGCGATGAGGTTGTAGGGACCGCCGTCGATGTCCCCGGGGATGTGCAGGCCGTGCCAGTGGGAGGTGATGACCTCGTCGAGCTCGTTGGTGACCGTGATCGGCACCGACTGCCCCTCCCGCACCCGGATGGTCGGGCCGAGGAAGGCGCCGTTGAAGCCCCAGGTCTCGGTGGGTGAGCCGGCGAAGAACTCGGTGGTCGAGGCCGCCGCCACCAGGGCGATGCCGTCGCCCTCGTCGGTGATCAGCGGCGGGATGGGCAGCGGGTTGCGGACCGCCATCGCCTCTGCGGGGGAGAGGTTGGCCGCCCGGTTTCGGCCGCCGTCGTCGCCGCCCCCGTCGTCGCCGTCGAATCCGTCACCGCAGGCGGCGAGACCTCCGAGGGCGACGGCCGCCGTGGCGGCCCCGACACCCCTGAGGAACCCACGTCGGGAACCGTCGGCCGGCACCTGCTCAGCTGGGCTACCCACGGCGGAGGACGTTACCGCGTGCGCCGCTCCGCCGGAGCATCACGCTCGTCGGCGTGGCCGACTCCCGGGGATCGGCATCACCCGGAGACGGAATGACCTGTCACTCCGGGATCACCATCTCGGCGATGTCGGGCGCCGCCTCGGGGTAGGTCATGTCGAGGCCTTCGAGGCTCTGGATCAGGATCTCCGACACCACCAGGTTCCGGTACCACTTGCGGTCGGCCGGGATCACGTACCACGGGGCGTCCTCGGTGCTGGTCTCGGTGAGGGCGTCGGTGAACGCCTCCTGATAGTCGTCCCACCGGGCCCGGGGGACGAGGTCGCCCTCCTCGAACTTCCAGTTCTTGTCCGGCTCGTCGAGGCGGGCCTGCAGCCGCTCCCGCTGTTCGTCCTTGGAGATGTGGAGGAAGAGCTTGATGATCGTGGTGCCCTCGTCGGCCAGCAGCTGCTCGAAGGCCCGGATGTGGTCGTAGCGCTTCTTCCACCGACTCTTGGGGACGATGTCCATCACCCGCACCACCAGCACGTCCTCGTAGTGGGAGCGGTTGAAGATCACCAGTTCGCCGTCGCCGGGAACGTGGGGGTGGACCCGCCACAGGTAGTCGTGGGCCAGCTCGGCCTCGGTCGGCCGCTTGAACGCCGCCACCTTCACCCCCGAGGGGTCGACGCCCTCGAACACCCGCCTGATCGTGCCGTCCTTGCCCCCGGCGTCCATCGCCTGCAGAACCACCAGCACCCGCTCCTTCCGCTGGGCCCACAGGAGCTCCTGGAGCGCCTCCAGACGGTCGTTGAGGGTCAGGAGGTACTCCCGGGCCTCATCCTTGTCGTCGGGGTCCCAGAAGGCCGTTTCGCGGGTGTCGATCTCGTCGAGTTTCAGCTTCGCGCCGGGCTTCACCCGGTAGTGGTCGATGTCGAACGGGACTCGTGTGGCGGGGTCGGCGCCGTTGGTGGGACTGCTCATGGCCTCATCGTGGCACAGGGTGGTGGCACAGCGGACCACGATGCATACGGAGGCGATTGCGACCGCTACCGTTGAGGGTCGTGATTGTCGCCGAGCTCGAGATCTTCCATTCGCGGCCGATCGCACCGACCCGGCGAATCGCACTCGGCACCCGTGATCTCCCCGTCGACCCGTCCCCCGGCGCCGGAGGGGTGCTGTTGGCCGGCATCCTGGCCCACGCCGCCCCCGGCGTGGAGCCCGAGCTGCGGGAAGGCCTGATGCACGTGATCGACACGTTGGCCGCCGGCCGGCGCGTCATCCAGCCCTGCGTCCGCCACCGATTCCAGACCGACCGGATCGGCCTCACCCTCAGCCAGCAGCGGCTGGTCGCCGTCGACGGGGCCCTGGAGTTCGACTTCGAGGACACCCTGGGCAAGCCGGTGCAGCTGGCGTTGGGCGCCGTCTACGCCGCCGGTTCGCTCCCGATGGCGGCCCGTCCCCCGATCTTCGACGCCCTGCGCACCGCCCTGGTGTGGGGGGCCGATGTCGACGCCCGCTTCATCTCGATGATCATGGGCGGCCGCAGCGCCGACCTGATCGACCTCCGGGCGTGGAACGACCCCGTGGCCTGGGCCATGGAGGTGCTCGGCATCGACGGCGACCCGGCCGAGGGGGCCAACAAGCGGGTCGTGCAGCGCAAGTTCCGTTCGTTGCTGCGCGACGCCCACCCCGACCACGGTGGTGAGAGCAAGGAGGCGGCGGCTCGCATCGCCGACCTCACCGAGGCTCGGCGGATCCTGCTGGCCTCGTAGCGGTGAAGGGTGGGCGGTCGTCGTCGTCGGCCCCCATCGTCGGTGTCGTCGTCGGCGTGTCGGACGGCCCGGTGTCGAGCGCCGGGTCGGCGGGGTTGAACTCCTCGAGTTCGCGGCGAGCCGTCTCGGGGAAGAACAGGATGATCACCACCGCCACCAGCAGCGGGGCGAAGAGCAGGCTGGTGATGGCGTCGCCCAGATCGCCCCATCGCTCCGACAGGTAGCCGACGGTGACGAGGCCCACGGCGCTGCCGGCGACGGCGATCGTGTCGAGCATGCCGCCCACCTTGGCCCGGGCCCGGGTGGGGAACAGCTCGGTCTGATAGCCCCGCATCGCGGGGACCGATGCGCCGCCCAGCACCACGCCTGCGCTGGCGGCGATCCACAGTCCGGCATCCCCGATCTGGAACGACAGTGCGGTGAGGATGGCCCCGACGCCGATGGCGATCGACCCGATCCACCGCCGCCCCACCCGATCGGCGGCGATGCCTGCGATGACGATGGCGATGCCGGCCGGGGCCGAGATGACCAGCTGGAACAGGCTGATGGCGCTGGCCGAGAAGTCGAGTTCGTCGCGGAGGAACTCGTTGCGCAGCTGGGAGGCCGGGGAGGCGAAGAGGGCGGTGGCGAAGGCGGCGAACCCGAGGAGGGTCAGCCGTCGCAGATCGATCGGGGCCGGTGCCTCCCTGGCGTCGGCCGCGATGTAGCGGCGGGTCTCGGGGAGATGGCGTCCCACCCACCACACGACGGGGACGAACAGCACCGGCACCAGGTAGACGACCCGCCACCAGCCGGGCCCGACGTCGGCCACCGGAAGCACCCAGATCACCATCCCCGCCCCCAGGGCGGCGCACACCGTGATCAGGCTGATGGTGAAGGCCCGGGCGGCGGCGGGCACCTCCTCGGTGGCGGCCAGGATGATCAGCGTGAACAGCCCGGTGGTGAGGCCCCGGGACACGGTCTGGGCCGCGCCCAGGGTGAGCAGGCTCGAGGCCAGCGAGCCGAGCACGGTGAAGCCGATGGCGGTGAAGGCGAACGCCAGGGTCACCCGTCGGCGGCCGAAGCGGTCGGCCCAACGGACGAAGACCAACGACAGCACCACGCCGATGCGGACGGCGGCCAGCGTGTTGGCCTGGTCGCCGTCGTCGTTGCCGAAGTCCTCGGCGGCGAAGGTGATCGTCTGGCCGATGATCACGCCGAGGTAGCCGGCGAGCACGCTGATCACGCAAATGGCGCTCACCAGGCGCGACGTCGTCTCCGGGACCACCTCGGCCGGCCACCACCACCTGCTCCGGGGCCTGCGGTCGTCCTCGGCCAGGGCCCGGCGCATCAGGGGGGTGAGGAGGGGGCGCCAGAGGGGGATGGCGAGACGGAAGTCGGTCGACTCGGTCACCCGGTACCGGTCGGGCCCGTCGGGGGCGACGTCCAGGGTGCGGCGGTACCGGTCGAAGGGCCCGACCTCGGCCTCGAAGGCGTCGGCGTCGTCGGTGCGCTCGGTGACGACGTCGGTGCGGGGGCTCCGCAGCGCCTGCAGGCCGGCAGCGTCGACGACGTGCTCTCGTGTGATCAGCGACATGGTTCGGCGTCAGCCGTCGTCGGCGGTGGCGGTGTCGGCGGACGCCGTTTCGGTGGCGGCTTCGGCCGCCTCGAGCTCCGCCGCCCGCTTGTTGGCCAGCCACAGAGCACCGCCGACCACGGCCAGTGGGCCGACGATCATCAGGATCTCATCCCAGCCACCCTGATGGGCGAGGAGGGGGGACACCACGCCGACCAACTGCCACGGATTCATGATCGACAGGGTAGGCCGCTACCGTTAAGGGGGCGCCACCAGGCGCCCGTAGTAACAGGTCGTTGTTCGCCCTCGCCAGAGGGCGTGACGGAGTGGGCGGTCGATGTCCATCGATCACCCCGCTCTCCAACCAGGGACCGAGGAGCAGCGTGTTGTGACCGGCGAGACGAATCCGACTTTCGAAGAGCAGGTGGCCGAGGTGGTGAAGGTCATCCGTCCGGCCGTGCAGGCCGATCAGGGTGACATCTTCCTCCGCGGTGCCGACGAGGAGACCGGCGTGGTGTCGGTCGAGCTCGTCGGGGCCTGTATCACCTGCCCCGCGTCCAGCCAGACCCTCAAGGAGGGCCTGGAGCGGATCCTCAAGCAGCGGGTGGAGGGTGTCACCGCGGTGGAGCACGTCGGTGAGGAGCTGATCGGGGCCGACGAGGGCACCGTCGTCTCGCTGTAGCGACGTCTCGACGGCTGCCGCCGTCACCATCCGGGCGACGCCCCCGCCGCCGACAACGGCCGGGCGGCGCTGGTGTGCACCACCCGGCCGGGTCTCAGCGTTGCGTCCGATCGCACCCGGTGGGGATCAGCGGGCGCTCAGGTTGTCGCGGATCTCGGTGAGGAGATCGACCTCGCTGGGACCGGAGTCCTCCTCTTCCTCCTGCTTGCGGGTGGCCTTGTTGTAGGCCTTCACGATCAGGAACACCACGAAGGCGATCACGATGAACGAGATCACCTGGTTGATGAAGGTGCCGATCAGGATGGCCGGTTCCTGCATCACCACGGTGCCGTCCTCCAGCGTGACCTCCTGCTCACCGCCCAGGCCGATCTTGATGGCGCTGAAGTCGGGCTGGCCGACGATGCGGGCGACGACGGGCATGATCAGATCGGCGACCACCGAGTCGATGACCGGCTTGAACGCCAGTGCCATGATCAGGCCGACGGCCGCCTCCAGCACGTTGCCCTTGTTGATGAATTCCTTGAATTCCTGGATCACTGTGGCTTCCTCTCGCCGCAGGGGAGTGCTGCACGGCTACCCGACCGTCGGGCCAGCGACCTCCCACGGCGGGAAAGTGAAGCACATCGACAGGGGTTACGCATAGGACCGGACGATTCGGTTCGGTCCTGAACAATCGGTGCCGCGGGGCACCGGTAGAATTGAGAACAGTGCTCGACGACAACACAACCTGCTATCGCGACCCGGATCGCACGGCGGCGGTGGCTTGTCAGAGGTGCGAACGGCCGATCTGCACCGAGTGCATGTCCCAGGCCTCGGTCGGCTTCCATTGCCCGGAGTGCGCCAGGTCCGGATCCCAGCGGGTGGTCCGGGCCCGCGACATCCGCACCTCCAATCAGGTGCCGATCACCGTCGGCCTGATCGTGGTCAACGTCATCGCCTACCTCTTCCAGGGCTCGAACCTGGTGTTCGGCGATCCGGCCCGGACCGTCACCGGCTGGGGCCGTCTGTTCGGCCCCGACGTGGCCGACGGCGAGGTGTGGCGGATCGTGACCGCCGCCTTCCTTCACGGCAGCTTGATCCACATCGGGTTCAACATGTATCTGCTGTGGGCGTTGGGCCAGCACCTGGAGCGCGGTCTGGGCACCGCCCGTTACCTCCTGGTGTACGCCGCCGGGCTCCTCGGCGGCTCGCTGGCCGTCCTCGCCTTCAACTTCAACGCCCCCACCCTCGGCGCCTCCGGTGCCGTGCTCGGTCTGGCCGGAGCCATGGCCGCCGTGCTGTGGGCCCGGGGCGTGCCCCTCAACCAGTCACCGGTGTTCGGGCTCGTCATCCTCAACCTCGCCCTTCCCCTGCTGATCCCCGGCATCTCGTTCTGGGGTCACCTCGGCGGCATCGTCGGCGGCTTCGTCGCCGGTTGGTTGCTCACCTGGCTCCCCGAGCGATTCGGTCGGCCGATGAACGTCGCCGTCGGGGCGACGGCGGGCTGGTGTGCGGTGCTGGCGGCGTTGGCCCTGGCCGCCCCCGGTTTCGTCTCCGGCTGACCGGTCTCCATCCACCCGACCCCGGTCTCGCCCCGGGCTGATCGGGCCAACCCAACCCCACCCTCGCCGTGCCGCCGGGCCGCCGTGCGGCGGGGCGGCTGCGGTGGGGCGCCCGTCTGGGCCGCCCGGCCCACGGGCGTCGACAGGATCACTCTGGTCCCGGCCCCGGCGCCGCCCGTAGCGTCGGAGCCATGTGTGGAGCATGCCCGGCGATACCCGGGCCCGCCCGCGGGCGGACGAGTGGCCGGTGCGCGTTCTGGCGCCGAGGCCGAGGAGGGTGACGTGGGCGTGTTGCGATCATGGCTGGTGATCCGGTCGCTTCAGGCCATGGTGGCCGTCATCCTGGCCGCCCATGTCCTGGTCATCCTCGACGACAACGGCCTGGTGGCCGACGACTCGGAATTGGCCCAGGCCGCCGACTCCTTCCGCGACATCGCCGACGGCGAGAGCCCGGTCGACATCGAGACCCCCAAGTCGCTTCAGGGGTTCTTCGACGGGGTCGGCCGGATCGCCGGCGGGTTCGGCGAGGTGACCGACGCCCTCGACGGCTGACGCCCTGCCCGGATCGCCCGGGCGGGGACCGGTGATGACGACGCCGTGACGCCCGGGGTCAGCCCCGTTCCTCGAGCTCCTCGCTGAGGGCAAGCCACCGCTCCTCGGCGGCGTCGAGCTCGGCCTGTCGTTCGCTCAGCTCGGCCCCGAGCCGGTGGAGCTCGGCATGGTCGTCTCCCGCCACCAGCAGGGCGTCGTTCAGCTTGGCCACCTTGCCCTCCAGGCGGGCCACCGTCTTCTCCGCCGTCCGCAGCTCGTGGCTGATCGTCGAGGCCGAGCGGCCCCCCGTCCGTCCCTGGCGGCGACCGTCCTCGCCGCCGGGGGCGCCGTCACCGCCTGGGCCACGGGTACCGGCGCCGCCCACGGCGCGGTGGTCGCTGGCCGAGGTGGCCCGACGGCTCGACGCCGTGGCCAGCTGCGCGGACTCCCAGGCGGCGTAGCCGCCGGGATGCCGCCCGGCCGAGCCCCGACCGTCGAGCACGACGACGTCCTCCACCGTGCGTTCGAGGAAGGCCCGATCGTGGCTGACGACGATGAGGGTCCCCGGCCACTCGTCGAGGAAATCCTCCACCGCCCGCAGCGTGTCGAGATCGAGGTCGTTCGTCGGCTCGTCGAGCAGGAGCACGTTGGGCTGGGCCGACAGGACGAGCACGAGCTGGAGTCGGCGCCGCTCGCCGCCCGACAGCAACCGGACCGGGGCCCACTGGGTGTCGTCGTCGAACCAGAAGCTCTCCATCAGCCGCTTGTCGTACCAACTGATGTCCCGCTTGCCGCCGGTGATCACCTCCCGCACCCGGGCCTCCGGGTCGAGGGTGACCCCCAGCTGGTCGTGGTAGCCGAGGCGGACGGTCGAGCCGTAGTCGACCTCGCCCTCGGCCGGTTCGAGCCGCTTGGCGATGATGTCGAGCAGCGTCGACTTGCCCGAGCCGTTGAGCCCCACCACGCCCAGGCGTTCCCCCGGACCGATCAGCAGATCGACGCCGCGGAACAGCCACCGGGGATCGGTGTCGCCCCCGTCCCCGCCGGCGCCGGTGCGGTCGAGGTCGTGGGCGTGACCGACCCCGTGGAGATCGATCACCTTGTCGCCCAGCCGGGGCATCTCGACGTGCAGGTTCAGGTCGCCCTGACGGGCGGCGCGGGAGGCTTCGTGCTCGACGACGGCGGTGGCCCGGGCGATGTGGGCCTTGTTCTTCGAGGTCCGGGCCGGGGCGCCCCGCCGGAGCCAGGCCAGCTCGCGCTTGGCCAGCGAGCGACGGACCTGCTCGGCCTTGGCCTCGTGGGCCTCACGGGTGGCCTTGCCGTCGAGGTAGGCGTCGTAGCCGCCCTCGTGGACGTGGGCCTTGCCCCGGTCGAGCTCGACCACCCGATTGACGACGCGGTTCAGCAGGTGACGGTCGTGGGCCACCACCAGCAACCCGCCTGCGAAGGCGGCCAGCCGCTCCTCCAGCCACTTGATGGCGCTGATGTCGAGATGGTTGGTCGGCTCGTCGAGGATCAGGAGGTCGGCGTCGGCCACCAAGACCTGGGCCAGGGCCACCCGTCGGGCCTCGCCTCCCGAGAGTTCCTCGGTACGGGCGTCGAGCTTGGCCCCCATCCCGAGGCGGTCGAGGATGGCCTCGGTCTCCCAGCTCTCGCCGACCGCCTCCCGGACCGTCCCCGACGGCAGCCGGACATCCTGGTCGAGGATGGCGACCGAGGCCGCGTTCGACCGGCGGATCTCTCCCGACTCGGGGGTGAGGGTGCCCGCCAGCACCCGCAGCAGGGTCGACTTGCCGGTGCCGTTGATGCCGACGAGGCCCACCCGATCACCGGTGGCCACCGTCAGGGTCACGTCGCGCAGCAGGTCTCGCTCGGGACGGGTGACCGTCACCTTCACCACGTCGATCAGGATCACGGCACGAACGGTACTGGCCTCGAACCCCGGTGGCTGCCGTCGAAGGCCCCTACCCGATGGGCGGACGTTCGTAGACCGAGATGTGGCGGTCGTCGTCGGGGCGATGGGGGGTGCCGCGCCAGTCGGCGACGCGCTCTCGCAGGGTGAGACCGGCGGTGTCGGCGAAGGTGTCGATCTGGTCGGGGGTGGCCCAGCACAGTCGCCAGGGACGGACGACGATGCCGTCGTCGCCGATCTCGGTGTGCTGCCCGCGGATCACCTGCCGCGTCGGGTCGACCCCGGTGCCGATCACGGTCACCACCCCGTCGACCACGCCCCGGAGGCCTGCGGCTCGGCCGGCGTCGGCGGTGAGGGTGCTCAGATCGAGGGCCTCGATGATCAGCACACCGCCGGGGGCCAGCACCGCGGCCACCTGCCCCAGGGCGGTGGCCTGAGCTTCGGCCGACGGCAGGTTGAACAGCGTGTTGAAGGCGAGCAGGGCGGCGCCGAACCCGCCGTCGGGGGCGAAGGGCAGCGCCGCCATGTCGGCCTGGACCAGGCGCAGCCGAGCGGGCAGGCCCCGGTCGTGGCAGCGGCCCAACATGGCGGCCGAGGCGTCGAGGCCGACGACGTCGAGCCCGCGGGTGACCAACGGGCGGGCCAGCCGTCCGGTGCCGCTGCCGAGTTCGAGCACGGTGGGGGCCACGGTGCGGGCGGCGACGAAATCGGCCGTCGCCTCGGCGTCGGTCACCCCGTCGTACCAACGGTCGTAGACCTCGGCGAAGGCCTCGCCGTAGGCGTCGGGACGCAGCTCGGCCGCCGTCGACCCGGCGACCGGGTGCGGCGTCGTCCCCTCCCCGGATGCCGGCTCGCCGCCGCTGTCCTCCGAGGTCATGACCCAAGGCTAGTGCCGCATCAGGCGACGTTCGGGTTGTCGACGCCGAGTCAGGTGCGTCGCTGGGAAGGACGCGGGAGCCGAGGTCACTTGTGAGCGTGGGCGAGGTGACGAGGACGCAGCCGGCGGCGCACCTGGCCGGCGGAACAGCGCACAGGTTGCCTGATGCGGCACCGGTCCCCTCGACGGCTCCCCCCGTGTGGTGGGATGCCGAGGCAACGCCGCCGGTTCGGGTGAGAATGGGGGCGGTGTTGGGCCGGGACGTCGAGCCGATCGCGAACAAGCCGCTGGGAATCATCGACCTGCTCGATGGTTCCTTCGCCGCCCTGCGCCAACGGGCCCGGGTGCTGGTGATCATCGTGGCCGGGCTGGCCGTGCCCAGCTCGCTGTTGCAGGGGTGGGTGACCCGCAACGATCTGGGCGGCGCCAGCTTCGGCGAGCTGCTGAGCGATCCCGCCCTGGCCGAAGAGGCGTCGTCGCCGACGGCGGCCTACGACGCCGAGTTCTTCCTGTCCCAGATCCTCCTCATGTTCGTCACCGCCGTCACCGGCGTCGGGGTGGCCTGGGTCATCAACGCCTGGTTCGAAGGTCGGGACCCGGGCGCCCTCGACGCCCTCCGGTTCACCCTGCGGCGGGCGGGTGCGATCATCGTTGCCTTCGTCGTCATCCATCTGCTGCAGCTGCTCGGCATGATCCTGCTCCTGATCCCGGGCCTCGTGCTGGTGGTGCTGAGTTCGCTCACCTCGCCGGTGCTGGCGATCGAGGGTCTCGGGCCGATCGCCTCGATGCGTCGGTCGTGGGAACTGACGCGGCGTCGGGCGGGGCCGGTGGTGATCGTGTTGATGCTGCTCTTTCTGGTGCAGCTGGGACTGTCCCAGGCCATCACCACCCTGCCCTCGACCGCCGCCCTTTTCGTCGGGCTCGATCGGGCCTGGCCGCTGGTGTCGTTGTCGACGATGGTCACCCAGCTGATCTTCCTTCCGGTCAACGCCGCCGCCATGGCCCTGCTCTACCTCGACATCCGCTTCCGGACCGAGGGGCTCGACCTGCGCCGCCGCATGTTCCTCGATCTGCCGCCGGTGGAGGGGACACCGTGACCGCGGTCGATCCCGACGAGGCCCGCGACGCCGCCGACGACATCCTCTCCGGCCGCGAGTACGCCGAGCAGCCCCAGAGCCTGGTGAGCAGGGCCCTGGAGTGGGTGTTCGGCCGCCTGGAGGACGTGCTGGCGGTGATCGCCGGCGGCGACCGTGGCGTGTTCATCGGCTACGCCGTCGTGGCCGTCGCCATCGTGGTGGCGCTGTACTTCCTCATCCGGGTGATGCCCCGCCGCCGGGTCCGCATCGACGACGCACCGGCGACCGTGACCACCGAACTCGTCGAGCGGGCCGATCGCGACGCCTGGCTGGCCCGAGCGGCGGCGGCCGAGTCCGAGGGGCGGTGGGATGATGCCGTCCACGCCCGCTACCGGGCCCTGACCGAGGGCCTGGCCGACGCCGACCGACTCTCCCCCGAGCCCTCCGCCACCGCCTCGGAACACCGTCGCCGCTTCGCCGACGACGACGCCGAGCAGCCGGTCAGTGTCGCCACCTTCGACCGGACGACGGGCCGCTACGAGCAGGTGTGGTTCGGGGCCGACCCGGCCGACCGCACCGACGTCGCCGATGCCTCGGCCGCCGACGACGAGTTGCTGGGGCGCGGTCGATGAACCGGCGTGGGGCCCTCTTCTGGGTGGCCTTCGGGCTGCTGCTGCTGGTGGTGGCCGGCTTGACGTCGACCGACCGCAACGAGACCGGTCGACCCCTCGACCCGACCTCGACCGACGGGCTGGGCACCCGGGCCCTGGTCGAGCTGCTCGAACGCTTCGACACCGAGGTCACCTTCGGGCTCCCGACCGAGGACACGACCGCCGTGCTGCTGCTCACCGATCAGCTGGGTGAGGCCGAGCGGGTCGATCTGGCGGCCTGGGTCGACGACGGCGGCTGGGCGGTGGTGACCGACCTGGCCTCCGACCTCGGGCCCGAGCGGGGCCTGGCCGCCAACCGACGGGACACCCTGTCCTCGGGAACCTGCACGATCCCGTCCCTCACCGGGCTGACCCTCGTCGGCGGCACCTTCCTGCTCCTCGACGACGCCGGTGCCGCCGACACCTGCTTCGATCAGCCCCTGGCCGCCTACCTGGTGGTCGACGACGTCGGCGCCGGCCGGGTCGTGCAGCTCGGCACCGGCGTGCCGCTCACCAACCAGTACCTGGGTGAGGCCGACAACGCCGTGCTCGTCACCGAGCTGCTGCTCAACCTCCCCGACGGCGACGACCGTTCGGTGGCCGTCATCTACGAGCCGGTGGTGAGCGGGGGTGGGCAGTCGCTGCTCGACCTGGTGCCGTCGTCGGCCCGGTGGACGGCGGCCCAGCTGGCGGTGGCCTTCGGCCTCTACGCCTTCTGGCGGGCCCGCCGTTTCGGCCGGCCGGTCACCGAGCCGTCGCCGGTGAAGCTCCCGGGTTCGCTTCTGGTTCGGGCCACCGGAGAGCTGTCCCGCCGGGCCCACGGTCACGGCGCCGCCCACGCCACGGTGCGGGCCGAGCACGACCGTCGGCTCCGGGAACGGCTGAAGCTCCCGCCTGAGCTGCCGGGCCCAGCCCTGATCGACACGGTGGCCAGCGCGGCCGAGATCGACCCCGCCACCGTCGCCCGCAGCCTGGAGGGTCGACCGACGGCCGACAAGGACGAGCTGCTCGCCCTCGTCGCCGCCGTCGATTCCGTCACCGCCGGCCTCGATCGGGTCGAAGAACGCCAACGGCAAGGAGAACCCACGTGACCGACCACCCGCCTCCCCAGCCGCCCTCGGTCCCGACCGAGCCGCCGACGGCCGCCGCGCCGCCCGGTGCTGCGGTGCCGCCGTCCGCTGCGATGCCGACCCCGGCGGGCCGGCCGGTCGCCGGCGGTGTCGACCGAGCCGCCGCCGACCCGGTCCACGCCCGGTTCCTGGCGCTGCGCGACGAGGTGGGCAAGGTGGTCGTCGGCCAATCGCAGGTGTTGTCGGGGATGCTGTGCGCCATCCTGGCCGAAGGGCACGTCCTGCTCGAAGGCGTGCCCGGCGTGGCCAAGACCCTGCTGGTGAAGTCGTTGGCCACCGCCCTGCAGCTCGACACCGCCCGCATCCAGTTCACCCCCGACCTGATGCCGTCCGACGTGATGGGTCAGATGGTGTTCGACCAGGGCAACTTCCGCTTCCGCCCCGGACCGGTATTCACCAACATCGTCCTGGCCGACGAGATCAACCGGACCCCGCCCAAGACGCAGGCCGCCCTGCTGGAGGCGATGGAGGAGGGGCAGGTGTCGATCGACGGCGAGCCCCGCCCCCTGGCCGAAACCTTCGTCGTCATCGCCACCCAGAACCCGATCGAGTACGAGGGCACCTACCCCCTGCCCGAGGCCCAGCTCGACCGGTTCCTGCTGAAGCTCGTCGTCGACTACCCGAGCGCCACCGAGGAGTTGGAGGTCGTCCGCCGCCACCACCACGGCCTCGACCCCCACGACCCGGCAGCGGCCGGCGTGCGGCCGGTGGCCGACGCCGCCACCCTGGCTGAGGCCCGCCGTCAGGTGGCGGCCCTCACCGTCACCGATCCCGTCCTGCAGTACGTGGTCGATCTGGTCCGGGCCACCCGCAGCTCGCCGTCGCTGTCGCTCGGCGTGTCGCCCCGCGGTGCGGCGGCCCTGCTCAAGGCGTCCAAGGCCTGGGCCTGGTTGAGCGGCCGCGACTTCGTCACCCCCGACGAGGTGAAGGTGATGGTGTCGCCCACGCTGCGCCATCGGGTGCTGGTGCGCCCCGAGCTGGAGATCGAGGGGATCGACGCCGATCGGGTGTTGGCCGGCATCGTGGCCCAGGTGCCCGCTCCGTGACCTGGCCCGTCCCCGCCCGACGCCTGGCGGTGGTGGCGGCGGTGGCGACCGTCGCCCTGTGGTTGCTGCCCGAGTTCGGGGTGACCTCACTGCGCTGGTTCGAGGTCGACAACCGCTTCCTGGTGGTCAACGCCGTGCTGTTGGCGGTGGTCGTCGCCGACCTGCTCTCGGCCCCCGGGCCCCGGTCGATGGCGATCAGCCGGAACCATCCCCGGGCGGTGACCTTGGCCCAGGAGACGTCGCTGGCGTGGGAGGTCGAAGCGCCCCCGGCCCGACGGTGGGGGAGGATGAGCCGGGTCCTGCTCGCCGACGAGTTGGCTCCGTCGCTCCAGGCCTCCACCCGGCGGGTCGAGGTGGAGGTGCCGAGGCGGGGCACGGCGACCGCCACCGTTCCCCTCACCCCCACCCGGCGGGGACGGTTCGAGCCCCAGGAACTGGTCGTCCGCACCTCCGGGCCGCTCGGCCTGATGCACAAGCAGCATCGCCGCCACACCCCGACCACGCTAAAGGTGCTGCCGCCCTTCCGTTCGGCCCGCGACGCCGAGCTGGCCATCCGCCGGGCCCGGATCCTGGATGCCGGCCTTCGCTCGGCGGCCGGACGGGGCGGCGGGACCGAGTTCGACAGCATGCGGGAGCTGACCCCCGACGACGAGACCCGTCGGATCGACTGGGCCGCCACCGCCCGGTCGCAGCGGCCGATCGTCCGCACCTACCGGGCCGAGCGCAACCAGACCGTGCTGTGCCTCCTCGACTCCGGTCGGACCATGGCCGGCCGGGTGCAGGGCGTGCCCCGACTCGAGTTCGCCATGGACGGGGCCATGCTGCTGGCCGAACTGGCGACGGCGCTGGGCGACCGGGTGGGGTTGATGGCCTACGACCAGGAGGTCACCACCTCGATCCAGCCCTCGAACCGGAGGTCCCAACGGGCCACGATCAGCGAGCGGCTGTTCGATCTGGAACCGGCCCTGGCCGAATCCAACCACCACCTCGCCGTCAACCACGTGCTGAGCCGGTTCCGTCGGCGGAGCCTCCTGGTGCTGATGACCGAGCTGGTCACCGAGCCGGTCGAGCAGTTCCTCCTCCCCGCCCTGCCCCTCCTGATCCGCACCCACGTGGTGGTGGTCGCCGCCGTCCGGGATCCCGACGTCGCCTACTGGTCGCACACCACCACCGGCGACGAGGACGGCGCCTTCCTCCGGGCCTCGGCCATCTCCGCCCTGGCCGAACGGGAGCGACTGGCAGCCCGCCTCCGCGGGTTGGGTACGGTGGTCGTCGATGCCGAGCCCGACGACTTCGCCCGAGCCCTCGGCGACACCTACCTCGACGCCAAGGCCCGCGGTCGCCTGTAGCGATCGGTTCGGGGCCGGTCGGCGTCGCTCCCCGAGCGCGCCGGGGCCCGTCGGGGGGCCGTGCCGGTGAGCGCCTCGGACGCCGGTCTGCACCGACGCCTGGTCGCCGCCCTCGACGGCCACGGGGTCGACACGTTGTTCGGCGTTCCCGGCGGTGGGCCCAACCTCGATGTGGTCGGGGCCGCAACCGCCGTCGGGCACCGGTTCGTCCTCGCCCACACCGAGACGGCGGCCGCCATCATGGCCTCCACCCACGGCCTGCTGACCGGTGCCCCGACGGGGGTGGTGGTGACCCGGGGGCCCGGCGCGGCGTCGGCGGTGAACGGGGCGGCCCAGGCCACCCTCGATCGGGCGCCGCTGGTGATCGTCACCGATTGCGTGCCGGCCGCCACCGCCGAGCGGGTGGCCCACCAGCGACTCGACCAGCGGACGATGTTGGCGCCCGCGGTCAAGGTGTCGGCCACGGTGTCCGACCGGTGGTCCGACCAGGAGTTGATCGCCGTGATCGGCGAGGCGTGTAGGTGGCCCTTCGGGGCCGTCCACCTCGACTACGACCCGACGGCCGACGTCCACCCGCCGACGGGCGGCGTTCGCTCGGTAGCCCCGTCCGGGTCCACGGACGACGCCGCGCTGGATGCCGCCCGGTCGCGCTTCGCCGCCGCTCGCCGGCCGGTGGTGGTGGCCGGGGTGGAGGCGGCGGCCACCGCACCGTCGGTCGGTCCGCTGCTGGCCCGGTTCGGCTGTCCGGTGCTCACCACCTACCAGGCCGTCGGCCTGGTGCCGACCGAGGGCCCCAACGCCGCCGGACTGTTCACCAACGCCGCCAGCGAACGCCCCCTGCTCGACGAGGCCGATCTCATCGTCGTCGTCGGCCTCGACCCGGTCGAGCCCGTCCCGGCGCCGTGGTCCTACGACGCCGACGTCGTTCGCCTCTCCTCCCAGCCTCTGGCCGACCCCTACCACCCGATCACCCACGATCTCGTCGGCGAGCTGCCGACGCTGGTCGAACGGTTGCTGGACCGCCCGGCCGCCGACGGTGCCGGCGCCTGGGACCCGGCAGCGGGGGCCATCCACCGGGAGTCGGTGCGGGTCGCGCTGCGAGCGGCTCCCGCCCCCGAGCCCGGGGGGTTCGGCCCGCTACAGCTCGTCGATGCCGCCGTCCCCACCGCTGACCGGTTCGGGACGGTCACCGTCGACGCCGGGGCCCACTTCCTGGCCATCATGCCGCTGTGGCCGGTGGTCGAACCTCTGCGGCTCCTGATCTCCAACGGTCTGGCCACGATGGGCTACGCCCTGCCCGCCGCCATCGGCGCGGCGCTGGCCCGCCCCGGCGAGGCCGTGTTGGCGCTCACCGGTGACGGTGGGCTCTCGATGGCGGTGGCCGAGTTGGAGACGGTGGCCCGTCTCGACCTGCCGATCACGGTCGTCGTGTTCAACGACGCCGCATTGAGCCTGATCGAGATCAAGCAGGGGGCGGACCACGGCGGCCCCGATGCCGTCCGCTACGGGGCGATCGATTTCGCCGCCGTGGCCCGGGGACTGGGCCTCACGGCGACCACGGTCCACACCGCCGACGAGCTCGGCGCCGCGCTGGAGCGCGCGTCGAGCCGGGGCGTCAGCGGCGGACACCTGATCGACGCCCGTATCGATCCCACGCCGTACCGCCACCTGCTCACGGTCACCCGCGGTTGATCGATCGGTGCGCCACCGTTTCTGACTCCGACCTGACGACCGCCTAGATTCGTCGCATCGGAGGGCGGCCGTCCCGGTCGCCCTCGCCAACGAGGGGGTTTGCCATGTCCATCATCGTCTCGCGATTTCTCGATGTCGCCAACGGCCTACAGGCCAACCAGTTCTCCGTCGGATCCAAGGATGAGATCTCGTCGCTGAGCGACCTCGACCCGATCTACAAGCAACTGATCGACAAACCCTACGCCTGCTCGATGGCGGTGATGGGGGGCGACGGGCGACCGAACGTCACGCCGATGTGGTTCGACTATGAGGGCGACAAGGTGCTGATCAACGTGGCCGAGCACCGGAGGAAGACCGGATGGATCCGGTCCACCCCCGAGGTGACGATCATGATCATGAACCCGGAGAACATGTACCACTGGATGTCGATGAAGGTCACGGTGGAGCGCGAGATCAGCGAGGACGACCCGAACGAGGGTGAGCGCGTCACCGCCCAGCTCAACCGGATCTGGCAGAAGTACATCGGTGAGGGCGACGAGTACGGCCTGCGCGACCCGTCGATCGAGGAGCGGCGGGTGCTCTTCGAGTGCCGGGTCGACAAGCTGGCCACCTTCGGCCAGCCGTAGTCGAGGACCGTGGAGGATCTGTCCGTCGGGATCGTCGGCGGCTCGGTCGGCGGCCTCACCGCGGCCTGCCTGCTGCGCGATGCCGGGCACCGGGTCAGCGTTTTCGAGCGGTCGGCGACACCGTTGGTCGCCCGGGGGGCGGGCATCGGCCTGCTGCCGACGACCTCGCGCTACCTGGTCGAGCGGGCGGGGGTGACGCTGTCCGACATCGCCGTCGCCACATCGGAGATCCGTTACCTGGACCGAGACGGTTCGGTCACCGACGTCGAAGCGCACGACTACCTGTTCAGCTCGTGGACGACGGTGTATCGACTGCTGCTGGCCCATTGGGAACGGACGGCCTCGGGCGAGGACCGCTACCTGCTCGGCCGGGAGATGGTGGGGTTCGCCACCGGCGCCGATGGTCGGGTCACCATCGACTTCGCCGACGGCGCTGCGGCCACCGTCGACCTCCTGGTGTGCGCCGACGGCATCGGTTCCACCGCACGGTCGCAGCTCCTGCCCTCGGTCGAGCAGCGCTACGCCGGGTATGCGGCCTGGCGTGGCACCTTTCCCGAACGCCGGCTGTCGGCGGCGACGCAGCGGATCATCGACGACGGCATCACGTACTTCGTCTACCCGCAGAGCCACATCCTGGCCTACCCGATCCCCGCCGCCGACGGATCGGTCGCCGCCGGTGAGCGCCTGGCCAACTTCGTCTGGTACCGAAACCACGCCGACGGCGAGGAGCTGGACGGCGTGCTCACCGACGTCGACGGGCACCGACGATCGTTGTCGGTGCCGCCCGGGATGCTGGCCCACGAGCACCGGGACGAACTGTGGGCGACGGCGGAGCGGGTGCTGCCCCCGCCGCTGACCGAGCTGGTGACCCGCTGCCCCGAGCCGTTCGTGCAGGTGGTGTACGACGTCGAGGTGGACCGGATGGCCTTCGGCCCGGTCTGCCTCTTGGGTGACGCCGCCTTCAACGCTCGACCCCACGCTGCGGCCGGTACGGCGAAGGCGGCCGACGACGCCTGGCGGCTGGTCGAGGCGATCGCCGCCGAGTCCTCGGTCGAGGCGGCCACGGCTCGGTACGAACGCACCCAGCTCGACCTCGGCCGTCGGCTGCTGGCCCGCACCCAGGCCATCGGCGAGCGCTCGCAGGTCACCAGCACCTGGCGTGTCGGCGACCCGGAGCTGGTCTTCGGCCTGCATCGGCCGGGCGACTGAGCGAGCCTGGAACCGTGACCGCTGCAACCCGAGCCTGGGCCGATCGCCTGTCGACCGCCGTCGGCCACCTGCTGGCCGGGCTCGACGACGCCCAGCGGGCCACCGCCACCTGGCCGTTCCCGGCCGAGGACGAACGGCGCCGCTGGTACTACACGCCAACCGATCACGGCGGCCTGCCGTTGCACGCCATGAACGTGGCCCAGCATCGACTGGTCCACCGGGTCCTGGGGGAGCTGCTGTCGAGGCCCGGCTACGTGACGGTGGCCGCCATCCTCGGCCTGGAGAACGTGCTCGACCACCTCGAAGGCTGGCGGTCGGACATGGACCGCGATCGGGGGCGGGACCCGCTGGCGTACTGGGTGTCGGTGTTCGGGGAACCGGTGCCCGGTGGTACCTGGGGATGGCGGTTCGGGGGCCACCACCTGTCGCTGCACGCCACGATCATCGACGGCGAGGTCGTCGGCCGAACGCCGCTCTTCATGGGGGCCGACCCGGCGTCGGCCCCGCTGCTCGGCCCCCACCCGCACCGGCCTCTCGGCGGCGTCGAGGATCTCGGCCGCGAGCTCGCCCTCAGCCTCGACGCCTCCCAGCGGTCGACCGCCGTCCTGTCCGCCATCGCACCACCCGACCTGCTGGGGGCCAACCGGCCGGCCGTCGGCGACGGCGATCGCGATCTGCCCCTGCCCGAGATCTGGCGTGGTCGCCTGGAGGGGGAGTTGCTCCGGGCCATGGCCGCCCTCGGCGACAACCTCAACCGAGGCCTCGGCTACGACGCCGAGCACGCCGAGGCCCTGGCCTTGACCACCAGGCCCAAGGGGCTGGCGGCGACGGCGCTCCAGAAGGACCAGCGCGAGATGCTCCTCGCCCTGCTCGGCCTCTACCTCAACCGGCTCCCCGAAGACGTGGCCGACGAGGAACTGGCGAAGGTGCAGGCGTCGTTCGACCAGCTGCATTTCCTGTGGGCCGGCGGCCTCCAGCCGGGCGAACCCCACTACTACCGGATCCAGGGCGGCCCGCTCCTCATCGAGTACGACAACGCCGCCCGGCAGGCCAACCACGTCCACACCGTCTGGCGGGACCTCGAGGCCGACTTCGGTGGCGACGCCCTCGCCCGTCACTACATCGACGGCGGCCACCGGCACTGACACCCATGTCGTCCGGCCGGTGGGCCGGTGGGCCGTTCGGCCCAGGAGGGTGGGTAGATCGTCGGCTCACCCGGCCGGTCCCGTGATCCACACTGGGTGGGCGGAACAACCGGCGGGAGCGGCGTGGACGAAGAGGCGACGGATCGGGCGTTGGAGCGCCTCGTGGATCAGGCCACCGACGAGGCGCGCCGGGATCCCGAGCTGTCCGACGCCGCCCGTCGGCACGCCTCGACGCAGCTCGATGGCCTGGTGCAACGGATCCGTGAGGTGCTGGCCACCGAGGGTCGGCCCGACCGCCCCGGCCCCGCCCGCTCGGACGGCGGCGATCCCGACCCCGACGAGCCGGAGCGCCCCGGTGGCGCTGATCCTGCTGGGGCCGACCCTGCTGGCGGCGGGCCCGGATCCGGTGGGCCCGAGCGACTCGGGGGCGACGAGTAGGGAACCGGGGCGCTAGCGCCGACCGCGTCGGCCTGCGCCCTTGCCCCGTTGGCCCGTGTCCGCCGTCCCGCTGGTTGCCTCGGTGTCCTCGGCGGGCGGCGGGGCGTCGAAACGGACACTGTCGGGCCCCGGCGGTGGCGGGGCCGGGGCCTCGGCGTCGGTCCCATGGTCGGCTCCGGCCTCGGTCGCCGAGGGTGCCGTCGGTGCCGCGATCGCCGTGACGGCCTCGGTCTCGGTCTCGTTCGACTCCTCGGTCGACCGGTCGTCGCTCGGCTTGTCGGTCGACCGTCGGTTCGGGGCCGGCCGCTGATCCGTACCGGCCGGGGCGGCTGATGGGTCGACGTCGGCGGCCGGCTCGGTCGGCGGGACCCAGGTCGCCGGCACCGTCGGCGGGTCGACGAGGGTGGCCACGCCGCTGTCCGCAGCGAGCACCTCGTCGGGATGGGGAGGCCGGCTCGTGCGTGGCTTCCGGCCGTCGGCGGCCGACCCCTCGGTGGCCGCCGTGTTCGGCGACGCGCCGTCGACGCCTTCGGGCGCCGACTCCGGGGCGCCCTTCTTCTTGGCCGCCCGCTTCTTGGGGGCCGCCTTCTTCCCCGCCGGCTTCTTGGGTTTGGTCGGCGGGGTCGGCGTGGTGAGGGCGGTCACCAGCTCCTCGGGCGTCGCCTCGAACGTCGTGCTGCGGTCGCCATCGCCGTGGCGGGCCAGCCCGGCGCGAACGGCGACGACGAACACGTGGCGAAGGCCGGAGCCCTGGGTGGCCACGGTCTCGACCAGCGGGGCGTCGGGTCCGAGACCGAGCCGATCCCGCACCTGGTCGATGGGCAGGGCATCGTCGGCGTCACGTTTGTTGGCCTGGACCACGATGGTGGCGCTGCCCTCATCGCCGGCGGCCAGCGAGGCCCGCACCCGCTCCAGCATGGCGGCGCTGGCGTCGATCCCGGCCTTGGTCGTGTCGGCCACGAAGAGCACGGCATCGCTGGTCCGCAACACGTGGTCGCTGCTGGAGGTCGTGGCGTCGTCGGTGACGGCGAGCAGTTGGGTGTGGATCGGTCGGCTGCGGTGGCGACCCCCGAGGTACTCCAGCCACCGGATGTGGGCCCGCGATCCGGGGACGTCGAGCAGGGTGGCGTGGGTGAGCTCGGTGCCGAGCGTTTCGATCGTCGTCGCCTTGCCGGCCTCGGGTGGTCCGCACGCACCGACCCGTAACATCACCGGCGCGGTGTTCTCCGTAGACGACGACGGTGCTGGCATACGTGGGGCCTTTCGTGGTTCGAGCGCTCGGGTGCGCAGCGGGTCAGTTGACGAGGGAGCGGATCAACTTGCGGAGGGCGGTCTTGCGGGTCGGGTTCTTGGCGTCGGCGGGTCCTTCGTCGTCACCCTCGTCTCCCTGCGGCGCGGCCGGTGGGTTCGGGGCTGCACGTCGGGGTGTCGTGGCCTCGGGGGCGGTGTTGTCGACCCGCTCGGGTTGCGCCGTCGGCTCCGACGTCGCCGGCGCCGCGGTCGGGGTCTCGTCGGGATCGATGACCGTCGGGGGCTCGAAGGGTTCGAGTTCGTCGAGGGCGTCGAGGTCGGGGTCGGCGGCCAGGAGCCGTTCGATGGCCGAGGCGGTCTCGATCGATCTACCCGGTACCGGTCGGTCATCGCGACGGCGGCTGTGCTCACCCCGGTAGCGGAGATCCTTGCGGCGGCGCCGCATCTCCTCCACCGTCGACGAGCGTCGGGCCACGATCTCGTCGCCGTCGCCGTCGCCGTCGCCGTCGCCGTCGGCCGTAGTGGCGTTGGTGGTGGTGGCCGGATCGCCGGCGTCGCCGGTGGCCGCCCGGTCGGCGGTCGTGGCCGGGCCGGGCGGGGAGGCCTCGGCCTCGGCGGCCTCGGTGGACGCGCCGGGCGCGTCGTCTGCGGCCGGGGCCTCTGTGGGCTCCCCATCGGTGGCGGCCACCGAGTCCCCTGACGCCCCTGACCCTGGCACCGTGGTGGTGTCGGACCCATTGCCGTCGGGCGCGGTGTCGTTGGGCGCCGTGTCGTCGGACGTCGGCGCCTCGGGCGCGGTGTCGTTGGGCGCCGTGTCGTCGGACGTCGGCGCCTCGGGCGCGGTGTCGTTGGGCGCCGTGTGGGCTCGTGCGCTCCCGTCGTCGGGGTGATCCGCGGTCGAGGTCGACGCTTCGGGGGCCAGGCGGGCCGACGGGGGTGGTATCGGCGGTGTGGCCCGAGTCGGCTTCGAGGTGTCGGCGGCGGTCCGGTCCTCGGACCGGGTGGACGGGGGCCGATCGCCCTGGGCCTGCCGGAGGAGGGCGATGGCCTGATAGGCCGGCAGCTCGTGGGCGCCGGGGGTGTCGACGATCGGACCGATCCAGTACCAACCGGTGTAGGACTCGGCCAGTCCGGCCAGGAGGTTGGCCGTTCGCTGGCGGTCGATGCCCTTGGCCGACTCGCCCGCCTCGGGTCGCGCCACGATCCGGCCGTCGACGAAGGTCAGGGTCACGTCATCGCCGAGGTTGATGGTGCCGTAGAGGTGGGCGGTGCGAGCCTGCGACAGCAGGTCGAGGAGATCGCCCTGCTGCAGATGGCCTCTCGGGATCAGGTTGGCTGATGACATCGGTCGCTCCTCGACCCGGGTCAGATGAGCTGGGGCTCGTCGACGATGGCCGCCAGCTCGCTGAGCACCCGGCGGGCCTGGATGTGGAGGAGGCCGAGGTTGGCCTCCGGGCGGGCCAGGACGGTGAGGGAGCCGTCCGAGCCCAGGGAGTAGATCACGACGAAGCCGTCGGCCGATCGGACGACGAACTCGTCGAGGGGGCGGTTGCCGAGCAGCTCGACCAGGCGCTGGCCCAGGGCCAGCGACGAGGCGGCGACCGCCGCCGTCGGCTGGGGCTGATGGTGGCTCAGGGCCGACGCCACCGGGAGCCCGTCAGCGGAGGAGACGAGCGCGCCCGAGATGTGGGGGACGTTCTGCATCAATCTGCTCAGCACGCGTTCCCGTTGGATCTGTGCCCTGCTCGGTGCCGTTGCCGTGGTCCTCACGGTCGCTCCCTCTCCCCCTTCGGATGGTTGCTCGCTGGATCTGTGTGTGTGGTCGAAGCGACGGCTCAGCCGTCGCCCGTCTCGCCCTCGTCGTCCTCCAGCTGGTCGAGGAGGAGATAGAGCACCTCGATGACGGCCGCCCGGGCGCTCTCGGTGTCTCGGGGATCGCAGGTCACGTAGTGCGCCCCCTCGATCGGAACCTCGGCCTGGATCGCCGCTACGGCGGCGTCGACGTCGTCGGTGCGGTTGATGGCGACCACCACGGGGACGTGACGCTGTCGCCGGAAGTGTCGACCGACGCCGAGGGCCTCGGTCCAGGTCTCCGGCCGCTGGGCGTCGACCAGGAGGAGGAGTGCATCCATGCCCTGCGAGACGATGTCCCACATGAAGCTGAAGCGCGGTTGGCCGGGGACGCCGAACAGGTTGAGCTCAACCTCCACGTCGTCGCCCCCGACCGCAAACGTGCCGTACTCCATGCCGACCGTCGTGGTCTCCTTGACCGAGGCTTCGGCACCCGAGGTCCCCACCTCGGTGCCGACCACCTGCTCGTCGGAAATCGTCGCGATCAGCGTGGTCTTCCCCACGGCGAAGGCGCCGGCCACGATGATCTTGAAGTCGAACCGAACGGGTACCGACGTGTCGGTCATTCGATGCTCCTCTCGTGCCTCGACGCCTCGAACCGTGACGGGATCAGACCGTGACGCTGCCCTCGAGCTTCTCGAGCTGACGACGGGCCATGGCCAGGTTGGCGGTCGACCGGTTCAGGGCCAGGTAGATGAAGAGACCCTCCTGGCCGTCGCCCTGCACCAGGCGGATCAGGTGGTACTGGGAGCTGAGGGTGATCAGGATGTCCTCGATCGAGTCGTCGAGACCGAGGGTGGCCATCGTGGCCATCTTGGCCCGGACGACCTCGGTGTTGCCGGCGGCTGCGGCTTCGAGGTCGAGACCCCCGCCACCGGCGGTGGCCAGGGCCATGCCCGATCCGTAGTCGACGAGGGCCACGCCGACGGCGCCCTGGATCGTCATGGCTTCGTTCATAATGTCGTCGAGAGACACTGGTGCTGCTCCTTCACGCGCGCCACGACGGGCGGCAACTGGTAGGCGGCAGGTGCGACCGGTTGCTGACTCCTCGGCAACCGCATCTCACCCTCGTGATCTACATCGGCAAGGAGGGCGCGAAGATGTAGGTCGTCGGCCTGGATTTCGGCCCCCGTTCGGGCGGAGGCGTGGGTCGACGGGCCCGGATCAGCCGAGGGCGGCGAGGAGCACCGGTTCGAGGTCCGGCACCAGAGCCTGGGAGGCGGCGGTCGTGATGTGGTTGTCGTCCTGGAAGACGAGCACATCACGGAACCGCAGCAGGCAGACGTCGTCGTCACACAGCTGCTCCAGCGGGTTGTAGCTGAAGGCGCCGGTGGCGTCGATGGCGGGCTGGTCGAGGGCCCGCACCTCCTCGGCGAAGTTGGTGGACGACCACCGATCGGGGGTGCAGGTGGCCTCGCTCCTGCTCCCCAGGCACTCGATCGGGTCGAAGCCGAGCGTCGGGGTGTCGTGGATCCACACCGCGGCCACGCCCTGGTCGGCCAGCTCGGTGAGGAGCGTCTCGGACGCGGCGGCCCACGCGGCGTTGTCGAGCACGTCGATGGCGGCGGCGGCCTGACTCACCACCACGGCGTCGGGCTCGATGGCGGCCACCACCTCGGCCGTTGCGGCCTGGGTCTCGGCGCACAGGCCGGGGTCGGGGGCGAAACCGACGCCCACCTCCATCGCCGGGCAGGCGGCGACGACCCGGGCCAGGATCCGGATGCCGTTGGTGCTGCCGATGGCGTCGAGGGCCGGCATCCACTGCTCGGCGTGGGAGTCGCCGACGAGGAGCACGGTCCGGCCGCCGTCGGGGTCGCCCCACACGCACTCGGTCATGATGTGCTCGGCGTCGTTGGTCTGACAGCCACGTTCGAAGGTGCTGAACCCGTCCTCGGCCGCGACCAGCAGCTCCTCGTACCGGGGCTCGTCCAGGGCGCTGGTTGCCGAGTTGAGCGCCGCCCACCCGATCGTGAGCGACCCGGCCAGCAGCACGACGGCCAGGCCGTAGTTGGGGAGGTGGGCGGCCATCAGGCGGGGATGGAACCTCACCGGGTTCTCGATGAGGCGGTGGGTCACGTCGGCCACCACCAGCGAAGCCAGGGCGGCGGCGATGCGGGCCGGGCCCGACAGGCTGCCGAAGTAGAGCTCGGCGATGACGATGAAGGGCCAGTGCCACAGGTACCAGCCGTAGGACACCCGCCCGAGCCACTGGGTCGGGCCCAGCGCCAGGGGGAGGCCGAGCGGGCTCTTGGGGCCGAGGCGGGCGGCGATCACCAGCAGGGTGCCGACCACCGGGATCACGGCGTTCCACCCGGGGAAGGGGGTGCTGGAGTCGATCGTCAGCAGGGCGTAGGCGATGGCGAGGAACCCGACGCCGGCCATGACTGTGGAGGCGGCCACCGACAGGCGCTTGCCCGCCTCGGGGGCGGCGATGGCCAGGATGCCGCCGATGGCGAACTCCCAGGCCCGGGAGAAGGGCGAGTAGTAGGCCCACGTCGAGGCGTCGTTGGTGAGCTGCACCGAGTGGGCGAAGCTGACGAGGGTGATGGCGATGAGACCGGCCAGCACCACCTTGGGCTGACGCAGGCGGGCGGCCAGGGCGCTCAGCCCGAACATCACCACCGGCCACACGAGGTAGAACTGCTCCTCGACCGCCAGCGACCAGAAGTGGACCAGCGGGTTGCCGCTGACATCGGAGGCGAAGTAGTCGGCCGAGTCGACGGCGAGGAAGACGTTGGGGATGTAGGCCGCGGCGTAGAGGGCGGTGCGGGCCGTGGTCTCCTGGGCGAAGGGCGACAGCAGCAGGTAGGCGGCGATGACCGTGGCCAGCAGCGTCAGCGTGGAGGCGGGGAGCAGGCGTCGGATCCGTCGGGCCCAGAAGCGGGTCAGGCGGACGGTCTGCCGCCGCTCGTACTCGCCGGCGAGGATGCCGGTGATGAGGAAGCCGGAGATGACGAAGAACATGTCGACGCCGATGAAGCCGCCCTCGAATCCGGGAAACCGGATGTGGAAGGCGACCACCAGGGCGACGGCGATGGCTCGGAGGCCGTCGATGTCGACCCGGTGAGGGGTGGTCTGACCCGTCGTGGGCCGGGGCGGCTCGCCACCGGGACTGGCCTGCGCATCCAACTCGGCTACTGACACGGTGCTCCTGCTCTCACGTACGCAGGGGGCGTACTGTACCAGTGGGGCCACTACGCTGAGGCCCCGCCGAGGCACCCCTGGGCGGACCGACCTAGGCGATGCCCAGGCGTTATGAGCCGGTCGGCCGGGGCGGTCAGACGTTGAGGACGGCTCGGGCCGTCGGACCCTCCAGATCGTCCGAAGCGAGCCCGGTCAGACCCTCCACCGCCGCCCTTCGGCCAAAGGCGACCAGGTAGCTGACGAAGGCCGCTTCCACCGCCACCCCGAAGGCCACCCGGGCCGCCGTCGGCAGGGGGCTGGGGGTGATGAAGGCCTCGATGATGCCGGCGACGATGAACACCAGGATCAACCCGAGGATCACCACCACCGACCGGCGGGCCTCCTGGGTGAAGGCCTCGGCCCGGCTGCGATCGCCGGGGGCGACCAGCGACCAGCCGAGCGCCATCCCGGCGGCCCCGGCCAACACCACCGCCGTCAGCTCCAGCAGGCCGTGCGGGAGGATCAGGCCCCAGAATCGACCCTGCTGGCCGGCGACGATGAACACCGCCCACGCCGCGCCCACATTGGCCCCGTTGAAGGCGAGGATGCCGACCGAGCCGATGCCGAGGAACACACCGGCCACGTAGGCCGTGAACGACACCTGGATGTTGTTGATGAGGACCTGGGTGGCGAACTCCGAGGCCGGACCGGTGGAGTAGTAGGCCTCGAAGTCCTCGTCGACGTAGGCGGCCCGGGCCGTCTCGTCGCCGACGAAGGTGAGGGCCTCCTCGTTGCCGGCCAACCACAGACCGACGATGAGCCACGGGATGCACAGGGCGGCGGTGGCCACGGCGACGTGACGTCGGAGATGCCACACCGCGGCCGGGAACGATACGGCGAAGAAGCGGCGGAGACCGGACCATCGGCTACCCGTCCGGCGATAGAGGGCGGCGTTGGCCCCGGCGACGACGGAGGTGAGCTCGGTGGTGAGCGCCGGGTCACGGAAGGTGTTGCGGGCGTAGCTGAGCTGTGACGACGCCCGCTGGTACAGGCCCACCAGCTCGTCGACCTCGTCGGGGGTGAGGCTGCCGGGCCGGGACGAGGCCTGCCGCGTCAGCTGGCGAAGCCGGTCCCAGGAGGGACGGTTGGCGGTCAGGTAGTGATCGAGGTCCACGCGAGGCTCACCGGGAAGGGGCTCCGCCTACGCTAGCGGTCGTGACCACCACCGCCGGATCGCCACTGGAGCGGACCGCCGTCGAGGGCGCCGACCGTGGCCCCACCGCCGGCGACCCGTCGGCCGCCCGGTCGTTGCACCACATCACCGTGGTCACCCCCGAGGGCGTGGTGCTCGAGTTCCGGGCCGCCGGGATCGCCTCCCGGATGATCGCCATCACCGTCGACGTGTTCCTCCAGTTCGTGCTCTTGATCGGCGTGATCGTGGTGATCGGTTTCCTGTCGGTGGTCAACGCCACCGTGGCCGTGGTCAGCGCTCTGGTCCTGATCTTCCTCGTGTTCTGGGGCTATCCGGCGCTCCTGGAGACGTTCTGGGGTGGGCGCACCGTCGGCAAGCGGCTGTTCCGGCTGCGGGTGCTGACCGTGGAGGGCGGACCGATCGGCTTCCGCCACGCCGCCATCCGGGCCCTGCTCGGCCTGCTCGACTTCTGGATCCCGGCCCCCGGTGGCCTGGTCGCCCTGGTGACCGCCCTCGTCACCCGGCGTAGCCAGCGAGTGGGCGATCTGGCGGCGGGGACGATCGTGGTGCGCGAGCCGAAGTTCGACCTCGACGCCATCTTCTTCAACGCCGGGACGTGGCGGCGGGAGGTCCGCCGGGAGGCGGCCCGGGGCCAGGAGCTGCTGAGCCCGATGCCCGACGTCCAGGCCAACGGCCTGTCGCTCGACGCCGGCCTGCTGCAGCCCCACCACTACGCCCTGGCCCGGGAGTTCCTGATCCGGGCCCCCGAGCTCCTGCCCCGACCCCGTCACGACCTCGGTGTCGATCTGGCCGACCGCCTGGCCGTCGCCACCGGCAATCCGCGGCCTCCCGACGTGCCGCCAGAGCCCTTCCTCCAATCGTTGCTCCACGCCTACCAGCAGCGCTCCCGCCAAGGCGCCCTGGGGGCGGCGCCGCCGCCGACGGGCGCACCGGCGGTGGGCGCGCCGATCGCGGCCCCACCCCCGACCGGGCCGCCGCTGGCGGTGGGCGCTTCACCGCCGATGGGCGCGCCGATCGCGGCCCCACCGCCGACCGGGCCGCCGCCGGCGGCGTCGCCCGGGCCCGGACCGACGGTGGCGCCGATCGAGGGGCCCGGCGTCGCAACCGATCTCGGCGACCTGCCGATGCCGAGCGGCCCGCCCCTCGACGCCGTCCCGCCGCCCGACGCCGCTAGCCGGGTCGAGGACCCCGGCCGGGGATAACGGACCGGGCCCGGCGGGTCGGGTCGGTAGCCTGAAGGGGTGACCCACTACCTCGACAACGCCGCCACCACCCGGGTGCGACCGGGCGCGCTCGAGGCCATGCTGCCCCTCTTCACCGAGACCTACGGCAATCCGTCAGGGGCCCACCGGATGGCCCGGTCGGCCAACCACGCCCTCGACGACGCCCGAGACGCCGTGGCCGTCGCCACCGGCGCCGAGCCGGGCCAGGTCGTGTTCACGGGCGGCGGCACCGAAGCCGACGCCCTGGCCATCCGGGGTGTCATCGACGCCGCAGGCGGTGTGCCGGTCACCACCGCCATCGAACACCACGCCGTGCTCGACCCGGTCACCCACCTCGGCGGCCGGGTGGTGCCCGTCGCCGCCGACGGCCGGATCGACCTCGACGCCCTGGAGGCGACGCTCACCGAGGTGGCCGCCACCGGCGACACGGTGTCGGTCGTCTCGATCATGACCGCCAACAACGAGACCGGGGTCATCCAGCCGCTCCGGGAGACGGTCGAGGTGGTGCGGCGCTCGGCCCCCGACGCCGCGGTCCACACCGACGCCGTGCAGGCCCTGTGCTGGGTCGATCTGGCCGAGGCGGCGGCGACGGTCGACCTGCTCTCGATCAGTGCCCACAAGTTCGGGGGGCCCAAGGGCACGGGGGCCCTCATCGTGCGCAACGGCGTGACCCTCGCCCCGCTGCTGCGCGGCGGCGGCCAGGAGCGCGACCGTCGGGGCGGCACCCAGAACGTGGCCGGGATCGCCGGCATGGCGGCTGCGGCCAGCGAGACGGTGGCCGAACGGTCGGCCGCCCTCGGCCGGGTGACGGCCCTGCGCGATCGACTGATCGAGGGGATCAGGGGCGCCGTCGACGGGGTGCACGAGTCCGGGGTCGGGGCCGACGCCGACCGCAGCCACAAGACGGCAAACATCGCCCACCTCTGCTTCGAGGGGATCGAGAGCGAGGCCCTGCTGTTCCTGCTGGAGAAGAACGACATCATGGCCTCGGCCGCCTCGTCGTGCGCCAGCGGCGCCCAGGAGCCGAGCCACGTGCTGGCCGCCATGGGTGTGCCCCGCCATCTGGCGGCCGGCTCGCTGCGGCTGTCGTTGGGCTACGACTCGACCGAGGCCGACGTCGACGCCGTCCTCGACGTGCTCCCCGGCGCCGTGGCCCGTCTCCGAGGGCAGGGCTGAGGTGGCGGGAGCGAAGCCGATGCGGCAGGAGCGAAGCTGATGGCGTCGATCATGGTCGGCATGTCGGGCGGGGTCGACTCGTCGGTGGCCGCCGCCCTCCTGGCCGATCAGGGCCACGAGGTGGTCGGCGTCACCCTCAAGCTCTGGGGCGGGGAGAGCGACTCGGGCTGCTGCTCGGTATCCGATGTCGACGACGCCCGCCGGGTGGCCCGTACCCTCGGCATCGACCATCACGTGTTCAATTTCGGCGACGAGTTCGACCGCCACGTCGTCGACCCCTACGTCGCCGACCACCAGGCCGGCCGCACCCCCAACCCCTGCGTGGAGTGCAACCGCCACATCAAGTTCGACAAGCTCCTCGACCGGGCCGAGGCCCTCGGTTTCGACGCCGTGGCCACCGGCCACCACGCCGCCATCGCCACCGTGGGCCGGGGGCCCGACGCCCGCCGCTACATCGCCCGCGGGGCCGACCAGGCCAAGGATCAGTCCTACGTCCTCTACATGCTCGACCAGTACCAGCTGGCCCGGACGTGGCTCCCGGTCGGTGGCCTGACCAAGGACGAGGTGCGGGCCCGGGCGGCCGAGCTCGATCTCCGCACCGCGGCCAAGCCCGACAGCCAGGACGTGTGCTTCATCCACTCCCAGGGTGGGCGCCGGGAGTTCCTGGGCGACCGCATCCCCCTGGCCCCGGCCCGCCTGGTCGACCTCGACGGGGCCGAGGTCGGCACCGTGTCGTCGGTGGAGCTGGTGACGGTGGGGCAGCGCCGGGGGCTCGACCTCGGCGGCGGGGCCGAGCGCCGCTACGTGGTCGACATCGACCGACCGGCGGGCGTGGTCACCGTCGGCGAGCGCCAGCACCTGCTGACCGAGTCCCAGCCTCTGCGCCAGGTGGTGTGGGCCGACGCCCCGGTGACCGGTGCGCTCGACTTCCAGTGCTCGGCCCACGGGGCGGTCCGCCCCGGCCGCCTCGACCTCGGCCCTCCCCCCGGCGGCGAGCAGGCCGTCGACGGCGACCCCGACCGGGCCGAGGCCGTGATCTCCTGGCGCGGCCCGCAGCCCAAGGTGGCCGAGGGGCAGTCGATCGCCTTCTACGTCGGCGATCGGGTGGTGGGCGGCGCCCTCGCCGCCACCCCGAGGCTCCGCCCGTGACCGTCGATTCGCTCCGGTCCCGCATCACCACCGACGTGGAGGCGGCGGCCGAGGTGCTGCGCCGCGGCGGTCTGATCGGGCTCCCCACCGAGACCGTCTACGGCCTCGGGGCCGACGCCTCATCGTCCGACGCCGTCGGCCGGATCTTCGCCGCCAAGGGTCGCCCCGCCGGCCACCCCCTGATCGTGCACCTGGCCTCGGTGGCCCAGGTCCCGGCGTGGGCCGACCTCGACGACGCCCTGGTCGACCAGGTGGCGGCGCTGGCCGAGGCGTGCTGGCCCGGCCCGCTGACCGTGATCGTGCCCCGCTCCCATCGGGTGGCGCCCGAGGCGGTCGGCGGCCGCACCACCATCGGGCTGCGGGTGCCTGACCACCCGGTGGCCCTCGCCCTGCTCGACGCCTTCGGCGGCGGCGTGGCCGCCCCGTCGGCCAACCGGTTCGGCAAGGTGAGCCCCACCACCGCGGCCCACGTGCTCGACGACCTGGGGGAGCGGGTCGATCTCGTGCTCGACGGTGGCCCGACCACGGTCGGCGTCGAGTCGACGATCGTGGAGCTGGGCCCGGCCGGGCCGACGATGCTCCGCCCCGGCGGCGTGACCATCGATCGGCTGTCGGCCGTCCTCGGCCGCCGGGTGGTGGACGGTCGAGGGGGCGAGTCCCGGGCCTCGGGCATGCTCGCCTCCCACTACGCTCCGACCGCCACGGTCGAACTTCTCGACGACGTCCAGGCTTTGGCCGCCCGCATGGCCGAGCTGGTCGATGGCGACCGCAGCCAACGGGTGGGCGTCGTCACGGCCGGGGCCATCCCCGGCGCCGCCCTCGATCTCGGGCCGTGGTGGCAGGTGCTGCCGGCCGAGGCCGACGGCTTCGCCGCCGAACTCTACGGCGCGTTCCGCACCGCCGATGCCGCCGGGGTGGAGCGGCTCCTGGTGATCCCGCCCCGCTCGGGGGCGTTGGTCGACGCCGTGCTCGACCGCCTGGCCAAGGCCGCCGGCGCCGGCTGAGATCGCCGGACCCACCGGTGGGCGGGCCGCTCGGCCCTCGGGCATCGGCCTCAAACCCGGCCGCTGTTGACGGGGCCGTTATGCTCCCCTGATGCACGAGTTACTTGCGGTGGGGGTGGGCACCGGTACCGGAGACGGCGGGTCGGGGTCGGTCACCCTGCTCATCATCTACATCGCGCTGGCGATCGGCGTGTCCTTCCTCTGCTCGATCATGGAGGCGGTGCTGCTGAGCGTGTCGCCCGCCTATATCGGGGCGTTGGAGGCCGACAACCCGACCGCCGCCGGTCGGTTGCGGGAGCTGAAGAGCGACGTCGATCGTCCCTTGGCCGCCATCCTCACCCTCAACACCGTGGCCCACACCATCGGGGCGGCGGGAGCGGGGGCCGAGGCGGCCGCCGTGTTCGGCAGTGCCGCCATCGGCATCTTCTCCGCCGTCCTCACCCTGGGCATCCTCGTGCTCAGCGAGATCATCCCCAAGACCCTGGGTGCGGTCTACTGGCGTGGTCTGGCCCCGGTCGTCGGCCTGTTGCTCAAGCCGCTGATCTACCTGCTCTACCCGCTGGTGCTCATGTCGCAGTGGTTCGCCAAGCTGCTGACCCGGGGCGAGAAGGGCGGCGACGTCAGCCGCGAGGAGTTGGCCGCCCTGGCCGACATCGGCGCCGAGGAGGGCGTGTTCCAGCACGGCGAGGCCCGGCTGTTCAAGAGCCTGCTCCGCTTCGAGAGCCTGCGGGTGTCGGACGTGATGACGCCCCGCACCGTCGTGGTCGCCTTCCCCGAGACCACCACCGTCCAGGAGCTGGTCGAGGCCAAGCGGCCCTTCTCCCGCTACCCGGTCTACGCCGACAACCGCGACAGCATCACCGGCTACGTCCTCCTGGCCGACGCCCTGGCCCTGGTGGCCGACGACGCCCACGACACGCCGGTCGGTTCGCTCCGCCGTGAGTTGATGGCCGTGCCCGAGAGCCGGTCGGTGCTGGAGCTGTTCGAGGATCTGGTCGAGGGCGGCGAGCACATCGCCCTCGTGGTCGACGAGTACGGGGGCACGGCGGGCATCGCCACCCTGGAGGATGTGATCGAGACCCTGCTCGGCCTCGAGATCACCGACGAGACCGACACCACCAAGGACATGCAGGTGCTCGCCCGGGAGCGGTGGCGCACCCGGGCCTCGACGCTCGGCCTGCTGGAGGACAGCGAAGGCTGAGCCCGCCCCGTCCCTCCCGCCCCGACGGACCGATCCGACGGACCGATCCGACGAGGGCCGTGCGGGGCCGACCCTCGACCCGGCCCCGCCGGGCCTCGTTCCCACCGCACCCCCATGCGCCGCTCCTCGCCGCCGATGGGGCGACCCGGGGCGTCAGTCGCAGCGCCCGTCGATGACCTCGTCGAGGCCGACCGATGCCGGGTGGAGGACGATGCGATCGATCTCGTGGCCGTGGGACCGGCCCGCCAGCTGCAGGGTGTAGGTGCCGGCGGCGTCGAACTCGACGGCGATCCGGCTGAGCGAACCGTCCTGGGAGGCGGTGGCGGTCCAGTCGAAGTCGCCCTTGGCGTAGCCGACGACCTCGACGAAGCCGCCGTAGGAGCCGCCCCCGACCGGGCCGAATCGGGCGGCGTCGGGGAGGTTGATCCAGCTGCTGTTTGCGCTCTCGTCGCCCACCTCGAACGGCTGGCGCATCGACCAGGTGAAACGGTACTCGCCGGGCTCGGCGATCGTGATCGGGGCCGTGACCACGTCGACGGGCGTGCTGCTCGTCTCCTCCGGGGCCAGCCCCTCCCAGGTGGCGAAGGCGCCGTTGCCCACCCGGTTGTCGTAGCCGACCCGCCAGCCACCGACGAGGTCGAGATCCTCGATGTCGATGATCACGCAGGGGGCGTCGCCGGCCGGCGAGGCCGTGACCGACGATGTCGACGAAGCGGGCTCGGCGTCGTCCTCGTCGCCGGGGGCGTCGGCCACCGCCTCGCCGGTGGGTGCGGTGGTGGCCGGGGTCTCGGTCGACTCGGCGGCGCCGTCGGTGTCGGCGGCGCCATCGGTATCGGCCGCCTCGGCGGGGGCCGGCGTGGGTGGCACGGCCTCGGTCGTCGGCTCCTGCGGGCTCGCTCCGTCGCTCTCGGATGCGGCCGGTGTGTCGGTTTCGCCGGGGAGGGCGGTCTCCTCCGCCGTCCGTGACAGACCGAGGTTGATCCCGACGGCGAGCACGGCGATCGCCGCGACCACGCCGACGAACACCGCCCGCCCCGGAAGCATCGGCGACCGGACCGGTCGGCGATCGGGACGGGCTCGCCCGAGGAGACGGTCGAGGAGGGACGGCTCGTCGGACGAGGTGATCTCGCGCACCAGGAGGTCGCCGACGTGCGCCGGGAGGTGGGCGTCGAGGGCGGCGGGATCGTAGGGGTCGGCGTCGGCCAGCCGTCGTTCGAGCCGTCCGTCGACGAGGTCGTCGGGTTCGCTGCTCATGGTGACGTCACCTCCTCCGTCGCTGTCGTGTCGGGGTCGTCCTCTCCGGGGGGTAAGTGTCCGGATTCGGTCGGGCGTTCCCACTCGAGGCGCGACACCTCGGCGTGGAGCCGCTTCCGGGCCCGGAAGAGTCGCTTGCGGACGTTGCTTCCGGAGAGGCCCATCACCGTGGCGATCTCGCTCGGGGTGAGCTCCTCCCACGCCACCATCATCAGCAGCTCCCGATCGTCGGCCGGCAGGTGATGCAGCGCCCGCTTGACCAGGTCGGCGTCGCCGTCGATGTCGACCGCCGGTGCGGTCTGCAGGTGGGGGAGCAGGAACGATGCCGCTCGGTCGACGAGGGCGCCGTGGCGTCGCCGGCCCCGCCGCTGATTGGCCAGCACCCGTCGGGCGATGCCGAACAGCCACGGTCGGACGGCGGGCTCCTCGGGGACGTCGCCGATACGCCGCCAAGCCACCACGAACGTCTCCGACACGACGTCGGCGGCATCGTCGGCGCTGCAGCGTCGGAGGGCGTACGCCGTCACGTCACCGACGTAGCGCCGGTAGATCGAGTCGAGGAGATCGGCTTCCGCATCCTCGCCGTCCCCTCTCTGGCCCCTCAACACCATCGTCTCCGAGCCTACGCGGCCGCCGTCCGACCACCAGCGGCTCCACCGCCACCCAGCGCCCCGTCGTGATCGGCCATGTCGAACGCTCCGGATCCGGGACCGACCCCGTGCACGGTCCGCCTCAGGTGTATGTCCAGATCGGGGTGGGGCGTTCCAGAAAATCGGTACCGAGTTTTGTTCGGGCGATGGCGGAACGCGACCGACCCCGCCGGACACCTAGGCCGTCGTGGGGCACACCACCTCGTCGCCACAGCGTGCGAGGCCGATCTCAGGAGTTTGACCGATGTTTCTCAGGTCCCGTCATGACGGACCGCGCCGCCGCCGGAGCAAGATCACGGCGTTCGTGCTCCTCACCCTTGCTCTGGTGATGGCGCAGTTGACGGCCGTCGCCCCCGCCGGAGCCCACGGCGCCGCCACCGAGCCGGGCAGCCGCTCGTACCTCTGCCGCCTCGACGGCAAGAGCGCGGGCGGCGACATCATCCCCAACAACCCGGCCTGCGCCGCCGCCATCGCCGTCGGCGGTAAGCAGCAGCTGTGGGACTGGTTCGGCGTGCTCCGCGGCGACGGCGCCGGCCGGACGGTCGGTTTCATCCCCGACGGGCAGCTGTGCAGCGGCGGGAACCCGGCGTTCAAGGGCCTCGACCTGGCCCGGGCCGACTGGCCGTACACCAGCCTCACGTCCGGGTCGCAGATCACGTTCCGGTACAACGCCTGGGCCGCCCACCCCGGCGAGTTCCGGATGTACGTGACCAAGGACGGCTACGACCCGACCCAGCCCCTGGCCTGGGACGACCTGGAGCCCGTGCCCTTCTCCACCTGGGACCAGACCACCCCCAACGCCCGGGACGACGCCAACGGCACCCCGGGCTACGAGTGGACGGCCACCCTGCCCGGCGGCAAGTCCGGGCCCCACGTCATCTACTCGGTGTGGGAGCGTTCCGACAGCGCCGAGACCTTCTACAACTGCTCCGACGTCCGCTTCGACGGCGGCAACGGTCAGGTGATCGGCGTCGGAGCCGGCGGCGGCACCGGCCAACAGGGCGGCACCCCGACCGCCAGCACCGTCGGTCAGACCACCACCACCCCGCCGTCCCCGACGGTCACCGTGGCCCCCACACCCACCACCCCGGGCGTCCCGGCCACGACGGCGACCGTGCCGACCGCCCCCATGCCCACCGTCCCCGGCGGGCCGGGCCTGGGCGACGGCTACTGGTCGACCTCGGGTGACGCTCTGGTCGACGCCGGTGGCGACCAGGTGTCGATCCGCGGGGTGAACTGGTTCGGGTTCGAGACCGCCAGCTACATGCCGCACGGACTCTGGACCCGCAACTGGGAGGAGATGGTCGATCAGATCGCCGACCTGAAGTTCAACACGATCCGCCTCCCGTTCTCCTCGGCCCTGCTCGACCCGGGCGTCACCCCCAACGGCATCAACAACGCGGCGAACCCCGGCCTGGAGGGAGTCACCAGCCTCGAGCTGATGGACGACATCATCGAGCGGGCCGGTGAGCAGGGGCTCAAGGTCATCCTCGACCGACACGCCCTCGGCCCCGACAACCGCCATCGGCTGTGGTACGACGACACCTACTCCCACGAGCGGTTCATCGCCGACTGGCAGCTGCTGGCCGAGCGGTACAAGGGAGACCCGACCGTGATCGGGGCCGACCTGTACAACGAACCCCACGACGAGGCCTGCTGGGGCTGCGGCGATCCGGCCCGGGACTGGCGGATGGCCGCCACCGAGGCCGGCAACGCCATCCACGCCATCAACCCCGGGTGGCTGATCTTCGTCGAGGGCGTCGAGGAGCCCGACGGGGCGGCGTGCGACGGTCCCAACAGCAGCCCCGACTGCATCTGGTGGGGCGGCAATCTGCTCGACGCCGGGTCCGAGCCGGTCACCCTCGCCACGCCGAACAAGGTGGTGTACTCACCCCACGAATACGCCACGTCGGTGCATCGTCAGCCGTGGTTCAACGACCCCGCCTTCCCCGCCAACCTGCCCGGTATCTGGAGCAAGTACTGGGGCTACCTGGAGGAGCAGGACATCGCCCCGGTGATGGTCGGCGAGTTCGGCACCACCCTCCAGGCCGCCGAGGACGAGGTGTGGCTGCGCGACCTGCTGGCCTATATGGACGCCAACAGCATCGGGTTCACCTTCTGGACCTTCAACCCCAACTCCGGCGACACCGGCGGCATCCTGCTCGACGACTGGCGCACGGTGGATCAGGCCAAGTACTCGATCCTCGAGCCCTACCTGCTCGGGCCCTTCGACGGCACCGCCGTCGTGCCCACCCCGCTGCCCCCGCCCGTATCGGGGACCACGCCCCCGACCGGTGGCACCACCACCCCGGCCGCGCCCCCCACGCTGACCCCCGGCGTAGGGAGTTGCTCGGTGACCCTCGACGTCAACGCCTGGAACACGGCCTACGTCGCCCACCTCACCATCACCAACACCGGCGACACCACCGTCGACGGGTGGACCCTGGCCTGGCGGTTCAACGAGGGTGAGAACCTCCAGCAGTGGTGGGGGGCCGAGGTGAGCGCCGACGGCTCGGGAGCCTCGGCCGTCAACCGGACGTGGAACGGGCTGTTGGCCCCCGGGCAGAGCGCCCAGCTCGGCTTCATCGCCACCCACGACGGCGACTACGACTCGCCCCTCACCGGCGTGACCCTCAACGGGACGTCGTGCTCATGAGCGCCTCGCCGCGGCCCTCGGCGAGCGTCCTCGTCCCCACCGGTGCGGGCCGGTGGGGACGGGGTGTCCGCCCCGGCCGGATCGGGGCGATCGCCCTCCTCGCCGTCCTGGCACCGGCCGTGGCCGCCTGCAGCAACAGCTCGGGCGTGCGGACCGAGGTGGTACAGCTCGACGCCGACGGGGTGGACACCCTCAGCCGGGAGATGGCCGAGTGCGTGCGGGCCACCCTCGGGTCGGAGTTGACGGACGATTTCCTGGTCATCGGCGAGCGCATGCCCGTCGAGACCGATGTGCTCCCGCCGGAGGCCGAACAGGCTTTTGCGGCATGCCTGGCCGAGGCCAACGGCGTACTGCCAACGCAGACCGGCGGTTAGGGAGCCGGTCGGGGTCGAGGGCGTGGCGTCGACGACGCCCCGGCCCCGACCTTGATCGCCCGGACCCGGGCCTCCCGGAGGACGGCGCCGGGGAGGGTGGGGGTGAAGACCAACCGGTCGGCCTCCTGGCTGCGGACCTCGCGTCGCACCCGGCGGGAGAAGGGCACCGACTCCTTGAGCGCCACCTCGAGGGCCAGGCCGGGGGCCCGGCCGCTGAGATCGGTGGCGTCGGCCAGACCCTCGGCGGTGGCCGGGCCCAGGGTCGACACGATCGTCCGGCGCAACAGGATCGATTCCGACGCCATCAGATGGTCGTGGATGACGAACCCGGCGGGCACGAACACCAGCCATCGTCGGGCCAGTTGGTAGAGGATCCGCCATGCTCCGAACCCCGCCAGCAGGCTGAGGACGGCCAGACCGGCGGTGAGCGCCCAGCGGCCGTCGACGGCGGCAAGCCACAGAGCTGCGGTGACGGCGAAAAGCGCCCCCCACACCAGCGGTATGGGGCCGACCAGGGCGAACCCCGGTGCCCGCAACGCCATGCGTCGTTCGCTGCCGTAGGCCGAGCCGTTGATCATCACGTCGCCGACCACGGCGGCGAACAGCACGGCGCACACCAGCACCCCGTAGGCGGCGGCCGCCACCAGCGGGGTGCCGCCGCCGTCGATCACCAGGATCAGCAGCGGCCACGTCACCAGGGCCGGGGCCGCCAGCCGCAACGCCGTCAGCCCGACCGGGCTCGGCACCAAGGTGGCCACCAGCCCACCGAACCACAGCGCCCACAGTGGCACCTCGGCCACCAGCGGGCGCTCCAGCCCGTCGAAGGTGTCGGCCAACGTCAGCCACGCCACGGCCGGAAGGGCCACCCACAACCCCCGCAGCAGCCACAGTCCGTATCGGCCGGCATCCGCTGAACCCATGGGCCCAGTGTGCCGGGTCGGCGGCCGGGAGGGGGATACGAGCCGCTACGGCCCGTCGTCGCCGAGCGGTGCCGGGGCGGCGGCCGGGGGACCGTCGAGGGGAAGCGAGATGCGGAACGTGGTGCCGACGCCCGCCTCGCTGTCGAACTCCAGGCGCCCGCCGTGGAGGTCGACGACGGTGGCCCAGGCCAGCGACAGGCCCTGACCGGTCCCCTTGCCGACCTCCTTCGAGGTGAAGAACGGGTCGAACACCCGGGCCCGGATCGCTTCGGGGATACCGCCGCCGGTGTCCTGGACGGCGATCTCGACGCCGTCGTCGACGGCTAGGGTGCGCACGGTGATCGTGCCCTTGTCGGTCGTTCCGTCGACGATGTCGCCGATGGCGTGAGCGGCGTTGACGATCAGGTTGAGCACCACCCGGCCCAGGGTGCCCGAGTAGCTGGTGATCGGCGGCAGCTCGGGAGCCAGGTCCAGGTCGAGGTCGGCGACGAGCTTCCACTCGGCCCGGCACACCGTCGCCGCCGACTCCACCGTGCGGTTCACGTCGAGCTTCACCTGTTCGTCGGCGCTGCCCGGGTGGGAGAAGTCCTTCATGGCCCGCACGATGCGCGACACCTGCTGGGTGCCGTCCAGCGACTGCCCGAGCGCCTCCGGCAACTCCTCGGTGAGGAAGTCGACGTCGTACTCGTCGTACATTTCGCCCAGCTTGCGGAGCCGCTCGGCGGCGTCGGCGGCGTCAATTCCGTCGGCGGCGAGGCGTCGACAGTGGCCAAGCAGCTCGAAGATCGGGGCCAGCGAGTCCTTGGCGAAGCGCAGGTTGTCCGACAGGTACTGCATCGGCGTGTTGATCTCGTGGGCGATGCCGGCCGCCAGCTGACCGATCGACTCCAGCTTCTGGGCCTCCCGGAGCTGCTCCTGCGACTTGCGGGCCTCGGTGATGTCCTGGGCGACGCCGGCCGAGCGGTAGGCGTGGCCGGCGGCGTCGTGGATCGGGAACGTCCGGGCGTGGATCCAGCGGACGGCGTCGTCGACCACGATGCGGAAGGTGGCGTCCTGCTTGGCGCCCTGGGCGCCGGCGGTGAACGCCGCCACCGACTCATGGTCGAGCTCGTGGGCCAGGGCGCCCCAGCACCGCCGCGGTGCGTCGTTGAAGGCCGACAGGTGCGGGCCGAGCAGATGCTCCATGGCCGGGTTGGTGTAGATCGCCCGACCGGAGGCGGTCTCCTCCAGCCAGAACAGGTCCTCCATGTGCTCGCTGAGCTGGCGGAACCGTTCCTCCGACTCACGGATCTCCTCCGACAGCCGACGGAGGGCGGCCTCGGATCGGCGGATCGCCTCGTCGGTCTCGTGCCGCACGGTGACGTCTTCGAGGGTGCCGGCGACGAGGGTGGGCGTGCCGTCGGGGGCGAAGTGGGTGTGTCCCTTGATGCGGTACCAGCGGTGGCTCGCGCTCCCGGCCCGCATCCGGATCTCCAGGTCGAGCGGCCACATGCCGCAGAGCTGGGCGTCGAGGCCGTCGTAGAGGGCGTGCCGATCGTCGTCGTGCACCAGGTCGAACAGGCTCGACCAGTCGATGGTCGAGGCCTCCTCCGGCGATTCGGAGCACAGGAGCTCACGGAACCGATCGGAGGACCGGAAGGTCCGCGGTTCGAGGTCGAGCACCCACACCCCGAGGGCGGAGGCGCGTACCGCGAGGTCCTCGATGCTGGCCTCGTCCATGTCGTCCGCCCCCGACGAGGCGGAGGGACGGTGCTCGTCGAAGAGCCTGTTCTGGAGCTCGTCTGCGGTGACGGTCACGGCGTCTCCACTCACCCGGTGAGGATGCTCTCCCCGGTGGCCGCCCCCACCGGCTGCTCCGGCCTGCGGGGCAGGTCGATGCGGAAACGGGTGCCCCAGGCGCCGGTCTCGGTGGTGATGGTGCCGCCGGCGTGCCGCACGGCGGCCAGCACGGCCGACATGCCGACGCCCCGCCCCGACACCTCGGTGGCGGCCTTGGCCGTCGACAGGCCGTCGAGGAACATCAACGCCAGGCGACCGTCGTCGTCGAGCGACGCCGCCTCGTCGGCGGTGATCATGGTGGAGGCCAAGGCTCGGTCGACCAGGGCGTCGGCCTGCACGCCGCGCCCGTCGTCGGCCACTTCGATGCACCAGCCGGTGTCGGTGGGACGGACCGTCATCTCGACGGCGCCCTCGGCCGGCTTGCCGATGCGCTCCTCCGGGACCTCGATCCCGTGGTCGATGGCGTTGCGGACGAGGTGGTTGGCCTCGCGCAGCACCGGCCCCACGATCTCGGCGTCGACGCCCACCTCGGCACCGTCGAGGGAGAACTCGATCGTCTTGCCCAGACGGTCACCGAGCCGGTCGGCGAAGGTGTCGATCGGCCCGAGGAACTCGCTCACCGGGCGTTCGAGCACACCGGCGGCCCAGGTCCGGATGTCGGCGAGGCGGTCGGGGTCCTCGGCCATGGCCCGGAGGGCGTGGAGTTCTTCGGCCGGGACGTCGAAGGTGGGACCGCTGTCGTCGTAGACGGCCCAGGACAGCTCGACCCGGCTCGACAGGAACTCGCACAGCGAGCGCTCCAGCGACTCGATGTCGTCGCCATCGACCGTGTCGCTCCCCTCCACCAGGTGGGCCCGGGAGGCCAGGGTGTCGATGCGCCAGGATGCGGCGTTGCCCTTGATCGTGTGCACGGCCCGGCGGACGTAGGCCTGGTCGTCGAGGTGGAGCCGGGCACTGGCGAGGATGGCGCGGACGTCGGCCAGGAAGTGCTCGAACGCCACCCGCTGACGGAGGATGTCGATCACCACCTCCCGTTCGAGATTCTCCCGCTGCGCCTGTTCGAGCTCGCTGATGTCGGTGATGGTGAACAGCACCGACTCGGGCTCGCCGTCGTCGTCGCGGATCAGTCGGCCCTGCACGTCGAGCACGGTGGCCGACGATTCGAATCGGGTCGGCATCTGTGCCAGTGAGACCTCGGGCGGCAGCAGATCGTCGAACACCTGCTCGATGGCCAGGTGGAACTCGTCCCCCTCCGGTCGACCCTCGATCCCGAGGAACGTGGTCAGGCGTCGTCCGTCGAGGGCGTCCTCGGCGCCGAACAGGGCGGCGCACGAACGCGAGTAGCCGGGCCGGATGACGGCGTCAGCGTCGATCCGGAGGAACCCGCAGGTCACGTTGTCCAGGATCACCTTGATGGCGTGGGCCCGCTCGGCGACCTTGATCTCCAGTTCACCGTTGTGCTTCGCCAACTCTTCGGCCCGGACCTCCATCAGCTCCCGGCGCTGCTTGTTGCGCTCGTCCCGCTGCTTGGCCAGTTCCAGGGCACGGTGGAGCGGGCTGTAGTCGCCGTCGCCGTACATCTCGAGGACCTTGCTCTTGAGCACCTCGACGGTCCGTTCCGCCGCCCGAGCCCGGCGCTCCCAATCGATCTCGGTGGTCGCGCTCGTCATACTGCGGCTCCTACTCGCTGGTCGTGGATGGCGATGGCGACGAGGGTCTGGTTGATGTGCAGTCCGTTGTGCTGCTCGCCGTAGGTGTCGAAGCCGATCACGGCGTCGGCCCGCTCGCCGAGGATGCAGCTCAGGTCGGCACTCTGGCCGATCCGGTCCGCTTCGAGCGATCGGAGGATGCAGTTGAACCCGATGATCAGGTCGGCCCGGCCCCGCTCGGTGTCGAAGCGGTTCATCCGCTCCCGCAGCTCGGTGGCCATGTCTCGCTGGCTGCCGATGCGGAGCACCATGCCCTCGTCGATGGCGCAGTAGAGCACGAGGGCACCGTCGTCGCGGATCGACTGGATCGACCGGACGTAGATCTCGCCGTTGAGCGAGAAGGTGATCGGGTTGAGGAAGGTGACGTCGTCGGTGACCTCCTCGGGAGCGAGGCCCAGCGCTGCGGCGTAGGCCTCGAGGGCGGGGTAGCCGTCGATCTCCATCACCACCCGCTGCGCCGGGTCGGCCTTGGTGATGCACAGGGCGGTGGAGGTGTTGACGTAGTGCTGGTGCTTGAGGATCTCGACCTGGGCCGAGCCCGTGGCCGCCAGCACCAGGATGGCGCCGTCGGAGAAGGCGCCGTCCTCGGTGAGGACGTAGGTGGTGTCGAAGCCGAGGTCGTCGCCGGCCGAGCCGCCGGCCAGCGGGATCCCCTCCAGGGCCTCGGCCAGCAGGCCGGTCACCCGCTCCTCCTGCATCGACAGCCCGTCGATGAGGAGCATGGCGAAGTAGTCGTTCGGCTCCATCGTCTCCCGGTCGGCCCCGAGGGCGGCCAGCATGCGGTCGACCTCGGCGGTGGCGTCGTCGGTGCCGAAGTCGGCCAGGCCGCGGATGGCGCAGGTCTGCCATCGGACGGTCGAGTCCCACACCCCGGCCACGGCGAAGGACTCGCTCAGATGACGGTCGCCGAGGTGCTCACCGGCCGTGGTGCAACCGACCAGGGGACTGCCGGGGAAGGTGCGGGCCAGGGCGGCCGAGAGGGCACCGGCGTCCATGGTCGAGGAGTTGAAGGCGATGAGCAGCTGGGGCTCGGCCGGCCAGTCGGTGGTGGCCTCGGCCACGGCGGCGTCGGCGTCGGGGTGGGCGGATGTGCCCTGTCGTACGTCCATTGGCCCTGCTCAGTCGAAGAGGATGATCTGGCCGGGGAGACCGTCGGGGTCCTCCTCGGCGCAGGTGTTCGGATCGGCGTCGCCCAGGTCGAGGTCGAACCAGGCGATGAAGTGGTGGTCGCCGTTGCGCAGCTCGAACAGGTACAGCGTGTCGGTGCTGGTGAAGGCCATGCTGGCGTGGGGCAGCACCACCGGGCTCGAGGCCCGGAGCGAGCGGGCCCGGGGGCCGAGGGCGAGCTTGACCCGGCCCAGCATGTGGTTGGCCAGCTCACCGGCCCAGTCGAGCATGTTCAGCTCGGTCTCGGGCACGTCGGTCACGAGGGCGCACAGCACGGGGGCCGAGGCGGCCACCCCGCCTGAGCCGATCTCGCCGGGGCCGCGCACGCCGACGATGCCGACGAACGAGCCGCTGGTCTTGGCGTCGTCGACGACCGAGACCTCGAAGCCGGGGAACTGCCGCTCGAGGCTCTGCTTGATCTCGCGGGCCAGGTCGTAGCGGGTGTGGGTCATCGGGCCGCCGTCGCCAGCTTGTCGACCACCTTGCGCAGGTGCTCGGGGGCGATCGGCTTGACCATCCACCCTCGGGCCCCGAACTCCTTGGCCTGCCGGATCAGCTCGGGCTGCCCTTCGGTGGTGAGCATCACCACCGGCACGTCGTGACCGCCGTCGCGCACCCGTTCGAGCATTTGCAGCCCGTCCATCTGCGGCATGTTGACGTCGCAGATGACCACGCCCAGATCCGGCGTCGACTCGATGACGTCGAGCCCCTCGACGCCGTCGGCGGCCTCGAGGAGCTCGCAGCCGGAGTCCTCCAGGGCGTGTCGTACCTGCTGGCGGATCGTCCGCGAGTCGTCGACGACGAGCACTCGGACCGGTCGTTCTTCGGTCGCGTCCATCGCTCCCTCATCGGACCGAACCAGTACTTCTTGAGCCTTGACGGTTCCCCAGGGGTGGTGTGGAGGCCCGGGTGCGGAGTGGTCGGCGACGCTGTCGGGCCCGCTGGGTACGCTCCGTCCATGACCGAAGGTTCTGCTGCGCCCGACACGGCCCCCGACCCGGCGGCCGACGGGACGGCGATCGAGGCCCGGGCCGCCGAGCTCCGATCGCTCATCGAGTACCACAACGAGCGCTACCACACCCTCGATGACCCCGAGATCCCCGACGCCGACTACGACGCCCTGGTGCGCGAGCTGCGGGCCATCGAGGAGGCCAATCCGCAGCTGGCCACCGCCGACTCGCCCACCCAGGCCGTTGGCGGGGCCGTGCAGTCGACGTTCGCCCCGGTCACCCACGAGCTGCCGATGATGAGCCTCGACAACGCCTTTGACGCCGCCGAGCTCCAGGCGTGGGCCGAGCGGGTGGCCAAGGGGCTCGACCTCGATGACGCCGCCGCTCCCGTCGGCTACGTGTGCGAGCTCAAGATCGACGGCGTGGCCTGCTCGATCCGCTACGAGCGGGGCGAGCTGGTGTTGGCCGCCACCCGGGGCAACGGTCGGGTGGGGGAGGACATAACCGCCAACATCCGGGGCATCGACATCATCCCCAACTCGCTGGGGCCCGGGGCCCCCGCCGTGCTCGAGGTGCGCGGTGAGGTGTACCTGCCGATCGCCACCTTCGACGCTCTCAACGAGTCGCAGGAGGCGGCCGGCCTGCCCCGCTACGTCAACCCCCGCAACACCGCGGCCGGCAGTCTCCGCCAGAAGGACGCCTCGATCACGGCCGGCCGGGGCCTGGCCTTCTGGGCCTACCAGCTCGGGGTGGTCGAGGGTGGGGCCGGTGCCCCGGCGCCCCAGCTCGAAGGCCACGGCGACGCTCTCGACTGGCTCGACTCGCTTGGCCTGCCGGTCAATCCCGAGCGGCGGCGGGTGGCCACGATCGCCGAGGTCTCGGCCTACGCCGAACGCTGGCTCGAGCACCGCCACGACCTCGACTACGAGATCGACGGGGCGGTGGTGAAGGTCGACCGTCTCGTCCGCCAGCGGGCGCTGGGCTCAACGGCCAAGGCGCCGCGGTGGGCCATCGCCGTCAAGTTCCCCCCGGAGGAGCGCACCACCACCCTGCTCGACATCCAGGTGTCGATCGGTCGGACGGGCAAGGCCACACCCTTCGCCGTGCTCGACCCGGTGTTCGTCGGCGGGTCGACGGTGCAGATGGCCACGCTGCACAACGAGGATCAGGTGGCGCTGAAGGACGTGCGAGTGGGCGACACCGTGGTGGTGCGCAAGGCGGGCGACGTCATCCCGGAGGTGCTGCGCCCGGTGCTCGCCGACCGCCCTCGGGGCAGGCGGAAGTGGAAGTTCCCGAAGGTCTGCCCGGCATGCCCCTCCGACCTGCTCCGGCCCGAGGGCGAGGCCCATATCTTCTGCTTCAACCCCACGTGCTCGGCCAAGCGGCAGACCAGCATCGAGCACTTCGCCTCCCGGGGCGGCATGGACATCGAGGGCATGGGCGAGAGTCGGGTGGCGCTGTTCCTGGAGCAGGAGCTGATCGCCGATGTGGGCGACATCTTCTCGATCGACTGGGACCGGGTGTCGGAGTTGGAGGGTTTCGGTCAGCTGTCGATCGACAACCTTCGGGCCGCCATCGACGACGCCCGGACCCGTCCCCTGGCCCGGCTCCTGGTAGGGCTCGGCATCCGGCACCTCGGGCCCTCGGGGGCCGAGCTGTTGTCGTCGTCGTTCGCCGACATCGACGCCATCGCCGCCGCCTCCGAGGAGCAGATGGCGGCGATCGACGGGGTGGGCCCCACCATCGCCCACAGCGTGGCCCAGTACTTCGCCACCGACGAGGCCGCGGCCCTGGTCGAGAAGTTCCGAGCGGCCGGGGTCAACCTGATCGGCACGCCCACCTCGGAGGAGCCCAAGACGCTGGAGGGCATGACGATCGTGGTCACCGGCACCCTCGACGGCTTCAGCCGGGACGGTGCGGCCCAGGCCATCAAGAGCCGCGGGGGCAAGAACCCGGGCTCGGTGTCGAAGAAGACGACGGCCGTCGTGGTGGGGACCGAGCCCGGGGCGTCGAAGCTCACCAAGGCGACCGACCTCGGCGTCCGCATCCTCGACGAGGCCGGCTTCGTCGCCCTGCTCGAGACCGGTGAGCTCCCCGACGCCCCCGACGCCCCCGACGCCCCCGACGCCCCCGACGACTCGGGTGAGGCCGGGGAGGCGGGGCCTCCCGACGAGGCGGACGCCGCCGATGGCGGGGGCGATGCCACGGACTGACGGCCCGGGGTCGCTCAGCCGATGACCCGTCGGGCCCAGTCGCCGAGCAGGTCGAGATAGCCGGGGGCGAAGGTGCCGTCACCGTGGCGGATCCGGTGATCGCCGGTGGGGAACACGACGACGGCGGCGTCGGTCGTGGGCGCCGAGGCCAGGGCCACGCCGGTCTCCTCCGCCCCCCGCCAGGGCGGAAGTAGCGCATCGAGGGCTCCGTAGACGGCGAGGATCGGGCACTCGACCCGGGCGAGGGCGGCGCAGGGGTCGAAGGGCTCGCCGACCAACAGGCCCAGATGGCGCCAGTCGTCGGGGCCGTCGATCCCGGGGAAGTGGCGGTACCAGTCGTACTGCTCGGCCGGCGCCAGCAGCTCGGCGGTCGCCGCCTCGTGCGTGGTGCCGTCGGTGGCGGCGGTGTGGAGGGCGTCGGCCAGGGCCAGTGCCTGCTCGACGTCGGCGTCGCCGTGTCCGGCGGCACGGAGGGTCTGCTCGATGTCGTGGTGGATCTGCTGGGCGACGGTGAGGGTGGGGGCCGAGTTGGCGATGGCGAAGGCCAGCGGGGTGCGGCCACCGGCGAGGAGCTGCACCAGCCAGCCGCCCTGGCTCTGTCCCCACAGCCCGACGCGATCGGCGTCGACGGTGGGCTGGTGTCGGAGCAGGTCGAGGGCGGCGATCAGCTGGTCGCCCCGACCGAGGAGGCCGTAGTGGTACCAGTCGCCCTCGGACTCGCCGCATCCCGGCTTGTCGAAGGCGAAGGTGGCGATCCCCGCCCGCAGGAAGGCGTCGCGGATCGGCGGGAAGTAGCCGCCGCAGTCCCGATCGGCCGGCCCCGACCCCTGGGCCATCACCACGGCCGGCCAACGACGGTCCACCGACCGGGTTTCGTCGCGGCCGGTGCCGGCGGACCCGTCGGCCGGCGGGTGCAGCGTGCCGACGAGGCGGAGCCCCTCCCACTCGAACGACAGGGGTACGGCACTCGGTCCGGGCGACATGGATCGACCGTAGCAACCACCCGCGGCGACGACCGGGCGTGACGGCGAGGGGAAGCCCGGGCCGTCCACCCGACCGTCGGTGGGCCGAGGTCGGCCGGGCGACCCGATCCGGACCTCGCCCCGGCCGCCACTACGATGATCGGCGGAGGGAGGCACGATGCGGACGTGCGCGGGCAATGTCGGCTGAGGCCGGCCCCGGGATCGACGGCTTGAGCGGGTTCCGGCGGATCGGATCCGGCGGGTTCTCCACGGTGTACGCGGCCTGGGAGGACGATTTCAGTCGGTGGGTGGCGGTCAAGGTGCTGCACGACCTCGACACCGGGGCGGTCCGCCGCTTCGAGCGGGAGCGGAGCCTGATGGGCCAGTCGTCGGGCCATCCCAACGTCACCACGCCGATGCGGGCCGGCATCACCGCCGACGGCAACCCCTACCTCGTCATGCAGTACATGGAGGGCGGGTCCCTGCAGGACCTCGTCGACAGTGGCCGATTGATGCCTTGGCGGGAGGCGGTCTCGTTGGTCCGGCCCATCGCCGACGCCCTCGGTAGCAGTCACGAGCAGGGGATCGTCCACAAAGACGTCAAGCCGGCCAACATCCTGCTCGCCCGCAACGGGGCCCCCACCCTCACCGACTTCGGCATCGCCGGGCTCCGCGGTTCGACGTCGACGCGCATGGCCTACACCTTCTCCCATTCGCCCCCCGAGACCTTCGGCGGTGGCGTCGACCTGCGCGACGAACGGTCGGACCTCTACTCGTTGGCCTCCACCCTCTACACCGTCATCGCCGGGCGCTCGCCCTTCGAGAGCGACGCCGACGACTCGGAGCTGGCCTGGCTCACCCGGATCGCCACCCACCCCGCACCGGCACTGGGCGTGGACCCGCACCTCGACCGCTTCTTCGAGGTGGCGTTGGCCAAGGACCCCGATCACCGCCCGCAGGATGCCACCGCCTTCATCGACGGCCTCGACCGGGTTCTCGCCGGGCGGCTCGTCGCTCCGGAGACGGTGCTCGCCCCCGATGCCGGTTCGGCTCCGGCGGCGGGGTTGACCTCGGTCGCCCCCGAGGCGAGCCGGGCACCGGCCACCGTGGTGTCGATGCCCGCCGACGTCGGCGCCCCGGCGGGCCCGCAGCCCCACCCTGGCACGGGGCCGGACGGTCGGTCCTCCGCCCTGGGCTGGCTGGTGGCGGGGGTGGCCGTGATCGCCCTCCTCGGGGCCGCCTGGTTCGCCTTCCTCCGCGACACCGACGGTGTGGCCGGCACCGCCAGCACCCCGGAGGAGACCACGGGTGGTGACGTGGCCGGACCCTCGACGGACGAGCCCGACGACGGCCCGACCGACGAGACCGCCGATGACGCAGGCGGACCGACGACCTCCGTCGCCGCCGAACAGATCCAGCAGGCGAGCACCCTGTTGCAGGATCCGGAGAGCAAGGTCAGCGCACTGCTGAGCGGGCAGGGCCTGCCCACGACGTCGGTGACCGACAGCGGCTTCACCTTCAACAACTGCGAGATCCAGCTGGTGGCGCTCCAGACGGCGTACGGCGGCGCCGGTCTCCCGCAGTTGCGGGACGAGATCGCCCTGTGGCCGACCGGCGCCCCCGAGGGCTACGTCGATCCGGCGGCGCAGGATCGCGGCTTCCGGGAGCGCCTCGAGGCCTACGTCCGGCAGCTCGAGATCGGCTACCAGACGTGCGTCGACGAGGCCGAAATCAGGCCCGTCGGCACCCATGTACTCAGCGGATTCGCCTCGCTCCGGACGTTTTTCTGCGCCACCGGCGTCGTCACCGAGGTCGAGCTGGCCGACGGGTCGTCCGAGCCCTGCCCGACGGCCGACGAACAACAACTCTGCACCAAGATCCTGAATCCCCTGCTCAGCGACTTCTTCATGGCCTTTCCGGTCTTGCAACCGGACGCCACTCCGGCCTGCCAGGCCGCCATCGCCGACGACGACACGCTGTTCGCCCAGGTCTGAATCGGTGACATTGGTCCCAATCGGAACTACCCGACGAGTCTGGAGCGGATCGCTGTCGTAGCATCGCGGTCGATGTTCTTCAGGCGTTTGAGGGGACCCTGGGCCATCGGTGCTGTCGCCGGATTGGTCGCCACCGTTCTGGTGGGCGTTGGCGCGACCCAGGTCGTGCCCGAGGGCAAGGTCGAGGTCTTCCTCGAACCGGCCGGGGTCGCCGGCGACGACCCGTTCATGACCCTCGAGAGCCCCGACCTGCGCATGGGTGAGGCCGAACGGCTCGCCCTCGGCGGCGGCGTCACCGTTCGGGTCGGCATCGAGCCCGGCCTCTACGGCGGCTCCGGCTCGGATCACCTCTGCGACCCCCAGCTCATCGCCGACTTCCTGGCCCGGGACGACGACAAGGCCAAGGCGTGGGCCTCGGCTGCGGGCATCGACGTCGACGAGATCGACGCCTTCCTCGAAACCCTGACCCCGGTCCGCCTCCTGGCCGACACCTGGGTTACCAACCACGGCTACCGCGACGGCGAGGCCGTCCCCCGCCAGTCCATCCTGCAGGCGGGTTCGATGGTGCTCGTCGACGAGTTCGGTGTGCCCCGCGTCCGCTGCAAGTGCGGCAACCCGCTGCTGCCGCCCCAGGTCCCCGACGACATGGGCCGCGTCGAGTTCGTCGGTGAGCCGTGGGACGACTTCGACGAGGACCGGCTGCTGGTCATCGAGCCGGGTGAGGAGGCCGTCGAGTGGTTCATCCTCGTGCGCCTGGAGGACGGCCGCCTGATCGCCCGACCGGTCGGCACCGTCGGCGATCAGGACGTCCTGGTCGACGAGGAACTCAACTGGATACCGGAACTCGATCTCGAGTTACCCCCGACAGCCGCGCCCGGCGACGGCCCGTTCCCCCTGCCCGACGTCACCTCGGGCGAGGTGCCGGTGAGCTACGACGTGTCCGGGCCCTGCCGCGTCCGCGGCGACGAGTTGGTACTCGACGGCGACGGCCTGTGTCGGCTGACGGCCACGGCGGAGGCCACCGAGCCGTGGGCCGCGCTCGAGGTCGAGTACGAGATCGACGTCTTCCGTCTCCAGCAGGCGATCCTGATCGAGCCCATCGAGACCCTCGTCCTCAGCGAGGGCGCCGTCCCCCTCGGCGTGGTGACCGACTCGCTGTTGCCGCCGGAGTTCGAGGTGGACGGACCGTGCGAGATCGATGGCGACGAGATCACCCCCACCGCCCTCGGCACGTGCGAAATCACGATCACCCAACCCGGCGACGACCGCCATGACGCCGCCGATCCCGTGGTCTTCACCGTCGAGGTGATCGACGGCCCGGCCCGGCGGGTGGTCTCGATCTCGCTCGACGCCCCGGCCACCCTGCGGATCGGCGACGGGCCGACCACGCTCCGAGCCAGCACCACCCCGAACCGGCCGGTCACGTTCACCGCCACCGGCGCCTGCTCGCTGCAGGGCGCCAGCACGCTCGTGGCCGACACCGTCGGCGACTGCGTGATCCAGGCCGTCGCCGCCAGCGACGAGGATCACCGGCGGGCGATCGACAGCGTCACCGTCACCGTCGAGCCCCGCCTCCAGACCCTCGGGCTCGACGCCGTGCCCCGGATCCTGGTGCTGAGCGACACGGCGATCCCGCTGCCGGCCAACTCCTCGGCCGGGGTTCCCATCGACTACGAGGTGTCGGGCTCGTGCCGCCTCACCGGCGACGGCCTGTTGGCCACCGAGGTCGGGGACTGCACGATCGTGGCCTCGGCCACAGGCGACGCCGAGACCGAGCCGGTCACCGAGACGATCGAGATCTCGATCACGTCGGCCTCGACCGTCCGGCAGGAGCAGACCATCACCTTCGCCCGCCCCGCCGACCTGACCTTCGGCGGCGCCGGAGTGGGGGTGGCGGCGTCGGCCAGCTCCGGGCTTCCCGTGACCCTCACCGTCACCGACGGCGGGTGCGTGATCGCCGGCTCGACCCTGACGCCAGGGGTCGCCGGTCGGTGCACCATCGTGGCCAGCCAGCCCGGCGACGCCGACTACGAGGCCGCCGACCCGGTGTCCCGATCCGTCACCGTGGCCAAGATCAGCCCCACCCTCAGCATCCGGGTCACCGGCGGATCGGCATCGGAGATGGCGGCCGGTGAGTCCCGGACGGTGTCGGGCACCGTGTCCTCCGGCCCAAGCGCCGCCATCAGCGCCACCACCGGTCCCTGCAGCGTCGGCAGCCCGACCACCGTCGTCGCCTCGACCTCGGCCGGTGGCGTCTGTCGAGTCACCGTCAGCGCCCCCGGTGACACCAACCACAACCCGGTGTCCGGCTCCACCTCGATCACCGTCAAACAGAACCAGACGGTCACCGTCAGCCCCTCGGCCCGGACGATGTTCGTCGGCGACCGACTCGGCTTCCAGGCGTCGAGCACCTCGGGGCTCGGCGTGGCGGTGACAATCGGTCCGTCGTCGGTCTGTCGCCTGAGCGACGCCGGCAACGCCATCGTCGGTGTGGGCGCCGGCACCTGCACCGTCACCAGCAGCCAGGCCGGCAACGGCGACTACCTCCCCGCCAGCGCCACCGCGTCGGTGACGGTCACGGCCAAGCGGGCCCCGACGGTCACCATCGTCGTCCCCGACGTCGTCACCGTCGGCGAGGCGGTGTCGGTGAGCGCCACCTCGTCCGAGCCCGGCGTGACCATCACCATCAGGGCCACCGGGAGCGCCTGCGACGATCGGGGCCAGGGCGTGTTCGTGGCCGTGGCCCGGGGCACCTGCACCATCAGCGCCACCCACCCGGCCACCGGCGGGAGCGAGGCCGGCTCGGCTCAGGCCTCGGTGCCGATCAGGGGCAAGACCGACGCCATCGCCTTCGACTGCAGCGGCTCGTGCGACACCGAGCCCGGCGGTGTGGTCGGCGTGGCCATCGTCGCCACCTCGGACCTCACCATCACCGCTTCGGTGTCGGGCCCCTGCACCATCGTGCAGCAGGGCAGCCGCCCCGGCTTCGTCGACGTGGTGGTCCAGGGTGACTCGGCCGGCACCTGCACCCTCACCGGCGCCACACCCGGCAGCGGGGAGTGGGAGCCGGCATCCGGCAGCCAGACGATCAACGTGCGGGCCCCGGCGGCCTCCGTCGCCTTCGAACTGGGACGGGCCATGATCTCGGGCGAGTCCCGCACGGTCGGTGTCGAGCACGACATCCCGTTGCGCTTCGCCACCGGCTCGGTGTCGACCTCCGGGCCGTGCACGGCCGACCTGGCCAACGCCGCCACCAGCCTCACGGTCACCGCCGGGCTTCCGGGCACGTGCGAGGTCAAGGTCACCGTGTCGGGTGGCGGCTTCGCCTCGGCGACGGCGACCGACACCGTCGGCGTGACCCTCTCGGAGGCGATCACCCTGCCCCCGATAACCATCCCCGGCCCCACCCTGCCGCCGATCATCGGCGGGTAGCCAGGTCGGCCGACGTCGAGGCCGCCGGGGCGAGGCTCAGGCCGCGCCGACCGGCGTGATGGTCGGCCCCCCGGACCGTTGGTTCAGGGAGGTTCGTCATGGCGGCGAACCCGACGGAGCGAGGAGATGACGCCGTGGAGGACGACCCCGGTATCGAGGGGTGGCGGAGCGTCCGGCGCCGGTCGCTGGCGCTGTTGGTCTCCGTCCTCGTCGTCGTCCTCCCACAGCTCGTGGGCGCCGGGCCGTCGGAGGCCCACGGCGCGCCGACCGAGCCGGGCAGTCGCTCGTACCTCTGTCGGGTCGACGCCGAGCGCCCCAACGGCGAACTCCGGCCGGACAATCCCGCCTGCGTCGCCGCCATCGCCGCTGGCGGCGAGCAGCAGCTGTGGGACTGGTTCGGCGTGCTCCGCCCGGAGGGCGCCGGTCGGACGGTCGGGTTCGTCCCCGACGGGCAGCTGTGCAGCGGTGGGAACCCGGCGTTCAAGGGCCTCGACCTGGCCCGGGCCGACTGGCCGTACACCAGCCTCACCGCCGGCGAGGACATCACGTTCCGGTACAACGCCTGGGCCGACCATCCCGGCGAGCTCCGCATGTACGTGACCGAGGACGGCTACGACCCCACCCGCCCCCTGACCTGGGACGACCTGGAGAACGAACCGTTCTCCACCTACGTGCAGACCGAGCCCAACGCCGTCGACGTCGACAACGACTCACCGGCCTACGCCTGGTCGGCCTCCCTCCCCGACGACAAGTCCGGGCCCCACGTCATCTACTCGGTGTGGGAGCGGTCCGACAGCGACGAGACGTTCTACGGCTGCTCCGACGTCCGCTTCGACGGTGGCACCGGTCAGGTGCGCCACCCCGTCGACCACCGAACCCCGGCCTCGGCCGGTGGTGATGCGATCCCCGTTGCCGCCGGGCTGGGTGCCGGCTACTGGTCGACCGACGGTGATGCCCTGGTCGACGCGAACGGTGACCGGGTGTCGATCCGGGGCGTCAACTGGTTCGGCTTCGAGACGGCGAACGCCATGCCCCACGGTCTCTGGACCCGTAGCTGGGAGGACCTGATCGACCAGATCGCCGAGCTCGGGTTCAACACCGTCCGCCTTCCGTTCTCCTCGGCCCTCTTGGAGCCGGGGGTGACCCCGGACGGCCTCAACGAGGCGGAGAACCCGGACATCGTGGGGATGGCCAGCCTGGAGCTGATGGACGCCGTGATCGACCGGGCGGGGGAGCGGGGCCTCAAGATCATCCTCGACCGTCACGCCCTCGGCCCCGGCGATCGTCACCACCTGTGGTGGAACGAGGCCTACCCACCGGAGCGGCTCATCACCGACTGGGAGCTCCTGGCCGAGCGCTACCGCGGCAACCCCACGGTGATCGGGGCCGACCTCTACAACGAGCCCCACGCCGAGGCCTGTTGGGGCTGCGGTGACCCCGGCCGGGATTGGCTGATGGCGGCCACCGAGGCCGGGAACGCCATCCATGCGGTCAACCCGGGGTGGCTGGTCTTCGTCGAGGGCGTCGAGGAGCCCGACGGCGAGAACTGCGACGATCGCACCCCAGGCGACGACTGCACCTGGTGGGGCGCCAACCTCCTCGACGCCGGCCGTGAGCCGGTCGTCCTCGACACCGCCGACAAGGTCGTCTACTCACCGCACGAGTACGCCACCTCGGTGCACCGGCAGCCGTGGTTCGACGAGCCCGCTTTCCCCGACAACCTGCCGGACGTCTGGGACCGGTACTGGGGCTACCTCGAGCAGGACGGCATCGCGCCGGTGATGGTGGGCGAACTCGGCACCACCCTGGAGGCCGCCGAGGACGAGGTGTGGCTGCGGGACCTGCTCGCCTACCTCGACGCCAACGACATCGGCTTCACCTACTGGTCGTTCAACCCCAATTCCGGTGACACCGGTGGCATCCTCCTCGACGACTGGCGGACCGTGGACCGGGCCAAGTACTCGATCCTCGAGCCCTATCTCCTCGGGCCGTTCGACCAGACGGCGCCGGAGTCGCCCTCGACGGGGGCGGACCCGCCCGGGAGGCGCTGCTCGGTGGCGGTGAGGATCGCCGCATGGGACGGCGCCCACCTGGCCCACATCACCGTCGGCAACGACGGCGACACCCCGTTCCAGGCCTGGGAACTCACCTGGCGAGTCGACGAGGGCGAGCGTGTCCGATGGGCCGTCGGCGCCGACCTCTCCACCGGCGGGGCGAGCAACGGCGGGGTGAGCACCGGCGAGGTGACGGCGACTGCCACCCCGGGCGCACCAGACCGCGGCCTGGCGCCGGGCGAAACCGTCGCCTTCTCCTTCCTTGCGCACAACGACGACCGTGTCGACGAGCCGCTGCCCGACCTCCGGCTCAACACCACGCCCTGCACCACAGGAGACCCATCATGACCAGCCGGACCCGACCCCGCTCCCTCCGCCCACCGGCGGCCGTCGTCGCCCTCCCCGTCGCCCTCATCCTGATCGTCGCCGGCTGCTCGGGCGGAGGTGGCGACGACGGCGAGGGCGACACGCCCCAGGGGATCGGCGACCACGACCTTTCCGAGCTCGACGAGCAGCGGGTGGCGAACGCCAACGCGGCGTTGTCGGCGTGCATCGAGCGCGCCACCGGCATTCGCACCCCCGACGACTTCCTCATCACCGGTGACGTCAGCGGGTTCCCGAACGCCCCGCTGTCACCGCAGGACGAGGCCGCGATCGTGTCCTGCGTCGAGCAGGTCTTCGAGACGCTCTCGGAGCAGGACCTGGACGGCTGACCGTCACCGCCCGACGTCGGCGCCTCGGCGCCTCGGCGGCCCGCGGTCGGTGCGGCGCTAGGCCAGGTCGAAGGCGAACTCGGAGCTGACGCAGCTCGCGGGCCCCTCGACCAGGCGGTAGACGCAGGCCTGGATGACGTTGTCGGTCGCCCGCAGCACCGAACCGTTGGGGCAGTCGTCCTCCGGGCCGAACGTGTAGTGACCCAGTGAGCGAGAGGCGGTCACCTCGTCGGTCGGGTTGCCTTCGGCGTCGAGAACGACGTTCATCTCCTCCGGCCCGATGGCGATCCCGTTGATGGTGAGGGTGGCCCCGTAGCCCCCGATCAGGTCCACACCGACCGGTTCGCGGCATGCAGCGCCCGCCCCCGACTGGGGAAACCATCCTTCTACTGGGTTGACCACCCCGCCGCTCTCGGCCGCTTCGATGGTGGGTCCCTCATCGTTGTCGCTCGAACCGGCTCCGACGACCACCGGCCCTTCGGGCAGGCGTTCGCCCTGGTAGGTCGCTCCGAGCACGATCGCCACGCCCGCCAGGCTGAGTAGGGCGGCGCTCAACAGGCGCTGATTTCGGCGAGAGATCACGCTCGCCATTGTGCCAACCGGGGGTTCGGTCGGGTACATCGAGCCACTAGGATGCGATCACAATTTTTCGGCGGGCCCTCCTCCTAGTTGAGGTTTTGCCGAATGCTCGAACACCCCGCCGCAAACATCCCGCCCTCCTCGCCCGACTCGCAGGCCGACTCCGGCGACCGCGCCATCGGTCGTCTCCTGGGCGGCCGCTACGAGCTGCAGGCCCTCCTGGGCTCCGGTGCGTCGGCCCACGTGTACCTGGCCGGTGACCGCTCGCTCGGGCGTCAGGTGGCGGTCAAGTGTCTGCGTTCGGGCCTCAACGGCGACGAGCGGTTCCGTCGACGCTTCCGGGCCGAGGCCCAGGCCGCGGCCCAGCTCGGTCACCCCAACCTCCTCGCCGTGTTCGACTGGGGCGAGGACCCGGACGCCTACCTCGTCACCGAGCTGCTGATGGGGGGCTCGCTCCAGGAGGTGCTCGACCACTCGGGTCGGCTGTCGCCGTCGCAGGGCCTACTCATCGCCCTCCAAGCGGCCCAGGGGCTGCAGTACGCCCACGAGTTCGGCATCGTCCACCGCGACATCAAGCCGGCCAACCTGCTCTTCGGCGAGGAGGGCCGGCTCCGGGTCGGTGACTTCGGGATCGCCCGGGCGGTGGCCGAGGCGGCCTGGACCGAGCCCGAGGGGGTGCTCGTCGGCACCGCCCGCTACGCCGCCCCCGAACAGGCCCTCGGCGACTCGATCGGCGACAAGACCGACGTGTATTCGCTCGCCCTCACCGTGATCGAGGCCGTGACCGGACGGGTTCCCCTGGTTCGGGAGAACGCCCTGGCCACGATGGTGTTGCGTCAGGACCGCGACGTGGTGGAGATCGAGGAGCTCGGTGCGTTGGGCCCGGCCCTGCTCCCCGCCGGTCGGGCCGATCCCGAGGCCCGGCCCTCGGCCAACGAGCTGATCGAGAACCTGACCGAGGCCGCCCGTCACCTGCCGCGCCCCGAGCGTCTCCCGCTCGTCAGCCCGGTCGACCTCCGGCGTCGGTCCTCGATGTCGGTCGGCGACCGTCCGGTCGACCGCTCGGTCGATCGAGCGTCGGACTCGGTCAGCGGCGTCATCGACCTGGCCCGCCCCACCCCCCGGCCGGGCTCACGACCCGATCGGCGTTCGGTCGCCGCCGCCCTGGCGTCCGGTGACGGCGACCCGATCGAGGGGGACACCGATCACGACGGCCTCCCCGGCGCCGACGGCCCCGATGGCGATCCGCTCGCATCGGCCACCGACATCGCCCACGATCACCCGCCTCAGGCCGCTGCCGACGAGCCGGACGACGACGCCACGACGCTGGGGGTCATCGATCTGGCTCTCGATCCCGCCGGTGGCGTCGATCGCTTCGACGCCGCTCGGGGCGCCGGTCGTTCCGCCGCCAAGCCGGTGGGCGACAAGCCCGACACCTCGGTCGCCGGTACCACCTCGGTCGACGCCGCCGCCTCGGCCCGCTCCGCCGGTGACGCGTCTGACGACACACGGGCACCCGGCGGGTCGGCGTCCGGCATCCCGTCGAAGGGCACTTCGGCGCCGCGTTCCCCCGCGCCCCGCTCGACCGCTCCGGCGTCGGCGACACCGTCGACCGGCGAGACCGCCGGTGCGGGTACCGGGCCCACCGCCTCCGTCCGCCGCTCGGCCGAGCGCCGGGCGACCTCGGCCTGCGCCACCGACGGCGGGTCCGAGACGCCCGCCGCCGCCTCGGCAACCCCGGGCCCGGCGTCCACCGGTGAGGCCGCCGCCTCGGCTGCGACCTCCGCCGGGGCCCCCACCCCTGCCGCCGGGGGTCGGGACGTCACCGTCGACCGGGATGCCGACGCCAGGGCCGACCGGGATGCCGACGATCCGACGCACCTCGCCGTCGATCTGGCCGACGACTTCGGCACCCCGGCCTTCATCGACACCGCGGTCGGCGAGTCGAGCGGTAACGCTCCCGTCCCCGGTGCCGGTCAGCCGCCGTCGAGCGACGGGGCCGACGCCGGCCACGACGTCGACGTGCACGGCTACCGCCTGGGTGACCACGGCGATGACGCCGCAGCCGACGATCACCTCACGGCGGGTCCGGACCCGACCCTCGGCGTGTTCCTCGAAGAGACCGAGCCGCGATCGATCGCCGTCGGGACCGACTACGAAACGCTGCCCCCGGCAGCCGACCACGCCACGACCGGCGATGCCGCCGCCGACCACGGCGATCACGGTGAGGTCGACGGTCTCGGCGCCCTCGACCACGAGCGGCTCGATACGTACGCCGACGACGGTGGAGAGCCCCACCACGCCGAGGACGGCGATCCCGGGCATCGGGCCGACACCGGTCACCCGATCGGTGGCGGACGGCGCAGCGTCGGCACACCGGCCGCAGAAGGCGAGAACCCCACCGCCGACGGCACCGCACCCGAGGACCGTGCAGGTGTCGACCCGCTCACCGGCCCGGCCACCGGACGAGCCGAGGCGTCGGCCCGGCCGCGGCCCCGGAGTCGGTCCCAGGCCCAGCCCCGGCCCGAATCGCGCGGTACCTACGCCGACCTCGACTACGGGGCCGACAGCCGTCGCCGCCGTCGAGGCGAGGACGGCCGCAGTCACGATGGCGCCACCTCCCGTGCCGTCGGCGGCTTCCTCGGGCGGTCCGCCTACCGGGAGGCGCCGGATCACGAGGCGCCGTTCCACGACGACTACCGACGCGACGAGGCCGACGATCTCCGAGCATCGCCTCGCCCCGATACCGATCTCGACGCCGTGGCCGACGCCACCGGTACCCCCGAGGACCGCGGCGACACCGATGCCGGCCATCGGCCCGACCAGGCCGACCTCGCCTTCGGCACCACCGCCGAGACCCCGGGCACCGGAGCCGACCCCACCCGGACCACCGGCCGCAACGGTGGGACGGCCGAGGGCGTGGCCCGATCGACGACCCCCGGCGTTGCCGGGTTCGACGCCGAGCGAGGCGCCGCCACGGGCGGCGACAGCATCGAGGTGACGCCCCTGACGGTCGAGGACGTCCGTCGTCGATCGGGCGAGCATGCTCGAATCTCGGCCGAGCACGAGGTCGAGGACCTGGCCATGCAGACCCTCGACCGTCCGGAGCCGAGCGTGTCCTACCGCACCGGCGAGACGGCCGCCGTCTCCCCCGAGGACCTCCTGCTCGCCGGTGGGGCCACCCTCGGCCGCAACGGCGCCACCGGGGGCCACACCGACCCCGCCGACGACCACACCGACCACCCGGGCCACGCCGACCACGCTGACCACACCGACCACACCGACCACGCCGACCACACCGACCACGCCGACCACACCGGCCACGCCGACGACCCCGCCGGCGCCCCGGGCCCGGCCGCCACGTCGTCGTCGGCCATGACCGCTGCCGCCCCCGCAGGCCCGGCGGCGAGCGCCGCCCCCGGCCCCAACGGGGCCGAGGCACCGGCCCACCGTCGCCAGGTGTCGGCCGCCCCCGAGACCGTGCGCGACATCGATCTCCCGCTCGAACACGTCCTCGCCCCACCGCCCGGCAGCGACGCCGCCACCGCCGTCGCCGCCCGTCGGCGTTCGGCCCGCCACACGGCGGTCACCTCTGCGGGCGCCGCCCCCGGAGTCGGGGACCCGGTGCCCGGTACCCCGGTCGGCGCCCCGCCCGGTCCCGGCGACTCACCCCGGGCCAGCGCCGAGCGCCGACCGTTCACCTCCGACGGGACGATCACCCGTTACGACCTGCCGCCACCCGACGGCGACGGCAACGCCATCGACGTCCGCGACGAGGCCCGGGGCCGCTTCGGCGACACCGGCCGCCACGGCGCCATCGAACCCGACGCCCCCCACCCGCCTCGCGGTCGGTCCGGTGGCGACGACGAGCCACCGTTGGGCGACGGCTTCGACGATCTCACCATCGGCGAGCTCGTGGTGGTCGATCCCGACGACATCGACGGACCGGCCCAGGGCCCGGTCCCGCTGTCGGGCCCCATCGATCTGTCGGAGCCACTCACCGACGGCGGCCTGGACACCGGCTTCGAGACCGGCCTCGGCGACCACGCCTACACCGGCGAGCACCTCGATGCCGGTGCCTACACCGACGACGACGCCTACCTCGACGGGCCCTACGCCGACGGCGCCCATCTCGACGACGCCGCCTACGGCTACGACGACGGCTTCTACGACGACGGTTTCGAGGGATACGAGGGCCACGATCCGGCGCCGATCCCGAGCCCCCGCACCACCGATGTGCGGTCCGACGCCGAGGTCGACCCCAACCTCGCCGCCGACTACCAACGGAGCTTCCGCCACGACCCCTACGGCCTCGACGAGACGCCCCGCGCCGTGTCCGGGCCACTGCCCACCGAGGACGGAGGAGCGGCCGATGCCGCCACGATGCCGGGGCCCCGTCCCGGGTACGAGCGGACCCGACGCGACGAGGCCTTCCACACCGCTTTCGTCGAGGATCCGGCCGAGACCGGCAACCACCCTCAGCAGTCCGACCTGGTGAAGCGGTTCGCCGGGCCCATCCTGGCCGCAGTGATCGCCCTTCTGGTGGTGGCCACCGCCATCGCCCTGCTCCTCACCTCCGGTGTGCTCGGCTCCGACCCCGAAACCCAGACCGTCGAGCCGAACCTGGCCCCCGTCGGCAACTACCTCGGCTTAACCGTGCCCGAGGCCCGGGTCGAAGCCGAGGCCAACGGTTGGCAGATCACGGTGACCGAGCGCCGCGAGGACGGCACCGAACCCGGCGTGATCACCCGCCAGCTGCCCGCCGCCGGTGAGACGCTGGCCGAGGGCCGGACGCTGGTGGTCGAGGTGTCGCTCGGCGCCGAGCTGCGCACGGTGCCCCGGGTGGTCGGCCTCACCGTGGACGAGGCGGCCGCCGTCCTTCAACGGTCAGGCCTCCAGATGGGCGTGGTGAGCGAACGCAACGACGACCAGATCGAAGCCGGCCGGGTGATCTCGGCCCGGGTCGAGGGCGCGGACGCCGCCGACCAGGTGGAGAGCGGTACCGCCGTCGACCTCGTCGTCTCCTCCGGTCCGTCGGCGGTGGCCATGCCCTCCTTCGTCGGGCTCACCCTCGAAGCGGCGTTGGCCCAGGCCGACGACCTCGGGCTCGTCGTCACGCAGGCCGAGGCTTCATCGGAGACCTACAGCGAGGGCTTCATCGTCGACACCACGCCACCTACCAACACGCCGGTCACCGCAGGCGACCAGTTGACACTGGTGGTGTCGACCGGTGCCCCCTTCATCGAGATACCCAGCGTCGTCGGCCTGACCCCGGCCGAGGCGGCCGACGTGCTGGCCGGCGCCGGATTCAACGTCGCCGACACCGACGGTCCACCGAACCAACCGGTGACCGGCACCGTCCCCGCCGCCGGGGTGGCGCACCGCAAGGGCGACGACGTCGTCATCAGGACCCAGTAGCCGGGCCCTGCCCCTGCAGCGGCGACGTCCGATCGGCCACGCGCCGACGGGCCGGGGCCTCAGTCGTCGGCGGTGAAGGCCAGCAATTCCCCGTAGATGGCCACGGCCTTCTCTCCGGTCGCGCCGTCGAGGCCCTCCGGGGTCTGGCCGCTCGACAGCTCCGACATGAGCTGCATCAGCTTCGACGGGTCTCCCTCCAGCAGGATCTGACCGCTGAAGAAGGCCTGCATGACCGCCTGCTGGTCCTGCTCGATGAACGCCGCCCGGGCCACGCGGTAGGGGACGGTGATCGTCATCTCCGAGTCCTCAAGGTGGCCGTGCTCGATGATGGCCTGACCGCCGGTGGTGTCGATGTGACCCTCCAAATCGCCGTCGCGATGGGCGATGTCGGTGACCACGACGTTGACCTTCGCCGCCACCGCCGACTCCGGCGTGTCCTCGGCATACCGGGCTCGGAGCTCCCGCGCCGCTTCGATCCACTCATCTGACAGAAACGGGTACGTCGTCACGTCGGCCACCGTACCCCCGTCGTGTCAACTGTTCGCTGATCGGGGGCCTGCAGTACTGTCGAGGAACAATGTCGGATACCGGGGGGAAGAAGTCCGGCCGCCAGCTTCGCCTGGAGAACCGGGAGCGCAACCCGAAGTGGAAGAACGCGCCCCTGAAGATCGACATGGACATCTGCATCAACTGCGATGCCTGTTTCCGGGCCTGCCCCCGGCAGTTCGGGGCCATCTTCAACCACGAGATCGACGTGATCATCATCCCCGAGCTGTGCTCGGGTTGTAACAAGTGCCTCGACCCCTGTCCGGTCGACTGCATCCACCCCGACCCCGCCTGGGCGCCGTCGAGCGACGAGTGGTGGGCCGAGCCCGAGACCAACGACCCCTACGAGACCTGAGCCGACCGCCCACTCCCCTTCCCCCGACTGCCCACTGCCCTTCCCCCGACCGTGCGTCCGCCACCGGCGGGCCGAGCCGGGCGGCAAATCGGTCGGACGGCTCATTCACTTTTGGAGGGCGGCGCGCCGATACCACTCACGTGAACACCTCGGCTTCGGTAGTGCTCGACGTCCCCGCCCTCGACGGGGCGGCGATCGTCGACCCGTCGCAGCCCCCGGACGAGGCGCCTCCGGCGCACGCCCCGGGGTGGCGGGAACGGGGGGCCACCCTGGTCGAGTACGCCCTGCTCATCGCGCTGATCGCCCTGGTGGCCATGGCCGGTGTCCAGGTGATGGGTGGCGCGGTCGGGTCCGCCATCGACGACGGCGCCTCCAGCGTCCAACAGGCCGGCCAGTAGAACCCGCGCCGGGCCGCCGGCGGAAGATCCTCGGAGGCGAGGTGGGGTCGGCTCCGCCGCGTCCGTCGGTGGAGGGAGCACCGTAGAGTTGGCGGAGTGGAATCCGACCCCGCTAGCCAAACCGACGACGGCGGCGCCGGGCTCACTCGGGACGATGTGGCCAAGGTGGCCGAGCTCGCCCTGCTGGAGCTGACCGACGCCGATCTCGACCGCTTCACCGGCCAGCTCGGTGCCGTCCTGCAACGGGCCGAGGAGTTGGCCGCCTTCGATATCGCCGACGTGCCCCGCACGCTCCATCCCCAGCCGCTGCACAACGTGTACCGGCCCGACGTGGTGATCGAGCTGACCGAGGACCAGCGCGAGGAGGTGCTGGCCAACGCGCCGGCCGAGGAGAGCGGACGGTTCAAGGTGCCGCCGGCGCTGGGGGAGGAGCCGTGAGCGACACGCCGACCAGCGGGGGTAGCCACGCCCACACCCCTGATCCCGCCCTCGACACCGCCTCGGGCATCGCGGCGGCCGTCCGGGCCGGCGATCGATCGGCCGAGGAGGTCTTCCGGGCCCACCACGAGCGGGTGCTGGCCCATACCGAGGCCGACGTCGACCTCAACGTGTTCAACACCCTCACCGCCGACGAGGGGCTCGCCGCCGCCCGGGCCCTCGACGCCCGCATCGCCGCCGGGGACGACCCGGGCCGGCTCGCCGGCGTACCGATCGCCCTCAAGGACAACCTCTGCACCCGCGGGGTCGAGACGACCTGTTCGTCGAAGATCCTCCAGGGTTGGGTCCCGCCGTACGACGCCACCGTCGTCGAGCGCCTGGAGGGCGCCGGCGCCATCGTCATGGGCAAGACCAACCTCGACGAGTTCGCCATGGGCTCCTCGACGGAGAACTCCGCCTTCGGTCCTACCCGCAACCCCCACGACCCCGAGCGGGTCCCCGGCGGGTCCTCCGGCGGCTCGGCCGCCGCCGTGGCCGCCGGCTACGTGCCGCTCTCGCTCGGCTCCGACACCGGCGGCTCGATCCGTCAGCCCGCTGCACTGTGCGGGGTGGTCGGGGTCAAGCCCAGCTACGGCTCGGTCAGCCGCTACGGCCTGATCGCCTTCGCCAGCTCTCTCGACCAGATCGGGCCCTTCACCCACACCGTGGCCGACGCCGCCCTGTCGCTGTCGGTCATCGGCGGTCACGACCCGGCCGATTCCACCTCGATCCGCAGCGCCTTCCCGCCCGTGCTCCAGCACCTGGAGGACGGCATCGAGGGGCTGCGGGTCGGCGTGATCGGCGAACTGTCGGGCGACAGCGCCCTCGAAGGCTTCGAGCCCGAGGTGCTGGCTCGCACCACGGCCGCCGCCGACGCCCTGGCCGGCGCCGGGGCCAAGGTGGAGACCGTCTCGGTGCCCTCCACGGTGGCCGGGCTCTCGGCGTACTACATGATCGCCCCGGCCGAGGCCTCGTCGAACCTGGCCCGCTACGACGGTGTCCGCTACGGCCACCGGGAGGACGGGGTCAACACCAGGGCCATGATGGCCGCCTCCCGCACCGCCGGTTTCGGCGAGGAGGTGAAGCGCCGCATCATGCTCGGCACCTACGCCCTGTCCGCCGGCTACTGGGACGCCTTCTACGGTCGGGCCCAGCGGGTGCGGACGGTGATGATCCGGGAGTTCGACGAGGTCTACGCCAACTTCGACCTCCTGTTGTCGCCCACCTCGCCCTGTGTGGCCTTCCCCCTGGGCGAGAAGTCCGACCCGATGACGATGTACCTCAACGACGTGTGCACCATCCCGTCCAACCTCACCGGTCAGCCCGCCATCTCGGTTCCCTTCGGGACCGACGACGGTGGCCTGCCCATCGGGGTGCAGATCCTCGCCCCCTACGGCGGTGAGGTCGACCTGTTCCGCGCCGCCCGAGCCCTGGAGGACCTGGCCCCATGAGCGCCCCCGTCAGCACCGTCGTGACCGGCGACGCCACCTCCCTCGGCTATGACCCGTCGACCGTCGGCCGCTCCGACCATGCCGAGGACGGCCAGGTCCTGCCAGGCGACTGGGAGATCGTGGTCGGTCTCGAGGTCCACGCCGAGCTGGCCACCGAGACCAAGATGTTCTCCCCGGCCCGCAACCACTTCGGCGGCGAGCCCAACACACACGTCCACCCCGTGTGCCTCGGCCTCCCCGGCACGCTGCCGGTGGTCAACGGCAAGGCGGTGGAACTGTCGGCCAAGATCGGTCTCGCCCTGAACTGCACGGTCCAGCGCTGCATCTTCGCCCGGAAGAACTACTTCTACCCGGACATGCCGAAGGACTATCAGATCAGCCAGTACGAGGAGCCGCTCAACGTCGACGGCTTCCTGTCGCTGCCCTCGGGCTCGACGGTCCGCATCGAGCGAGCCCACATGGAGGAGGACACCGGCAAGTCGACGCACATGGGCGAGTCCGGCCGCATCCACGACGCCGGCTATTCGCTCGTCGACTACAACCGGGCCGGCGTCCCCCTGATCGAGATCGTCTCCCATCCCGACCTCCGCGGCCCCGAGCAGGCCAAGGAGTATGTGGAGGAGCTGCGGGCCATCCTCGTCGCCATCGGCGCCTCCGACGGGAAGATGGAGGAGGGTTCGCTCCGGGTCGACGCCAACGTGTCGATCCGTCCCGCCGGATCCGACGAGCTCCGCACCCGCTGCGAGGTCAAGAACGTCAACTCGTTGCGCTCCCTCGGACGGGCCATCGCCCACGAGGCCAAGCGGCACCTCGCCCTCTACGAAGCGGGGGAGCGGCCGATGCAGGAGACCCGCCACTGGGACGAGGAGGGTGGCAAGACCCACCCCGGTCGCTCCAAGGAGGAGGCCGAGGACTATCGCTACTTCCCCGACCCCGACCTGGTCCCCATCGAGCCCTCGCCGGAGTGGATCGAGGAGCTGCGGGCCTCCCTGCCCGTGCTGCCCCAGCAGCGGCGCGCTGCGCTCGTGGCCGCCGGGGCCGACGCCAAGGCCGCCGACCTGGCCCTCGACCGCGGGCTCGACGGCCTGGCCCTGGCCGCCGTCGACGCCGGGGCCGACGCCGAGCGGGTCTTCACCCACGTGGCCAACAACCTGGCCGTCGACGGGGCCGAGAGCCTCGACGCCGGGCACTTCGCCGACCTGGTCAAGCTGGAGTCAGACGGCTCGCTGTCGGCCACCCAGGCCAAGCAGGTGCTGGCCGAGATGGTGTCCTCGGGCAAGGCCCCGGCCGACATCGCCGCCGACCTCGGCTTCGAGGCGATGGACACCTCCGAGCTGGCCACCATGCTCGATGCGATCATCGCCGACCACCCCGACGAGTGGCAGCGCTTCTGCGAGGGCGAGGGCAAGCTCCAGGGCGTCTTCGTCGGCCAGATGATGAAAGCCACCAAAGGCCAAGCCGACGGCAAGGTCGTCAACCAGCTGTTGATGGAGCGTAAGAACTCGGCCTGAGTGGCCCGAGGCCGTCGGCCGCCGACAGGCAAGGTCGTCAACCAGCTGTTGATGGAGCGTAAGAACTCGGCCTGAGTGGCCCGAGGCCGTCGGCCGCTGACAGGCAAGGTGGTCAACCAGCTGTTGATGGAGCGCAAGAACTCGGCCTGACTGGGCCTCGCCGCCGACAGGCAAGGTCGGCGGATAACCGTGAACAAGCCGGTATTTGCTGGTACAAGACACTTCAGAGAAACGGTCGCTCCATACTTGACCGCCGGGCAGTGACGCAGTTCACTGGCACCGGCCCCTTGCGGGCTTATCCGATGGACTAGAGACGGTGCCGGGCTGGGGAAACATCCACCCGGGGGACCAACGTAAGGGGAGACTGACGTGGCGGTAGCCGTGGCAATTCGGCCGTCGGCAGAACGGGCGACTCGGTGACGGCCACCGAGCAGCCGGAAGCTGATCCGGCCATCGAGCCCTCCGAGGAGGCTCCTTCCCGGGGGTATTTCACCCGGCTACACCCATTGGGATGGGTGGCCGCCGGCATCGCCGTGTTCGCCGCCGTGGCCACCGTGGCCGGGTGGGACCTGTTGCTCGGCCGGATGCCGTGGTGGCTCTGGCTCATCACCCTCGGCACCATCGCCGTGTGCGCCATGCCCCCGGTGCTGCATCGCATCCGCCTGGCCATCGAATCGGTCTCCGAGTTCGGCGGGAAGCTGGCCATGGTCCTGGCCTGGATCATCTTCCTGCTTCAGCTGTTCAACGTGATCACCCGGTACACCAACGACTGGTTCGAGGCCGACATCCTCTTCGGCGAGACGACTTCGCTGGCCTGGATGAGCTTCGGCATGCTGTTCCTGGTCGGCGTGGCCTACGGCATGAAGAACGGCATCAACCCCCGGATCGACTTCTGGTGGGCCGACTTCTCCAACAAGCGGAAGGCCTGGCTCGACTTCACCCTCCACGTCTTCCTCTTCATCCCCTTCCTCATCCTCGGCATCCGGGTGCTCAAGCCCTTCGCCGCCCGCTCCCTCGGCTACAACCGGTTCGCCAACGACGGTGAGGGGGCCTGGCCCGAGGGTTGGCGAGTCTGGGAGACCTGGGAGAAATCGGCCGACGCCGGTCAGCTCCCCGTCGGCCCCATCCAGTCCTTCATCTTCATCGCCTTCTTCCTCTGGCTCTTCCAGGCCTTCGCCGAGGCGATCAAGGCCGGTTTCGTGATCGCCGGCAACGCCGAGTACGGCGACCTGTCCGACGCCGACGACACCCCGCTGCGGATCGAATAGGAGGCCGGGAATGTTCGCTGCACAGCTGGTTCAGATCTTCGGCCTCGACTTCGGGGTCTTCCTCGCGCTGCTGATGTTCGTGGTGTTCATGTTCTTGATCCTCACCGGATACAACGTGGCCTACTGCTTCGCCGGCACCGCCCTCTTCTTCGCCTTTGTCGGCGACATGTCGAACGCGTTCTCCATCAACACCTTCGATCCGGAGACGCTCTCCGGCCAGTTGCCGACCAACTGGGCCCGATCGCTGGAGTCCAGCGAGTTGCTGGCGGTTCCGTTGTTCGTGTTGATGGGGGCCGTCCTCGAGCGATCCGGTCTGGCCGAGCGCCTCCTCAACGCCTTCGGCCTGTTGATGGGCTCACTCCGGGGCGGCGTCGCCGCCGCCGTGATCGTGGTCGGCACCCTGCTGGCCGCGGCCACCGGCGTAGTGGCCGCCACCGTGATCGTGATGGGCCTGCTGTCGCTGCCGGCGATGCTCAAGCTCAACTACGACCACCAGTTGGCCACCGGCGCCATCGTCGCCTCCGGCACCTTGGCCCAGCTCCTGCCGCCGTCGATCGTGCTGATCCTCCTGGCCCAGGAGCTCGGCGTCGGCATCATCGGCCTCTTCGCCGGGGCCCTGCTGCCCGGACTGCTCCTGAGCGGGCTCTACATCGTCTACACCCTGGGCATCTCCCTGCTCCGCCCGTCGGTGGGACCGGCCATGCCGGTGGAGCAGCGCAAGCTGGACGGCGCGCCGAGTATGCGGACGGCGGTCATCATCGGCGCCTCGCTGGCCGTGATCGTGTTCATGGTGCTGCTGCTCATCGGCCTGCAGACGGCTCTGATCGGTACCGCCTTCACCTTCGTGATGTCGCTGGTGATCGTGGCCCCGTTCAGCGTGAGCGATCAGGTCCGGCAAGTCGGTCCGGTCGTGATCTCGGTGGCGGCGCTGCTCGGCGTCGCCGCACTGACCGACTGGCGGACCGGCATCTTTGCCGCCCTGCTGATCTTCGGTGTGGCCCAGGCCGCGCTGTCGAGGTCGAAGATGCTGATGGCCGAGCTGCTGGTGTCGATCGTCCCCATCCTGGTGCTGATCGTCGGCGTGCTGGTCTCGATCTTCCAGGGTGTGGCCACCCCGTCGGAGTCCGGAGCCGTCGGTGTGTTCGGCGCCCTGATCCTCGCCGCCCTCAACTACCTCTTCGACCGGGTTCTGGCCCGGGACGGCGCCGGCCACATCACCCCGCGGTGGAAGCTCACCCGGGCCACGGCGGTCGACGCCGCCAGGTCGACGGCCAACATCACCATCCTGGTGATGACCCTGCTCTTCGCCTCGCTGTTCTTCCGGCTCATGTTCCAGGAGCTGGGCGGATCGGAGCAGGTGGCGGCGTGGCTGTCGTCGATCCCGGGCGGCAAGTTCGGTTTCGTGGTGATCGCCATGATCGCCGTGTTCCTGCTCGGCATCAATCTCGAGTTCTTGGAGATCACGTTCATCGTGGTCCCGATCTTCGTGCCGGCCATGGCCGCCCTGGAGTTCACCAATCAGGAGATCGTGTGGTTCGCCGTGCTGATGGCGGTCAACCTCAACATGGCCTTCATCTCACCGCCGGTGGGGTTCTCGCTGTTCTACCTGCAGTCGGTGGCCCCGGACGAGGTGAAGACGGCCGACATCCACAAGGGGGCCCTTCCCTTCATGGGCCTGCAGATCGTGGCCCTGGTCGTGTTGGCCGTGTTCCCCGGCATCACCAACTTCTCATATTGCTTCTTCAACCCCAATGCGCCCGAACAGTTCTGCGACCCGAACTCCACCGCAGGGAGCAACCTGTTCACCGTGCTGGCCGTCATTGCGTTGGTGACCCTGGTGGCCACCATCGTCATGAGCTTCAGGCAGCGTCAGCAGGGGCCGCCGGCGGTCGAGGAGGCGGCGGCTGCCGTCTAGCAGTCAACCGAACACACCCGGGGGCCGACCGGCCTTCGGGGACCGAATCGACACGTAATGGTGCACAACAGAGGAGAGACCACATGACTGTCGAAAACGAAACCAACGAGGAGGGGACGCTCGACCGTCGGTCGTTCCTCGGCAAGGCCGGTCTCGGCGTTGCCGGGTTCGCCGCCAGCGGCGCCATCCTCGCCGCGTGTTCCACCACAGAGGTGGACGACGACGGCGCCTCCGCCTCGGCCACCGATGATGACGGTGGCAGCACCGACGATGGTGGCGGCGAAGAGGAGACCGTCACCGAGGTCCAGACCGATGGTCCGGAGTTCGAATGGAACATGGCCACCAGCTGGCCGACCGCTCTGGTGACGCTGTTCGGCGCCGCCGAGATCTTCGCTCAGCAGGTGAGCGACCTTACCGGCGGCAAGTTCCAGATCAACGTGGCTCCCGCCGGCGAGATCGTCGGTGGTCTCGATGTGCTCCCGGCCGTCCGCGACGGCGGCGCCGAGATGGGCCACACCGCCTCCTACTACTACGTCGGTCTCAGCCCGGTGCAGCAGTTCGGCACCGCCGTGCCCTTCGGCCTCAACCAGCGCCAGCAGAACGCCTGGCTGTACCAGGGCGGCGGCCTCGAGCTGCTCAACGAGTTCTACGCCGAGGAGCACGGCATCATCGCCTTCCCGGCCGGTGGCACCGGCTGTCAGATGGGCGGCTGGTTCTCCAAGGAGATCAACACCGTCGACGACCTCCAGGGTCTGAAGATGCGTATCCCCGGTCTGGCCGGTCAGGTGCTGCAGAACCTCGGCGGTGAGCAGATCACCATCGCCGGTGGCGAGATCCTGACCTCGATCCAGACCGGTGCCATCGACGCCGCCGAGTTCGTCGGCCCGACCGACGACCTCATCCTCGGCCTCGACGAGCTGGGCAGCGACCTGTTCTACTACCACCCGGGTTGGTGGGAGCCGGGCACCGCGGTCGAGGTCCAGATGCCGCTGGAGCTGTGGAACGAGCTGCCCCCGACCTACCAGTCGGCCGTGCGCAACGCCGCCGCCCACGCCAACATGCAGACCATCGCCACCTACGACGTGCTCAACCAGCGCGACCTGCAGGTGGTGAAGGAGTTCGCCGAGATCCGGGAGTTCTCGCCCGAGCTGATGGCGGCGTTCAAGGCCGAGACGGAGAACGTGCTCGACGAGGTGGCCGCCGGCGACGAGCGGTTCGCCGCCATCCTCGGCCCGTGGCGGGAGTTCCGCGACGGCATCACCGAGTGGCACAGCCTGGCTGAGCGGTCGTACCTGACCCAGCAGAGCCAGGTCTGATCCGGGTCCTGCCCGGCCGCAAGGCACACAACATGTCGGTGGACGGGTCGCTGTACGCAGCGGCCCGTCCGCCGTTTTCGGCTCGCGTCCGGTTCCGTTTGGCGGCAGGGTCGGCGGCGTGTCTGTTGGCGGCGGCCGCCTGCGGCTCGGCCGACGCGCCCGATGCCGCCGACGGGCCCGATGCCGCCGAGGAGACCGCCGACGTCGGCGCCGAGCCCGTCGGCACGGTGGCGCCCGACGCCGATCCGGCCGACGCCGGTGGGCGGGCGGTGGTGGTGATCACGACCGGCTGTGGCTCGGCAAACGGGGGTGAGGGCTCGGGGGTGGCGCTGTCACCCACGATGGTCCTCACGGCGGCCCATGTGGTGGCCGGTTCCACCGACATCGCCGTGCGACTGCGGGGCGACGTCCCGATCGAGACCACCATCGGCGCGATCACCACGCAGGCCGAGTCCGAGGGCGGGGAGTTCGAAGCCGGGGCGGCCGGAGACGGCGAGGCCGAGGTCGGCGTGGAGGTCGGCGTCGAGGCGACGGTGGTGGCCTACGACACCCGTCGAGACCTGGCCCTCCTCGACCTCGGCGACGACGGGCTCACCCCGGTACCCGACCCGCCCCTGGTGGGCCACGCCGCTGCGGGCGGCAAGGGCGTCATCGCCGGCGCCGGGGTGTCGGGCGACGTGGCCTTCACCGTCGAGGAGCGGACCACGATCGTGATCGACGAGGTGCGGGGTGTCGACCGGGTCCGCCGGTCCGGCTACATCCTCGACGCCGCCACGGTCCGAGGCGACAGCGGCAGCGGCCTCTACGACGAGGACGGGCGTCTGGTGGGCGTGCTGTTCGCCGTCAGCAGCGACGACGGTGATCGATCATGGGCCACCGCAGGCACCGAGGTGGAGGACTTCCTGGTCGACGACGAGGTCCGGGGGTCGTTCGCCTGCGACCCCGACGCCTCCCAGCTGGCCCCGGCCGGCCCCTAGACCGGCGTGCCCGCCGCCCGAGGGGGTGCGGCTCAGAGCACTCGGCGGAGCTGGGCGTCGAGGCGCTGGGCGTAGGCGTCGAGCGACGTGGCGGCCAGGGCATCGGTCCGGGCCCGCTCCGCCTTGGCCGCCACCGCGGCCCGGTCGGCGGCCACCGCCCGCATGAAATCGACGGCCGAGTCGACCCGGGGTGAGGCCCACACCGAGCCCGGCGGGTAGGGCCCCGTCTGTTCGGTGGTGGCCATCAGGTCGTAGTCGACCAACCACGAGTTGGCCTCGGTGGTGAAGTCCATACTGCCGGAGTAGGCGGTGGCGATCACCGGGGTGCCGAGCGCCATGGCTTCGAGCAGGGTGAGGCCGAACCCCTCGGCGGCGTGGAGCGACACGTAGACGTCGGCCGCCGCCATCAGGTCGAGTACCCGATCCCGGGTGAAGTACTCGTCGATCAGGGTGATCACGGGCGTGGTGGCGGCCAGCTGCTCCAGCTTGGCCTTGCTCGCCGGGAACTTGTTGAGGTTCGACACCTTGACCACCAGGCGCACGTCGTCGAACGACGGGCCGAAGGCCTTGATGAACGCCTCGACCACCTTCTCCGGGTTCTTGCGACCGTGTGAGCTGAGGGCGTCGTACACGAACAGGAACACGAGCTCGTCGTCGTCGAAGCCGAACGCGGCCCGGTCTACCGAGCGGGCGTCCGGCAGGTCGACCCCGAGCCCGATGTTGGTCACCGGCACCTTGCCGTACTGGCCGAACACGTCGACCAGGTAGTCGCTGGCCACCCACAGCTCGTCGACGGTCTCGAAGGCGGGCAGCGACCAGCGGGGCAGCTCGGCCGGCTCCCAGAACCACATGGCGGCGGTGAAGCGTCCGGCCAGGCGGTGACGGAACACCCGTTGGCTGAGGGTGAGCATCTCGTCGGCGTTGGCGTGGACCAGGTTGACCGAGCCGGCGGCACCGAAGACCTCCGCCTCAAGCCCCACGTCGGCGGCGTTGCGCGACACGTACTCCTCGCTGGTGTCGATCACCGAGAAGTCGTGACCGAGGCTGCGCACCGCCGACAGGCTGGCCCGGGCCGCCTGACCCAGCCCACTCTCCGAGCGGAAGCAACCGATCATGTTCAGGCCCCGGGGCGACGAGCCGTAGTGGCGGGGTCGACGCACCGGCTGCTTGCGCTGCGGCGCGCTGAGCGTGCCCCGCCGTCGGGGGTAGGGCTCGGTCCGCCGAGCCTGGAGGGTGCCGTAGCCGGGCAGGAACACCTTGGCCGCCTCGGCCCGCCACCGGAGCTTGCCCAGAATCGTGGGCGGGGTGTCCTCCCGCTCGGCCGGCCGGCCCGGGCGGGCCCGTCGGTCGAGGAGATCCATGCCGAACTCGACGTCGCCGTTGTCGGCCAGCCACCGCCGGAGCACCGGCGGGTTGACCCGGATGCCGGGCTCGGACTCCCACAGGTCGGGCCGGGTGCCGACGTAGAGGTGGGCGGCCCGGGTGATGCCGTGGGGGTCGGTCTCGAACAGCCAGTCGAGGAAGGCGTCGTGGTCCTTGGAACCCCAGCGGGAGCCGGTGGGGTCGCAGGAGCGGCGCACGTCGAGGGCGAAGCGCTCGAAGGGGGTCAGCCCTTCGGGGAGATCGGGGTGGGTCGACACCGACGCCTCCACCACCGCGACCAGGGTCTCCAGCGGGCGGGAGTCGTGCACCTTGTCGGCCAGGAGCTGCCAGTCGACCTGGTCGCCGCCGTCCCGCTGTCGCCGCAGCTGCCACAGGTCGTCCACCTCGGTGACGGCCGGGGTGATGCCCTCGGCCTGATGGGAGGACAGGGCGGCGTAGTCGGTCCAGGTCATGAACGTCCGCTGGCCGGCGATCGCCGTGGTGGATCTCCCGGCGATTGCGGCGAGGAAGGCGTTGACGAAGTCCGACGGCACCCGTTGCTGCACGTCGTAGAAGCTCTCGACCCCGATCCGCTGCCACCGATCGAGCACCGGCTCCGACCCGGGTCCGAAGGCGATCACCCGTGAGGTCACCTGGCCCTCGCCCAGGGTCAGCCCCACCAGGTTGGGGGTGGCCGAGTGGCGGGGACTGGGCGTGGCCTTGGCCGCCAGCACCACCGAGCGATCGGCGAGCAGCGCGTCGATCTCCTCGGCCCGGTCGGTCATCAGACAGCCGGGAGCGAGATACAGGACCGGGCCCACCTCGCCGACCAGCCGCTCGAGCAGGAAGGGGAGGGCGAAGACGATCTGCTCCTGCTCGGGCAGGGTGTCGACGACGGCAGGGCCGAGGTCGTCGGTCAGTTCGCCGACGCCGACGATGGTGGCGTCGGGATGCAACGCCGCCACCCCATCAGTGGCGAGCACCCAGAGCGGCAGGTCGGGGTGATGGCGGCGAGTGGTGGTGAGAAGACCGTGGGCGGCGTCGAGGTCGGTCGACGTGGCCGAGGTGACGATTCCGGCAAGCACCCCTCAAGGGTAGGCATGCGGCGACAAGGACGGTCGTCGCCCGAGCCGACGATCTGCCGACAGGCGACCGCCGTCCCCGCTCGCCCTCGCCGACTACTCGACCAGACCCGCCTCGTCGCCGGCCGCTTCGAGGGGGAGTCGGAGGACGAAGGTGGTGCCGACCCCGATCGTGGTCTCGAAGTGCAGCGACCCCTGGTGGGCCTCGGCCACGGCCCGACTGATGGGAAGGCCCTGTCCCGTGCCTCGGCCCACGTCCTTGGTGGTGAAGAACTGGTCGAAGATCCGGCTCTGGACCTCGTCGGGGATCCCGGTGCCGTCGTCGCTCACCGAGATGACGGCGAAGCCGTCCGTCACGGTGGTGGCCACCGTGACGTCACCGAGCTGGGGGCCGGTCTCGGCGATGGCGTCGGCGGCGTTGACGATCAGGTTCATGATCACCTGGTTGATCTCGCCCAGATGGCACGGCACCTCCGGAAGATCGGGATCGAGGGCGAAGGCGACCCTGGCGTGCTCCTTCCACCGGCTTCGACACACCACCGACGTGCTCTCGATCGCCTTGTTGAGATCGGCGTACTGGAAGTCGCCGGATCCGGGGTGCGAGTAGTCGCGCAGGGAGCGGACGATGCGGCGGATCTGGTCGATGCCGTCCACCGACTGGTCGATGGCCGAGGGCACCTCCTCCCGGGCGAACTCGAAGTCGAGCTCGTCCAATCGGTGGAGCAACTGGCCCATCACCGCCGCCCGTTCCTCGATCGCATCGGCGCCCGACGCGACGGCGGCGAACTCCTGGACGGCGGCGATCAGCGGCTTGGCCATCTCGCCCAGGAAGAGCAGGTTGTCGCTGACGAACTGGCTCGGGGTGTTGATCTCGTGGGCGATACCGGCGCTGAGCGAGCCGAGTTCGGCGAGGCGGGCCGTGTCGAGCAGGCGTTGGTCGCGCTGCTTGACCGCCGCCGTCGATTCGTCGGCGAGGAGCAGCTGCTCCACCACCCGGGCGGCATCGGTGAGCAAGGTCCGGGCCGACCGTTCCAGGGGCCTGGCCACCGCATCCTCCAGCCACAGGGCACCGACCAGATGGCCGCCCATGTCGGCCACGGGAGCGGCGGCGAAGAAGCGTACGCCGTCGACGACGTGCGGGTGACCGTCGAGCGGTGATCCGAGGTGGGTGGCGGTGTGGGTGTCCTCGACCACGAACGGATCCGGGTCGACGACGGCGAAGGCGGCGAGGTGGGCCTCCCGAGGGACGACCGTCGGGTCGGCCGTGGTGTGGGCCACCACGTGGACGTGATCGGCGCCCACCAGGGCGAGCCCGACGTCGGTCGTTCCCAGCGCCCGTTGCACCAACGCCAGTGCCGCCGCGATGGAGTCGATCGTGGCCACGTGGGCCGGGTCGATGGCGGCGACGGCGGCGACCCGGGCCTCGTCGTCGGGGACGGGATGCGCAGCGAGCACGGCATCGGTCACTGGTGCGCTGGTCATCGCCTTCATCCCCTTGCTGTTCCTACCCTTTCGCCTTCGGCACGGAGGGGGCGCGATTTGAGTAAATACAGGCTGGTGATGACCGTCTGCTATGCCCGCTATGACCGGAGCGAAAGACCCATGCCCAAAGGAATAATGCAAAGGTGAATTGTTCGGCTTTTTCAGGTGTCGATCACCTGGACCGTTGCGCCCTCCCGGAGCACCCCACCGGTACGGATCGCGGCGTAGGCTCCGGCGCACACGTAGGTGCCGAGCCCCTCGACGTCGATCCGATTGAGGGCGGCCACCGCTCGGGCCGTCGCCGTGCTTCGGGGTAGGTCGGCCTGAGCCAAGGTGGGAATAGCGCAGCGGGGCGACTGCATGAACACGCCGAGCTCGACGTCGTCGCCGATGGCGAGCGTGCGGTCCTGCCAGTCCGCCTCCTGGAAGGCGGGACCGTCGACATCGAGCACGAGGTTCGCCCGGAAGCGGCGGACGTCACCCGCCGTCTCGCCACCCTCGGCCTCGATGGCGGCCAGGGTGGGCGTGGAGATCAGGTGCACCGACGCGTAGTCGAACACGGTGCCCGAGGGTGCCGCCCCGGCCAGACCGTCGTCGACGGCGTCGGTCAGGCGCACCTCGCCCCGCTCCAGCAGCGCTCGCAGATCCGGGTCGGTGCGGGACAGGGTGGGCTCGGCGATGTCCTGGGCCTTCGAGACCAGTACCCGGCGCCCGGCCAGGTCCGACAGGAGGTCGGCCACGGCGATCGGGTCGGACAGCGGGGCCGAGCGTCCGTCGGGTGTGGTGAGGATCGGGGTGGAGCCCTCGGTGGCGACCGAGGTGGTGAGCAGTGCCTTCCACCGGTCGGGCCGCTTGGCGCTGGCCACCAGGCCCGTCTCGGTGTCGACGGCGGCCCAGGCCCGGTCACCGGCGAGCCCCGTCGGACCGACCGACACCGCCGAGAGCCGCTCGCCGCCGCACGACTTCACCGGGTAGCGCCAGATCTCGGCCAGGGTCGGATTCGACATGCCCGGAGTGTACGAGCGGCCGTAGACCGGGGTACGTCGGGTTTCAGCCCCCGACGGAGGGCGAGGACGAGGGTGGGGTTGACCGGGGTCGTGGTCACCGCCACCATCGAGGCATGGCCCGGGACGCCACCGACCTCTCGGGATCGGCGCCGAGGTCCGCCTCCGGCCCGACCCCGGCGTCAGACCGGCCGGTCGTGGGCTCGCTACGACGACGAGGCGCCGATCGTCTGCTCGACGGGTTGCGTGGGTTGCCTCGGCGGCGACCCCGACCGACGACGAGACCGGCGCCGGGCGACCTGCCGCCGTTGCGGAGCTGGACCGAGGGAGCCGGTCGGCACGAGATCGTGGTCTTCGTCTACCGGGGCGTGTCCAGCGCCGAGGTGGAGGTCCTGGCCGGCGCCGTCGCCGCCGAGTTGGAGGGCCACGTCGTGTTGACATCGCCCGAGTCGGGGCCCGTCGTCGGGATCGACCCGGCCCGACTGATGGAGACCGTTCCCCTCGACGAGGCCCCGGAGCCGTCCGTGCTCGTTGTGCCGGGCGGGTTGGCCTGGCGGCGGGAGGCGGAGCGGGCGGCCACCACCGCCTGGCTGCGGGCGGCGGTGGGATCGGCCCGTGGTGTCCTCGCCGTGTCGACCGGCACCCTGCTCCTGGCGGCGGCCGGGCTCGTCGAGGGGGACGAGGCGGCGGGCCACTGGTTGGCCGGCGATCTCATGGAGGAGCTCGGCGTGCGCAAGAGCACGGATCGGGTGGTGCACAACCGACTCCTGGTCACGGCGTCGGGGGCGCTGGCCGGGGCCGACGCCGCCCGGGTGCTGGCCGGGGCCGTACGGTTCAGCCCCTGGGCCCGCGCCGACCGGGGCGTCGACCGGGGCGTCGACGCTACGCCGTCCGACCGGTGATGACCCACGCCCCGCTGCGGAAGCGCCACCACACCGCCACCGCCCGGAGGACCATCAGACCCCCGAGGGCGGGCCACAACCACGACAGCGTCGGCGCGAAGCGGAGCACGGCCCAGGCCATCACGCCGAAGCCGACCGCCGCCGCCGCCATCGTGCGGCCGAGATAGCGCAGGTCACCGGCACCGATCAGGATCCCGTCGAGGGCGAACACGTAGCCGTTGACCGGTTCGAACACCGCCACCCACACCAGCACGGTGGCCACCGCCGCCACCACCGCCGGGTCGTTGGAGAACACCTCGGCCAGAGGCTGCCGCAGCAGCAGGATCACCGCGCCCGCCACCACCCCGACGGCGACGTCGAGCTCGATCATGCGTCGGGCCGCCGCCTTGGCCCGGCCCACCTCCCCGGCGCCGAGCCAGCGCCCGGTGAGGGACTGACCGGCGATGGCGACCGCATCGAGGGCCAGCGCCATCGTCGCCCACACCTGCAGGCCCACCTGGTGGGCCGCCACCTCGACCTCGCCCATGCGGGCGGCGACGGCGGTGGCCAGGGTGAACGAACCTCGGAGGGCGATCGTGCGCAGCATCAGTGGCCGCCCGGCGGCCAGCAACACCAGCAGCTGCGAGAGCCGAGGGGCCAGGCTCACGCCGGCGCCGCGGGCCCAGCCTCCCGTCCGAGCGACGAACACGGCGGCCGCCCCCACCTGAGCGATCACGGTGGCCAGGGCCGAGGCCCCGACGGCGTAGCCGAAACCGAAGATCAGCACCGACTCGATCACCAGGTTGGCCAGGGCCGAGACCACCGCCACCAGCAGCGGGGTGCGGGTGTCCTGACGCCCGTAGAACACACCTGCTCCGGCCACCGCCAGCAGCAACGCCGGGAGGCCGAAGGCCGAGATCTGCAGGTAACGGCGGCCGAAGACCAGGGCGTCGCCCTCGCCCCCCAGCGCCGTCAGGAGCGGTGTGGCCCACACGTGGACGGCGGCGGCCGAGACCACCCCGAGCAGAAGCGCCAGCCACAGGTTCTGGACCGACACCCGGGCCGCCTCGGCGTCGTCGCCCACCCCGAACAGGCGCGACACCGTCGCCGTGGTGCCGTAGGCGAGGAAGATCAGCAGCCCGTGGATCGACAGCAGGACGGTGGAGGCCAGGGCCAGGCCAGCGAGCTGCGACGTGCCGAGGCGTCCGACGATGGCGGTGTCGGCCAGGACGTACAGCGGCTCCGACACCAGGGTGCCGAGCGCGGGTAGGGCCAGCCGGGCGATCTCCCGGTCGTAGGGCGACCGGAGCCGGTCGATCAAGCGACGGTGGAGCGGTCCAGACGCCAGGCGGTGAGCGCCACGGCGACGGCCGCCACCACGAGCGGGACGATGATGCCCGCCGACATCAGCCGCTCCGCTCGGGGCAGGTCGACGTCGGTCATGCGGGACAGGACCGACGACGGGTAGGTGTTGATCGACAAACGGGCCGCCCCCTCACCGACTCGGGCCACGAACAGCTCCCAGATGAACAGGTAGAGCATGCCCCAGATCAGCGAGCGGCGTACGAGGAGACCGAGAAGGGTGAAGATCGCGGTGTAGGCCAGGGCGGCCAGGACGACGGACACGCCGACGGCCCAGGTGTGGCCGAGGTCGCCGCTGGTGCCGACGAAGGCGGCGACGGCGAGGGGGACGGCGGTGAAGGGCACGGCCACGGTGGCCGGGGCCAGCCAGGCGGCCAGGGCGAGCATCCAGCGGGGGGTGGGACGGATCCACAGGTAGACGAGCGTCTCGTCCTCCACCAGCTGACCGAGACTCGAGCTGGCCAGCACCAGGGAGATGATCGGCACCGACAGACCGAGGCCGAAGAACCACAGGAAGCCGATGGCGTCGTCGATCTGGAAGGGGCCGCCCTCGCGGGCGATCAGGGCGGTGACCAGGATGGCCAGTGCGCTCATCACCCCGGTGAGGAGCACCCGACCCCGGGTCAGCTGCTCCCGCAGCAGGAGTCGGTAGAGGCCGATCAGGGGATGGGGTGTGCCGATGCCCCGGTAGTGGGCGAAGGGATCGGCGGCCGAGGCCGGGGCGGCGGGGGTCGGTGTCATCGAATCGCTCATGGTCCTATCCCGACGAGATAGCGGAACACGCTCTCCAGGTCGTCGTCGAGGGGGACGACCTCCTCCAGCCGGGACTGGTGGGCCCGGCAGGCCACCGCAACCCGACGGCGGAAGGTGCGGGCATCGGTGGTGGTCACCTCGAGCTCGCCGTCGTCGACGATGTTGCAGCCCACGATGCAGCCGTCGGCCACCAGGAAGGCGGCCACCTCCCGGGCCCGGGTGCAGCGGATCCGGATCCGAAGCGGCTGATCGTCCATCAGGGCCCGGATGGCGTGGTAGTTGCCCTGTGCGGCCAGGCGGCCCTTGGCCACCACGACGACGTGCGATCCGAAGCGCTCGACCTCCTCCAGCACGTGACTCGACACGATCACCGTTCGGCCCTGGTCGCCGAGGCGCTGGAACAGCTCGATCATGTGGCGGCGCTGTCGGGGGTCGAGCCCGTTGAGTGGCTCGTCGAGAACGACCACGGTCGGGTCGTGCACGATGGCCTGGGCGATCTTGACCCGCTGACGCATGCCCTTGGAGAAGGTGCCGACCGGCCGGGCCATCTCCGGGTCGAGCTCGACGGTGGCCAGAGCGTGGGCCGCCCGGTAGCGGGCGTCGTCGAGCCCCGAGAGGGTGGCGGCCAGGGTGACGACGTCGAGCGCCTTCTCCCGCTCGAAGACGCCGTCCTGCTGGGGGACGAGCCCGAGTCGGCCCCGGGCCGCGCTGTCGGTGCGAGGGTCGCCGCCGGCCACCCACACCGAACCGGTGGAGGGTGGGGTGAGACCGCAGATCAGGCGGATCAGGGTGGACTTACCGGCACCGTTGGGGCCGAGCAGGGCGGTCACCCCGGGCCGGACGGCGAAGGTGACGTCGGAGACCGCCACCAGGCTGCCGAAGGCCTTGGACACGCCGGCCACCACCACGGTGGAATCGGCCGGTGGCCACGGTTCCGGTGCCGGGGGCGGCGGCAGGCCGGGGGTGACGGTGTCGGTCGGACTGCCCGGAGCCGGCGGGGCGTCGGGGGCGGCCGGTGGTGTGGGAGCGGCGGGCATCGAGCCCGGGGCGGGGGCCTGCGGGGGCGACGACGGCGGGGTCATCGAATCCAGCGAGGGAGCGGGAGGAGGAAAGTCGGTCATCGTCGTCGCCTCACCGTCGCACCAGGAGTCGTCGGTAGCGGTACCAGACCCAGGCGATGCTGCCGAGGGTCCAGGCCGCCCACGCCAGCCACAGCGTCCACGTCGGGTTCTCCACCGACGACCAGCCACCGGACACGTCGTGGATCCGGAAGATCAGGGCCCGGGGGAGGAAGAGGAGGTTGGCCAGCCGGACGTTGGGATCGATGCCGGCCTCGGTGGTCATGATGTCGGTGATGATGCCCGAGCCGGGGATGAGGGCCATCGTCGTGGCCGTGGCCACCGTGATCCGATCGGTGGTGGCGGCGACCGCCAGCGACAGAGCGGTGTACATCACGCCGAGCACCAGCGACGAGACGATGATCTGGCCGAACACCTCGATCCACTCGACGAAGCCGTCGGGGCCCATGTTCTGCAGGCTGAAGGCGATGAGCATCAGCAGCGGTGGCCCCAGGGTGACCAGCAGTAGGAGCAGCAGGACGGCGATCGCCTTGCCGATCAGGTACGTGGGTCGGGTGAGGGGCGCGGCGAGATAGACGCCGAGCAGGCCGGTGCGGCGATCCGAGCACAGCAGCTCGGGGCTGACGAAGCCGGCCAGGAGGTAGATGGTGGCGGCGACGAACCCGTAGTACTCGGCGTAGTTGGGCAGGAAATCCTCGGTGTTGATCGGGATGAGGGCGGCGGCCCCGACGAACACCGTCGCCGGCACGTAGGCCATCAGCACGACGAGCACCGGGATCACCTTGTAGCGGGTGGCCCGGCCCAGGCCGAGGGCGTGGCGGAGGCTGTGGCGGACCAGCGACCGCTGAGCCCCGGCGATCCCGGTGCGGTCGCCGTCGTAGCGGCGGTAGCCCCGGTCGTAGATGCGGGCCTCGTCGACGCCCGGGAGGGTGGCGGCGGTTGCGGTTTGGGGGGTGAGGGGTTCCATCAGCCGAGTCGCTCCAGGAAGACGTCCTCCAGGCTGAGACGGCGGCGGCCGAGGCGGAGGATGCCCAGGTCGGCCTCGGCGCACACATCGCGGGCGATGTCGAACACGGAATCGTCGTCGCCCTCCACCATCACCCGCCGCCCCGACACCTGGGCCGAGTAGCCGAGCCGGGCGAAGGTGTCGCCCAGTGAGGCGACGGCTTCGGGCGCGGCGTCGAGCTCGATGGTGACGCCGGTGTCGCCCGAACCCCGCAGCTCGTCGAGGCTGCCCGAGGCCAGGGTCCGGCCCTCGCCGATGATCACGACACCGTCGCAGATCCGCTCCACCTCGTCGAGCAGGTGCGACGACAGCAGGACGTTGATCCCGAAGTCGGTGGAGATGTGCTTGATCAGGTCGAGCATCGAGTCCCGCTGGACCGGGTCGAGGCCGTCGGTCGGCTCGTCGAGCAGGATCAGGTGAGGGTCGTGGACGATGGCCTGCGCCAGCTTCACCCGCTGGCGCTGCCCGGTGCTCATCGTCCCCATCGGGCGGAAGCGCTCCTCGCCCAGGCCGACCAGCCACAGGGCGTCGCTGGCCCGGGTGGTGGCCTCCTCGCCGGGTAGACCGTGGAGCTCGGCCACGTGGCGGACGAACTCGTCGGCCCGCAGCTCGGGGGGCAGCGTGTGGTGCTCAGGGGCGTAGCCGGTGAGCATGCGGACCTCGGTACCGGCGTGCCAAGGGTCCTGGCCGTAGACCAGCAGGGTGCCGCCGTCGATCGGGTGCAGACCCAGGATCATGCCGAGCAGCGTCGTCTTGCCCGTGCCGTTGGAGCCGAGGAGCCCGGTGATGCCCGGGGCGATCTCGAAGTCGACCTGCTGGAGGACGGGCACGTCGCCGTAACTCTTCTGGACGCCGGAGGCGGCGACGAGCGTGGAGGGTCCGGTCACGAGCCGTTCTTGTCCGGTCACGACCCCATCCTTTCAGACCGGTGGGTCAGACCTGGTGCAGCTGCCGCTCGAGGAATTCGACGGTCCGGGTCCAGGCCAGCTCGGCCGCCTCGGCGGCGTAGTGGTCGCCCTCCTCGAAGAACCAGTGGCCGGTGTCGGGGTAGAGGTGGAATTCGGTGTCGCGGCCCCCTAGGCGGATGAATGACTCGGTCACCACCCGATCCTCCTCGCTGACCAGGTGATCGTCGGTGGCGAAGTGCCCCTGGTACGTGGCGGTGGCGTCGTCGAAGTCGATCGACTGGGTGCCGTAGAAGACGACGGCGGCGCCGACGGCGGTGCTGAGACGGGCCGAGAGCCACAGGGCGAGCGAGGCCCCCATCGAGAAGCCGACGACAGCGATCGGCCGGTCGGGGTCGGCGGAGGCCGCCCGCAGGGTGTGGGCCGACGACATGACCAGACCGGACAGCTCGTCGGGGTCGATCCCGCCCAGCACGGCCTCGCCCTCGGGCTCGGTAACCGGCTGGACGCCGTCGAACATGTCGGGGGCGAGCACGGTGTAGCCCTCACCGGCGAGGCGGCGGCAGAACTGGCGGGCCCACTCGTTGAGCCCCCACCAGGAGTGCAGGACGAGGACGCCGGGCCCGTTCTCGCCGCCCGGCGGGTCGACGAGGAAGGCCTCACCGGCTCGGCGATTGGTGAAGGGGGAGGTGCCGTCGGCCATGGCCTCGACCCTACCCGCATTGCGTCGGCCGTTAGGCTGGAAGGGCATTCCGGCGCGGGGCCCCGTTGGTTCCTACTGTGTACCGGTGCAGGGGAGTCTGGTGAAGAAGGTTGTCGCCGTCTGGCGATTCGTGGTCGATGTGGCTCTCCGCTGGTACCACGGCGGGGTCGGTGACCTCGCCGCCGGCGTCACGTTCTGGATCCTGGTGTCCCTACCGGCCTCGATCCTGGCCCTGCTGGCCGCCGTCGACTGGCTGGAGTCGGTGGTGTCGTTCAGCTTCTCGGCCGACGTGGCCGGTGATATCGAGGCCAACGTCGTCGACTTCGTCGAGCGGGTGTTCGTCGATGACGAGGGCGGTATCGCCGGCGCCGTCCGGGCCCTGTTTGATTCGGGCAACAACCCCTCCCTGCTGACCGTGTCGCTGGCCGTCACCCTGTGGTCGATCAGTCGGGGGTTCGCCGGCCTGATCCGGGCCCTGGACGACATCTACGGGGTGGAGGACGGCCGCCCCTGGTACCACACCCGGGTTGTCGCCATCGTGCTCGGCCTGGGCAGCCTGCTGATCTCGGTGCCTCTGGTGTTGATGGAGCGCCTGGTGTGGGCCAACGTCCCCAACGGCCCGATCGAAGAGACCCTGCGGGCGGTGGTGGCTATGGCCGTGCTCGTGCTGTGGGCCCAGATGATCTACCACTTCGGTCCCTCGCAGCGGAGCCGCTGGCTCCACGACCTTCCCGGTGCGCTGGTGGCCGCTGTGCTGTGGTGGATCCTCAGCGTCGGCTTCGGCTCCTACGTGGGGCTCACCTCGTCGGCCAACGGCGTCACGGCCGCCGTCGGTGCCGGCCTGCTCGCCCTGACGTGGCTGTGGCTGGCGGCCCAGGTGCTGCTGATCGGCGGCGCCGTCAATTACCTGTGGGCCGAGCGGTTCGACATCAACCGGCAGCGCCGCAGCTGGAGCCTGAACGAGAAGATCCGTGACGGCACCGGCGAGCTGCGCCGCATCGTGGTGCCGGGGACGGTGGCCGAGCGGGCGGTCGAGCACGTGTCGGCCACCCTCGACGAGGATCCGGCCGACGCCACGCTGGTCATCGCTGAGGCCGAGACGGCGGCCGAGGCCGAGGGCGCCGACTCAGTGGTCGATCACAGCCCGCCGAGGAAGGCCAGGAGCGTCTGATTCACCTCGTCGGGCCGCTCCTGTTGGAGCCAGTGGCCCGCCCCCTCCAGGATCTCGCAGTGGCGGAGATCGGGGAGTGAAGCCCGCATGACGTCGAGACCCTCGGGGGTGTTGCCGGCGATCAGGTCGGTCGAGCCGCCGAGGTAGCAGGTGGGGTTGGTGATGGTCGAGCCCACCCAGGGGGCCAGGGCGCCCGGGAGCCGGTGGATGTTGCGGTACCAGTTGAGCCCGCCCCGGAAGCCGGTGCGGGTGATCTCCTCGACGTAGAAGTCGAGGTCGGCCTCGTTGAGCCACGACGGCAGGGTGTCGGGCACGACCAGCTGCTGGAGGAACGTCTCGTCGATGGGGAAGTGACCGTCGAAGGGCTCGGCCAGGTCGCCGTTGGCCAGGGCGTCGCCGGACACGGCGTAGATGAAGCCGAGCACCGAGCGGCGGGGGTCGGCCTCCAGCTCGGCCTCGGCCAGGCCGGGCTCCTGGAAGTAGAGCCGGTAGTAGTTGCGGTCGGGGCCGGCCGCCATCTTCATCATGTCATTGACGTCGACGCCGTCGGGCAGGCCTCCGATGGGCGGGATGTAGGGCACGCTGAGGGCGGCCACCGCCCGGAACAGGTCGGGCCGGGTGAGGCCGGCGTACCACGCCACCGGCGCGCCCCAGTCGTGACCGACGACGACGGCGTCGTCGGCCCCGAGGCCGTTGACCACGCCGACGACGTCGCCGACGAGGTGGTGGATGGTGTAGCGGGCGATGTCCTGCGGAGCGTCGGTGAGGCCGTAGCCCCGCATCGACATCGCCACCGCCCGGTACCCGGCCTCGGCCAGTACCGGCAGCTGATGGCGCCACGAGTACCACGATTCGGGGAAGCCGTGGCAGAGCACGACCAGGGGGCCCTCCCCCTGGCTCACGTAGTGGATGTTGATGCCGTTGGCTTCGAGGTTGCCGTGTTCGAGATCGGACATGGCCCGGATCCTAGGCCGTGGCGACGCTCCGGGTTCAGCCCCCCGCCGGTACCCGGGTGGTGGCCACCACCTCGCAGCTCACGTCCTGCCAGGCCGGGGCTCCGTCGACCACGCCGAAGGTGTTGTCGCGCTCGGTGGCGCCATCGGCCAGGTCGGAGATGATCCCGAAGTCGGCGCCGATGAACTCGCCCGACGGGCCGTACAACTCGTAGTCGACGAGGTAGTGCGACTCCTCGCCGCTCACGTTGGTCACGGTGGCGAAAACGATGTAGTCGTCGGCGAAGTCGATGTCGGTCACCTCGCACGTCGCCGGTTCGGCCGCCGGCACGCCGTCGGTGAAGTCGATGGCGAGCTCGGAGAGCGTCTCCTGCACGCCCTCGGTCTGGAGGGCGGCCACGATCCCGACCACGCACAGGCCGATGACCCCCAGCAGCAGCACGCCACCGACACCGAGGGCGATCCACAGGCCGGTCCGGCTCTTCTTGGGCGGGGTACCGCCGCCGGGCGGCACGTAGCCCGGCGGCTGCTGCCACCCGGGCTGTTGCTGCCAGCCCGGTTGCTGGCCGGGCTCGGGCTGCCCCGGCGGGTACTGGCCCGGCTGTTGGGCCGGTTGCTGGGGCCATCCGGCGTTGCCGTAGGGCGGCGTGTCGCTCGGAGGCGGGTAGCCCTGCTGGGGCTGGTAGCCGGGCGGCTGGCCCGGTACGCCGGAGCTCGGTGGATCGAAGGGGGATGGACCCGACATGGACCAAAACCTAGGGCACAAGCGGACGGTAGCCTCACCAAGGTGGCTCAACCGTTGACCATGCGCTTCGTGACCTCGGCCGACCGGGTCGAGCGCCTGCCGTCGTCCGAGGCCGAGGTGGCCGTCGTCGGTCGGTCCAACGTCGGCAAGTCGTCGTTGATCAATGCGCTGGCCCGGTCGAAGAAGCTGGCCAAGGTGTCCAACACCCCGGGCCGCACCCGCCTGCTCAACCTGTTCGCCCTCGATGGCGGCGGCAGCTTCGTCGATCTCCCCGGGTATGGGTACGCCCGGGCCTCGAAAGCCGACCGGGCCGACTGGATGGCGATGATCGAGGGGTACCTCCTGGAACGGGAGGGGCTGACGATGGTGATGGTGCTGGTCGACGGTCTCGTCGGCCCCACCGAACTCGACATCGACATGCTGGACTGGCTGCGGGGCAACGGTCTGCCCCACGTGGTGGTGGCGACCAAGCACGACAAGGTGAAGTCGTCCAAGCGGATCCGACGTCGTCGGGATCTTGCCGCCGGCTGCGGGCTGGAGGAGGGCGACATCATCTGGGTGAGCGCCCAGACCGGCACCGGGATCGACCGGCTGCGGGGCCTGGTCCTCGACTGGCTCGACTAGTTCGATCCGTGGGCCGCCCACCGCAGCGCCCACCCCTCCTTCGCCCTCGGCGGTGTGTGTTCGCTGAACTCCCGCGTTGGAGCGACAACGAGAAACGACTGTCGCTGCGACGCGGGAGGCGCGGTCGGTTGGCGCCTGTCCAGGCTGCCTTCGGGCGTCGCAGGTCGGGCAGGGGGAGGGGGAGACGCCGTCGGCGCGGTGGCTCAAGGCCCCGGGGCGGCGGTCGGACCGTGCCACCGACCACTGGACGCCGTCCCGGCGATGAGGGCGTGTGGCTTCCGCGTCGGAGCGACAACGGTGGAGGTTGTCGCTGTGACGCGGGAGGTTAGGTCGGTCGGCGCCCTGGCGTGGTGCCGTAACTGGCTTGACCGGTTGGTCAAGTGACAACATGGGGCATGTCTGACGCGCAGGTTCTCGATACCGACACCCAGGCCGTGAGTGACGCCCTGGATGCTCTGTTCGCCGCCGCCGATCCGTCGTCGACGACGGCCGCCGCGTTCCGCGGCCACCAGTTCGACCACGGGTTGGCCTGGGTCCACTTCGATCGGGGCCACGGCGGCCTCGGGGTTCGGCCCCAGCTCCAGAAGATGGTGGAGGAGCGCCTCCGGGCCGAGAAGGCCCCGGGCGCCGACCCGGCCAGTTTCTTCCTCCACCTGGCCGGCCCCACGATCCACACCCACGGCAGCGACGAGCAGAAGCAGCGGTTCCTCCGCCCGATGTTCACCGGCGAGGAGCGCTGGTGTCAGCTCTTCTCCGAGCCCGGTGCCGGGTCCGACTTCGCCGGGCTCGCCACCAAGGCGGTCCGCGACGGCGAGGAGTGGGTGGTGAACGGCCAGAAGGTGTGGAACACGATCGCCCATCTCGCCGATTGGGGCATGCTCGTCACCCGCTCCAATCCCGATCTGCCCAAGCACAAGGGCATGACCTACTTCGCCGTCGACATGAAGAGCCCCGGGGTCGAGGTGCGGCCGTTGCGCCAGATCACCGGCGAGGCCGAGTTCAACGAGGTCTACCTCACCGACGCCCGGGTGCCCGACGCCAACCGCATCGGCGACGAGGGCGAGGGGTGGCGGGTCTCGCTCACCACCCTGATGAACGAGCGCACCGCCATCGGCACCGGCGGCGCCCCCAAGCGGGGCTCGGGTGCCATCGCCGCTCTGGTGGCGGTGTGGGAGAAGCTCCCCGATCACGAGCGCTCGTCGGTCCGTCGTGACGAGCTGATGCGTCTCTGGATCGAGGCCGAGACCCTGCGCCTCACCAACATCCGTGCCGGCAACAATCGCCGGGCCGGCAACCCCGGCCCCGAGGGGTCGGTGGCCAAGCTCGCCTACTCCAACCTCAACAAGGCCATCTTCGAGAGAGCCGTCGAGTTCCAGGGCATGGCGGGCCAGATCGGGTTCGACTACTCGTTCCGCCGCCCCGAGGAGCTGAGCGCCACCGGCTCGGAGAACGGGGTGGGCCACGCCTTCCTCCGGGTCCGGGCCAACTCGATCGAGGGTGGCACCAGCGAGATCATGCGCAACATCCTGGGCGAGCAGGTGCTCGGCCTCCCGGGAGAACCCCGGCTCGACAAGGACGTGCCCTGGGTGGACGTCCCCCGCTCGTAGGGCGTAGGAGGCCACATCATGACCGCACTGGATCCGACCGACCTCGATGCCGTCCACGCCCGCTACGCCGCCGAGCGCGACAAGCGACTGCGGCCCGACGGGAACGAGCAGTACGTCGAGCCGAACGGCCGCTACGCCCACTTCCTCGACGACCCCTACGCCACCCCGGATGACCGGGAGCCCCTCACCGACGAGGTGAACGTGGTCTTCGTCGGCGGCGGGTTCGCCGGGCTCCTCACCGGGGCCAAGCTGGCCGAGTCCGGCATCGAAGACGTCCGCCTCATCGAGAAGGGCGGCGACTTCGGCGGCACCTGGTACTGGAACCGGTACCCGGGCGCCATGTGTGACACCGCGGCCTTCATCTACCTCCCCCTGTTGGAGGAGACGGGCCACATGCCGTCGAAGAAGTACACCCACGCCCCGGAGATCCTGGAGCACAGCCGTCGCATCGGTCGTCACTTCGGCCTCTACGACGAGGCGGTGTTCTGCACCGAGGTCACCGCAGTCGAGTGGCTGGCCGACGAGTCCCGCTGGCTCGTCCGCACCAACCGCGGCGACGAGATGCGGGCCAAGTACGTGGCCATGGGCACCGGGCCCCTGCACCGGCCCAAGCTGCCCGGCATCGAGGGCATCGACACCTTCGAGCGCCACGCCTTCCACACCAGCCGGTGGGACTACGCCTACACCGGCGGCAGCCCGGCCGGCGACCCGATGACCGGCCTGGCCGGCAAGCGGGTGGGCATCATCGGCACCGGGGCCACCTCGGTCCAGTGCATCCCCCACCTCGCCCGCGACAGCGGCGAACTGTTCGTCTTCCAGCGCACCCCATCGTCGATCGACATCCGCAACAACCACGACATCGACCCCGACTGGTTCGCCACCCTGGAGCCCGGCTGGCAGGAGGAGTGGCTGCTCAACTTCACCACCCTCCAGACCGGTGGCTTCACCGATGAGGATCTGGTGATGGACGGCTGGACCGACATCTCCCAGCGCATCCGGGATCGGGCCATCGCCAACGGCGACTTCACCCCCGAGGGCTTGATCGCGGCCTACCACGACTCCGACGACGAGAAGATGGTCGAGATCCGGGCTCGGGTCGATGAGGTGGTGCGCGACCCGGAGACCGCCGCCGCCCTCAAGCCGTGGTACCGCCAGCTGTGCAAGCGGCCCTGTTTCCACGACGAGTACCTGCAGTCGTTCAACCGGGAGAACGTCCACCTGGTCGACACCGACGGCCAGGGCGTCGAGCGCATCACCGAGACCGGGGTGGTGGTGGACGGCACCGAGTACGAGCTCGACTGCCTGATCTTCGCCTCCGGGTTCGAGGTGGGGACGACCTACGCCCGACGCTCCGGCTTCGAGGTGACGGGGCGGGATGGGGTGACGCTGTCCGAGGCGTGGGAGGACGGCATGCACTCGCTGCACGGCCGTCACGTCCACGGCTTCCCCAACTTGTTCGTCGTCGGCTTCCAGCAGGCGGCGAACCTCATCTCCAACGTGCCCCACAACCTCACCGAGGCGGCCAAGACCGTCACCGCCGTCATCGACCACGCTCTGGCCACCGGGGCCGACGAGGTGGAGTGCACGGCTGAGGCCCAGGCGGCCTGGGTGGAGAAGCTGAAGGCGGGCGGTCGGACGTTCGGCAACGATCAGAGCTGCACCCCGGGCTACTACAACAACGAGGGCATCGACCCCGGCGAGGAAGCCCGGCTCAGTGCGCTGGGCTACCCCGACGGCCCGGTGGCGTACTTCGACTACATCGACGCCTGGCGCACGTCGGGCGACTTCACCGGCCTCGACTTCCGCGGCAACGCCTAGGGCCGTCCGGCGCCCGGCGCCCGGCGCCGGGGCTCAGCCGCCGGTGAGGGGATAGCGACCGCTGACGAAGAGCACCTTCCCGGCGGAGGTGCCCCCGGTGCCGGAGACCGTCGTCGGACCCGACAGCCCGGTTGTCGCCAGCTCCACCTCCGGTCCGTCGATGCCGTCGACCAACCGCCCTCCCGAGACGGCGGCCGCCTGCTCCACCGCGTCGGCCGCACTGCCGAAGCGGCCCTCGGGGTAGACGAACTCGGTGTCGACCACGAGCTCGCTGCCGCGCTGGGTGCGCAGCCAGGCGGCCCGCTTCTCCCAGCCGGACGGCATCGCCGCCGTGGCCGTCGGGCCCATGACGGCGGTGACGGAGGCGGCGGCCGCCTCCGAGCTGAGCGCCTGCTCCCAGCGGAACCCGATCAGCGGTGACTCGTACTGCTCGACCGAGCGAAACGTCATCTCGAGCGTTCCCTCGGGGGCCACGAAGTCGAGGAAGACCACCGGTACGCCGGACGTGTCGTCGACGACGGCTCCCTGCGTGCTCCAGCCCGCCCGTTCCAGTCCGGTGACGAACTCGGTGGCCAACTCGCCCAGCGCACCGGTGGCCGTCAGCTCCATGCCGTAGGTGGCGTAGGGCTGGCGGGGCGAGTCCGACGCCGTCACCCCCACGCCGACCACGACGGCGTTGCGGGGGGTCGGGCCCCCGGCCCCCCGACGCCGGGGCGGTCCGTCGAGGCGGCGCCGTCGGCGGTCGGGCTACCGTTTCCCATGGTTCTCGTGATCCGGAACGGCAACGTGGTCGACCCGCAGGCGGGCGAGGTGGTGGGCGAGCGCACCGTCGTCGTCGACGGCGACGTGATCGCCGAGGTGACCACCGAACCGTTCCGGGGCGAGGCCGACATCGAGATCGACGCCCGGGGTCGGTTCGTCCTGCCCGGCTTCATCGACGCCCACGTCCACCACACGTTCCCCACGATGGACTTCGCTCGCCTGTCCCGCCTCTCGATGACCGAGCTGTCGATCGCCATGGCCCAATGCTCGGAGGCCATGCTCCGCCGGGGTTTCACCACCGTGCGCGACACCGGCGGCGCCATCGCCGGGCTGGTGGCGGCGGTGGAGAGCGGCATGACGATCGGGCCCCGCATCGTGCGGGCCGGTCGCATCATCTCCCAGACCGGCGGCCACGGCGACTTCCGGGCCGCCTCGGCGGTCGACCTGCCGACGTGCGGCTGTGAGCTCCACACCGACCACCACGGCAATGCCCACATCACCGACGGGCCCGACGCCTGCCGGAAGGCGACCCGTCACGAGCTGCGGGAGGGCTCCGACTTCATCAAGATCATGAGCTCGGGCGGTGTGGCCTCACCGACGGACCCCTTCGACGCCGTGCAGTACACGCCGGAGGAGATCCGGGCCGTGACCACCGAGACCGACCACCGTCACACCTACACCACGTCGCACGCCTACACCCCCGAGGCCATCACCATGGCGGTGGAGAACGGGGTCCGCTGCATCGAGCACGGCAACCTGCTCGACGCCGCCACCGGGGCCGTCATGGCCGAGCACGGGGCGGTGATGGTGCCGACCCTGGTCACCTACCGGGCCATGGAGGAGCTGGGGGAGAAGGCCGGTCTGCCCGAGGTGAGCCTGGCCAAGAACCGCGGGGTGTTCGCCGCCGGCCAGCGTTCGATCGAGGTGGCAAAGGCGGCGGGGGTGGAGCTCGGGTTCGGCACCGACCTGCTGGGCGAGGCTCAGCCGCTGCAGAACCGGGAGTTCGCCATCCGGGCCGAGCTGGAGCCGGCGGCCGACGTGCTCCGCTCGATGTATGTCACCAACGCCCGGCTGTGCGGTCTGGAGGGGCGGATCGGCACCGTCAGCGTCGGGGCCTACGCCGACCTCGTGGTGGTCGACGCCGATCCGGTGGCCGACCTGGCGGCGTTGGCCGACGTCGACGCCGTCCTCACCGACGTCATCAGCCGGGGCCTCCCCGTCGTCTGAGGATCCGCCGCCGGGCCCGCCTGCGCTGTCGCCGGCGGGGGAGCCCCAGCGGACCCCGAAGGAGCACGTCAGTTGCGGTCGCCGACCGAGGCGATGAGGTTGCCGACCCGGCGGGTGACCGAGGTGGGCAGCATCTGGAGGAGCCCGGCGTAGGCCTTGTTGTGGGCGCCGGGGACGACGACGGCACGCCGCCGGGCCAGACCCTCGAGGCCGGCCCGGGCCACCTCGTCCGCCGTCTGCCAGAAGGCATCGGGGGCGCCGTCGGCGGCGGTGGCCTCGGCCCGCTGGTGGAACTCGGTGCGGGTGAGGCCCGGGCACAGGCAGCTCACGGTCACCCCGCTCGACGACAGCTCGTCGTGCAGGGCCTGGCTGAGGGTGGTGACGAAGGCCTTGGTGGCGGCGTAGGTGGCCGCCCCCGGCGCCGGGCCGAACCCGGCCACCGACGACACGTTGATGATGCCGCCCTGGCCCCGCTCCTCCATTGTCCCGGCCGCGGCGTGGGTCAACTGGTGCAGGGCCCACATGTTGACGTCGACCACCACGGAATCGCGCTTGGGATCGAGCGAGGTGAAGGTGCCCTCGTAGCCGAGCCCGGCGTTGTTGATCAGCAGGTCGATCGGTGGGTCGTCCTTGAGTCGACGGGCCGTCGACCGCACGTCCTTGCGTTTCGACAGGTCGGCCACCAGCACCTCGACGTCGACCCCGTGGGCCTCGGACAGCTCGGTGGCCAGGGCCTGCAGTCGCTCCTCGTTGCGGGCCACCACCACCAGATCGGTCCCGAGCGAGGCCAGCAGCCGGGCGAAGGCGTCACCGATGCCCGACGACGCACCCGTGATCAGGGCCCGGTTCCAACGATCGAGCTCCATGCCCGCTCCTCCGCTCGCTCGGCTCGTCGCCGCCACGGTCGTCGGCGGCGCTGCAGATGATGGTACGGGGCGGTCAGACGATGCGACGATCCGCGGCCCAGCGGGCCAGCTCGTTGCGGCTCGACAGCTGCAGCTTGCGCAGCACCGACGATGCGTGGGTCTCCACCGTCTTGATCGAGATGCTGAGGCGGCGGGCGATCTCCTTGTAGGCGTAGCCCCGGGCCAGAAGGCGCATGACCTCCTGCTCCCGACCGGTGAGCTGGTCGAGTTCCGGATCGGCCGGGGCGTCGAGGTCGGCGGAGAAGGCGTCGAGGACGAACCCGGCCAGCCGGGGGGAGAACACGGCGTCACCGTCGTGGATGCGCTGCACCGCCTCGATCAGCTCGTCGCCGTCGATCGTCTTGGTCACATAGCCTCGGGCCCCGGTGCGGATCACGTCGATCACGTCCTCGGCGGCGTCCGACACTGACAGGGCGAGGAACTTGGTGTTGACCCCGCGGTCGACCACGCCCCGTATGACGTCGGCCGCTGTGCCGTCGGGGAGGTGGACGTCGCACACCACCACGTCGGGCTTGTGGTCGGCGATCACGCTGATCGCCTCCATGACGTCGCCGGCCTCGGCCACGATCTGAACCGTGCCCTCCAGCTCGGCCCGGACGCCGGCCCGCACCACGCTGTGATCGTCGACCAGTACCACTCGAATCATCCGTCTGCTCCGTTGTCGTCGAGGGGGAGGATCAGCTCCACCTCGGTGCCGTCGCCGGGGGCCGAGTACACGGCCGCCGATCCTCCGGCTCGTTCCATGCGTCCCTTGATCGACTCGGTGATGCCGCGTCGGTCGGCGGCGGTGTCGGCCAGCTCGAAGCCCACGCCGGTGTCCCGCACGAACACCTCCAGTCGGTCGGGGTGCCGCTCGGCGAACACGTCGACCCGCTTCGCTCCCGAGTGCTTGGCCGCGTTGACCGCCGCCTCCCTGGTGGCGGCCAGCAGGGGTCGAAGGGCGTCGGCGGCGATGTCGCCGGAGTCGCCGACCACGATCACCTTCACCGGCATGCCGTGCTGCTCGTCGACCTCGGCCGCCACCGCCTCCAGGGCCTGCTCCAGCCGCACCCGATCGGTGCCGGTGATGGTGCGATCCTGATAGAGCCACGACCGCAGCTCCCGCTCCTGCTGACGGGCCAGCTGGGCGGTGCGGGTGGGGTCGGCGGCGTGGCGCTGGATCAGGGCCAGCGTCTGGAGGACCGAGTCGTGGAGGTGGGCGGCCACCCGGGCCCGCTCGTCGGCCCGGACCCGCTCCTGGCGTTCCCGGTCGAGGTCCTGGCCGATGCGGGCCAGCGACGGTGTCGCCACCAGACCGATGCCGAGCACGACGGCCATCACCACCAGCAGCAGGATCAGGGAGTCGACCAGGCCCGCCGACAGCAGGATGAAGGCGATCATGCCGCCCAGGCCCACCAGCACCCCGACCAGGATGCGGAGCACGGTGGACAAGCCGCCCTCGTCCTGATGGCGGTTCCAGGCCACCAGGATCCCGGTGACGGCGAAGCCGATGGGGAACACCACGCTGTCGACGAACCCGATCCCCAGATTGCGTAGGAGCAGCAGGAGCCCGAGGGCGATCATGGCCACGGCGAGGTGCCGCTGAAAGGAGGAGGCGCCCTTGGGGTGGGGGCGGTAGGGCGAGATCTGCCGGGGCTGGCCGACGGCGAGCACCAGCCAGGCGGCGGCGTAGAGGACGAGACCCCAGCCACCGGCCAGGGTGAGGAGGGCGAAGGCGATGCGCACCGGCAGGGGCTGTACGCCGATTTCGCGGGCGATGGCGGCGGCCACGCCCCCGATCCACCGATCGCGGGGATCGATGCGGGGGACCTGCCAGCGGGGTCGCCGGTCGAGCGGTTCGGATGCGATCACTGATGGCATAGTCTCATGTCCGGGGCGTGTTGGCATCCGGGACCGACCCTGGTCCGCCCCTGAGATGTACCTCAGGGTCTCAGGGGCCGATCCGGGCTTCGCCCGATACCGGCGGCGTCCGGGGACAGGGATGATCGAACCATGACCAACACCCCCAACTCCCCCGAAGGCGACGACCCGGTCGCCGACAACCCGCTCGGCGACGATGTCGACGCCTCCGAGCCCGTCCCGTCCACCGATCCGATCATCCCGACCGACGCCACCGACGAGCTCGACGACCTCACCGAGGCCGCGACCGGCGCTGCGACCGGCGCCGCCGACCCGGTCGACGATCTCAGCGATCTGCTCGACCCGGAGGATCCGGCCTCCGATCCCCACGGCTTCGAGTCCGGCGACGCCGGCACGGGGCCCGACGCCGACACCGGCGCCGAGGCCGACGCAGCCGACACCGACGCCGGTGCCACCGATCGGGAGCCGGCCATGCCGCCGCCCCCGCAGCCGATGCCGGTGCGGCGACGCCTCGTACGCGACCCCTACAGCCGCCTCGGCGGTGTGGCCTCCGGTGTGGCCCAGTACTACGGCATCGACGTCTCGATCGTCCGCATCCTGTTCGTCCTCCTGGCCTTCGGCTCCGGCTTCGGCTTCTTCGCCTACCTGCTGGCCTGGCTGATCATCCCCCGGGCCGATCACTGGCCGCCGGGCGGAGCCCCCGTCGGCTCGACCCGCTCCCTGTCACGCCGTGACATCGGCATCGGCCTGGCCGCCGTGGGCGTGCTCACGGTGCTGGCCTTCGGTGCCGGGAGCACCGGCAGCGTCCTGGTGCCCCTGGTCCTGGTGACCGGGGGCGTGTGGCTGCTGCTCCAGCCCAACAACGAGACCGCCCCGGCCTTCGCCGTGCCCGGCGCCGTCGCAGGCATGGGCCCGGCGCCCGTGGCCACGGCCCCCGCCGGACCCGGCACCGCCGCATTCGGCTCCACCTCGATCGGCGACGCCCCCGCCGGTGGCGCCGGTTCCTTCGGCGGCGGTGGCGGTACCTACCCGCCCTCGTCGGCCTACCTGGTGACGCCTCCCGGCCCGCCGGTTCCGCCCCGGTCCCGTCGCCGGGGGATCCTCATCGGTCTCGTCCTCGTCCTGATGACGCTGTTCATCGTGATCCCCGTCATCGCCGTCACCGCCGCCGCCGTGGCCATCGCCAACGGCGACTTCCGGGAGGATCCCGTGGAGTTCGTCGTCGACGATCCGGCCGACCTGCCGATCTCGTTCGAGGCCGACGGGGCCGAGGTGACGATCGATCTCCGAGACCTCACCGTCGAGGACTTCGACGACGTCGAGGACGGGGTGGGCGAGATCGATGTCGACCTCACCGCCGGCTCGGTCGAGATCCTGCTCCCCGACGACCTGCCGGTCTCGGTCGACGCCGAGACCAACGTGGTCGGCTCGGTCAGCGTCTTCAACAGCTCGTCGGACGGGATCGACGCCGGCCCCATCGTGTTCGATGACGACGACGCCGTCGTCGACATCGACGTCAACGTCGGCTTCGGCGAGATCGACGTCAGGCGCTGAGCGCCTCCATGGCTCCCGCCGAGGGGTTGGCCGCCAACTCCTCGGTGATGTGCCGCTCGCTGGCATCGACCACCGATCGAAGCCGGCGGGTGGCCATCGCCGTCCAGCCCATGGCGGCGCTGAGGTGGCGGTCGGGTTCGAGGACGATCACCTCGACCCCGTCCGCCTCCAGGGCTCGGACGTTCACCCCCAGGCGCCGTCGGGGATAGGCCCGCAGGACCGACATGATGGGGGACTGCGGCCGAAGCTCGGCCAGCGAGAGGGGCGAGCAGATGACGACCACGTCGAGCCCCCGCTCGGCCAGCAGGTCGCTGTTGTCGGCCGAACCCAGGCCGCCGTCGACGAAGCGGCGGCCGTCGTGCTGCACGGGGGCGAAGTAGCCGGGGATGGCGCAGCTGGCCCGGACCGCCGTCGCCACCGACGGCTGCACTTCGGCCGCATCGCCGTCGTGGCGTTGGCGGGGCGGCCCACCGTTGCCCTCCGGCCTCGACGACGGAGCGACGGGCTCGGGCCCGTCGGCCGGGTGGTCACCCGACAGGTCGGTGTAGGTCGGGCCGAACACCACCCGCCGCCCGCTCCGGTGGTCGGTGGCCGGGATCCACAGGGGCTCGGCGGGCCAGGAGTCGCCGTGGAGGGGGTCGAGCAGGCCCCGCAGGGGTTCGGTCGACACCCGCCCGATCGGCAGCAGCCCGGCCCCGAGGTGGGCGAGACGGGGTCCCCGTCGCCGTCGCACCATTCGGGCCAACTCCGAGGTGACCATGCCGAGGTCTTCGGTGCCCCATCGGGGCCCGGGCACCTCGAAGGACCCGAAGCTGACGAGGGCCTTGAGCAGCAGGTCGGTCTCGGTGTCGGGCCCCGGCTCCAGCACCCGGTCCCGCAGTTCGTCGGGGGCCATCCCGGCCCGCAGCAGCGAGGCCACGATCGAGCCGGCCGAGGTGCCGACGATGATCTCCGCCCGCCGAGGGTCCCACCCGGTGCAGGAGGCCAGGGCGGCCAGCGCCCCGGTGTGGAAGCCGTAACCGGCGATGCCACCACCGGCCAAAACCAATCCGACCCGGGTCTCCGCTGACGAAGACCCGGGTCGGCTCATAGCTCTTGTGTACCCGCTGGGGCGGGGTTTCGTTTATTTCGGTACTACCGATTCGCCTATCAGCCGGCGGCCCGGATGGCCTTCCAGACCGTCTGGGAGCTGAGCGGCATGTCGATGTGCTTCACCCCGAGGTGCGACACGGCGTCGACCACGGCGTTCTGGATGGCCGGGGTCGAACCGATCGTGCCCGACTCGCCGATGCCCTTGGCCCCGATCGGGTTGCGGGGGCTCGGGGTCTCGGTGTTGGACGCCTCGAACGAGGGCAGCTCGGCCGCCGAGGGGATGGCGTAGTCCATCAGGTTCGAGGTGATGGGGTTGCCGTCCTCGTCGTAGTAGACGCCCTCGTACAGAGCCTGGGCTGCGCCCTGGGCGATGCCGCCGTGCTGCTGGCCGGTGACCAGCATCGGGTTGAGGATGCGACCGCAGTCGTCCACCGCAACGTGGCGGAGCATGGTCACGTCACCGGTCTCGGTGTCCACCTCGACCACCGACACGTGCGACCCGAACGGGAAGGTCGAGTCGGTGCCGTCGAAGTCGAGCTCGTGCATGAGGCCGGCGTCCATGCCCTCGGGCCGCTTGGCGTCGTCGTTCGACGCCGACGCCAGATCGGCCCACGAGACCGACTTGGCCGGGGTACCGGCCACCTCGAGGCCACCGTCGCCGACGACGATGTCGCCCTCGCTGGCCTCCAGCAGGTGGGCGGCCAGCGACTTGGCCTTGGTCAGGACGCTGGTCGACGCCTCGTGCACGGCCGAACCGGCGGTCTGGAGCGAGCGGGAGCCGAGCGTGCCCGAGCCACGGGGGATGTGGTCGGTGTCGGACTGGATCAGGTTGACCTTGTCCATCGGGATACCGAGCATGTCGGAGACGATCATGGAGAACGACGTCTCGTGACCCTGCCCGTGGGCGCTGGTGCCGACGTAGGCGTTGGCCGAGCCGTCCTCCAGCACCTCCACCTTGCCGTACTCCACGTGCAGGCCGATCGGGGCCGTCACCTCCACGTAGGTCGAGAGGCCGATGCCGAGCTGCTTGGCCGCCCCGGAGGCACGGCGCTCGGCCTGCTCGGCCAGCAGCGACTGGTAGTCGGCGGCCTCGAGCACGGCGTCGAGCGTCTTCTCGTACTCGCCGCAGTCGTAGTTGGCCCCGCTCAGGGTCGTGAGGGGGAAGGCCTCGGGCTTGAGGTAGTTCTTCCGTCGGATGTCGCCCGGGTCGATGCCCAGCTCGTCGGCGGCGGCGTCGATGACCCGCTCCAGGAGCTGGGTGGCCTCCGGGCGACCGGCGCCGCGGTAGGCGGCGATGAAGGTGGTGTTGGTGACCACCGTTGCGGCGTTGAACCGGATCTGGGGGATGTCGTAGACACCCTGGATCATCATCTGCGTCAGCATCGGCAGGATGGCGCCCAGGGCCGGATAGGCCCCGGCGTCGGCCAGCACGTCGCAGTCGATGCCGGTGAAGGTGCCATCGTGCTTCAGGCCGAGCTTGGCCGTCATGATCATGCCCCGGCCGTGGCCCAGGGCGACCATGTTCTCGCTGCGGACCTCGGTCCACTTGACCGGGCGCCCCAGGGCCTGGGCGGTCTTGATGGTGATGAAGTGCTCGGTGTACGGACCGGCCTTGGGGCCGAAGCCGCCGCCGACGCCCTTGGGGGCGGCCACCCGCAGCTTGTCGGCGTCGATGCCGAGCAACTCCACGTAGACGTCGCGCACCGCGATCGGGTTCTGCGACGGGATCCAGACCTCGAGGTCCTCACCGTCGGGGATGGCCACGCAGCCGTTCGGCTCCATCGGCACGCCGGCCAGGCGCTGGGACTCCATGGTCACCTCGACCACGGTGTCGGCGTCGCTCAGGGCGTCGGCCTCGGCGTGACCCTCGGCAGGAAGGGTGGTGGCGAAGCAGACGTTGGTGCCCTGGGCCTCGAACAGCAGCGGGGCGTCGGGGGCGGCGGCCGTCTTCATGTCGGCGGCGACGGGCAGCGGGGTGTAGTCGATCACGACGGCCTCGGCGGCGTCCGCCGCATGCTCCCGTGACTCCGCCACCACGGCGGCCACGATGTCACCGACGAAGCGGACCTTGCCCTTGGCCAGGACCGGGCGGCTGAAGCCCGGGTCGAGCAGGGGCATGCCCAGGAAGTCCGGGATCTCCATGTTGTCGGCGGTGTAGACCCCGACCACGCCCGCCATCGTCGTGGCCTCGCTGATGTCGACGGCGTCGATCGTGGCGTGGGCGTACGGTGAGCGGACGAAGTGGAGGTAGGCGACACCCGGCACGGCGAGATCGTCGTAGTACTTGTCGGCGCCCGTCAGCAGCGACGGGTCTTCCCGTCGGAGTACCGGGTTGCCGAGAATAGAGCCCTGAGCAGGCATGGGCGCTCCCTTATTGATGATGTGGTGAAACGAGACAGATGGCGGCGTGACCGCCGCCACAGGAGATTCTGTCGCGATTCTGGTCGTCCGTCACACCAGACGGCCAATCGGGGTGTAACCCGACTCGACCAGGGAAGACCTGCTGCGCCCGGGCGCTCCCATCCGCCGGAGGAAAAGATACGGCGACCGGGCCTCGGAGGGATGGGTAGGGCGACTGGGCCCGGCCGCCGTAGAGCTGCTGCGGTGAACGAGGTGGACCCGTTCCGGTAGCTCACTTCTTCTAACCCCGGCTTGTCCTCGCTTGTTCCAAGTAGCCGGAGCTCACGGTGATCAAGATTCGGATGACAGGGCGACGCCGAGGACGTCGTCGATCTCGGTCGCCAGGTGGATGGTGACCGCATCGCGGACCTCGGCCGGGATGTCCTCGACGTCGGGCTCGTTGCCGATGGGGAGGATCACCTCGGTGATGCCCGAACGGTGGGCGGCCAGCACCTTCTGCTTGACCCCACCGATCGGGAGCACCCGACCCTGGAGGGTCACCTCGCCCGTCATCGCCACGTCCGACCGAACCCGGCGGCCCGACAGGAGGCTGACCAGGGCAGTGGTCATCGTGACGCCGGCCGAGGGGCCGTCCTTGGGCACCGCACCGGCGGGGAAGTGGACGTGGAGCCGCTTGTCGGTGGGCACGCTCACCCCGAGGCGCTCGCTCTGGGAGGCGACGATGGAGCGGACGATCGTGGCCGACTCCTTCATCACGTCGCCCAGCTGGCCGGTGAGGACCGGCTCGCCCTCGCCGTCGAGCAGCGCCGTCTCGACGAACAGCACGTCGCCCCCGGCACCGGTCACGGCCAGGCCGGTCGCGATGCCGGGCCGGTCGATCCGGTCGGTCACCTCCTCGGTGGGGATGGGGCGACCGAGCAGGTCTCGCAGGTCGTCGTCGGTGATGGTCACCTCGGTGGCCTCACCGGTGGCGATCCTGGTCGCCGCCTTTCGCAGCGCCTTGTCGAGCAGTCGCTCGAGTCGGCGCACACCGGCCTCCCGGGTGTAGTTGGCGGCGATGGTGGCCACCGCCTCGTCGGTGATCGTGACCTCATCGGCGGTCAGGCCGTTGGACCGGACGAGCCGGGGGAGGAGGTGTTCGGTTGCGATGGCCGCCTTCTCCGACTCGGTGTAGCCGTCGATGGGGATGATCTCCATCCGGTCGAGCAGGGGACCGGGGATGGTCTCCAGCACGTTGGCGGTGGCGATGAACACGATGTCGGACAGGTCGAGCTCGAACTCGAGGTAGTGGTCGCGGAACGAGTGGTTCTGCGCCGGGTCGAGCACCTCGAGCAGGGCGGCCGACGGGTCGCCGTTCCAGCCGCCGGAGACCTTGTCGATCTCGTCGAGCAGGATCACGGGGTTCATCGAGCCGGCCTCGGTCAGGGCCCGGACCAGGCGGCCGGGTCGGGCGCCGACGTAGGTGCGGCGGTGGCCGCGGATCTCGGCCTCGTCCCGGATGCCGCCGAGGGCGAGCCGGACGAACGACCGGCCGAGCGAGCGGGCCACCGACTCACCGAGCGAGGTCTTGCCCACGCCGGGCGGGCCGACCAGGGCCAGGATCACGCCCTTGCGGCGATCGACCGTCGGCGGCACCACGTCGTGCTTCTCCTCTGTCGACGCGGTGCCGCCGACGATCCCCGCCACCGCCTCCTGTGCGGTCTGCTGCTGGGCGGCGCGCTGTTGGCGGAGCTTGCGGACGGCCAGGTGCTCGACCAGGCGGTCCTTCACCTCTTCGAGGCCGGTGTGGTCGGCGTCGAGGATCTCGCGGGCCTCGGTGAGATCGAGGCGCTCGGTGGAGCGCTCGGCCCACGGCAGCTCGAACACCGTCTCCAGCCAGGTGCGGAGCCAGTTGGCCTCCATCGACTCGCCGCCGGTGCGCTCGAGGCGGTCGATCTCGCGCTCGACGGCCTCGATGGTGGCCTCGGGCACGGCGGCGGTCGGGTCGTCGTCGCCCAGCAGGCGCAGGGCGTCGAGCTTGGTCCGGAACTCGCCGATCAGGTCCTCGTCGCCTTCGCCCAGCTCGGTGCGGATGGCGGCCAGCTGCCGGCGGAGGATCGCCTCGCGCTGACCCTTCTCCAGGCTGTCGTTGACCTCGCTGTTGATCCGCTCGGTGACCTCGAGGTCGGCCAGGACCTCCTTGATCCAGCGGGTGGCCAGGCGCAGCCGGTCGTCGACGTCGGTCGTCTCCAGCAGCTCGACCCGGCGCTCGATGCTCAGCTCGGGCCAGTAGGCGATCGAGTCGGCCAGGGCGCCCGGGTTGTTCAGCTCCCGCAGGACGGCGCCGAACTGGCGGCCGCCGACCTTCTCCAGAAGGGTGGTGGCGGCCGCGGTGTAGGTGGCGGCCAGGGCCTCGGTGTCAGGGGTGGGGTCGGGGTCGACGACGGGCTCGGCCTCGACCCAGAGGCCGCGGCCGTTGCCGACCACGCCGGCGCCGACCTTGGCCCGGCCGTGGGCCCGGAGGGTGACGGTGGGAGCCTGCTTGCGGCCGTTGCTGCGGGTGCGGCCCGGGGTCTGATCGACGATGGTGGCGATCACACCGGTGGTGGCGAACCGACCGTCCACGCGGGGGACGAGCAGGAGGCGGCCGTTGTCGGCGGCCTCGATCACGGCACCGGCCTCGGCCGACTCGGCGGTCACGGTGACCACCATCTCGGGGAGGACGACGCCGTCGGGCAGCGGGAGTAGGGGAAGGGTTTCGACCGAGGTGGTGGCCATGCGGCCTCGCTTTCTCACGGTTTACGCACAGTCGCCGCTTGCGGCTGTTGCGGATATTGCACGATTACAAGATTACAACTATGGTCGGGCTATCCCAAACCGACCCCCACGGGTCGCTATTCCCCGAAACGCTGAGCCCCGGAGGTTCCCACCATGCCGAAGCGCCCCGCTCTCGATGTCGACGACGCCGCCGCCTGGTTCGCCGGGCGTGTCCCCGACGACTGGTTCGACGCCGCCCCCCAGGTCCGTTGCGATCGCGATGAGATCCTGATCGTCGGTCGCCTCAGCGCCCCCACCTCTCTGCCCGAGGGCGATGACGCGGAGCGGGTGGCGGCGATCGCCCGGATCGACGGCTTCCGGGAGGACACCCGGGCCTACCGGATGCGGATCGCCGAGGAGGCCCAGGCCCGCTGGCAGCGGGTGGTCTCGTGGGGCGCCGAGTGCGGCGAGGTGCAGGCGGTGTTCACCAACGCCTCGGTCCCGGTGATGACCCGACTGCGGCTCGACCAGCGGGCCGTGCTCGACACCCTGATCGACGCCGGGGTCGCCGGCAGCCGATCCGAGGCCCTCGCCTGGTGCGTGGCCCAGGTGGGCGAGCATCAGGGGGAGTGGATCGACAAGCTTCGGGAGGCGATGACCGAGGTCGAGCGGATCCGTACCCAGGGCCCGGGCTGAGCGGCGGCGACCGGGCAGCGGCCCCCCGCCGGTGTGGCGCCAACGCCAACGGGCGTCGGTCGTCGACCTGGGTCTAAGATCCGCGCCATGTCCAAAACCGATGGGGGCCCGCTGACGGGCGTGAAGGTCGTCGAGGTCACGAGTATCTACTCGGGGCCCTACGCCGGGATGATGCTGGCCGAGCTGGGGGCCGAGGTGATCAAGGTCGAAGGGCCGGACTCACCGGACCCGATCCGGGCCGGTATGGGCGGTGACCTCTCGGTGGTCAACTCGATCTTCTACTCCCTCAATCGAGGCAAGCGATTCGCCACCATCGACGCCGGTACCGAGAAGGGTCGGGAGGTGCTGCTCGATCTCGTCGCCGGCGCCGACGTGTTCCTCCACAACATGCGGGCGGGCAAGGCGTCGGCCATGGGCCTCGACTACGACACCCTGTCGGCCCGCAACCCGCGCCTGGTCGACGTGGCCATCAACGGTTTCGGCTCCGATGGTCCCGAGATCGATCAGCCGGTGTTCGACTACGTGATCCAGGCCCGCACCGGCATGGTCGACTACCAGCGCGATCCTGACGGCCGGGGCGACCTGATGCATCAGCTCATCGTCGACAAGACCTCGGCCAACGCCGCGGTCCAGGGTGTGCTGGCCGCCCTGTTCCAGCGGGAGCGCACCGGCCGGGGGCAGCAGGTCGAGGTGCCGATGATCGCCGTCGGCCTCCACCTGGCATGGACCGACGCCTTCGCCGCCGGCCTGGCCGAGTTCGAGCCCCTGATCCCGTGGGAGCACATGCCGCCCCACCTCAAGGCGGCCCCCGCCTCGTTCCTCGTGGTGCTGCAGACCAAGGACGGCGAGATCGCCACCGGCATCCTGGTACCACCGTGGGAGGGCCTGTGTCTCGCCCTCGATCACCCGGAGTGGATCATCGATGAGCGGTTCGAGGAGTCGATGCCCCGCATCCTCAACTACCCGATCCTGCTCGACCTGATCCGCACCGAGGTGGCGAAGTACACGACCGAGGAGATCCTGGCCAAGTTCGCCGAGCACGACTTCGCCGCCGGTCCGGTCAAGGCCCGGGAGGACGTGTTCGACGATCCGACGGTGAAGCACCTCGGCCTGATCTCCGAGGCCGAGGGGGGCGACGGTCTGGGTCGCGTCGTCCAGCCGGCGCCGATGTGGACCTTCGGCGAGTCGGGCACGGTCCGCACGACCAGCATCGGCATCCCCGGTCGCCACACCCGCGAGGTGTTGGCCGAGCACGGTCTCAGCGCCGAGGAGATCGACGCCCTCATCGCCGAGGGCGCCGCCCACCAGGCCGAGTAGTCGACCGGCCCGGCCGAGCCCCGCCGCCGATACCCGGGCGCGGTCCTTGCCCCGTCGAGGGCGAGCCGCCCGCCGATACCCGGGCGCGGTCCTTGCCCCGTCGAGGGCGAACCGCACCCGATACCCGGGCGCGGTCCTTGCCCCGCGCCCGATGCCCGAGCCCGGCGGCGCAATGTCGAGGAGGCGTCACCCGGCGAGCCCGGCGGCGCAACGTTGAGGATGCGGCGCCCGACGAGCCCGGGTTGAGGGCCGGATCCCGTCGGGTGGCGGACGCCTAGGCGGTCGCCGGGCCGGCGGCCTCGTCGGCCAGATGGCGCTCGTAGCGCTCTGGGTCGACCCAGGCGCCGGTGCGCTCGGCGAAGGCCCGGGCGGCCGGGGCCCTCAGCTCGACCCGGCCGGCCCGGGCTTCGGTCGACGAGATGCCGGTCACCAGCTCCAAGGGGAGGTCGAGGACGATGTCGTCCGGCACCTCGAGCGGTGGGCGGGGGGCGACGGCCACCTGGGGGAGGCGGGCCAGTGTGGCGTCGCGGACCGCCGGGTCATCGTCGTACCACTGGAGCTCGTGGATCTGGTACCACTTGTCGGCGCCCATGATCACCACGTCGTAGCCCTCGGCGATGTCGGCCAGCAGCCGTTCGTCGGTGACGCCGGCCGCCAGCCAGGGCTCCTCGGCGGCCACCGCCTCCAGCACCGCCACCCGGTGGCGCCACAGCGGGCGCTCCACCACGTCCTTGCCCAACACCCGTCGGCTGTGGACCAGCTCCACCCGGTCGAGGTCGAAGCGGCGGCGGGCGGCGTCGGCCACGGCCACGTGGGCGATCGTCGGCGGATTGAACGATCCGGGGTAGACCCCCACCCGGGTGGAACGATGTCGTCGGGTCACTGACTCCGCACGTTACTCTGGGGGCGCCTTGGACCTGTTGTCGACCGACGAGTTCGCCGCCGAACTGCCCCGGCGCCTCGAAACCGCGACCCGTCGGGTGTCGGTCCAGCTGATGACCTTCGACGGCGACGCCGCCGGTTTCGAGGTGGCCGAGGCCCTGATCGCCGCCGTCGGCCGCGGGGTGCGGGTGCGGCTGCTGATCGACTGCTTCGCCCTGCGCTACGTCAGCGACGAGCGGGTCAACCGGCCGGGGGTGCGGGCCGAGTTCGCCGCCACCCGGAAGCTGTACCGGCGCCTGCGCCACCAGGGGGTCGAGCTGGCCTTCACCAGCCCCAACGGGCCGCTCGGGATCTACTCGCTGGCCCGCAACCACAAGAAGCTGTTCGTCATCGACGACCACGCCTACCTGGGCGGGATCAACGTCAGCGACCACAACTACTCCTGGCACGACTTCATGGTCGGACTCGACGATTCCGTCCTCGTGGCCCACATCGCCGACGACTTCGATTACTCCTTCGCCGGTCGCCGCCAGACCCTCGACGGCCCGATCCTGACCAACACCGCCATCGAGGCCACGTTCGACGAGCTGGTGACCTCGGCTCGCGACCGGGTGGTCGTGGCCTCGCCCTACGCCATCGACCGTCATCTGGCCGACCTGATGGAACAGAGCACGGCCACCCACAAGACCGTGATCGTGGCCGCCGACAACAACTTCCGGTTCCTCGAACTCATCACGCCGTACGTGACCGGTCGTCTGGCCGCCGCCGGGGCCACCGTCGCCACCTACGGTCGGTTCTCCCACGCCAAGTTCGTCCTGGCCGACGAGCGACTCCTCATCGGCTCGTCGAACTACGGCCGCCACAGCTTCTGGTGCAACCAGGAGATCGGTCTGGTCATCGACGACGCCGCCTTCGTCGACGCCTTCGCCGCCCGCATGCTGGCCGACCTCGTACCGGCCCACCACGGGGTGGCCCCCGGCCGTCGGGCGATGGGCCGACTGGCCTCGGCCGGGATGGACACCTTCCTCCGGTTCTACGCCCGGGCCATCGTGCCCCGGGTGCCGCTCGTCGCCCCCGACACCGCCGCCCTGATCGAGGGACCGTGACCGAGCAGCGTCGGGGGGCGCGGTCCCGCTCGACGGAGCTGGTGGCCATCGCCCTGGCCATCGCCGCCCTCGCCGTCGGCCTGTGGTCCGCCGGGCGGGCGCTCGACTCGCCGGTGCTGTCGTTCTCCGGACTGATGGTGGGGGCGACGACGTTCGTGCCCCTGCCGGCCGACTCCTTCGTGCTCGACGCCGCCGGGGACAACGCGGCGCTCACCATCGGCCTCGTCGGCGGCATCATCAACGCCACCGTCGTGCTCGTCGAGCGGCGATGGATCCTGACCTTCGTCGACCATCCCGCCTTCGACCGGTTCGCCCGGTTCTTTGAGAACAACCGGCTCGTCCGTCTGGCCGAGCGCAACATGTTCCTCTCGCTGCTGCTGGGCGGCGCCACCTTCGTCCCCTTCGAACCGTTCCGGTTGGTGGCGGTCATGCGCCGCTACTCGCCGGTCCGCTACTGGATCGCCACCTTCGTGTCCCGCGGTGGCCGCTACTACGTGCTGGCCCTGGTCGGTCAGGCCCTGCTCGAGGTCGGGTTCCTCCGCCAGGCCATCTGGATCACGCTGGTCCTGTTCGCCATCGGCCTGTGGCGCAGCGCCGTCCGACTGCTCCGGGCCGACGAGTCGTCCGGCGGGCCCACCGTCGACGAGGTGTCATCGTGACGGGAACGGGCCCTCAGGGAGGAGACGCCGTGAACGAGGTGGACCGGGTGATGACCGCCCTCTACCCCAAGGCGGAGATCACCGTGACCGACGCCGGCCACGTGGCCGTGGCCTCCTTCCACCCTCAGCCCGAGCACCGGGGCAACCCCGGTTGGCTCCAGGGTGGCCTGGCCGCAACCGTGCTCGATCACGTGAGCGCCAGAGCGGCCGGTGCCGCCTTGGCCGCCCGGGTCGTCACCGGCACCCTCGACCTCCGCTACCCGCACCCGGTGCCCCTCGACGGCGGCCCCTATCGGGTGGAGGCCATCGCCTCCGGGGCCCGCGGCCGCATGGTGCGGGTGAGCGCCGAGCTCACCGACGGCCTCGGTCGAGCGCTGGTCGAGGCCCGCGGTCTGTTCCTCGTCCGGCCCGGTCCGGCGGGCGCCGACGACCGATAACGGCGACAAAGGCCGAAAGACAAGCGCTAGGTTCAAGAGGCATGTCCGACCTGAACCGCACCTCCTCCCGCATCACGCAGCCCCCAAGTCAAGGCGCGTCGCAGGCCATGCTCTACGCCACCGGCCTCACCCGCGAAGACATGGACAAGGCACAGGTCGGCATCGCCGCGTGTTGGTACGAGGGCAACCCGTGCAACATGCACCTCGACGACCTCGGCCGGCACGTGAAGACCGGCGTGGAGGAGACCGGCCTGCTCGGCATGCGGTTCAACACGATCGGCGTCTCCGACGGCATGTCGATGGGCACCGACGGCATGTCGTTCTCCCTCCAGAGTCGCGACCTGATCGCCGACTCGATCGAGACGGTGATGGGGGCCCAGTGGTACGACGGGCTCGTCACCCTCCCGGGCTGCGACAAGAACATGCCCGGTGTGGTCATGGCCATGGCCCGGGTGAACCGTCCCGCGATCATGGTCTACGGCGGCACCATCGCCCCCGGCTTCGCCCAGGTCGGCGGTGAGGAGACCAAGGTCGACATCGTGTCCGCCTTCCAGAGCTACGGCCAGAAGCTGGCCGGCAGCATCACCGAGGAGGACCGGCAGTCGATCGTCGACCACGCCTGTCCCGGAGCCGGGGCCTGCGGCGGCATGTACACCGCCAACACGATGGCGACCGCCATCGAGGTGATGGGTCTGTCGCTGCCGTACTCGTCGTGCACCCCGGCCCTCGACCCGGCCAAGAACGACGAGTGCGTCCGAGCGGGCGCCGCCATGCTCCACCTTCTCGAGGAGAACCTCACCCCCCGCCGGATCGTGACCCGGCAGTCGCTGGAGAACGCCATGGTCATCACGATGGCCCTCGGCGGTTCGACCAACGCCGTGCTGCACCTCATCGCCATGGCCCGGGCCTTCGGGTTGGAGCTGAGCATCGACGACTGGCTCAAGGTGTCGAACCGGGTGCCCCTCCTGGCCGATCTCAAGCCGTCGGGGCAGTACGTGATGGAGGAGCTGCACCAAGTGGGCGGGGTGCCCGGCGTGATGAAGTACCTGCTCAACGAGAACCTGCTCGACGGCACCCAGATGACGGTCACCGGTAAGACCATCGCCGAGAACGTGGCCGACGCCGCCCCGCTCGAGGCGACCCAGACGATCGTGGCCAAGCTCGAGGACTCGGTGAAGTCCCGCGGTCACATCTCGATCCTCCGGGGCAACCTCGCCCCCGAGGGCGCCGTCGGCAAGATCACGGGCAAGGAGGGCCTGCGGTTCAGCGGCCCGGCCCGGGTGTTCGACTCCGAGGAGGACATGCTGGCCGGCCTGGAGCAGGGCCGGATCACCTCGGGCGACGTGATCGTCATCCGCTACGAGGGCCCGAAGGGCGGGCCCGGGATGCCCGAGATGCTCACCCCGACGAGTGCCCTGGCCGGCGCCGGCTTCCTCGACGACGTGGCCCTGATCACCGACGGCCGTTTCTCCGGCGGCAGCCACGGGTTCATCATCGGCCATGTCGTGCCCGAGGCCCAGGAGGGCGGCCCCATCGCCCTGGTTCGCGACGGCGACACGATCACCATCGACGACGAGTCGCACGAGATCAGCTTCGACATCGGCGACGAGGAACTCGCCGCCCGGGCCGCCGAGTGGACCGCACCCCCGTTCAAGGCCACCTCGGGCACCCTGTGGAAGTACATCAAGTGCGTGGAGAACGCCTCCAACGGCTGCGTGACCGACGCCTGAGGTGTGAACGCCAAAGGCGTTCACCTCGAGTTTCGCCTCCGGCGAAACGTCGCGCGGGTGTGGACGCCGCCGGGGTTCGCCTCGGGTTTCGTCTCCGGCGAAACGCCGCGCGGGTGTGGACGCCGCCGGATAGTGCCACCGCCGGGCCGGGGGTCGTCGTCACGACCCCCGGGCACCAGGCGGCGGTCGTGGGCTCAGTCGATGGCGAACGTGAACCAGTTCTCGTGCGGCCCGGGCAGGAGGCCGTGGGCCACGTCGTCGACGCAGTGTGAAGCGATGAGGAAGGTGGCCGGTGCCTGCGAGCCGTCGGTGATGGCGACGGGCCGGACGGCAGCCTTCCCCCCGCCGAGACGGTCGACGTTGCCCTGGTTGGTGAGCGCCACATCGTCGGCGTGGTCGGCGAAGTCCGGGAACCGCTGGAACGGATAGGCGCCGGAGCTGATCGGGAAGTCGACGCTGATCACCACCCGGCCGCGACCTCGACTGTTGGTCCGGAACCCGTTTGGCACGTCGTCGCTGCCCGGATTGGGCAGGGTGATGGCCACCTGCTCGGGCAGCTCGTCGGAGGCGACGAGCGGGGTGACCGGGATACCGACCAGGGGACTGCCGCCGTAGGCGTCGCCCGACGAGTCCACACCGGCGAGGCGAAGCCACACCGTGTAGAGCGTGTCGGGCCGGGCGTTGCGCACGATGAAGGTCAGGCGGCTGCTCCCGTTCCGATCGTTGATCTTCAGCCAGGCCTTGGCCTCGTCCCACACCTCGGCCCCGGCGTCGTCGGGAGCATTGCATTCGACGGCCACGCTCTGGCCCGTCGGCGACGGTGTGTCCGGATCCCATCGTTCGAGCTCCGACCACCGTCCGCTGCCCGAGGCATCGGACGGTACGAGCAGGATGAGCAGCGCACCGACGGCGACCATGGCGACGAGTAGGCGACGCCGACCGAAACGCAGGCGCGCCAAACTACGGGTGTTCATCATTTCCCCCTCTTTCCGTGCTGCTTGGTGGGGGTGTTCCCACCGGTACCAATTTTGTTGAAGCAGCAAACAAATCGTAGCTACTGATGTTTGGGGTCGCTCGGTGGTTGCGATCTGCAGGATCTCCGCACGATTCCTGCAAGGTCGGCGACGGTCGGGGCACGACGATCGGGTCATGTCCGAAACGACGAACCGCGACCGGTACTTCGCCGGCTCGGCCGACGGCGACCTCCCGGTCGACCGCGACGAGCTTCGGGTCGAGGCCCGCAACCACTACGCCACCGTGGCCTCCCGGCCCGACGGCGACTTCCACTTCCACACCGGCCGGGTGGTGGCCGAACGCTGTCGCTATGACCTCGACGAGGTGGCCGCCCTGCCGGACAGCGTCGTCGAGTCGTTCGCCGGCGTGGCCAACCCGTTCGAGCCCGCCCCGCTCCCGGTCGGCGCCAAGTTGGTCGACCTCGGATCCGGCGCCGGATTCGACGCCATCCTCGCGGCTCGGGCCGTCGGCCCTAGGGCTATGTGGTCGGCGTCGACATGACCACCGAAATGGTGGCCAAGGCCCGGGCCAACGCCGCCGTCGTCGGTGCCGACAACGTCGAGTTCTGCTTCGGCTTCCTGGAGGACCGCCGCCGTCAGCTCACGGGTGCGCTCGGCTCGGGTGGCGACCGGCGACGACGGCAAGCGCCAGTCGGTGATCCGCACCGTGCACGGCCGCGGCTTCGAGTTCGTGGCCCCGCTGGCGGGCGATTAGCCCGCCGGGGTCGGGTCGGGTGCCGCGGTGTCGACCGGGGTGTCGACCCCGATCTCGCCCCGCCCGCCGTCACCACTGCCGCCGCCGGCCCCAGGTGTCGGTGACGGCGTGGCGGTGAGGATCACCCCGAAGGCGGCGAACATCGACATGACGATCAGCCCGCTCCAGATCTCGGGGGCCCAGCGGATCGGCTCGTTGAACACGTGGTTGATCGCCGTCCACAGGGTCCACATCACGCCGACGCCGACCGGGATCGAGGCCATGAGGCGGCGGCGGAAGGAGCCACCGATCTGGCGGTAGGACACGTCGGCCACGGCGCCGCCGACGCCGGCCGCCACGAGCACGGTGACCGGATAGTCGGACAGGCCGACCGCCTCCAGCACGGCGGGCACGGTCCACAGGGCGGTGATGGCCCCCGCCGGGGGCGACGGCAGCCGCTGCAGGAGGTAGATGGTGGCGACCACCAGGATGAGTGTGCTGAGAAGGGCGCCGGCCACGGCCAGGGCGATGAACTCGTCGTACTCGTCGAGAGCCGGCGGATCGTAGGGGAGGGCGAGGAGCCAGCCGTTGCTGATCGGCCGGGCGAAGGTGGTGAAGAAGGCGGCCAACGAGGTCAGCATGATCACCGAGAAGGTGGTGATCCAGGGTTGGGGGTGGTCGCTGCGCAGCGCGCTCCGGGCCGGCGCCGCCAGGATCAGGATCAGGCCGAGCAGCAGCAGCATGTGGGTCGGCGACAGCAGGGCGTCGATGTCCGACTCCACCCCGAAGATCGTGTGCCAGATCAGGTCGCTCACGCCGCCGATGGCGAAGAGCACGATGCCGACCACGGCCCAGTCGTAGCCGTCCGGGATCCACGATCGGATCCCACGGGCGTTCTGCCGCTTGTAGAGCAGCCACCCGACCCACATGGCGACGAAGGTGAAGCCGCTGTAGAAGATGGCGTGCCACGGGGTGAAGAAGTCCTCGGTCTCCTCGATGATGTTGGCGTGGGCGTAGCCGTCGATGAAGAGGCCCATCGTCAGCCACAGGCCACCGAAGAGGGTGATCAGGTTCTCCTTGCGGGTGGCCGGCGAGGTCGTCGTCGTGGATGCCATGGTTCGAGGGTGCGTCGATCGGGGGCCGAAGCGCAACGTTTTTCGGCGCGATCTGTAACAGATCCCGTCGCCGAGGATGCGTTTCGTCGCCCGGGACGGCCCGCCCGCATGGCCGATCACGGCCGGGGCATCGGTTGTCGCTGCGCGCGAGACTATGACCACGGTTGCCGCAGCACTCGCCGATCGGCTGCGGCCCAGGGGGACCCCATGCCTGCCCATGACCACGACGTCGTCGTCCTCGGATCGGGTCTGGCCGGGTCGATCCTGGCCACGATCCTGGCCCAGCGGGGGCGATCGGTGCTGCTACTCGAGCGGGGGCATCACCCCCGGCTCGCCATCGGTGAGTCGCTGGTGCCGACGTCGGCCATGTGGTTCGCCATCCTCGGGCACAAGCACGGCATCCCCGAGCTGCGGACGCTGGCCCATCTCGATTCGATCTCCCGCAACGTCGGCCCCAGCTGCGGGGTGAAGCGGGGCTTCGGCTACGTGTACCACCGCGACGGCCAGGCCCACCTCGACCCCGACGAGTCGAGTCACTTCATCGGGGCCAAGCAGCCGATCTTCCGGGAGAGCCAGTTCTACCGACAGGACGTCGACCACCACATGGTCGGCGTGGCGCAGGACTACGGCGTGACCTACCGGGATCGCACGGCGGTGCGGGCCGTCGACATCGACGACGACGTCGCCACGCTCACCCTCGACGGCGGCGACACGGTGACCACCCGGTTCGTGGTGGACGCCACCGGCCGCAACTCGGTCCTGGCCGACACCTACGGCCTCCGGGAGGAGCCGTGTCGGCTTCGCCACTCGTCCCGGACGATCTTCAACCACTTCCGCAACGTGCGCCCCTTCGAGGAGGTGGCCCCCCACGCCGCCCGCTCCCACTACACCGCCGGCTGGTCGGAGGGCACCCTCCACCACGTGTTCGACGGCGGGTGGTTCTGGGTGATCCCGTTCAACAACTACCCCGCCTCCCGCAACGATCTGGTGAGCGTGGGCGTGACCGTCAGCACCGACCGCCATCCCCGCGACGACAGCATCGATCCGGGGAAGGAGTTCCAGTCCTTCATCGAGCGCTTCCCCCTCGTCGAGCGCCACCTCGGTCCGGCCGAACCGACCCGGGACTTCGTCGGCACCGACCGGATCCAGTACTCGTCGACGACGTCGGTCGGCCATCGGTTCCTGCTGCTCCAGCACGCCTACGGCTTCATCGACCCCCTCTTCTCCCGAGGTATCTGGCGGTCGCTGGAGGCCATCGACGTGGTGGTCGACGAACTGCTGCCGGCGCTGGCCGACGACGACCTCGGACCCGACCGGTTGGCCGCCATCGACGTCGCTCAGGCCGCCATGCTCGACGACAACGATCAGATGGTCCACAACGCCTACCGGGCCACCCGGCACTACGACACGTGGACGGCCTGGCTCCGGGTGTGGTTCGCCGATGAGTTCCTCACCACGATCCCGGTGCTGGCCGCCACCTTCCGCTATGCCGCCGACGGCGACCTGTCGGTGTTCGAGCGGATGGCCGGCGGCCGCCGGCCCGGCACGACCTACTCCTTCTCCGACGACCTCCAGACGATCATCGACCACGCCGACCGCCTGCTCGACGAGGTGGAGCAGGGGGCTCTGGCCCCCGACGAGGCCCGGCGCCGGATCCAGGGTCGGTTGTCCGCCGTCGACTACCTGCCCCACGATCTCATCGACTGGTCGGCCGACGGGGAGTTCGGCATCGACCTGACCCCGCCCCGCCTGGCCAAGCTCGTGTGGTGGGGGCGCCGTCGGGCCCCGGCCGGGCTGCGGGGCGAGGCGTTCGACTATCGCCTGCGGGACCTGCTCCGGCTTCAGGTGGCCGACGCCGTCCGGCCGTCCCTGGTCCGGCGCGACCACCTCGGCAACGTGATCCCTCAGCGACCGGTGGCCTGACCGTAGGGCCCGGGCCCATCGGGAGCGACGGCCGGCCCGTGGTACGATTCGTGCTCGCCATGGCGGACGGTGGACATGTGGAGGTGCCTTGACCCATGGGCGACACGCCTGCTGCTCTGAGCGCGCGGCCCGCACCCGGCTCGATCATCCTCGACAACCTCCGGTCCCGGATGCCGTCACGTCGGATCACGATCCTGATCGCCGCCGTCGTGGTGCTCCTCGGCTTCTTCCTCCTGCTGCGGGCCTTCGTGTTCTCGATGCACACGCTGCCGGCGGCGACGATGACCCCGTCGCTCCAGGCCGGTGACCGGGTGCTGATCAACAAGCTCGACACCAGCCCGGCGCTGGGCGACGTCGTGATGTTCGGTCGGGGCGAGGAGACCGCCACGGTGCAACGGGTGGTCGGTCTCGCCGGCCAGACCATCGAGGCGTCGGACAACACCCTGGTCATCGACGGACTGGTGGCCGTCGAGCCCTACCTCGCCCCCGACACCGCGATCGCCGACTTCGACCCCATCGAGGTGCCCGAGGGGTCGGTGCTGCTGATGGGCGACAACCGCGAGGTCGCCATCGACGGTCGGGTGCTCGGTCCGATCCCCACTAGCGAGATCGTCGGCACCGTCCTGTTCACCGTCGGCTGACCGCAGGCCGATCGAGGGTGGCGACTCGCTCCCGGACCTGCTCGGTCGCCGGGCGGGCCACCGCCGACCCGGTCGCCGCGCTCCACCCTCATCGTCGAGGCCCGGATCGGGCCCCTCACGGCCGAGGAGCCATCACCCTTATGGCCCGGAAGAAGGCGTTGACCACCGGCCATGGGAACTCGAACAGCACGTAGGGGAAGCGGACCAGCGTGCCTTGGACGAAGAACAGGGCGAAGTTGGCCAGGGCGAACACCTCGAAGAAATAGAACGAGATCCGCCCCGTCAACCACACCGCCAGGGTGAGGGCCAGCAACGCCGAATAGACGAGCGAGACCTGACCCACCGCCTTCTCCGCCGCTCGGCGAACGGCGCCATCGGGCGTGTGGTAATCGCCGGCTCCAGGGACGGGTACGCCGAGCCAGGCCAGCAGCGAGGTGTAGACGATCACGACGATGAACAGCACGAAGAACACCGAGGCCGCCACGGTGTGGATCGTCCGGTCCTCGTCGACGTTCCACCACGTGAGGACGAAGAGGGCGACGCCGAGGATGACGTTGTAGGGCCGGATCCCGGTGCGGCGGCGATCGGCGTCGATGAAGCTGGCCACGCCATCCATGGTCAGGAGCACGGCGGCGGCGGTGAAGGGGAGCCAGAAGAGGTAGCGGGGCTCGACGTTCCAGTAGGCGCTGACGCTGCCCCGCAACGTGGTGCCGTCGGCGGTGGCGACCAGCGCCGGGGTGATGGCGGCGAGCAGGGCGCCGATGGCGGCCAGGATCTCGCCCGCCACCACACGATTGAAGGCCCGCCGCATGGGCCCCGGTTGCTCCGCCACGCCCCGGACCCTACCCGAGGGCACCGATCGGCGCCGAAGGCGTCGGGCAGGCCCGGCGAGGTCACCCCGGCGTCGAGCGTTCGTGGGCCGACCAGATCCGGCGGTAGGTGGCGCTCGTCTCGACCAGCTCGTCATGGGAGCCGACGCCGTCGAGGCGACCCCGGTCGAGCACGACGATCCGGTCGGCGTCGGCGATCGTGTTGAGGCGGTGGGCGACGACGAAGACCGTCCGTCCGGCGGCCAGTGAGCTGATTGCGGCCTGGATCCGCACCTCGGTCTCGGGGTCGACGGCGGCCACGGCCTCGTCGAGCACCAGGATCGGTGCGTCCTTGAGCAGGGCGCGGGCGATCGAGAGTCGCTGCTCCTCGCCGCCCGACAGCTGTGCGCCACCGTCGCCGATGACGGTGTCCAACCCTCGGGGGAGGTCGGCCACCACCTCCCATACCTGGGCCGCCTCCAGGGCCGCTCGGACCTCGGCGTCGTCGGCGTCGGGGGCGCCCAGCGTCACGTTGGCTCGCACCGTGTCGGGGAAGAGGAAGACGTCCTGGTAGACCGACGTGACCGCGTCCGAGAGCGCAGCGTTCGACAGGTTGCGGACGTCGACGCCATCGATCCGGACCGCGCCCTCGTCGACGTCCCAGAAGCGGGCGATCAGATTGGCCACCGTCGACTTGCCCGCCCCCGACGGTCCGACGAGGGCCGTCACCGTGCCCGGTCGGGCGCAGAAGGACATGTTGTGCAGCGTCGGTCGGTCGGGGACGTCGCCGTAGGAGAACGAGACGCCGTCGAAGTCGACCTCGCCCTGGGCCCGCCCGAGCGAGGCCCGTCCCTCGGGTAGTTCGGGCGTCTCCCACACCTCGGCGACGTTCGAGGCGATCCGACCCTGCAGATGGCGATACCCGGTGAGGTCGATCAACTCCTGGAACGGCCGGTAGAGGCTGAAGGCGAAGACCATCAGCAGCAGGTAGGTCGAGGCGGTGAGGTCGCCCGACAACACCCGGACCGCCCCGACGGCCAGGACGGCGGCGAAGCCTGCTTCGAGGACCGATCGGGCGACGGCCACGATCGGGGTGATCCTGACCGCGGCCCGCACGCTGGCGTGGCGCAGCTCCTCGACCGACCGCTCGTAGCGGGACGCCTGCGGGGCGTCGGGGTGGGCTCGCAGCACCGCCGTCCCCTCGACGAACTCGAGCAGGTCCGCCGCGGCGCGTTGGCGTTGATCGATCAGGGCCCCGAGGGTGTTGTGTTCGACGCGATCGCTCCACGCGAGGAGCCCGGCGAAGAGCGGGAGTCCGGCGAGGGCGGCGAGGGCGACCGGCCAGTCGAGGAGCAGGAGCACGACCGTGGCCAGGACGGGCTGGATCAGGCCGGAGATGGCCCGGGCCGGGAGGTTGATGAAGTCGACGAGCGGGAGATCGGAGCCGACGAGCGCCGTCAACCGCCCCGGGCTCATTCGCTGGAACGCGCCGAGTGGGATGCGCCGAAGATGGGCCAGGACCGAGCGGCGGAGATCGGCGACCGCCTCGGTGGCGACCGGCCACCACGTGGCGGCGACGCCGACCCCGACCGACCACCGGGCGAGGTAAATCGCCAGGAGCGCCGCCCCGTAGAGCGCGGGGGACGGCGGGTCGCCGTCGCCGTCGAGCACGGCGAGGAGGGCGAAGTAGAGGACGGGGAGCGGTGCGCTGGTCAGCATCCCTTCGAGGACGATGCGCCAGAGGCCTCGGCGCCACAGCGACCGCCGGTGACGGCCGAGCAGGGCCAACCACTGGTCGATCACGTTGCGTCGCCGAAGGTCATCGACCATCGGCGGCTCGGGCGATGGGTCTGGGTCGGGATCATGGGCGGTGCCCTCCGACACCACCGTCGGGGTGGGGGAGGGCGCTGGTCCCGAGCCCGACAAGCGCCACCCGAGCGTCTGGCGGTAGGCGTCCCACATACTGCGGTAGCGCCGGCTCGTCTCCAACAGGGTCTCGTGGGGGCCGCAGGCGTCGATCCGGCCGCCGTCGAGCACCACGATGGTGTCGTAATCGGTGATCGAGCTCAGCCGGTGGGCCACTGTGACGACGGTGCGACCGCGACGGAGTTCGGCCACCGCCTGACCGATCGCCTCGTCGCTCTCGGGGTCGAGGAAGGCCGTCGCCTCGTCCAGGAGCACGATGTCGGACCGCTTGAGGAAGGCGCGGGCCAGGGAGATGCGTTGTCGTTGACCGCCCGAGAGTTGCCGGCCGCCCGAACCGAGCTGCGTCCGCCAGCCGTCCTCCATCCCGTCGACGATTTCGAGCACCCGGGCCGAGCGCGCCGCCTCGATCACCTCGTCGTCGGATGCGGTGGGCCGGGCCAGCCGGATGTTCTCCATCACCGTGTCGGCGAACAGATGGTCGTCCTGCTGGACGTAGGCGATCCGCCGCATCAGGTCGGCCGGGTCCTGGTGGCGCACGTCGACACCGCCCACCCGAATCGAACCGGCGCTCACGTCGTGGAAGCGCGCCAGCAGGCGGAGCAGGGTGGACTTGCCGGCACCGCTGGCGCCGACGAGGGCGACGGAGGACCCCTCGGGGATCTCCAGGGTGATCCGGCGAAGGGCGGGCGGACGTTCCTCCGGTGGCTCGTCGTCCTCACCCCCGCCGGCGGGGGAGTGCTCGCCCTGTTCCCGGTAGGCGAAGGTCACGTCGTCGAGGAGAACGGTGTGGCCGACAGGGGCGAGCGGTGAGCCTGGCCGGGGCAGATCCGGCTCGGCCAGGATGGCACCGATGCTCTTGGCCCCGGCCTCGATCTGGTACTGGAGGACCGCCATCGTCAGGCCGAGCCCCACCAGCGGCTGGGCGAAGGCCACGCCGACGAGGGCGAAAAAGGCGAACTCGGTCGGCTCCAAGGTGCCCCGATCGACGAGGAGGAGACCGAGCGGCACCAGGATGACCGACGCCGTGCCGACGAGGGTGGTGCCGGCGACGACCGCGACCCGCCCCCGACGCATCCGTTCGTCGTCGACCCTGGCCTCCTCGGCTATGGCTTCGTCGACCTGGGCCAGGCCCCGGCGGCCTTTGGTGAACCCGCGCACCACGGCCATACCCCGGAGGTAGGAGACGACTGCGGAGGACAGGTCGCTCTTGGCCATCGAGGCTGCGGTGGCCAACCCGCCCGCCCGGGACGCCCCGACGCCGAGGAGGGCGATCGAGATGATGACGACCGCCACCGCCCCCAAACCCATCCGCCAGTCGATCCAGAACATCACGCCCAGGCTGGCAACGGGCACCGCAACCGCCGAGGCGGCGTCGGGGATGGCGTGGGCCAGCCCGAGCTCCAGCTGCTCGACGTCGTCCTGCAGGACCTTCTTGAGCTCGCCGCTCCGTCGGCTCCGCACCCGCCCGATCGGCATGGCGGCCAGGCGTTCGGCCAGCTCGTGGCGAACGTCGGCGAGCACTCGATAGGCGGCGACGTGCGAACCGTAGGTGGCCAGGGTCTTGAGGGCGATCTGCCCCACCACGGCCGCCCCGGCGGCGCCGGCCAGCCTGAGGGTGCGGGCCCGGCCGAGGCCGTCGCCGTCGAAGGCGTCGACCGCGATCAGGTACACCACGACGTAGGGGATCAGGGTCGCCAGCGCGCCGAGGACCGTGAGCAGTGCACTCCCGGCGAGGAGTGTCCGCTGGCGGCCGATGAGGTCGGGCAACGACGGAGGAACGGACGGGCTCCGCTCAACCGTCGCCCCTCCGTCGGCCGTCGGCGCCACCTCGGTCGTCGCCGATGCCGAGGCCGGGCCGCCGTCGCTCACCCGAGCGCCTCGGCCAACGGTTGTTCGAGGTCGGCCAGCAGCCACGGAATGGCAAGGGCGCCGGGTGAGCGAATCGCCACCGCCTGGTCGAGGTCGAGCTGGATGACCCGCCCGTCGACGGCGGCCGGCGTGCCGGCGAACGTCGGTGCGTCGAGGAACGCCGTCGCCGCATCCTCGGTGGCGGCGAAGAACAACACGACGTCGGCGTCGAGCAGGTCGAGCTGTTCCTCGGAGATCGTCGACCCCGTCGTCGGATCCCGGGGCAGGTCGGCCACACCGTCGGCGATCGCCATGCCGAGGTCGGCCAGGAACCGATTGGCGCTGTCGGCGGGCTCCGTGACGCTCACCACCACCCCTGGCGCAGGGAGGACGTTGAAGGTGTAGGAGGCGCCCTCGATGCCGGGCGTGGCCGCCGTCCCCGCCATCACCGCCTCGACCTCGGCCACCAGGGCCGTCCCCTCGGTCGGCAGGCCGACGGCGGTGCCGACGACGGTCGTGACGTCCTGCCAGGGGTCCTGGAAGGGGGCGGTGAGGTAGGGGACCGTCGGTGCGATCTCGGACATGAGGGCGTAGGAGTCGCCGTCGATCGCCGCGCCCATGGCGAGGATCAGATCGGGCTCCAGCGCCGCGATCTCCTCGAGGTCGAACACGCCGGTGAAGTCCGAGAGCAGCACGGTGGCGTCGGCCAGATCGCCGCGGCCGTCCCACCACGGTCGTAGCCCGTCGGGCGCGGTCGGGATGCCGGCCACGGCGACGGGGGTGACGCCGATCGCCAGCAGGGCGTCGGCCTCCGCCGCGCCGAGGGTCACGATCCGTCTGGGCGTCTCTTCGATGGTGGTGGCGCCGAGCCCGTGCTCGATCGTTACCGGGAACGGGGCCTCGGACGGCGACACCCCCTGGTCGACCGACGGCGTCACCGTCGTGGTCGACTCCGTCGGGGTGGTGTCGCCGGCGTCCCGTTCCGGCGCCCCGACTTCATCGACGTCGGTATCGCTCGACGGCGATGAGCCGGTATCGCCCTCCGCCTCTCCATCGCCGCCGCAGGCGCTCATGAGCACCGTGCAGGCCAGCAGTATCCCCAGGATTCGACGCCGCGTTGTTAGGAGTGGTGAACACATGGTGTGAACCTATTGGCGTCCTCCGATTTAGTCAACAGTGTGTGTACTAAGTTGCAGGTGCCCCCGAACAGGCCGAAGATTCCAGCGATGGTTTCGAACGGCGCCGCCGATCAGTCCGGCCCGAAACGCCTTGGCCGACCGCCCTCGATCTCGCGCGACCGGATCGTGGCCACCGCCCTCGAGCTGGGCGGGCGGGAGGGTTTGAGCGCTCTGACGATGCGCCGCCTGGCCGATGAGCTCGGCGTGACGGTTCGGGCGCTGTACCGCCACGTCGAGGACCGGCAGGAGGTGATAGACCTCCTGGCCTACCGCTTCCTGGAGGACGCCCCGCCGAGCCTGCTCGACGTCGACGACTGGCGAGACTCCCTGCGAGCTCACGCCCACGAAGTGCGCCGGTACTACGGTCGCTACCCTCGCCTGCTCCTGATAAGCCTCGATGAGAAGGTCACGCCCCGAGGTGTCCACCCCCGGCGCATCGAGCTGACCGAGGAGCTGCTGGCGTTTCTCACCTCGATCGGTCTGGCCCTGCCCGACGCCCTGGCCATCCGCACCCAGTTCCTCCTCGATGCGTTCGCCTTTGCCCTGCTGATGGAGTACCCGGCCTCGCGGGCATCGGCCGAGGCAGGTGCCGGCGCCGACACCTCGGTCGACTCCAGCCCGGTTCCCGAGGAGTGGCTGGACCACCACGACGACGTCGACGCCGAGCACAGCCGGGCGGCCGCCGAGCTGCCGGACAACGACCTCGACCGGGAGTTCGATCAGATCGTCGACAACCTGCTCGCCGCCATCGATGCCCGTCGAGCGGGCTGAGGGGTCGCCACCCACCCGTCGCCCCGACGCGCCACCGGCGGGCGCCGCCCTGAGGGCGACACCCGCCGGTTTGCGGCGCCGTTCGTGCTCCCGGACGCCCCGTCGGCCCGGGGCGTCCGGTCGCCGCCGATTCAGTCGGCTCGGAGCACGTCGAGGATGTCCGCCCCGGCGGCCGAGCGGGACGGCCACCAGCTGGCGGCGGCGCCACCGGCCAGGCCGGCCAGCAGGATCAGGACCCCGGTGACCACGCTGGTCTCCGGGTAGGTGATCTGGCCGTCGGACAGCGCCTGGAAGAAGGCGGTGGCCGACACCCAGGCCAGGCCGAGTCCGGAGACCACCCCGACCAGGGCCAGCAATCCGAACTCCGAGATCAGCGACCAGAAGATCTGGCGCCTCGACGCTCCGGCCGCTCGGACGGCGGCGATCTCGCCCACCCGCTCCGAGATGGCCAGCGACACCGTGTTGGCGATGCCGACCAGGGCGATGACCACCGCCACCGCCAGCAGGGCGTAGACCAGGGCCAGGATGGTGTCGAGGCCCGCGCTGAGCCCGTCGATGTACTCGTCGGCGGTCAGCACGTCGATCGTCGGCAGGTCGATCGCCGCGCTCAGGGCCCGCTCGTCGGCGCCGCCCAGCACGTAGGCCGTGGTGGCCGGACCGTCGACCCCCAGAGCGGGGGACAGATCGAGGTCGCCGATGACGGCGGCCTGGGGAACCCCGGGCAACGAGGTCGACACCACGGCGCCGACCTCCAGCTCGACCGGCCCGGCCTGCGACATCGCCGCCAGCGTGTCGCCGGGGGCGAGGTCCATCGACTCCGCCGTGGTCTCGTCGATGATCACGGTCGTGCCGGCCACATCGTCGAGCGAACCGGCCGTGACGTCGAAGTCGTAGGCCCGGGTCATGTCGTCCAGGTCGGTGATGGCGACGCTCAGGGTCCCGTCACCACCGGGTCCGACCCGGTCGGCCTCGGCCCCGGCCTGCTCGGAGCTGATGCCGGTGGAGTAGATCGGGACGACGACGTCGACACCGTCGACGGCGCTCAGATCGTCGAGCATCTCATCGGTCACCACCGCCTCGGGGACAGCCCCGATGCCCTGCACCACATGGTCGGCCTTCAGCGCCGTCGCCGAGTCGCCGGCGATGAAGGTGCCGATGGTGGCCGCCATCAGGGTGAAGAAGGCGATGAGGGCGATGCCGATCATCAGGGCGCTGGAGGCGGCCGAGGTGCGACTTGCGTTGCGCTCCAGGTTGCGGCTGGCGATGGTGCCCGTCGGCCCGGCCGTGCCCAGCAGGGGGCGGGCGATGCGGGCCGACAGTCGGATCAGGTACTCGGCGCCCAGGTAGAGGCCGAGGAACCCGCCGCCGATACCGGCGCTGGTCCACCAGATGTCGCCCTGGGTCATGCCGACGACCAGGCCGACGACGGCCACGGCGAAGGCGGCCAGGGCGGCCAGGCCCCGGGTGCGACCGGCCGACGGCGGCTCCAGCTCGGCCGAGCGCAGCGCCTCGATCGGGGCGACGGCGGTGGCCTTCCGGGCCGGCCAGGCGGCGGCGAAGATCGTCACGCCCATCCCGACGAATACCCCGATGGCGATGGCCGAGGGGGCGATCTCGCTCGACCGCTCGATGGTGAGGCCGAGATAGTCGAGGAACACGCCGAGAGCGTTGACCCCGGCCAGGCCGCCGATCACACCGATGACGGTGCCGACGGCGCCGAGCAGGAAGGCCTCGAACACCACCTGGACCATCAGCTGCGAGCGGGTGGTGCCAACCAGGCGCAGCAGGGCGAGCTCCTGGGTGCGTTGGGCCAGCGACACGGTGAAGGTGTTGGTCACGATCACCATGCCGACGACGACGGCGATCACGGCGAACACCGTGAGGAAGGTGCTGAAGAAGCCGAGGAACCCGTTGATCAGGTCGATCTGGTCCTGGACCCATGCCGTGCCCGAGAGGGTCTCGGAGCCCGGGGCCAGATCGGCGACGGCGGCCACCCCGGCATCGGGCACCTCGGCGAAGTCGACGAGCACGTAGTCGTAGCCCTGGGTGGCGGTGAGGACGGCCTCGCCCGGATCGAGCAGGATGGTCGACACGTAGGGGTCGTTGTCCCCACCCCCGAAGGAGGCGGTGCCGACCAGGGTGGCCTCGGCCAGTCCGTCGTCGGTGACGTAGGTGAACGTGTCGCCCACGGCCAGGCCCGCCCGATCGGCGGTGCTGACGTCGAGCGCCGCCTCGCCGGTGGTGGCCGGAGCCGCGCCCTCGACGATCTCGAAGGCGTTGAGGGGCGAGGACCCGAGCCAGGGTTCGGCCACGTTTGACGAGGCCTGGTCCTGGCCCGAGGGGTTGCCGTCGGCGTCGATCACCTGGGCGTAGGCCCCGGTGAAGCCGACGGCCTCGTAGCCGGCGTCGGTGAGGGCGGTGACCGTCTCGGCCGGGACCGGGGCGCTCAGTGCGCCGCCGGGACCCTCGGCCTCGGCGATCTCGCTGCCGATGACGACGGCGTCGACCTCGGCGTAGGCGTCCTCCAAGGGCTGGCCGACGTCGGCGATCGAGGTGGTCAGGAGCAGGGTCGACACGATGAAGGCGACCGAGAGGGCGATGGCGACGACGGTCAGCACGTAGCGGTTGCGCTTGAACCAGGCCATCTTGAACGTACGGCGGATCATGTCAGCTCAGCTCCCGGATCTTGCCCAGGACGTCGTCGACGGTCGGGCTGAGGGCTTCACCGACGAGACGGCCGTCCTGAACGTAGACGACCCGGTCGCAGTAGCTGGCGGCCACGGCGTCGTGGGTGACCATGACGATGGTCTGCCCCAGATCGTCGACCGCCTTGCGGAGGTAGGCGAGCAGCTCGCTGGAGGTCTTGGAGTCGAGAGCCCCGGTGGGCTCATCGGCGAAGATCACGTCGGGGCGGGGGATCATGGCCCGGGCCACAGCCACCCGCTGGCGCTGACCACCCGACAGTTCGCTCGGCCGGTTGCCGAGGCGATGGCCGATGCCGAGGACGTCGGACAGCTCGGCCAGGAACTCCTCGTCCACCTCGGCCTTCGAGTCGAGGTCGACCGGGAGGGTGATGTTCTCGGAGGCGGTGAGCGCCGGGACGAGGTGGAACGACTGGAAGATGAAGCCGAGCTTCGAGCGCCGCAGCACCGACAGTTCCTGGTCGGACAGGGTCGACACGTCGACGTCGCCGATGTAGGCGTGGCCGCCGGTGAGGCGGTCGAGGCCGGACTGGCAGTACATCAGCGTCGACTTACCCGAGCCGGACGGGCCCATGACGGCGGTGAACTCGCCTCGGCGGAAGCCGATGGTCACGTCGTCGAGAGCGGTGACGGCGGCGTCGCCGGCGCCGAACACCTTGGTGGCGCCGACGAGGCGGGCCACGTCGCCGTTGTTGTTCGCAGGGTGCCCGGCGGCGTCCGGGCTGAACGTGTTGGTTGTGGTGGTCATGGAAGCGACCGTAGAAATCGAAGGTGAGTCGGCCCTTTGGCCAACCTGAGGACTTCCTGAAGCGAGAGTCGGGAACCGGCCGGGGTGGTTGGCAGCGGCCCCCCGACGCGTCAAGGTGGCCCCATGACATCGCCTGGTGCACCCGTTGACGGCGCCGGAGAACCGGCCGAGGAGGGCTCCGAGGGGGCCCAGCTCGTCCTGCTGGTCGAGGACGACCAGGGGCTCCGGGAGTCGCTGGCCACCGTCCTCGCCTATCAGGGTTTGACGATCGTGCAGGCGACGAGCGCCGAGGAGGCCACCGACCTCCTCGCCGCCCACGATCCCGATCTGGTCGTGCTCGACGTCAATCTGCCCGGGCGCAGTGGCCTCGAACTCTTGCAGTCGTTGCGGGCCGGGGGCGACGCCCGGCAGGTGCTGCTGCTGACCGCCCGTCAGGAGGTGGCCGACCGGGTGGCCGGTCTCGACGCCGGGGCCGACGACTATCTACCGAAGCCCTTCGCCCTCGACGAGCTGCTGGCCCGGGTGCGGGTGCTGCTCCGGCGGGCCGGCACCGCGACCGCCGCCCCGGCCGGTGGCGCCGCCGCCCGGGGCCCGGGGGCCGGGGGCGGTGAACGGTTGGTCGTTGGCGACGTCGCGGTCGAGGTGGCGGCCCGCCGGGTCCTCGTGGCCGAAGATGAGGTGACGCTGACCAAGCTGGAGTACGACCTGGTCGAGCTGCTGGCCCGCCACATCGACCAGGTGCTCACCCGATCGGTGATCCACGAGCGGGTGTGGGGCTACGACGAGGAGTACGGGTCGAACACCCTCGAGGTGCTGGTGTCGAGCGTGCGTCGGAAGCTGGAGGCCACGGGCGCCGCCCGGATCATCCACACCGTGCGCGGCGTCGGCTACGTGGCGCGGCCCGCATCGGCCGCCTCCGGCTCGTCCGGGGGGCGGGCGTGACCGCCGTCGGCCGGTTCCTCGTCGACCGGGTGGGGGGTGGCCGCAACCTGCGTCGGCGGATCGCCATCACCGTGGGGGCGGTGACCACCGCCCTCGTCCTGGTGTTCGGGGTGGCGGCCTGGGTGCTGGCCGCCCGCAGTCTCGAGCAGGCGACCGACGACGATCTGCGGGGCGTGGCCTCCGCCGTCGAGTCGGCGGCCGAGCTCCGGGCTCCGAACGCCTTCGAGGTCGATGACGAGATCGACGATCAGCTCCAGGGTCTGCCCGAGGGGCAGGACCGTCCCGCCTTCCCCTACCTGGAGATCATCGATCCCCTCGGGGTGCAGCGGGTGGGAGAGCTCCCGGTGAGCGACGCCTCGCGGGCGGTGGCCCTCGGCACCCGCAGCGAGGTGTTCGAGACGATCGAGGCCGACGGTCGTTCGATCCGCATGTTGACGATCGACGTCGGCCCCGAGCTGGGCGAGGGAGCGATGCGGGTCGGCCTCGACATCACCAACGTGGTCGACGGGTTGCGACAGGCCCGGGTCGCCACCACCGTCGCCGGGCTGCTGGCGGGCCTCGCCGCCGCCGCCCTGGCCTGGTTGCTGGCCGGCCGTTTGATCGCACCGGTCACCGCCGTGGCCGAGGCGGCCGACCATCTGCGCCGCAACGACGACCTGCCCGATCGCCTGGAGGGCGAGGGCGACGACGAGCTCGGCCGTCTCGTCGTCAGCTTCAATGCGCTGCTCGACGATCTGCGTCAGGCCCGGGATCAGCAGCGGCGACTGGTGGCCGACGCCAGCCACGAGTTGCGTACGCCCCTCACCAGTCTCCGGGTCAAGACCGAGTTCATCCAGAGCCAGCCCGAGCTGCCGGTCGGGGAGCGGCAGCGGATGCTCGACGGTGCGGTGGCCGATCTGTCGGCCCTCAGCGAGCTGGTCGACGAGCTGGTGGAGCTGGCGGCGGAGGGGGCGACGCCCGAGCGGGCCCGACTGGTCGACGTTGGCCAGCTGGTGACCGAGACCGTCGACGGCTTCCGTCTGAGCAGCGGTCGCACCGTCGAGGTCCGCACCGAGCCCGGCGTCGTCGAGACCCGGTCGCGCCAGGTGGCCCGTGCCCTGACCAACCTGCTGGGCAACGCCCACAAGTACTCGCCCGAGGGGGAGGCGATCGTCGTAACCCAGCGGGGTCCCCGCATCGAGGTGCGCGATCACGGACCCGGCATCGCCGCCGAGGACCGGGATCGGGTGTTCGACCGGTTCTACCGGGGCAAGGCCCACCAGTCGATCGACGGCAGCGGCCTCGGGCTCGCCATCGTGGCCTCGGTGGCCCGCAGCAACGGGGGCCGCATCTGGGTGGACGACCCGGCCGACGGCGGCGACGGTGCCGTGGTCGGCTTCTCCGTCGGTCCCACCGTGTCCGACTGACGGTGTTGCAAACTTCACACGAACTAGTGGTTGCAAGTGCAAGCGGACGTGCGTACTATTCTACGCATGCCCTCACAAGAGTTGGCACCAACCGGGTGTCGAGGGCCCGCCCCTCTCGAACGGAGAAACGCAACATGAGCACCATCCTCAGCACCGTGCAGGACGTCCAGAGCAAGTCGATCGAGCAGCTCCGCTCCGCCCAGGAGCAGGTCCTGAGCTACAACGAGCAGTTCGCCTCCACCGTGGTCGACGCCATGCCCGCCGTCCCCTCGATCCCCGGCGTGGACAACATGCCCTCCCCGGTCGAGGTCACCGAGAACCTGTTCGCCTTCTGGAACGACCTGTTCGAGGCCAACAAGGCCTTCACCCTCGGTCTGCTCGCCCCCTGGAACAAGGCCGACGACGCCGCCGAGTGAGCGACGGCGACCGCAGGCAATCCCGAACCCGCCCAAGCTCCGCGCCGATCCCCGGCCTGGAGCAGCTGGGCGGGTTCATCCGCGCCCAGCGGAAGATGATGGAGCTGAGCCAGCGCGAGCTGGCCAAGCTCACCCAGTTGTCCGACCCCTACGTCAGCCAGCTCGAGCGCGGGATGCACGAGCCGTCGGTCCGGGTGATCAAGGCGTTGGCCGAGGCGCTCAACGTCCGGGCCGAGACGATGTTGCTCTACGCCGGACTTCTCGACCCCGACGAGGTGCCGACCGTGGTCGAAGCGGTGCACGCCGACCCCCGGCTGACCGAGGAACAGAAGGCGGCCCTGCTCGGCGTGTACCGCAACTTCGTCGGTGAGGATCCGTCGCCCCCCTCGGCCGGCGACGACTGACTCGGGGCCCGGGTCGTCTCCGGGCCCGGTGTCCAGCATCGTTCCCGATGGGAGATGATCTGTCGCTTCGATATCGGCGAGACAGATCAGCGATATCGAAACCTCAGTGTTGACCGCGGCAGCGGTAATTGATTGAGTGATCAATAGGAGCAGGCTCAACGGTGTCCCCGTGGTTCACGTCGACACCGGCACATCGCTCCGCACGCCGATCAACCGCAGCCACGAGGTTTCCCCATGGCCACCACTGCGACGCGCCCGCCCACCGACGCCGTCATCGACGAGGACCTCCGCCTCCTCGAAGCCGCCTTCGAGGCTCTGTCGACCACCTCGCCCCTGACCCTCCTCAAACCCGAGGGCAACGCCGGCCCGCCCGAGCTCTTCGGCCAGTTGCTGCGAGCCCAGTCGACCGTGAGCAGCCACCTGATCAAGCTCGGGTTCGAGCAGCTGCGGATCGCCCTCGGCACCGACGACGTCGTGCTCGACAAGCGGGACCGCCGATTCGCCGACGAGTGGTACCGCACCAACCCGTTCTTCAGCCGACTGGCCCGGTCCCACGTGGCCACCGAGCGCCGTCTGCAGGGGATCATCGACGACCTCGACCTCGATCCCCACACCCGCAACCGGGCCCGGTACCTGACCACCCTGATGACCAGTGCTCTGGCCCCGTCCAACCACCTCCTCGGCAACCCGAGCGCGCTGAAGCGGGCCTGGAGCACCCGGGGCAGGAGCCTGGCCGACGGCATGCGCAACCTGCTGGAGGACCTGCAGGACAACGACGGTCTCCCGTCCAGCGTCGACCGGAGCGCCTTCGAGCGGGGGAGTGACCTGTGCGCCACCCCGGGCGCCGTCGTCCATCGCACCGAGCGCTTCGAACTGCTCCAGTACACGCCGACCACGACGACCGTCCGCCAGCGACCGGTGGTGGTCGTGCCACCCCAGATCAACAAGTACTACGTGCTCGATCTGGCTCCCGGCCGAAGCCTGGCCGAACACCTCGTGGCCAACGGCCACCAGGTGTTCATGATCAGCTGGCGCAACCCGGGGATCGAGGACCGCCACTGGGACCTCGACGACTACATCGACAGCACCATCGACGCCATCGGGGCCTCCCTCGACATCTCCGGGGCCGACGACGTGAACCTGCTCGGCGTCTGCGCCGGCGGCATCACCGCCGGCATCGCCGCCGCCTATCTCGCCGCCACCTCCGAGACGGTGGTCAACTCGCTCTCGCTGTTGGTGACGATCCTCGACTGGGACGAGCCCAGCATGCTCGGCTCGCTCCTGACACCCCAGATGATCGACCTCCTCCAGATCCGGAGCGACCTCCTGGGCACGGTGCCGGGCTCGGAGCTCACCAAGGCCTTCGCCTTCCTCCGACCCAACGACCTGGTCTGGAACTACTGGGTCAACAACTACCTTCACGGCGAGCAGCCGGCCGCCTTCGACGTGCTGGCCTGGAACGCCGATGCCACCAACCTGCCCGGCGGTCTCCAGCGGGACTTCCTGTCGATCATCAGCGACAACGCCCTGACCGAGCCCGGCGGCCTGTTGGTGAAGGGCGTCCCGATCGACCTGGGCCAGGTCGAGGCCGACAACTACCTCATCGGGGCCGTGACCGATCACATCACCCCGTGGCGGGCCTGCCACCGCACCACCTCGATCCTGGGCGGCGACTCGACGTTCGTGCTCAGCTCCCAGGGCCACATCCAGGCCATGGTCAACCCGCCGGGCAACCCCAAGGCCTCCTATCAGGTGAATCTCGACGCCCCCGACGGGGTCGACGCCGACACCTGGCTGGCCGGGGCGTCGACCACGGCCGGCAGCTGGTGGGACCACTGGATGGCCTGGCTCGACGAGCGGGCCGGTGACGAGGTGGACGCCCCGACCGAGCTCGGCGGCGACGCCCATCCCACCCGCGGTGCCGCTCCCGGCACCTACGTGCTGGGCTAGACCGGGGCCTGCCGGCCGTCGCGCCACTGCCCCACGTCGGCGACGGCGTTTGGACGGTCGGCGCACCGTTCGGACATCCTTGCCGGTAGTGACAACGGGAACGGGCACGGTCGAGGAGGTCGCCGTCGAGCGCTTCGTGCGCGTCGGTCGGCAGCGGCTGCGGGTGCTCGTCCAGCGGCCGGGCGCCGGACGCCCGCTGTTACTGATCAACGGGATCGGGGCCACCGGCGAGCTGTTCGAGCCGCTGCGGGACCACCTCACCGATCGGGAGACGATCGCCTTCGACGCCCCCGGCGTCGGCGGCAGCTCCACCCCGCTCCTACCGCCGACCATGGGGACCTTGGCCCGCCAGGTCGGCGCCATGATCGACCAGCTCGGCCACGAGCGCGTCGACGTCCTCGGTATCTCGTGGGGCGGGGCCCTGGCCCAGCAGCTGGCCCGCACCCGGCCCGATCTCGTGCGCCGCCTGGTGCTGTGCGCCACGATGCCGGGGTGGGGGGCGATCCCGGGCAGCCCGGTGGCGCTGTCGATCCTGCTGTCGCCCCTCCGCTACTACTCGCCCGCCAACCTGCGGCAGGTGGCGCCCGTGCTCTACGGCGGGGCCATCGCCGACAACCCCGAGCTGCTCGACGAGCACGCCCGCCTGCGCAACACCCGGCCCCCGACCCAGCTGGGCTACACCTACCAGCTCCTCGCCATCCAGACGTGGTCGAGCCTTCCCTGGCTCCACCGGTTGGAATCGCCGACCTTGGTGCTCGCGGGCGACGACGATCCGATCATCCCGGTGGCCAACGGGCACCTCCTGGCGTCGCGCATCCCCGACGCCGAACTCCAGGTACTCCCCGGCGCCGGGCACCTGTTCGTGTTCCTCAAGCCGGAGGAGGTGGCCGATCGTCTCCGCCGGTTCCTCGACGTCGACCGCTGAGGCGCCTCGCCGCCTCGGTATCCGCCGACGTCACACGTCGCAGTTGTCGGCCAGGAAGTCCTCGGCCACCCCGGGACCGAACGGGCCACCTGCGGTCAGGAACGCCTGGTAGTCGGCGACGGCCACGGCGTCGAGGCAGGCGGCCAGCTCGGCGTCGTAGGTGACGCCGACCCACTCGGCCGCGGTGGCGCCGATGGCGGTGATCGCCTCGTCGGGGCAGCTGTCGAGACCGATGGTGTAGAAGCGGCCGCCGACGTCGGCCAGGCCGTCGGCCAGGATCTCGAAGAGGACCGCCTCCTCGACGCCCTGTTCGCCGACCTCGGCGTTGAGGCAGGTCACCAGCGGGCCGGACTCCGGGCCCAGGTCGCCGGTCACGACGGGGATGAGCGGGGTGAAGTCGAGGCAGACGGCGAACACGTTGGCGATGATCCCGATCTCCTCCGGGCCGAGACCGTCCTCGGGCTCGATGCTCTCGTTGGCCTCGATCCGTGCGGTCAGCGCCCCGTAGTCGGTCTCGTCCAGTCGACCGTCGAGGCCCTCGGCGGCGCAGCGGCCGTCCTCGGGGGTGATGGGGAACTGGGTGTCGCCCGTGCCCGGGAGGGCCTCGGCGAAGCGGTCGAGCAGGTCGGTGGAGACCGGATCCTCGGTCACCTCGACCGTGATGCCGGTGGTCGGCGTGTCGCCGTCGTCGGTGGCCTCGGCCCCACCCCCGGCGGAGCCGTCGCCCGACGAGGTCCCGGCCTCCTCGGCGTCGGTGTCGGCGTCGGCCGTACCGCCGTCGGTCTCCCCGGTGTCGGTGTCGGTGTCGCCGGTCGCCGTGTCGGATCCCTCGTCGCCGGTTGGCGCCGTGGTCGTCGTCCCGTCGCCCTCGGCGGACTCATCGTCACCGCCACCGCAGGCGGCGAGCCCGAGGGCGAGCAGGAGTGACGCCGCCACCAGGAGCGGTGAGCGGCGCCGGCGAAGCGGATTCTCGATCAACACCGGGACGACTATAGGAGCCCGCCCGTGCGCCCGTCAGCGGGGCCGGTTCCGGTCAGATGACGACGACCGACCGGAGCACCTCTCCGCGCTCCATCTTGTGGAAGGCCTCCTCGACGGCGCCGATGTCGATCGTCTCGGAGACGAACCCGTCGAGGTTGAGGCGGCCCTGCAGGTAGAGGTCGATCAGCATCGGGAAGTCCCGGCTGGGCAGGCAGTCGCCGTACCAGCTCGACTTGAGCGAGCCGCCCCGCCCGAAGATCTCGATGAAGGGCAACTCCACCTTCATCTCCGGGTTGGGCACGCCCACCAGCACCACGGTGCCGGCCAGGTCGCGGGCGTAGAACGCCTGCTCGTAGGTCTGGGGGAGGCCGACCGCCTCGATGGCCACGTCGACCCCGTTGCCGTCGGTCAGCTCCCGGATCCTCTCCACCGCGTCCTCGTTGGCCGAGTTGACGGTGTGGGTGGCGCCGAACTCCTTGGCCCACTCCAGCTTCTGATCGTCGATGTCGACGGCGATGATGGTGTTGGCCCCGGCCAGGCGGGCGCCCTCCAGGGCGGCGTTGCCCACGCCGCCGCAGCCGAACACGGCCACCGAGTCGCCCCGGCCCACGTCACCGGTGTTCATGGCGGCGCCCAGGCCGGCCATCACGCCGCAGCCCAACAGGCCGGCCACCTCCGGTTTGGCCTCCGGGTTCACCTTGGTGCACTGGCCTGCGGCGACCAGCGTCTTGTCGCAGAAGGCCCCGATGCCCAGAGCCGGGCTCAGTTCGGTGCCGTCGGCCAGCGTCATCTTCTGTGTGGCGTTGTGGGTGGCGAAGCAGTACTGGGGCTTGCCCTTCTGGCACGACCGGCACTGTCCGCACACCGCCCGCCAGTTGAGGACGACGTAGTCGCCGGGAGCCACCTCGGTCACCCCGTCACCGATCGACTCCACCACCCCGGCCGCCTCGTGGCCGAGCAGGAAGGGGAACTCGTCGTTGATGCCGCCCTCCCGGTAGTGCAGGTCTGTGTGGCACACCCCGCAGGCCTGGATGGCCACGACGGCCTCGCCCGGTCCGGGGTCGGGGATGATGATCGTCTCGACCGAAACCGGCTCGCCCTTCGCCTTGGCGATGACCCCTCGAACTTCCTGCGGCATGGCGTCTGCTCCTCGTCGTTGCGGCTGCACGAGAGCGTAGTCGGAGGTCGTTGGATGGTTGTTGGGAGCGGAACCTTCACCTCGGCGGCCGCTAGATTCCGGAGCCATGGCAACGGAGGACCCCAACCGCCGAGACGCTCGTCGACCCGTCCGCATCGTGGCCGCCTTCGCCGCGGCGGTGGCCGCCGTGCTGTCGGCACTGGCCCTGGCCGACGGGTCGGCGGCGGGGGCGCAGGGCGCCGACGAGATCGGACCACCACCGGCGGACGAGGTGACGGTGGTGATGACCGAACTGTCGCCGTTCGTGATGCGGGACCGGGATCGGCCCGACGGGTTCTACGCCGAGATCTGGAGCGAGGTGGCCCGGGAGCTCGGTGTGACCTACGAGGTGGTGTGGGTCGACTCGTTCCCCGCCCTGATCGAGGAGCTGGAGGCCGGCCGGGCCGATGTCGCCGTCGCACCCCTGGCGCCGACCGCCGAGCGGGAGACCCGCATCGACTTCACCTCGGCCGTCATCGCCTCGGGCCCGTCGCTCGGCTACCACGAGCGGATCGAGGGGACGAGCAGCATCCTGGCCGCCATCTTCACCCGTGAGGTGTTGAGCATCCTGCTGGTGGCCATGACCGGCCTGTTGCTACTCGGCCACTTCATCTGGTTGGCCGAGCGAAAGGCCGACGACGACCACTTCGCCCCCGGCTACGTGCAGGGCGTCGGCGACGGCGTGTGGTGGGCGGCGGTGACCGTCACCACGGTCGGCTACGGCGACAAGTCGCCGAGCACCCGCGCCGGTCGGGTGGTGGCCCTGTTCGCCATGCTTTTGAGCCTGTTCCTGGTGAGCGCCTTCGTCTCCCAGATCACCACCATCCTCCAGGGGTCGCGGGTGGTGGCCCCCTTCGACGACCTGGAGAGCCTCGGCAACCGGCCGGTCGGCGTGGTCGACGGGAGCAGCTTCGCCGCCTTCCTCGAGGGGGAGGGGGCCAACGTCGTCCCATATCAGACCCAGAACGACGTGTTCGTGGCCGCCGCCGAGGGCGAGATCGACGCCGTGGTGTCCAACCCCTTCGCCCTGGCCGACGACGGTCCCCGCTACGGCATCACCCAGACCGGCGACATCCTCTACGACGAGTTCGAGACCTTCGGCGTGGCCCAGGGGTCCCCGTGGCGGGAGCCGATCAACCAGGCGTTGGCCGCGCTGCAGGCCGACGGCGAGGTGGGCGAGATCGTTGCCCGCTGGCAGGACTGACCGGCGCCGCCCGCCTCAGCGTGCGGTGGCCGGCCCCGACGGCGGTGGGGCGGCCGGGGCGAAGAGATCGTCGGCCACCTGGGCCGCCACCAGTGCCCGGCCCCGACTGATGCGGGACTTGACCGTGTTCATCTCGGCCCCGGTGAGTTCGACGATCTCGCGGTAGGTCCGCTGTTCCAGATCGCGCAGCTGCACCGCCTCCCGGAACGGCTCCGGGAGCGACCGCACGGCGTCGGCCAGGTCGGAGCGGGACGAGATCAGCGAGCTGAGGCGCATGGCCGCCGTGCCGTGATCGATCCCGTCGTCGAGGGTGGTCGTCGGTCTGCGCTTGCGCAGGTGGTCGACGGCGATGTTGCGGGCCACCGAGTGGAGCCACGTGGTGAAGGCGGCATCGCCCCGGTACCGGCCGACGCTCTGGGCGACGGCGATGAGCACGTCCTGGTGGGCGTCCTCGGCCTGGTCGTTGTCGAGCAGGATGCGGCGGATGGCCGAACGGTCGAGCCGATGGTCGTCGATCAGCTGGAGCAGGGCCTGCAGGCTCGACGGGTTGTCGGCGGCGGCGGAGCGGGCGACGGCGTTGAGCCACGGGGCCCGCTCATCGGTGGTGGCGGCGGCGACCAGAGAGGACAGCTGCGACACCGCCCGGAGGTCGCCGGCCGCAATCCGCTCGATCAGTCGCTCCGCCATGCCTCGCTCCCCGCCGTCGGTGATCTATTCGACCGTGACCGGGAACTCGACCGTCACGGCCCGCCCCACCTCGTCCACGGCCACGGCGGTGATCGTGGCCACCCCGGTGCGACCGGTCTGGAGGGTCAACGCCTCGCCCTCGCCGGTTCCGCCCGCTGGGGCGAACCAGTGGATGCCGGTGTGGCCGGTGGCGACGGCCGCCAGCTCGATCCGCTCGCCGAGCGCCACCGCCTCCGGCCCCGACACGGCGAGGGTGAGGCCGTCCCGCTCGGCCGTGATGGTCAGGGTGCCGTCGTCGGCCACGGCGGCCGTCGTGTCGTCGCCACCGACCAGGCCGACGACGACGGCGCCGAGGGCGAGGAGCAGGCCGACGGCGATCCCGGCGATCAGGGTGGCCGCCGCCGGCACGGGCCTCCGAGGTGGCCGCTCGTCGTCGATGTCGTGACGGGGTGCGGGGAACGGCACGGCGCCGACATCCGCCAGGCCGCCGGGGCGGCCCGGTGCCGCCGCGGTCGGCCCGCCTTCGCCGCCGGGACCCCTCGCGGTCGCTCGGTCGGCGGTGGCCGGGGAGGTGGCGGTCGCTCGGTCGGCGGTGGCCGGGGAGGTGGCGGTCGCTCGGTCGGCGGTGACCGGGGAGGCGGTGGGTGAGGGGGCGAGGGCCTGCTCGACCTCGGTGAACCAGGCCTCGATCGTGGTGTGGCGATGGTCGGGGTCGACGGCGAGCCCTCGCCGGAGGACGGGGGCGAGGCCGGGCGGCAGCCGCTCGTCGTCGGACGGCCCACCGGCGATGGGGGACGGGGCCCGACGGGCGAAGAGCCAGTGGAGCACCGCCGACGCGGCGTGGATGTCGGCCCGGGCGTCGACGGTGGTGTGCGGGGCCTGCTGCTCCGGGGCGGCGAACCCTGCGGTGCCGCCACCGACGGTCAGCCCCGAACTGGCCAACAGGTCCTTGCCGAAGCCGAGGTCGCTGAGGAGGAGTCGCTCGTCGGCCCCGATCAGGGTGACGGCCGACGCCTGCGGGTGCGCCGGATCGGGGGTCGCCCGGCCGTTGTCACCCCGCCCGGCGGTGGGGTCGGTGGCGAGGAGGAGGTTGGCCGGGGTGACGTCGCGGTGGACGAGCCCGGCCCGGTGGGCCCGACCGAGTCCGTCGGCCAGGGTCTGCGCCACCCGGAGGGCCTCGTGGGCGGTGACCTGGTGGCGGGCCCGGACCCACAGGTCGGCGGCCCGACTGCCGAGGTCGCCCCGGTCGGCGTAGGCCATGACGATGAAGGGCTGGGCCCGGTCGGTCTCGCCGACGTCGTGGACGGCGATCACGGCCGGACCCTCGATACGGCGTAGCAGCTGGGCCTCGGCCACGAAGCGCTCCCGCACCTCGGGATCGAGGGCGTGGTTCTCGGCCAGGACCTTCACCGCCACCTCGGCCTCGAGTCGTTCGTCGACGGCGCGGTAGACGGTGGAGAACCCGCCCGACCCGATCGTCGAGACCAGTCGGTAGTGCCCCACCAGGGTGCCGGCCTGCTCAGCCATCGACCGTCACCCCCCGCCTCGCCTCGCCCATCGGGGGAGTGTACCCGGCCGCCGATTGTGACGAAATGATGACGGCGGGAACATCCTTCGCCATCCCCCCGACGTAGCTCGCCACCTGGATCGAGCAGGGCATCGAGCCGTCGGAGTGGAGCCGGATGACACAGCACACCGCATCAGGGAGCGTCGCCACCCAGCCTCGGGTGAGCCCGGGCCGAAACGGCGTCGGTGGCCCGATGGCTGGCGCGGTCGCCAGTCCCGAGTCGACGCGACCGGGGCCGGTCCCGGGCCCGGTCGGTGTGCCCCAGTCGCCCCCTCGACCCCGCAACACGCTGTGGATCATCGTCGGTCTGCTGCTGATGACGGTCGCCGGGCTGGCCGCTCTGGGGTTGGCCGGTGGGCTGGCGGCCCGGGTCGAGGTGTTGGTGGCGGCCCGGCCCATCGCCGAGGGCCAGGTGGTCACCGTCGACGACCTCGCCGTGGCCGAGATCTCGGTGTCGGCCGATGTCCAGGCCATCTCGCCCCGCCGGATCGAGGAGTACGTGGGCCGGGTCGCCACCGGCCCGGTCGGCGCAGGGGCCGTGCTCCACCCCGGACAGTTCGCCGACGCCGTCGACGATGGCGCCGAGCATGTGATCGTCGGCGCCGCCCTCCAGCCCGGCGCCTATCCCCGGGTCGGGCTGCGCCCCGGCGACCGGGTAAGACTGGTCGACATCGAGGTCCCGGTCGCCTCCTCCCCGGCCGTCGAGGCCGAGGTGGTGGAGGTCGTGCCGACCGGCAGCGGGGGCGAGCTGCTGATCTCGCTACGTATCGACGAGGCCCAGGCCGAGCCGGTCTCGGGCATCGCCGCCCGGAGCGCGCTCCGCCTGGCCCTGATCGACGAGGGCTTCGACGACCTGGTCACCCCGCTGGAGCCGGTGCTCCCCGTCACCCCGCTGGAGCCCGCCGACCTGACCGGGCAAGCGCCGTCGGCCGAGTCGGGGGATGCGGAGCCGGTCGAGCCGGAGGAGGGCTTCGAAGCCGATGCCGATGCCGATGCCGAGGCGGCGGAGTCGGATGCGGGGGAGGTGGCGGAATGACCGTGGTCGCCCTCACCTCCACCCGGTCGAGCCCCGGGGTCACCTCGCTGGCCGTCGCCCTCGGCCTGGTGTGGCAGCGGCAGGGGCGGGAGCCGCTGCTGGTCGAGGCAGATCCGGCCGGTGGCGTGCTCGGGCTCCGGTTCGATCTCGCCGCCGAGCCGTCGTTGGCCAGCCTGGCGGCCGACCTCCGTCGGGGCTACGAGAGCGAGCGCTTCACCAAGAACGGCGTCGACGTCCTCGGCGTCCGGAGCCTGCTGGCCCCGGTCGATCCGCTGACCGCCTCGCGTGTGTTGCATCGCAACGGCGAGGCCCTGAGCGCCGCCGTTCGCGCCGCCGGTCGCCCGACCGTGATCGACCTCGGCCGGCTCGACGGTCACAGCCCGGCGTTGGCCTTGGCCGCCGGTGCCGACCGGGTGCTCGTCGTCGGTCGGCCCCGGGTCGAGGACGTGCAATCGTTGCTGTTCGGCTGCCGCCTCCTGCGCGGGCATCGCATCGAGTCCTCGCTCGTAGCCGTCGGAGCCCGGCCCTACGCCCCACACGAGGTGGCCGCCCACGCCGGGCTTCCGCTGGCCGCCGTCATCCCCGACGACCCCGAGCTGGCCGCGGCTTTCAGCGGGGGCCGCTTTTCCGGGCGCCGCCTCCGCCGCTCCCTGCTGTGGCGATCGATCCAGGCGCTGGCCGACGCGCTCCTGGCGAACGCGCTGCCGCCCGACCATCGGTTCGCCGCCGACCTGGCCCCCAGCACCCGCAGCACCCCCAGCACCGCAAGCTTCATCGGCGGCCCGGAGGTAGCCACGGCACACCCCACCGGCGGGGCGGAGGAAACCACCGCACGTCCAACCGGCGGGCTGTCCACACCGTCCGCTGCGTCGGCCTCGTCGGCGCAGGCCCTGCCGTCACCGCCCACCGAGCCGGCCCCCTCGGCGCAGGCCCTGCCGTCACCGCCCACCGGGCCGGGGGCGTCGGCCCGGGCTCCGACGTCGGCGTCCGACCCTCGACCGTCGCTCGACGCCTCGGTCCGCAGGGGCAGCCATCGGGCGTCGGCGGTGGAGCCGCCGGCGCTGACCGAGCTGATCGGCTGGCAGGCCCGGCCCCGGGGAGCGGCGTCATGATCGGCCCCTCGACCGCGGACCTCCCCCGCAACGGCGTCGACCCCGCCCTCGACCCTTCGCCGTGGCGTGACGGGTCGACCGACCCCGAGCCCCACGCCCCACCCGCCCCGATCGACCTCGAGCTGGTGGCCGCCATCCGAGAGGCGGTGGCGGCCCGCATCTCCGAAGCCCGGCGGGCCGAGGTGACCACCGACGACGAGGCGCTGGACGATGCCGACGAGGCGGCCAGGGCCGAGAGTGTGATCTGGCAGGAGCTCGACCGTCACAGCCAGGCCCTCGAGGCCGACGGACGACCCGCCGTCGATGCGGAGGCCGAGGAGCGCGTCGTCATCCGGGTCAAGGCCGATCTGTTCGGTCTCGGCGGCTTCGAGGATCACCTTTTCGACCCCACGGTCGAGAATATCTTCGTCAACGGCTGCGATCAGGTGTTCGTCAACCGCTCCGGCGGCATCGGCTCCGAGCGGGTGGCGGCGGTGGCCGAGAGCGACCAAGCCCTCATCGAGTTGATCAACCGATGGTCGGCGCGGCTCGGTCGTACCGAGCGGCGCTTCGACGTGGCGAACCCCCGGGTCGACCTGCGCCTCCCCGGGGGCTTTCGGCTCCATGCCATCATGGAGGTCACCCCGCGGCCCACGGTCACCATCCGCTGCCCCTACCACCGACGCCTCGGCCTCCCCGAGCAGATCCGGCTCGGCACCGTCGATCGGGCCATGGCCGCCGTCCTGGCCGCCGCCGTCCGAGCCCGCTGCAACATCATCGTGGCCGGCGGCACCGGCACCGGGAAGACGACGCTGCTGCGGGGCCTGCTCCTGGAGGTGCCGGCCCAGGAGCGGATCATCACCATCGAGGACACCGCCGAGCTCGGCCTGTCGGCCTTCGTCGACGAGCACCCGAACGTCGTCGAGATGGAGACCCGCCAGGCCAACATCGAGGGCGTCGGCGAGCTGACGATGATGGACCTGACCCGCGAGTGCCTGCGCATGTCGCCCGACCGGGTGGTGTTGGGCGAGGTCCGGGGGGCGGAGGCGCTCTACATGCTCAAGGCGATGAGCCAGGGCAACGACGGCTCGATGTGCACCGTCCACGCCGACTCGGCCCGCGGGGTCGCCGATCGCATCCGGGGCTACGTGGCCGAGGGCGTTGCCGACATCCCGATGGCGGTCATCGACTCCTTCTACCGCAACGCCGTCGACCTCGTCGTCCATCTGCGCGTCCTACCCGACCGTCGCCGGGTGGTGTCGAGCATCGTCGAGGTCCAAAAGGACTCGGCCGACGGTGTCCGCTACAACGAGCTGTACGCCCCCCAGGTCGACGGGCCCGGTGTCCCCGGGGTGCCGCCCTCGGCGTTCCTGCACGAACGGCTTGAGGCGGCCGGTCTCGAGGTGCGGCCATGGTGAGCGCGTTCATGGTCGCCGTCGTGGCCATGGTGCTTGGGGTGCTGCTCGCCGTCGCCGGCTGGTGGGGCATGCTGCCCGGTGGCCGCCGATCGTCCGACCGGGGCGCCTTCACCAGCGGCCCGGGGAGCCCCGCCGTCGACAGCCCGGCCGCCCGGTTGGCGATGGGGCTCGGTGGGCTGGTGGCGCTCGGGTTCCTCACCCGATGGCCGGTGGCCGCCCTCTACGGCGGGCTCAGCGGCTACTTCCTCCCGACGATGATCCTGGCCAAGCGGCGGCGCCGAGAGGCCGTGGAGCGGATCGATGCCATCGCCACCTGGGTCGAGAGCCTGCGCGACACCATGGCCGCATCCGCCGGGGTGCAGGAGGCTCTCGTCACCTCGGCCAAGGTCGCACCGCCCCCGATCCGACGCGAGGTGCAGGGCCTCGCCGTCCGACTCCAGCACGAGACCCTGGCCTCCGCGCTGCGACGCTTCGCCGCCGACCTTCGTCATCCCCTGGCCGACATGATCGTGGCGTCGCTGGTGCTGGCCACATCCCGCCACGCCGGGAGCCTGCAGAACGTCCTGGCCATCACCGCCCGGACCGCCCGCGACTACGCCGCCATGTGGCGATCGGTCGAGGCCGGTCGGTCCCGGCTCTACGCCCAGGTCCGCATCGCCGGTGCCATCAGCGGCATCGTCATCCTCGGCTTCATCCTGGCCAATCGGGCCTTCCTCAGCCCCTTCGACGGCGTCGGTGGCCAGATCGCCCTGCTCGTCATCGGCGGCTCGTTCTTCGGCTCCGGGGTGGCCCTCCACCGGCTGACCCGACCCGTCGACCCCGACCGCCCGTTCCAGGGCATCGAGGGCTGGCAACCCGATGCCGCACTGCGCCCGTCCGCCGCCGACGGCCCACCCGTGGAGGTCCGACCGTGATCGCCGTCTTCGTCATCGGTGCCACCCTGGGTCTCGGCCTCTGGCTTCTCCTCCTCGGCCTGCGCCCACCCCGGCGGCCGCTGGCCGACCGATTGGCCGACTTCCACGAGGGCCGGGCGCCGGCCACCGACGCCCCCTCCCTGCTGCGCGGCACGTGGACCGGGCTCGCCCTCCGGCTGTTCCGGGCCGTCCGCTCCGAAGGGATCGACGAGGTGATCGCCGACGCCGAGGTGGCCGGTACCTCGCTCGACATGCACGTGACCGACAAGCTCAACGCCGGGCTCGGCGGTGCCGTCCTCAGCGTGGTGCTCGGCCGGCTGGTCGGTGTGGCGGGAGGGCCGGTCGGGCTGGTGGTCGTGGCCCTGATCGGCTTCGTCGTCTGCTACTTCCTGCCCGACGTCGAGCTGCGATCGAGGTCGACCGCTCGTCGGCAGGAGTTCGACCGGGCGCTCACCGGCTTCGTCAGCCTCGTGGCGGTGTCGATGGCCGGAGGCGGCGGCATCAACACCGCCATGGCCGACGCCGCCGCCATCGGGCACGGCTGGACCTTCGAGTTGCTCGGTCGCTGTCTCGACGAGGCGGCGCTGGTCGGCGAGCCACCGTGGGCGGCGATGGAGCGGGCCGGCCGCCGCCTCGGGCTCACCCACCTGGTCGAACTGAGCGGCTCGGTCGGCCTCGCCGGGGCGTCCGGGGCCCGGATCACCGAGAGCCTGCAGGCCCGGGCCGAGGCCGATCGCAGCCGGGAGATCGCCGAGACCTCGGCCCGGGCGGAGGCCAGGAGCGAATCGATGAACGTGCCGATCGCCGCCCTGCTCCTCGGCTGGTTCGGATTCATGGGCTACCCGGCCGTCGCCAATCTCGTCGGGGCCGGCTGACCGATGTGCGCCCTCACCCCCGTTCTCACCATCGACAACACCATGGAGGAATCCACCGATGAAACACCTGACACTGCAGGCCGGCGTCCGCTGCCACCTGCTCCGCACCCACCTGCGAGACCGCTGGGACGCCGCCGTCGACGACGAGCGGGGCGAGGTCGGCTCGTGGATGATCGTGGCCGCCGGGCTGGCGGCCGCCGCCGTCGCCATCGTCGGCATCCTCGGCCCCTGGTTGCAGGACCAGGCCAACGCCATCACCGGGAACGGCGCCGGCGAGTAGCCGGCGACCGCATGGGGCGATCCGGTGGTGGCGAGCGCGGCGACGTCGCCACCACCGTCATCGTCTTCCCCGCCGTGCTCGCTCTGTTCTACGTGTGCGTGCACGCGGCGATGGTGTACCACGCCGATCAGGCGGTGAACGCCGCCGCCCAGGACGCCCTGTACTGGGCCCAGCTCGAGGACGGCACCGAGGCCGACGGCGAGTCGGCGGCGATCCGGATCCTCGATCTCGCCGCCGGGCTTCGCAACGCGACGGTGGTCGTGAGCCAGACCGACGATGCGGTGACGGTGACGGTGACCGCCGAGGTGGAGACCGTGGCCATCGACGCCTTCGACACCGTCTCGGCCACCATCAGCGGCCCCCGCGAGCGCTTCTATCACGAGGACGAGCGGCGATGACCGCCGAGCGGCGAGCCGAAGGGTCGGCCGGGCGATCAGGTGAGCGATCGACCGAGCGGGGCAACGCCCTCATCACGTTCCTGCTGCTGGCGCCGGCGCTGGTCATGTTCCTGGAGCTGATCGTGCTCGGCGGTCGGGTCGCCGCCACCCGGGCCGACGTCCAGGCCGCCTCCCGCCAGGCCGCCCGTCAGGCCTCGCTCGCCGCCGGACCGGCTTCGGCCGCCGCCGTGATCGACCCGGTCGCCGACTCGGCGTTGACCGGCAAGGGTGTGCGATGCCGGTCGCACACCGTCACCCTCGGTCCCGCCACCGACTATGTGCAGGGCGGGGCCGTCGAGGTCGTCGTCACCTGCGACGTCGACCTGTCCGATCTCGACCTCCTCGGCCTCCCCGGGCGTCTCACCCTGGAGGCCTCATCGCTCGAACCCATCGAGCAGTACCGGGTGATCGAATGAGCGCCTTGCGCCCAACGGCCCGCCGCCTCCGTCGCCTGGCGGTCGCCGCTCGCCGGGACGAGCGGGGCGGCACGCTCCCGTTCCTCGTCATCCTGTTGCCGGCGTTCGTCGGCCTGGCCGGCCTGGTCCACGACGGCGGCAACCTCTTCGCCGCCCGGCGCCATGCCCTCAACATGGCCTCTGCCGCCGCTCGGGCCGGCGCCAACGATCTCGACGAGGCCTCGATCTACGCCGGGGACCCCGAGCTGGCGCCGAGCGCCGAGATCACGGCCGCCCTCTTCGCCAATCGGCAGGGGGCCACCTCCGCCACCGCCGAAGCCCACGGCACCGATCTCATCGAGGTCACGGTGACCGTCGACGTCGACCTCCTGCTGCTCGACGCCTTCGGGCTCGGCCGTCAGACCGTCACCGCCATGGCCGACGCCCGGGTCCGGGAGGGCCGGCCATGACCACCCCGACCCTCACCCCCACCCCCTCCTCGGCACCCGCCCTCGCCGGAAACGGGCACCGGCCGATCGTCCCGGTCTCGGTCGGCATCGACCGCAGCCGCCGTCGTCGATCCCGGATGGCGACCGCCCTGGTGGTGGCCCTCGTCGTCGGTCCCCTCGGCATCGTCGGATGGCGGGCCGCCGCCATCGCCTCCACCTCCGCCTCGGTCGCCTCCGCCGGACCGGGGCCGGTCGATGCGTTGGCGCTTCCGGCGCTGGCACTGTCGCTGGTGGTCGGCGTACGGGTGCTTCGGTTGCGCCGCGCGCCGCGCCGGGTCCGCCTGCTGCCCACCGTCGTCCAGCGGTCCGTCAGCGACCTCGTCGAGCTGAGCGTCTTCGGCACCGGGGCGCTCCGGGGCTGGACGATCGCCCTCCCCACCACCGATCTCGGCCGTCTGGTCCGACCCGAGCCCCTCCCCGAGATCGATCCCCGTGGCCCGAGCCCCGAGCCCGGGTCGATGGCCGGCGGGCCGCGACCCCGGCCACGGCGCCCGCCGCAGACGTCTGCCGTCAGCGCCCGCCCGCGGCCGGTCGGCCCCACCCGTCCCCACATCGTGGCCCGAGGTGACACCTGGTGGACCCTGGCCGCCGACACCCTCGGGGACGGTCGCCGCTGGCGGACCCTGGTCGAGCTCAACCTCGGGCGCCCCGTGGCGCCCGGCATCACCATCGGTGCCGACTCGGCCCTCCGACGCGGCTGGGAGATCGACCTGCCAACCAACCCCGAGGAAGGGACCGACCCATGACCCGTCGCGCCACCTGGTTTCGCATCGCC
>JBCCRO010000003.1:0-293477 GCA_039201605.1 Actinomycetota bacterium
ACCAGCGTCACCAACTGACACACCACCAACGCCAACTCCAACGCGCTCGCGCCCCCGTCCCAGCGCAAGCACCCACGCCACACATCACCCACCGACTCGATCAGCGCCTCCCCAATCACCAAACGGTGGATCCAGGCTTAGACGGTGAGCGGCTCACACGGTGAGCGGCTCACACGGTGAGCGGCTCACACGGTGAGCGGCTCACACGGTGAGCATGGACTTGGCGTTCTCGATGTACTGGCCTCGTCCGGGGGCGATCGACTTGATCCGGTACGACTTCACCTTGGCCGGGAGGTCCTCCGGCACGCCGTCGTCGCAGTGGTCGCCCGTGAGGAGCGTGCGCTCCTGCTCCAGCACGAACGAGTAGCGACCGTCCGACCCGTCGCCCATGGCCACGGCCGTGATCCGGAACTCGGTGGCATCGATCTTGTAGCCGTCGCCCAGCACCTGATCGGCCCCGTCGAACCCGGCGGGGGCGAGCAGCTCGGCACCGGTGCGCTCCTTGAGCTGCATGGCGCCGGCCGAGCACTTCTCGTCGGTGTCGGTGAGCACGATCCAGCGGATCCGATCGCCGCCGCAGCCGCACAGCACATCGAGATGGCCGTCGTCGAGAGGCCCCGGGTCGATGATCACGATCTCGTCGATCCCGACGAGATAGGTGTTGAGGCCCGCGTCACCATCGCCGCTGGAGGAGGCGATGCGACGCACCAGTGGGCTCAAGGCCCGGGCGACACCCGGGGTGATGGGGGGCAGCGGTGCTGGTTCTTCCGTCGTCATGGGATCGAGGATCTCCTGGTGAGTGTTTCAGGGCAGCATGACGGACACCTCCGGGCGCGCGAACGCCCGGGTGTGGCCGCCGACTGCGGCTAGAGAAAGAGGGGCGGCGGGGGCGAGCAGGTCGAGGCCAGGATCGGCGTCGTGGCGGCTGACTAACGCACGGTGGGCGAGCGCTCCTCGAAAAACCATCTCGCTCCCAGTCTATCGGCACCTCCACCGTGCCCGACCTGCGGGCCCACCGAGCGACCTTGAGCCACCTGCGGCATGACGGGCCGGGAACACCGAGGCCTGACGGGCCCGGCGGGCGAGCGCATCGGCGACGACAGGCCCTAGCTTTGTGGAGGTGTCGCGACCCCCGTCGGTAGATCAGCTCGCTCGCAGTCTCACCCCGACCGGGCTGCCCCATCCGCTGGCCGTCGAGGTCGCCCGCCAGGCCATCGCCGACGACGCCGTCGAGGCGGTGGAGGAACGGGCCCGCCACCGGCTCCGCCGCATGCTGACCCCGGTGATCAACGCCACCGGCGTGCTGCTCCACACCAACCTCGGGCGGGCTCCGATGGCCCACGCGATGGATGCCGGCTACGCCAACCTCGAACTCGACCTCACCACCGGCAGGCGGGGGAGCCGCCAGGCCGCCGTCGGCGAGCTGCTGGCCACGGCGTGCGGGGCCGAGGCGGCGATGGTGGTCAACAACTGCGCCAGCGCCGCCCTCCTCGGCCTGGCCGCCATGGCCCCCGACGGACCGATCGCCGTCAGCCGGGGCGAGCTGGTCGAGATCGGGGGTGCCTTCCGGGTGCCCGACGTGATGGCCCAGTCCGGGGCCGCCCTGGTCGAGGTGGGCACCACCAACCGCACCCGCACCGCCGACTACCGGAAGGCGGTGGACGAGGCCGGGGTTGCCACCGTCTTGAAGGTGCACCAGTCGAACTACCGCATCGTCGGCTTCACCGAGGAGGCGTCGATCCGCCAATTGGCCGGCCTCGGCGTGCCGGTGCTGGCCGATATCGGGTCCGGCCTGCTCGACGCCGCCTGTCCCTGGCTCGACGGGCCACCACCGTCATGGCTGGCCGACGAACCGGCCGCTCGCCAGAGCCTGGCCGATGGCGCCGACCTCGTGATGTTCAGCGGCGACAAGCTCTTCGGCGGGCCGCAGGCCGGGATCATCGCCGGCTCGGCCGAGCTGGTCCGCCGCTGCGCCAAGCACCCCCTCGCCCGGGCCCTCCGACCCGGGGGGCTGGTGCTGTCGGCCCTCCAGGAGACGACGCTGGCCTACCTGCGGCGCGACGGCGACGCCATCCCCTTCTGGCGGATGGTGACCCGCACCACCGACGAGCTGCGGGCCCGGGCCGAGGGCATGGTCGAGGCGGTCGCGAGCGGCGGGGTCGGGCCCGGGGCGATCCGGGTGGTCGACACCGAGGCCATGCCCGGCGGCGGCACCCTGCCCACCGTCACCTTCCCCAGTGCCGGCGTCGGCCTGGACGGCGACCACACCGACGCCCTGCGCCGCCTCGACGTGCCCGTCATCGCCCGGGTCGACGACGGCGCCACCGTGCTCGACCTCCGCACCGTCGACCCGGACGACGACGCCACCGTGGCCGAGGCCCTGCGGGCGGCACTCACCGGGCCCGGGGCCGGTGCTTGCGGCGGTGCCGGAGCGGGCTCGTGACCGTCATCGCCACCGCAGGCCACGTCGACCACGGCAAGTCCACCCTCGTCCTCCGCCTCACCGGCACCGACCCCGACCGGTGGGACGAGGAGAAGTCCCGCGGTCTCACCATCGACCTCGGCTTCGCCGCCCTCGAACTGCCCTCGGGCCGCGAGGTGTCGTTCATCGACGTCCCCGGCCACATCCGCTTCCTGCGCAACATGCTGGCCGGGGTGGGCGCCGTCGACGGCTGCGTGTTCGTGGTGGCGGCCACCGAGGGATGGAAGCCCCAGTCGGAGGAGCACCTCCGCATCCTCGAACTGCTCGGCCTCCGCCACGGGATCGTGGTGCTGACCAAGATCGATCAGGTCGACGAGGATCTCTACGCCCTGGCCGAGCTCGACGTGGAGGAGCACGTGGAGGGCACGTTCCTCGAGGGGGCGCCCGTGATCGGGGTGTCGGCCATCGAGGGCACCGGGATGGACGAGCTGCGGGCCGCTCTCGACACCCTGGCCGACGGCCTGCCCGAGCGCGACCCGGAGGCCACCCCCCGGCTGTGGGTCGACCGGGCGTTCGCCCCGGCAGGCGCCGGGACCGTCGTCACCGGGACCCTGGTCGGCGGCACGCTGCGGGTGGGCGACGAGATGAACCTGGCCCCCGGCGACCACACCGCCCGCATCCGCAGCCTGCAGAGCCACCACCGGCAGTCGGACGAGATCGGCCCCGGCAATCGGGCCGCCGTCAACCTCACCGGGGTGAGTCACAACGATCTCGGTCGGGGCAACGTGATGATCCGCCATGGCGACTGGCATCACAGCGCCATCATCGATGCCGAGCTCACCGTGCTGCCCTCGCTCGATCACGCCATGAGCCGCCGTGGCGCCTACGTCTGCTACCTGGGTTCGGCCGAGATCCCGGCCCGGGTCCGGGTGATCGGGGCCCCCGAGATCGCCCCCGGCGACACCGGCGCCGTGCGGCTCTATCTGTCGAAGGCGGTGCCGGCCCTACCCGGCGACCGCTTCATCCTGCGGGAGAGCGGGCGGGACGAGACCGTTGGCGGTGGCCGCCTCCTCGACATCGACCCGCTCCTCCCGGCGGCCAAGGCCACCCCCGATCGGTCGATCGAGCGGGTGGTGGCCGAACGGGGCTGGATCCACGTCGACCGGCTCCGCCTGCTCACCGGCGAGACGGTGGCCCCCACCGTCGGCGACTGGGTGGTGGCGCCCGAGGCGCTGGCCGAGGTGACCGAGCGGGTCTCCATCCTGATCGACGAGGCCGGCCCCCTCGGGCTCGACCTGGCCCCGCTCGACGATCGGGAACGGGCGGTGCTCACGCTGATCGAGGACGTCGAGGTCGACGCCGGTCGTGCGGTCAGGGGCGAACCGGTCGACCCGCTGGCCGACCATCCGTGGGTGGCGGCCCTCGAAGCCGAACCGTTCACCCCTCCCAGCGCCGATGGCGTGGACAGGGGTGAAGTACGGGAATTGGTGCGGCGAGGCACGGTTGTCGAAAGCGAGGGTGTGTTCTTCGCCACCGCCGCCATCGATCAGGCCGCCCGGCTGGTGGCGACCAAGCTCGCCGATCAACCCGACGGGTTCACGGTCGCCGAGGCGCGCGATTGGTTTGCCACCACCCGTAAATACGTGCTGCCGCTGCTGGCCCATCTCGATCGCACCGGCATGACCCGGCGGCGAGACGACCTTCGAATTGCAGGGGCTCGACTACCAGCCGCCGAGTGAGCGGCGCTCGCCCTCGGTCAAACCACCCCAGATACCGTGCTGTTCACGGATTTGGATGGAATAGCTACGGCAATCGGCCTGTACGGGGCAACCGGCGCAGATCTCCTTCGCCCGACGCTCGCGCTGCCGCTTCTCCGAGCGGCGTTCCATCTGGGCCGGGGGGAAGAAAATCGCCTGATTCGGCCCCCGGCACGCAGCGCGCTCTTGCCAGAGATTCTCAAGATGAACCTGCTGCATCGTCATACGCACTCCCCTCCTTCGAGCCCGACAATATTTCGGCCTTGAACAGGAAACAAGGGGCAGATTCAAGAACGTTGGCGATAGTCCTTTGCGCCCCCCTCCTCGGGTTCCACCTCGAGGAGAAGGCGATCGAGACCCACCACGCGCACCGGTTCTCCGGCCTTCACCGGGGTGGCGCGATTGGTGATGGCCCGCCAGGACACATCCCGGATCTTGACCGTTCCCTCGGGCGAGACGTCGGTGAGCGCCTCACCCATCTCGCCGATCATCCACTTGCGACCGATCGTGGGCGTGGAGAAGCGGGTGCGGACCATCGACGGCATGCCGGTGTAGGTGTAGAGCAGGGCGCCGATGATGCCGGCGAAGATCGTGACCCACGACATCTGCAGACCGTCGTAGAGGGTGAACGTGCCGATGACGAACAGTCCCATCCCGATGGCCGAGTAGAGGCGGGGGACGTTGGTCTGCACGTCGACGGCGATGGCGGCCACGGCGGCGATCAGGATGGCGATGGCCCACCACCGGGTGGGAAGGGCGGCGAGGCCGTAGCAACCGAGGGCGAGGAAACCGGCCCCGATCAGGCCGGCCACACCGACACCGGCGGTGAACAGCTCGAACACCAGCAGCCCGAGACCCATGGCGAAGAAGAGGTAGGCCACCTCGGGGCTGGCCACGGTGTGGAAGAGCTGGGCCGTGATCGGCAGGCCGGTGAGCTCGGTCTGGGTGACGGGCACGGTACGGATGCCGGGCACCGACCCGTCGGAGGGGCTGCCGGCGGCGGCCGCCGCCTCCTCGTCGAGGCAGGTGAAGATCTCGAAGCCTTCGAGGTTGGTGAGGAAAGGCCCGATGGCGGCCACGTCCTGCAGGGGGCCGACCGAGATGCCGAGCTGGATGGCCTCGTCTGCCGTGATCACATTGTCCTCGAGGCGCTCGGTGGCGTCGCCGAAGGCGGGGCCGAACGAATCGGGAAGGCGGGCCGGACCGGTGTCGCCGATAGTGGACCCGGCGGACACGCCGACCAGGTCGGCCACACCCAGCAGCTCGGCGGAGCCGCCGGTGGCGGTGGCGCCGCTCTGGCCCACCCAGATGGCGATCTCGACCGGCGAGTCGGCCAACCGGTTGGCCAGCTCGAGGTACTCGCCGTCGTCGAGCACGCTGCCCTTCGAGTTCAGCCAGATGACGAAGCCCTCGGCCCCGACGTCCTCGGCCCGATCGAGCCGACCGAGGAGATGGGAGTGGACCACCGAATCGAGCAGCCCGGCCACCTTCACCACATGCACCACCGAGTCACCGGCGGCCACGCTGTCGACGTCGGCCGGGCACGTCTCCAGCTCGTCCTGGGCGGCGGCGGGCGACGACGGGAGCAGGAGCGACAGCAGGAGGCCCAGAGCTACGAGCAGGAGGCCGAGAGCCCGCCGGGCTACCCTCCACATCGGTGTCTGCTGTCGAGTTCTTTGCTGCATCGAAGGTCCTCATCGTTGCCGGCAAGGGCGGAGTCGGAAAGACAACGGTAGGGGCAACGATCGGTGTCGCGGCCGCTGCCGCCGGGCGTGACGTGCTCCTGGTCGAGCTGGAGGGCCGGAGCAACCTGGCGGCACCCTTCGGCCAGCCGCAATTGCACTACGAATCGCAGCTGCTCGAAGAATCAGGCGGGGGTGGACGCCTCCAGGCCCTGCGCCTCACCCCCGACGAGGCCCTGCGCGACTACCTGTCCAACAGCGGACTGGGCGCCATCTCCGAGCGCCTCAGCGAAACCGGGACGGTCGACGTGGTCGCCACCGCCGCCCCCGGCATCCGCGATCTGCTCGTGCTTGGCAAGATCCGCCAGATGGAGGAGGCGGGCGTGGCCGACCTGATCGTGGTCGACGCCCCCGCTGCCGGTCACGCCATCACCTTCCTCCAGTCGGCGGCCGGTCTGGCCGCCGCCGCCCCGTCAGGCCCGGTGCGCCAGCAGGCCGATCAGGTGCTGGCCATGTTGGGCGACGAGGAGCGCTGTCGGGTGGTGTTGGTCACCATCCCGGAGGAGACCCCGGTGACCGAGGTGATCGAGACGGCGTTCGAGCTGGAGGAGAAGGCCGGGATCAGCCTGGGCCCGGTGGTGGTCAACAACCGTTGGCTCCCGATCGAGGGCCTCGACGACGGGGACACCCCGCCGCCGGGGGCGGTCGACGCCGACGATCTGCTGGAGGCGGCGGCCCAGTTCCGCTCGCTGCGGGTGGCCGCCCACGAGGCCGAGCTGGAGCGGTTGCGTCGGGACCTGGCGCTCCCGCTGGTCGAGCTGCCGTTCCTCTTCACCACCCGCCTGAAGCGGGCCGACCTCGACACCCTGGCCGAGCACTTCCGGTCCCGGCTCGACGAGGGCCTCTCGTGACCGCGCTCGATCTCCCGGTGCTGGTGTTCCTCGGCGGCGGTGGCGTCGGCAAGACGACGCTCGCCGCCTGCGCCGGTATCGCCGCCGCCCAGCGGGGGGAGCGGGCCGTGGTGCTCACCATCGACCCGGCCCGGCGTCTGGCCTCGACCCTCGGGCTCGACGGCGCGGGCGACGGCGGCCCCGCCGACGCGGTCGACCTCGGCAACGAGCCGGTGCTGGTCGAGGGCCCGTGGCCCGGCGAGCTGTGGGCCGCCATGCTCGACCCCGCCGCCACCCTCGACACCGCCCTGCGGCGCCATGGCGGCGACGACCAGGCCGAGCGCATCCAGACCAACCCGCTGTTCGGCACCATCGTCAACACCCTCTCGGGCAGCAACGAGTACCTGGCGGCCGAGCGACTCCATCAGCTCCACCACGACGAGCGCTTCGATCGGGTGGTGATCGACACCCCACCGGCCCGCCACGCCATCGACTTCCTCGACAGTCCCGACCGTCTGAGCCGGTTCCTCAACAACCGCCTGTACCGACTGGTCCTCGCCCCCCGGCAGGGACTGCTGCGGCCGGTCACCTCGGCCGCTCAGCTGGTGATGCGGACGGCGGCCAAGCTGGTGGGGGCGGACCTGGTGGAGAACGTCATCGCCCTCTTCGCCGACCTCGACGGGGTGGAGGACGGCTTCCGCACCCGGGCCGAGGAGACGGCCGAGCTGCTGGCCGGGGCCGACTGCGGCTATGTGATCGTCACCTCACCCCGGGCCGAGCCGATCGCCGAGGCCACGTGGATCCTCGACCGGCTGGTCGGGCGGGAACGGTCGGCCACCGCCGTCGTGGTCAACCGGCTCCTCCCCTTCGGCCGGCAGCAGCCTTCGGCCGTCCCGGCCGGTGTCGACTATCAGCGGGCCAAGGCGCTCGTCGCCAACTGGGAGGAGCTGGCGGTCCTCTCCTCGATGGAGGACGAGGTGGTCGACGCCCTGATCGCCGAGCTCGGGGATGACGCCCCGACGCTCATCACCGTGACCGAGCGCCTCATCCCGGCCACCTCGGTGGACGACCTGGCCGAGCTGGCCACCGACCTCGACGGCGGCCACGACCCCGACGGGTGAGGGGACGGCGAAGGCGACGGCCCGGGGCCGACGGGATGGCGTGAGCGGGATGAGACCGGTCGGGTACCGGCCGGTACCGGTTCAGTCGCCGGTGTCGCCCTCGATCAGGGCTTCCTCGGCCTCTTCGATCGTCTCGGTGACCGACACGATCCGATCGAAACCGGTGGTGTGGAGCAGCCGGGTGAGGGCGGGGCGGGAGCAGGCCACGGCGACGGCGCCGTCGGCCTCGCGGGCCCGCCGGATACCGCCGATGAGCGCACCGAGACCGGCCGAGTCCATGAAGGGCACGTCGGAGAGGTCGATCATCAACTTGCTCTCGTTGGCCAGCTTGGTCAGCGCTTCACGAAACGTCCCGACGGTGTAGGCGTCGAGTTCCCCCGAGGGTCGGCACAACGTGTAGTTGTCGGTCTCTTCGATGTGGATCTCGAGCACTCGCCAGTCCTCCCTCGGGCCAACGGCCAGCGATCAGGTTACCGATTACGGGCCCGGAGCGCTCACACACCCATGGCCCCGGACCGCCGAGCAGCCGCTCCCCCACTCCCACCGACGGGTTCGACCGCTACCCTTTCCCGAGTGACGATCGTCCTCATTGCCACCGACTCCGATCACCTGTTCCAGGACGTTGATGCGGTCCTGGCCAGGGAGGACACCTCGGTGCTGCGGGTCAGGGCCGGGGCCGACGTGCTGCCGGTGTGCCAGGTGAAGACGCCGGATCTCGCTCTGCTCGATCTCCAGATCGGCAATATGGGCGGCATGGCCACCTGCCTCGGACTCAAGCACGAACAGGAGGCCGAGCGCCTCCACAGCTTCCCGGTGGGCCTGCTGCTCGACCGCGAGGTGGACGCGTTCATCGCCGGCGAGGCCAAGGCCGATGGCTGGCTGGTCAAGCCGCTCGACCCCCTGCGCCTGCGGCGGCTGGCGACCACGCTGATGAACGGCGAGCAGTTGTTCGAGCCCGAGCCGACCTCGGCCGGCTGACGCAGGTCACCGTCCGCCCGCCCCGGCGGCGCTCCGGGGGAAATGGCGTGCCGCTGAGCGGCCGAGAGCGGATAGTCTCGTTGCAGACCACGGGTTGTGGCGCAGGTTGGTAGCGCGCCTCGTTCGGGACGAGGAGGTCGGGAGTTCAAATCTCCCCAACCCGACAAACTGGAAGGCCCGCCTCTGGCGGGCGTTTCTCGTTTTGGGCGAGGGCGGGCGGCGTCGGGCCGACCCGCCGGAGGGTGGACCGCAAGGTGTCGGTGAGGCGAGGCCACCGGCGCACTCCCGGGCCGTCTGCTCCGACGCTGGCCGCTGAGGAGAGGAGACAGCGGTCGGCGACGAAGAGACGATCCGGGAGACGGGTTCGACGGCCGTGTGGGGACGCACTGCCACCACCCACACGACCGCCGATCTCGCGTCGAGGGAGCGCACGCCCCCGACGCAAGGGAGGATCAGGGCAGCAGCACCCCGTCGATGACGTGGATGACGCCGTTCGAGGCGTCGACGTCGGCGGTGACCACGTTGGCCTCGTTGATCTTCACGCCGTCGGAGAGGTCGACCGTGATCTCGGCGCCGTTCACGGTGGGCACCGGGCCGTCGGCCAGGTCGGTGCTGAGCACCTCGCCCTCGACGACGTGGTAGGTGAGGATCGAGGTCAGCGTCTCGGTGTCGGCCAGCAGCTCCTCGGCCGTCAGCCCCAGCGCCTCGAGGGCGGCGGCGAAGGCATCGTCGGTGGGGGCGAACACGGTCAGCTCGGCGTCGCCGCTCAGGGTCCCCACCAGGTCGGCGGCCTCGGCCGCAGCCAGGAGGGTGGTGAACGAACCGGCCTCGGTGGCCACCTCGACGATGTTGCCGGTGGCCTCGGCCGCCTCGTCCTCCATGGCGTCCTCACCCTCGCCGGCCGGCGGGAGCAGAACAGCGTCGATGACGTGGATGACGCCGTTGGAGGCGTCGACGTCAGCGGTGACCACGTTGGCGTCGTTGATCTTCACGCCGTCGGAGAGGTCGACGGTGATCTCGGCACCATTGACGGTGGGGACGTTGCCGTCGGCGAGGTCGGTGCTCAGCACCTCACCGGCCACCACGTGGTAGGTGAGGATCGAGGTCAGCGTCTCGGTGTCGGCCAGCAGTTCCTCGGCGGTGAGGCCGAGGGCGTCGAGGGCGGCGGCGAAGGCATCGTCGGTGGGGGCGAACACGGTCAGTTCGTCGTCGCCGCTCAGGGTCTCCACCAGGCCGGCGGCCTCGGCCGCGGCGAGCAGAGTGGTGAACGAACCGGCCTCGGTGGCCACCTCGACGATGTTGCCGGCTTCGGCCGTCTCGGAGGCACTGGCCTCGTCTTCGGCGGCGACGGTGGTGGTGGTCTCGTCCTCGGTCGACTCCGCGCTGTCGGAGCAGGCGGCGCCGGCCACGGTCAGAGCAACGGCGACGATGCCGAGCTTGATCTTGTTGGACATTGAATCGGTCCCTTTCCTCAGGGGGTTTGGGGGGTTACGAGATAGTTCTTCGAGGCGACCCCTCGGTCCGGATGCATGAATCCGTGTGACAGTCGTCGCTCGGCCCGCGCGCAATGAATGCGCCGTAGTAGGGGCGCTCGCAGCCGAGAAACTTGACACGATTCATGTCGTGATGTCATAAATCGTGACATGAGTACCGGTGCCAGTCGTTGCCTGCCTCAGGAATCCGGCGTCAGGGCCGTCCGATGACCACGAGGGCGATGGGTGATGGTCTCCGGGCCCGGCAGCGGGCGGCCACGCGCGACGCCATCGTCGACGCCTTCCTCGAGCTGGCCCACGGGGAGAACGCGGTGTCGATCTCGATCCCGGCCGTGGCCGAGCGGGCCGGGGTGTCGGTCCGCACCGTCTACCGCCATTTCGCCACCAAGGGCGACTTGCAGACCGCAGCCTCCCTCCACTACTCCGATCGGGCCATGGACCGGATGGCCGATCAGGGTGCCAACGACGGCGACTACCGCTCCTACCTGGTGAATCTCTGGACCGACCTCGCCGAGCAGCTCCCGGCGGTGCTGGCCGAGCACACCACGCCCGCCGGTCGGGCCCTGCGGGCCACCCGCCTGCCGATCGCCCGCCGCATGGTGGCCGACACCGTCGGCCCCGATCTCGACCCCGAGACCGTCGACCTGATCATCGCCATCACCTCGTCGTCGATGTTCCTCGAACTGGTCGACCGCATGGGACACGACCCCACCCGAGCAGCCACTCTGGTCAGCAGTCTCGGGTACCGATTGGCCGAGGAGGCCCGACGATGACCGACCACTCCAACCCGAGCGCCGACCCGACCGACGCGGCCCCCGACCGGCCGGGCCCCGACTGGACACCACCGGGCCCCGGCTCCTGGACGATCGACCGCTCACACGGTGCACCGTCACCCACGCCGGTGCTCCGCCGCATCGCCTCCACCCACACCGCACCGACCTACCGGGAGGTGTTCACCGCCTTCGGTACGCCGATGGGCACGATCGACTTCCAGTACGTCAACGGCGCCCAGTACCGCAGGCTGGTGCCCCTCATCGCCCCCGATGCCGACAAGGGCAAGCCGCCGCCCAACCCCGTGCTGTGGCTGGCATCGCGGCTCCACCCCGAGCTGCGCCGACGCAATCGCACCGCCGAACGGGTGGTGACCGAGAAGACCTTCATCGACGACATCGACCACTGGGTCGAGACCGAGCGCCACGAATGGGTGGCGGACAACCGGGTGCTGCAGGACGTCGAGCCGGGCGACCTCGACGACGAGGCCCTGGCCGGCCACCTCGCCGACCTCGACGCCCGGCTGGTGGCGGGGTGGGTCCGTCATCACCTCCTCCACGCCAACGACCTCGGCCCCATCGGCGACCTGTTGGTCCACGCCGAGGATTGGGGCCTCGACGTGGTGTCGGTGATGGACCTGCTCCAGGGTTCCTCGCCCGCCACGGTGTCGACCGCCCGGCACGGGCGGGCCATGGCCGACGGGTTGCGGGCGGCCGGGGTCGACCCGGCCACGATCGAGAGCCTGGCCGACATCGACGGCGTGCCCGAGGCCTCGGCCGCCCTCGACGAGTACCTCGACACCTACGGCTGGCGGCTGGTGTCCGACTACGACATCAACGGCCTCGTCCTCCACGAGCTGCCCTCGGCGGTGGTGGCCCTGGTCCGGCGCTCGGCCACCGGCGACGGCGGCGAGGCCGCCCGCCAGGCCGACACCGAGCGGCTGCGGAGCGAGCTGCGAGGCCGTGCCACCGACCCCGAGCTGTTCGACACCCTGCTCGACGACGCCCGCACCGCCTACGGCGTGCGAGACGACAACGGGCCGCTGACCTGGGCCTGGCCGGCCGGGCTCACCCGCCGGGCCTACCTGGAAGCCGGTCGACGACTGGCCGAGCGCGGGGCCATCGACGACGCCGACCTGGTGTTCGAGGCCGACATCGACGAGGTCCGGGCCCTGCTCGGCCACGGCGAAGCGACGGCGCCCTCGGCGGCCGAGTTGACGTCGAGGGCCGCCCACCGGCGGTGGGAGAAGACCCTGGTGGCGCCCGACGTGCTGGGGCCCATGCCCCCCGAGCCCGACGTGTCACCGCTGCCCGCCGGTCTGCGGCGGCTGATGCGGATCCTGCTCACGGTCGTCGCCCGGATCGATCCCGAGCCGGTCGATCGGCCACCGGCGCTGCACGGCCTGGGCATCGGCACCGAGCCCTATCGGGGAACGGCCCGGGTCACCGCCGACGCCGCCGAGGCGGTCGCCGCCCTCCAACCGGGCGACATCCTGGTGGCCCCCTTCACCGCCCCGTCGTTCAACGCCGTGCTGGCCATCGCCGGCGGCGTCGTGGTGCAGGAGGGCGGCCTGCTGTGCCACGCCGCCGTCATGGCCCGCGAGCTCGGTATCCCGGCGGTGGTCGGCTGCAGCGACGCCATGGCCACGGTGGCCGACGGCGCCCACATCGAGGTCGATCCGGTGGCGGGCGTGGTGCGGGTGCTGGAGCCGTCCTGACCAGCCGGTGCGACGACCGAGGCCGAGGGGCGATGGGCCCTCGCCCGAGCGCCTCGCCCCGACCTAGGAGGCGGCGTACCAGTCGGCGATGGCGGTCGACAGGTTCTTTGACGAGCGCAGGCTGGTCCAGGTGGCGGCGTCGGTCGAGGTCGGCGCCCGTCCGTCGACCAGCAGGGTCAGTGCAACCAACTCGTTGCGGTTGACGGTGAGGCCGACCAGCTCCGCACTCTCGGTGAAGTACACGACGATCGTGCCCCGGGTGACGACGCCCCGCTCCAGCAGGTCGAGCCAGTAGGCCTTACCGTCTTCGTCCGGGGTGCGGTCGAGCACGTCGTTGTACAGGCGGTCGAGGAACACCTCGAACGACGTGTCGCCGTACCGGGCCTGGAACTCCTCCGACTGGGCGAACCACTCGGCGATCTCCTCGAGGGCGTAGCCCTGGGATCGGGTGTCGATCCAGTACTCGATGCCCTCGGTGTCGGGGTAGCGCTGGAAGAAGGCGAGGTAGAGACGGTCGACCATGGAGGCGGTCGAGGTGGCGTCGAGTTGGGCGGCCACGGCGCCGTAGACCCCGTCCGACGAGGTGGCGGCGGCGAACTCCGCCTCCTCGGCCGCCGTGGGGTAGCGGCCGTGCAGCCGGTACCAGAGGTGGTCGACGAACCCGTCCTGACCGGGGGCGGCCGCCGGCGGCGGATCCTGACCGCCTGCGCCACCATGGAGTCGGGCCAGGGCGGCGTCGACCGAGGGCGTGGGGTTGATGTCGACGGTGCCGCCGCCCGAGGGCTGGGCGATCTCGAAGTGCAGGTGGGGGGCGGTCCACTCGGCGTTGCCGGCGTCGCCCAGGTACCCGATCACCTCACCCTCGCTCACCCTGACGCCCTTGGCGAAGTCGCCGTCGGACTCGATGAACGTGCACAGCCGAGCCGAGAACGTCTCGGTGCAGGCGGCGGCGCCGTCGTCGGTTCCGGGCGAATCGTTGTTGAGATGGATGTAGGTGTACTTCCAACCCTCGTCATCGGTGATGGTGAGGATGCTGCCCCGGGCGTTGTTGAAGCGACCCCAGGAGATGGTGCCGGAGCGGACGGCGACCAGCGGGACCATCTTGGGGCCGAGCATGTCGACACCGATGTGGCTGCGGCCACCGCTGCGGGCGGCCCCGAAGGTGTCGGTCCAGTGCACCTGGTCGGCGTGATCGCGCTGGATCGGCAGGGTGATCCTGCGAATCGTCGCAGCGTCGGCCTCGTCGGCGGCGAAGCCGTCCGACCAGCTCAGGATCCCGGCGACGAGGGCCAGAGCCAGAAAAAGGGACGGGGGAAGGGGGAAACGGCGTCGTTCGTCGGTGGGGGGCATCGGCGAAAACTCCAGGGGTCGAACACCGGTTGGAGGCGGGACTCTCCGGTATCGACTGGCGGCGGCGGGGAACTTGAGCCCTCTCCCAGGAGCCACCGAAGCGACTCCAAGCTCAAGCACGGGACACTCTAGGGCCGTTTTCCCGACACCCGACGTTTCCCCGATCTTTCGCCTCCGACCTGGGGGATCGGGTCTGATCGCCGCCCTCGCGGGGTGAACCACCGGCGCCATCGGCCGACAGGAGCGGAGGTCAGCCCCCGATCGACGGCGCGGCTCGTGGCGGTCGACGACGATCCCCTAGCCTCGCGTCACGAGGTGAACACCATGCTCAGCGAAGTCATTGCCACCGTGCGTTCCGAGGGAGGGCTTCGCCTCCGCGGTCTGCTGACCGGCGATGAGGCCCTGACCACCAGCGAGCTCGCCACCTACGACGACCCCGGCCTGTACGGCCCGGCCAGCTCCGCCTGGCGGGTCCACGGCGACATGTCGATGCTGATCGGGGGTCTGCGGGCTCTGCTCCTGCAGACCCTGCACCCGCTGGCGATGGCGGGCGTGGCCGACCACTCCGACTACGAGCGCGACCCCCTGGGTCGGCTCAACCGCACCGGCCGCTTCATCGGCGCCACCACGTTCGGCACCACGGAGTCGGCCGAGCAGATGATCGCCCTGGTGCGGCGGATCCACACCAAGGTCGAGGGCCACACCCCCGACGGTCGCCCCTACGCCGCCAGCGATCCGCACCTGCTCGGATGGGTCCACGCCACGGAGGTCGACAGCTTCCTCCGGGCCTACGACCGCTACGGCACCGGCCGCCTCACCGACGCCGAGCGCGACCGTTACGTGGCCGAGATGGCCGAGATCGGCCTCCGGCTGGGCATGGAGGAGGCGCCGATGACGGTCGACGAGCTGGCCGCCGTCCTCGACGACTACCGGGCCGAGTGCTCCTACGACGAGCAGGCCCGAACGGCGGTCCGCTTCCTGTTGGCCCCGCCGATCCCGATCGTGACCTGGGGCCCGTACCGGGTGATCGTCGCCGCCGCCATCGGCATGCTGCCGCCCTGGGCCCGGCGCATGATGTACCTGCCGCTGCCCCCGGGCGCCAACTCGCTGGCGATCCGACCGGCCGGCCTGGTGTTGACCAGGAGCCTGGGCTGGCTGATGAACGACGGGATCAACCAGGACCGAGAGGATCGGCTCCTCCTGTCCGAGGTCAACGGCTAGGTCGACGGCCAGGTCATCGACCGGATCGGATCCACCCCTTCCCGGGCGTTGCTCATGGTGGGGCGGGCCGCGCCGCCTTCGCCTCGGGCGGTCGTCTCAGCCGGTGGTGGTCCACTCGGCGTCGACGACGACCGACGACGCCACGGTGGAGGTGTCACCCGAGCCGTAGAGCCCCGTCCACGACTCGTAGCGCAGGAGATCGACCGCGCCGACCGCCTGGGCCTCGACCACGCCCGGCCCGGGGTCGACGGGGGTGACCAGGGTCGGCGAGCCGACGAGCCCCACGATCTGGTCCTGGAGCGCCGCCACCTCGGTGGGGTAGGTGACCGTGACCCGCCGGGTCGAACGGACGCCCTCGGGTACCGCGGTCGCTCCGAAACCGACGTCGAGGATCGACAGTCGCCCATCGGGCAGCGGGACCGGGTCCAGCAGCCGGTCATAGCGCTCGAGGCCACCGACGGCGGCCAGCTCGGACCGGATGCTGATCTCGGTCTGCGTCTCGTCCCACCGCTCGGCCACAACCTCGATCTCCGGAGCGTCATCGGCGCCGACACCGGGGATGTCGTACTCGCTGACGAACAGGGTGGACGTGCCGCCGTAAAACGAGGTGTCGCCCGGGATGGCCTCCCAACCGGCTGCGGCCGCCGCCGAGTCGAAGAAGGCGACCAGTTCGTTGGTGTCGATCGTGGTGAGGTAGCGGACACCGACCCGGTCGACCACGGTGCCCCCGCCGTCGAACGTCCGGGATGACACGTGGACGATCTCGGCATCGGGCGGGGTGGGGAAGGCGGGGAAGGCCCCGAGGGCGGACACCGTCCCACTGACGTCGGTGGTGGAGCCGAGCAGGGCGAGCACGTTTTCGTTGGTGAGGGCCCCGGCCGGTGCGGCGGTGTCGGCACCCGTGGTCGGCGATCCGGGCTCCTGGTCGGTGGCGGTGGCGGGCTCGGCGGCGTCGGTGGCGGTCTCCCCACCGCAGGCGGCGAGGAGCAGGGCGATGGCGGCGACGAGGGCGACGCCCCGGGTGGGGGTCGCCGGATGACGTGATAGCAGCATGCGGTTCCGCCTCCCGTGGCGTGAACGTGACCTCGTCTGCCCCGCCCGCAGTCTATGACGGTGGGCCACGGGCCCGGACGGCGCCCCCGGGGTCGCAGTGGGGCGGGCGCCGTAGGCTCCGCCCATGGATCTCGCGGCGTTGCAGACGTTGATGGACGAGTTGTACGGGGAGGCCGACCGCGATCGGGGCATCCCGGCCACGGTGGCGTGGCTGTGCGAGGAGCTCGGCGAGCTGGCCCAGGCGGTGCGCAAGGGCACCCGGGAGGAGCAGCTCCACGAGTTGGGCGACGTGCTGGCCTGGCTGGCGTCGCTGGCCAACCAGCTCGACCTGTCGCTCACCGATGCGGTCGCCCGATACGTGGACGATCCGCCCTAGCGCTCCGCCTCGGGACGGTCAGGCGGTCAGGCGATCACGCCGGACGGCCCGCCCGGGTCGGGCGGGCGAACCGGGTGGCCGGGTCAGACCAGCAGGTCGGCGATCTGGATGGCGTTGAGGGCCGCGCCCTTGCGCAGGTTGTCGCCACTCAGGAAGAAGGCGAGCCCGTGATCGACCGTCTCGTCACGCCGGATGCGACCGACGAGGGTGTCGTCGATGCCGGCCGACTTCATCGGCGTCGGCACGTCGTCGAGGACGACGCCGGGGGCGCCGGTGAGCAGCTCGGTGGCCCGCTCGGGACTGATGGCCCGGGCGAAGCGGGCGTTGACCGCCAGCGAGTGACCGGTGAACACCGGCACCCGCACGCAGATGCTCGACACCGACAGCTCGGGAATGCCGAGGATCTTGCGGCTCTCGAACCGGAGCTTCTGCTCCTCGGTGGTCTCGTCGGTGCCATCGTCGACCAGGCCGCCGCAAGCGGGGATGGCGTTGTAGGCGATCGGCTCGACGAACACGTCGGGCTGACCGAGTTCGATGCTGCTGCCGTCGTGGGTGAGCTCCCGGGCGTCGCCGGCCTTCTCGATCTGCTGGGCCAGCTCCTCGACGCCGGCGAGGCCGGATCCGGAGGTGGCCTGGTACGTGCTGACCACCATCGACTGCAGACCGGCCTCGGCGTGGAGGGGCTGCAGGACGGGCATGGCCACCATCGTGGTGCAGTTGGGGTTGGCGATGATGCCCTTGGGGCGCTCGGCGATGTCGCCGTCGTTGACTCCGGCCACGACGAGCGGGACCTCGGGGTCCATCCGCCAGGCCGACGAGTTATCGATGATGGTGACACCGGCGTCGGCCACCCGGGGGGCGAGCTCCTTGGAGGTGCCTCCACCGGCGGAGAACAGGGCGAGATCGAGACCGGTGTAGTCGGCGGTGGCGGCGTCCTCGACGGTGACCGGGGTGCCCTTCCAGTCGATCGTGCGCCCGGCCGAACGAGCCGAAGCGAAGAGACGAAGCTCGTCGACGGGGAAACCCCGCTCGTCGAGCAGCCGACGCATCACGCCACCGACCTGGCCGGTGGCTCCAACGATTCCTACACGCATGACGATTACCGTACGCCGATCGCGGCCCCTTGGCTAAGTGATTTCTGACCCCTGGAAACACGTATCAGGCACGGTTCGACCCCGTCTGACCAGCCGACCTGAGGCGACGATGGACCTCGCTGTTCCACCGGGCATCGTGCACCGGGTGGTGGGGGAGGTCGTTGGTCGGGAGCTCGATCCCGGCCCTGATCGACGCCTCGTGCAGGTCGCACAGTCCGATCGGCCAACCGTCCGGCCAGGGATCGACCACGGTCCGCACGAGCTGGAGGTCCCAGTCCCAGTAGCGGGCATGGGCCTGCTCGCCCTCGGGGCCGAGAGCGAAGGCGACCTCCAGGTCCTGAACGCTCGGACACCACGCCCAGAACTCATCAGGTCGACCGCAGAACTCGACGATCCCGGCGCCCAGCTCCCTGGCGGTGAGCCGAGGCTCGTCGTCGGAGATCAGGGGAGCCACGACGGTGCGGGCGAAGTCGCTCGCCGTGTCGTCGATGCGGACCCCGGCGTTCACGGCGCTCCACTCGTTGCCGTCGTCATCGACGAGTCCGACCCACCACAGCTCGCTGTGCCCGGTCCAGGGCAGGTTCTTGAATTCGGTGTCGAGGAAGATCCGCCGCATGAGTGCAGTGTGGCCTGCGGGCGCGCCGAGGCACTCGGGCTCCGCCGATGGCCCGAGGTTCGACTGGTCTCCGGGCGGCGCGCTCACCGTGCGCCCTGCCAACCATCAGGCGTCAGGGACTGCGGACGCCGATCGTGCCGTCGGGGGCTCGGCTCAGGTGCCAGCCGCCGTCGTGCACGGCGCCATGGTGGTGTCGACAGAGCAGCGTGAGGTTGTCGGCGGTGGTCGGACCGCCCCGATGTCTCGGCACGATGTGATGCAGATCGCACCAGGTCCAGTGGCGGTCGCAGCCCGCGAACGTGCAGTGTCGGTCTCTGATCCGGACGAGTCGGCGAAGGGCGGGCGGGATGTCGGGCGTCGCTCGGTTGTAGGCGAGCACGGTTCGTGAGCCGTCGGTGACCAGGGCCCGAAACGAGGCGTCGCACAACAGGCGATCGAGACCGGGACCGGAGATGGGCCCGCCTCGTCCGAGCTCCCGCCGGAGCCGCCCCACCGTGACGGTGTCACCGTCGGCCAACGTCTCGACGTCGATCACGACATCGACCGTTGCCCTGGCCGCCGGGGTGCCGGCCATTCCTCCTGCCTCGGCGCCGGCCGGGTGATCGCCTCGACAAAGGTCGACGAGGGCATCGGCTCGACGCTGGGCGGGGGTACGGGGCTCGGGCACGGCGTGGACCGGATCGGGCGGGGTCTCCAACGCTGCGGCCACGATCTCGGTCGACACCGGATCAAGCCGGAACCGGCCGTGGCTTGAGCCGTCGAAGGCCAGCTGCATGGTGAGTGATCGCCGGCGCCAGGAGCGTTCGGCGTCGGCGGCATCCGCCTCCCGATCGACCCGGCTACGCCAGGTGTGGAGCAGCCGATCGAACGCCTCAGGCTCATGGGACCGAGCGGCGGCCAACAACTCGCTCTCGTGCTCGGCGAAGACCTCCCCTCGGTCGTCGGCAACCGACCGGGCCAACGATTCGGCGTGGGTCCACGACAGGTACCCGGCCCGGACCGCCGCCGCCGATCTCGGGTGCGCATCGAGGAAGCGGGCGACCCGCATCAGCTCGCGTGCCGCCGCGCCTCGACAACTCATGCGATGGGCGAGCAGACGCTCCAGCGAGACGTATCCCAACCACTCCGCCACCCCCGACCCGGCCACCCGACCCAGCGCCATCGCTGCATCGGCCCACAGCGACTCGGCCTCGGCCAGGAGGGCCAGCGCCCGCTGCAGCTCGGAGAGCGCTTTGTGACCTGACGTATCGGTCGTTTCTCGTCCGCTATCGCCCGCCATCGACATGCAACAACCGTATATATGGGGTGTGACAGCGACGGCAGCCACCGGAAGCAGACCAGTGCCGCTCCCCCGCATGGCGCAACAGCGACCGAAAACCCGTTGTCCGGAGCCGACGGATCGGTCACCGTGGGGCAGATCGAGCAGGAGGTCCGGTCATGGCCAGGTACGACGACAGCGACGAGCGCTCCTTTTGAGGCGATGAGCAAGCGACGCCGGGGGTTCCCTTAGCGAGACCCGGGTCGAACGCGGCGATCGCCGTGTCGGCGCCGGCAAGGAACTCATCGAGAAGCTCGGCAACAACGACCCCTGCCCATGCGAATCAGGCCGCCGCTTCGCCCGATGCTGCCGAAACTCAGGCCGGTACGACGGGGTCAATCGGCACTACTACAGGCGGGACTGAGACCTCCCGGATCCATGCACCACAAGCCTCCGGCGGCTCCGGTGACTACAGGTCCAGCGTCTGTTCGAGGTCGTCGAGGATGAGGTTGGCGGCCGTGATCGAGATGCCGTTCCAGACGCCGCCGTCGACGACGAAGACCCGGTCGTTCTGAACGGCGGCCAGCGTCTGCCACAGCGCGCTGTCGATCATCTCGTCGTAGACGGCGGGATCGTCAGGATCGTCGAGGTAAACGTAGATCGTGTCGGCGTCGGCCAGTTGGAGCGACTCCAGGCTCAGGTCGGTGGCGAAGGCCTCGATCGACTGCTGGTTCTCCGGTCGTACGACCCCGACCTCGGCCATCAGCACGCTCTCCGTGGTGCCGTGGCGAAGGGAGATTCCCGAACCGTCCCGGAAGATCCGGACCACCGAGACGGTCTCGTCGGCCCGCTCGGAAGCCGCCAGCCGCTCGCCCAGGTCGGCGATCCGATCGTCGAGGTCGGCGATGATCTCGTCGGCCCGGTCCTCCAGGCCGAACAATCGGGCCACATCGGTGAGGTTCGTCCGCAACTCGTCGCCCGAGGCGTAGCCGTACTGGTAGGCGTAGGTGGGGGGCGACCTCGGACGCCAGCTCGTACTGGAGCTGGAGGTGTGTCGTCCCGGGCCCGATGATCAGGTCGGGTTCCAGTGCCGCCAGGGCTTCGATGTTGATGCCGAAACCGTTGTCGGCCGATACGTCGGCGATGCCGTCCATCTGGTCGCCGAGGAAGTCGGGCACGGCGTTCTGGTTCACTGCGGTGCCGACCGGTACGACGCCGAGTGCCAGCAGGTTGGCCAGCGAGGTGTCGTCGCCGGCGAACACCCGCTGCGGATCTCCGGGAACGGTCACCTCGTTGCCGAAGGCGTCGGTGACGGCGAACGGTTCGACCTCGGCGGGCTCCTCCGCCTCATCGGCTGCGTCGGTGGTCGTGGTCGGCTCGGCCTCGGCGGTGGAGGCCGACGGGGACGACGGTGGGGCCGACGTCTCGCCCACCGCGTCGTCGCCGGCGTCCGACGAACAGGCCGTCGCCGCCAGGGCGAGGGCCAGGACGGCGGCGCCGACCGCCGAGCCTTGCCGCCTCGTCGGGAAGCTACGTGTCACCGGAGCGGGCCCAAGGTCAGGCGACGTCGAGACCGAAGGCGGTGTGGAGGGCGCCGACGGCGGCGTCGACCTCACCCGAGCCGACGACGCAGCTGATGCGGATGGCCGAGGTGGAGATCATCTCGATGTTGATGCCGTTGTCGGCCAGGGTCTCGAACATGGTGGCGGCCACGCCGGGGTTGGACTTCATACCCGCCCCGATGACCGACACCCGGCCGACGGCGTCGTTGGTGCTGACCAGACTGGCCCCCAACGACAGGATCGGGCCCTCTTCGAGGATGGCCGAGGCCTTGCCGACGTCTTCGGTGGGCACGGTGAACGAGATGTCGGTCCGACCGTCGGCGGCGGCGTTCTGCACGATCATGTCGACGTTGACCCCGCCGTCGGCCAGCGCCCGGAACAGGGTGGCCGACACGCCGGGCTTGTCGGGCACACCGGCCACGGTGACCTTCGACTCGGACACGTCGTGGGTGACGGCACGAATGATCGGTTGTTCCATGGTCTCTTCCTGTTCGACGACAAGGGTGCCCGGCTCCCAGGTGAAGGCCGAACGGATGTGCAGCTTGACCCCGTGGCTGTGCGCCACCTCGACCGATCGCATCGCCGGCTTGGGACAACCGGTGGCCGTCATCTCCAGCAGCTCGTCGAAGGTGATCGAGGCCATCTTGCCCGCCATCGGCACCAGACGAGGGTCGGCGCTGAACACGCCGGACACGTCGGTGTAGAGCTCGCAGACGTCGGCGTCGAGGGCCTTGGCCAGGGCCACGGCGGTGGTATCGCTCCCGCCGCGTCCGAGGAACGTGACATCGCGCTCGGTCGACACGCCCTGCGAGCCCGCCACCACCGGCACGATGCCGGCCTCCATCGTCTCGGTGACCCGCCACGGGTTGATCTCGAGGATCTTGGCGTTGCGGTGGTTGGTGTCGGTGAGGAACCCGGCCTGGCTGCCGGTGAACGACCGTGCCCGAACGCCGATCTCGCCCAGCGCCATGCTCATCAGGGCGATCGCCTTGCGTTCGCCGGCGGTGATCAGCATGTCCATCTCGCGCCCGGACTGGGCGCCCGACACCTGATCGGCCATCCGCAGGAGCTCGTCGGTCTCCTTGCCCATGGCCGACACGACCATGGTGACCTGATCACCCCGACGGAGACAGCGGGCGACATGGTCGGCCACGGCCCGCATCCGCTCGGGATCGGCCACCGACGTGCCACCGAATTTTTGCACCACTACAGCCACTTCGACCACGGTACCGGGCCGAGATCCGCCTCGGCCCGGTACCTTTCTCTTGGTGGCTACCGACAAGCGGGCCCGCCAAAAGGCGAACAGGGCCCAGAAACTCGAACAAGAGGCAAAGACCGAACGTCGGCAGCAGACCCGTCAGCGGGTGCTGATCGGTCTGCTTGTCGCCGTCGGCATCGGCGGCGTGCTCTTCCTGCTGTCGACCGGCGGCGCCGACGAGGAGACGGCGACCGACGTCACGCTGGCACCCACCACCACCGTGGCCGACCTGCCCTCCGCCGTCGAGGCCCCCGAGCTGGGCGGCGCGATCGAGGGTGAGGCGGAGTGTCCGGCCGCCGACGGCTCGTCCGAGCGGATCACGGCATTCACCGACGCCCCGCCGACGTGCATCGACACCTCGGCCACCTATATCGCCGAGATCGACACCACCCTGGGCTCGATCACGGTCGAGCTCGACGCCGCCGCCGCACCGGAGACGGTCAACAACTTCGTGTTCCTCTCCCGGTACCGCTACTACGACGGCGCCCCCTTCCACCGCATCATCCCCGGCTTCGTGATCCAGGGCGGCGACGCCGTTGGCCCGGCGCTGGGCACCGGCGGCCCGGGCTACGCCATCGACGACGAGCTGCCGGCCGAGGGCGCCTACGAGGTCGGCTCGCTGGCCATGGCCAACAGCGGTCCCAACAGCTCGGGCAGCCAGTTCTTCATCGTGACCGGCCCCCAGGGTGAGAGCCTGCCTGCCCAGTACTCGCTGTTCGGCAACGTGACCGAGGGCCTCGACGTCGTCAGCGCCATCGAGGGCCTGCCCACCAACCTCAGCAACTTCCCGACCGAGGAGATCTACATCAACTCGGTCACCATCACCGAGTCGTAGCCGACGCCGCCGAGCTTGCGCCGAGGGGTCTGGCCAGGCCGCTGAGGTCGGGCCGCTCCGGTCCCTCAGCGGACGGGAGGGACGAGGCGCGGGCCGAGTTCGAGGTAGGCGTAGGTCCGGAGGCCGAGTCGGTCGACGGCGAAGCGGTCGATGGCGAAGATCTGGAAACCGGCCTGGCGCAGCTCCACCGGCACATCGCACTCGAAATCGTGACCGAGCAGCCGTCGCCACAGGGGGGCCAGCATCCGCTGGACGAGGCGACGCACGCCCAGGGTCGGTACCGGCTCGACGGCGAACAGCCGGCGACCCTCGAGCAGGCGGCACAGCTCCGACAGAGCCGCCCGGTCCCACGTCGGGCCCCACAGCACGACCGTGGCCACCAGGTCTCCGTCGGTCCCCGTCACCTCGGCCATCGACGCCACCGGCGGGGCGACCTCCGGCAACTCCCGCACGTCGGGGGCGGCCACCCCGGCCGCGGCCTGTCGGCCCGCCCGCTCGATCGCCCGCTGCCGGGCGACGGTGATCGAGGCCTCCACCGTGTGGGAGGCCCCGCTGAGAATCCGGGCCAATTCGGCTTCGGTACGCTCCGACATCGCCGTGAGCGTACCGTGGGCCCATGAACCGCCGGAGCCCAGGCGCCGAGCCCCAGCAGCCGACGCCCACCTCCTGGTCCTTTCCCGGAGTCGACGAGTTGGCTCCCGATGACGACCTGGCCGCCGTCGGGGCCGACCTGGAGCCCGGGACCATCCTCGCCGCCTACGCCAACGGCTTCTTCCCCATGCCGGTGAGCCGACGTGAGATCGGCTGGTTCCACCCCGACCCCCGGGGCATCATCCCCCTGGACGGGCTCAAGGTGTCCCGCTCGCTGCGCCGGTCGACGCGGCGCTACACCGTCACCGTCAACCACGACTTCGGGGCCGTGATCGACGCCTGCGCCGACCCCGCCCGCCCGATGGGATGGATCGACAAACGCATCCGCCGGGCCTACAACCGCCTCCATGTGATGGGCTGGGCCCACAGCATCGAGGTGTGGGACGACGACGTGCTGGCCGGCGGGCTCTACGGCCTGGCCCTCGGCGGGCTGTTCGCCGGGGAGTCGATGTTCCACCGGCGGACCGACGCCTCCAAGGTGGCGCTGGTCGGTCTGGTCGAGCGCCTCGGCCGGCGACCGGGGGGCCTGCTCGACGTGCAGTGGCTCACCCCGCACCTGGCCACCCTCGGTGCCGTCGAGGTCGCCCGCGACGAGTACGTCGGTCGGCTGGCGGCCGCCCTCGCCCTGCCGCTGCCGGACGGGCTCAGCTCGGCGTGATCTCGGCCAGCACGCCGAGGTGATCGCTGGGCCAGGCGTCGGGGGCGGCCCCGACGGTGGTCATCCACTCGATGCCGAGCGGCCCCAGCCCGGCGGCCCCACCCGCCCGGGCCAGCAGATAGTCGAACCGCACGCCGTTGGCGGGCCCGTCGCGGCCGTTTCGCTTGAGCATCCACTCGCCGGCCAGCACATGCGGGTTGCCCTCGATCATGGTCAGCCCGGCCTGCACCCGCTCGTCGACGGTCGCCGGCGCCCCGCCCGGTCCACCGTCGGCGGCGTCCCAGTCGTGAAGCCACAGATCGGCCCAGTTGGGGGCGATGCTGCTCACATACTCGGGGCTTGTCGGCGTCTGGTTGAGGTCGCCGCCAAGGAGCACGGGACCGTCCGGATGCAGGCCGTCGACCCACTCGACGATCGTGTGCATCTGTCGGGCCCGGGCCTCGTTGTCGTCGGTCTTGCTGGCCAGGTGCGTCGACACCACCAGCACCTCGGCGCCGAAGACGCTCGTCTTGGCGGCCACGGCCGAGCGGACGGCCCGACCGACACCCGGGGGCAGGATCAGGATGTCGGCCGCCGACATCGTGCCGGGGCGGGCGAGGAGGGCGTTGCCGAACGGGGTGTCGGCCGCCTCCGGCTCGGGGGCCGGTTCGAGGGGCTCGCCGTGGTAGCCGACGACCTCCATACCGAGGACGCCCGCCAACCGCTCGGCCTGGCCGGGCCAGGTCTCCTGGAGGAGGACGACGGTGGGGTCGGCGGCCAGGCAGGCGGCGTCGAGGGGCGCCTGACGGGGTTGCCACGGGCCGAACTGCCACAGCGTGTTCCACGTGAGCACTCGCACCGACGGTTCCTCCGTTGCGTCCACAACGACCGGACGCCCTTCGACGTGGCACCGTAGCCGCCTCGGGATGCGCTTGAGGCCTTTCGACCTCGACCGACACCGTGGGTCACACTATGACCGTGACCAACGACGGTTCTCCCCCCAAGCGCAGCTCCTCCGACCTCGGCGGCCGGGCCCCGGATCGCCCGTGGATGATGCGCACCTACTCGGGCCATTCGACGGCGGCCGCCTCCAACGAGCTATATCGGACCAACCTGGCCAAGGGGCAGACCGGCCTGTCGATCGCCTTCGATCTCCCGACCCAGACCGGCTACGACCCCGATCAGCCCCAGGCCGCGGGCGAGGTGGGCAAGGTCGGGGTGCCGGTGGCCCACAAGGGTCACATGGCCACCCTCCTGGACGGCATCCCGGTGGGCGAGATGAACACGTCGATGACGATCAACGCGCCGGCCGCCTGGATGCTCGGCCTCTACATCGCCAACGCCGCCGACCGGGGCGTGCCCTCCGAGCAGCTGCGAGGCACCACGCAGAACGACATCGTCAAGGAGTACCTGAGCCGGGGCACCTACATCTTCCCGCCGGGCCCGAGCCGTCGACTGATCGTCGACATGTTCGCCTTCTGCAACGCCCACGTGCCCAGGTGGAACCCGATGAACGTGTGCTCGTACCACCTGCAGGAGGCGGGGGCCACGCCGGTTCAGGAGATCGCCTTCTCGCTGGCCAATGCCATCGGGGTACTCGACGCCGTGCGGGATTCGGGTCAGGTGCCGGCCGACCGCTTCGACGCCGTGGTCGCCGCCACCTCGTTCTTCGTCAATTCCGGGATCCGCTTCGTCGAGGAGACCTGCAAGATGCGGGCTTTCACCCGGCTGTGGGATCGGATCACGGCCGAGCGCTACGGCGTCACCGACCCCAAGGCCCGCCGATTCCGCTACGGCGTGCAGGTCAACTCGCTCGGCCTCACCGAGAACCAACCCGAGAACAACGTGCAGCGCATCGTGCTCGAAGCCCTCGGGGTCACCCTTTCGCGCGACGCCCGGGCCCGGTCGCTCCAGCTGCCGGCGTGGAACGAGGCCCTCGGCCTGCCCCGGCCGTGGGATCAGCAGTGGTCGCTGCGGATCCAGCAGGTGCTGGCCCACGAGACCGACCTGCTGGAATACGACGACATCTTCGCCGGCAGCCACGTGATCGAGGCCAAGACAGCCGAGTTGATGGAGGCGGCCGAGGCCGAGTTGGCCGAGATCGACGAGCTGGGCGGCGTCTTCGAATGCATCGAGGAGCTGAAGAACCGGCTGGTCCGCTCCCACGCAGAACGGATGCGCCGCATCGAGGCCGGCGACCTGACCGTGGTCGGGGTCAACGCCTACACCGAGTCGGCCGATTCGCCCCTCGGCGGGGCCGAGGCCATCCTCAAGGTCGACCCCGCCGTCCACGACGAGCTGGTGGCCGACGTGACCGAGTGGCGGTCGCAGCGTGACCAGGGCGCCGTCGACGCCGCCCTCGACGAGCTGGAACGGGCGGCGCGGGGCACCGACAACATCATGGAGCCCACGATCGCCCTGGCCCACGCCGGGGGCACCACCGGCGAGTGGGCCGATCGGCTGCGATCGGTGTTCGGCGAGTACCGGGCGCCGACCGGGGTGTCGGGCGCCGGAGGCATCCTCGGCGACGGCAGCGGTCGGCTGCGGGCCCTGGCCGAGCGGATGCAGGCCACCGAGGGCGGTCCGCCCCGGATCCTGCTGGCCAAGCCGGGGCTCGACGGTCACTCCAACGGCGCCGAGCAGATCGCCGTCGCCGCCCGCGACGCGGGTATGGAGGTCATCTACCAGGGCATCCGGCTCACCCCGGCCCAGATCGCGGCGGTGGCCCGCGACGAGGACCCCGACGCCATCGGTCTGTCGATCCTGTCGGGCAGCCATCTCGAACTGGTGCCCGAGACCATGGCCCGCCTCGACGACGCCGGGGTCGACGCCCCCCTCGTGGTCGGCGGCATCATCCCGCCCGAGGACCAGGACGCCCTCCTGGCCCAGGGGGTGGCGGCCGTGTTCACCCCCAAGGACTACCAGCTGGCTGAGATCGTCGAGTCGCTCGCTGACCTGGCCCTTCTCCATCGTCATGAATCGGAGGCGCCGACCCGATAGATTCGTCCCGATGAGCGGCCGCCAGACAACCACTCACGGCCGTCCGGCCCGCTCCGATGGAGCACGGATATGGATGGGATGGCGATGACGACTCGACGAGCGCCGATCGGCCTCCTGGTGGGCGCCGCCGGTCTGGTGATCGGTGTCGTCGGCGTGGCCTTCCAACAGGCGTGGCTCGCCATCGCCGCCGGCGCCCTGGCGCTCCTCGCCGGTGGCTGGTCGCTGCTCGTCGGTCGTGAGGCCGACGCCGGGGCCGAAGCCCTCCGACTGGCCGAGGACGAGTTGCGCACGGCCCGCGAGCAACTCGCCACCCTCGAGGCGAAGGCCGAGGCGGCCAAGGTGGCCCCGGCCGACCTCGTCGGGAAGACGCCGGAGGAGAAGAAGCCCAAGCCGCTGCCGCCGCCCCGGGTGTCCGGCCCGGCCCACAAGCCGGCGGTGGCCGAGTTCATCGACGCCGGCGCCGACGACGGCGACACCCGCGACGGCCTGATCGACCGCGACACCGGCCTGTTCAGCGAGAGCTTCTACATGGTCGCCCTCGACGGACGGATCGCCGCGGCGCGGCGACATCTCCGGCCGGTGGCCATGGTCTTGCTCGAGGTCGTCACCGGCCTCCCGGGTGAGCCCGACCCGGCCGAGGCCGAGCTCGTGGCCGACTCGATCAAGGCCACCCTGCGCGAGGCCGACACCGCCTGCCGCCTCCAGAACGGCTACTTCGCCCTGCTCCTGGAGGACACCCCGGAGAACGGCGCCATCTGGACCGTCGAACGCATCCGACGCAAGCTCCTCACCGATCACGACGGCCTCACCATCTGGGCCGGTGTGGCCTGCTACCCGGCCCACGCCTTCAGCCCGACCGAGCTGATGGACGCGGCCCAGGAGGCCCTGGTGGCGGCTCGGGAGTGGCGGCAGGACCGCATCGAGGTCGCCACCGCCGCCGAGTAGCAGCGCGCCCGGCCGCCCTGGTCGCCGTATCGGCGTGGCGCGCCGCCGATTGCGGAGCAGCGAGACCGGTCGGCGGGCTCGCCTACCTCGCTCGGGCTGTGGAGGTCCAACCTCTGTCGCGCCCACTTAGGTCCGAATTGGGCGGCAGCCACCGGATCGAATTCGGACCTAGGTGGACACCTGACGACCACACCGCGGGGGCGAGGGCGAGCAGCGGGGGCCGAGGCCCGGCGGACGACGATCACAGCGGGCGACGGGCGACGGGCGACTGTCACAGCGGGCCGCCACGATCGGCGCATGGAACTGCACGGGCACATCCTCCGCCACGCCGCCACCGAGGTCGTGCACACCACCCGGGGGCCGTGCTCGATCGGCTATGTGCTGGCCGAGTTGGAGCGCCGGGGATTCGCCGTCGAAGAACCGGAGCGGAAGCGGGTGTCCGATGCACTGCGCTCCTCGGTCGGCAACGGCCGGGTGATCCGACACGCCCGAGGGCGGTACGTGGCCGGGCGAATCAGCCACGGAACCCGGCGGCGGTGGCAGCGCCGTCTGCGTGGCCTTGACGCCTATGGTCGTCGTCACCCCGAGGCGTCGCTGGGCGAGGGCATCGCTTGGGCTAGGGGTCACCGCTACTGGCACTGATAGCTTCTGGAGCCATGGATCCGGACCAGCCGCCCGCCGGCGACCTGCCCCCGCCGACCACGCCACCGGTGTACACCTCCCCCGCCCCACCAGGGCAGACGCCGGCCGGCGCTGCGGCGCCGGCGGGTCCGCAGCCCGGTCCCGTGATCCCGCCGACGCCGGCCGCCCCGGTGGCTCAAGCCCCGAGCGGCCACCTCAGCTACGGCCAGTTCCTGGGTCGGGCCGTCACCGCCGCCCTGGTGGCGCCGCTCGGCTTCGCCATCACCATGTTCGCCCTGTTCACCCTGCTGGCCGGCTGCGTCGCCGCCCTCGGCGCCGCCGCCACCGAGCCGGTCGACCCGCCGGGACCGCTGGCCTCCACCACCCACGTCGACGGCGTGAGCGGCGCCCGCGACCTGGTGCTCGTCGTCGACGTGACCGGCCCCATCCTGTCCTCGGGCGGCGGCGCCGGTCCCTTCGGCGGGATCCTGGCCGACGGCTCGGCGATCAAGGAACAGCTCGAAGCGGCGGCGACCGACGACGACGTCGACGCCGTGGTCCTCCGACTCAACACCCCCGGGGGCTCCGTGGTCGGCTCCGAACTGATCGGCGACGGCGTCGAGGCCCTGGTCGACGCGGGCAAGCCGGTGGTGGCCCAGGTCGATGAGATCTCGGCCTCCGGTGGCATGTGGGCCATGGCCCCGGCCGATGAGATCGTCGTGTCGCGCGGCTCGCTGATCGGCTCGATCGGCGTGATCCTCGGCCCGTTCTCCCGCTACGAGGGTGTGGTCGCCACCGAGGGTGGACTCCTGGGCGGCGGCGTGACCACGACGGACGGGATCGAGCAGTTCTTCATCACCGCCGGTGCAGGCAAGGACGCCGGCAACCCCTATCGCGAACTCACCGCCGACGAGCAGGCGATGTTCCAGGCTCTGGTCGACGGCTCCTACGACCAGTTCGTGTCGCACGTGGCCGAGCACCGCGGCATCGACGAGAGCGTGATCATCGACGAGATCGGGGCCGGCATCTTCAACGGCGACGACGCCATCGAGATCGGGTTGGCCGACCGCGTCGGCGACTTCGAGGACGCCCACGTGCTGGCGGCCGAGCTGGCGGAGATCGACGGCGACTACGACGTGCGGGCCGTGTCGATCGACCTCGGCTTCCTCGGGCTCCTGCTCCAGGAGGACGACGAGCCCCCGGCGGCCGACCTCAGCGGCCTGTGCTCGTCGACACCCCGAGCCCACGCCTTCTTCGGCGACCTCGCCGCCCTCTGCCGCTCCGGCGGCTGACGCGACGCCGCCACCGCCCTCGACTGTCGGAACTCAGCCGGTGCTGACCCGGCTGTTGAGGGAGGTGAAGGCCAAGGTGAACGTGATGGCCCCGATCACGACGATGGCGGCCATCGCCTTCAGGAGATCCTCCGCCACCCAGCCCTCGGTGATGAGCGACCGCAATCCCGCCAGGAGGTAGGTCACCGGGTTCCAGGTGGAGATGGCCCGCAGCCAGCTGGTGAGGGCCTCGGCCGGCAGGAACGACGAGGTGAGGAAGGCGAAGGGAAAGAAGATGATGAACGAGGAGTTGACGGCGGCGGGGTTCCCCGTGCGAAGGGCGATCGTATAGGGGAAGCCGGTGAAGGCCAGGCCCCATGCCGATGACATCAGCAGGAAGGCCAGCAGGCCCAACGGGCCGCTCTCGAAGCGCACCCCGACGAGGAAGCCCACGATGCTGACCAGCAACGATAGGCCGAACACCAGGGCGAAGTCGGCCACCATCATCCCGAGCAGCAGCGAGGCTCGTCGCACCGGCGTGACCAGGAGCTTGTCGAGGTAGCCGGACTGGATGTCGGTCACCACCACGCTCGCTCTCGACACGCCGGTGACGGCGAAGATGATGGCGACCGGAAGCTGGAACGCCTTGAAGTCGAAGTCCGGGTCGCCGAACCGGGCCCCGAAGCTCTCGGCCACATCCTGCAGGGCGCCGATGTTCACGGCGTAGAAGAACATGGGCACCACCAGCGCCGGGACCAGGGCCTCGGGCTCGCGCAGCAGCGAGCGGAGGGCCCGTCGGGCCACGGTGATCAGATCGGCGACGGCGCCGCTGGACGTGGCCAGGCTCATCGCTGCGGCTCCCGCTCGGCACCGGACACGATGCGATGGCCGGTGGCGTTGAGGAACACGTCGTCGAGGGTCGGGGTGCGCAGGGTGAGGGCGTTCGCCCGCAGGCCCATGCCGTTCATCGTCACCACCAGGTCGTTGACCACTGACGCCCCGTCGATGGCCGACACCACCAGTTCGGCGCCCCCGGCCGACACGTCGGTCACGCCGTCGAGGGTCGACACCGCCGAGATCAGGTCGTCGTCGATCTGATCGATGTTGACCACGATCACATCGTTGCCGACGGCCCGCTTGAGCTCCTCCGGGGTGCCCTCGGCCACGATCCGGCCTGCGTCGATGATCCCGACCCGGTCGGCCAGGGCGTCGGCCTCCTCCAGATACTGGGTGGTGAGGAAGATCGTCACGTCGAGGTCGTCGTTGAGTCGCCGCACCTCCTCCCACACCGCGGCCCGGCTTACCGGATCGAGTCCGGTGGTGGGCTCGTCGAGGAACAACACCTCGGGCTCGTGCAGCAGCGACGAGGCCAGATCGACCCGGCGTTTCATGCCGCCGCTGTAGGTGCCGACCCGGCGGTCGATGGCGTCGCCGATCTCGACGAATTCGAGCACGGCGTCGATCCGGGCCGTCAGCGCCGACCCCCGCATCCCGTACAGCCGGCCCTGGAGGTCGAGGATCTCCCGGCCGGTCTGCTTCTCGTCGAGCGAGGCCTCCTGCAACGCCACCCCGATCCGGAGACGAACCTCGTCGGCGGCGGTCACCACGTCGAGCCCGCCCACCGTGGCCCGACCCCCACTGGGGGTCAGCAGGGTGCAGAGCATGCGGACGGTGGTGGTCTTGCCGGCGCCGTTCGGTCCGAGGAAGCCGTAGATCTCGCCGGTCTCGACCTTCAGATCGACACCGTCAACGGCCACCTCGTCGCCGAACCGCCGGGAGAGATTCTCGGTGACGATTGCGGGCACGGTGCGACGCTAGTTTCTCCCCGGCCCGGATTCGACACCGACCGACGGTTAGGGCCTGGCGGGTAGGCGCTGTGGCGCCCACCCGGGCCCGGCGTTCATCGAGTGGTCGTGCTGCGCACGACAGCTACCCGCTGAACTCCTCAGCCCTGTTGCGTCGGCTCGTCCCCCGAGGCCGCCGTCGGCCACCCCTCCGCCGCCTCGGCGTTGTCGGCCCCCAACGCCCGTCCCGGCCAGCGCAGCCGGGCCGGGGTGGCCGAGAGGCGGGCGGCCGGCCCCTGCATGGGGAAGCCGTCGACGTCGACGAACAGCCCCCGGTCAGCGGCATGCTCATCGGCGGCCAGGGCCGCCATGTCGTAGACGGGGGCGGCGGCGGCATCGGCCTCGGCGAAGGCGGCCAGGGCTTCGTCGAGGGTGCGGGCGGCCACCCAGGCCGTCATCGCCGACTCCACCTCGTCCCGGTGGGCCATCCGGCCCGAGGTGGCGGCGAACCGGTAGTCGTCGCCCAGGCCGATCAGGGTCATCACCCGACCGGCCACCGAGTCGGCCGAGGTCGACACCGCCAACCAGTGACCGTCGCTGGTGCGGTAGCACCCGCGGGGCACCGAATAGGGCAGGCCGGAACCGAGCCGGGGCTGTTGCCGGCCCCCATGCAACCACAGCGAGGGCAGGGGGCCCATGATCTGCATCAGGCTCTCGATCAGGTTCACGTCGACCACCTGCCCGACACCGCTGTGGAGGGCGACCATGGTGGCGAAGGCCCCGGCCAAGGCCGTGACCTCGTCGGTCAGGGCGACCGGGGGCAGGGTGGGCGGTCCGTCCTCGGAGCCGTTGAGGGCGGCGAAGCCGGACATCGCCTCGGCCAGCGTGGCGAAGCCGGGGCGGTCCCGGTAGGGGCCGGTCTGCCCGAAGGCGGTCACCCGGGTGATGACGAGATCGGGGTTGCGGCCCAGCAGCACGTCGGGGCCGAGCCCGAGCGCCTCCAGCTTCCCGGGCCGCATGTTCTCGACCAGCACATCGGCCTCGGCCGCCAGGTCGAGCAGCCGGTCCCGGCCCTCCTCGGATCGAAGGTCGAGCTCGATGCACCGCTTGTTGCGGTTGGCCAGCTTGAAGAAATAGGTCTCGCCGTCGCTTTCGTCCCGCCAGCCGAGGTTGCGGGCGGTGTCGCCGACACCGGGCCGTTCGACCTTGATCACATCGGCACCGAAGTCGGCCAGGTGGCGGGCGATGCCGGGACCGGCCAACACCGTCGACACGTCGAGGACCCGGACGCCGGCCAGGGCGAGGGGCGATTGGGGGGAGTCCATGGGCCGCGACCCTAGAGACGATCGAGTCGGTCGGCCAGAACCGGGGCGTCCAGAGCGGCGTAGATCTCCATGGCCCGGGCCCGGTGCCGATCGGCGGCGGCGGTATCGCCCCGCCGGGCGGCGAAGCGGGCGAGCACATCGGCCGCCGCCAGCGACGGAGCCCACGGCAACCCCAGGCACAGGTCGGCCAACGGCTCCAGTGCCGCCTCGGTCAGCGTCGCCAGCTCGTCGTCGTCACGGGCCAGGGCCAGCTCACCGCAGGCGATGAGGGCGTTGCCGCCGAGGATGTGCTCGGGATAGCTGCGCATCTGGCGGCCCCCGAGCCGGGATGAGAGCTCGGCGACCTCGGCCTCCCGGCCGCCTTGATGGTGGATGGCCAGTGCCGTCGGGGCGAGGAAGACGCTGAAGATGCTCTCGCCGTCGGCGAAGGCGTGCGCCAGTTCCAGCAGCTCCCGGGACCGCGTCCACCGGCCCGACACCAGGTCGAGGAAGAGGTGACCCATGGCGTGCAGGCTGAACGACGACTCGCCCCAGAACCGCTCGCCCATCTCGGCCGCCCGATCGAACCGATCGCGGGACCCGTCGATGTCGCCGGCGAAGCCGAGCAGGGTGCCGCCGAGGGTGAGGTCACGCCACTCGGCGATGGGCTGGCTGGCCAGCCGGTCCGGGTCGAAGCCGACGGCGTCCCGGAAGGCGGGCCCGTCGCCCCGAAGCAGGGCCAGCGTCTCGGGGGCCGAAGCATCGCGGAACCAGGTGAGGCCGGTGGCCTCCCGGAGTCGGGCGATCTCGGGGTCGAGGACGGCGAGGCGGTCGACGCCTGCCGGGCAGGTGGCGGCGATGGCGGCACCCTCGAGCACGGTGAGCAGGTGGGCGTCGTCGGCACCCTGCTCCCGGGCCATGGCCACCGCCCGGTCGGCCAGCGCCCCCCGTTCGGGCAGGCGTCGGGTGAACACCGAGAACGTCGCCGTCTTGGCCAACACCAGGGCCTTGTCGACCGAGTCCTCGGGGCCGAGCGCCTCGTCGGCCTCGGCCAGAAGGGCGAGCGTGGTGGTGTCGAGCGGTCGGCGGTAGGGGCTCTGCGACCAGTGGGCCAGAGCCGCCCCCACCAGCAGGTCGGGCCAGCCGTTGGTCCGGGCCGACTGGGCCACCCCCTCGACGAGGTCGACGGCCTCGGCCGGGGTGCCGATGTCGTTGATGACCCGGGCCAGTTCGAGCTGGATCTCGGCCCGGATCCGGGCCGGTGGCCCGGCGTCGTTGGCCCGACCGAGCAGACGGGCGGCCAGGTCGTACTGCTTGGCCGCCCGGGCGAGCGCAGCCCGGGCCCGGGCCCGGTCGACGGCGTCGGTCAGCGGCGTGAGCGGCACGGCCCGCAGCAGGTGGAGGACGATCTCGGCCTCGTCGGCCCCTTCGCTGCCGAGGGCCTCGGCGCACCGGAGGTGCAGGTCGGCCCGTTCGGCCCGGGCCAGCGCCTCGACGATGCTCTGGGGCACCAGCTGGTGGGAGAACCGGAAGCGGGCGGGCGAGGCGGTCTCGTGGAGCAGCTCGGCTTCGAGGGCCCGGTCGATGGCGGCCAGCGCCGTCGCCGGTTCGAGGCCGGCTGCCTCGGCGGCCACCGCCAGCGGGAACTCCGGTCCCAGGGCGGCGCCTGCGGTGATCACGGCCCGCACGTCGTCGCTCTGTCGGTCGACCCGGGCCGTGATCAACTCCGCCACCGACTGCGCCGTCTCCCCGCCGTGGGGCAGTTCGCGCAGGGTCTCGGTGAGGAACAGGCAATTGGCCTCGGTCACGGCCAGGAGCTCGTCCACATCAGCCTCGGTGGCGTCCTCCAGCACGGAGCGGATGAGGTCGCGGGCGGGCTCGGCCGCCAGGTTGTCGAGGCCGATGGCGACGGTCTCGTCCCGCCGGGTGACCCGGGCCAACCAGCGGGCCACCTCGCCCGGCAGGTCGGCCCGGCCGATGCGGTGGGTGAGTATCACGGTGATCGGTCGGTGGTGCAGGCGTCGCTCGACCCGTTCCAGAAACGTCCGGGTGGGCTCGTCCGACCACTGCAGATCGTCGATGAGGAGGGCGAGGGGACGATCGGCGGTGAGCCGGTCCAGGGCGGTGAGGAACACGTCCATCCCGGCGTAGGCGTCGACCGGCACCGGCTGATGATCGAGGTGGGCGGTCAACGACGGGAGCAGCGCCAGCAGCGGGCCCTCGATCCCGGCGGCCCACTCGGCGACGGCGCCGGGGTCGGTCGCCGCCAGCTGGCCGAAGGCGTCGCGCACGGCCTGGAGGGCCGAGGTCACCCCCTGCTCACAGCGTCCGGCGGCGATCCGGGCCCCGGCCGACCGGGCCTCGGTCAACAGCTCGACCGCCAGCCGGGACTTGCCGACCCCCGGGCTGCCGGCGATCACGACGGTGCCGTACCCACCGGGGGCCGTGATCACGGTGCGGGCCGCCGCCATCTCGTCGAGGCGACCGACGAAGGGGAAGTCGTCGTCGACGGCGATCTCGCGGGCGACGTCGACGGCCCGTGGTACGACGACGGCCGCCGACGATCGATCGACCGCCTCCGTCGTGGCGCCGGGCTCGGACCGGCCGTCGGCCGGGGAGCGGTCGTCGTCCAGGTCACCGACGAACTGGTAGCCCCGCCCGTGGACGTTGCGGACGTAGCGCTGGGTCCGGCCGTCGTCGCCCAGGCTGCGGCGGGCCTGCTTGATCCGGGTGGTGAGCGCCGACTCCGACACGAACTGATCGCCCCACACCACCTCGAGCAGCTCGGCCTTGGACACCACCCGGGCCCGCTCGGCGATCAGCAGGACGAGCACGTCGAAGACCTGAGGTTCGACGTGGATGTCTCCGTCGGGCCCGCTCAACCGCCGTGCGTCGGCGTCGAGGACGAACCCATCCCAGCTGACGACCATCGGCCGCACCTTAGGCCGTGGCCATCGCCCTGTCGCCGGAACGGCCGGGAGCGGGCGGCGACGCCGGGCGACGGTCCCGCTCCGAGGGGATTGCAGGGGGCCTGGTTGGCGGTGTCGCCGACGGTGCGCCCGACTTCCGGCGGCGGGCGGGTCGCCGATACCATTGCGAGATGGGAGGGCGCCGTCCCCTCGAGGTCGCAGCGATCGACCGGGAAACCGAGCGGTTCGATCTGGCCGCACGGACCGTCGGCGCGGTGCTCACCACCACGTTCGTCGGTGCGTTGGGCGTGTCGTGGGCCGGTTTGGCCCCCGGGCCGATGGCGTGGTTCATCACCGCCGGCTGCGCCGCCTTCGGCTGCACCCCGCTCGTGGCCTACGCCGCCCGAGCCCGCTCCCGTCGCCGACGGCTGGTGACCGGTCGACTACCGGTCGAGGGCGACGCCGCGGTGCGGGCCGCCGCCGACCATGCCAATCGGCTGCACGACCTGGCCCGCAGCGCGCCGCCGGGGCCGGTGGCCGAGGAGCTCCTCCGGGTGGCCGACATCGCCGACGAGTACGTCCGGGCTCTGCACGCCGCCCTCGACGCACCGGTACCGGCGCCCACCGCGCTCCCCACCACCAGCGCCCTGCGAACCGGGGGGTCCGCCGACAACGGCCTGCGCCCCACCGCCGCCCGGGGCGCCACCGGACCCCTCCAGGGGGAAGCCGAGCGGATCGTCGGCCAGCTGGCCGAGGCCGTCGATGCCGCCGAGGAACTCCGCCAGATCCAGCGCGACCACCTCGAACGATCGACACTGACCGAGGCCACCGAGCGGCTCCGGACCCTGTCCGAGACGCTCGAGGGGGCCTGAACCGGCCTTCGTGCGGTAAAACTGAAGGGTGCTGATCGTCGTTTCCCCGGCCAAGTCGCTCGACTACGAGAGCCCGCTCCCGACCAAGAAGTACTCCGAACCGGAGCTGCTGGATCGGTCGGCGCAGCTGGTGTCGGTGATGGCCAAGAAGTCGCCGGCCGATCTCAAGAACCTGATGGGGATCTCCCAGGGCCTGGCCGAGACCAACTTCGACCGCTACCAGGACTGGGAGCGGCCCTTCACCCCGGACAACGCCCGCCCGGCACTGCTCGCCTTCCAGGGCGACGTGTACCAGGGCATGGACGCCGCCGGCACGTTCGGCGAGCGCGACTACACCCACGCCCAGAAGGTGTTGCGGATCCTGTCGGGGCTCTACGGCGTGCTCCGGCCCCTCGATCTGATGCAGCCCTACCGGCTGGAGATGGGGACGAAGCTGGCCAACGGCCACGGCCGCGACCTGTATGCCTTCTGGGGTGACACGATTACCGAACACCTCGACGACGCCATCGAGGCCAGTCCCGGCGCTCGGGTCCTGGTGAACCTGGCCTCCAACGAGTACTTCGGCAGCGTCCGCCCCGACGGGCTCGGTGCCCCGGTGGTCACCCCGGTGTTCCTCGACGAGAAGAACGGCCAGTACAAGGTGATCAGCTTCTTCGCCAAGCGGGCCCGAGGAGCGATGACCGGGTGGATGATCCGGGAGCGGGTCACCACCCGCAAGGGCCTGTCGGATTTCGACGGCCTCGGGTACCGCTTCGACCCCGAGCGGTCGACGGCGGACCAGCCGGTCTTCACCCGCCCCGAGGGCTGACCGAGGCCCTGCCCGGCCCGCTCAGCAGGCCCGGGCACAACTGATCCCGGGAACGATGGTGGCGGCCCTCAACAGGTAGCCATCAGCGTCCGATAGATGCAGCACCACCGCGTTGCTCAGGAGGCTGCATCTTGCGGGACTTCAATTTCGACTCACGCCTGTTCTTGATCGCGGGGTGCCCCCTGGTGGCCCTCGCCCTGCTGTCCGGTGGCGCCCTGAGCGCCGCCTCGGGCAGCGGTGAACCGACGGCGGCTCTGCAGGCCTTGGGCATCATCGGCCTCGTCTGCCTGGTCGTCGGCCTGTTGATTCTGCTGGTGATCGGCCCCCGCATCTCGGGTGAGAGCCCGACGGAGGAGCAGGAGGAGGACGACGACGTCCGTCTTGTCCCCCACGAGCTCGAGACCGTGGTGCAGGCGGCCGAGACGCTGGCCAACGATCGCCTCCCCGCCCTGGTCAAGGCCGTCGGCGACGCCGCCGAGACCGAGACCCCGACGCCGTTCGACCTCGACCTCCCCGAGGGCCCCCACAGCCGACTGGCCGAGCTCCTCAACGACATCCAGAACTCGGCCCACCGGGCGGTCGCCGTGCAGCACGAAGCCATCCAGGGCCGCCTCGGCGACCTGGTGGTGAACCTCGTGCGCCGGAACCAGAGCCTCCTCGACCGCCAGCTGGAGTCGATCGACGAGCTGGAGACCAGCGAGGAGAACCCCACCCGACTCGAACAGCTCTACGGCCTCGACCTCCTGGCCACCCGCATGCGCCGCAATGCGGAGAGCCTCCTCGTGCTGGCCGGCTCCGAGCCGCCCCGCCGCCGCAACGGTCCGGTGTCCACCTCCGACATCGTCCGGGTGGCCGTGAGCGAGATCGAGAACTACCGACAGGTCAGCTTCAGCGGTCTGGACGACGGTGTCGTCGTGCCCGGCGCCGTGGTCGACGTAGCCCACCTCCTCTCCGAGCTCCTGGAGAACGCCACCTCCTTCTCGCCTCCCGACTCGACGGTCACCGTCGACGGCCGCCGCACCGACGACGGCTACGAGATCACGGTCAGCGACAGCGGAATCGGCCTCTCCCCCGACCAGGCGGAACAGTTCAACCGCGTCCTCGCCTCGCCTCCCGGGTTGAGCTTCGACATGTCCCGCTCGCTGGGCCTGATGGTGGTGGGTCGTCTGGCCCAGCGCCACAACATCGACGTCGCCCTCACCCCGGGCTCGCCCATGGGCACCACGGCCACCGTCATCCTCCCGACCTCCCTGCTCTCCGAGCAGACCACGCCCGAGCCGATCGACGCCAACGGCATCGCCGACACGAGCGAGGAGGAGGCATCGGCCCTGCCCCTGGCCGTCCGCGGCCAGGAGGCACCCGACGCCCTCGCCGCCGACGAGTCGGACAGCGCACCCGAGCCGGCCGCTGCGGCCAAGCCCGAGGCCGGATCGTCCGACGCCCTGGCCCGCCTCCTCGGCCTCCCGACCAGCGACGAGGCCGTGGCCACCGTCACCACCGTCACCTCGACACCGGCACCCGACACGGCGACGACGACAGCCGACGAGGACGCCCCGTCGACCGAAGGGTCGACGCCCGACCGGCGGGGGGCCGCGGCCGACGCCACGGCCACCGACGCCGAGGCCGGGACGACCGAGGACGCCGGGTCGACCACCGCCGTCACCGCCTCCACGGACGACGCCACGACCGCCGACGCCAAGACCGCCGACGAAAACGGCGCCGCCGACGAGAGTGAGCAGCCCGAGGCCGCAGCCGCCGACGAGCCCACGGCCAAGCCGGCGGCCCGCAAGACGCCGGCCCGCAAGGCCACGAAGCGCCCGGCCAAGCGGGCGACCAAGCGCCCGTCCAAGGCGGCGGCCGACGGCGATGACGACGGCGACCACATCACCGCAGCGCCCGCTCGCAAGCAGACCCGCAAGGGCTCGGGCAAGCGTCGACCGGCGGCCAAGAAGGGCACCGCCCGCAAGCAGCCGGCACGGCGGGACACGTCGACCACCGACGACCAGCCCGCCGAGGAGAAGCAGCCGACGGCGGCAGAGCCGGCCTCGACCCCGACGGCCGACTCCACCCCCGACTCGACGGCCTCCCCGGCCGCAACCGCGGCAACCGCCGCAACCGCCGAGGCAGCCTCGGAGCCGGTCGAGGCCGCAGCCGAGACCGCGGCTGTCGCCGAGGAGCGACCGGAGACGCTGGAGGATGCCGTCCCGTCCGGGGCCAAGTTCGACAGCGCCATCGAGAACCTGCTCGACCCCGAGATCAAGATCGCTCCCCGGGCCAACAAGGGCCCCTCGGGCCTGAAGCGGCGTGACCGTTCCAAGTCCTACGCCCCGGAACGCGAGGGACGGGAGATCCCCGAGACGGCGACCGCCACCCCGGCGGCGACCGCCAGCTCCCGCAAGCCCGAGGAGATCCGAAGCCTCCTCTCCACCTACCGCACCGCACGCAAGAAGCCGATCGACGACGCAGCCGCCGAGTCGACGGACGCAGTTTCCGACGAGAACGGAGCCGAATCATGACCCTCAGTGCGACCGCAACGAACGTCAACTTCCTGGTCAACAACTTCGTGGAGAAGGTGCCGGGGGTGACCGAGGCCGTCGTCGTGTCGTCCGACGGGCTCCCCATCGCCGCCTCCACCGGTCTCGACCGGGATGGCATCGACCGCTTCGCCGCCGTGTCCTCCGGCCTGATCGGCCTCGCCTACGGAGCGGCGGGCCGCTTCGGCGGCGGTGCCGTCACCGAGGTCATCGTGGAGATGGAGCACTCCTTCCTGTTCGTGACCGGCATCAGCGACGGTTCGCTGCTGGCCACGATGGCCGAGTCCAACTGCGACGTCGGCCAGGTCGCCTACGAGATGGCGGTACTGGTCGAGCGCACGGGTGAGGCACTCACCCCCGAGCTGCGCGCCGAGTTGCAGGCGTCGCTCCTCCAGTGACCGCCGACGGGTTCACCAAGCGGATCCGGCCGTACCTGCTCACCGGTGGTCGCACCGAGAGCGACGTCGAGCTGCCCCTGGAGACCCAGATCCGCGCTGCCGTCGGTGCCGACGGCGCACGCCTCAGCGGTGAGAAGCAGGTCATCGTCGACCTCTGCTCCTCCCCGCTCGCCGTCGCCGAGGTGGCCGCCCGTTCCGGGCTCCACCTCCAGGTCACCAAGATCCTGATCGGCGACCTCATCAATGACGGCCACCTTCGGGCCGGCGATGCCGAGCCCCAGAGCGAACGACCAGACCTCGGCCTGCTTGAGCAGGTTCTCAACGGCCTGCAGGCCCTGTAAGGATCACCGTGAGCAACTCCACTCCAATCCCTGTGAAAATCGTGGTTGCCGGCGGCTTCGCCGTCGGGAAGACCACCTTCGTCGGCGCCATCTCCGACATCGACCCCCTCACCACCGAGGCGGCGATGACCAAGGCCAGCGAAGAGGTCGACGACCTGGGCGACGCCACGTCGAAGAAGTCGACGACGGTGGCCATGGACTTCGGCCGCGTCGCCCTCGGCACCAACCTGATGCTCTACCTGTTCGGCACGCCGGGCCAGGACCGCTTCCACTTCATGTGGGACGAGCTGGTCCGCGGCGCCATCGGGTCCGTGGTCCTGGTCGACACCGATCGCCTCGACCACTGCTTCCCGGCCATCGACTACATGGAGCAGGCCGACGTGCCCTTCATCGTGGCCGTGAACGCCTTCGACGGCACGTTGCGCCACCACCCCGAGGACGTCCGCGACGCCCTCGACATCCCGGAGCACATCCCGGTGGTGGTGACCGACGCCCGCAACCGGACGGCGGTGCGCGACACCCTCGTCCACCTCGTCAAGCACGCCATGACCATGGCCACGGCGGGGGCCCCGGCGTAGACGGTGGGCCATCGGGGACGACAGGGCCGATCGGCCCTCACGATTCGCTCCCTGCGACCGACGACAACTCTCAGATCCTGAAGCAAACCAGCGAGGCACAACCGATGCGACGATCGACCCTCAAGAAACTCGGTACCGGAGGCCTTGTCGCCGCCGGTGCCCTGGCCCTCACGGCCGGTCCGGCGGCGGCCCAGACGGTCGACCCCTCGGTGCCCGGCGTCTTCGCCGACAACGCCTTCGTCCTGATCTGCGGTGCGCTGGTGGTGTTCATGCAGGCGGGCTTCGCCATGCTCGAGGCCGGGCTCACCCGGGCCAAGAACGCCGCCCACATGATGTTGAAGAACCTCTTCGACTTCGTGGTCGGCGCCTTCGGCTTCGCCCTCGTCGGCTACCACATCGCCTACAACGGCGCCGACTTCGTCGGGTTCAACTGGCTGTGGGGCGGCCCGACCGACGCCGCTCCCGGTGCCCCGAACCTCACCACCGGCGTCCACTTCTTCTTCAACATGGGCTTCGCCGCCGCAGCCGCCACCATCGTGTCCGGTGCGGTGGCCGAGCGGGTGAAGCTCAAGGCCTACTTCATCTACGCCGTGTTCATCTCGACCCTCGTCTACCCCGTCGTGGTGAGCTGGACCTGGGGTGGTGGCTGGCTTTCCGGCCTCAGCACCCCCTTCGTCGACTTCGCCGGCTCCACCGTGGTGCACGCCACCGGCGGCATGGCCGCCCTGCTGGGCGCCGCCTTCGCCGGCCCCCGCATCGGCCGCTACGACAAGGACGGCAACTCACTGCCCATCCCGGGGCACAACCTGCCGATGGCGATGTTCGGCGTCATCATCCTCGTGGTGGGCTGGTTCGGCTTCAACTCCGGCTCGATGCTGGGCGCCGATCTCCACATCGGCCATGTCGCCGCCCTGACCGCCGTCGCCGGCGCCGCAGGCGGTGTCGGCGCCACCGGCTCCACCTGGCTCTCCCTCCGCACCCCTGACGTGACCCTGATCGGCAACGGCGTGCTCGGCGGTCTTGTCGGCGTCACCGCCGGCGCCGCCAACCTGTCGGTGATCGGTGCGGTCGTCGTCGGCCTCGCCGCCGGCATCATCGCCACCCAGGGAGCGCTGCTGCTCGACCGTCGCCAGATCGACGATCCGGTCGGCGCCGTCCCGGTCCACCTGTTCTGCGGTGTGTGGGGCACCCTGGCCCTCGGCTTCCTGGCCGACCCCGACGCCGCCCCCGGCGGCGACGGCCCCGCCGGCATCCTGCTCGGCGGCTCGCCGGCCCTGCTCGTCTCCCAGCTGATCGGGGTCCTCGCCATCCTGTCGTTCGTTACCCTGACGGTCGGCGTGATGTTCATGGTCACCAACAGCCTCGGTGAGCTGCGGGTCAGCCCGGATCACGAGGCCGCCGGTCTCGATCTGGCCGAGCACGCCACCCCGGCCTACAACGAGGACGCCGTCGAGTACGGCGGTGACGACGAGCTCGACGAACTGCTGGACGAACTGAGCAACGCCTGATCTCGATCACCTGAGTCGGGGCCGCCTCCGGGCGGCTCCGACCGGTGACGACGATCGTCGTGGAGGACACTGACGCCATGCCCGACAGCACCGAGGATCGCCGCCAACGGCACTACGAGCTGTTGAAGAAGTCCCGTGACGCGCTCAGCGCCGAGCAGGCAGCCGAGGCCGCTCCGCCGCCCGAGTCGGACGAGCCGCCGATCCCACCGGCCGAGGATCGCCGTGAGGGCGATCGTCGTCAGGGTGGCCGGCGCAAGGACGACCTCGGCACCTACATGTACCGAGGGCGCGAGGTGAAGCGGGGCCTCGGCTCCGCTCCCGGTGCCGGCTCCGGCGCGGCCAAGACCAACTGGGAGCAGTCCAACGAGGACCGCGAGGACAAGACCGAGGCGATCAGGAAGGCCCTGGCCAAGCTGAGCCAGCTCCACGCCGAGGGCAAGGTGAGCGACGAGGACTACGAGGAGAAGAAGCAGAAGCTCCTCTCCCGCCTCTGATCCCGCCGGGCCGGTCCCCGGTTGGTCGGCCCGCAGCAAGCCGGGCCCGCCCCCAGAACGCCAGGCACCACGCATCGCCCCAGGCACAACACACGCACAACGCAGAACGGCCCGCCCCCGAAGGGGCGGGCCGTTCGTGGTACCCGGGTGGAGGCGGTGCGGCTACTGGGGGAAGGTGAACACCGGCGGCACGTCGCTCACGTCGTCGGTCTGAGCCCCGAAGAAGATGCCCTGGCCGATGTTGCAGCCGAGCTGCTTGAGCACCCGCATCTGCTCCTCGGTCTCGACGTTCTGCGCCGTGCACTCGAGCTCGAGCGTGTTGGCCAGGTGGATCAGGCTCTCGACAACACCCTTGGCCCGGGGGTTGTTCGTCATCTGCCGGATCAGGGTGCCCTGGAGCTTCACCGAGTCGAACGGCAGCTGCTCCATCAACGGCAGGTTGGCGGCCCCGATGCCGAAGTCGCCGACGGCGACCCGGGCCCCGTGGGCCACGAGGTCGGTGAGGACGGGAAAGATGTCTCGCCCGTCGACCTCGCTCGGCACCGGTGACAGCTCGAGACCGATCGTGATGCGGGGGTCGAGATCGATGGCCGCCCGAATGGCCTCGGCGAAGTCGGGATGGCGCACCTCGTCGTCGCGGAAGTTGATCCACAGCGTGAGCGGCGGGGCGTCGGAGCGCCGCTCCCACGCACCGACCGCACCCAGGCCTCGGGCCATCACCTGGCGGCTCAGGTAGTGCAGCACACCGAGCTCGGCCGACATCGGGATGAACTCCAGCGGCGGGATCTGGGCACCCCCCTCGGGCCGGAGACGGGCGAACGCCTCGAAGGCGACGAGCCGACCGGTCTCGAAGTCGTAGGCCGGCTGCAGGTCGCAGGTGATCTGATGCGAGCGAACGGCGTCGTGCAGGAGGTCCTCCCGCTTGGTCCGGCGCTTGAGCCGGGTGCGCTGATACGGGTGGAACATCGACACCGGCGACTTGGCCGGGTCGGCCTCGGCGAAGGCCAGGCGGGACGCCTCGAGCAGCTGCTCGACGTCGCCGTTCTCCTGGTCGAGCACGGCGGCGCCGACCATGGGCGACAGGTGGTGCGGGATGCCGTTGAGCTGGATCGGCTTGACCAGGGCGTTGCGCAGCGCCGTGGCCAGCTCGTCGCCGTCGGCCCGCCGCTTCATGCCGGACAGCAACACGACCGCCTCACTCGGTGACAGGACGGCGATCTTGATGTCGTCGTGGACTCCGACCAGCCGATCGAGCACCTCCTGAGGGAGCTGATGGGCCCGGGCCGCATCCTGCGTCGTCCCCGGGAGCGGCTTGTAGGCCAGCTTCACCAGGAGCAGACTCTCGTCCTCGACCTTTGCCACCTCGATGTCGGCGTTGAGCTTGGCGATCAACTGCGGGTAGCTGCACGAGGGGCTCGACGACCGGGTGGAGATGTCGCCCTGCCGGAGCCGACGGAGACCGCCTCCGGGACGTATCGGTTCCACGTTCTTCTGGACGGACGACATAGCTACCTCGCTTGGCTCACTCAGGGACCTGCAGGTGGATCGGCGCGCGGAAGCACGAAGTTGAACCGGATCCGGCACCGACGACGGCCTGGGCCGAGCGAACGAGTTCGGTCGTGGCCCCTCAAGACTCAAACCAATCGTCCGATCCACCCTCCATCACCCAGAACCCGCGCTCGTACGGGTTCGTGAACGATGACAAGGCAAGCCAGTGCGAATCAGATCAAAACTCGCCGCTCTTATCGCCGTACCGCTGCTTATTCTCGGAACCATCGCCCTGGTCGGCTTCCGTAACCAGAGCGCCACCATCGAGGCCGCCGAGGACGCCCGCGACGCCATCGCCATCAACCAGGCGATCGACCGCAGCGTGCTCGCCATCGGGCTCGAGCGTCTCCTGGTCGAGGGCGCCGACGTCGGGACCTTCGAGGACGTCCAAGGCGACACCAACGCACAGTTGGCGGCGTTGGCCGATCTCGTGGAGTCCGACGAGACCGCCGCCGAGCAGGCCGCCACCGCCCTGGCCGCCGTGGCCGCCGCTCGGACCGGTGGCGGGCGCGAAGAGCTGAACGAGGGCGTCGACGCCCTCCTCGCCATCGACATCGACACCGCCGCCGACTACCCCTCGGCCGACGCCTTCGCCGTGGCCCAGGTGAACCACCTGGCGGTGGAGACCATCGACGTCCGGGAGCGGGCGTGGCTGAACTACCTCGATTCGAACGGCGCCCTGATCGCCTCCGGCGTGCCGCTGGCCACCACCTTCGCCGACGCCGACGGCCGCTTCGACACCCTGGTGGCGCTCATGGCCGCCGCCGACACCGACCCCCTCGACGACGCCATCTCCTCCGACGAGGCCCGAACCCTGCGCGAGCTCGAGGTGGTGGCCGTCGACGACCTGGCCGAGTCCAACGTGTCGGTGCAGTCGGGCGATGCGTTCAACGCCATCATCGCCTTCCGCGACGTGTGGACCAACGCCGTCGAGTGGGAGGGCATCGAGGTGACCCAGCTGGTCGCCGACCAGCTGAGCGACGCCGAGTCCTCCCGTTCGCTGTCGTTCCTCATGGTGATCCTCGGCCTGTTCGTGCTGGCCGCACTGCTCTTCGTGGTCCAGCGTCAGGTGACCACGCCGCTGGAGCACCTCACCTCGTCGGCCGACGAGATCGCCAACCAGAAGCTGCCGTCGCTGATCGAGATCATGCGCAGCAACACCAGCGACGTGGCCTCGCTGCCCGACGCCGAGCCGATCCCGGTGGAGACCACCGACGAGATCGGCGAGCTGGTGATGGCCTTCAACAACGTGCAGGTGACCGCCTTCGACCTCGCCCGTGAGCAGGCCGTCGGTCGCCGCAACGTCCAGGACATGTTCGTCAACCTCGGTCGCCGCAACCAGCAGCTGCTGCAGCGCATCCTGGGCCAGCTCACCCGGCTGGAGCAGGAGGAGGAGGATCCCGACACCCTGCGCGAGCTGTTCGAGCTCGATAACGCCGTCACCCGCATGCGCCGCAACGCCGAGAGCCTGGTCGCCCTGGCCGGGGCCCAGACGCCCCGCCAGTGGTCGCAGTCGATCGGTATCGAGAACGCCGTCCGCGGCGCCTTCGGCGAGGTCGAGGGCTACGAGCGGATCGAGATCACCAGCCTGGGGGACGCCAAGGTCCAGGGCTCGGTGGTCGCCGACGTCACCCACCTCATGGCCGAGCTGCTGGAGAACGCCCTCAACTTCTCCGACAGCACGTCGCCGGTGTTCGTGTCGGGCCAGCGGGAGGGCGACGAGTACCACATCTCGATCGTCGACCAGGGCATCGGCATGACCGCCAACGAGCTCACCGAGTACAACCAGCGCATCACCGACCCGCCCCCGCTGGAGCGGGTGCCGACCAAGTTCCTCGGCCTCTACGTGGTCGGCCGTCTGGCCGAGCGCCACGACATCCGGGTCCGCCTCGGCGAGGCCCCCAACCGCGGGGTGCTGGCCCGGATCGAGCTGACCCGAGAGCTGCTCGACCTGGACGACGAACTGCCGCCGCTGCGTCAGTCCTCCGACGAGGGTGACCAGAGCCCGCTCGAAGAGGACCACGACCTCGACGCCGAGCTCCAGGAGATGATCGCCGAGGATCAGACCGCCGGCGAGGACGACCCCGGCGACGACGATGGAGCTGACCACGACGCCCCGGCTCCGTCCGCCACCGCGGCCCCGGCCGACGACGGCGCCCTCCCCACCCGCGGCGGCGCCGTGGCCACGGCCGAAGCCGCCACCGAGACGCTGCCCGCCCGAGGCGCAGCGAAGACCGGGGCCGCCCCCGTACCGGCCGACGACGACGCACTCCCCACCCGAGGCACAGCCAAAGCCAACGCCACACCCACACCCGAAGCCGACACCGACGCACTCCCCACCCGAGGCACAGCCAAAGCCAAGGCCACACCCACACCCGAAGCCGACACCGACGCACTCCCCACCCGAGGCACAGCCAAGACCGAGCCGGAGGGCGAGGACCTGCCGACGCGCGGTCGGATCAAGGCCGTTGCCGAAGCAACCGATAGTTCGGGAGCCGAGCAGCGTGGAGGTCTCGACCAGCGTGCCGCCACCGACAACTCGGAGAAATCGGCCGGCGACTTCTCATCGATGATGTCGGCCCTGAGCACCGGCATCAGCCGGGGAATCACCGAAACGACCAGCAGCGACAGCGGTCGCGAGAACGACAGCGACACCGATCAGGAAAGTTCAGACTGATGACGACTGATACCGAAGAATTCTCCTTCCTCTTGGACAAGTTCGTTGAGAACACCTTCGGCGTGGAGGACGCCCTGGCCGTCTCGGCCGACGGCATCCGCCTGGCCGTATCGGACGGACTGCCCGAGGCGATGGCCGACCAGTTCGGTGCCATCACCTCCGGTCTGGCCAGCCTCACCCTCGGCGCCGCCCGGTGCTTCGCCGAGGACAACGTCCATCGCGTCATCATCGAGATGGACCGCAGCTACCTGCTGATCGTCAACATGACCTACGGGTCGGTGCTCGGTGTCGTGGCCCGCAAGGACGCCGACATCGGTCTGGTCGCCTACGAGATGACCCTCTTCGCCGAGCGCGCCGGTCGGGTCCTCACCCCCGACCTGATCACCGAGCTGAAGAACACCCTGGCGGTCTGAGGACCGACTGACCGGCATGCCCTCCGACGACTCGCCTGAGATGAGCGACGGGATGGACTTCGTCCGTCCCTTCCTCGTCACCGCAGGCCGCACCGAAGCGGACATCGAGGGTCTCATGTTCGAGACCCTCATCGAATCGGTCGGTGACTCCGGCGACGGGTTGGTCTTCGAACCGGCACGGGTCTTCGAACTCTGCCGGACCGCCACTGGGATCGCTGAAATCTCCGCCCATCTCAACATTCCGATCGCCACCGTGAAAGTGGTGGTCGGGGATCTCGTGAAAAGTGGCCACGTGCGTGTGTACGCCACGATCGACAATCCCGACGATGCCGACGTTCAGCTCATGAACCGCATCATCGCCGGGGTGAGGAACCTCTGACATGACTAAAGCCAAGAAGAAGACCTCAGCCAAGTTCGTCATCGCCGGTGGCTTTGGCGTCGGCAAGACGACGTTCGTCGGGTCCGTGTCGGAGATCGATCCTCTGCGGACCGAGGCGGCCATGACGACCGCCGGGGCCAAGGTGGACGACGCCTCCAAGGTGTCGACCAAGACCACCACCACGGTGGCCATGGACTTCGGTCGCATCACGATCGACGACGACCTGGTGCTGTACATCTTCGGCACTCCGGGTCAGGAACGGTTCGGCTTCATGTGGGACGACCTGGCCACCGGCGCCCTCGGCGCCGTGGTCCTGGCCGACTCCCGCCGCCTGGCCGACTGCTTCTACGCCGTCGACTACTTCGAGGAGCGCAACATCCCCTTCGTGGTCGCCGTCAACCAGTTCGACGGCAAGTCGCCCCACCAACTCGAGGCGATCAAGGACGCACTGCAGCTCCCCGAAGAGGTGCTGGTGCTCCACTGCGACGCCCGGGACAAGAGCTCGGTGAAGGACGTGCTGCTCGCCCTCTTCGGCGTCATCCTCAACCGGATGAAGGCCGACAAGGAGCAGCTGACCGCCAGCTGAGGGCCCGAGCCGGACCGCAGACCTCTGCCGTTCAGCCGCCGGAGCCCATCGGCAACGGCAACAATCGCCGGGTGGACCCCCGGTAGCGGCGATAGTCGTCGCCGAACTCGTCGATCATCATCTCCTCCTCCCTCGGCGCCCGCACCAGGTAGAGAATGGTGAAGGCGACGAGCCCGCCAAAGCCGGCGATGACGTTGTGCAGCAACAGCGGCACCAGGGCGAACACGATGAAGAGCGAGGTGTACATCGGATGCCGCATGCGGCGGTACACACCGTTCGTCACCAGCTCCTGGTCCTGACGGAGTTCGGTGGTGGCGCTCCAGTTGCGTCCGAGATCCCGGTGGCTGCGCCAGAACAGCCACAGCCCCGGCAGGAGGCCGACCGCCCCGAGCGCGGTGGCCCAGCCGGGCAGGTCGTAGTCGGCGAAGCCGAACACGCCGGTGAGCAGGTGGACCAACGGCAGCGGTTGGGAGAAGAGGAACACCCCGCCGAGCAGCCAGTTCTCCAGGCTCCGGTTGGGTCGACTGACGATCTCGTTGTCCTTGGTCTCGGCCGCGTAGGGGGCGCGGATCACCTGCATCGCCGCCGCCATGGCGATCCAGACCAGCGACCCCCACCCGTTGACATCGACCCGTAGGACGATGCCGACGATGACGGCGAGAATGAGCAACGGCGCGAGAATGCGTGCCACCCTGTTCATTGATGACTCCTCCTGTGAAGCCGACGACGACCGACCAGTCGACGGCACCGCGCTCCGACACCCGGTCCCGACTGGAGAAAGCTGCGCTCGACCTGTTCGTGGCCAGGGGCTACGACAACGTGAGCCCCACCGAGATCGCAGCGGCCGCAGGCGTGAGCGAGCGGACGTTCTTCCGCCACTTCCCCACCAAGCTCGATTCGCTGATGGGCGATCAGGCCGAACGGTTCGAGTGGTTCTTCAACACCCTGCGGAGTCAGCCGGCCGAGCTCACGCCGCTCGAGGCCGTACTGGCCACCATCGAGCTCGATGAGCTCGAATTCCCCGCCGACCGGCGCAACGACGCGATCCGGGGTCAGCTCATCCTGGCCACCCCCACGCTCAACGATGCGGTCAGGGTCTTCGAGGGGCAGACGGAGGAGGCGCTGGGGTGGTGGCTGGCCGAACGCACGGGGCGGACGATCGAGGACTACGAGGTCCGGGTGGTCGCCGCCGCTCTCACGGCGTTGCGGCGGGTGGTCATCAACACCTGGATCGAGGAGGGCGGCGCCAGGCCCGTGTCGGAGCTGGCGGCCCGGGCCCTGCACACGATGACCCTGACTCTGTAGGCAGGCGGCACCGAGACGCCCGTCGACCAGCCGGGTCGCCCCGACCACAGATCCTCGGCACCGCTGCGTCACGGCGACTACCGTATGACAGTGACTGACACTGGCGCAACGTTGGTAGGTCGGATTATCATCTCCGCTGTGGCGCACCTACCAATTGGGTGCCGTCAGCGTGCTCGTGAGGAAAGGCGGCGCACCCCATGACCCAAGTGGTCGACAATGACGAGGAGATCGCGGATATCGAAGCAGCCGAGGAGGTCGAAGAACCGGGCTTGTGGACCATCATCGCACCGGTAAACCGCGAGATCTACACCGGTATGGTCGTGTCCCTGCTCAGCCTCTTGGCCTGGCTGGGCTCGATCATGCTCTTCCTGCCGATCACGCGCGAGATCACCTCCGACGATCCCGATTCCGGCCGGCTGTGGACCATCATCGCCATCAGCGTCGGCCTGGTGGTGGTGTCGTTCTTCTGCCGGGTGCTGTCCTTCCGCATCTCCCACCTCGGCGCCTTCCGCCTGGAGCAGATCCTGCGCACCGAGCTGACCACCCGCATGGCCAAGGTGCCCCTGGGTTACGTGGTCAACGCCGGCTCGGGGACGCTGAAGAAGATCGTGCTCGACGACGTCCGCTCGCTCCACGCGTTCGTCGCCGACTCCACCCCGCTCTTCGCCAGGACGTTCGCCGCCCCGATCCTCGGGCTGATCCTGATGTTCGCCCTCGACTGGCGGCTGACCCTGATCTCGTTGGTCCTCTTCCCCATCGGCCTGATCGGCATGTTCTTCGCCTTTCGCGACTACGACGTGGCCCGCAAGCGGGTGGACGACGCCAACGAGCGGATCAACGGGGTGATCAACGAGTACGTCCAGGGCATGCACGTCGTCCGCACCTTCGACGACGGCTCCGGTTCGTTCGAGCGCTATCGCCGGGCTCTCAACGACGCCACCAAGACGCTGCAGGAGTGGACCGAGAAGTCGCAGAACGGCGCATTCCTCGCCCGGACGCTCTTCGCCGCCCTGCCCACGGTGCTCGTGCTCCTCGCCGTCGGCATCCCGCTCCATCGCAACGGTTCGCTGGAGCTGCCGATCCTGGTGATGTTCCTCCTGCTCGCCCCCACGGTCACCGAGTCGATCGTGCCCATCGTGTGGCTCCAGCAGCTGATCACCAACGCCGGCGCCGCGGTGAAGCGCATCGGCCAGCTCCGCCAGGTCGAGCTGATGCCCGAGGTGGAGGACGGTCGGGCCCCGGCCGACGCCTCGGTCGAGCTGCGGGGCGTGACCTTCCGCTACGACGGCCGTGAGGACAACGCCCTCACCGATGTCGACATCTTCATACCCGAGGGCACGGTCACCGCCCTGGTCGGCCCCTCCGGGGCGGGCAAGAGCACCGTGGCCCAGCTCATCCCCCGGTTCTGGGACGTCGACGGCGGCCAGATCCTCGTCGGCGGGGTGGACGTGCGGGAGATGACCGCCGATCAGCTGATGGGTTCGGTGGCGTTCGTGTTCCAGTCGCCGTTCCTCCTCGGCGACACGATCCGCAACAACATCAAGCTGGGCAAGACCGACGCCTCCGAGGAGGAGATCGTGGCCGCGGCCAAGGCGGCCCAGGCTCACGACTTCATCGTCGACGAGCTGCCGAACGGCTACGACACCGTGGTCGGCGAGCGGGGCTCCAGCCTCTCCGGCGGGCAGCGACAGCGGATCACGATCGCCCGGGCCATCCTCCAGGACAGCCCGATCATCGTGCTCGACGAGGCCACCGCCTTCGCCGATCCCGACAACGAGGCCAAGATCCACCGGGCCCTGGCCGAGCTGGCCAAGGGCAAGACCCTGATCGTGGTGGCCCATCGGCTGTCGACGATCACCGACGCCCACCAGATCGTGGTGCTCGACAACGGCCGGGTGGCCGAGACCGGCACCCACGAGGAGCTGGTGTCGAGGGACGGCCGCTACGGCCGGCTGTGGTCGCACTTCAACGAGGCCCAGGGTTGGGGCCTTCGCACCACCGAGACCGACGCCGCCCGCCCGACGGCGCAGACCAACTGAGGACGAGATCGATGCTCACCACGTTTCGCAACATGATCGAGGTCTGCGGCTCCCAGAGCCACCTCATGCGCCGGGGCCTCATCTTCGCCTTCCTGGCGGCGGTCGTTCAGGGTCTGGCCTACGGCCTGCTGTTCCCGCTCTTCGCCGCCCTGGTCGACGGCTCGGACGACGTCTGGTGGTACCTCGGTGCCATCATCGGTCTCATCGTGCTCGACGGGTTCTTCCGCTACGGCGAGAGCGTGTCCGGGTGGCGGGTGTACATCCAGGTCTCCGACGAGACCCGCTCCAACCTGGGCGAGCAGCTCAAGCGGATGCCGCTGCAGCAGCTGGCCCGCCGTCAGACCGGCGACCTCAACAGCGTCCTCACCGGCAACGTGAACGACGTGGTTGCCATCGCCGGCGGCCTGTTCGGGGTGGTGATCAACACCATCGTGGCGCCCCTGGTCACCATCGCCCTCACCTTCTTCATCGACTGGCGTCTGGCGGTGGCCATGCTGGTGCTGTTCCCGGTGGCCATTCCCGTCTACCGGGTGATCCGGGCCAACGGGGCCCGGGAGAACCGGATCTCGGCCGCGGCCCACGCCGACACCGCCTCCCACCTCGTCGAGTACACCCAGGGGCTGGCCGTGCTCCGGGCCACCCGGCAGGTCGGCCCCGAGTCGGTCCGGCTCCAGGACTCGCTGACCCGCCTCCGGGAGGCACAGGTCAAGGGGACGAAGCTCGGCACGCTGCCCAGCATCATCATCTCGGCCATCGTTCAGCTCGGGATCATCGCCATCACCGCCCTCGCCATCCGCTTCGTCCTCGGCGACTCCCTCGGCGTGGCCGCCATCCTGGCCATCATCGTGGTGTCGATCCGCTTCAGCGAGCCGTTGGCCCTCTTCGCCAACCTGTCGGTCATGTTCGACTTCATGGAGGCCGCCGTCGAGCGCATCGGCGAGCTGATGGCGGTGCAGCCCCTCCCGACGGCGGACGGCGACGATGAGCCCGACGGCACCAGGATCGTGTTCGACGATGTCACGTTCGCCTACGACCAGACCGACGAGGACGTGCTGCGGGGTGTCTCGTTCGAGGTGCCCGAGCGGAGCCTCACCGCCCTGGTCGGCACCTCGGGTAGCGGCAAGACCACGATCACCCGGCTCCTCACCCGCTTCGCCGACCCCCAGGGCGGAGCGGTGACCGTGGGTGGCGTCGACATCCGGACCATGAGCACCGAGCAACTCATGCAGCAGTTCTCCGTCGTGTTCCAGGACGTCTACCTCTTCGACGACTCGGTGCGGGAGAACATCCGCCTGGCCAAGTCCGACGCCACCGACGAGGAGATCGTGGCCGCGGCCAAGGCCGCCAACTGCCACCAGTTCATCTCCGAACTGCCGAACGGCTACGACACCGGCGTCGGCGAGATCGGGGGTGCGCTCTCCGGCGGCGAGCGCCAGCGCATCTCGATCGCCAGGGCCATCCTCAAGGACGCACCGATCGTGATCCTCGACGAGCCGACCTCCGCCCTCGACACCGAGAGCGAGGTCGCCGTGCAGCGGGCCATCGACACCCTCGTCGAGGACAAGACCGTGATCGTGATCGCCCACCGCCTGTCGACGATCGTCGCCGCCGACAACATCATCGTCCTCGAGGCGGGCCAGATCGTCGAGGAGGGTGGGCACGAACAGCTGCTCGCCCAGGACGGCCGCTACACCGAGATGTGGGACGCCCAGCGCTCGGTCCGCCAGTGGCGGATCACGGCCGGCTGACCCGATCCCGGCCGGGTGTGACCTCGGCCGGGAATCCCGGTCGCCGCCGACGGCGAGCGACCTACTGCTTGTCCTGAAAGGCCTCGACCGCCCGATGGTGCTCCGGGGTCTCGTAGGCGATCTCCAGGGCCCGGAGTTCTCGCTGCTGCACCTCGTGGAGCGAGGTCTCCGTCATGTTCTCGGTGAGGAGTTCCTTGGTCATGGCCAGCGCCGTCTGCGGGTTCTCGCCCATCGAGCGGGCGATGGCGGCCGCCGTCTGCAGCAGCTCGTCGGGTTCGGCCAGCCGATCGACCAGGCCGATCTCGACCGCCTCCTCGGCGTCGACCGTGCGGCCGGTCAGGAGCAGGTCGCTGGCCCGGCCGAAGCCGACCCGCATCGGCAGGAAGTGCGAGCTGGCCAGCTCCGGCACCAGGCCGAGCTTGACGAACTTCAGACTGAGCTGCGCCCCTCGCGCGGCCACGATGCAGTCCATGGGCAGGATCTGGGTGAGGCCGACACCGATGGCGGGGCCGTTGACCGCCGCCACCAGCGGCTTCGAGGCCCGGACCAGCTCCACCCAGTTGCGGCGACCGCCCAGGCTCTCCGGCTCCTCGTCGGCGACCGGGGCCACCGGCTCCGACCCGGCACCGAAGTCGCCGTCGTCGGCCAGCGAATCGAGGGGCGGGGCCTCGATGGTGGCCAGCGGGTCGATCGGGGCCACCGGTGGCGCCTCGGGCTCCGCCATCTGCGCCGCGAACACCTCGGCCATGTCGGCCCCGGCGCAGAATCCGCGGCCCATGCCGGTCAGGACCATGGCCATCACCTCGGGATCGGCGTTGCCCTCCTCGATGGCGTCGGTGAGCTCGCGACCCATCTCCTCGGTCCAGGCATTGAGACGATCGGGCCGGTTCATGGCGATCACGAGGATCCCATCGACCTCCTCGGTGAGGATCGTGGCATAGGTCATAGACGCCCAGTGTGGGTCATGGACACCTATCGCTGCCAGAGAAACCCCTGATCAGGCCATTGGGCCCACCGGGGACGGGGTGGTGCGCCTAGCGTCGCCAGGGCCGCTGACGGGCCTGCGCCACCGGCCGATTCCACCACCGGCCGCTGAACCGCCAGGCCGGTTCGGGCGGGGCCTGGGCCTCGCCACCGGCCGACGGACGGGGCCACAGGGCGTGGGCCGCGGCCACGATGGCGGCCGCCTCCTCGTCGGTCGGGGTCGGGGTGATGGCTGATGTGCGGATCGCTTCGGACATCGTCGATTCCTCCTCGGTCGCCGACCTACAGCGGCACGTTGCCGTGCTTGCGCTTGGGGAGCTCCTCCCGCTTGGAGCGGAGCATCTCGAAGGCGGCGATCACCTTGCTGCGGGTCTCGGCCGGGTCGATCACATCGTCGATGTAGCCCCGTTCGGCGGCGATCCACGGGTTGGCGAACCGCTCCTTGTACTCCTCGATGAGCTCGGTGCGGCGGCTCTCGGGGTCGGCGGCGGCCTGGATCTCCCGGCGATAGACGATGTCGGTGGCGCCCTCGGGCCCCATCACCGCCAGCTCGGCCGAGGGCCAGGCGAACGACACGTCCGACCCGATGCTCTTGGAGTCCATCACCACGTAGGCGCCGCCGTAGGCCTTGCGGGTGATGACCTGTATCCGGGGCACGGTGGCCTCGCAGTAGGCGTAGAGGAGCTTGGCACCGTGGCGGATGATGCCGCCGTACTCCTGGTCGACGCCGGGCAGGAAGCCGGGCACGTCGACGAAGGTGAGGAGGGGAATGTTGAAGGCGTCGCAGGTGCGGACGAAGCGGGCCGCCTTGGACGAGCTCTCGATGTCGAGCACGCCGGCCAGGATCATCGGCTGGTTGCCGACCACGCCGACGGTGTGGCCGTCGAGGCGGATGTAACCACACACGATCGACTGGGCCCAGTTGGCGTGGTACTCGCAGAACTCGCCGTCGTCGGCCACCTCGGTTATGACGGCCTTCATGTCGTAGGGCATGTTGGGGCTGGGCGGCATCAGGTCGATCAGGGCGGAGCAGGTCCGCTCCGGGTCGTCGTCCACCTCGACCTGGGGCGGGACCTCGATGTTGTTGGCCGGGAGGAACGACAGGAGATACTTCACGTCGTCGAGCACCGCCTTCTCGTCGGCGGCGACGAAGTGGGCGACACCGGAGCGGGACGAGTGGCTGCCCGCTCCCCCGAGCTCCTCCAGGGTCACCTCCTCCCCGGTCACCGTCTTCACCACGTCGGGCCCGGTGATGAACATGTGCGACGTCTCCCGCACCATGAACACGAAATCGGTCATGGCCGGGCTGTACACGGCGCCGCCGGCGCACGGCCCCATGATCACGCTGATCTGGGGCACCACCCCGGAGGCCTGCACGTTGCGGTAGAAGATGCCGCCGTAGCCGTCGAGGCTGACCACCCCTTCGGGGATGCGGGCCCCGGCGCCGTCGTTGAGGCCGATGCAGGGGGCGCCCACCGACAGGGCCAGATCCATCAGCTTGTGGATCTTCTCGGCGAACACCTCGCCCAGCGAGCCACCGGCGATGGTGAAGTCCTGACTGAACAGGAACACCTTGCGACCGTCGATCGTGCCCCACCCGGTGACGACACCGTCGGTGTAGGGCCGCTCGGTGGCCTCGGGATGACGGGAGCGGGCCAGCATGTCGAGCTCGTGGAAGGAGCCCTCGTCGAGCAGGTACTCGATCCGCTCCCGGGCGAGCATCTTGCCCTTCTCGTGCTGACGCTGGACGGCCCGCTCGGGGCCGGCGTGCAGCGCCTCGTCCTTGCGCTTCTCGAGGTCGGCAATCCGGTCGCTTAGAGGATGATCAGCCACGGAGCGCAGGGTATCCGCCCACTGCGCAGTGGGCCCAAAGCGGCATCCGGTTTGGGCGGAGGCCGTCGGTGGCCCTGCCTACACTCGGGACGATGAGCGACGAATTCTGGGACGCCGCCGCCTCCCTCCAGGCCGACGGGGTCATCGAGGAGGGCACGATCATGGGCGGTCCGTGTGTGCGGACCGGAGGCGGCGAGTTCGTCGGCATGCCCCACCACAAGGGCCCGGGCCTGGTGGTCAAGCTGCCCAGGGCGCGGGTTCAGGCCCTGATCGAGGAGGGCTCGGGCCAGGTCTTCGCCCCGGCGGGCAAGGTGTTCTCCGAGTGGGTGCTGATCGAGGCCTACGACGAGGGGGTCTGGGAGTCGCTGTTGCGGGAGTCGGTGGCCTTCGTCGACGGCTGACCCCCTGCCGCCTCCGGGTGGGCGGCGGCCAGCACCATCAGCTTCTGCCAGATCTTGCGGGACAGCCCGGTGGTCAGGTTCTCCAGTTCGTTGACGGCGGCCAGCACGGCCGGGTCGTCGAAGCGTTGGGCGATCATGGCCGCCCCCTTGGCCGACACCGCCAGCAGCTCCGAGCAGTAGTCGAGGTAGCGGCCGAGCTCGTAGGCGTCGAGGTCGTTCGTCGGTGAGGCCTCGGTCCGCAGCTCGGGTGTGTCCACGAGGTGCTGCGGGTCCTTGGTCAGCTGCATCATGTCGATCACATGGGCGAAGCTCCGGATCTCGTGCAGCTCGCGCAGGGCCCGCCGCCGCTTGATCCTGGTTTCGAGCGTGGTGAGGAAGGCGATACCGGCACCGAGGAGCACCAGATCGTTGACCAGGGCCTCGACGAACTGGACCCAACCGACCGTGGTCAGCTCCTCGGTGGCCGACAGATCGATCGGCACTGCGGTCAGGCCGATGATCACCACCACCGCGAGCACCACGTACAGCGCCCGCACCCAGGCGATCGGTTCGGCCACCTCGTCGGCCCGGGCCCGCAGCCGATCCAGCAGATCCTGGAGGTCGACGGCCCGCTGCGACAGGCCCGAACCGGGGAACCGCTCCGAGATACGCCGTTCCAGGCGCTCCGCCGTCAGGCGCAGTTCGTTGGGATCGAGCTCGACCAGCGGCACGGGGCCAGTCTGCTACAGCCGGGACACCCGGCGCGACCGGCGACGGCGTCGAACCAGCAAACCGGTGACCAGGGCCCAGATCACCAGCAACCAGCCGGCGAACACCGCCGTCCGGGCGGCGGTGGAGGGGTCGCCGCTCATGCCGACCAGGCCGAAACCGAAGCCGCTCAGGGCCGCCCACACCACGAACAGGGCCACGATCGACCCGACCTGCCCCATGCATCCGCCGCCGCGGCGGGGCTCCAGGTCGGCCGCCGTCCAGCCTCGGACGGCGCCGTCGCGCTCGGCCGCGGCCCGGGCGGCGGCGTGACCCGACGGGGCCGATGCCGGGCCGGAGGCTCGGGGACCGGCCCGTTCCCGGTCGTAGCGGCGACGCTCAGCCGGCTCGGCCAGCACCCGGTACGCCCGCTGCAGGCGGTCGAAGGCGGCGGCGTCACCGCCCATGTCGGGGTGGAGCACCTTGGAGCGGGCGCGGTAGGCGGCGCGGATCTCCGCCGGGGAGGCGGTGGGCGCCACGCCCAGGGTGCGATAGTGGTCCACAGAAGCCAGACCATCATGTGTAGCCCCCTCGGGGCAACGCGGGCGGAGCGGGCACTAGCCTCGCAGGCGTGGACCTCCCCGTGAACCCGCCGGTGAAACCGATGCTGGCCAAGGCGATCGCCGGCATCCCCGATCGCACCGACCTGCTCTTCGAGCCGAAGTGGGACGGGTTCCGCTGCATCGTGTTCCGCGACGGCGACGAGGTGGAGCTCGGCAGCCGCAACGAGCGGCCCCTCACCCGCTACTTCCCCGAGATGCTGGAACCGATCAAGGAGATGACGCCCGACCGGTGCGTGATCGACGGGGAGCTGATCGTGGCCGGGGTGGACGACGACGGCCGCCCCCACCTGGCGTTCGAGTCGCTCCAGCAGCGCATTCATCCCGCCGAAAGCCGGATCAACATGCTGGCCGAGAAGACCCCGGCGTCGTTCATCGCCTTCGATCTGCTGGCCGTCGACGATGTCGACCTCCGGTCCGAGCCGTTCGGGGAACGCCGTCGTCGCCTGGAGGAGATGCTGGCCGGCGTCAGGCCGCCGCTCCATCTGACGGCGGCCACCACCGACCACGATCTGGCCGGCGAGTGGTTCCGGGAGTTCGAGGGGGCCGGGCTCGACGGACTCATCGCCAAGCCGGTCGACGACCCCTATGTCGAGAACAAGCGGACCCAGTTCAAGGTGAAGCACGTGCGGACCGCCGATGCGGTCGTCGCCGGCTACCGCTGGCACAAGGACGGCGAGGGCGTGGGCTCTCTCCTCCTCGGCCTCCACAACGACGACGGAGGCCTGCAGCACGTCGGGGTGGCCGCCAGCTTCACCAAGAAGCGGCGGGCCGAGCTGGTGGAGGAGTTGGCACCGCTGACCGAGGGGGCGTTGGAGGCCCATCCGTGGCGGGCGTGGGCTGAGGCCGACGCCCATCGGGAGGGACGGATGCCCGGCGCTCCCCATCGGTGGAACGCCCAGAAGGACCACTCGTGGGTGCCGCTACGGATCGAGCTGGTGGTCGAGGTGAAGTACGGCAGCACGCTCAACGGCCGATTCCGGGAGGTGACCAAGGTGCTGCGGTGGCGCGACGACAAACTGCCGCAGGACTGCGACTTCGAGCAGCTCGACGAACCGGTGCCGGTGGGGCTGAACGTCGTTCTCGACGCCCAACCCCCCAGCTCCTAGCAACTTCCGCCGGGGTCGAAACTCCCATTGGAATGGCGCCTTGGCGCCTTCCACATCGACAGGCAGCCGCTGTACTGCGTCTCGATGCACCACATAGGTAGGTGAAGATTGTCCAAAAGTTCCCAAATCCCCCGGAAAACCCCAAAAATCCCCTCCCGAACCGTTTCGGTGGGGAGTTCTACCTAATGGCCGGCGATCACACGACGCTCGAGTTGGCGGGCCGACCGGTCAACGTCTCCAATCCGGACAAGGTTTTCTTCCCGACCAGGGGCGAGACCAAGCTGGATCTGATCCTGTTCTACGTCGCCATCGGCGATGCCCTGATGGCGGCCATGGGCGACCGGCCCACGCTGATGCAACGGTTCCCCGACGGCGCCAAAGGCAAGAACTTCTTCCAGAAGCGGGTGCCGAAAGGGGCGCCCGAATGGCTGCAGACCACCACGATGAGCACCCCGAACGGGACGACGTCGAACGCCCTGGTCGCCGCCGACATCGCCCACCTGGCGTGGGCGGCCCAGATGGGGTGCCTCGGATTCCACCCGTGGCCGCTGCGGGCCTCCAACCCCGGGGTGACCGACGAGCTGCGGATCGACCTCGACCCCTCCCCCGGTATCGAGTTCGCCGATATCCGCCACGCCGCGTTCGCCGTGAAGGAGCTGTGCGACGAGCTCGGCCTCACCACCTACCCCAAGACCACGGGCAGCCGCGGCCTCCACATCTTCATCCCGCTCGAGCCCAAGTGGGACTCCTACCAGGTGCGTCTGGCGGCGGTGGCCCTGGCCCGGGAGCTGGAGCGGCGTGACCCGGAGCGCCTCACCGCCGCCTGGTGGAAGGAGGAGCGGGGCAATCGGGTGTTCATCGACTTCAATCAGAACGCCCCCCACAAGACGGTGTTCGGGGCGTGGAGCGTACGCCCCCGGGTGGGGGCCCAGGTCAGCACCCCACTCTGGTGGGACGACGTCGAGGGGGTGACCCCCGATGAACTGACGATGCCGGTGGTGCAGGCCCGGTTCGAGGCCGGGGGTAACCCGTGGGCCGACGCCGCCGCCAACCCCTGCTCGCTCGAGCCGTTGCTGACCATGCACGAGACCGACATGGCCAATGGCCTGGGCGACGCCCCGTGGCCACCCGTCTACCCCAAGATGCCGCACGAGCCGCCCCGGGTGGCGCCGAGCCGCGCCCGCAGCGACGACTGAGGCTCAGCGGACCAGTCGAGGACGCCGGCGTCTACGGACTCCATGCGGTTCGGGCCGCCCCCGTCACGCCGGACGCTCGAGCGGTGGGCCGGTGGGCCGATCGGCGATGATCACCGGCCCCGAGGCGACGGCTACGAGCCGGCCGCCACCAGACGGGCGGGACCCAACGGCAACCACACCTCGTGGCACGCCCCGCCGGCCGGTCCCAGGAGCTCGACGATTGCGATGACGTCACCCTCGGCGTCGGGATCGCCGTCCTGGCGGGCGAGGATGGTCGGAAACGTCACCTTGAGCCGCAGGGACAGCCGACTGCCGACGCCGGGGCGGGCGGGGCGGCCATCGAGCTCGGCCAGCGATCGTTCGTAGACGCCGTCTCCGGCGTCGCCGGCCAGGAACTCCGCCAGTTCCACCGGGTCGAGGACATCCCGCAACCGGTCGGCCGGCACCGACGACCAACCCATCGCCTGGGCCAGCGTCACCGACGAACCGCCATCCTCCAAGCCGCCGGACGTCACCGACAACGCCTGGGTCACGGCCTCGTACACCTCGGCCGAGAGTCGGCTCGACAGGGCGAGGTCGCCGACCCCCGCGGTCGGTGACTGGCCGTCGAACCGGATCATCGGGCTCAGCCGGCGCCGTCGCAGACCGAGCCGGCGGGCGGGGCTCCCGTACCGTTGGTGAACGGCGGAGCGCACGGCGCGATCCGGGTACCGGGCCCGCCCGGCGTCGACGGTGCGTTGTTGTCGATCACCTGGAGGGCCTCGACCATGGCGGCGATGTCCCGGGCGTAGCGGCAATCGGGGGTGGACGACGAGCACGTCGGCTTCTCGCGATTGTGCATGGAGATCCCCCAACGGTCCTCGACGACATCGGTCACCCGGCCCTGCGGGCCCCACTCGGTGGCGACCATGAACTTGTCCCAGCAGACGTCGTCGACCACATACCCGCCGTAGTCGCGCATGGCCTGGGCCATCATCCGGCCCAGCTCGGTCTCGAGACCGGCCACGTCGAAGTCGGCGGGGAGGGCCAGCAGGGCCCCCATCCGGACCGACGGGTTGGTGCCGCCGTAGTAGCAGGACTCGGTGGACGGCGCGTTGACGTAGGCGTCGGCCCGCAGCGCGGGCCAGCGGTAGCCACCCTGGCTCTTGCTCAGCCACTGGCTGGCCTGGATCGTGAGCTTGAGGGCGTGGTCGATCCGACCCTGCTCCAGGTCGTACAGTCGGATGGTGCCGCCGAGGCTCGACATGCCCGAGCCGCCGTGGGCGCCGGGGATACCGTCGCCGGCGTAGATGTCGTCGTCGGGATAGTCGTACTTGGTGACGATGGTGCCGTCGGTGCACACGTGGACCGGCTGCGACTGGCGGATCGTACGCCCGTCGGGTTCGATCCAGGCCCCGGCGTGGTTGGGGGTGTTGTTGAGGTAATCGCCCTCGGTGGTGAAGCCCGGTGTGACCGGCAGCCGGTCGCCCCCGAACTGGTAGGTGCCGACGACCCGCCCGTCACAACGGGTCGTCGTCGACCCCCACCCGATCGACGTGCGGACGATCGGTGCGAGCGGCGCCGTCGGATCGAGGAAGAGGATGTCCTCGTCGACCCCGGGGCCCCACCCGGGGGGCTCGATCCCGGCCGGGAGGTATCGGGCGCCGGTCCCCAGGGGCAGGTTCCACGGGCTGTCCCAGGCGAAGGGGTGGTCGATGGCGTTGCGGGTCGAGTTGCCCGAGGGCGCCGGGCTGGTTGCCCCGGGGCCGGGCGTCCCGACCGCGCTCGACGGGGCTTGCGGGGTCGGCAGATCGGCCGGGGTCGGGGCGCCCGTGGCCGGACCCTCGGCCCCGTACTCGCCGCCGGTGGCCGCCCCGGGATCGACGTCGGCGCTATCGGGGTCGGCACCGTCGGAGCTCGCCCCCGCCGAGGTGGCAGCCGGATCGGAGCCGTCGCCATCGCCGGTGTCGCTGTCGGTATCGGCGTCGGCGTCGGCGTCGGCGCCGGCCGACCCGCTCGGCGTGGGCGGGCCGACGCTACTCGCCGGCTGGGCGGGCTGGTCGGCCGATGGGGTGGCGACCGCGGCGCCCGGGTCGTCCGAGTCGGGGAAGGACACCACCATCCCGACGGCACCCTCGGCGTCACCGTCGAGCACGTAGGTGGTGATCTGCTGGTCGGAACAGGTCCACCCGTCGATGCCGGAGTCGCAGTCGACCTGCCGCAGACCGGCGCAGACCTCGCCGAAGGCCTTCTGGGCATCCGACAGCCGGTCGGCGGTGGCCGAACAGCTTCCCTCCGCCGTCTCGGTCACCTTGGTGCGCCGACCGGCCTCGGCCGTCGCCCCGACACCGACCAGCGCGGCACAGGCCAACAGGCCGACGATGCCGAGGATCCGCCGCCTCGTGGGGGTGAGGAACGGCCGGCGGTGCTGGTCGGGGGTGGTGGACAGGCGAAGGCGCCGTCCGATCATGTCGTTGTCGCTCACCTGGGGGTTGTGTCCGGCCACCTGGCCGATCTCCCAACCCCGTCGGAGAATTTCTCAGCCGCAGACCGAACCGGCGGGCGGCCCGCCCGTCCCGTCGGCGAACGACGGGGCGCACGGGGCGAGCCGGGCCCCGGGACCGCCCGGGGTGGCGGCGGTGTTGTTGTCGACCACGTGGAGGGCGGCCACGATCGCCGCCATGTCCTGGCTGTAGTCACAGTCGGGCGTGGTCGAGGTGCAGTTGGAGGGCTCCCCGGCGGCCAGGTCGATCTCGTAGCGATCGGCCACCTCGTCGACCACCCGTCCCTCCGGGCTCCACTCGGTGACCACGCCGACGGTGTCCCGGCAGGTGTCGCCCACCACGTAGCCCCCGTGCTCGACGAGGGCCCGGGCCAGGAGTCGGGCGAAGTCGGTGCGCAGCGCCTCGACGTCGAAATCGGGGCGGAGGGCGAGGAGGGCGCCCATGCGGACCTCCGGCCGATCGCCGCCGTAGCGACAGGTTTCCGAACCGTCGGTGGCGTAGGCGTCGGCCTTGGTCGCCGGCCACCGGTAGCCGCCCTCGGCCTGGCTCAGGAATCGGTCGGCGTTCACGGTGAGCTTGATGGCGTGGGGGATCCGGTCGGCGTCGAGGTCGGCCAGGCGCACGGTGCCGCCCAGGCTCGACAGGCCCGAGCCGCCGTGGGCGCCGACGATCCCGTCACCGGTGAGGAGGTCGTCGCTCGGGTAGTCGGTGCGGGAGACGACGGTGCCGTCGATGCACAGATGGAGAGGCTGGGTCTGGTAGACGGTCCGGCCGTCGGCGGCGAGGATGGCACCGGCGTGACCGGGGTACCGAGCCTGCTCACCGTCCTCGGTCACGAAGTCGAGGGGCAGGGGCAGCGCCTCGCCGCCGAACCGCTGGCTCGACGGATCGACGGCCGAGCAGCGGGGCGGGCCACCGCCCCAGCCCGTCGTGGTGAGCACGATCTTGCGTTCCGGGGCGTCGGGGGCGAGGACGATGATGGCCTCCTCGGCCGTCGGCCCCGCCGCCGGTGCCTCGATGCCGGCGGCGACGTACTCGGCCCCGGCCCCGATCGGCAGGTTCCACGGACTGTCCCAGGCGAAGGGCTGGAGGCGAGGGTCGCGCACCGTTGGCGACGGCTGGACGTCGTCGGGAGCGGCGCCGTCGGCGGCACCCTCGGCCGGTTCGAGTTCCCCGTCGGGGTCGGGGGTCGAATCGGCGTCGGCGTCCGCCGCCTCGTCGGGAGCGGGGGTCGGATCGACGTCGGGGGCCTGGGCCGGATCGTCGGCCTCGACCGGTTCGGGCCGACCGTCGACGAGGGTGCCGTCGGCGGCAGGACCGACGTCAGCGGAGGACACCGAGGTCGGGGGTTCCGTGCGGTTGGCCCACGCCAGGCCCCCGGCCAGGATGGCGGCGGCCGCCGCCACCGACGCCAGTACCGGCAGGCGACGACGGGACCGCCCGGCCAGGGGCACCACGTCGGCCGGTGGCCGCCGGTCGTCGGCCGGCTCCGCCTCGTCGGGGAGGTCGAGGTCGGCCAGATCGGCGGCGAGATCGGCGGCCAGCGCCTCGGACAGCTCGTCGCCGAGACCACCGGGAAGGTCGCCGGCGAGATCATCGAAGCCGGTCGGAAGCGTGGCCTCCGCCCGGAGCCGGGAGGCGAAGGTCGGATCGGCCAGCGGGTCGAGGTCGGCCAGGCGGAGCGTCAGCTCCTCGTCGCGGCGGGGATCGGGGCTCCGGTCATCGGACATCGGCGATCACCCCCAGGCGCTCGGTGTCGGCATCGGAAACGGTGTCGGCCGACGACGTGGCGTCGAGCACGGCGTGCAGCCGCTGCCGGGCCCGGTACAGACGTTTGTGCACGATCGGGGCGGGCAGGTCGAGCACCTCGGCCACTTCGGCCGGGCTCAGCTCCTCCCACGCCACGAGGAACAGCATCTCCCGGTCGGCGGCCGACAGACGGGCCAACGCCTCGGTCAGGGCGCCGGTCTCGGCCCGCCACGAGCCGGGGTCGGGCTCGGTGCGCAGCGAGGTGGCGATGGCGAACTCCACCCGATCGGCCAGACGGCCTCGGCGACGATCGCCACGGCGATGGTTGGCCGCCACCCGGCGGGCCACGCCGTACAGCCAGGCGCGGGTCATCGGCTCGGTCGGCATCTCACCCCGACGACGCCAGGCGACGAGGAAGGTCTCGGAGACGATGTCGGCGGCGTCGTCACGAGCGCAGCGGCGGAGGACGTAGGCCGCGACGTGGCCGACATGTTCCTGATAGAGCGCAGCGAACGCTTCGCCTTCTTCCTTCGGCAAACGCGCCACCTCCGCCGGCGCCCCGACCCGAAACTACCACCAGCCGGTCCGGTTCCGTCCAGGGGCCGCTAGCAGGAGCGCTCGATGGTGCGGGCCTCGATGTGCCCCAGATACTCGTGCGCCAGATTGCGGACGAGGGCGGCCGGGTTGGCCCGGGTCGAGGCGGCCACCACCACGATCTCACCGTCGAAACAGCGCCCGAGCCGTAGCCGGGCTCGGCTCACGTGGTAGCTCGTGGTCACCATCACCAGGCGGTCCCACCCCCGCTCGGCCGCCAATCGCCGGAAGAGTCGGGCCTCGCCCCCGGTGTCGGCGGTGTCGGGGGCGTCGCACACCACCTCGTAGGGCAGATCGGTGGCGGCGCACAGCTGGCGGGTCCGCCGGGAGCGGATCTCGGCCCCGTTCGGCAGCACGAGGGTGTCGGCCACCCCGGCGGCCATCAGCGCCTCGGCCGTCTCCACCCGCTCCCCTCGTCCGCCGACGAACACGACCACGGCATCGGCCGGGCCGACCTCGTCGACCGGCGTGTCGTCGTAGTCGGCGATCCAGACGTAGGCCGAGAGGAGCACGATCGCACCGACCGACACGACGACGGCCAGGACGAGGAGTTGTCGACCCGACAGACCGATGGTGGCGGCGAGGTCGGCGGCGGAGATCAGAGGCGCTTCTCCATCATGCCCACCCGGTAGTCGGACGTGCCGTAGGGCTCGACCTGGGCCACCATGTCGAAGCCGAAGAGGTCGTGGAAGCGGAGGGAGCGAGGGTTGGGCGGCTCGGTGTTGACCTCGGCGCACAGCAGCGACCGGCCCGACTCGGTCACCCAGGCCTCGAAGGCCCGGTAGAGGGCGGGCCCCCACCCCGCCCCGCGCTGCTTCTCGTCGATGGCGATCCGATCGATGTAGGCGAAGGACGGGTGCCGCTCGCCGAACCAGGTGTAGTTCGGGCTGCCGTAGGGCAGGCCCTCGGTGAGGCCGATCAGGAGGCCGACGATGGCGTCGTCGACCTCGACCACCTGGAGGTAGGGGGCCCACTCGACGAAGCCGGCGAGCTTGTCGGCGTCCATCTCCCCCACCTCGGGGACGTTGGCGGCGTTGAGGGTCAGCACCTGATCGGTGTCGGCGTCGGTGAAGGGTCGGATCACGATCGGGCCTCCGCCAGCTTGTCCGCTCGGGTACGTAGATCGGGGGCGTCCAGCAGGTGGACGACGGCGTCGAGGTCGTCGGTGGGGGCCGACCACACCAGCTCGTCGACCGAGGTGATCGTCGGGGCGTCGACCTCGAGCACGGCCAGCCGCCGGAAGAGGAGGGCGTCCTCCAGGTGGTCGGCCAGGGTCTTGGCCAGCTTGGCCCCGCCCCGGACGGTGATGTCCCACTGACCGGCGGCCAGGGGGATCTGCTCGATGTGGCCGTAGCGGGCCAGCACGGTGGCGGTCGACTTCGCCCCCCATCCCGGCAACCCGGGGAACCCGTCGGCCGAATCGCCGACCAGGCCCAGATAGTCGGGTATCGACTCCGGTGGCACCCCGAATTTCTCCACCACGTCGGCGACGTCGAACATCTTGTTGTTGCGTCGGTCGAACTGCAACACCCGACCGGCCCGCACGCACTGGGCCAGGTCCTTGTCGGGGGTGCACAGCAGCACCTTGTCCACCCGCTCGTCGGCCGAGGCCACCGCCGCGATCGAGGCCATGCCGTCGTCGGCCTCGTAGGTGACCATCGGGAAGGTGGCCACACCGATGGCCTGTAGGCCCCGCTCCAGCGGACCGAACTGGCCGAAGATCAGCGGGTCGAGGCCCTCACCCGACTTGTAGCCGTCGTACAGCTCGTTGCGGAACGACTCGATGACGTGGTCGGTGGCCACACCGAGGTGGGTGGCGCCCTCCTCCAGCATGGTGAGCATGCCCCGCACCACCGCTCGGGCTCCGCCGACCTCCAGGCCGTCGCCGTTGAGGTGGGAGGGGCGGGCGAAGAACTGCCGGAACAGCTCGTAGGTTCCGTCGACCACATGTACGAACACGCCCCCATCTTGCCGGATAGGACCGAGGGCCGGGCGCCGGACCGTGGTCGACGGGTCGACAGCGGCACCCCGCCCCTCGACGTTCTACAAATGGTTGACGAATAGGCAATAGATAGTAGATGATTAAGCTGTGCCGACCGACGATCCAACATCGCCCGACGAGTCTCTTCCGCCGGGGTCATCGCCGCCCATCGAGTTCCGGACCCGACCCGAGGACTATCGCCACTGGACGATCGACGTCGACGGTGCGATCGCCACCCTCACCCTGTCGGTCGACCCCGACGGCGGCCTGCGCGACGACTACGAGCTGAAGCTCAACTCCTACGACCTCGGCGTCGACATCGAGCTGAATGACGCCGTCCAGCGACTGCGGTTCGAGCACCCCGGCGTGAAGGCCGTGGTGGTGACCGGCGGGATCGAGAAGATGTTCTGCGCCGGGGCCAACATCAACATGCTCGCCGGGTCGCCCCACGGCCACAAGGTCAACTTCTGCAAGTTCACCAACGAGACCCGCAACTCGATCGAGGACGCCTCGGCCCACAGCGGCCAGACCTGGATCGCCGCCGTCAACGGCACCGCCGCCGGCGGTGGCTACGAGCTCGCCCTGGCCTGCGACGAGATCCTCCTCGTCGACGATCGGTCCTCGGCGGTGTCGCTCCCCGAGGTGCCGCTCCTCGCCGTGCTCCCGGGCACCGGCGGCCTCACCCGGGTGGTCGACAAGCGCTTCGTCCGCCGCGACCTGGCCGACGCCTTCTCCACCAGGTCCGAAGGGGTCCAGGGCCAGACGGCGGTGGCCTGGGGCCTCGTCGACGCGACGGCGCCGCCCACCGGGTTCGAGCAGCTGGTCGCCGAGCGGGCCGCGGCCCGGGCCGCCGACTCCGATCGCCCCGACGACGCCGCCGGCGTCGAACTGACCCCGCTCGAGCGCACGGCCGTCGAAGGCGACGGCGACGGTCGGGTCGAGGGGATCGAGTGGGGCCACGTGTCGATCGGTCTCGACCGGGCCCGGGGCACCGCCACCATCACGATCGCCGCCCCCACCTCACCCCAGCCCACCACCGGCGACGAGCTGGTGGCGGCCGGGGCGGAAGGCTGGTTGCTGGCAACCGCCCGCCAGCTCGACGACGCCCTGCTCCACCTCCGGTTCAACGAGCCCGAGATCGGCACCTGGGTCCTCACCACCGCCGGGGACGGCGACGCCGTCGCCGCGGCGGAGGCGGTGCTCACGGCGGAGGCCGACCACTGGTGCGTCCGGGAGATCCGCCTGCTGTGGAGCCGGGTCCTGAAGCGGCTCGACCTCTCGGCCCGTTCGCTGGTGGCCACCGTCGCCCCGGGGGCGGCCGCCGTCGGCGTGCTCAACGAGCTGCTCCTGGCCGCCGACCGCAGCTACCTGCTGGAGGGCACCTGGGAGGATCTCGACGATCCACCCCCGCCCGCCACCGTCCGCCTGACCGAAGCCAACCTCGGCCTCTTCCCCATGTCGAACGGTCTCAGCCGTCTCGCCACCCGCTTCTGGGGTCGGGACGATGCGCTGGAGGCGGCGACCGCCGTGGTCGGCAAGGACCTGGCGGCGGCCGACGCCCTGGAGACCGGCCTCGTGACCTTCACCCCCGACGACCTCGACTGGGACGACGAGCTGCGGCTGATGCTGGAGGAGCGCAACAGCTTCTCGCCCGACGCCCTCACCGGGATGGAGGCCAACTATCGCTTCGTCGGCCCCGAGACCATGGAGACCAAGATCTTCTCCCGGCTCACCGCCTGGCAGAACTGGATCTTCCAACGCCCCAATGCCGTCGGTCCCGACGGCGCCCTCCGGCGCTTCGGCACCGGATCCCGCCCCTCCTACGACAGAAACCGAGTCTGAGTGTTTCGGCCTCCGGCCGGGACCTGGCGCCTCGGGCGTCGCCCGAAACGTCCGCCCATCGAAAGCGAGTAGAGGACACCCCTGATGAGCATCACCGTCGACATCGACGCCAAGATCCCCAACAACGTCGACCTCAACGGCGACCGGCGGCTCAAGCGGGCCCTGGAGTCGTGGCAGCCCAAGTTCATCCGCTGGTGGGAGGAGCTCGGCCCCGCCGCGTTCAAGACCAACCCGGTCTTCCTCCGCACCGCCATCGACGTGGGCCGCCGAGGCTGGGCCAACTTCGACTACGTGTCGATGCCCGACTACCGCTGGGGCGTGTTCCTGGCCGAGCCCGAGCCGGACCGCAAGATCGCCTTCGGCGAGCACCGGGGCCAGGACGCCTGGCAGGAGGTGCCCGGCGAGTACCGGGCCGATCTTCGTCGCCTGATCGTGATCCAGGGCGACACCGAGCCGGCCTCGGTCGAGCAGCAGCGCCAGCTCAGCCTCACCGCCCCCTCGCTCTACGACATGCGAAACCTCTTCCAGGTCAACGTCGAGGAGGGACGCCACCTGTGGGCCATGGTCTACCTCCTCCACCGCTACTTCGGGAAGGACGGCCGCGACGACGCCGACGCCATGCTGGAGCGGCACTCGGGCGACGCCGACAACCCCCGGATCCTCGGCGCCTTCAACGAGGAGACGCCCGACTGGCTGTCCTTCTTCTTCTTCACCTACTTCACCGACCGGGACGGCAAGTTCCAGCTCGCCTCGATGCGGGAGTCCGCCTTCGATCCGCTCAGCCGCACCTGCGACTTCATGCTGAAGGAGGAGGCCCACCACATGTTCGTCGGCAACACCGGCATCTCCCGTGTGGTGTCACGCACCCTGGAGCTGATGCAGGAGTACGACACCGCCGACGTCCACCGCCACGGCGGGATCAATCTCGACGTGCTGCAGAAGTACCTCAACTTCCACTACTCGGTGAGCCTCGATCTGTTCGGGGCCGAGACCTCGACCAACGCCGCCAACTACTTCTCGGCCGGGCTCAAGGGCCGCTTCCACGAGGAGAAGCGCGACGACGACCACCTGCTGGCCACCTCGTACCGCCACGTCCCCGAGGTGACCGACGCCGGGATCGGCCGACGCGAGGTGACCCAGCTGTCGGCGCTGAACGAGACGCTGCGCGACGACTACGTCGTCGACTGCCAGAAGGGTCTCGACCGGTGGAACCGGTTGCTGTCCGAGGCCGGATCGGACTTCCAGTTCCGCCTCCCCCACGGCGGTTTCAACCGTCGGGTCGGTGCCTTCACCGATCACCACATCTCCCCCGACGGCGCCATCATCGACGAGGCGACGTGGTCCGGTAACGCCGATCGTTGGCTGCCGACCGACGACGACAAGGCCCACGTGCAGTCGCTGATGATGGGTATCTCGGAGCCCGGCAAGATGGCGGGCTGGATCGCTCCGCCCTCATCGGGTATCAATCAGCGACCGGTCGACTTCGAGTACGTCCGGGTCTGAGATACATACCCGGCGCCCCTGGCGCCGGGACGACAAGGGGGAAAACCGTGGCGGAGCCACACAACGCGGAGCCGCACAACGCGGCCGCATGGCTCGTCGACCGGCACGTAGCGGCCGGCGACGGCGACCGGGTGGCCATCCGCTGCCAGGGCCGGGACACCACCTACGCCCGGCTGCAGGCCGAGCTCCACCGGGCCCAGTGCGCCCTCGCCGACCTCGGCATCGACGCCGGCCAGCGGGTGGTCCTGATCCTGAGCGACGACGAGGCCTTCCCCGCCTGGTTCCTCGGGGCCATGCGGTCCGGGGTGGTCCCGATCCCGCTGTCGACGATGCTGACCGGCCCGGAGCTGGGGCCCATCGTGGCCGACGCCGGGGCCGTCGCCGTCGTCATGTCCGACACCTACCTCGGTGCGCTCGGCGACATCGCCGCCGCCGCGCCGACGGTCAAGACCGTGGTCGTGGCCGGGGAGCAACCCACCGAAGCGGCCGACCCCCCCGGGGTGTCGGTGACGACCTGGGCCTCGCACACCCGGGCCGACGAGCAGCCGGTGGCCGACACCACGGTCGACTCGGCCGCCTTCTGGCTCTACAGCAGCGGCACCACCGGGCGCCCCAAGGGTGTGATGCACATCCACGGCAGCGTGCGGGCCACGGCCGAGACCTACGCCCGGGACGTGCTGCGGGTGGGCCCGGACGACCGCTTCCTGTCGGTGGCCAAGCTGTTCTTCGCCTACGGGTTGGGCAACTCGCTCACCTTCCCCCTGTCGGTCGGGGCCACCGCCATCCTCCACCCCGATCCACCGTCGCCTGCCGCCTTCCAAAAGCTGATCGAGGACGAGGCGCCGACGCTGTTCTTCGCCAGCCCGGGCTTCTGCGCCGCCATGCTCGACGCCGAGGTGCCCGGCGAGTCGCTCGCCTCGATCCGTGCCACCGTCACCGCCGGTGAGTCGCTCCCGGCCGACATCCAGAAGCGGTTCGCCAAGCTGGTCGGCGGCCCGGTGCTCGACGGCATCGGCTCCACCGAGCTGCTCCACATCTTCATCTCCAACACGATCGAGTCGCAGTCTCCGGGCAGCAGCGGCACCATCGTCCCCGGCTACGTGGCCGAGCTGCGCGACGACTCGGGGGCGGTGGTGACCGAGCCCGACACCCCGGGCTTCCTCCACGTGCAGGGCCCGTCGGCCGCCGTGGGCTACCACGAGCGCCCGGACGCCACCGCCGCCGCCTTCGTCGACGGCTGGGTCCGAACCGGCGACGTCTACACCCGGGCCGCCGACGACACCTGGACCTTCCTCGGCCGCAACAACGACATGATCAAGGCCGGGGGGATCTGGGTGTCACCGGCCGAGGTGGAGAGCACGCTGATCGAGCACCCCGATGTGCTGGAGGTGGCCGTCGTCGGCGACCGCAGCGCCGAGGGCCTCGAGGAGGTGGTGGCCTTCGTGGTGGCGGCGGCCGGCGCCGAGCCCGACGCGGCCGAGCTGGAGGACTACTGCCGATCGAAGATGGCGTCGTTCAAACGACCCCGCCGCATTCTGATCGTGCCCTCACTCCCCCGCACCGCCACCGGCAAGATCCAACGCTTCGCCCTGCGCGACCAGCTGGCCTGAGCCCACCGATCGGCCGCCATCGGTGCGACGATTCCGGCGGCATCGAGCAGGGATCTAGTCGTCGCCCTCCTGGGCTTCGAACCAGGTGAGGGCGTCGGCGGCCCACGCCTCGCGCCGCGCCCGGAAGGTCTCGGCCGCCACCGACCCCGCCCACGGCTGGGGCAACAGGTGCTGTGGAAGCTCCGGATCGAGGAACGGGAACCGGCGCCAGTGGTGGACCAACTCGACGGTCCGACGGAAGGCGTCGACCGGTTCGCTCGGGTCTCGATCACCGATGTCGCGCTCGAAGTCGTGATAGCCGGCGGCCAGGGCGTCGAGATCCCACGCCCGGCGGACCAGGTCGGCATCCTCGGCCTCGCTGGCGGTCTGCGATCGCAGCACCGTGGTCTCGACCCCGGGGGCGACCTCGGCCAGGACCCGGCGCAGCTCGGACTCCCGTTCGGCGTGGGGTGAGATCAGGAGGCTGGCCGCCAGCTCTCCGAAACCGAGGAACCCGAGTCGGGTGCGGAGCCGATTGCGGAGTGGGCGCTGGGTCTCGGCCACCGGGCAGTGCACCACCAGCCACACGCCGTGCCAGTCGACCGCCGACCGGCCGAAGGAGTAGATCCGCTCCGCTCCCGATTCGAGCAGGGCCCGACCGTCATCGGTCAGCGACCACCGGACCCGCCGGCCGTGGCGACCGGCCGAAAGCAGGCCCTCCTCCCCGATGCGGGCGATGGCCTGACGGGCGTTCTTCTCTCCGATGCCGAGGGCGCCGGAACCGGCGACGAGCGTCGAGGTCCAGACCTCTCCCCCGGTGGGGAGGACGAACTCGCCGAGGATCGTGAGCAGCAGGGCCTTGGCCCCGCGATGCTGTGCCGGTAGCCGCTCGTCGGCGAGGTCGGTGGTGTTCACGACCATCCGCTCCCACGGTACCAGTGGGCGCCGGGCATCTCAGCGGTCGCGGTCCGGGAGTCGCTCGACCGTCGAGGGGTCAGCCGAGGAGGACGAGGGTGGTGACGCCGGTGATGGTGAGCAGCGAGAGGGGCACACCGAGGCGGAGGTAGTCGGTGAAGCGGTAGCCGCCGGGGCCGTAGACCATGGTGTTGGTCTGGTAGCCGATCGGGGTGAGGAAGCTGGCGCTGCCGGCGACGGCGATGCCGATCATCAGCAGGCGCACGTCGAGGCCGGTGTCGATCGCCACCCCGAGGGCGATGGGGAACACCAGGGCCACGGCGGCGGCATTGGTGATCAGCTCGGTGAGGATCATCGTGGCCACGATGAGGCCGACGATGGCCCCTGCGGTCCCGGCCCAGCCGAACCCGTCGAGGATGCCGCCGGCGATCACATCGGCCAGACCCGACACCCGCACCGCCTCCCCCAGGCCGAAGGCGCCGCCGATCATCAGCACGACGTTGGGGTCGATGGCGTCCCGGGCGTCCCGGGGCCGGAGCACGCCGACGAGTATCAGGCCGAGGGCGGCAAAGATCGTGGCCCGTGTCACCGACAGGACACCGAGCAGGGGAAGGGCGACCACGGCGGCCAGCGCCGCGGCGGCGAAGGGAGCCTGCCGCCCGGCGGCGGGCGGGGCGGCATCCAGCCGGGACACGAGCAGGAAGTCGCCGGCGTCGCGCCAGCGGACGGCGAAGTCCTTGCCCGCCACCAGCAACAGCGTGTCGCCGGGCCGGAGGCGGACGATGCCGAGCTTGTCCCGGATGCGCTCGCCGCTGCGGTGCACGGCGAGGACGGCGGCCTGGTAGCGGCCGCGGAAGTCCATCTCGGCCGCCGTCCGTCCGGCGAGGGGGGAGCTGGCCCCGATGACGACCTCGAAGAAGGCCTGGTCGCCGTTGCCGTTGGACAGGATGTCGGTGACCCCGGCCTCGGTCGGCGACAGCCCGGGCATGCGGTGGAGGTCGACCACGTTGTCGACCTGACCGGCGAAGACGAGCCGGTCACCCGCCCGGAGGGTCTGCGACGGCTGGACCGGGGCGATCGTCCGACCGGGACGCACGATCTCCACCAGGAACACCCCGGAGAGGTTGCGCAGTCCGGCATCGCGCACCGACTGTCCGGCGATCGGACCCAGGGCGTCGACCACCATCGAGAGGGTGAAGTCCCGACCGCGGGCCACCTCCCGGGGCCGCCGACGGGTGGGCAGCAGCTTCGGGGCCAACACGATGATCGGGATCAGGCCGACCACGGCGAGCGGCAGACCGATGCGCGACAGCTCGAAGAGGGCCAGCGGTTCCCGCCCCGACTGTTCGAGCAGACCGGACACCACGAGGTTGGTCGAGGTGCCGATAACGGTGACGGCACCGCCGAGGATGGTGGCGTAGGACAGCGGGATGAGGAAGGTCGAGGCCGAGCGGCCGTGGCGGTCGGCCCACTGGGTCACCGCCGGGGTGAGCATGGCCACGATCGGGGTGTTGGCCAGGAACGAGCTGGCGGCGGCGGAGGGCACGACCAGGCGGGCCAGATCCCGTCCGTCGGTCGTCGGCTCCCGCAGAAGCCGCCCGACGAGGGGTTGGATGGCCCCGGTCCGTTCGATCGCCCCCGCGATCACGTACAGCCCGGCCACCGTGATCGGGGCCGGATTGGCGAAGCCCATGAAGGCCTCGGCCGCCGTGACCACCCCCGCCACGTAGAGGAGGGCGGTGGCGCCCAGGATCCCGGCCGGCGGGGAGACGCGGCCGGTGACGAGCGCGGCGACCATGGCCACGAGCACGGCCAGCGTCAGATAGGCGTCCAGACCCACGGAACTCAGATCGGCCGGACGGCGCTGCAGTCAACCCGGTGCGCACGAGCGGGAGGGGGGTGAGGCACCGGCCCAGGATGCCTGAGCGACAACCTGGCGCCACCATGGCAGGTCAGACGGCTCCCCCCGGGTGGACCCCGGGGGGAGCGTCGTCGGTCAGGGCTAGAGGGCGAAGTCCTCGCCGCCGTTGTCGACGAACTCGCCGTCGGCGATCAGGCCGGCTTCCACCGCCACCGAGGCGCGCCCGTTGTCGGCCGCCCCCCACTGCACGTAGGCCACGATGGCGTCGGCGCTACCGAAGCTGGCCGACGAGTACAGGCCGAACTCGCCGCTGTCGGGCACCAGACCGAGGGCGGACACGTCGATCTCGGCGGAGGCGCCGGGGGCGATCGACACCTCGGGGGCGTCGACGTAGGTGGGCCGGTTGCACAGCGAGTAGCCGGCGAGGGAGACCTCGGCGGCGCCGTCGTTGCGGACGGTGACGGTATTGGTGGAGAACGACACGGAGACGACCGAGATGGCGGCCTTCTCCTCCATGGCGTCGTCCTCCATGGCGTCGTCTTCCATCGCCTCGTCGTCGGAGGCGCCCTCGTCGGTGGATGCGGCGTCTTCGGTGGAAGCGTCGTCGGCGGTGGTGGTCTCCTCGCCGTCGGAGGAGCAGGCGGCGGCCACGAGCAGGAGCGCGGCGAGCAGGGCAAGTAGGCGTCGAATGTTTGATGACATGGCCGACAAACCTACTGCCACCCTCGGCCTCGGGGGTGTCGGGGGGTGGCCAGTTCAGCGGTTGGTAACACCCTCGATCGATGGCCGACGACGAGGCGGGAAATCGGCCGCTACAGGGTGAACGTCATGTCGTCGACCAGGGCCCCCGGGAGGCGATAGCTGGCCGACGAGCGGGCCACGTAGGTGCTCGGATCGAGGATGGTGTCGACCTCCGAGGTGAGCGACACCAGGTTGGAACCGAGCAGCGAGTAGGCCGTGTCGTCGAAGCGCATGACGTTGGCCGGGGCCACGATCTCGCCGTTCTCCACCCAGAAGGTGGCGAAGCGGGTCATGCCCGTGGTCCGGCAGGCGGCCCGGTCGCTGAAGTTGAGGTACCAGAGGTTGCCGACGTAGAGGCCGGTGTCGAGCCGACTCAGGATGTCGTCGGTGGCCAACGTGCCACCGGCCATCGACACCGCCTCGGGCGATTCCCACGATGACGCCCCGTTGGTCGGCACCCCGTACTCCTTGGCCGAGCGGGGCGAGACCAGGCAGTCGCGGTAGGCCCCGTCGTCGATCAGGGTGACCTCGTCGGGGCGGAGGAAGCCGTCGCCCTGGAAGTTGGGGGCGACGCCGTTGGCGATGTCCTCGGTGATGCGGACCGACCCGTCGAGGGTGGTCCCTTCGGTGACCATGCGCAGGAGTGGGGTCTGCTTGGTGCGATGGGCCTCGAGGCTGAACCCGCCCCACGACATCATGTCGATCAGCTCGGTGACGGCGGCCGGGGCCAGGTAGGTGCGGTAGGTGCCGGGCTTGAGGTCGACGGCGGGTCGGGCCAGGGCTTCGAGCTGGGTGGCCGACCACGACACCTTCTGGGCGAAGGCATCGTCGTCCCAGTCGGTGCCGGCGTAGAGGTTCTTCACCGCCTTGTCCCTTTGCAGGTAGAAGGACCAGTCGAAGTTGAACGTGCGGGACTGGTGCCAGTTGCGCTGACCCAGCGAGTTGGCGAACCCCCGATAGCCGTCACCGGCGGCGTAGATGCCGACCAGGTCGTGGTCGGCCCCGGCGGCCTGGATGCGGTCCATGGCCTCGGACGGCTCGGGCAGATCACCGTCGGCCACCCGCTCGGTGGAGCTGACGTCGGTGTTGTAGAGCAGGTACGGATCGGGCGGGGTGACCGAGCGCTGCTCGCGCAGGGTGTCGATCGTTGTGCGGAGGCGGGCCCGGTCGAGGTCGGGGTCCTGGGCCAGCTGCACGGTGCCGGCCACGTGGACGTCGCCGTCGATCAGGTCGAGCGAGATCGACCGCTGGCGGACCGAGCCCGCCTGGCGGACGTCGCCGTGGTTGAAGCGGACGAAGTCGGAGTCCTCGGCGGCGAGGGAGGCGGTGAGCACCTCGGCGCCGGTCAGCTGCCCGGTGGCCCAGGTGACCAGCTCGTCGAAGTAGGTCTGCACGTCGCTCGGTGCGGATGCGGCGTCGGAGGTGACGGCGTCGGCGATGCTCACGACTCTCCTCCGAAGACCTCGATGTCGGCGAAGCGGCACGGTGGCGAGGCGTGGCCGGTGCCGACCATCTGATTGGGCTCCCCCTTGCCGCAGTTGGGCGTGCCCATCACGGTGACGGTGTCGGTGTCACCCACGCCGGTGAGGTTGCGCCAGAAGGTGGCGGAGATACCCCGGTAGCTGGGGTTGCGGACCACCTCGGTCAGCTCGCCGTTCTCGATGCGCCGGCCGTACTCGCAGGAGAACTGGAACTTGTTGCGGCTGTCGTCGATCGACCACGAGTTGTTGGTCTGGAGGTAGACGCCGTTCTCGATGCCGCCGATCAACTCCTCGAAGGTGGCGTCGCCGGGCTCGACGTTGAGGTTGGCCATGCGGTCGATGGGGGGACGGTTCCACGAACAGGCCCGGGAGTTGGCCACCCCCTCGATGCCGGCCCGGGCCTGCGACTGGGCCCCGCCGAGGGGCCGCTCAAGGATCCCGTCGCGGATCAGGTACTGCCTGGTCGCCGGGGTGGCGTCGTCGTCGAAGGCGTACCCGGCCAGCTGGCCTTCGACGGTCGGGTCGAAGGTGACGTTGAGCAGATCGGACCCGTAGCGATACGAGCCGAACATGTCGGTGGTGACGAAGCTCGTGCCGGCGTAGTTGCGCTCGTCGCCGAGGATGCGGTCGAGTTCGAGCGGGTGCCCGATCGACTCGTGAATCTGCAGGATCATCTGGTCCGGGGCGAGGACGACGTCCATCACCCCCGTCGGGCAGTTGGGGGCGTCGAGCAGCTGCAGGGCTTCGACCGGGAGGCGGGTGACGGCCTGGTCGAAGTCGAACCGATCGAGCACCTCGCTGCCGCCCTGACCGACGAACGAGCCTCGGCCGTGGGTGCGGGTCTGGGTGTTGGACCCCTCGTTGGCGGTGACGGTGAGGCCGGGGTAGGTGTTGCGGGTGTACTGCTCCACCCGCCCGCCGCCGGAGGTGAGGATGAGCGAGTCGGTGTCGATCCGGTTCAGCCGGGCGGCCCAGTTGACGATGCGGTCGTCGATCTTGAGCTGCTCGTCGGCCCGGCGGAGGAGGTCGATGCGGTCGGCGAGGGTGGTGGCGTCCCACGAATGCTGGACCGGCGACACGTAGGAGCCGACCGGGTGCGACAGCGGCGGCTCGGCCAGGAGCGTGCGACCGACGGTGGCGGCCGCCCATCGCCGGGCCCGGGCCACGGCGGCGGCGAGGCCGTCCTCGGTCAGGTCGGAGGTGGCGGCGTAGCCACAGCCGCCGCCGTCCCAGATGGTGACCATGACGCCGGCGTCGACGGAGGTGGACACGGGTTCGACCACGCCGCGCTGCACGGTGAGGGACTCGCCCCGTGCTTCGCTGTAGCGGATCGAGGCATAGGTGACATCGGCGGGAAGGGCGGCGGCGAAGCGTTGTTCCAGCCGCTCGAGCGAAGGTGCCTCTGCGGTTGACATGGCCGTGATCCTACTCACGGGTAGGAGGTGCGTCCCGTCGATTGAGTGGGGGATCGACCGGCTCCTCGGGCCGCCCGCCGGCCGGCGGCCGCAGGCCGAGAGGTACCGCTTCGACCGGGGGATTAAGGTCACAGTCATGGGCCGCAAACTGGCAACCGAAGATGTGGTCGAGCTCGATGAGCTCCTGGCCTTCGTCACCGACCGGCACCGCTGGGTGCTGATCACGCTGCGGGCGGACGGGCGTCCGCAGGCCTCGCCGGTGACGGGCGGGGTCACGGCCGACGGTCGGCTGGTGGTGGCCACCTACCCCTCCCGGGACAAGGTGTTCAACCTGCGACGCGACCCGCGGACCACGGTCTGCGTGATGAGTGACAACTTCGGTGGGGCCTGGGTCCAGGTGGACGGGTTGGCCACGGTCACCGACGTGCCCGAGGCGGTCGAGGGCATGGTGGCGTACTACCGGGCGGTCTCGGGCGAGCACCCCGACTGGGACGAGTATCGGGAGGCCATGATCCGTCAGGGCAAGTGCCTGATCTCGATCGACGTCGAACGCTGGGGCCCGATCGCCACCGGCGGGTTCCCGCCCAGCATCGCCACGCTCGGCCAGTAGCGATCCCGGTGCGGGGCTGAGCGCCTGATGTCCGACGACGAGCTGCTCTGGTCGACCGCCGTCGACCTCGCCGCCCGCGTCGCCGGGAAGGAGGTGTCGGCCCGGGAGGTGGCCGAGGCCCACCTGCGCCGGATCGAGGCCGTCAACCCGACGGTCAACGCCGTGGTGACGGTGACGGCCGAGCGGGCGATGGAGCTGGCCGACGCCGCCGATGAGGCCCTGGCCCGGGGTGACGAGATCGGGCCGCTGCACGGGCTGCCGGCGGTCCACAAGGACCTGCACGAGACGGCCGGGATCCGCACGACGTTCGGATCGCCGCTGTTCGCCGATCACGTGCCGACCACCAACGCCGCCATCGTCCAGCGCATGCTCGACGCCGGAGCCATCACCCTTGGCAAGTCCAACACCCCGGAGTTCGGGGCCGGGAGCCAGACCTTCAACGAGTTGTTCGGGGCGACGCTCAACCCCTATGACCTGTCCCGCACCTGTGGTGGGAGCAGCGGCGGGGCGGCGGTGGCGCTGGCCACCGGCATGGTGGCGTTGGCCGACGGCAGCGACATGGGTGGCTCGCTGCGCAACCCCGCCGGCTTCTGCAACGTGGTCGGCTTCCGCCCCTCACCCGGGCGGGTCCCGGCCCTGCCCACCGTCGGCGGCTGGGGGACGCTGAGCGTGCACGGACCGATGGCCCGCACCGTGGCCGATGTGGCGTTGTTCCTCACCGGCATCGCCGGCGCCGATCGCCGGTCGCCGATCTCGCTCCCGGGGGCGCCGTCGAGCTTCGGCCGTCCGCTCGATCGGGACCTGACCGGCACCCGCATCGCCGTCAGCCCTCGCCTCGGCGATCTGCCGGTCGATCCGGCGGTGGTCCGGGTGGTGGAGGCGGCGGGTGCGGTGTTCGAGGGGCTCGGGTGCCAGGTCGACACCGTCGACCCCGATCTCGGGGCGGCCGACGAGGTGTTCCAGACACTGCGGGCCTGGCAGTTCGAGATGGGGTTCGGACGCCAGGTCGATGCTCGGCGGGAGGCGTTCAAAGAGACGATCCGGTGGAACGTCGACCGGGGCCGATCGTTGACCGGTCCCGACATCGCCGCCGCCGAGCGGGCCCGTACCGAGGTGTTCCTCGGGTTCTCCGACTTCATGGAGACCTACGACTGGCTGTTGGTGCCGACGGCCCAGGTGCCACCTTTCGACGTCGAGACCGAGTGGGTGTCGGAGATCGACGGGGTCCGACTCGACACCTACATCGATTGGATGAAGGCCTGTTTCCGGATCACGGTGACCGGCCACCCGGCGATCTCGGTACCCGGTGGTTTCACCGATGACGGCCTGCCGGTCGGGGTCCAGATCGTGGGCCGGCACCTGGACGACTTCGGTGTGCTCCAGGCGGCGTACGCCTTAGAGCAGGCCAACCCGGTCGGGCGTACCCGTCCGCCCGGGTATGACTGATATGGCTGGCGTCGGACTGGCCCGTTGCGACGAGTACCGATGGGTTCGGCTGTTTTCGAGTCGTTTGAGTGACCTGAGGTGAAGTGCTAACGTCTAGGGTTACGTAACTCACCCCAAGAGGTAGTGGTGCACAGCCGCTATGGCAGCCCCAGGGGGATTCATGGGACGCAACTCCGACATGCTCACCACGGAGCGCATCCGCCGTGAGGCGCTGCGCCAGCTCGACACGGAGCTGGATCGATGCACCGATCGCCTTCCATCGCTCGAGGAGCTCGAGTCGGCGGCGCTCATAGAGCTGGCGGCCGCCGCCGGCGATTCGCTACACGACGAGCCCGCCGCCCCCGACCTCGACATGGGCAGCGATGAAGAGGTCGAGGACGACGGTCACCGTCGCCACGGAACCGTCGAACCCGACTGATGAGCAGTCAGTTTTCAGCGACGTCCGCATCGCCGGCGATCAAGCCTCTCAATTTGTGTTGACCGGTTTGTCGAAGTTCCCGCACCCGTCGCCTTGAGATCGAGAGGGTCTCGGCGATCTCCTTGACGGTGGCGCCGTCGAGGAGGATCAAGGTGAGCACCTCCTGCTCCCTGGCGGTGAGCCCGGCGTCGTCGAGCGAGTCGATGATCGCCAGGCGGGCGAGGTAGGCGTCGACGTTCGAGTCCGGGGCGGCGACGGATCGCAGCACCCCGGGCCGCTGCTCCAGCGGCTCGCCGTCGACGCCGGCGGTGGCCCGCCGTTCCCGATCGACGGTCCGACCGGCCTTGCGCCGCATGTCGGTGAGTGCGTTCCGGGCGACCTGGATGACGTAGCCCTTCCAGCTGTCGGCGCCCCGCTCCCGGGCCGCCTCGATGTGGGGCAGGTCCCACTTGGTGAGCAGCTTCTCGATGACGACCTGCTCCAGGTCGTCGACCTCGTCCGGGCGGGCCCGTGCGGCGCGAGCTGCGAGTCGGGCCACGACCATCAGCTCACGCGCTTGGCCTTGAGTGAGCCTCGCTTCGTGTCTGCTGGCAATGTCGTGCGCCATGACCGCCCTCACATTCCCCCGTGGGTGCTGGTACTTGGCGTATCCGGCGCCCACAAGGGCCGATCCGACTGAATGAGATCATTGTGGACTACACAACTGGTTTACGCAAACTAACTATGTAGTAGGCGTACGATAACGTGCTACGGTCCGTGCGGAAGCGGGGGAGTCCTGACCGGGGAGGACGGCAATGGCGCCACATTCACCGACCGTGTCGTTGCTCGAGTTCCGGCTGCGCATCCGCAAGCGCCGCGACGAGCTCGGCCTCACCGCCGAGGAGGTTCGAAAGCACCTCGGTGTCAGCCGGGTGTACTTCTCCTCGATCGAGAACGGCCGCGCCACCCTGGCCGACAACAAGCTCGACCCCCTGCTCTCGGTCCTCTCACTGGAGGATCAGCGCGAGGAACTGGGGACGCTGCTCGAGGGATCGCGCGAGCGAGGTTGGTGGCACAAGTACTCGAGGGTGCTGGATCCGGTGGTTGTGGAATTCTGTGGACTCGAGTGGGGAGCATCGCGAGTCCGGCTGGCCGAGAGCAGAGTCGCACCTGGGCTGCTACAGACCAGTCGCTACGCAGAAGTGCTGATCCGCCGAAACAGCAAGGTCAGTCGCCACGAGGTGGCGACAATCCTTGAGACTCGAGAGCACCGACAGGCTCGCCTCAAGGGACCTGATTCAGCAGACCTGTTCGCCGTCGTATCCGAGACCGTTCTAATGCAGCACTACGGTGGGTCGGAGGTGCTCGCTGAGCAAATCGACCATCTTCTAAGCTTGACGACCGGTATCGAGCCTGCTGCCCACCTGCGCGTGCAGCCATTCAACGTGACTCCACTCAACGGCGCTCAATTTTCCACGTCGCAGCTGTTCGACTTCTTGTCGCCGCACATCCCTACCGTCGCCGTCACGGAGAGAACAGGCGTCATCGAACTCCTCTTCGACGACGACGAAGTCCGCCTTGAGTCCCTTAACTTCGAGCTCTACAAGGAGTCAGCTGCATCTAGCGACACCTCTGCCGAGATGCTCAGACGAAGACTTGACCAGCTCCAGACGGAACTGTAACGAAAAGGACGCTGGACTGCTGGACAAGACTGCAATATGTTCGGCCCGTCCATATTGTAAAGTCTCCGGACTCCTTACTGCCTGGCCGCATAGTGAGTCCCCAGGGGACAAGAAGGTCCATGGTTGGCGGGCACCTGAGTCCGGACCCGCCGACTAGGGAGTCACCTTCAAATGCGAATAGATCTGCGCAGTGTTGCTCAGACCAGCCCTTTCCTAACGAGTTCGAAATCAATTACCAGCTGCCTGAAGGTTTCGATCCTCCTTGGTCTGTTCGTGGCGATTGGCGACACTAAGTACCGCAGACTTAGCCAGGGGCCTGCCGAGACCGAGCCCTTCATCTTCGTTACCGCAGACCGCTGGGACGCGTTCGTCCAGGCCGTACGCAGGACAGGCCTCGGTGCAGTAGACCCCTTGGAAACGGGCTTGATCGTTGAGCTGCATGAAGACGGGTGCATGACTCTGACCTCGGTGGAAGACCATACGACTCTCTGGTTCAACACCGATGAGGTTGAAGCATTCGTCCTCGGGGTGAGGGAAGGTGAGTTGACCACAGCTCAGTTGACTGACGTAACTTCTGCGAGCTAGCGGCTTCCTCGTCGGGTGTGCGACGAATCGCTCACCCGGCCAAGAAGTCGTCAGCTCAACCCACCGGCTCGTCCCGCACGAGCAAGCGATACAGCTCGGCGTACAGACCGTCCTCCGCCAGGAGTGAGATGTGGTCGCCGCGCTCGACGAGGCGGCCGTCGTCGAGGACGAGGATCTGGTCGGCTTGGGTGATCGTGGACAGGCGGTGGGCGACGACTATCGCGGTGCGTCCTGCGAGGGCGGTTGCGAGCGCCTCCTGCACGGCGGCCTCGTTTTCGCTGTCCAAGTGAGACGTGGCTTCGTCGAGGATGACCACAGCCGGGTCCTTGAGAAGCATGCGGGCGATCGACAGACGCTGCTTCTCCCCGCCGCTCATCCGGTAGCCCCGCTCCCCCACCACGGTGTCGAAGCCGGCGGGTAGCGCGTCGACCACGTCGAGGATCTGGGCTGCGGCGCACGCTGCCCGTAGCTCCTCTTCGGTGGCGTCGGGTTTGGCGTAGCGCAGGTTGTCGCCGATCGACTCGTGGAACAGGTGCGGATCCTGCACCACCACCCCGATGGCCGCCCGCAGCGACTGCTGGGTCAGATCTCGCACATCGTGACCGTCGAACAACACCGCCCCCGACGTCACGTCATACAGCCGGGGCACCAGCGACGTCAGCGTCGTCTTGCCCGCACCGGACGGGCCGACCACCGCCACCAGCTGACCGGGCTCGATCACGACATCGAGGCCGGAGAGTACGTCGGGCACGGCGGCCTCCGCGGCGAACCCGTTGGTGGACGGCAGCGCCACCAGCTCCAGGCCGGGCACGATCACTTCGTCCGACCGGGGGTAGCGGAAGCTCGCCTGCCGCAACTCGATCCGCCCCTTCGGCTCGGTCAACGTCACGGCATCGGGCGAGTCGACCAGCGGACTGGGCGAGTCGAGCACTTCGAACACCCGATCGAAGCTCACGAGAGCCGTCAACACGTCGATGCGAGCGTTCGTCAGACCCGTCAGCGGCGAATAGATGCGCCCCACCAGGATCCCCATCGCCGCCAGCTCGCCGACGGTGAACGTGCCGTTCATGGCGAACAGCCCGCCGAGCCCGTAGACCAGCGCCGTGCCGATCGCCCCCAACAACGAGATCATCGTCATGAACCCCCGGGTGAAGATCGCCGACCGCACCCCGATGTCGCGCACCCGGGCCGCCCGGTCGCCGAACGCCTGCAGTTCGTCGTCACCCCGCCCGAACAGCTTCACCAACAATGCCCCCGACACGTTGAAGCGCTCGATCATCGTGGTGTTCATCTTGGCGTTGAGCTCCATCGACTCTCGGGTGATCGACTGCTGGATCCCCCCGATCCGCCGATAGGGGAACACGAAGAACGGCGTCAGCAGCAGGGCCAAGAGCGTCAACCGCCACTCGAGGAAGAGCATCACCACCAACGTCGTCACCAACGTGATCACGTTGGACACCACCGTGCCCAGCGTGCTGGTCAGCGCCTTCTGCGCCCCGATGACGTCGTTGTTGAGACGGTTGGTCAGGGCCCCGGTCTGGGTGCGGGTGAAGAAGGCCAACGGCAGACGCTGCACATGGTCGAACAACGCCACCCGCAGGTCGTAGATGACGCCCTCACCGATCTGTGACGACCACCACCGCTCGACCAGGCCCACCAGCCCGGAGAGCAACGACGAGCCGACGATCAACAGGGCAAAGACGAGCAGCAGACGCCGATCCTCGTTGGGGATGGCGTCATCGATGATCCGCCCGAACAGGATCGCAGGCACCAGGCCCAGCACGGCGGCGATCACCACCGTCACCAGGAAGCCGGCGACGAGCCCCCGATACGGCTTGGCGAATCGCCACACCCGGGTGGCCGAGTCGCGATCGATGCGGGCATCCGTCATGGCTTCCCGATCCCGGGGCCACAGCATCGTCATCGACTGCATGTATCCAGGCTATCGAGCCCGAACCCACGAATCGACGCTGATCGATATGACAGGTCAAGGGGGCGGTGCCGATCTGCCCTGACGGCCGCTCCTACTCGGCCACGATGGTGAAGGTGTGGTCCTGTCGGGCGACCTGGCCTGCGGCGTCGGTCACCGTCACCTCGATGACGAACGTGCCACCGACGGCGGCTGGGTTGGTGGGCTGGATGAAGATCTCGTTGGTGCCGGGGATGGTGGCCAGCCCGACATCGCCGTCGGTGAACCCGTCGATGCGCCAGCCGCCATCGGTGGCGTTGGCGGTGACGATGTCGCACCGGGTCTCCACGCCGAGTACGAACTCCACCGGACAGTCGATGGTGATGAACGGACTGCCGCCGGACTCCCGGAACTCGATCCGACGATTCGCCGCCTTACCCTCGGCCGTGGCGTTGTCGGCGATGGGCTGGGTTTCGCCGTAGCCGGCGGCCTGCACCTGCTGCGGGTTGACACCGGAGGCGACGAAGTAGTCGACGACGGCCTGGGCTCGGGCCTCGCTCAACGCCTGATTGGCGGCATCGTCGCCGTCGTCGTCGGTGTGGCCACCGACTTCGATGGTGGCGTCGGGCGCCGCCACCAGCAGCGCCACCACCCGATCCAGGGCTGGAACGTCGCCGCTCTCGATCTGGGCGCTCCCGGAGGCGAAATTGATCGGTGTCGAGGTGGTGACGGTGTTGAGGTCGTCGATCAGGGTGGCGTTGGCGGCACTCGACTCGATGGTGAACCGGTGCTGATCGATGGCCGTCTCGCCGTCGGCCGAGGTGACCTCGGCGGTCAGGGTGAACCAGGCGCCGACGAAGGCGGGGTTGGTCGGCTCGACGAAGATGCCGTTGTTGCCGGGCACGGTCTCCATCTCGATCGGCTCCTCGGTGAAGCCGGGCAGCCGCCACTCCCCCGACACGGCGCCCGTCGAGATGATGTCGCAGAGCATCTGCTCGTTCAGCACGATCGTCGGCGGGCAGTCGATCTCAACCGACAACTCACCGCTGTCGACGGCGGCCGCGTCCTCCGAACCGCCACCGTCGTCCGGCTCGGCACCCTCGGCGGCGGTCTCCTCCGAGCCGGTGTCGTCGGGCTCGTCACCCTCATCGGATCCCTCGACCGGCTCGGTCTCGCCAACGGCATCCTCGACGATGGCTTCACCGGCAGTGTCATCGGCCGCCGTCTCACCGTCACCGCAGGCGGCGAGTACCAGCGCCAGTGCGACCAGCGCCACCGGCCACCACCACCGCCGGCCCCGCCGAGCGGTGTCGATGAACGCGTTCGTGTCTGTCCGACCTGCCCTCATGCAGACCCCTCCCTCTTGGGTGTGCGGCGGAACGACATCCAGTCTGCCGCTCCTGCCCGGTCGGCGCCCATCGAGCGGGCGGGGCGATGTACCTGCCGGGGGGAGGCGGACGGCCCCCTCGGCACAGCCGACCGCTCGACCTGCGGCCCTAGCCTGAAGAGGTGGCCCGACGGGAGGCGCTGCTGCGCCGGTTGCAGAAGATGGATCCCCCGATCGACGATCCGGAGGCGGCGTTGGCCGACAACCGGGTGCAGGTCGACGGTGCCATCGTCACCAATCCGTCGTCCCAGGTGCTGCCGTCGGCCCGGATCGTGGTCCGTCCGTCGAAGAACCTGCAGGGCGTCCGCAAGCTGACCGCCGCCCTCGATCACTTCGACCTGTCCGTCGACGGGGCGATCGGCCTCGACCTCGGGGCCTGCACCGGCGGCTTCACCCAGGTGCTGCTCGATCGAGGGGCGGGGCCGGTGTTCGCCGTCGACGTCGGCTACGGCCAGCTGCTCGGCTCGCTTCGTCAGGACGAACGGGTGGTGTCGCTGGAGCGGACGAACGTGGCCGATGTGACACCCGCCCTGCTCGGCCATCGCCCCGACGTCATCGTGTGCGACGTGACCAAGGTGTCGCTGACCCAGGTCGGGCAGCAGCTGGCGGCCAACGACGTTCCCGCCGGCGGGTGCCACTTCGTCGGCCTCGTCAAGCCGATGTTCGAGCTCGGGGTCGGTGAGCTGCCGACGGGAAGCGAACTCGACCGGGCCCTCGAGGTGGCGGTGGCCGGGCTGACGGCGGCCGGCTGGACCGTGGTCGACACGATGGTCAGCCCGGTGATCGGCCATCGGGGCGCGGTGGAGTTCTTCGCCCTCAGCCGGTGGGACAAGGCGCAAATCTCCGCGTCGTAGCGACAGCGCCGGTCGAGTCCGAGCTGCACCCGTGATCGGCAGATCGCCTCTTTCTCCGCGTCGGAGCGACAACGGCGGGCGCCAACACTCCCAAGCAGCATCACCGCCCGACACCACGACGCCAACGGCGACGACAACGACCGTCGACGCGCCGACCCGGTCCCGCATCAGAGCGACAACGACCGCTTCATACCTGAGCGCTGGACAGTTGTCGCTCCGACGCGGACAAAACCAACAACCAACACCTCGACCGGCCCGCCACCCCGGGGGGCCCAACACACGAGCGATCGTCGCTACGACGCAGACAACCAACACCTCGACCGGCCCGCCACCCCGGGGGGCCCAACACACGAGCGATCGTCGCTACGACGCAGACAACCGACGCCTCAATCGGCCCGCCACCCCGGGGGCCCAACACACGAGCGATCGTCGCCAGAGCGCGGACGGTGGCGACGCCCGAGGCCTGTGCCGGTTGCTCCCCGGGGGGGGCCGACGATGACGGCGGCGGCGGCTGGGGGATACCGAAGTCGGCTCGGGGTTAGGTAAGAGGGAGGGGGCGGGGGAAGCCGTCCTGGGAGCGGAGGATCAACCGGGTGTTGGTCTCCTCGGCGCCGACGGAGCCAATCAGCGTCGCCAGCAACTGGTCGAGCTCGGGCACGTCTCGGGTCACCACCCGCAACTGCAGGTCGAACCGGCCGGTCACGTGGATGGCCTCGACGATCCCGGCCAGCTGCGGCAGGTCGAGGTCCATCGTCGGGGAGTACGCCCCCGGCTTGAGGCGGACGTCGATCAGCGCCTCGACCGTCCGACCGACCGCCGCCGGATCGACCACCGCCTCGAACCCGGTCAGCACACCGCTCTTGACCAGACGGCGGAACCGCTCGCTGGTGGCCGACAGGCTCAAGGGCAGGCGCTCGGCCAGGTCGGTGAGCGAGATCCTGGCGTCACGCTGGAGTTCACCGATGATTCTACGGTCGAGATCGTCCACCGCCGAATACTATCCCGCCATGACCTCACTGAGCCATGGAGATCCGCCGCGTCTGCGGTAGAAGACAGGACACACTGCGGCCATGTCCACCAGCATCCTCTTCCTCGGTTTCGCCATCGGCCTCATCAGCATCATCCCTCCCGGACCGGTCTCCCTGGCCCTGATCGAGGTGGGTGCCACCCACGGCCGACGCCACGGCGCCCGCGGCGGCATCGGGGTGGCCGTGGGCGAGGTGGTGACCGCAGCACTCGCCGCCACCGTCGTCGTGGTCGGGGCCGGCCTTCCCGCGTCGGTCTTTGCCGCCCTGCAGGTGGTGTCCTCGATGCTGATCCTGGCCATGGGTGCGGTCTTGATCGGACGTCCCGGCGCCGTCCACGCCGCCGCCGTCGAGGTACGGCGGCCGGGCCGAACCCTGTTCCTCATCACCGTGTTCACCCCGACGGTGTTCGGGGCGTGGGTCGCCATCCTCGGCGCCCTCCCCTTCGCCGGGCATGCGACCTCGCTCGCCGTGTTCGTCGTCGGCGGTGCCGTCGCCTCCTTCGGTTGGCACCTGCTCCTCGGCTCGGCCGCCGGCGACCTCGGCACCCGACTCTCCGCCGACGCCCTCACCACCGCCACCCGGATCGGAGGCGTCGGCCTGGTCGCCTTCGGCCTGTTCACCCTGGTCCGGCAGCTGTAGCGGCGGCCGAGGGCCCCTCCGCCTCGGGATTGACCGCGCCGTCCACCCTGGGACGGACCCCAACCACCCATCGGACGGTTTCGCTCCTCGGCGAATGGGGCGAGGATGTCCCCATGCTTCGGATAGACGGGCTCAGCAAGCGCTTCGGCGAGGTACAGGCGGTCGACCATGCGTCCCTGGCGGTACCCACCGGCCGATTGGTCGGGTTCGTGGGGCCGAACGGCGCCGGTAAGTCGACGGTGATGCGATCGATCTTCGGGCTGGTCGAGCCCGACGAGGGCACGATCCGGTGGGGCGACGAGCCGGCCGTGGCCAACACCCACCGCTTCGGCTACATGCCCGAGCAGCGCGGCCTCTACCCCAAGATGAAGATCAAGGAGCAGGTCGCCTACTTCGCCCGCCTCAAGCAGGTGGGCAAGGGCGAGGCCGACCGACAGGCTCGGGAGTTGCTCGACGCCCTCGGCCTGGGTGACCGCCTCGACGATCCCCTGGAGAAGTTGAGCCACGGCAACCAACAGCGGGTCCAGCTGGCGGTGGCGATGGTCAACGACCCCGAGCTCCTGGTCCTCGACGAACCCTTCAACGGCCTCGATCCGGTCGCCCTCCTGACGCTGCAGGACGTGCTGGAGGAGCGGACCCGGGCCGGTGCAGCCGTGCTGTTCAGCTCCCACCAGCTCGACCTGGTCGAGCGCCTGTGCGATGAGGTCGTGCTCATCGCCGAGGGCAGGGTGCGGCGCGCCGGCACCGTGGCCGACGTCAGAGCCTCGGCCGGTGTCCACCACCTCAACATCGAGGTGGCCAACCCCCGGGAGCGGCTCGACCACGCCCTCCCCCGGCTCCTGGCCGGTACCGGTGGACAGGTGATCGACGGCTCCGCCTCGTCCGCCCTCATCAGCCTCGACACCACCGCCGACGTCAGCGGTCTCCTGCCGGCGGTCGCCGCCCTCGGCCGGCTCCGCCGCTTCGACTACGACCACCCGTCGCTCGAACACGTCTTCACCCAACTGGTTACCGGCATCGAGCCCGGCACACCCACCGCAGAACTCAGCGCGAACGGAGACGCCCGATGATGCCGGCACGCCAAGCCATCCCCCTCGTCGTGGGCCGGGAGATCCGGTCCCGCATCCTCTCCCGTCCCTTCCTCATCGGCCTGGCCACCACGGTGGTCATGCTGTTCGGCGTGTTCGGCGTGATCAGCGTCATCGACCGGGACGACCCAACCCGGATCGGCCTGCTCGGCGGTCAACCGGCGGGCGCCACCGAAGCGGTGCAGGCCCTGGCCGACATCGACGACACCGAGATCGAGTTCGTCACCGTCGACGACCGGGCCGAGGCCGAGACCGCCGTCCTCGACGGCGACCTCGACGTCGTCGTCGTCGATGGCGCCGAGCTGGTCATGGAGCGGACCCGCCCCAGCCTGGTCGCCCTCCTCACCCCCGCCTACGGGCAGGCCCGCCTCGTCGGCGCCCTGGACGACGCCGGTCTCGACCAGGCCCAGATCGGCCAGGCCCTGGGCTCGGCCGGCGAGCTCAGCGTGACCGAGCTCGAGGCCGATCCCGAGCGGGACAATCGGGAGGGGGTGGCGGTGGCCACCGTGGTCCTGCTGTTCATCGCCGTACAGATCTCGGGCGCCTACATCATGCTCGGCGTGTTCGAGGAGAAGTCGTCGAAGGTCGTCGAACTCGTGCTGTCGTCGATCAAGGCCCGCGATCTGCTGGCGGGCAAGATCATCGGCATCGGCGCCCTCGGTCTCCTGCAGGTGGTGGTGCTCGCCGCCTCCGCCCTGGCCGCCTCGGCCATCTTCGGCTCCTCGGTACTGTCCACGATCACCCCCGGCCTCCTGGTGGCTTCGGTGGCCTGGTTCCTGCTCGGCTACCTGCTCTACGGCGCCACCTTCGCCGCCGGCGCATCGCTGGCCCCCCGCCAGGAGGACGCCCAGTCCACCCTGGCCCCGGTGAGCATCATCATGCTCCTCAGCTACGTCGCCGCCACGATCACGGCCTCCTCCCCCGACTCGCTCCTGTCCAGGGTGCTGGGGTGGATCCCCTTCGTCGCCCCCTTCGCCATGCCGGGGCGGATCGCCGCCGGCGAGGCCCTCTGGTGGGAGGTCGGCGGCGCCATGGTCATCACCGCCATCGCCGCCGTGCTGGTGATCGGGGCCGCCGCCCGGATCTACGTCCGCTCGGTCATCCACACCGAGCGCACGCTGAGCTGGCGGGAGGCGTGGACGCTCACGTCCTAGTCACCGCCGCCGTCACCGCTCGGGCCGAGCGGTCGGGCGGCGGGCGGCGCCACCCCGGGGCTCAGGCCGGGGCCGGGGTGTCGACGGCGAGCTCCTCGGCCGGGACCGGGTCGGGATTGAGGCGAAGCAGGCTGATGAAGCCGGCGACGGCCACGGCGACGATGGCGATCTGGGGCACGGTGTTGCCGCCGCTGGCATCGGCCAACCAGCCGACGAAGGGCGGGTACAGGAGGCTGCCCACCCCGGCCCCGAGGAACACCGAGCCCATCACGGGGCCCAGGCCCCGCACGCCGAACAGGTGGGCCGACGCCGCCCCCATCAACGCCACCAACCCGCCGTAGGAGAAACCGAGCAGGACGGCGTAGGTGAGGAGCAGGGCATAGCTCCCGCCGGCGAAGAGCAGCACGGTGAAGGCGACGGGGAGACCGGCGAAGCAGTAGCGGAGCATCGGCACCGGTCCGGTGCGCTCGCTGAGCGCGGTCAGCAACAGACGGCCGAAGATACTGGCGGCGCCGATGCAGCCCACGAGGAGCGCCGCCCGGCCGGAGCTGATCCCGGCGTCGGTGGCGAAGATGACGGTGAAGGCGAAGGCACACGCCTGGGCCGCCGACGACAGGGCGGCGCTCACGCTGAGCCGACGGAACGAGGTGGTCCGCAACACCGCCTTCAGGTGCTGCAGAGCAGCGGGTGGGGCGTCGACCGGCGGTCGGGACAGGAACAGGCTGCATACGACGAACACCACGGCGGCCACGATGGCCAGCGTCTGGTAGGCCGATCGCCAACCGTCGTCCTCGATGAGGCGGTTGGCGGTGGGGAGCAGCACCAGGGTGCCGATCCCGTTACCGGTGGCGGTCACGCCCTGGCCCAGGGCCCGGTACTTCTCGAACCAACCGGCCACGGCGGCGAACATCGGCGAGACGAAGATGCCGCCCCCGAGCCCGCAGCCGATGCCGTAGGTGAGGTAGCCCTGCCACAGCTCATCGACCCGGCTGGTGAGCAGGAGTCCGGCCACGAACAGGGTGCCGCCGAACAACACCAGGGGTCGCGGCCCGTACCGGTCGCCGAGGAAGCCGGAGGCGGCCCCGGTCCCGAAGAAGAGGAAGAGGGTGACGGCGAACACCACCGCCGTCGATCCCCGCCCGGCCCCGAACTCGTCGGCCATGGCCTCGAAGAAGGTGCCGAAGGTGTAGACGGTCCCGAAGGCGGTGCCGGAGATGATGGCGGAGGCGACGGCCACCGACCAGGCCTTGGGGGAATCGAGCATGAGGCATGCTGCCACGGTTCGGGTCGCCCACCCCAGTTGGTTCCCCTCCGGCGGCGACCGGTCATGACCCGGGAAAGGGGGTGCCCCGCCACGGCCAGGGGAGGGAGTCCCAGCCGTGACGGGGCGATTGGTTCCCGCTCGGAGCGGGCGTGAGGGGGCCTGGTCGCCATGCGGGGTCAACTCTCGACCGTCGCCGCCTCCTCCAGGTCGTTCGGTTGCAGTTCAGCAGCACATCGATCTTCTCACCGAGTCCGGCGGTTTTTTCGTCGGGCCCGGGTCGGCCGTATCCGGGTGGCCGGAAACGGGCCCGACGGGTGAACGTGGGCGCGGGTTCTGGGTGGGGCGGGGAGTCGGTCGCCACCGTGACCCGACACCCGCCCCACCCGCTCCGCCCGACGATGGGCTCTGCCTGCTGAACTGCGGGCGGGCTACGCCTGCAGGATCACGGGCGGGTTACGCCCGCAGCGCCTCCGTTGGCGCCAGCTTGGCTGCTCGCATCGCCGGGTAGAGACCGGCCACCGCACCAATGACGATGGCGGCGACCAGACCGCCGAAGGCGGCCTCGGCCGGGATCACCACCCGCCATCCTTGTGATGTGGCGTAGACGAACGTGGCCACCACCCCGATCACCACGCCCGCCACCCCACCCAGGGCCGACAGGATCACGGCCTCGGTGAGGAACTGCCGTCGGATGTGGGCCTGGGTGGCGCCGAGGGCTCGGCGCAGGCCGATCTCGCCCCGCCGCTCGATGACGGCGATCACCATCACGTTGGCGATTCCGATGGTGCCGACCAGGAGTGCAACCGCCCCCAGTCCCAGGAACAACGTGGTGAGGGCGTCGTCGGCCGCGGCCTGGGCCTCCAGGGCCTCGGACGGTCGACTGACGGTCACCTCCTCCGGGTTCTCGGGGTCGGCGGTGGTCGGCAACAGATCGCGGGTGGTGTCGACCGCCCCGTCGGTCACCCGGGTGTACACCACGGCCGGGGCGTCACCGGCGTCGAAGTGGCTCTGCGCCGCCTCGGTGCCGATGATGACGGCCCGGTCGAGGTCGGCGGCCAGGGGGAATTCCTCCAGGATGCCGATCACCTCCACCTGCTCGTCGTCGATCAGCACGTAGGTGGGCTCGTCCAGACCGTGAATACCGAGCCGCTCCGCCGCCACCGAGCCGAGCACGGCGTTGGGGTAGGCGGCGGTGGCATCGTCGAGGTAGCGGCCCTCGGCCAGCTCGCCATTGAGGGTGTCGACCAGCTCGGTGTCGGCGGCGACCACCTGCACGCTGCCGGTCTGGCCCTCGGGGATGAACTCGTTTCGGTAGACGTCGACGTCGACCTGCCACACGGCGCTGACGTCGGTGACCGTGTCGATGCGGCCGATGGTGGCCACAGCGGTGTCGGGCAGCTCGCTGTCGCCGGCCCCGAAGCCACCCCCCGCCTCGACGGTGAGGAGGTTGGTGCCGAGGCTGGCGATCTCGTCGAGCAGGGCCGAACGGGACGACTCCGACAGTCCGAGCACGCCGACGAGGGCGGCGATCCCGATGGAGACGCCGAGGGCGGACAGCGCTGTCCGCATCCGTCGGGCCCGCGGCCCCGAGGCCCCCACCCGCAGCACGTCGATCGGCCGTAGGCGGCTCCGGGGTGGGGCCGCCGCCATGCCGTCGGGGGAGGGATCGATCGTGGCCGCCGCCATCACACCGCCTCCAGGTCGGGTCGGGACCCGTCGCCACCGGTTCCGGGGTGGGTGGCGGCGCCGGCCACGGTCTCGAACGGGGTGCCGCTGTCGGCCTGGATCCGACCGTCGAGCACGGCCACCCGCCGGGGCAGGGCCTCGGCGATCTCGGTGTCGTGGGTGATCACGACAATGGTGGTGCCCTCGGCATGGAGGTCGGCGATGAGCTGCATCACGGCCGCCGTCGAGCGGGAATCGAGGTTGCCCGTCGGCTCGTCGGCCAGGACGAACGCCGGCTTGTGGACCAGGGCCCGGGCGACGGCCACCCGCTGGCGTGCGCCGCCCGACAACTGGTTCGGCTCGTGACCGAGCCGGTGGCCGAGGCCGACCCGCTCCAACGCGTCGGCCGCCCGCGCCTGACGCTCGGCCATCCCGACGCCCTGATAGATGAGGCCGTTGGCCACGTTGTCGACCGCCGACATGCCGGGCAGCAGGAAGAACTGCTGGAACACGAAGCCGATGTTGCGGGAGCGGACCCCGGCCACGGCGCCGTCGCTGAGCTTGGCGGTGTCGGTGCCGTCGATGGCCACCATGCCCTCGGTCGGTCGGTCAAGGGTGCCCATGACGTTGAGGAGGGTGGACTTGCCGCTGCCCGAGGGGCCGACGACGGCCACCAGCTCGCCGTGCTCGATGCGCACCGACACGTCGTCGAGGGCCTTCACCGGGGGTTGACCCGGGTACTCCTTGGTCACGTTGCGGAGTTCGAGGGCGGCGGTCACGACGGCACCACCACGGCGGTCCCGGGGGTGATGCCGGTCACGGCCACGAACCCGTCGGTGAACGAGCCGGGCTCGACCTCGATCAGGGTGGTGGCCCCGGTGGCGGCGTCGTCGACCACCTCGACGGCGTAGCCGCCCTCCGCGGTGGCGAGCAGGGCCGAGGCGGGAACGACCGTGGCCCCGGCCGTGAGTTCGTCGACCAGGAGCACGTCGACGTCGAGTTCGCTGAACCGCTCGACCTCCGCCGGCACCTCGCTCAAGGTGATCTCCACGTCGAGCTGCGGCTCGGCGTTGGGGTTCGTCGGGTCGAGGGTGGAGGTGGTGGCGAGGTGGGTCACCGTGCCCGCCACCGTGGCCCCGTCGGGGAACTCGATGTCCACCGTGTCGCCCTCGGCCAGGGTCGACTGTTCGGCGACGTCGATGGCGGTGGTGACGATCCGGGCGCCGTCGACTGCGATCGAGGTGAACAGCACCGAGCCGGTGGCGACGGTGTCGCTCGTGCGGTCGACGGGATCGCCGAGGACGGTGCCGGTGGGGACGACGGCCAGGTCGGCGGGGCGGATCACGGCGTCGACGTCGACCTCGTCCCACTCGTCGGCCAGATCCTCCTGCCAGTCCTCGACGGCCTCGGCGGTGGCGCCGTCGAAGGTGTCGTCCACCTCGAGGTCGCCGTCGGCGTCGTAGCCGAGGTCGGCCAGAAGCTGCTCGACCGCCTCCACGTCGTCGCCGTCGGACACGCCGTTGAACAGGTTGCGATCGAGGACGAGCTCGTCGTCGTCGGTGAGGAGGGCGGCCACCGGCTCGTCGTCGACGACGTACAGCAGATCGCCGTTTGCCACCTCGCCGGGCGAGGCGATCGAGTCGAACTCGCCGGCGTGCCGGCTGTGGAAGGTGATGACGGTGGCACCCACGTTCAACGACAGCAGCTCGGTACCGGCCCGGACGTTGTCGCCCCGCTCGACGGCGACGGCCGAGGCGGTCGCCGGACCGTCGATGACGACGACGGCACTCGGGTCGACCACGCCGGTGTCGTCGACACCGAGGTCGTCCTGCCACCGGCGAACGGCGTCGGCGGTCGCGGCGTCGAACACGCCGTCGACGGTGAAGTCGGTGTCGTAGTCGGCCTCGTCCTCCGCCACGTCGTCGAGGTCGGTGTCGTCGTCGACGTCGAGGTGGTAGCCGAGGGCGGCAAGGTTGGCCTCGAGGATCTCCACGTCGTCGCCCTCGTCGCCCTCGGCCAGCGGTCGGTAGAGGGGGAGGTCGCCGTAGAAGACGGTGACCGGTTCGGCGTTGAGCTCGTAGAGCACATCGCCCCGGGCCACCTCGTCGCCGTCGGCGACGGCGGCCGTGATCGTGCCGTCGGCCGTCGCCGTGACGGCGGTGCTGGTGGCGTAGGTCATGGTGCCGGCCAGCGTCGTGTACTCGATGAGATCACGCTCTTCGGCCTGCACCGCCCGGAGGGTGGTCGGCTCCTCGGCGGCGTCGGAGGTGGAGCCGTCGGCGGCGACGATGGCCGCGGTGGCACCGCCGGCGACCACGACGGCGCCGGCGGCCAGAAGCCAGTGGGAGCGGGCCATCAGTTACCCCCTCCTGCACCGGGGGCGAACACCGACTGGCACACCTCGATGGCGGCGGCCGTGGTCGGATCGTCGGGGTCGAAGCCCTCACCGAAGATGTCCGCCGGGCCGGTCACACCCGAGCCCGGGCCGATGCCGCCGCCGAGGTCGGGGTCGTCGACGTCGATGCCCTCGTCGCGGAGGCACTCGGCCACGGCGAGGAGGTTGTCCTCGATCTCGGAGATGTCGGTGTCGGCCCCGGGGAGGAAGCTGGCGCCCTCGAGACGCTCGGCGCAGATGTCGAAGGCGTCGATGACGGCCGGGTCCTCGGGATCGATGGCGTCCGGTCCGCCACCGGGGCCGCCGCCGAACGTGATGCCGCCCTCGGCGTCGACCGTCGGATCCTCGAACTCGGGAACGCCGTTGTCGCGCATGCACTGGGCGAAGTCGAGGGCCAGCTCCTCGTCGTCGGGGGCGGCGGCCGACCCGGCCGACTCCCCGCTGCCATCGGTGCTGTCCGCGCCGTCGGCGCCACCCTCGGCGGCGGCCGACTCGGTGTCGCTGCCCTCGATGACGATGGCGGGAGCGGCCTCATCGTCGGTCTCATCGCCGCTGCTGCAGGCGGCACCGACCAGGGCGAGGCCGACGAGGGCGACACCGAGGCTACGGGTGGGGGACCTTCTCATACTCGTTCTCCGTTCGGACCGGTGGCCCGAGGCGTCGGTGCGTCGGGCGACGGAGATGAGTGTGCGAGCGCCGTCTTTGGCGGCCCTGAACCGACCCTGAACATCGGCTGAGGAACCTCGGCCCGCCCGCCGACGAACCTGAGCGGAACCTGAGATCGTCAGTGAGGGACGGGCTCGGCCGACGGATCGACGTGGCGGGCCACGACCTCGGGGTCGAGGGGGTCGTCGTCCTCGGTGTCGGCCGGGTCGGCGTCGGGGGCGTCGTCGGCCTCGGCCCGGGCATCGCCGTAGAGCAGGAGGTAGCCGACGGCCGAGATGGGGGCGACGAGGGCCGATGCGGCCGCCGCCACCAGGGAGAACAACCACAGTGGGAAGCCGGCGAGGACGATGAGCAGGACCAGGCCGACGGTGGCGTTGGCCAGCGACACCAGGCCGCTGAAGGCGGTGACGGCGAAGGCGGTGTGGAGCCACCGTCCCTTCACCAGCTCCACGCTTCGCTGGAGGGCCGCCCGACCGGTGAGTCCCTCGACCATCATGACCGAGCCGAACAGCTGGTAGGCGATGATCCGGTGGATGGCCCGGGGGATGCCGATGATGGTGACGGTGAGCAAGATGATGGTGCCCACCAGGCGCAGATAGGTGCGCGCCAGATCACCCCGCCGTTCGATGACGGCGCGGACCCCGTCGGGCCCCGAGACGCCCTTGCCCGACTCGGCCCCGAGCCAGATGGCGGCGAAGGCGGCGGTGATGAGGACGTAGGCCAAGCCCTGCCCGAGCGAGGCGAACGTGGTCAGCAGGAAGGCGAGGAACGCCAACAGCTCGCTCTCGCTGTCGGTCGGCGTCAGGGCGCCGAGCAGCTCGGTCAACCCGGCGAACAACAACGCCACCGGCATGTAGAACAGGCCGATGGTGATGAACCGGCGGGGGTGCTGGCGATAGGTGCGGCCCGCCACCCGCACGATCTGGCCGACCCGCCGACGGCGCACGATCGGGGTCGCGGCCACGCCGTTCCAGTCGGTGCGGGTGAGGGCGACGGCGGCCACCAGGCCCACCGCGGCCACGGTGAGGAGGAGCCGAAGCGGGTTCTGCAGGGCGTTGATGTACTGCTGGGAGCCGAAGGCCACCAGCGAGCAGAACGTGTTCACGAACGGAGCGTCGGAGTCGGCACCGCCGGGGATGATCACGCTCGACGTGCGCAGCTCGTCGTGCCACGTGATCGGCTCGGTCCAGCGGGACTTCGTCGTCGGGCCCTTCGGCCCGTTGAACGGTCCGCTGTGTCGCTCGCCCCAGCGGCCGTCGAAATCGAGCCAGGCCAGCGGGTCGTCGGGATCGGTGACCTCGTCGGGAAGCACCACCACCTCGGGATCGTGGCGGGTGGCGGCCGATTGGGTGTCGTCGCAGCCGAAGCCCTCGGATCCGCTGCGACCGATGTAGAGCTGGGTGCCGAAGTAGGAGGCGTGGGAGCCCACCGACGGGTAGACGACGGGCCGATCGCCGTCGAGTTCGAGCTTGCCGCCGTCCCACGTCGCCAGCTCACCGCCGCTGTGCTGGGCGAAGCCGACGCTGGCGGGCTCGGTGTCGAGGGCCTCGGCCACCGTGCCGACGTCGAAGAGGAGCTGGATGCCCTCCCAGTCGCCCTCGTGCCGGTTGTTGTAGTCGTTGTAGTAGTAGAAGAACCAGTACTGGAGGGCGAGCTTGTCGTCGTGGCCGTCCTCGGTGGCGATGTGGGCGTAGACCGTCACCGCCCCCTGCTCGTCGCCCTCGGCCGACACCCGGAAGCGGCCGTCGTCGGCGTCGTAGATACAGCCCGGGGCCAGGGCGCCTCCGGGGAAGTCGAGGTAGAAGCCCTCGCCGTGGTCGAACAGATCGGCGGCCGACGGCCCCCGCTCGACCACCGGGTCCTCCCGCCCGACCTGGCGGAGCAGCACCTGGTCGTTGTCGAGGAGGGCGTCGACGTCGATGGGCAGGAACCGCTCGCCGTCGGCCTTGCACAGCTCGCTCGGCGGTCGGACCACGAGGATCGGCGCATGCCGCTCGGCCAGCTCCTGCGCTCCCTCCGGCGCGCCCTCGGCCTCGGCGTCGGACTGCGCTCCGGCGGGTGCGGCGAGCAGGGTGATCATCGCCAGCGCGGCGAGGAAGGCGAAGACCGGTCGGCGGGCCGCAGGGCCGCGGCGGCCCCGGGAGGGGGACGGGTTGGTTCTCGATCCGAGCATCGGCATGCAGTCTTCCACGCCGGGGGTGCCGCCGCCCCGGGACCGGCATCGACGGCGACCGGGTTTCGCACGCACCGCCCGGCCGCCGTCCGGATCCGGGAGCGACCCCGAGTCGGGAGCCGTCCCGGCCCGCCGACCCGATCAGAGCGCGTTCTTACACAGCGCCCCGGACTGCGGCGTGTCGTAGGCGTGATCAGGGTCGAGGGGTCCACACAGCTCCTCAAAGAGGGTGGCGAGGGGGATCTTGCCGGTCCCGTTCCACTCGGGGCGGCGGACCAGGGCCCGACCGGGGACCGGGGCGCTGTTGTCCGGGCCGCCGTCGCTCAGGTACCCGAAACCGCAGCCAGAGCCGATCCCCGACCCGAAGTTCGAGCCGACGTTGACGCAGTTGTCCAGCCATTCCTCGTTGATTCTGGGGTGCCAGGCCCCCCACCAGTCGGCGTGGATGCTGTGACCGGGCTCGCCGGCCAGGGCGAACGTGCCAGGCGATACATCGGAGGAGAGGAACCAGTCGCTGGTGTCCTCGCCGGGGTCGACCCGGTAGTTCACGAAGTACTCGAGGTGAGGGAAGACCTCGTAGGTGTCGTCCCAGTCGTCGGGGTTCTCCAGTTCGCCGGTGCAGTTGGCCACGAACCAGCCCTGCGCACCCCGGGTCTCCCAAGCCGTCCAGTCGTCATCGGACTTGTCGGTGTTGAGGCAGTTCTCAAACCGGACCTCCATCTCCAGCACCGTCCACTGATCATCGGCTTCGGAGTACCAGGTGTCGCCGTCGCAGTCCGGTATGCGGCCGACGGTCTCGGGCACGCCGGGGGCGCTGAAGTTGTTGGAGCATTTCCACTCGGGGAGACCGGAACCGCCGAGGCCGCCCTCGGCCAGCGGGATCTCGGCCACGCCCGGGGTGGGGGCGACGTTGGCCATCTTGGGCCGGTAGGGCTGGGCCCCGCCCGACACCGACTCCGGGGTGGAGCCGTTGGCCAGCACCTCGCCCTTGTAGTAGACGACGATGCGCTCCGGCACCCGCACCCAGGCGCCGCCGGGCGCCTCGGGATCGGGGTCGATCATGGCCGGCGCCCAGTAGCCACTGCGGTTGAGTTCGCCGCCGTTGCAGGTGGAACCGCCGGTATCCCGCATCGACCGGTAGGTGGAGAAGGCGTTGATGTCGGTGTTGCCGAAGAACATGTGGAGGTGGGCGCCACCGGGCTGACCGGGATGGAGAATCGGGTCGTCGTAGGCGAAGTGGGAGAACTCGCAGGCGATGCGGAACTGGCCGCCGCTGTCGATGGGGAAGGCGAACTCCTGGTGGAGATAGTCGTCGCCCACCTCACCCCAGGCCAGGTAGTCGCTGCGGTCGTTGGTGATGTTGACCGACTGGTCGGAAGTGTCGAGCCGGGACTGGGGCACGTCCCGTTCGGGCGAGGCGTCGTGGTTGGTGTTGCGGCCGGTCTGCGCCCGGATCATGGCCAGGTTGTCCTGGTACTCGACGGTCTCGACCGCCGGTGTTCCCCCGCTCCGGATCACGATCACCGCCAGCAGCGCCCCGACGACGGCGATCGCCGCCACCGGGACAACCAGTTGCGGCCCTCGTCGAACGGCCGTGTCCGCCGACTCGGCCGACTCGTCGGCCTGCTCTGGAAGATCCGAGGGCATACATCACCATCCCGCACGTCGCCTTGTCCCTCCGGGGAGCGGCGACCGGACCGCCACCCACCGTCGCGCCCACCGGGGAAACCGCCGGAACCATATCAGGCTGATACGTATCCGCCAGGGCGCAAACCGGGCGATCAGACGACGCTTTGTGGGCGCGTTCAGGCCGTGATCAACACCGGGGTGCCGAGGGGGATCGTGGTGGCCAACATCGAGATCACATCGTTGTCGAGGCGCACACAGCCGTGCGACACGTCGGTGCCCAACGAGGCCTTGTCGTTCGTGCCGTGGATGCCGATCACGCCGTCGCCGCCGTTGAAGTCGAACACGGTCTCGCTGTAGCCAGACAGACCGAAGGCGTAGGGGCCGTAGGCGCCGTCGGGATCGGGGACGTCGTAGAGGGTCGAGGTGAAGAAGAACCCGAGCGGCGTCGGGGTGGCCCCGGTACCGACCCCGATCGGGGTGTCGACCATTTGCTCCGTGCCGTCGAACACGGCGAGGCGATGATCACCGGTGTCGATCTCGATCCGGTAGCGGTGCTCGGTGAGCGTGATGTCGGCCAGGTCGATCCAACCGACCGTGCCGTTGGGACGGACCGGCAGGTACACCTCGAGCCGCTCGTCGGCGAGGTGGTCGATGTCGTCGAACGTCGCGACCGACAGGAAGTGCTCGGGGTGGGCGACGTCATACTCGAAGACGTGGAGCTCGTCGGCGTCGGCCCCGGGCCCGGCGTAGGCCACGATCCGACGCTGGCCCGGGTCGGCGGTCGCCACCAGCGACGGGTTGGCCTCCAGCGAGCTGCGCAGCTCGGCGATCTCCTCCTCGCTGAGACCTCCGGCCTGCTCCTCGCCGAGGGCGACCCGGGCGATGGCCCCGGCGACGTCCACCCCGAGGGCGGTGGCGCCGACGAGGCCGAGCACGAGGACGACGGCGGCCAGCCCCGAACCGACGAGCCCCCGACGGCGGCGGACCGCCGTCGAGAGCCCGATCGATCCCCCGTCTTCGACGGTCAGCTCATCGAGCGCCGTCGCTGCCCTCTTGGAGATGGTCATCGGTCAGCCGGCCAGGGGCGGGTCGACCGGCTGCGGCAGAGCGGTGTCGGCCGGCTGAGGCCGGGTGGTGGCGGGAGCGGCCGGCAGCTGGGCGGGGGTATCGGAGGACCCGGCGGTGGGAGAGGTGCTGGAGGCCGGGGCGGCCGTCGTCGACACCGACACCGGCTCAGGGGCTACCGGGGCCTGCTGAGGCTCCTCGGGGGTGTCGACCGCCGGCGGCGTGGTGATGGGGGGAGGCAGCGTCGTCGTGCCGTCGTCCGACGGGCCGGGCTCGGGCTCCTCGTCGACCGGGTCGAGCGCAGGCGGCACGGTCGACACGATCGGAGCCTCGGAGGTCTCGGTCGGGCCGTCGGTGGTCTCGGTCACCGAGCCGCCGTCACCGTCGGGCTCGGGGGTGTCGATGGCCGGGGGCGGCGAGGTGACGGACGGACTGGTCTGGCCGGGAACACCGGCCTGCACCTCGGCCGGCGGCTGCGGTGCGGCCAGCACCAGTGCCACGGCGGCGGCGCCGACGGCCAGCGTGGCGGTGGCGACCAGAATCCCCTGCTTGCGTGCTCCTGCTTCCATGACGTTCCCTCTCTCGTCATCTCCGTGAGGAGACACTGCACCGGGAGGGGTTCCCCGGCATCCGGGACATCCCCCTATGCCCCGTAGGGGTGACGGGCGCCATAGGGGCTCAGCCCGGAGCGGGAGTCCAGACGTGGACGTCGGTGTCGAGCCCGGCCGATGCCACCCGTCCGTCGTCGAGCTGGGACAGGGTGTAGACGTCGTCGCCGTGACCCTCGTAGACCACGGGCTCGGCGGTCGGGTCGTCGAGGTCCCAGATGCGGACGGTGTCGTCGACACTGGCCGACGCCAGCCGCCCATCGGCCAACAGCACCAGCACCTGCGACGCCTCGGCGTGCCCGTCGAGCACGACCGGCTCGGTGGCGGGGGCGGCCGGATCCCAGATGCGGATGGCGCCGTCGGTGGCCGAGGCTGCGATCCGTCGATCGGGCAGCTGGACGATGTCCCGCACCCGGGTCTGGTGGCCGGCCAGCACCACCGGCGCCACCTCGGGCCGGGTCGGATCCCACACCCGGACCGTGGCGTCGTCGCCGGTCGAGGCCAGGCGGCCGTCCGACAGCGGGATCATCTTCCAGACCTGCCCCTCGTGGCCGCTGAGGGTGACCGGTTCGGCGGTGCCGACCGCCGGGTCGTCCAGGTCCCAAAGGCGGATCAGGCCATCGGCGCCGGAGGTGGCGAGGCGACCGTCCGACAGCTGGACCAGGCTGGAGACGGCGCCGTCGTGCCCGCCGAGCACCAGCTCGTCACCACCGGTGTCGAGCGGCGGCCACACCCGTACCGACCCGTCGAGGCCGCCGGTGGCGAGGCGACCGTCGGTCAGTTCGAGGATGTCGTACACGTCGCCGGTGTGCCCTCGGAGCACCACGGGCTCGGCGTCGAGATCGTCGATGTCCCAGATGCGGACCGTGGCATCGCCGCTGGCCGAGGCCAGGCGACCGTCGCCGAGCACCGTGAGGAACCAGACCGAGGAGGCGTGGCCTTCGAGCACCTGCGGGTCTCCCCCGTTGACCGACGGGTCCCAGAGGCGGATGAGGCCGGTGGAGCTGCCCGAGGCGAGGCGGAGGCCCTCGGAGGTCTCGATCGGGATGACCTTGTTGACGATGTTGACGTGGCCACCGAGGACGAGCGGGTCGTCGACGGCGACCGGGACCGTGGTTGCGGAGGCGACGACGTCGGAGCCGATCGGCGGGGCCGAGGTGCTCGGCGGCGCCTCGCCCCCGAGCCGGGCCACGCCCCACGCCCCGCCGGTGGCGGCCAGCGTCAGCACGACGCCGATGGCGCCGACCAGGGGCCAGCGGCGACCGAGCGCCGGTTCCGGCTCGACGACCGGCACCGACTCCGACACCGACTCCGGCACCGGAGCCGGCGCCGGGGTGGTCCGGTGGCGGGCGTGGACCGTCTCGGCCGTGCCCGAGGTTGGCGGACCGCTGCCGGCCCCGTCGAACGCACCCCCGGCCGCCGGGCCCAGCCCCACCAGCGCCGCTCGGAACGCCTCCGCCGTCTGGTGTCGATCCTCGGGCTCCTTGGCCAGGGCCTGGGCGAAGAACCGGTCGTGGTCGGGGCCGAGGCCCGACGACGGCACCTCGAAGGTGAGGATGCGCACCATGTGCGCTTCCATCGAGTCGGTGCGGCCGCGGGCGTAGGGGGCGGCACCGGTGGTGAGCTGGAACAGGCTGGAGGCGAGGGAGTAGAGGTCGGAGCGGTGATCGCGCTCGTCCTCGCCGCTGGCGAAGGTCTCGGGTGCGGTGTGGGTGAGGGTGAAGGCCCGCATCGTCACCGTCGCCTCCTGCAGGACGGCGATGCCGAAGTCGGTCAGCTTCGGCACGCCGTCGTCGTTGAGCAGGATGTTGGCCGGCTTCACATCGAGGTGGACGACCCCGGCGGCGTGGGCGGCCCCGAGGGCGTCGGCGATGGGAGCGATCAGGCCGACGGCCTCGTCCCACGGCAGCGGGCCCCGTTGGTCGAGCACGTCGGCCAGCGACCCACCGCCGAGGTACTCCATCACGACGTAGGGGTGGCCCTTGGCCGACTCGCCCGGCCGGTAGGGGGTGACGATGTGGTGGTGGTCGGCCAGGCTGCCCATCAGCAACAACTCGCGGCGGAAGCGTCGCAGGGCGTCGGGGTCGGCCGACTGCAGCACCTTGACCGCCACCCGGCGATCGAACACGTCGTCGCGGCCGGCGTACACCGTGGCGAAGCCGCCCACTCCGATCTCGGTCAGATCGGAGAGGCCCTCGATTCCCAGGTCATTGCCCACTCGGTCCGTCCCTCCACGTTGCAGGCGGCGAACCGGTGGCCCCTCGACGACCGGTCGCCCCCAACTCCTGTGGACCGAGACGACGTTACCAGCAGCCGGTCGGCTGCATCCGGGCGGTCAGCGTCGACCGCGGTCGGGTGCCACCAGGGGCAGCAGCCACTCCGAGGAGGGCTCCCCCGCCTCGGCCGCCTCCATCTGCCGTTGGTCGTAGTAGTCCCGCCAGCGGATGACCTCGTCGCCCTCGAACTCGAAGACGGTGACGTGAGGCGTGCGCACGTGGTGGCCGTCGGGGTTGACGAAATCGTCAACCCCCTCGACGAACACCACGTCGCCGGTCTGGGCCCGGTGCACGGTACGCCACTGCACGTCGCGCTGGTGGGTCTGCAGGAACTCCAGCAGCCCCCGGATTCGCTCCTTGCCGACCATCGGGCGCTTGCCGATGGCGTAGGTGAACTCGATGTCGTCGTGCAGCCGGTCGAGCACCGGCTCGATCCGCCGGTCCCGCCAGGCCGCCATGATGGCCTCGACGGCGGCGATCTGCGGTGTCACCTTCTCGGGGGTGCTCATGCGCTCACCGTAGCGACGGCCGTCGGGCCGGTCACGGTCGGGCGGTGGCGATCTCCTCACCGCTGGCCCAGGTGGCGTGCGTTCCGCTGGAGATCTGGTGGGGCAGGATGATGCGGCACAGCGGCCCGCCAGCGACGTCACGGGCGTCGATCACCACGCACTCCGACCGGGCGTGGTCGACGTCGGTGATGAACGACACCAGGTAGCCGTCGTCCTCGGCCGTGGCCCCTCGCCGGGGGCAGAACGGGGCCTCGCTGCCGAAGCGGTTGGGGCCGAAGTCGAGCTCGACGCTGGTACCGGCCTCGAGGTCGTGCTTGACCAGACCGTTGAACAGGAAGAAGCCGGGCTCGGTCGTCGTCGAGTAGAGGTAGCGGTTCTTGCGCCCGGCGTAGCGCTGGTTCCACATGCCGAACTCGAGGATGCGGTCGTCGAGGCGTTCCTCGGTGGTGCGACCGGTGCGCAGGTTGAACCGCCACCGGTGCAGCTTGGGCCGGAACGACTGCTCGTCGATCCCGGCCATGATCCGGGCCAGGCGGGGATCGCGACCCGGGGCGTCGAGCGGGTCGGGGTCGGGGTCCTCCTGGAAGTAGCCGTCGAGGATGATCTCGTCACCCTCCTCGTAGGCGTTCATCCAGTGGAGGACGAACGTCGGGTCGGCCTCGAACCAGCGGATCTCGGTCGGGCTCCCGTAGCGGGGCACGATGGCGAAGCGCGTCGGCAGGTGATCGTGGAAGGTGGGGACGTGGAAGCCGGCCTCGAGCAACTCGGCGTTCCAGAAGAACGGCAGGTCGACCAGGATCGAGTGGTTGCGGGTGAAGGCCATGTCGTGGGGTAGCCGCGGCCCGGGCAGCTCGATCGGGATGAGATGCTTGAGCTTCCGGTCGGGGCCCACCACGCCGTAGTGCATGTAGGGCGCCTGCTTGCCGTAGTTGAAGAACAGCAGCTCGCCGGTCTCCAGGTCGACCTTGGGATGGGCTGACACCCCTTCCGGCGGCACCCAGTTGGCGGTGCCGACCTGGTCCAGGGTGGCGGGGTCGAGCCGGTAGCCCTCGCCGCACATGTAGTGGGTGGACAGGATCTCCCCGGCGTGGACGATCACGTCGGTCGACGAGGCGTCCTTCATGTCGCCCCGGGCACCCCAACCCGGCCGCTGCGACTTCTTCGGGTTGCCGGTGAGACCGGCCCACAGGGCGTGACCGGCCTCGGCCTCGGCCAGGAACGCCTCGGTCCGCACGAACCGGTTGCGGTAGGTGGCCCGCCCGTTGCGGAACGACATGGCGTGGAGCATGCCGTCGCCGTCGAAGGGATGGTAGAGACCGATCGAGTCGTGCACCGGGTTCTCGGTGTTGCGCACGTAGATGCCGTCGAGGTCGGTGGGGATCTCGCCGATCACCTCCATCTCGGTGGCGTCGACCTCCTCGTACTGCGGGGTCCAGGCCCCGTTGAGGTAGGGGTGGTCGTTGGGGGCGATGGTCGGGGTGACCCGATTCACGACGGTTGCCGACATCGCAACATACTGACTGACGGTCAGTATGTCGTCAAGATGACCGGCCCGAGTACCCTTCCACCGTGGCCACGCAGGCGGAACGACGCACCGCGACCCGGGCCGCGATCACCGAGGCCGCCTTCGCCGCCTTCGTGCGCCAGGGGTCGCCGGACGTGCCCCTGGAGGACATCGCCCGCGACGCCGGCGTCACCAAGAGCACGATCCACTATCACTACGAGAGTCGGGCCGGGCTCCTCGCCGCGGTCGCCACCCGGCTCTTCCTCGACCTCGAGCAACGGGCGACCGAGGGCGTCGAGCGCCACGCCACCGTGTATGTGACCAAGCTGCTCGAAGCCCAGGCCGAGCCGGTGGGGCGGGTGCTGTTCACCATCGGCGACGAGCTGCTCCGCATCGGCAGCCTCGACGGCGTCGATCCCTACCGCCACCTCCGGATGCGCCTCGACCAACTCGGGGCGGCCGGATCGAGCGCGGTCACGGCCGGCGCCATCCTCCAGTTCGGCCGCCAGCTCGCCTTCGGCCGGGCCGAGCTCGACGAGATCCCGGCCATGGTGGCCGAACTCGCCCTCTGATCCGGCGGGCGGGCCGAGTCCGACCGCCTCGGCGGCCCGCAGCGCTGCGGCGTCGACCTACTGGCGCGACATCTCGCCGGCGGCATTGGCCGCCGCTTCGCTCCGGCTCCTCCGCTGGGGGAGCGTGATCGTCACGTCGTGCAGGGTGCCGGTGAAGGCGAAGGGTGCCCGGTACCGGTCCGACACCGCCGAGCCGTGGTCCCGGCCCAGGCTGGAGCCGACCGAGGAGACCATCCGCATGTAGAACGGGATCGCCCCCCGACCGCACGGCTCCCCGTCGATCGACACCTCGGCCCAGCCGGTGGTGCGGCTGTCGCGTTCGAGGTGCACGCGGAGGGTGCTGTCGCCGGGTGGCACCTCGATCGTCGACTCCACGATCGTGTGGTCGTTGAAGGCGTTGTAGTCGACGACGAGTCTGCCGTCCTGGACGAACACCGAGCAGCCGGAGTTCTCGGTGCCGGTGGCCCACAGCACGCCCTCGTCGCCGGGCGACGTCGTGACCCGGGCCACCAGATCGAACGCCCGCCCGCCGACCGAGGCCGAGGGCTGAGCCGGTAATGGCGACATCGGCGGACGGTACACGTAGCGTCGGTCGGGACGATGGGGCGAGTGCTCGCTGAGCACCGGCTGGAACAGCTCGAAGCCGCGATCGTCGAGGGGGAGCACGCCGTGGCGGTCCGCCTCCTGCCACCACAGCCCGATCAGTTGGTCCCGCAGGTCCGGCTCGGCCTCGGCCCGATCGTCGCACTCGGAGGGGTCGACGCTGAGGTTGTAGAGCTCCCACGGCTCGGCGTCGAAGTCGTCGCCCGGGTTGTGCTTGGTCACCGCCTTCCACCACACACCGTCGAGCTGGGCCACCAGGGCCCGACTTCCACCGTTCTCGAAGTACTGCAGGGTGTTGGTGGCGGGGGCTTCGGGGTCGGCCAGAATCGAGCGGAAGGAGTGGCCGGTGACCGGCAATTGGGGGACGCCCCTGTAGGTGTCGGGCGGGGTCACGCCGAGGAGCTCGTAGATCGTGGGGGCGATGTCGGACACGTTGACGAACTGCGGACGCTGCGTACCAGCCTCGTCGGCCAGACCGTCGGGCCAGTGGACCACCAGGGGCACGTGGACGCCGCCCTCGTGGGTGTTCTGCTTGTACCACCGGAAGGGCGAGTTGCCGCACTGGGCCCAACCCCACGGATAGTTGGTGTGGCTTCGTGGGCCGCCGATGTCGTCGATGCGTTCGATCGCCTCCTCCGGCGATTCGAGGATGCCGTTGAAGAACTTCATCTCGTGCATGACGCCGAAGGGGCCGCCCTCCTGTGAGGCGCCGTTGTCGGCCAGCACGATCAGGATGGTGTTGTCGAGCTGACCCATGGCCCGCAGCCCCTCGACCAGGCGACCGATCTGGTCGTCGGTGTGGTCGAGGAAGGCGGCGAAGGCCTCCTGCAGGCGACAGGCCAGACGGCGTTGCACGTCGGGCAGCTCGTCCCAGGCGTCGACACCGGGGTTGCGGGGTGCGAGCGTGGTCCCCGGCGGGATGACGCCGAGATCGAGCTGGCGTTCGTACCACCGCTGCCGGACGATGTCCCACCCCTCGTCGTAGCGACCCCGGTACTTGTCGAGGTAGGCCTGGGGCGCCTGGTGAGGGGCGTGGGTGGCGCCGAAGGGCAGGTAGGCGAAGAAGGGACGGTCGGGTCGGACCCCCCGGCTGTCGTTGATCATCAGCAGCAGCTGGTCGACCAGATCCTCCGAGACGTGGTAGCCCTCCGCCGGCGTCGACGGCGGATCGATGGGGCTGTTGTCCCGCACCAGCTCGGGGTGGAACTGGTCGGTCTCCCCTTCGAGGAACCCGTAGAACCGATCGAAGCCCCGCCCGAGGGGCCACTGGTCGAAGGGCCCGGCGGCCGAGGTGTCCTGGGTGGGGGCGAGGTGCCACTTGCCGGCGCAGAACGTGGTGTAGCCCTCGGCCTTGAGCACCTCGGCCATCGTCGCGGCGGCGTTGGAGATGTGACCGAGCTGGTTGGGGAAGCCGGTGCGCCAGTTGGACACGCCCCGCATGCCGACGGCGTGCTGCGACCGACCGGTCAGGAGGGCGGCCCGGGTCGGGGAGCACAGGGGGGTGACGTGGAAGTTGGTGAATTGCACCCCGGCGGCGGCCAGAGCGTCGACGTTGGGGGTGTCGATGTCGGAGCCGTAGCAGCCGAACTGGGCGAAGCCGGTGTCGTCGAGCAGCACGACGACCACGTTTGGGGCGTCATCGCCGGGGTGCGGCGGCTCGGCGAAGTGGGGCTGGGAGTCGGCCAGGGTGCGGCCGATGACGCCCTCGAACCCGCTCATCCCTCCACCGACGCCGACAGCGAGTTGATCGAGGCCCGCACGCCGATGGCGTAGGTGTCGGCGATCGCCGCCTCACGATGGTCGGCCTGGGCCGCCAGGCGATCGGGGTCGGTGGCCACCGCCATGAACGCCTGACGGCTGGGGAACGTGTTGAACCGGACCTGGTGCCACGACCGTCCGTCGCCGAGGATCGTGCCCTCGGCCGAGAACCAGCCGTCGATGCGTGCGCCGTTGGGCACCGCTACCGACCCGGCCACCTCCTGGTAGGCCTCCATGTGGTCCGGGTTGGCGACGGCCCCGTCGGCCTCGTGGAAGCGGATGACGTGGACCATCGTGTAGGGGCCGTCGTCGTCGGTGGGCGGATGGGGCACGTCGGCCCAGTCGATCGGCGACTCGACGGTTGGCACGGCGAGGGGCCGGCAGCCGATGACGATCGTCTCGGCCATGCCCGCCTCCTTGTGCTCATGGGCCTTCTGGAAGTCCTCCCGCTCCTGCATGGCGATGAACGCCGCCCGTGTCGGGTAGCGCACCACGGCGATCCGATCCCAGGCCGGTGCCTCGCCCAGGAACTGGGTGTCGACCTCGGACACGAACACGATCTCGGCCCCGACGGCGGCCAGAGGACCGAGCGGGGCGTACTCGTCGTCGGCCTGGCGGCCGGTGAGGGTGGTCTGGCGACCGTCGACGTACTCGGCCCGTTCCTTGTAGTGCATCAGGTTGACCATCCACACCGGCCCGTCGTCCTCGGGGGCGGTGGTGGCCAGCTTGAGGCCGTAGGTGTGGTCGACAGTGGCGTAGCCGGGCATGGTTCCTCCTCGATCCACCGCCACACTATCTTTTGCCACTCTTCCTGGCGATTTCTCGGGAGCCGCCCGCGCCCCCGCCGGGCCGCCATGGCAGCTGCTGAGGTCAGCCGAGCAGGGTGTGCAGGGTTGCGGTGAGCGTGGTGCGGACCTCGGCCACCGAGAGCCGACGGTGGCGCCGCAGGTGGTCGAGGGAGTCGAGCTGGGTGAGGAGGTCGCCGGCGGTGGAGACGCTCCGCCGGTCGTCCGGCTTGCGGGCCGCCAACTCGGGGGCGAACTGGCGCTCGAACTGCTCGCGGAGCCGGGTGCGGGTGCGGGCCAGCTCGTCGCGGATGGTGGCGTGACGGGCGGCGTTGACCACGGTGGCCCGGAAGACCGGGCCGACGAGGTCGTACAGCCGCAGGCGCATGTCGACGAAGTCGTCGATGCGACGGTCGAGGCGACCCTCGCCGATGGCGTGGAGCCGGGCCACCTCCTCCGCCCGCTCGTTGCTGCGCTTGATCGTCGCCTCCATCAGCTCACCGGGATCGGCGAAGTACCGGTAGAGCGACCGTAGCGACAGGCCGGAGCGGGCCGCCGCCTGCTCGATGGTTGGCAGCATCGACTCCTCGGCGAACATCTCGAGCACCACGTCGATCACGGCGTCGATGTTGCGCTGCCTGCGGGCCACCCGGCCGTCGACGGTCTCCACGATCGGGGACTCCTGCATCGGGTGGCCGTCAGCCGTCGATGAACTCGACCAGGACCCGGCCCAGCTCGGGGCCGGCGTCCTCCTGGAGGAAGTGGCCTGCGCCTTCGATCGTGGTGTGGGCCAAACCCTGGGCGCCGGGCACCCGGCGGCGGAAGGGGGCGTCGCCGCCGGCGGTCACCGGGTCACGGTCGCTGAAGCACAGGAGGAACGGCTTCTCGAACGCCGCCAACACCTCCCACGCCGCCCGATTAGCCGGGGCCTCGGGATCGTCGGGTGAGGTGGGGACGTGGGTCGGCCAGATCCGGGCTCCGGCCTTGTAGGTGTCGTCGGGGAACGGGGCGTCGTAGGCGGCGATCACCTCGGGCGACAGGTCGGTGGCGCAGCCGCCGTCGATGATGGCACCGATGGGGAACTCCGGCGCCGTCTGGGAGAACCTCTGCCACTGGAGGAAGGCGTCGGACGGTGTGCCCTCGCCGGTGGGGAGCCCTGTGTTGCCGATGGCGACCCGGGCGAACCGGTCCGGCCGGGCGGTGACGAGACGGAGGCCGATGAGGCCGCCCCAGTCCTGCCCGAAGAAGGTGATGTCGGTCAGATCGAGGGTGTCGAACACCAGGCTCGACATCCAGGCCACATGGCGGGCGTAGCTGTAGTCGGACTGCGCGGTCGGCTTGTCGCTCCGACCGAACCCGACCTGGTCGGGCACGATCACCCGATGCCCGGCGGCGACGAGGGGCGGGACCATGTGCCGGTAGAGGTAGGCCCACGACGGCTCACCGTGGAGCAGCAGGACGGGGGCGGCGTCGGGCGGGCCCTCGTCGAGGTAGTGGACCCGCAGGGTGCCGCCGTCCTGGTCGTCGATGTCGGCGTAGTGAGGGGCGAAGGGGAAGTCGGGCAGATCGACGAACCGGTCGTCGGGGGTGCGGACGGTCTCCATTGGGGGGTGCTCCTTGGTTCGTGCTCTCGGTCGGTTCGTGGGACGATCGGGGCCCTCTCCGGGGACCCGACGACATCGGACCGCATGTCATCGTGGGGCCTCGGACGCGGGGGTGTTAGCGGAGGAGGCCGGTGGCGGCGGCCAGGCGGTCGGCGGCCTCCTCGGCCATCGTGTGGACGACCTCGGCGGCGGGCACCACCTCGTCGATGAGGCCGGCGATGTTACCGGCGCCGTTCATGCTGACGCCTTCCTCCCCGCCGCGGTCGGTGGCGTTTCGGCCGAGGATCTGGTTGGCCAGGACGGGCTGGAGCGGCATGGGCAGGGGGTCGAGCTCGGCCTCGTCCCAGGCCCGGGTCCAGTCGTTGGGCAGCATGCGGAACCGCTTGCCGGTGTAGGCCCGGCTGATGACGGGTGACTGATCGGCGGCGGCCACGATCCCCGCCTTCTGCCAGCCGGCGATGCCTGCTTCGTCAGTGGCGAGGAAGCGGGTGCCGATCCACACCGCCTGGCATCCCATGAGCAGGGCGGCGGCCATGCCCCGACCGTCGCCGATGCCGCCGGCGGCCACGACGGGCACGTCGACGGCGTCGAGCACCTGGGGCAGGAGCGCCATCGTGCCGACGTGTCCGGTGTGTCCACCGCCCTCGGTGCCCTGGGCGATCACCACCTCGGCGCCGTCGCGGACGACCGCCTCGGCCTGTTTGGTGCTGCCGACGATGGAGACGACGGTGGTCCCGGCCTCCTTGAGGCGGTCGGCCACGAAGCCCGGCGAGCCCAGGGCGCCGACGAACACCGGCACCGCCTCCTCGGCGATCACGTCGACCTGGGCCTCGGCGTCGGTCCCGAGGGCGTTGCGCTCACCGGCGGCGGCGGTGGCCGCCACCGGCGCCACCCCCAGGTCGGTGGCGATCCGCTCGGCCTGGGCTCGATGCTCGCCCGGGATCATCTCGGCCACGTCGCCCACCGACACCCCGCCCTGCTCGATGCGGGCCGGAAGGATCAGGTCGACACCGAACGGCTTGTCGGTGAGTTCACGGGTACGGCGGATGACGGCCCGCACCTCGTCGGCCGACATCGACGTGCAGCCCAGCACGCCGAGGCCGCCGGCGTTGGACACGGCGGCCACGAGGTCGGGCCCGGCGATCGGGCCCATGCCGGCGGAGATGATCGGCACGTCGATGCCGAGCCGCCCGCAGAGCGGCGTGTGCAGTCGAGGGCTCATGGAGCCGACGTTATCCACCGCCCGAACCTTGTGCCAGTTGCACTGGCAGATCGGCGGCCCGAGGGTCGGGACAAGGCGAACGGCCCGACGACGGGCCAGCGCCGGTGGCGACCACGACCGCCCGCACGGATCGGGCCGGTCGACGAACAGGGCCGGGTTCGTGCCGGTCGGGGTTCGCCGACCGGCCGCGCTTCGACCGACGTCGGGGAGGTTAGCGGTTCCGAGCCTTGTGCCAGGCTTCGACTGCGGGCCGGAGCCAGAGGCTCGGCCGACCGCGACCGAGGCTGACCACGGGGCGGGGCATGTCGGGGTAGCGTCGCTGGTAGAGGCTGACACTGTTGGGGTGCGAAAGGCCCAGGATTTCGGCGATCCCGCGAGCATCGGTGAGATCGTCCGTGTTCACCATCGGAGCCATTTCCCCACCCTAGCCCGGACCCTGTCGCCGATACAGTCTCTACCCATAGACTCATGGCCATGAACGACGCCCGATCACACCGCCTGCCACCGGAGCGCCCGATCGGACCGATGGCGCTGCTCGCACTCGCCCTCACCGCCCTGCTGCTGCTCGCAGGCTGCGGCGATGCCGACGACGACGCCGCCGACGGCCGCCTGACGGTGGTCGCCACCACCGGCCAGATCCACGATGCGGTCCTCAACGTCGGCGGCGATCAGGTCGATCTGATCGGCCTGCTCGGGCCCGGCATCGACCCCCACCTCTACATTCCGACCGAAGGCGACGTCGACACCTTCAACGACGCCGACGTGATCTTCTACAACGGCCTGTTCCTCGAGGCCCAGATGGAGCGGGTGCTGGAGGAGCTCGCCGACTCGAAGACCGTCGTGGCCGTCGGCGACCGGCAGCCCGAGGCCGACCTGATCCCGGCCGGCGACGGCGAATTCGATCCCCACATCTGGAACGACCCCGACCTGTGGCAGGGGGTCGTCGAGGTCATCCGCGACACGCTGATCGCCGACGACCCGGCCAATGCCGATCTCTACCGCGAAAACGCCGCCGCCTACATCGACGAGATCGCCACCACCCACGATGAGATGCTGGCCCTGGTCGAGCAGGTGCCCGAGGACAAGCGCCTCCTGATCACGGCCCACGACGCCTTCGGCTACTACGCCAGGAGCTACGGGTTCGAGGTGGCCGGGCTCCAGGGCCTGAGCACCGAGTCCGAGGCGAGCACGGCCGACGTCCGGGAGCTGACCGACCTGATCGTCTCCCGGCAGATCCCGGCCATCTTCGTCGAGTCGTCGGTTCCGTCTCGCAACATCGAGGCGGTGCAGTCCGCCGTCGCCGCCCAGGACTTCTCGGTCGAGATCGGCGGCTCCCTGTTCTCCGATGCGCTCGGCGAGGAGGGCCATCCGGCCGAGACCTACATCGGGATGCTGCGCTACAACACCGAGACGATCGTCGGCGCTCTGGCACCGGAAGGCTGACGGGGGAACCACGATGACAGCCGACAGCGCTCCGCTCGCCCTCGAGGTCACCGACCTCACCGTGGCCTACGCCGAGAAGGCCGTGCTGTGGGACGTCGATCTGGCCGTTCCGGCGGGCACGCTGATGGCGGTGATCGGCCCGAACGGCGCCGGCAAGACCACCCTGATCAAGGCCATCCTCGGCCTGCTCAAACCGGCTGCCGGGCAGGTCCTCCTATCGGGCAAGGGTTACGAGCAGCAGCGCCGTCGGGTGGCCTACGTGCCCCAGCGGGGCAGCGTCGACTGGGACTTCCCCACCAGCGTCCTCGATGTCGTCATGATGGGCCGCTACGGGGATCTGGGCTGGTTCCGACGGCCGCGCCGCAGGGAGCAGGAGATGTCCCGCAAGGCGCTGGTCGAGGTCGGCATGGAGGATTTTGCCGATCGTCAGATCAGCCAGCTGTCGGGCGGTCAGCAGCAGCGGGTCTTCCTCGCCCGAGCCCTCGTCCAGGACGCCGACATCTACTTCATGGATGAGCCGTTCCAGGGCGTCGACGCCACAACCGAGCGAGCCATCATCGGCCTGCTCCAGCGTCTGCGGGCCGACAACAAGACCGTGGTCGCGGTCTACCACGACCTCCAGACCGTGGCCGAGTACTTCGACTGGGTGACACTGCTGAATGTCCGTCGGATCGCCAGCGGCCCGGTCTCCGAGGTGTTCACCGCCGAGAACCTGCGCCGAACCTACGGCGGTCGGATCGGCTTCGTCGAAGGCATCTCCCACCCGACCGACATGTTGGAAGCCGAGACCGACCAGTGAGCTGGGCCGGGCTGCTGGACGACCTGGTCTTCGACTACACGCTGCGAACGGTCGCCCTCGGCACGGCGATCATCGGCGTGATCAGCGGCGTGCTCGGCTGCTACGCCCTGTTGCGACGTCAGAGCCTGCTGGGCGACGCCATCTCCCACGCCGCGCTACCCGGGGTCGTCATCGCCTTCATGATCACCCGGAGTCGGGCCTCGATCGTGCTCATGCTCGGCGCCCTCGTCTCGGGTGTGCTGGCCACGCTGCTCATCCTCGCCGTCGTCCGCAACACCCGGCTCAAGGAGGACAGCGCCCTGGGCATCGCCCTCTCGGTGTTCTTCGGTCTCGGGCTGATGCTGCTCACCGTGACCCAGCGCATGTCCGACGCCCGCCAGGCCGGTCTCGACCGCTTCCTGTTCGGTCAGGCGGCAACCCTCGTCGTGGCCGACGTGATCACGATGGCGGTGATCGCCGGGTTGGCGATCGGGCTCGTGCTGCTGTTCTGGAAGGAGTTCAAGCTCGTCAGCTTCGACCCGGACTTCGCCACCAGCATGGGCTTCCCGGCCCGGGGTCTGGACGTGGGGTTGACGACCCTGCTGGTGGTGGCGATCGTGATCGGCCTGCAGGCGGTCGGCGTCATCCTGATGAGTGCGCTGGTCGTCGCCCCGGCGGCCGGGGCCCGACAGTGGACGAACCGCCTGGGAACGATGACGATTCTGGCCGGCCTGTTCGGCGGGTTCAGCGGCGTGGCCGGAGCGCTGATCAGCAACACGAGGTCCGGGCTGTCGACGGGGCCCGTCATCGCCCTGGTCGTCAGCCTGATCACGCTGGCCTCGATGCTTGTCGCTCCCAACCGGGGGCTGATCTGGAACTGGGTGCGGCGGCTCCGACAGCGCCAGCAGTTCCGATCCGAGACCGTCCTGGTCGACCTGTTGGCGCTCTCCCAGCAGCACGACTCACTGAGCTACGGCCACTCGGTCGACGCCATCCACGCCATGAACCGGGGACGCCGGGGCGAGGTCAGGACCCTCCACGGCCTGCGGGAGCGACGGCTGGTCACCGGGACCGGCGACGGGATGTGGTCGCTCACCGAGGCCGGGGAGGCCGAGGCCCAGCGCATCCTCCAGGAGAACGACGGGGCACAGGCCGCCTTGACCCGGAGTCAGATCGAGGTGGCGCCGTGAGCCCGCAGACCGAGATCGTCCTCATCGCCGCCGTCGTCGCCGCCGCCTGTGCGCTGCCCGGCGTGTTCCTGGTGCTGTGGCGCATGGCGATGATGAGCGACGCCATCAGCCACACCGTCCTGCTCGGCATCGTGGCCGGCTACCTGCTGGTCAGCGACCTCGACAGCCCGTTCCTCCTGGTTGGCGCGGCGGCGATGGGCATCCTCACCGTCACCCTGGTGGAGATCGTCACCCGAACGAGGCTCGTCAAGGAGGACGCCGCGATCGGCATCGTCTTCCCGGGGCTGTTCGGCCTGGCCGTCCTCCTGATCTCGGTGTACGCCGGCGACGTCCACCTGGACGAGCACGTGGTGTTCCAGGGGGATCTCGTCTTCGCGCCGTTCGATCGCGTGGTCATCGTGGGCCTGGATCTCCCCCGGACCCTGGTCACGATGCTGGTGATCCTGTTCCTGAACCTGCTGTTGATCTCGCTCCTCTACAAGGAGCTGAAGTTGGCCACCTTCGATCCCGGGCTCGCCGCCGCTCTCGGCTTCTCGCCGATCCTGATCCACTACCTGTTGATGACGATGGTCTCGGTCACCGCCGTCGGGGCGTTCGACGCGGTGGGCTCGATCCTGGTCGTCGCCCTGATGGTGGTCCCCTCGGCCACGGCGTATCTGGTGACCGACCGGCTGTCCCGGATGATCGGGCTGAGCGTGGCGGTGGGCGTGATCGGAGCGGTTGGCGGCTTCTGGCTGGCCCGTTGGCTCGACACGACGGTCGGTGGCTCGATGGTGGCCACGATCGGGCTGCTGTTCGGCCTCGCCTTCCTCGCCGCCCCCGAGCGGGGAATCGTGGCGATCGCCCGTCGCCGCCTCCGGCAGCGTTGGGAGTTCGCCCAGACGATGCTGGCCATCCACCTGCTGCACCACGAGGGCACGCCCGAGGCCGCGGTCGAGAATCGGGTCGACCACCTGTGGGAGGACCTGCGGTGGAAGCCGGACTTCGCCGAGCAGGTGGTGCGCCACGCCGAGCAACGGGGCATCGTGCGTCGAACCGCCGGCATGCTGTCGCTGACCGGCGAGGGGCGGGAGATGGCGGAAGAGGCGCTGATCAACAGCTGAGGTCCCTACCGGGCGCGCTTCGGCGGGATGCGGTCGACGCTCGGCCCCGACCGGTGGGCGACGATGGAGCATGAGCAGCTTCTCGACCGAGCCCGGCAACGTTCTCTTTCTCGTGGTGAGCGCCTGCCCGCCCGCGCTGCAGACCGTCGACCGCATCCGGACCGAGCAGGCCGACGGCTGGGACGTTTGCGCCATCCTCACGCCCCAGGCGACGAGGTGGCTCGACGTGGCCGAGATCGAGCGGGTTACCGGTCACCCGGTGCAAAGCGAGATGCTGCTGTGGCCCACGCCCCCGGTCGAGCCGCTCGGCAACCGGATCGTGGCCGCCCCCATCACCTTCAACACGCTCAACAAGGTGGCCGCAGGCATGGCCGACAACATGGCGACCGGCCTTCTCTGCGAGGCGATCGGGAATCCCGACATCGAGGTGGTGATGGAGCCCAACGTGTCGACCGAGTTCGCCCGCCATCCGGCCTTCGCCCGCAACGTCGAGCTGCTGCAGGCGGCCGCCGTCCGCTTCGACGGCGACGGCGGGTTCGGCGATCCGCCCTGGGCTGCGTCGTCGGTCTGACCGGCGACCGGTGAGCGGCCCGGACCGGCGGCGACTGCGAGTGGCCGTCGAGCCCTAGGCGGTGCGGGGGATCTCGGTGTCGAGCAGATCGCCGAGTTCGTGACCGAGGTCGTCGAGGGGTCGGCGGCTGCGGGCGGCCCGGGCCAGGAGGAGGCCGCCTTCAATAGAGGCGAGGAGCAGGGTGGCCAATCGTTGGGCCCGAGCGGGGTCGACCTCGACCGCGGCCAGCCCTTCGACGATGGCCCGCCGCCAGCTCTCGAACACATGGTGGCAGGTGCCGCCGATGGCGCCGCCCTCGTGGGCCCGCTCCAACGTCACGGTGGCGATCGGGCAGCCGTCGGCCCAGTCGGTGGCTTCCAGCACCTGGCCGGCGAGGTCGGTCCAGAGGCGGATGGCGTCGGCCGGGTGGCGGTCGACGAAGGCCTGGCGGACAAGTCGTTCGTAGTCGGCACCGGCCGCGGTGAGGGCCTCGACGGCGAGCTCCTCCTTGCCGCCGGGGAAGTGGTGCGACTGGGAACCCCACGGGGTGTCGCTCTCGGCCACCACCTGGCGCCAGCCGGTGGCGGCGTAACCCTGCCGCTGGAACAGCGAGGCGGCGGTGGCGACCATCTTGCGTCGGGTGTCGCTGCGTCGAACCACGATCCCAGATTAGGAGGACTCGGACGATTGTCCTAGTCTTACGAGCGTCCTAGTAGGACACCCGTAAGAGCCGATGGTCGAGGGAGTGCGAGATGCACCAGTTGTTGTTCGAGGGGCCGGGGGTGGTGCGCTGGGCCGAGGCCGAGGAGCCGACGCTCGACGATGTCGACGGCGGCCGCAGTGGCCGCGGTGGCGGCGCAGGCCGTGGCGGTGGTGGCAGCATCGAGGGGAACGGGGCTCCCCTGGAGCAGGTGCCCGGACCCGGGGCGGCCGTCGTCAGACCGATAGCCGTCGCCCTGTGCGATCTCGACGTCGGCGTCCTACGGGGCGACTTCCCGCTGCCCGGCCCCTACCCGCTCGGCCACGAGGGTGTGGCCGAAGTGGTGGCGATCGGCCCGGAGGTGCGCTCGGTCCGCGTCGGCGATCGGGTGATCGTGCCCTTCCAGATCTCCTGCGGCGAGTGCGCACCCTGCCGGCGGGGGCGCACCGGCAACTGCGCCCTGCACCCACCGATGTCGACGTTCGGGCTGGGCACCATGGGCGGTCTGCAGTGGGGTGGCCTGCTGGCCGACCGAGCGCTGGTGCCCCATGCCGATGGGATGCTGGTGCGGTTGCCCAATGACGTCGACCCGGTGGCGGTGGCCAGCATGGGCGACAACATCGCCGACGGCTGGCGCTGCGTGGGCCCGCAACTGGCGGAGGAGCCGAGGGCGCACGTGCTCGTCGTCGCCGGCGACGCCGGGCCCAACTCGATCGGGCTCTACGCCGCCGGGCTGGCGGTGGCCGCCGGGTCGGAGCGGGTGGTGTACCTCGACGACGACCCCGAGCGGGGCGCCCTGGCCGAAGCCCTTGGGGCCGAGGTGCTCACCGGCCCGCCGCCGCGACGGGTGGGCAGCTTTCCGATCACGGTCGACGCCTCCGGTTCGAGCGAGGGGCTGTGCTGTGCGTTGGAGAGCACGGCCTCCGACGGTCGGTGCACCAGCCCGTCGGTCTACCTCGGCGACCAGGCGGTACCGATGTTGTCGATGTACTCGCGGTGCTGCACCCTGCACACCGGGCGGGCCCACGCCCGTCCGGCGATACCCGAGGTGCTCGATCTGGTGGCGGCGGGCTTCGACCCGTCGATCGTCACCACCGACGTCGTCGAGTTCGCCGACGCCGAAGCGGCCCTGGCCGAGCCCTCGATGAAGCCGGTGCTGGTCCGGCCATAGCCGAGCGCGAGCCCGGTCCGGCCGAGCCGGCGGCCGTCGTCGACCTCCGGAACGGGGCGCTCAGCGGCGCTCGTCGAGACGCACGATGCGCGACTCCCACGGTCGGAGCACCACCTCGTCCGCCCCGTCCGCCTCCTCCGACACTCGATGTGTCCCGAGGAGCAGCTCACCGTAGGCCGGACCGGGCGACGGGAGGTCGGTGACGGCCACCGATGCCGACCCCACGTTGGCCACCACCAGCACGGCGACCTCGGGTAGCCGCCGAACGAAGGCCCAGATCGTCGGATGGTCGGGCAGGAGTAGCTCGAAGCGACCCGTCAGCAGCGCCGGCTCTTCCCGACGGAGCCGGATCAGCCGCCGGTAGTGGGCCAGCACCGACTCGGGTTCGGCCGCGGCCAGCTCGACGTTGATCGACTCGGCGTTGACGTTGACCGGGAGCCACGGTCGCCCCGTCGTGAACCCGGCCGAGGGCGAACCATCCCACTGCATCGGCGTTCGGGCGTGATCGCGGCTGCGTCGGGCCAGCGCCCGCCGCACCTCGTCGATCGGTGTCCCGTCGGCGAGTGCCCGGTCCCGGTAGTTGATCGACTCCACATCGTCGTACTCGTCGAGCTGCAGGGAGGTGTTGGTCATCCCGATCTCGTCGCCCTGGTAGACGAAGGGGGTTCCCCGGTGGCAGAGGAGCAGCGTGGCCAGGGTCTTGGCCGACTCGATCCGGAAGCGGCCGTCGTCGCCGAACTGGGAGAGCGAACGGGGCTGGTCGTGATTGCCGAGATACAGCGAGTTCCAAGCGACTTCGTCCATGTCGGTCTGCCACCGGGCCAGACAGCGCTTGACCTCGCCCAGGTCGACCGGCTCCGCCTCCCACTTGGTGGCGCCGTCGACGTGGCCGACCTCGACGTGCTCGAACCCGAAGGCCATCGACAGTTCTCGCCGGGTCGGGTCGCTCACCCGGGCGGCCACCTCCGTGGTGAGCTCGGGCATCTCGCCGATGGTCACCAGACCCCGCTCGGTGAATCCCACCTCCCGATGCATCTCGGCCAGAAACTCGTGCAGGCGCGGCCCGTTGGCGAAGGCTGCGACGGCGGCCCCCGTCGCCGTCGCCGATCGGAGCGGTGATCCGGCCCACGGTCGGCTCCATGGTCGGCCCTCGACGAACCCGGTCGGTTTCGAGATCAGGTTGATCACGTCGAACCGGAAGCCGTCCACACCCCGGCCGGCCCACCACCGCAGCATCTCGTAGAGGGCGAGGCGGACGGCGGGGAGCTCCCAGTTCAGATCGGGTTGGCTCGGGGCGAAGCTGTGGAGGTAGTACGCCCCTCGCACCTGGTCGAAGGTCCAGGCCGGGCCACCGAAGGTGGCGGTCCAGTCGTTGGGTTCGGCCCCCGGCTCCCCGCCGGTCAGGCCGGGGCGAGGCGGTCGCCAGTGATACCACGCCCCCCGCTCGCCATCCGGCGACGAGCGCGAGTCGAGGAACCACGGATGCTGATCCGAGGTGTGGTTGGCGACGATGTCGACGATGAGGCGAATGCCTCGGTCGTGGAGGCGAGCGACCAGCTCGTCGAACTGCTCGAGGGTGCCGAACACCGGGTCGATGGACCGGTAGTCGCTGACGTCATAGCCGTTGTCGACCTGGGGGGACCGGCAGATGGGCGACAGCCAAACCGCATCGACGCCGAGGTCGGCCAGGTGGTCGAGCCGATCGAGAATCCCGGCCAGATCACCGACCCCGTCACCGTCGCCGTCGGCGAAGGACCGGGGATAGATCTGGTAGACGACCGCCCGCTTCCACCAGTCCGGGGGGCGACGGTGGCCATCGACGGAGCGGTGGAGCGATCGATCGGGCGAGGTCGCCATCAACCGGCGACGTGACGCCGCGAGGATGGCGTCACCAGGAGACCGACGGCGACGGCGGCCAGGGCCGGGGCCACCGGCCGGGCGCCGTCGACCGTGAACACCGCAACGGTCAGCAGCACCACCGACGCCACATCGACGGCGAGCAGCAGCCGCCAGGCGAGGCGCCGACCCTGCAGCACGCCGACCCAGAGTGCGGCGGCGACGGCGAGACCGAGGCCGACTCCGCCGGCCGAGGTCAGCAGCGGCGCCCCGAACGACAACGCCCTGACCGCACCGTAGAGCCACAGCGCGCCCGGCACTCGAAACAGCGACGGCAGGTGGGCGTCGGCCCCGGTCCGGCCGGTCGTCGATCCGGGCGGGGCGGTCGGCATCATCCCTTCACCGCCCCGGCGGTCAGGCCCCGCACGAAATAGCGCTGGAGGGTGAAGAAGACGACCAGCGGCACGAACATCGCCACGAACCCGCCGGCGGTGAGCAGGTGCCACTCCTGACCACGGTCGCCGATCAGCCGGACGAGGGCCTGCTGGATGACCTGGTTCTCCCGGTCGGAGCCGAGGAAGATCAGGGCGATCAGGAAGTCGTTCCACACCCAGAGGAACTGGAGGATGGCGAAGGCGGCGATGATGGGCGTGCTCAGCGGCATGATCAGTCGCCAGAAGATCTGGAAGTGCGACGCCCCGTCGATGAGGGCCGACTCGATGATCGACTTGGGCAGCGATCCGACGTAGTTCCGTATGAGGTAGACGGCGAGGGGCATGGCGAAGGCGGTGTGGGCCAGCCACACCGCCACGAACGTGCCGGTGAGGTCGAAGTTGCCGTAGAGCCGCAGGATCGGGATCAGGGCCACGTACAGCGGCACGACCAGCAGGGCGATGAGCAGGGCGAACAGGGCTTGGCGGCCGGGGAAGTCCATCCAGGCGAAGGCGTAGGCGGCGAACGACGCGGCCACGATCGGGATCAGCGTGGCCGGTATCGACAGGACGAACGAGTTGATGAAGGCCGTGCCCAGGCCCGATTCGAGGACATCGGTGTAGTTCTCCAGGGTCCATTGACCGGCGAGCGGAGAGGTGATGGTGGTCCACCACCCCGAGCCCTTGACGAGGTCCTCCTGTCGGAACGAGGAGATCAGCAGGCCGATGGTCGGCACGAGCCAGAGGATGCAGAGCAGTGCGACCGGGATCGCCGACGAGAGCTTGCCGGGAAGCGGACGCCGGGGCTTGTCGGTCGTCGTCGCCGGGTCGTCGGCGAGGAGCGAGTCGTCTCCCAGTTCGATGGCGGTCATCGGAGTGCCTCCTGCTCGCGGAAGTTGCGGATGTTGAGCACGACGATGGGCAGCATGATCACCATCATGAAGACGACGATGGCCGAGGCCTGACCGAACCGTCGGAAGTCGAACAGCTCCTTGACGAATCGGTTGGCGATCACGTCGGAATCGAAGTTGCCGCCGGTCATGACGAACACGATGTCGAAGACCTTGACCACGGCGATGCCGATCGTGGTGAGTACGACGGTCACCGTCGAACGGATCTGGGGCAGGACGACCCGCCAGAACACCTGGGCTTCGGTGGCACCGTCCATCTGGGCCGCCTCGATGGTGTCCTCGGGGACGCCCTTGATGGCAGCCGAGAGCAGCACCATGGCCAGCCCCGTCATCGTCCACACCATGATCACGATGAGGAGCAGGGTGTTGAGGCGACCGTCGGAGATCTGGAGCCAACTCACCGGCTCGTTGCCGACCCCGGTCCAGATGGCGTTGAGCAGACCGATCTGCTCCCGCCCGGCCGGCCGCCAGTTGTACACGAAGAGCCAGATCGTCGAGGCGCCGACGGCGCTGATCGCCATCGGCATGAAGATGACCGACTTGGCCGCCGACTCCCATCGGTTGGACAGTCGATCGGCCAGGACCGCCATCGCCAGTCCGAAGATGAGGCACAGGGTGGGGACGAGGAACACCCAGAGCACGTTGTTGATCAGGGTGGACCGTAGCGACGGGTCCTCGACGAGCTGCCGGTAGTTGTCGAGCCCGACGAACTCCTCGGATCGGTCGCCGTAGAAGCTGTCGCGAATCGACCGCAGCGCCGGGTAGATCAGGTAGAGCCCGACCAGAGCGAGGGCGGGGCCGATGAACACGTAGGGCCGCAGCCGGTTGGCGGTGCCGTCCGGCAGGTGGTCGACCACCCAGTTCAACGCCCAGAAGAGCAGGGCACTCCCCCCGACCCCCACGATCACGGCCAGGATCCCGAACAGAACTCTGGTCACCGGCTACCCCCTTGTTCGTTGCTTCTCCGTCTCTTCGCCGCCCCTGGTGCTCGGTGGTCGGGGTCGGGCCACCCGCCCGACCCCGGACCGGCGAGCCCTACTCGGGCCAGCTGTCGTCGATCGAGACCAGCACCTCGTCGAGGCTGCGTTGACCACCGATCCAGTCGACCGTGCCCGTCCAGAACGAGCCGGTGCCGACCGGGCCCGGCATCAGGTCCGAGGCGTCGAAGCGGAGCACATCGGCGTTGGCGCCGATGGCGAACAGATCGCGCTCGACCTGGGTCGGATAGATGCTGTCGTCGAAGCCGACGTGGGGCGACAGCCAGCCGCCCTCGGCCGCCCAGCTCTCGCCGTAGGTCTCGGTCGACAGGAACTCCATGACCGCCCGGGCCGCAGGCGAGTCGTTCAGCATCAGGGCCAGGTCGCCGCCGGCCAGGACCGGGTTGCCGTCGTAGCCGCCCTCGACGGGCGGGAAGTAGCTGACGGCGATGTTGGCGTCGAGATCGGCCTGGGCGTCCTCGGGGAAGAACCCGGTGATGAAGTTGCCCTGGCGGTGGAGGTAGCAGCCGGCCGGCTCGGTGAACAGGTCGGCCGGCGAGTCACCGAAGTTCAGGCCGAGCACGCCGGCCGAACCGCCGACCACGTTGCCGTCCTTGCCCCACAACTCCTCGAACTTCTCGAAGGCGGCCCGGACCTCGGGCGAGTCGAACGGGATCTCGTTGGTGACCCACTGGTCGTAGACCTCGGGCCCGTGCAGGCGGAGCATGTACTCCTCGATCCAGTCGGTGGCCGTCCAGCCGGTGGCGCCGCCGCTCTCGATCCCCAGGCACCACGGCGTGCCGCCGTCGGCGATGATCCGATCCTCCAGAGCGGTCAGCTCGCCGTCGGTGGCGGGGACGGCGTAACCGGCCTCGTCGAACGCCGGTAGCGGTCGCCACATGGCGCTCTTCACCGCCATGCGGACCGGGAAGCCCATCACCTCGCCCGAGTCGTTGCGGGCGGCGTCGAGGAAGCCCGGGATCAGGCTGGCCTCGAGGGCGTCGAGGTCGAGGTAGTCCGACACCGGCGGGGCGTCGGTCTGATCGGCGATGTCGAGCAGGAGCCCGGGCTGGGGGAAGAAGGCGATGTCCGGGATGTTGCCTCCCTCGACCCGGGTGGTGATTTCGGTGTCGAAGGCAGGGGAGTCGACGTAGCTCACGTCGATGCCGGTCTCTTCGATGAGGGGTTCGAGCGTGGTCCGCATACGTTCCGCCTCGTCGCCGGAGAAGGCTCCGAAGATCTCGACCTCCTGGCCTGCCAGGTCGCCGTCGCCACCGGTGGCTTCGGTCTCGTCATCGCCGTCACCGCAGGCTGCGATCAGCAGCACGCAGGCGACCAGTGCCGCCAGTGGACGACGCCATCGAGCGTTGAACATCTCTTCCTCCCCTTGGTCTTCGCCGTCGTCGACCGGACCGTTGGCTCTCCCCCGATCCTCGTCATCGAAACGATTCGACGAAACGTTTCGATGACGAACCTACAATGAGGTCGATGGAGCGTCAAGACCCCGCCGCGGCGCGGCGTTCGCCGGCGGTGGTGGCGGTGCTGGCCGTCACGCCGGGTAGCGGCGGTGGCGGTGGCGCTTGTGGAGGCGGTGGCCGTAGCCGTGCCGCCGGTTGGCGGTGGCGACGGCGGGCGGTGGCCGTAGCCGTCACGCCGGGCGGCGACGACGGCGGGCGGTGGCTTCGCCGGCGAGGCGGGGCGTCGTCAGGCGTGACGTAGGGGGCGGGGCGCTCGATCAGGTCGTGGCGGTCGCCGCCGTCGAGCTGCGTTCGACGAGCTCGCAGCCGACGAGCTCCTGACGCACGGTCGCCGAGCCCGGGTCCTCGAGGATCTCGACGATCGCCTCGGCCGCCAGTCGCCCGATCGCGGTGGGCGAGCCGACCACGGCGGTCGTGCCCGGCGTCGTGGCGTCGGCCACCAGCGAGCTGGTCAGCAGGCCGAGCACGGAGAAGTCGTCCGGCACCCGCCGCCCCTCGGCCTGCGCTCCCTGTATCACCCCGGCCAGAGCCGGATCGTTCATCACCACCGCGGCGGTGACGTCGGGGCGGTCGAACAGGAGAGCGCCGATCGCTTCGCGGCCGTCCGCCGGACTGCGCTCCGGATGACACGTGAGCAGCTCGACGCCGTGCTCGTCGGCGGAGGCCTCCAACCCCCGCTGGATTCGCTCGACGAACCCATAGCGACGGGCCAACTCCGACTGCGGAGGCCCGACGTAGGCCACGGCCCGATGACCGAGCTCGGCCAGGTGGCGCATCGCCGTGTCGGCCAGTTGCCCGGTGTCGGTGTCGACGAACGTGAAGGGATCGGGATCGGCCGTTCGACCGATGAGCACCATCGGGATGGCGCCGCGCTCCAACACGGCGACGCGCTCGTCATCCAGCTGGACCGACAGCAGCAATGCGCCGTCGACCAGACCCTGACGGACGAACGTCTGCAGGTCGGTCGAGCTCTCGAACGGCTCGGTCCACAGCAGGAGGTGGTACCCGCTCTGTCGGGCGGTCTCGGCGGCCGAGGTGATGACGTCGGCCATGAACGGATCGGCGTCGCTGTCGTCGGTGGGCAGGAGGAGGGCGACGATGCGGGTCCGCCGCCCCTTGAGGCTGCGGGCGACGAGGTTGGGGGCGTAGTCGAGCTCCTCCATCGCTTCGAGAATCCGGGCCCGGGTGGCATCGGATACCGGCCTCGATCCCGACAGGGCGTACGAGACGGTGCTCAGGGAGACGCCGGCCCGCCGGGCCACATCAGCCATCGTTGCCATAGGGTGTCCTCAAGCTCGTCGATCAGCGGGCTCAGGCTATCGAAACGCTTCGAGCGGACGACAACGCACGATCTGCGACCGGCCCAGGGACACTCCGGCAGACACTGCGGCGAGACGGCCCCGGGGTGCGAATCGTGCACCCCGGCAGACCGTGTGGCGGAAGGTATGGGATTCCGAGTGCTGGCATGTTCCCGCTGGTCAGAGCTCTGCGAAGAGCCAGCTTGAGCGCCTTGAGAGCGAGCGTGAGACTTATACCCAACACAACGAGCCAGATGGCGGCGACGTGAGCGAGGACGGTCGCGTACGACCCGACACCTAAGCCTCCCGGACAAACGACAGCACCGCCTCAGTCCGCATCCTCTCAGCAAGCGCCGAGCCGCCGGCGTCCGGGGGCGGCAGGTATCGATGACTGGCGGGAAGCTCCCTTTCACTCTCCGATACCAGACGGAGGCCGCTAAGCCTTGCCGCCTCGATCGCACACTCCGAGTTTCTAATGAACACGCTGCGGAGCGTCGAGTTGCCAACAACCATCGTTGCGCCACCGCCTACCCTCAGCGCCTTAGCGAGCTGCCGAGACACAACCTGCATATCGGCGGCGTATCGGTAGAGCATCCCTTTCTCCCGACTAGGGAGATCCCCGAGCGGAGCACCGGCGCGAGCGATCGCGAGCACCTGTGGCGCAGGCGAAGACAACTTCCGCTCTGCGCCAACAGAGTCCGAACGTCGCTTGCGAAGAGTGGCGATGCTGTGCCCCATCCAAACAAGTGCGAGGCGGTGACCCCGTAGGTAGTCGATGGCGTTCAGATACGGCGGCGAAGTCACCACGAGATCGACCTTTCCCTCTAGCGCCTTCGGAAGACGGCGAGCGTCGCCCACCTGAACCTGCGCCCGGCGCTGGACGCCGGCCGAGTCCAGCCAAGCCGCGACGTGCCGGACGGCCCTTTCAAACCCGCTCCTAACGTCATAGTCGTTGTCCCAGAACACTCGATGAGGTCGGCTGTGGGATGTATCGCGAGCGAGACTTGCACCTCGTTCCTTCGTAACAATCGTCCGACAAAGTGCAACTCGGAGCGCATCGCTTACGGGACCTGCCTCACTAGCGAGCTTCGAAGCGATACCTGATAGCGGTCGAGCCTGAGCGTCCAGAAACCAGGAATCGACAAAGGCCCTCGTATCAGGATCCTCCTCGATCCACGGGGGGAACGACTGGGAGCTCTGTTCGCCTTCGGCCGAGTCCAGCCAGTCAAGGACCGCCTGCCCCCGCCGCTCCACCGAAGACCCCCGAAGCTTGGATGTCGCCACCCTTGTTAACAACACGGCATGCGGATCGATGTCGATCCCCACCGCCTTGTGTCCAAGCTTGGCTGCCGCCAAGACAGCCGTACCCGAGCCACACATTGGATCTAGCACCAGCGAGCCGGCAGGCAAGTCAGCCAAGGCCTCCGTCGCAAGCTCGGGCGCCATTCGGGCGGGGAAAGGGTGGAGGTGTTTCCTACTCACGAAGACAGCAACCTAACTCTGGGCTTCTGCTAGCAGACCCTGATAGCGCTCTACGATGGCGGACGGCGTCTGGTGCAGAATCACTGAGCCGTCATTGATCCCCAACCATTCCGGCCCCACAATTACCTGAACGGCCTTCAGCACTGCCAAGAGTCGATCCTTGCCCCAAGTGTCAAGTTCGGGAAACTTACCTCGCACATAATCAACGGTCGGTGAATCGAGTGGATGCGACTTCGCGCCCTCGAGGCACTCTAGGAGCCGTTCGATGGGCACAGCATCCCGAGTAAGCTCGGCCCGCGCCTCTTTCAGCCACAAATCGACGTCACCGGTAGACCTGCAACTGAACAATGACTGCATCCTTGTCAAAGTGATTCCGCACTCCAGGTGAATACTAAGTAGATCCTTCAAGGCATCTATTGTTATGAGCGTTGCGGGTCCGCCGTGCGCCTGGAGATCTCGGTTCAACTTGAGCGAACCATCATCCTGGCCAGCGAAGGTGTGGGCGACAAAGAAGGCGTAGTCAGCTTTGCGAGAGACTCGAAACTCTTCAAGGCTAGCCAAGTTGCACTTGTCGGCCGGCACTGAGGACTTCCCTGTGGTTTTAGCATCATAAACTATTGAGTAGTCGCCGGATACGCCAGGGCTGACAATACCGAGATTGGCTTTCAGGTATCCGTCGTCGCCACCCTGGTTGCCTCCACCGGGGTCATAGCTAAACCCCAATAGTGTGAATGTACGACCCACAGCCCGTTCGAGTGCCGTATCATTCTCGTTGGCTATTGAGAGTTCCCGAAGACAGTCAGCAACATTCAAAGGCTGCTGGCCTGCCAGTACTCTTTGTATCCGATCGCGAAGCTCGAGGACCCGCAGCCTATCGGCAGCAGGCAGTCCAGCCTCCCGTAAAACGACCTCGGTCGCAAGCTCAAGGGCAGACACCATTGCGACAGGAACTTCGTTCTTCGAGTGACTCTTGAGCTTCGCGATGAACGGGTGCTCAGTGTTAACTAGAAGCTCCAGCTGCTCGGGATCATAGGCCGCCAACTTCCCATAGGGCCCTAGCTCGTCGTACGCTACCGAACCAATTGGCCCGTCACTAGCTCGACCTGAGTAGCCGGCCATCCACTCATCACGGCCACCTTCCTCAACGTCGGGAGCCTCGATGTAGTACGAGCCATTCCCATCGTTCTCGAGCAAGTCAGCGAGTGTCCCTATCATCGGCTCGGCTAGAAGATCTCTCGGCGCCCCCCTGAGGATCGCTTCAAGGTCGAGGTCCTTCAGCACCTCTTGGAGACTCCTCTCGTAGGCCGCCCGCAGCTCGTTAAACTTGAGGTGCAGGTACTGCCTCAATATCTCGACCGGTCGATTGGCCTTGACTCCCTCGCGAGAGGACAACAAGTGTTCATGAAGGCCATCGGCTTGGACCTCCATGACAAATCGCGACCAGGCTGAATGATTTTGAGCTTCGATGCCGAACAGCTCATCCTCAAGGTTGATTATCCGTTCACGAACTTGCACAAAGAAGCCGTTGGATCGATGGTACTGAGTGCCAGCTTTAACACGGTCGAGCGGCTGCTGGTATAGGGTCGCATGACCCGTGATGACACCATTGATCCCCTCGATAACCAGGTTCCCATCGGGGTCTAGTGCCACCTCAGTCGGATAGCGGTCCAAGAGAACGTCATAGCGCTCATCGCCTGCGCCGCCCACATCCGACTCGGCGACAATAGCTCGATCCTTGGCCGGGGACTCGAGCGTCTCGCCGTCCACCGCGATCCGAAACTCAGTTGCGATCGGCAGGCCCGTACGTAGGACCCAACGGAGGGTTCCACCTTCGAGGGAGTCAAACAGGTCCCGAAAGTCTGACAGAACTGCAGCTGTCCAAGTATCGGCGCTCGACTCTCCAAACAAGAGTTCCCAGGAATCGGAGTCCCGTCCTTTGACTTCTCCAAGAAGTGAACGAGCCTGGCTTTCAGATATCGAGTGAAAGCTAATCTCCAGCGGCCCCTCATCATCGTTTAGCTTTCGGTCTTCAATAACGTGGAAATCCATGCTCGTATACGAGTAGCCATCAGCGGACTTGCTAATGTGGGTGAGGCGCCAGGCCAACACATATGCTGCGAGCTTGCCGATACCAAACTGACCTATCGGGAGACGACCGTTCTGCGGGGTTGACACGTCCGCCTTCGGAGATTCGGCTATCTTCCAGAGGTCTTCGAAGCCTGAGCGATCCATCCCGCTACCGTTGTCAACGACGACTAGCCCATCGTCGATACCGCCATCATCTGGATCTCGTGGCAGCAATATTCGAACCGTGCTTGCTCCAGCGTCATATGAATTGGAGACGAGTTCCTCGATTGCCTTGTGGGGACTCTGATAAAGGCCTTCGGAGAACAGCTTGATTATCTCGTAGCTAAGGGGTACGGCGAGCGGCTCGCCTTCCTCATCCTCTAAGAGATGCGACTCGATTCCAGCCATTTGAGACCTCCGATGCGGAGGATAGCCAACGGGGCCCATCGGGTCAGCAGGAACTTGCAGGAGCCGTCGCAACCGGCTTCTGAGCGCCTGGCGCCACCACGCACCCACACTAGATCAGAGCTGTTCGAGAGCGAGCCCGATCAGGGGGGCACGTTCGTCGGCGACGCCTGTATGTGGATCCACGTCCGCCCAGGCCCAAGCACAGACTGCGCACCTCCGGCTGAGCCGTTGCCTCAAAAGGTTGAGAACTGCGGGTAGACCTCCGAGCTCGAAGGCAATCGGAAGCTCTGCTCCGAGTGCGTCGCGGCTCGAGAGGAGGAGGTCGTACAACTCACCTGTGAAGTGAAGGACTGCAGGCCCGTCTTGGGCTAGGGCAGCCAGCGCCTCATCTGAGCAGTCGGCCGTCAGTGGTTTGCCGTACCAGGCGACGAGCTCTGCTGAGATGCGCATCATCTTGCGGCCTCGGGTGGCTCTGACGTACTCGGCCCAGCGGGCGATGTCTTGGGCTTCGCCTGTCGCAGCGGCGTCGGCGCCGATCTGCCAGGCGGAGCGTGAGCCGTAGCGTCCTTGTTTGAGGTCGCCTCGGGTGACCTCGAGGTGGATCTTGTTGAGGTAGCCGGCGATGCCGGCTTCGCCTGAGATGGGCATGACGTCGCAGCCGATGCGGCCGAGGGCTTCGCGGTCGGTGTGTTTGTCGACCATGTAGGTCCAGCGGTGGGCGAGTTCAGCGGCCATGTCGGTGTCGGTGCCTTGGCGTCCCATTGGTTTGCGGTGGAACAGGAGCACGTGGAGGTGCGGGTGCCAGCCGTGGACACCGCAGGTGACCTCTGTGGCCACGATCGGGCCGAGGATCTCGTACTTGTCCTTGAAGCGTTGCCAGGCTCTGCCGGAGGTCATCTTGGCCCACGCTTTCTGGACGTCGTCGTAGACGTCGGTCAGCGCGTCGGACCACGAGTGCGACGTCGTCAGGGTGATGAGCGTGACGTAGCCGCCCTGGTCGAGGTGGTGCTCCATGTAGTACCGCACCTCTTCGCCCCGAGCGGCTCGGACCTTAGCGGCGCAGATCGGGCAGGCCCACACGCTGCCGCAGGTCTCGATCCCGGTCCACGAGACCCGGCCGTAGTTGTTGCGCTGGAGAGTGGCTGTTCGGCGGCGTCGCTTGCCGCAGGTACCGACTCTCGCATCGGGGAACAGGAAGCGGTTGAGCTGGCGCACCTTCGTGGCCGTCCGATACCGATTCTTTCGAACGATCGCCGCTTCGGTGGCCGCCGTGGCGCTGGCCTCAACGTCGACGCCTGGCGTGGATGCCTGGTCGAGCACGGCCGTCATGCGTCCCCCTGTTCGGCCTTGGCGCTGTCGGCCACGCCGGCGACCGGTGCGTCGGTCAGCTTCGCCCCGTGGTCGACGTGCGCCTCGGGACCGGAAGCGTTGGAGCGCTTGGCGTTGCCGAGGGGCCGGGCCGGTCGGCTGTTGAGGGATGCTGTGGGGTGTGGCGGAAGAGGTTCTTGCGTCCTACCAAGCCGGGGACCCGAAGGCCGCAGGGACCGGGCGTTGGGACCCGGCGAAGAAGGAGAAGGAGAGAGGAACGAACACCCATCGATCGGACAGGCGGCTGCGGGGCCGGCTCCTCGCCGCCAACACCAACAGCACGGAACCAGCTGAGGTCCGGCGATCGGCTGCCAGTGCGTGACCGGTCCCGGGTCGAGTGGTGCCGGCGCCTTGGGGTTGGTGCTGTCCGGGCGTCGAGAACCCGTCAAGGCACGCTGCGCTCTGCGCTCCCGTTGGTCGCTTCGGCCTTGACTGAACCTCGACCCCCGCAGAGGGTCGCGTGTATGAGGCCAAGGTCCAGCCTTGGCCTCCGAAGAGTCCGACGTCGTTGATCATCAGGCCCAGCCGCCCCCACGAGCTCGAGCACCCTCACCAGCACCCAGTTGCTGGCGAACCAGGGCCAGGCGTTCCGTTGCCGCCTGCGTCTGGCGTTGATGGAACCGGGCTGCCTTGCGTGCATGGCCGGCTCGAGCTGGGGGCAGTCCTCCCCGTAGGACGGTGGCGGAGTCGACGACGAACAGCAGCGCCGCCACGGGTGCGGTGAAGATCGCCATGAGCACGAGCGCCTGGGCCATGGCCGCGGCTGCTCCGAGTCCGACCGACGGGTAGAGGGCGCATCGGGCGATGAGGCCGAGCAGCCCGGGGATCCGGTGGCAGAACCGCCAGAGCTGTTCGCAGAACCAGCGGGTGAGGTTGAGGGGCCATCGCCACATGCGGGGGCCGATCTCGGCCTTGGGCCACAAGCCGTCCATTGGTGACACCCGACGTGGCGCCGGTTCTTGAGGCCGGCGTGCTCGAGCGGCGACAGCGGTTCGGGCCCAGGCGAGATCGCTGTACCAGGTGGCGTCTGGCCGCCATGCTCGGCTCACCCAGTAGCCGACGGTCGTCAGCCAGCCGAGGAGTAGAAGCACGCCGGGGATGCCGAGTTCGGTGAGGAGCCCGCTCATGGCGAGTCTCCCTCTTCGTCTCCTCGGCCTTGAGCTTGTTCGACGATTTGGTGGAGTTCGAGAACGGTGGCCACGGCTGCGTCGCCGGTTGCCTTGATCCCAGCTTCGACGGTGTCGCCCTCCGTCTCGTCGGTGGCACAGGGGAAGGCAGCGCACCAGGCTTCGCCGGTCTTGCGGATCGCTCCCCCGGCCGACATCGGGCTGGTGACGAACCAGGACCACAGGACGAAAACGACGATGGCAATGGTGATGCGTTTGGCGATCCAGGAGCCGAAGGGTTCTGCGGCGGTGTCTCGCATCAGCCCCCACCTCCCTCACCGACCGTTGTGGTTGTGGTGGTGGCTTCGCCGGCGCCGGTGGATACGTAGACGATCCAGTCGAACCACGCCCCCGGTGCGAGGAGCATCGAGGCCACGACGACGAAGCCGAGCAGCACGAGGACCACGCCGGGGAGTTGGCGGAGCATCAGCACGAAGGCGACCACGATGAACGCCACCACCAGGAGCGGGGCGGCGAAGGCTTGGAGTGATTCGCCGAGTCGGGTGAACACGCCGGGGCCCGGTGGGGCGACTGCGGCGAGGTAGATGAATGCGGTTGTCATGACGGGACCTCCATGAGCCCTTCCGGGCTGTCGTCTTGGTCGTCGGTGTCGTCTGGCTTGAGCGGGATGACCACGCCGCCGGCCTCGAGTGCGGGCGGGGCGAGGGAGCGGGCTTCGGTGGCGAGCTCCTCGAGCATCTGGTCGGGCACGAAGAGGGCTTGGCCTGGCCGCCTGGCTTGGGTGCCGTCTGCTGAGAGGGAGCGGGTGACCATGCGGCCGGGGATGCGGGAGCCGAGGAAGGCGGCGACCTCGGTTCCGTCGGACTTGCCGAACAACGCTGCGGCGCCTTCGACCTCGAGCGCTCCGGTGCCGATGCGGGCACCGAGGTTGGACTTGAACGTGGAACCGAACGGCCCGAGATGCTCAGCAATCGGATGCTGCGTTGCTGCCACGACGGACACCCCGACTTTGCGGCCGAGTGCGCCGACATCGGCCAGGGCGGCGGCCATCTTGGTGAACAGGTCGACCTTGCGGCCATTGCCGTCCGGGTTGGCCACCAGCACACGGCCCTTCATCGCCATCAACGCCACGAGCTCGTCGACGACCAGGACCAGGCGCTCCGCCATTGCGTGCTCGGCCCGAACCTCGAGGGGGAGCTTGAGCCAGTGATTGACCCGGTGCGCTTTCATGACGTCGGCCCGACGGTCGATCTCGTCCCGCACCTCAAGGATGGCGGCGAACATGTCGGCCGGCGTCGTGGCGACCTCCGCGAGGCCGTGGAGCCAGGCGAAGTCCACCCCGGCCGGGTCAGCGACGACGATTCGCCAGCCGCCGGCCATGCCTTCCCGGTAGCGGGTGATGGTGGTGGCGAGGCCGTGGGCGAGGATCAGGCGGATGATGTTGGACTTCCCGCCGCCCTGGGAGCCGCCGACGAACAACATGCCCCGACCGTCATCGTCCGGGCTCCACTCGATCGCCTCCCCCATCGCGTCGATCCCGATGAGGACACGGTCCCGGCCAGTCTCTGATGTCTGCCCGAGCTGGTCCCGAATTGCGGGGGCCATGATGGGCAGCGGGTTGCGGGCGAAGGTGATCTGGACCGAGCCGGCGCCTTCGGTGGTGACCTGGTCATGCGCGGCGAAGCCGAGTTGGCGTTGCAGGCGTGACCCGTAGCGATGCCACGTCGCCTCGTCGTGCTGGGCGAGCGGTACGAGCTCTATGCGCCACCAGCATTGACGCAGCCAACCCGGTCCGAACTCCACCGACCGCAGCCGAGGGCACCGCACCCGACGGTCACCGACCACAGCGAACCCGCACAGCGAGCAGATCGAGGGCCACTGATGCCGGAGCACCGCCTCGAGCACCCTGGACCTGGCCCGCCACAACAGCCGCCGATACCTGCCCCACCGCCACCCGACACCAGCGACCAAGCCGACGCCGAGGACCAGGCCGAGGGGCCCGGCGATCGACATCAGCACCAGAACCGGAAGCAGAGCCGGCCAAGACGCGGCCAGCACTTTGACGGAGAGGAGGAGCCACGGCCCGTAGCGGCGGAGGAGCCCGAACCGTTTGGGTTCGGAGTCGACCGCGCCAGGGCGGGTGACAATGACTTCGGGGAGAGTGTCCATCACGCGCCCCCGAACAAGCGCAGCTGCTCACCCTGGAGTCGCTGCTCACGCTCATCGAGCTCGACCGACGTCCAATACCGGTCAGCCTTCTCTGCGACGCCCTGGCGATGCTCGACCGCCACGAGGTTCAACAACGCCTCGACCAACTTCGGCCCCGGAGGCGTCAACCGGGCCGTCAGGATCCGCAGCGCCGAATCGGGATCCAGCAACTTGGCCGCCGGGCCCGGGTGACGATGCGGGGCAGGTTTGAGCCGACTCACCACCCACCCCCCTCATCGTCGTCACCGGGGTCGGTGAGGTTGGTGGCCATCGGGTCGCCCCAATCGTCGGTCATCGGTGATGGGGTGGCCGGCGCCTGCTCCGGGCCTTCGAGAGCCCACCGGTCGATGAGCTGGCCGAGATCCTGCCCAAGGGCCTGGCGTTGCTCTTGGGAGAGCGACCACCGGCCGTTGTCATCCACATCGACCGGGCGCACCACCGCCACCGGCTTCCAGTCGTCGGCCATCACGCGGCCTCCAACGGGTCATCACCCCACGGGTCCGATGGCTCGGCGCCCCAGGTGTTGTCCATCCTGTAGGTCTCATAGACCTCGGCCCGAGCAGCGAACCCGTCATCCACGCCATCGGTGTCGGTGTCGTAGCCGGTGCCGATCGGTGTGCCCGAGATCCGCTGTTCCTCGGCCTTGCGCATCACGCCGGGCCGTTCCCACGGACGAAGCCCCGAAAGGATCGCTTCGTCCTGCATCTGGTTGCCCGAGCCCGCCAAGGCATCGAGCGCTTCCTGTCGCCGACGGCGACCCTTGTTCCACATCTCCATTGCTCCTCCGAATCCGGGGAGCTCCACCCACCACAGCCACGTCTGTGGGTTCAGGGGCCGGCCAACCCCAGGAGCAGTCGGGTCAATGCACGGACGGGCACAACGTGCCGGTGCGTTCCATCACCACAACCACCCAAGGAGCCGACCGGCCCCCTCCCCCACCCCAGGGCACACCCGCCGTCGGGGTGCCGGTCTCCCGCCGCAGAAACCGCACACCCCACACAGGGGTGCCCCGGTGCTGGGCCCAGGAGGGTGGAGCCCAGCAGCCCTTAGGCCGCCGCCTTCGCCTTCGACCGGGCCGTGGTGTCCTCGGCCTTGGGCGGGGCCGGGCGCTGCGACGGGGGCAGCTCGAGCGAGAACGACTCGGCCGAGAAACTCACCGTGTAGCCCTTCCCATCACCCGACCGGCGAGGCTGCACGTTCATCGTCAGCCCACCCAGGAACACCGGCGACCCGTACTCCCCCACACCGAGGTCAGTGACCTCCGGGGCAGTGGCCACACGGACCGCCAACACGTCGGACTCCACGAAGCCCGACGCGGTGGAGACTACGGGGCAGTGCATCTCCCAACGGAGCTTCCCATCCGCAGTCTTCTCCTGCTCCGAGACCTTCCCGGCCGCCTTCTCTTCCTTCGACACATACGTCATCATCGGCGTCGCCTTCTGCACCGTGGTGATGCCAAGCGCCGCCTGTTCGAGGTTGATCCTCACTTGTTGTTCTCCTGTCTTGGGTCTTGCTTGCGTGTGGCGATCACGCACCCGACTTCGGAGAACCCGCCCAGCAACTACGCTGGGCACCATCACAGTGCTGGCTCTCCAAAGCTGGACACTGGCCCTGGTCGGAGCTCCAACTCCGGCCAGGGCACACCAACGGCCCCGATCGCCTCTCAGGCCGCCGACAACTCGCTGACAAACCGCTCCAGATCCACCCGCCGCACCAAACGGCGAGACCCGATCCGAACCGACGGCAACTCACCGCTGTTCATCAGCACATACACCTTCGAGCGACTGATCCGCAGGAAGTGCGCCACCTCCTTGATCTCGACGAGAAGCGGTATCGCTCCTGCCCTGCCGTCGCCCTCGTTCGTCAGAACCTCCATCACACCTGCTCCTCGCTCGCTTCCGTCGCCGCCAATGGGACGGCGATTCTTTGCCGTGCCGATACAGTACACGCAGTTTTTCTGCGAGCCAACAGTTTTTCTGCTGTCGTCAGAATTCTGCGGAACAGGGTGTACGGAAGCTTCACTTGTTGCGACACTGTCCGCATGAGTGACACGCCCCCAAACGAACTCGACGCAGCGTTCGGCATGGTCGTCCGCTTCACCCTCCGAGAAGGAGGTGCCGAGAGCTTCGACCAGCTCATGCGGGACACCGTGGCCAAGATCCGCATCCACGAGCCCGAGACCATCGCCTACGTCGTCCAGAGCGTGGAGGGCGAACCCAACCTACGGATCTTCTACGAGCTCTACGCCAACCCGGCCGCATTCGAACACCACCAAGCTCAGGACTACATCGACCACTTCAAAGCTGAGCGCGAGAACTACGTCACCGACGTCCAGGTCGATCGCCTCGGGGTTGTCACCGCCGCCGGTGCTGTTCTAGGTCAGCCGTGACCGAGCGGCCGGTCGGCGAGCGCATCGCCGAGGCACGCAAGCGCAAAGGACTATCGCAACGAGAGCTCGCCGCCCTCATGGATCGATCCGAGAGCTGGGTCTCCCAAGTCGAACGAGGGGTGATGCCAGTCGACCGCCTGGCGCTCCTACAAAAGCTCGGCGAGGTCCTAGAGACCAGCTTCCTAGCCGTCGAACAGGAAGCTGGCGCCGACGGGACCTATCCCACCCCGGTCGACCATGACCTCGAGCAGCTCCGCAACGTCCTTACCGGCCACCCCAGCATCAGCACACTCTTCGGCGACGAACCCGAACCGATCGACTTCGAGCAGTTGCGAGACGACATCGATCACGCCTGGGAGCAGGCACGTAACACCAACTTCACCCGCCTCGCCGAGGTGCTTCCCAAACTCGAGCTTGCAGCCCGAGGCACGAATAGCCAACCCGAGATCCTCGGCCTCCTAGCCCGCTCCTACCAGGCGGCAGCTGCCGGGTTCGCCCGCCAAGACGAAGGCGGCGCAGCCTGGATCGCCGCTGACCGGGCTGTGCGTTGCGCCGAAGCGTCGGGCGATCCCCTCCAGGTCGCTGCCTCCCACTTCCGGCTGGCTCACACCCTCATCCGTACCCGCCGCAACGACCAAGCCGAGCGAGCCGCCACAACCGCCGCCGATGCGCTACGCCCAGCAGTGGAAGCAGGCACAGCCTCCATCGAACACCAGTCACTGCTCGGCGCCATGCTCCTTGTGCTTGCCGCACTCGCAGGCTTCGAACGGGATCGGACCAGAGCCCGGACCTATCTCGACGAGGCCGATACCATCGCCGAGCAAGTGGGCGACGGCCGCAACGACTACGACACGGAGTTCGGACCCACCAACGTGGCAATACATCGCGTGTCGATCGCTGTGGACCTCGGCGATGCTGGCGAAGCGATCGACACAGCGGCCACGATCAACGCATCAGCGCTCTCGAGCGAACGCCAGATGCGGCTACGCCTCGACACCGCCCGAGCCCACATCCAGCGCCGAGAGCCCGAACTGGCGCTGGCCGACCTACTGGCCGGCGAACTCGCCGCACCCGAGAACATGCGATCGCACAGATTGGCCCACCAAGCTGTCAGCGACCTCCTTGGGATTCTCCCTGCACCGCCGGAGAGCGATCTGGCCGGCTTGGCAGTACGGACGGGCGTCATCAGATAGGCGGCGCCTCAAGGAGTCGGCCCAGCCAACCCCACGGCGGTCTGGCCCAGCAGCCGTGCAGTTGGGGCCCCTCGGACGTCCCCGAAGGGGCCCCAACTCAACTCAGACTCCTAGTACTTGAAATACAGCTCGCGAGGATCTTCCTTGTCGGCATCGACCGTCACGATGCTCCGACCAGCCTGGGTCTCCTCGATCATGAAATGGAGCATCCGAATGGCCTCTTGCACGGCGTCGGTCTGCGAGCGCTCGGTGATCTCACAGATCTCGTCCAGCATTTGCTCGACTCTAGAGGTCAGGTTGATCGTGATCTTCTTCCGATCCTTCACGCTCATTAACCTCGGCCTCCGCTATACGCCACCTGTAGGGCGAAGTTGTCTGCCCAGAAGTTCGTCTTCGGAAGGCCATGAAGACGCCTACCAACAATCGAACCGGGACGGCCACAACCTGACTGGATCGCAACGTAGCCGCCGATGCCCAGCAAAGCCAACCAAAGCCCAGCGAGCGGCAACGGAGCCAGAAGCCCCCTGAACGGACCAACGAGTTGGACCGGTGTCGAGTCGTTGCCGGTGTTCCTGGCGTTGGCGTCCTTGAAGACCACGATGGCCTCGTCACCGTCGGCGACGTCGCCGCTGACGGCGATCCCGGCCAGCACCTGCCCGATGCCGGAAGCGACGGCCTCCTCCTCGAAGTTCAGCACCGGCGCCCCCTGGAGCCCGCTACCGACCTCGGCCTCCACCGACCCCAAAACGTCGAAGGGGACCGCAAAGGCAGCAGATGTCACCTCACCCGAGGGTTCACCGCCAACAGAGCCCAGCGGCAGAACGTCATGTTGATGCCAACCGAACGTCGCCTCGGCCGCCGATCCTAGAGACTCGGCGTCCTCGGAGTTCACGGCCAGTGCTTCACCGTCGGCCAGCGCTTCGCCGGCGTCAGCGGGAGTGCCGGATCCGTCTGCTCCGTCGTCGGTACCACACGCGGCCGCCAACATGGCGAGCGCGAGCAGCGTGGCGACCAGCCATCGCGAGCTCTTAGTCATGATTCTCTCCTGTCCTAGTGTCCACGAAAGTGGCGTCATTACAGGAACGGTACGGGTAACATGCAGCTCCGAGCAACCTTATTGCCGTACCAATGCTGTATTTTTTACGCGTTTTCGTCGCCACTCGCGCTCGCGCTGGTTAAGATCCCCGGGGTGATCAGCTAGAACACGACAGGACCCTGCCACAACGGCGTGATCGAAAGGGAGCCCCTGATGGAGGGCCAAGAGCGCGAGCCAGTGGAGATTTGGGGCGTCCGCCCCCTGCCCAGAGATACCAAGCTCGCGAAGATCGTCCGGACGCAGGCGACGACAACGGCGAACGTCGACCTCACCCACGATCGTCCTCCTGAGCCCTCGACCTTTCTCGGCTTGAACCAGACACAGTGGACGGCGCTGGGCGTCGTCGTTGCCGTAGCGACGATTTTGATCGCGAGTCTGGTGATCCAACTCCGCGAGCCGGCGCAGGACAATCCTGAACTCAGCGTCGTAACCGAAATCCACGCCAGTTCTCAAAGACCGATCACTACGACAATCTCGAACCCGACCAGGCTGTCACTCGAGTGCTCGCTGATCTTCGAAGGAGCGGAGGGTGTCACCGTCGAGGACCACTTCTTCATAGGTCCCGCTGATGTCCTGACCATTCAGACCGCTGCGTTGTCGCCCGGCGAGTACGAGCGACACCTCTCGTGCTTCGATGCCAACTCGGTGGTCACACAGACTTCGGCGGTGTTAGAGGTCAATCTCGAAACCGTCAACATCAGCTGAGCCGTCGCTCGCTTGAAGGTCAAGCAGCTGGAAGGCACGGGCACTGACCGCAGTAGGTCGCTCCCCCTCATGCTGCACGTATCCCCGAGTCGTCGCTACGTCGCCGTGCCCAACAAACCCCGCGACATCGGAAAGATCGAACGTCCCCGTGGCGTAGAGGTTCGTCACCACGGACCGACGCCCCGTGTGGGTCCCAAGCGTCGACGCATCCAGCCCGATGCGGCCGGCTGCCTTTCGCAGTTCACGGTCAACATGCTGTCGCAGCATCGGCCCGCCAAGCGCGTTCGTGAACACGAGGTCGAGACGCTCGCCCTCATAGGTCACCCCTGGCCACGCCTCGCCCACGAGCTCCCGATCGTTGGCCTGGAGGTCCCGCCGCACCTCGAGCAGCTCAACCGCCGACGGCGCCAGCATCTGCCGAGCCATCGCCCGATGCGACTTCGTCGGCCCAAGCACCATGCCCTCGCCGTCTCTGTAGGTCGACGCCCGCCGCACTACGACCGTGCCCGCCTCAAGGTCGAGATCCTAGATCCTGCCAGGCGAGGCCGAGCGCCTCGCTGATCCGCCAACCGTGGAGGTAGCAGAGCGCACCCGCCGCAGCGAAGCGCCGATCGGTCGCCCCCAGTAGCTCGGCGATCTGCTCCGGGGTGAGCGTGAGCCGGCGCTTCTTCGGCACCCGATGCGGCTTCACCTTGGCCGCTGCGTTCTCGTCGACCAAGCCAAGGTTCTCGGCCTCTCGGAGCGCCTGGCCGAGGGTCGCTCGGAGATTGTTGGCGTGGTTGGCCGTGCCCCGGTCAGCAACGTCGGAGAGGAAAGCCGCTACTTGATCGGGTCGGAGCTGACCGACGGGCACGTCGCCAAGCACTCTTCCGATCGTGCGCATCTGCTTCGTATACGTCTGAAGCGATGAGGCCCTCACCCGATGGCGGATCACCGTGTCGAGCCACCAGTCGGCGAACTCCGACAGCGTGGTGGCCGGCGACAGGCCCTCGGGTGTCGTGGCCGCATCGAGCGCTGCCCGCTCGATGTGGCGTTCTCGGGAGGCGATCGCCGCACCTTTGGTCTTGCCGGTGGGCTTGCCCATTCGGCCGTCGGGCTTGCGCCATGGGGCGACCCAGACGCCACGGGTCTTGTCGAAGTACGGATCGGGTGATCCGTTGGCCGCCCGACCGACCACGATGAACGTGCCCGTCTGCGGGTCGATGATTCGCTTGCTCCGAGGTGGCTTCGGCATGGGTTCCGCCCTTCGTCAAAGGCGAACCTAGCCAGCTCTGAGAGCTGCGTTGAGAGTGAACTTGAGATTTACACTCCCTGGACGTTCCTGGACGTCCGTGGATCGAGAAAGTGTTTTCCCTGGTCAGACGGCCCCGGGGTGCGAATCGTGCACCCCGGCAACCGGCTTGGCGGAAGGTATGGGATTCGAACCCATGGTGACCCGGAGGCCACAACGGCTTTCGAGGCCGCCCCATTCGTCCGCTCTGGCAACCTTCCGGAGTCGAGACTAGCGGCCTCGATCCGGAATCCGGGCGGGTTTGATCCAACCGCAACCGCGGCGCCCGATCACCCCCCAGGACGGTAGGTGTCGAGCCCCGGCCGATAGGGCTGGAGGCCCTGCTCGGGGTTGCGATTGACCAGCGGACGCCCGAACAGCGGGTGACTCAGGCTCCGCACCTCGTGCTCGATTTCGAACAACGGCTGGCCGCTGGCCGGGTCGACGATCCAGTTGAATCGGTACTGATGGTCGTTCGACTCCTCGACGATCAGATCCCGATCGAACAGCCGTCGATGAGGCCCGGAGAAGTCGGCGATGTAGATCGCCAGGTGGTGACCGTCGTAGTCGACCAGGGGCTCGTCGGTCTCCCGGAAGCGAAGCGCCTGACCGGGGCCTGCGTCGACCACGCACAGCCCGTCCTCCACCGTGGCCGGGGCCCCCAGCACCTCCCGGTAGAAAGCGGCGACCCCCTCGGCGGCCCCCGACGACACCGGGAACTCGACCGACGCCATCCCCAGCTCCATCGCCGCACCGGCCGCCGGGGCCCGACAGCGGAGACGGTTGCCCCACGGCCCCCGCACCGACAACTCGGCCTCGTCGCCGGGCCCGTTAACCCGCTCCCAGGCGAACTCGGTCCCGGCCAGGTGCTTGGCCGCCCGAGCCAGGCGCCGCTCGAGCACCTCGACATCGGGCACCACCACCTCGGTGACCCCTCGTATGACCTGGGCGTCGCCCGTCGGCAGGTGGAACTGCTGGGCGCCGACGTTGATCCACGTCAGCGTGGGGTAGGTGATGTAGGGGTCGCGGGTGAGGCCGAGGGCGTGCACGTAGAACAGCGATGCCACCCGCTCGTCGGGCACGGTCACGTTCACGTGTTCGAGGAGGACGATGTTGCCCACGTCCTCGGCCGTGCGGTCGAAGGTCTCGCTGGTCATCGACGGACACCTCCCGGTCGGTCGTCGTCGGCGGTTGGCAGCCCGCCACCCCGGATTACCACGGTCAGGCCCGCCGGGCCAGACCCTCGGTCGCCAGCAGGGTGGCCAGCTCCCGCAGAATGGGCTCGGCCGCCGCCATGCACACCTCGGGGTCGGGTTCCAGATCGACCAGGGCGTAGGCCCGGTCGATGGCGGCTTCGGCGAGCTGGTCGGCCGACAGCGTGTTGACCCCGGCCACCGCCAGCACCTCGGCCCCCGCCGCCCGGGCCGCTCGGGCCACGCCCACCGGGCCCTTGCCCCGCAGGCTCTGACCGTCGAGCGAACCCTCGCCCACGATCACCACGTCGGCCTTCTGCACCACGGCTCCGAGCCCGGCCAGATCCATCACCACATCGATCCCCGGAGCCACGGTGGCGCACCCGGTGGCCAGCAGCGGCATGCCCGTCCCGCCGGCGGCGCCGGCCCCGGGTCGGTGCCGCACGTCCACCCCGGTCGCCGCCGCCAGCACGTCGGCCCAGTGGCCCAGGTGGCGGTCGAGGCGGGCCACCGCGTCGACATCGGCCCCCTTCTGCGGCCCGTACACGGCGGCCGCTCCCTGGGGGCCGACGGCGGGGTTGTCGACGTCGGTGGCCAACACCACCTCGACCCCGGCCAGGCGCTCGATCATCGGCCCCGGATCGACCTCGGTCACCGACGCCAGTCCGGCGCCGCCCGAGGGAACGGGCCCGCCCTCGATGGTCGATCCCGACACCACGGCGCCCAGCGCCCGGGCGAGGCCGAGGCCGCCGTCGGTGGTGGCGCTGCCGCCGAGGCCGAGCACGATCCGGCGGGCACCGCCGTCGATGGCGTCGACCAGCAGCTGGCCAACGCCTGCGGTGTCGGCGGCCAGCGCGGTGGCCACGTCGGGCTCACCGTCGACCAGACCCATCCCGGCCGCAGCCGCCATCTCCACCACGGCCTCGTCGGCCCCGATGGCGTACACCGCCTCGACCGGTCGTCCGAGGGGCCCGCTCACGATGAGGGGCATCGGGGTCAGCCCGGCCGAGACGGCGAGGGCGACCGTACCGTCGCCCCCATCGGCGATGGGCAGCTCCCGCACCTCGGCCGAGGGATCGGCGGCCCGCACCGCCTCGGCCACCACGGCCGAGACCTGCGCCGCCGTCAGCGACCCCTTGAACTTGTCGGGGGCGACGACCACACGACCCAACGTCGGCATCACCAACCCCGTTCGACGACCGACCCGATCAGAGCGAGAAGTCGATGAACACCTTCATCGCTCCGTCGATCCGCTGGTCGGTCACCTCCAACGCCCGGGCGAACTCCTCGAGCGGGAACCGGTGGGTGATGATCTCACCGGCCCGGATCCGACCGTCGTTGATCAGGTCGAGCGTGGCCTGCATCTCGCCGGCGACGGCCCGGCTGCCGACGAGCTCCAGCTCGTCGAGAACCAGCGCCCCCATGGGGATGTCGACATCCTCGGTGGGGATGCCCACCGTGGAGCACCGACCGCCCCGAGCCAGCATCTTGAGCGACATCGGCACGGTGTGGGCGGTGCCGGCGGCGTCGAGCACCACGTCGGCCCCCAGCGGCACCATCTGTCGGAACAGGTCGAGGCCCCGTGGATCGTTGGTGTCGAAGGCCTCGTAGCCGAAGTTCTCCACCACCTTCAGGCGAGGGCCGCGCGCCGCCACGATCACGCGGCTCGCCCCGAGGGCCCGGGCCGCCTCGGCCGCCATGATGCCGACGGGACCGGCCCCGATCACGGCGACCGTGTGCCCCGACTCGACGCCGCCCCGGATGGCGCAGTGCAGGGCGATCGACGCCGGATCGGTGACCGCCGCCAGGTCGTAGGTCATCTCGTCCGGCAGCTTGAAGACACAGCGGATGTTGTGGACGACCAGGTCGGCGTAGGCCCCTTGCTCGGTGTGGCCGTAGTGGCTGTGGACGTGATTGTTGCCGTAGTTCAGGCACAGGTTGTAGCGGCCCTCGATGCAGTTCTTGCAGTGCATGCACCCGGCGTGCGACGAGCCGGCCACCCGGTCGCCGACCTGCCAACCGAAGTCCTTGGCCCCGTCCCCCAACTCCACCACCTCGCCGGACCACTCGTGGCCGGGGATGAAGGGATAGTAGGCGGGCCACATGTCGTAGTGGCCCTGGACCATATGCACGTCGGTGCCGCAGATCCCGACCCGCTCGACCCGACACAGGACCTCCATGGGCCCCGGTGTGGGCTCGTCGACATCTTCGACGGCGAACTGGTTCGGCGCTCGCAGGACGAGTGCTTTCACAGGAACGTGCTCCTCAGATAATGGCGACGGGATCGAGCATCGATCCCGTCGAGCCCTCGATCTTGGTGGGGAGGGCGATGAACAGGAACTCGTGGACGCCTTCGGCCGCGATCTCTTCGAGGTAGATCGATTCGAAGAGGTAGATCCCCTGCTCGATCAGGAGCAGGGTGTGGACCGGTTGCGGATTGGCCGGTGTCCCCGGATCGGGGGCCGGCTGCACCTCGTAGGTCTCGGTGTCGGTACCGCTCGCCACCACCCCGCACTCGAGCAGCCACCGTGCGGCCGAGATGTCGGGCCCCGCCGTGCGGTGTTTGGCCAATTCGTCGTCGTCGGGCCACTTGCCCAGGTAGCCGGTGCGGATCATGACGATGTCGCCCGCCCGAACCTCGACCCCCTGGTGGGCGGCCACCGCCTGCAGCTCGTCGGCCGTGATCGGCTCGCCGGCGGGCAGGGCGTCCACCCCGCGGTAGCCGGGTACGTCGAGCAGGAGGCCACGGGTGATGAAGTGCGGCAGCTTGGCCCCGTCGCCGATCCTCGGACCCCCGTCGCCCAGATGCTCCTGGGCCGAGATCCCGCAGTACCAGTGGTCGTCGGTGCCGATGGTCATGTGGGCCAGGGCGTCGACGTGGGCACCGCTGTGGGAGGTGCAGCTGGTCAACTCGGCCATGTAGCCGAGGTTGACCTCGTTGACCGGCCCCCAGGGCCGTTTGCCGTCGCCCCGCAGCCCTTGCGGAGTCCGGTACATCGAAACCTGGAACGGCGGATGGGCACCGAAGAGCGGCATCCCGGTGAAGCGAGGCAGCGCCAGTGAGTACACCTTCCCCTGCCTCGGCATCCGCAGGGCGGCAAGCAGTGCCTCGGCCGACTGGAAGGCGGCGGGGCCGCGCTCCGGATCCTGCTGAGGATCATCGGACGACGATGTGCCTGCGGTTTCGGTTGTCATGGATTCCTGACCTCGACTGGGTGGTTCGTGAGGAGAGGGGGAGCGGGGCTGCTCGGGAGGGAACAGCCCCACTCCCCCGCTCGACCTAGGCGTCGGCGATGCGGTGCATCACCAGTCGCAGACGTTGTCCTCGCACTCGGCGACCGGAGCCACCGCATCGACGAGCTCGTTGGAGCGGCCGGCGTCGAGGAACTCGGCGTCGCCCTGCGTGCCGTCGTCGTTGAACGGCGTGTAGGCGGCCGCCATGTTGTTGACACCGCCGTCGGTGTAGTCGGCGGAGCCGGTCACACCCTCGTAGTCGATGTCCTCGCCGGCCCGGATCAGCTCCAGGCAGCTCTCGTAGGTGAAGCACTGGGTGCCCGGCGCCGAACCGACCTCACGCATCGATGCCGACCAGTCGGTCGCCGAGTACGATCCGGCGTGCTCGACGGCGAGGGCGGTGTGCACCATCACGTCGTAGGTCGAGAACATATAGAGGTCGCCCGGGGTCGCCCACGGGGTGTCGCTGTCCTCCACGTCCTCACCGAAGGCGCCGACGACGGCGGGCTCGTAGAAGCTCCAGGCGTCGGTGGTGGTGTTGGGACCGAAGGCGGCGAAGCCGATGCTCTCCTGGGTGCTGACCAGATCGGCGCCCAGGGTGTCCATGAACTCGGGTGAGGTCCAGCCGGTCTCACCGATCCAGGTGAGCGACAGCCCGGCCTCGGCCGCCTGCTTGATCAGGGTGCCGGAGTCGATGGTGCCGGCCTGCACGATGACGGCGTCCGGTTCGAGATCGGCGATCTCCTCCACCTGGGCCCGGTACGAAGGCTGGCTGGCCTGGGTCCGGATGCGGGCCAGGACGTCGATGCCGACGGCCTCGGCCGCGCCCTCGGCGGCGTCGGAGGCGAGGGTGAAGCCCTCCACCTCGGTCTGGAAGATCACGACGTTCTCGGCGCCGATCGACTCGGCGTAGAGGGCACCGGCGGTGCCGAGACCGGCGTCGAGGCCCTGGGCCCGGAAGATCGGCTCATCGGCCGAGCCACCGAGGTTGCCGGGGATGGCGCCACCGTGCACTGAGGGCACGATCGGCGAGTCGTTCTCGGCCCAGTACTCGATCATGAAGTCGCGGTACTCGCGGTAGCCGTGGGCGATCGACACGACGACCTCGGCCTCGTGGCGCTCGAGGCAGGCTCGGGCGGCCTGGCCCTCACCGACGGTACCGAGGTCCTCGGACACGAGCTGCCACTCCCGACCCAGCGGCGGGTCGGCGTTGATCACGTTGGTGATGGGGAACTCGAGGTTGCCCGTCAGCTGCTCGCCGAAGTCGGCGAAGTCACCGGTGTAGTAGGCCAGCTCGCAGACCGTGACCGGTCCACTCGCTGCGGCCTCGTCCCCCGTGTCCTCCGAGCCCGATTCTTCCGACGCGGTCTCCGAGGCCGACGCCGAGGAGGCTTCGCTCCCGGAGGCTTCGTCCGATCCCGAGTCGTCCGAACCGCAGGCGGCAGCCACCAGGACCAACGCCAATAGCAAGGCCAGCAGCCTCGCCCCCCTTGATTGGTAGTTCATGGTTGTGTTTCCTTCCCTGTGTTCACGCCCCTGAGGAGCGAGCTTGTGTGGGCTCCGGATGCGGAGCTCAGAGCTTGTAGGCCTCTTTCAGGCGCTCGGTCGTCACCTCGTCGGCGTCGACGGGGTCGGACCCCTCGCCGAGGCTGAGGACCATCACCCGGTCGGCGATGCCCAGCGCCTTGCTTGCGTTCTGCTCGGTGAGCACGACGGCCACGTCGCGGGTGGCATGGATCGACTCGATCGTCTCGAAGAACTGCTCGACGTAGAGCGGCGACAGACCGGCGGTCGGCTCGTCGAGCAGCAGCACCTGCGGGTCCTGCATCAGGGCCCGGCCGCAGGCCACCATCCGCGACTCGCCGCCGCTGAGGTTGCCGGCCCGGAGATGGGTCTTGGACCGCAGATCGGGGAAGGTGGTGAACACCTCCTCGAGGCGCTCCTCCACCGGTCGGGTCCCGATCATGGCTCCGACGGCCAGGTTCTCCTGGACGCTCAGGTCGGGGAAGACCGCCGCCTCCTGAGGCACGTAGCCGATGCCTAGCCGGGCCGTCTTGTGGGCGGCGGCGTTGGTGACGTCGGTGCCGCCGAAGGTGATCGATCCCGACATGACCGGCAGCAGCCGGGCCAGCGTTCGCAGGAGCGTCGTCTTGCCCGCCCCGTTGGCGCCGAGGATGGCGAAGATCTCGTTCCGGACCTCGAAGCTGATGTCGTGGAGCACCTGGACGGTGCCGTAGCCGCTGCACACATCGGTGACGTCGAGGACGGTGGCGGCCTCCGCCACCCCGTTCATCTCGGCGGTGGCGCTGGTCTCAGGCATGCTCGGCCCCCAGGTACTTCTCGACGACGGTGGAGTCGGCGCGGATGGTCTCGGGGTCGCTCTTCATCAGCACCCGGCCCTCGGCCATGAACGTCACCTCGTCGCAGAGCTCCCAGATGACGTCGAGGTCGTGCTCGACGATCACGACGGACGTGCCCCCGGCCGCCAGCTCTCGGACGGCGCCCATCACCAGCTGGGTGATGTCGTCCGGGAGGCCGGCGGTCGGCTCGTCGAGCAGGAGGACATCGGGCTTGAGGAGGAGACAGCGCACGATGTCCAACAACTTCTTCTCGCCGGCGGAGCCGGCCACCTCGCAGGGGTCGCCGAAGCCGAAGCGCTCCAGCTGGAACCGGATCTCCTCCTCGTGGGCCTTGGCCAGCTCCCGCTCGGCCCGCCACCGGAGCGGGTTCTCGTACGCCGGCTTGGCCAGGGCGAGGAGGAGCGAGTCGAGGATGGTCAGCTGATCGAAGTCGCTGACCACCTGCGTGCTCTTGACCACGCCGTTGGCCACCATCCGGTGGGCCGGGAGCTCCGACAGCGTCACGCTCGACCCGTCCTGCTTGTGCAGGGTGACCGTGCCCTCGTCGAGGGGGATCGAATGCATGATCATCCGCATCAACGTCGTCTTGCCCGCCCCGTTGGGGCCGAGCAGTCCCTCGACCGGGCTGTCGCCGAGGACGAGTTCGTCGACGTCGACCACGGTCCGCCCGGAGAAGCTCTTCTTGGCCCCCCGGACATGGATCTCGGCTCGGGTGCGTTCAGGAGAAGTCATGGACCCTCCGCATCAGCGCAGGCCGCTTCATCTCGCCGAGCATCCCCTTGGGGCGGAACAGCAGGACGAGTACCAGCGCCAGCCCGAAGACCGCCTCCCGGGCGACCGGGATGGCCTGGGTGTACCACTCCTGCGGTAGCGGTACGTAGAACTGGATGATGATGTCGAACAGGCCGACGGTGAACAGCACGCCGACCACGGCCCCCCACGCCCGGGTGATCCCGCCGAGGATGAGGCCGGCCAGGGCGGCGAGGGTGATGTTGATCGAGACGTTGGTGGGGATGATGAAGCGGAACATCACCGCCTGCATCACGCCGAGCAGGCCCATCAGGCCGCTGGTGATGGCGAACAGCGTCAGCTTGGCCTGGGTCGACGACTTGCCCAGGCTGCGAGCCAGCGGTTCGTTGGTGCCGACGGCGATGAGCAGCCGCCCGTACGGGCTGCGGTGGACCCACAGGACGTAGAGCAGGATGCCGGCGACCAGGGCCGTGGTCAGCAGGAACCAGATGAACTCGTCGTTCTTGGCCGGTCCGGCGTCATAGGGGAAGCGGAGGCCGCCGAGACCGGCGGCGCCGCCGGTGAGATCGGTCATCGCCGTGGCCAGGATGAAGATCACGGTGGCGAACCCGAGGGTGCCGACCAGGGCGCCGTCGACGTCGAGGTCGGCGATCAGCCAGGCGATGAACAGCCCGGCGATGGCCGAGGCCAGCGTGGCGGCGGCGGCGCAGATGAGGAACTGCCACGGGTCGCCGAAGGGCCAGTCGACCTTGGTGTAGAGGATGCCGAACGTGTAGAGCCCCAGGCCCCAGAAGCCGGCGACGCCGAAGTTGGCCACCCGGGTGAGGCCCATCTGGAGGTGGACCAGCAGACCGAGACCGATGATCTGGACGACGCCGAAGGAGCCGGAGATGAGGAACGCATCGAGCCAGTCGAGCATGTCAGACCTTCGATCCCGCGGTGAGGCGATTGCCCCGGGCCTTGAGCAGGCCGAGGAAGAGGACGATGAGCACCAGCTGGGCGTAGAGGTCGCTGCCGAACCACAGCGTCATGGCGGTGAGGGCGATGCCGGTTGCGACGCCGACCCACACCACGCCGAGAAGGTCCCAGATGCCGCCGAGCAGGACGACCAGCAGGATGAACAGGAGCTGACGGGTGCCGAGCAGCGGGGTGACGGCGGAGGCGACGCCGAAGAAGGCGCCGGCCAGGCCGCCGGCGAATCCGGCGACGAACCAGATCAGCAGGGTGACGTTGATCGGCTGGACACCGCTGGCCTCGGCCAGGTCCTCGTTGCTGGCCAGGGCCCGGATCTGGAGGCCGAACTTGGTGCGGCGGATGAACTGGTAGATCGCCAGCGAGAGGACGGCCACGCTGGCCAGCGCCAGCAGACGGTACGAGGGCACGCCGACGCCGAACACGTCGATCGTGTTGGGCGGGGGGAGGTCGAAGAACCGGGCCCGGAAGCCGAACACGAACTGGAGAGCGTGGCGGAGGAACAGGGCCAGACCGAACGAGATGACGATCATCTCGAGCCCGCCGACGCTGCGCCGCTTGGCCGGCCGGAACACCAGCAGGTAGGTGACCACGCTGAGGAGGCCGGCCAGGATCCCGGCGGGGATGACGGCGGCGGCGAAGCCCAGGCCCGTCGTGCTCGTCATCCAGATGGCGAAGTAGCCGCCGAGGGTGACGGTCTCGGCGTAGGCCACGTTGAGGAGACCGGTCAGCCGGTACAGGAGGGCGAAGCCCAGAGCGGCCAAGACCAGCGGGGCGTTCTCCGTTGCCCCGATGACGATGCTCTCGGCCACCCACTCGGAGGTCGACGCCCCGATCACGGCGATGACGGCGACGGCGATGCCGGTCAGCCAGCCCCGGTGGCGCTGGGCGAAGCCCGGGTCGGTGGCGCTGTCGGCCACCGCTGCGTCAACGGCGCCGTCGGTGTTGGCGTCCGGCGGCGACGGGTCTTTCACGTCCTGCATCGGTGCTCCTCGACGACACGACCGCACGCGGCCCGGCATCGGTCCCGGTGGACCATGTCCCCATTCCCCTTCTGACGGCTCCCCCGCCGTCTTCTCGTTCTCGTGGGCGGCTCTGGATCCGTGCCAGCCCATCGATTGTGGTTACTCGATTATCGATAATCGTAGAAGTGACTGTGACATTGGTCAAGTTGAAACGGCCACGAGGCCCTCTCGCCCACCGTCGGCGGCGGGCCGGGACGTGGTCGCCGAGACCCTCGGCGAGCCCTCGGCAGGCCGCTGCGGAGGCGGGCGACGAGGGGCGGCCGCCGATGGCGGGGGGCGGCGATGGGGATCGGCCGACCGGCGAACGATCAGCGTGTGCAGGCGAGATGCGTCGGGCGCTCAGGCGCCGTCGACGTACTCCTCCATCGCCGCCGAATCGACGAAGAACGCAGCCCGCACGCTCAGCTGGTGGGCCCGGGCCCGATCCGCCGCCAGGGCGGGATCACGGGCGATGAGGGCGTCGAGGATGCCCCCGTGCTGGTGGACGATGCCCTCCAGCTCGACGTTGGGCGAGGTGAGGGTGATGAAGGTCCGGGCGAAGGGCTCGAGTTGGCCGAACACCCGCTCCACCGCCTCGTTGCCGGAGGCCCGGGCGATGATCCGATGGAACTCGGCGTCGGACTCGGTCATACCGACGTAGTCGTGATCGGCCAGGCACTGGGTCATGTGCTTGTGGGCCGAGCGCAGCTCGTCGATCGTGTCGTCGTCGAGGCGTTCCGCCGCCAGCCGGGCGGCCAGGGCGTCGATCTCGGAGCGCACCTCGCTCACGTCGCGCAGCTCCTTGGCCGTCGGACGACGGACCCGGGCCCCACGGCGGGACTCGATGTCGACCATCCCCATGGCGGCGAGATCCCGAAGCGCCTCCCGCACCGGCGACTGGCTGATGTTCAGCTCCTTGGCCAGACGGGACTCGACGATCCGCTCACCGGGGACGAGATCGCCCTTGACGATGCGATCGAGCAGGATGCGTTTGATCGAGCTCGACAGAGGCTCGGAACGCACCAGATCACCGCTGCCGGTGGCGGTCATCCTTCCCTCCTGTCGGGCACTGCGCTCCCTCTCATACCGAACCTCTCAGTTCGAGCCTATCCCGGGCCTCCGCCGGGGTTGCCACTCGGCGGTGGAGCGCCTCGGTGATGGTGCGGACCCGATCGACCTGCACACTGCTCGACTCGGCCAGGCGACCGGGCCCGTCCCACAGCGAATCCTCGAGCCCGACCCGGGCGTTGGCCCCCACCGAGAGAGCGACGGCGGCGGTGCGGATCTGGGCCGCCCCCGCCCCCAGCACCGACCACTCGTATTGATCGCCGAAGAGGCGATCAGCCGTCCGCCGCATGTGTAGCAGGTCCTCGATGTCGGCTCCGATGCCGCCGAGCAGGCCCACCACCGACTGCACGAACAGCGGGGGCGTCACCAGCTCCCGGTCGAGGAAGTGGGCCAGGTTGTAGAGGTGGGAGATGTCGTAGCACTCGAACTCGAACCGGGTGCCCTGCGCTCCGCACGTCTTCAGGATCCCCTCGATGTCCTCGAACGAGTTGCGGAACACCAGCGCCTTGTTGCCGAGGTGGGTCCGCTCCCACTCGTGCTTGAGCGTGGTGAACCGCTCCAGCATCGGGTAGAGCCCGAAGTTCATCGTGCCCATGTTGAGCGAGGCCAACTCCGGCGCCAGCTCGGTCGCCGGCCGGGCCCGCTCCTCCACCGTCATATGGGGGCTGCCCCCGGTTGTGAGGTTGATCACCACGTCGGACTGTGAGCTGACGATGTCGAGCACATCCCGGAACAGGCCCGGGTCCTGGACCGGATGCCCGTCGTCGGGATCGCGGACGTGGAGGTGCACGATGGCGGCCCCCGACGCCGCCGCGGCCAAGGCCTCGGCCGCGATCTCCTCCGGGGTGACCGGGAGGTACGGCGACATCGACGGGGTGTGGATGGCCCCGGTGGGGGCACAGGTGATGATGGCGCTGTTCATCGGGTGTGGTCTTCCTTCTCGGGAGGCTCGTCCTCCGGTCGCACCACCCCGGGCCCGGGGCGGGAGGTGGCCGGGATGTCGCCGGTGTCGGTGGTGACGGTGTCGAAACGCAGGTGGCCGTCGTGGCCGAGCGTGAGGCTGTAGCCGTGGAGGAACGGGGGTTCACGGGTGTAGACCCCCTCGTGACGGAAGCGGACGGCCCGCAGTACCGGCGAGTGGGTCATGCCGACCACGGTCCGACCCCGCCACGCCGGCACGTCGGCCAGGCTGCGGGCGAAGCGGTCGATCCGCACCCCCACCGCCGCCGCATCGTCGCCGGGCGGGTCGGGGTGCTCCAGCCAGTAGCCGACCCGATCCGGCGCCGCCATGAGTTCGGCGTAGAAGAGGCTGGCTTCGACGTCGTCCGGCTCGGTCGACGGCGACTGGGCGGCCAGCGCCTCGGCCCCCTGGGCCAGGTTGATGCGGTGACCGCCGAGGTAGAGGTCGGGGTTGCGCAGGGCGAAGCTGACCATCGGATCGGGGATGACGCCCCCTTCGGCCCGCACACCCTCGGCGAACACCTCGGCGGTGTCGCGGGTGCGGGTGGTCTCGCCCGACAGCAACCCGGCCACTTCGAAGCCCTCCCGCCCGAACCACCGACCGGCGGCGTCGGCCTGGGCCACGCCGAGATCGGTGAGGGGTACGTCACCCTTGTGGTGGGGTACCTGGCCGTGGCGGAGGAGGAGCACCCGGACCCGATAGGCCGGGTCCGGGGGCGCTCCATTGGTCGTCATGCCGACTGGGCCTGCGTCCAACGCTCCATGAACAGGTTGAATACCGCATCGGCGAAGGGCTCGTCGTTGATGTTGTTGTCCATCTCGACCAGCTCGATGCCGTCGTCCAGGTTGGCCCGGATGGCGTCGAAGAGATTCGACACGTCGGTGCCGTGCCACTGGCTGCCTTCACGGAAGTAGTTGTCGAGCCCGCCCAGGGGCAGCGCCATCGCCTTCGGACCCTTGGCCGCATTGACGTGCTCGGCGATGTACTCGCCCAGCTTGGTCAGCTCGTCCGGGGTGGCCTGGAGCGAGGTGATGTTGGGATTGTGGATGAGCACGTTGCGCTCGGGCACGTTGTACTCGGCCGGGATGGTGTCGACGGCGCCGAAGTTGAAGCACTCGGCGGCGCCGGGAACGACGACCAGCGGAATGTCGTTGCGGGTGGCGGCCTTCATCCGATCGATCCCGGGGTCGAAGATGCCGTTGTTCCACCGGTTGATGATCTCGGGGAGGGTGAAGTCGATCAGACCGTCGATGACGCCCTCGTCGATCAGGTGCTCCATGCCGGCGCCCTCACCCACGGCGTGGAAGGTGACGACCTGGAAGCCCTTGGCCTCGAGCTGTTCCCGCATCCGCATCACGCCCGGGGTGGTCACACCGAACATCGAGATGGCGATCAGGGGCTCGCTGGCCGCCGCCAGTTCCTTGGTGGTGGCATACCCCTGGGCCATACCGGCGATCGAGTGGGCGGCGTTGGCCAGCACCAGCCGGGACACGCTGTTGAGGCCGGCGATGTCGGTCACGGCGTTGGCCATGTGCATGTCGGAGTGGCCGACGTAGGGACGGGTGTTGTTGGACGCCATCGTCGAAACGATCAGCTTGGGGAAGCCCATAGGCAGGGTGCGGAAGGCGCCGGAGGTGAGGTCGGTGCCGCCGGTGCCGCCCATGCCGAGGACGGCGTCGATCCGGCCGTCGGCCACGAGCTCCCTCAGCACCACGCCCAGGCCCTTGCTCATGCCCTGGTTGGCCGAAACGCGGCCGTCGCCCTCCTGGGCGCCGCGGAAGTCGTCGAGGTTGATGCCGCCCTTCTCCGCCACCTCGGCGGCGGAGACCTCGGGCTCGAAGAACGGGTCGCCGAGCACGCCGCAGTCGACGACGAGAACGTCGACGCCGACGGCCAACAGCCGTTCCTTCACGAAGGCGTACTCTTCGCCTTTGGTGTCCAGAGTGCCGGCGAGGCACACGGTGCTTGCCATGTCGTGGTCTCCTTACTTGCCTGGTGAATAGCTGATTGCCTGGTGGTTCGTGCGTTGGTGGATGGAATGGCGGGAAGAGATGGGGCCCTGTCAGCCCTCGGACCGGTCCGGCTGGTGCATGGCGGTCCAGATGCGTTCGGCCGTGAGCGGCAGCTCGCAGATCTGCAGCCCGATGGCGTCGCTCACGGCGGCGCCGACGGCGCCCGCAGTGCACAGCAGGGCACCTTCACTGATGCCTTTGCAGCCGTAGGGACCCGGGCCGTCGTGGTTCTCGATCGAATCCGACACCATCTCGATGGCGACGTCGTTGAAGGTGGGGATCCGGTAGTCGAGGGCGCCCAGATTCTGGATGCAACCGTGCTCGTCGAGCAGGACCTGCTCCATCAGCGAATGGCCGAGACCCATGATCGCCGCCCCCTCGTCCTGGGAGACGACCTGGAGCGGGTTGAGCTCGGTGCCGACGTCGCCGACGGTCACGTGCTTGGTCAGGAGCACCTCGCCGGTGTCGGGGTCGATCTCGACCTCGATCGCCGTGCAGTTGAACTCATAGAAGGCGGCGTCGCCCCCGAGGGGGTGCCCCTTGGTGCCGCGGAGGCGGCACGTGCCCTGCCCCACGAACTCGCCCCGGAGGCCGCCGAGTGCGGTCTGGGCCGCCTCGATCAGCGAGATCTCGCCCCCCGGTACAGCCCCCTCGGGCCCGGCCAGGACACCCGGCCCCACGCTGAGGAGGGCGGCCTCGGTCTCCGTGGCCTCGGCGTAGAGGTCGAGGATCCGGCTGCGGATATCACGGCAGGCCTCGAGCACGGCGGTACCCATGAACACCGTCGATCGGCTGGCCGAGGTCTGCAGGTCGAAGGGCACCGAGGCGGTGTCACCGCTGACGATGGTGACCATGTCGAGGTCGACACCCAGCTCGTCGGCCAGGATCTGCTTCCACAGGGTGCGCGCCCCCTGACCCATGTCGGAGGTGCCGGCGTAGGCGATGGCGCTGCCGTCGTAGAGGAGGCGGACCAGGCTCTGCGACAGGCCCGAGGTGGCCCCCGGCTTGATGCCGACGGCGATGCCGCGACCCCGGTTGGGCCCGGTCTGCTCACCCCAGCCGATCAGCTCGGCCGCCTTCTCCAGCGACTCGTGCCACCGGCCGTCGGCCCGGGCCTCGTGGTCGCCCCGGATGAAGGCCTCGTCGGCGTCGACCAGGTTGCGGCGACGCATCTCGAGCGAGTCGATCCCGAGCGCCCGGCCGCCTGCGTCGAGCTGGGACTCCGTCGCCCACGACACCTGCGGTGCCCCGAAGCCGCGGAAGGCGCAGCTGGGGGTGGTGTTGGTCAGCACCGCCCGGGCGTTGACCCGCACCGCCGGGATCCGGTACGGCCCGGCCCCGACGTAGCTGCCCTTGGTCATCACCCGGGGGGCGACGTCGGCGTAGGCCCCGATCATGAAGTCGGCCGAGAGCCGGTGGAAGGTCACCTCGCCGTTGGCGGCGAAGCCGGTGGTGGCGTGGATGCGGCAGCCGGAGCGGCGCATCAGCTGGAAGGTCTCCTCGAGGGAGAGCACCAGGCGACAGGTCCGCTGGGTGTAGACGGCGAGGAACGCCATCAGCGGTTCGTAGCGCGGGGTCTGCTTGCCGCCGAAGCCGCCACCGGGGTCGGGAGCGACGACCCGCACCTTGCTCAGCGGGAGGTCGGCCACGTCGGCCACGATCCGCTGGAGGAGGTAGGGGTGCTGCACCGGCGAGTAGACGTCGACGCCGCCGTCGGCCCCGAGAGCGGCCACCACCCCACCGGGCTCGATGGGGAAGTGGGTGACCATGGGGAAGACGTAGGTGTTCTCCACCACGAGGTCGGCCCGGACCTCCTCGGGCTCGATCTCGCCCCAGGCGTACTCGGCGGTTTCGAGCACGTTGGCGTGGCTGAGGGCGTCGCCGGGGCGGACGGAGGGGTCCTGCACCAGGTGGGCGCCGTCGGCCAGCGCGGCGTCGAGGCTGTAGACGCCCGGCAGTTCGCGATAGGAGACGTCGACGGCATCCGCTGCGGCGCGGGCCAGATCGGGGGTCTCGGCCACCACGGCGGCCACCGGCTCGCCGTGATAGTTGACCGTGCCGGTGGCGAGGACCGGCCGATCCTTGTGGGAGATGCCGAACCGTCGGACCGGTTGGGGGAGATCGTCGGCCGTCACCACCGCAATCACGCCGGGGAGAGAAGCGACGGCTGCGGTGTTGACGGCCATGATCTCGGCGCAACCGACCGGAATCGTGGCAAAGGCCACGTGGGCGGTTTCGACGAACTGGAGATCGCTGAGGTACTGCTGGGTGCCGGCCACCCGTTCCACACCGCCGTAGCGGATGACGGGGCCGCCGACGGCCTTGGTCGGTGGCTCTTCGAGGGCGGTCATCGGATCGTGACCCTGGTCTCGGCCGCGGCCTGGACGGCGGCCACGATGCGCTCGTAGCCGGCGCAGCGGCACAGGTTGCCGGACATGGCGTCGCGGATCTCGGTGGCGTCGGCCTCCGGGTTGCAGCGCAGGAGACCTTCGGCCGCCATGACCTGACCGGGGATGCAGTAGCCGCACTGGACGGCGCCGGCCTTGAGGAACTCCTCCTGGAGGTCGGTCAGCCCACCCACGGAGAGGCCCTCGATCGTCGTGACCGAGGAGCCCTCGGCCTCGGCGGCCAGGACGAGGCACGAGTTGACCATCTGGCCGTCGAGGAAGATCGTGCAGGCACCGCACTCGCCGTCGGCGCAGCACTTCTTGGTGCCGGTGAGGCCGCAGTCGTCGCGCAGGGCGTCGAGCAGGGTGCGGTGGGCGGGGACCGACACCTGATGGTGGTCGCCGTTGACCTCGAGGTCGACGTCGATCGGGACGAGATGGGTGAGGATGTCGGGGTTGGTCACCCGTCTGCTCCTTCCGTGGTGAGGGCGTCGTCGATCGCCCGCAGTGAGAGCACCCTGGTCATCGCCAGGCGGTAGTCGCGTCCGGCTCGGACGTCGGAGATCGGGGTGGCGACGGCGATCAGCTCGTCGACCCGCCGCTCGACGGCGCCTCGATCGGTGGTGTCGATGGCGGCGGTCGAACGGGCCAGCAGCGGCGTCGGACCGACGGCGCCGAGGCCGAGGTCGATGCGGCCATCGGCGCTGACGGCGGCGGCGGCGCTGACGGTGGCCAGATCGACACCGCGGCGGCGCGTGAGCCGCTGGAAGCCCGACCGGTGACCGGGGGGCGGGATGGGCAGCTCGAGTCGGAGGACGAGTTCGTCGGGCCCGCAGGTGGTGGTGCCCGGGCCCTGGAAGAAGTCGGCGAGGTCGACCCGCCGCTCACCGCCGGGACCGACGATGGTGACCGTCGCCCCGTAGAGCAGGAGGGCGGGGGCGGTGTCGGCGGCGGGCGAGGCGTTGCAGATGTTGCCGATCAGGGTGGCCCGATTGCGGATGGCGATCGAGCCGACCACTCGGGAGGCGGCGATCAGAGCCGGGTACCAGGCGCCGAGGCGGGCGTCGGCGGCCAGTGACGCCATCGTCGCCGTCGGCCCGAACCGGACCGAGGTGTCGGCCACCTCGATGGGGGGCGGCAGGTCGTTGGCCGCCTTCAGGTCGACGAGGACCAGCGGGGCGAGGGGCCGCCGTCGCACGCCGACCAGGAGGTCGGTGCCGCCGACCAGCACACGCCCGGCGCCGTCGGCGTCCGCTAGTACCTGAACCGCGTCGCCGACGGTTGTCGGGCGACAGTACTGGACCATGACCTGTGTTCCCCTTCACACTTGTACGGCAAGGGCACTCCCCTCAGCACCCGACCGCCGATCACCATTTCGTCGATAATCGATAATCCGCAATATACGGCTCAGTGTGACATCGGTCAATCGCGGTCGACAGAAGACAGTAGTTCCTCGATCAGGGCCGTGGCCTCGGCCGCGCTGCGCAGGGCGCCCACCTCGAGGGTGCGACCCGGATCGTGGGCGAACACCTGACCCATGTGGGCCTCGATCTCGGCCTTCACCGCATCGAGATCGATCGTGGGGATCAGGTCGATTTCGTCGGCCGGGACGGCGAGAACGTCATGGTCCTCCATCCCGTTCTGGTACTGCTCGAGCAGGGCGATCGGGTGGCAGTCGAGCTGCTCGCCGGTGGCCAGTGGTCGACCGCTGAGGATGAAGCAGTCGAGGCTGTCGCCGTCGCCGGAGGGCACGCCGATGACGAACCCGTAGGCGTAGGGGTAGGGGGCCGAGACCTCCTCGACCAACGTCGGGACGAGGTTCACCTCGTCGTGGTGGGTCTTGGTGGTCGACCCCGCCGGGTTCTCCACGAAGACCCGACGGGCCGGCTGCAGTTCGGACACCCCCACCCCTCTCGCTTGTCGGCTACTCGGCGAAGACCAGGTCGGTCCCCTCGAAGGTCGTCACCATGGCATCCATGAAGCTGCCCTCGCTGACGTATGCATCGCTGCCACGGTAGGGCTCGGCCAGGAAGTCGGCATCGGCCACCCACTGGACGTTCTGCGAACCGGCGGCCTCGAAGCGGGACTCCTCGACGAAGGTCAGGCCGCACAGCCCGCCCTCCTCCTGGGGCAGGATGAAGCCGGCGAAGAGCTCACCGATCGCCTCACGCCCCTTCACCACCTCGCCCGCCGAGAGATGGATCTCGGCGTCGTCGGGGTACTGGGCCATCAGCCCGACCCAGTCGCACTCGTTGAGCACCCGGATGTGCTCCTCGTAGACGGCGAGTGAGCCGTCCTGTGGCACGAGCACGTCGGACACCTCGCCCGTGTTCGGGTTGGTGACCGAGATGGCGGAGGTGTCGACGTCGTCGCCACAGCCGGCGGCGACCAGCGCCACCAGCGCCACTCCGGCCCACAACCAGGGGCTGCGCCGTCGGGTGGCGCGCGAGGTCGTGATCGGCTTGGTGAATCGTTGCATGTGTTCCCCTTGGTTTCCCCTCGACCCGCTTGGTGCGGGTCGACTGCGGCGATCACCGCTCACCGACGGCACGACTCGCACCCCCCTGCAAGCACCGTCCGATACGCGATAATCGATTATCAGTAGGATCCGGTGGGTCTCGGTCGGCGTCAATAGCGCCTCGGAGCTAGCGCGAAAGCACCAATCCCCAGGTGGCGGGCCACGGCGGCCGCCGGTCCGGTGCCGAGCGACCCGGGAACGGCGCTAGAACGTGATCGCCTTGAACGCCTCGGTCTGGGCCTTGAGGGCCTGCTCGACGGGTAGGCGTTCCATGCTGGAGGCGCCGTAGAACCCGTGCACACCCTTGGCGTTGGCCAGCACGTAGGCGGCGTCGTCGGGCATGGCGATCGGGCCGCCGTGCACGAGGACGATCACGTCCTCCCGTACGTTGCGGGCCGCCGCCGACCAGGCCTCGATCCTGGGGATGGTGTCGGCCAGGGTGAGCGCCGTCTCGGCCCCGATACTGCCGCCGGTGGTCAGTCCGAGGTGGCAGACGACGATGTCGGCACCGGCCTCGGTCATGGCGGCGGCGTCGTCCTCGCTGAACACGTAGGGCGTGGTCAACAGGTCCTGGCGGTGGGCTTCGGCGATGCAGTCGACCTCGAGCGAGTAGCTCATGCCGGTCTCCTCCAGGTTCTGGCGGAAGACCCCGTCGATGAGGCCGACGGTGGGGAAGTTCTGCACCCCGGCGAACCCGATCCGCTTCAGGTCGGCGATGAACACCTCCATGTCGATGAAGGGGTCGGTCCCGTTCACCCCGGCCAGGACCGGGGTGTTCGTCACCACCGGGAGCACCTCGGCCGCCATCTCGACCACGATCTCGTTGGCGTTGCCGTAGGCCATGAGCCCGGCCAGTGAGCCCCGGCCCGCCATGCGGTAGCGACCGGAGTTGTAGATCACGATCAGGTCGATCCCGCCGGCCTCCTCCCACTTGGCCGACAACCCGGTGCCGGCACCTCCGCCCACGATCGGGATCCGGTCCTCGACCAGACGATTGAACCGTTCGAGCAACTCGCTGCGGGTGAATCTCGGCATGGGCGACGTTGTACACGCCCGCCCCGATCCCGACAAGGCTCCCCCGCCCCGGGCCGAAGGAGCCCCCTCCCCCGCCGGCCGGACCCGCCGTCGCCGCCGGGACCGCCCCGTTCTAGGCTCGGGCCATGGCCACCAGCGACGATCTCGCCCACCGACTCGTCGACGAGGTGGCCGACGCCCTGGAGCCCCTGGCGGACCCGGAGGCCGCGTTTGCCATGGCCGCCTACATGAAGGATCGGTTCGTCTTCCTCGGCATCAAGACGCCGGTCCGCCGCCAGGAGACCAAGCGACTCCTCACCCGTTTGGCGGGAACCGACGCCCCCACCCTGCTCGCCTTCGCCCGGGGTTGCTGGGCCCGGCCCGAGCGGGAGTACCAGTACGTGGCCTGCGACACCCTGCGCAAGCACGCCGCCGCCCTCGGCCCCGACGATCTCGACACCGTCCGTGGCCTGATCGAGACCAGGTCGTGGTGGGACACCGTCGATTCGCTCGCCGTCCACACCGTGGGCCCGATGGTGGCCGCCCATCCCGAGTTGGCCGAGCAGATGGACGTGTGGATCGACGACGACGACATCTGGGTGGCCCGGACCGCCATCCTCCACCAGTTGATGTACAAGGGCGACACCGACGACGAACGGCTCTTCGCCTACTGCGACGCCCGGGCCGCAGACACCGAGTTCTTCATCCGCAAGGCGCTGGGGTGGGCGCTGCGGCAGTACGCAAGGACCGATCCCGAGGCGGTCCGGGCGTACGTCGAGACCAACGCCGAGCTGCTGTCCGGCCTGACCAAACGTGAGGCGCTCAAGCACATCGCCTGACGAGCGGCGAATGACGACCGCTCGCAGCTGGTCGCGTAGGGTGCGGCATGGCCCTCGTCACCTATGAGCTCGACGACCACGTCGCCACCATCACCCTCAACCGGCCCGAGGCCCACAACGCCATCAACGGGGCGCTGCGGACCGAGTTGAACGCCGCCTGGGATCGCTTCCGCGACGACACCGACGCCTGGGTCGGGATCCTGACCGCCAACGGCGACGTGTTCTGCGCCGGTGCCGATCTCAAGGACGGCGAGGGCTCGGTCGGCACCTTCGGCGGCACGTTCTGGGAGAAGCCGACGATCAACTCGTTCGAGAGCGGGATGGAGCTGTTCAAGCCGACGATCGCCGCCGTCAACGGGCCCTGCATCGGCTACGGCCTCACCGGTGTGCTGTTCTGCGACTTCGTGATCGCCTCGACGGCGGCCACGTTCTCCTATCCCGAGGTGACGATCGGGGTGCCCACGATCGTGGGGGCGATCCGGCTACCCCATCGGATCGGCTGGGCCAACGCCATGGAGCTGTTGCTCACCGGCCGACCGGTATCGGCCGAGCGGGCCAAGGAGGTCGGCCTGGTGTGGCGCCTGGTCGAGCCCGACGATCTGCTCGCCGAGGCCCGGTCGTGGGCCCGCACCCTCGCCGAGGGGGCGCCGCTGGCCCAGCGGGCGACCAAGGAGGTGGCGTGGCGCACCGCCGACATGGGCTGGATCGAGTCGGTCCGTTTCGGCGAGACCATGCGCAAGGTGGCGGGGGCCACCGAGGACGTGGCCGAGGGCCGGCGAGCCTGGCGGCAGAAGCGCAAGCCGGAATGGAAGGGCCGCTAGCTCCGGTCGCCGGCCCAGTACTCCTCCCAGGTGACCGAGTCGGCCGAGCGCAGCCCCTCGGCGAAGTCGATGGCGGCCTCCCGCTCCAGGCCGAGCAGAAGCCCGACCAGGTACCCCGGCACCGGTTCCCACGACAGGAGGGTCAAGGTGTCGCCGGGCGGCGCCTCGGCGGCGTCGGCGAGTCGGCCTCGCCATCGGCCGCCGGACGCCACCCGTCGAGCGGCAGGAGATGGAGGACGCCGTCCTCCGCCGGCCCGAGCGCCCCTCCGGGCGCAACGAGTCGCGGTATCGGCCCCGGTACAGATCGTCGAATCGGGGCGAGCCGCTGCCCAGCGCCGCCCCCGTCTCCTCACCCTCCATGGTGGTCCCATCGTCGTCCCACATCTCTTCGATGCACGGGGGACCGAAATCGTTCCATCGTCGCCGGCGGGCGGTGGCGCTGTGAGGGGGCCTGTGGGTGCCCTGTCGGGGCCTGCGGCCCGGCGACTCAGCGGCGGGCGGCGAAGAAGTCGGTGAGGAGCGTGGCGCAGGCGTCGGCTTCGACGCCCCAGGTGATGTCGAACCGGTGGTTCAGGCGGGGGTCGTCGCCCACGTTGTAGAGACTCAGGCAGGCCCCGGCCTCCATGTCGGCGGCGCCGTAGACCAGCCGGTCGATGCGGGCGCTCAGCAGGGCGCCGGCGCACAGGATGCACGGCTCGAGGGTGACCACCACGGTGCAGCCGGTGAGGCGCCAGGAGCCGAGGGCGGCGGCGGCGTCACGCACGGCCAGCACCTCGGCGTGCGCCGTCGGATCGCCGGCGAGCTCGCGCTCGTTGTGGCGACTGGCCAGGATCGCGCCGTCGGGGCCGACGACCACGGCGCCGACGGGCACGTCGTCATGGTCGAGCGCCTTGCGGGCCTCGGCCAAGGCCAGCGCCATCAGTTCCTCATCGGTCATGGGCATCGATCACCTGCAGGTGGCGAGGCGCACCGTGCGGTACCGACCTGCGTCGTCGCGACAGGGCGCAATGTTGTCGCTCCGAGGCGGACGACAGGGGAACTCGGCACGAGACGACCGGCCGTCTCTAGACCTCGCCGACGGTGACCGGGATCCGCTCCTGCGTCCACTTCTCCTGCATGTTCTCGTTCTTGATCATCTCCTGGAGGAGGACGATGCCTTCGAGGAATGCTTCGGGGCGGGGCGGGCAGCCGGGCACGTAGACGTCGACGGGGATGATCTGGTCGACGCCCTTGGTGACGGAGTAGGAGTCCCAGTACGGGCCGCCGCAGTTGGCGCAGGAGCCCATCGAGATCACGTACTTGGGCTCGGGCATCTGTTCCCAGAGCCGGAGCAGAGCCGGGGCGAGCTTGTCGGTGACGGTCCCGGCCACGACCAACAGGTCGGACTGGCGAGGGCTGGCCGGAAGGGGGATGACACCGAGGCGCATGGCGTCGAAGCGGGGCGAGCCGATGGCGGCGCCCATTTCGATACCGCAGCAGGCCAGGCCCCACTGATACATCCACAGCGAGTAGGCCCGCGACACGTTCAGAAGCGTCGACAGACTCTTCGGCATCTTCCCGGACTCGACCAGGCCCATTCCTACTCCTCAGTTGCCGGATCGGCCGGCATGCAGAACGAGCACACTGTACAAGCCCGTCATCGCCGCCTCATACCCGGGCGTCTGACTGTCACGGAGGGTGGGGTCGCTGCGGCGTCGACGGCCGCTAGATCCAGCCGAGGGCCGAGACGAGGAGGCCCAACACGATCGGCAGCACGAAGGTGAGGATCAGCACCCAGGCCACGATCTTGGCCTGGCGACGGGCCTTCGGCGACCCCCCGGCGTTGGCGGCGCCGAGCGTCTGCGCCAGGGCAACCTCCGGCACGCTCAGATGGAGGTTGCCGTTGTCGGCATCATGACCGCCAAAGCCGAGCTCGGCCTCGTCCGCCCCGAGATCGCCTCGGTGGGTCTCCAGATCGAGGTCGTCGGTGCCGGACCCGAGATCGACCTCGCCACTAGTCGAATCATCGTCGCTCATCGATACGAATCCTACTCGGCGCCGACGACCACCCTAGGGTCAAGCCCGTGCATATCGATGTCGACGCATACCTGGCCCGGATCGAGTTCGAGGGGCCGATCGATCACGATCGCGACACGCTGGAGCGGCTGCAGCGGGCCCACCTGTCGACCGTGCCGTTCGAGAACCTGCACGTGTACCACCGGCTCGGCGTGCGCACCGACACCGACTGGTCGCTGGCCAAGGTGGTCGAACAGGGGCGGGGCGGCTGGTGTTTCGAGGCCAACGGCGCCTTCGGGTGGCTCCTGAGCGGCCTCGGCTTCGACGTGATCCGCCTGGGGGCGGCGGTGCTGCTGGGCGGACCGAGCACGGTGGTCGATCACCTGTGCCTGGAGGTGGGCCTCGACGAGCCGTGGCTGGTCGACGTCGGCTTCGGCGAGAGCTTCATCCGGCCCCTCGCCCTCAACCGCCGCGGCCCTCAGGACGGCGGCGACGGCACGTATGAGTTCATCGACTCGGCCCAGGGCCTCACCCTGACCAAGCACGACGACAAGGGCGTGCCGACCCCGCAGTACCGGTTCCGCCGGGTGGCCCTCGACCTCGCCGACTTCGATGCGGCCTCGGACCATCTCCAGGGGGCCGAGGATCTCCACTGGCGCAACAAGCCCTTCGCCACCCGCCTCCTCGACGGCGGTCCCGACCGGGTGACGATCCTCACCGACCGGTTGAAGCTGCAGCGCGACGGCGAGACCACCGAGACGCCGCTGTCCGCCGACGAGTGGGACGACGTCCTCCAGGAGTGGTTCGGCATGCGGTCGCCCGGCCCCGGGGGCTAGCCGCTCCCAGGCCGTCGGTCTATGGTCGCCAGCGACCGCCACCACCCGTCGAAAGGGGAACGATCGTGGCCATCAAACCCGTGTCCGAGCTCATCGCCGAGGCCCGCGCCGAGCTCGACAATCACTCACCGGAAGAGGCCAAGGCCCGGGTCGACGCCGGCACCGCCATGCTCGTCGACATCCGTGACGTGCGCGAGCTGCAGCGCGACGGCGTGGCCGAGGGCGCGATGCACGCACCTCGGGGGATGCTGGAGTTCTGGATCGACCCGTCGTCGCCGTACTTCAAGCCGGTCTTCGCCGAGGACATCGAGTTCGTCCTCTATTGAGCTTCGGGTGGGCGGACAAGTTTGTCCGCGAAGACCCTGAAGGACATGGGCCTGCCCAAGGTGTCCCACATCGAATCCGGCTTCAAGGGCTGGAAGGAGGCCGGCCTCCCCGTCGTCGACTACGACACCTGGAAGGCGGCGGCCAAGGCCGACTGATCCCCCGCCTCTCGGTACCCGGCCTCTCCGCCGCCCGGCTCAACCGGGTCAGCCGGCGGGGAGGACCAGCCGCTTCTCCCCGGTCGCCTGGGCCGCGTAGGCCCGGGCGACCTCGGGGTCGAGCACCTGATCGAGGGTGATGGTGTCGGCGTACGAGCTGGCGAACGTGGTGGTGATCTCGGCCGCCACCCGAGCCCGCAACTCCGCCATGCGCTCCAGGCCGACGCGGCCGAGGAACGGGGTGAGCAGCCAGCCGCCGACCCCCCACGTCATGCCGTAGGTCCGCTTGAGGGTGGTGGGCGACCGGTCGAGCCCGCCGTAGATGTACACCTGCTTGTAGGTGTCGGAGCCGTAGCGGCTGAAGGCGGCATCGGCGGAGGAGGCCCGCTCCATGCAGGCCAGGATCGTGTCGACCTGCTCGCCGCCGCCGATGGCGTCGAAGGCGATGGTGGCGCCGGTCTCGGCGAGCGCCGTCGTCAGGTCGTCGGCGAACGTGGGCGCCGACGACACCACGACGTGAGCGGCCCCCTGGCCGCGGAGGAGCTCGGCCTGCTCGTCCCGGCGGACGATGTTGACCAGCTGGATGCCGTCGGCCTGACAGAGCCGGTTGAGCATCTGGCCGAGGTTGGACGCCGCCGCCGTGTGGACCAGGGCGGTGTGACCTTCGAGCCGCATGGTCTCGGTCATGCCCAGCGCCGTGAGCGGGTTGACGAACGACGAGGCGGCGTCCTTGGCGCTGACCCCCTCGGGCACCGGGACGCACAGATGGTGCGGGAGCAGGGTGTGGGTGGCGTACATGGCGCCGCTCACCCCGGCGACGGTCCGCCCGACGAGGGCCTGGGCCTCGGGGGACGAGCCGGCGGCGATCACCGTGCCTGCGCCCTCGTTGCCGACGGGCATGGGGGCGCCGACCCGGGCGGCGTTGGCGGCCACGGCACCGCCGCTCAGGCGGCCGACCAGCGCGCCGTCGTCGCCCCGCTCGAAGGTGGACGGGTCGGCCCCGGCGGTGAGCATGCCGAGATCGGACGGGTTGATCGGGGCCGCCTCCACCGCCACCAGCACCTGGTCGGGTCCGGGGGTGGGCGTCGGCTCCTCCACGATCGTGATCCGGACGTGTCCGTCGTCGGTGATGGTGGAACGGACCAGGCGGGTGGTGTCGGCCATGAGGACTCCTGTGTCGTCGATACCGGGCCGCCATCATGGCACCGCCACCGGCGCGCCGACAGCTGGACGGTGCCGCCCTCAGCGAGGCGGGGCGACGGAGTGGCGCTCGATGAGCGAGCAGGGCAGCACGTGCTGCACCGGATCGACGGGCTTGGACTCGTCGAGCACGTGCTGGACCGCCCAGTAGCCCATCTCGTAGTGGGGAAGGGCCATGGTGGTGAGCCCGGGGAGCAGCTCGCCGGCGATGAGGTCCTGGTCGTCGAAACCGACCACCGACAGCTCGTCGGGGATCCTCAGGCCGAGGCGACCGGTGGTCTGGTAGACGCCCATGGCCGACTGGTCGTTGAAGCAGAAGATCGCCGTCGGCGGCTCGTCGAGCCCGAGCAGCCGCTGCGCCGCCAACCTCCCCCCGGCGGTGTGTGAGGGCTCGGTGATCACATAGTCGGGGTCGGGCTCGATGCCGGCGTCGATCAGGGCCGTCCGGTACCCGTCGAGGCGGGGCTTGGCCGCCACCGCCGTGACGTCGTCGATCGTGGGGTGGGCGATGCGGGTGTGGCCGTGCTCGATCAGGTGGCTGGTGGCGTCGTAGGCGGCCTGGTACTCGTCGGGGACGACCGAGGTGATCGACTCGTCCCGGGCCCGGAGGTCGACCAGGGCCGAGGGCACCTCGAGCAGGCCCGGCGGCGGGTCGAAGAGCCGGTGGTACATCGAGGCGAGCAGGATGCCGTCGACGTGTCGTTCGAGGAGCTGCTCCACGGCCAGGCGCTCCCGTTCGCCGTGGTCCGGGCTGTCGATGGCGCCGGTGTCGAAGATCAGGAGGAGGTAGCCGGCCTCCCACGCCGCGTCCTGGGCGCCCCGGATCATCTTGGTGGCGAAGGGGGTGGTGGCGATGTTCTCCGAGACGAAGCCGAGCGTCTCGGTGCGGTTGAGGCGCATGGCCCGGGCCAGGCGGTTCGGCCGGTAGCCCACCTCCTGCACGGCGGCGAGGATCCGATCCTGGGTGGCCTGGGGGATGCCCGAATTGTCGGGGTCGTTGAGGACGAGCGACACCGTGGTCTGGGAGACGCCGGCCTTGCGGGCGACGTCGGCCATCGATGGTCTTCTACGCGCTGCCATGTGCTGTGTGTCCGGTCTACCGGTCGACCGGCGACGCCCGCGACTTACTGTTACGTATTAGTTGGCGGAGGACGTCGATTCGGGACGCCCACCGCGGCAAGGGAGGAGGAGGAGCGATATCCATGAAGAAGCGCATGTTGCGCCTATTGGCCGTGATCGCCTCGTTGCTACTGATCGCTGCGGCGTGCGGCGGTGAGGCGGCCCGCCTCGACGGGGCAGGCACCTGGACCATCTACCGCCGGATCGTGCTGCCCCTGTCCCGCCCGGCCTTCGCCACGGTCGGGATCCTGCACGCCCTCCTGGTGTGGGGCTCACTGTTCTGGCCGCTGATGGTCACCCGGGGCCCCGAGGTCCGGCCGCTGCCGCTCGCCATGCAGGTGCTGTTCAGCGATCCCAACGTCCCCTTCGGCGACGTGTTCGCCTTCGCCGCCGTGCTGACCATCCCGGTGCTGATCCTCTATCTCGTGTTCCAGAAGTGGTTCGTCGAGTCGGTGGCGGCGTCCGGACTGAAGGGCTGACCTTGTCCGACCGGCAACACCCCATCGACCGTCCCCGTCCCTCGCTTCACTTCACCCCACCGGCCAATTGGATGAACGACCCAAACGGCCTGGTGGAGGTCGACGGCACCTACCACCTCTTCTACCAACACAACCCGGACGGCGTCGGCTGGGGGAACCTGCACTGGGGCCACGCCACCTCGCAGGATCTGCTCACGTGGGACCACCGCCCGGTGGCCATCCTCCCCGACGAGGTCGGCCAGGCCTTCTCCGGCAGCATCGTCGTCGACCACGACGACACCGCCGGCTTCGGCCCCGGGGCACTGGTGGCGGCCTACACCCAGCACCTCGACGGGCTCCAGCGTCAGAGCATCGCCCACAGCCTCGACGGCGACACGTGGACCCCGTACCCCGGCAACCCGGTGATCGAGGGCTCGACCGACACCGCAGACTTCCGCGATCCGAAGGTGCTCCGCCACACCTCCCCCACCGGCGAGTGGTGGACGATGGTGCTCGCCGTCGGCACCGAGGTGTGGCTGTACCGCAGCGATGACCTCCGGGCGTGGGAGCGAACCTCCACCCTCGCCGTTCCCACGCCCTGGCCCGGGGCGATCGTCGAGGTGCCCGAGCTGGTGGCGGTTCCGGTCGAGGGCTCCGACGAGCTCGTGTGGGTGTTGATCGTGAGCTTCATCCCTCCCGCCGAACCGGGCCGGGGCACCCGGAGCGTGCCGGGCCGGGTCCGCTGGCTCCCCGTCACCTTCGACGGGCTGCGCCTCGCCCCTCGGGGCGACGCCACCGACTCGCTCATCCTCGACGGCGGGCGCGACTTCTACGCCGCCATGGCCTGGGCCGGCGACGACGAGCGGCCCCCGATCGTGATCGGCTGGATGGACGAGCGGGCCCTCGGTCTCGACGAGGAGCACCTCGGCTGGTGCGGCCGACAGAGCCTGCCCCGGGCGCTCAGCCTGGTGGCGGCCGAGGACGGCCCGCACCTCCGTCAACGCCCGATCCTCGACCCGGCGGCCGCCGGGCTCACCGTCGCCGCCGGCGACCTGGCCGACGGGGCCGAGATCACCATCGACGCCCCCTGCCTCACCGTTGCCCTGGAGGTCAGCTTCGACGGCACCCCTGCCGATGGCCATGACTCCGATGGCGAGGGCGGCGGCCGCGATGGCGATGGCCGCAACGGCGACGGCGAGGGCGGCGCCCGGGACGGCGGGGGCGGGCACCACGGGGAGGTGCGGCTGGCGATCGGGTCCGAGGAGGTGCTTGCGATCGAGCGGACGGCCGTCCGTCTCGGCGACATCGAGCACCCGGTGCCGACCACGACCGGCGATTCCTCACCCGTCGCCCGCCGGGTGCTGGTGGTGATCGACGCCGGCTCGATCGAGGCGATCGTCGACGACGGCCTGGGCGTGGTGTCCAACATCAGCGCCGCCGGTCTCGCGTCGACGACCCTGCGGTGCGAGAGCGTCGGCCCGGCCGAGCTGCTGTCGGCCCGAGTACGCACCGTCGCCGCGCCCACCAGCTCCGACACGGCGGGCGACGCATGACCGCACGCGTCCTGGTCGACCCCTCGTTCCGGCGGATGGACGAGATCTTCACCCCGGCGGCACGACGTCGACTGCACGATCTGGCCGACGTCGTCTGGGGTCTGGACGAGCCGATGCCGGCCAACCGGTTCCTGGCCGAAGTCGCCACCGCCGACGCCGTCGTGTTCGGCGAGTGGCGACACGGCCGGGCCGCCCTCGACGCCGGCACCCGACTCCGGGCGGTGCTCGAGGTGTCGGGCGGGCACGAGCACCCGGGCCTCGACTACACCGAGGTCCTCCGCCGGGGCCTCCTCGCCGGTAGCTGCGCTCCCGCCTTCGGCGACATCGTGGCCGAGATGGCCCTCAGCCTGGCCCTGACCTGCGTCCGCGGCGTGGCCGAGGCCGACCGGGACATGGCCGGGAGCCGGGAACGGTGGCTGCACGACGGCAACTCGACCAACACCTCGCTGCTGCAGGCCACGGTCGGCTTCATCGGCTGCGGGGGCATCTCCCGCAGCCTGCAGCACCTCGTCACCCCCTTCGGGGTCGAGATCCTGGGCTACGACCCGCCGATACCCGACGAGGTGCTCACCGCCCGAGGGGTCACCCCGACCTCACCGGAGAACGTGTTCGACGACGCCGATGTGATCTTCGTCCTCGCCGCCCCCACCCCCGACAACCGGGGCCTGGTCTCGGCCGAACTCATGGAGCGACTCCGGACGTCTCAGACGTTGGTGGTGGTGAGCCGGGCCCACCTCGTCGACTTCGACGCCCTGACCCGGCTGGTCTCCCAGCGTCGATTCAAGGCCGGGATCGACGTGTTCCCCACCGAACCGCTCCCGGCCGACCACCCGATCCGGGGGGCCGAGTGGGCGGTGTGCGTGCCGCACCTGGCCGGCGCCCTCCCGACGGCCCTCACCCTGATCGGCGACATGGTGGTCGACGACCTGGCCAGCATCCTGGCCGGCGAACCGCCGACCCGCCTGCAGTACCTGGACCGGGGCAACGCCGCCGGGTTGCTCCAGGTGTGATGCTGCAGGCGGATCGGCGACGTCCGGTCGCCGCTCGGGCCGGGCCCGACCGGGGGTTCCGACTCAGCAGGTGGTCAGCACCCGCATGCCGTCGAGGCCCCGCAGGAGGAACACATCCCAGCTGAGGGTGATGCTCGACCCGTCGGAGCTCAGCGTCACCCGGTCCGACCGCTCGAGCGGCGCGGGCTTGGTCTGTTCGGGTGAGCCGAGGAAGGCCGAGCGTCGGAGATCGGTCTTGCGGTAGATGATGCCGATCACCTCGGACTCGGTGAAGGTCAGCGACCCGGTGAGACGCCCTCGGTCGTCGAGTCGATCGGCCAGCACCTGGTAGGAGCAGACCGTGGTCCCGGCCGGGATGTAGGCGTCGGCGTCGCTGTGGCCGTTGAAGGTGCCCTCCTCGACCCGGTTCACGTAGAGGCCGCGGTCGAGGGTGACCGGCCCGCCCTCGGACCACACCCAGGTGGTGTCGTTGCTGTCGAACAGGCCGCCTTCGGCCACCGTCGACGGTGCCCCGATCAGGCGGGCGCCGTCGCCCACCGACGGTTGCTCGGCCCCGGTGTCGACCACTGGCGGCACGGCCGGCGGTGCGGGGTCGGGGGTCGGGTCGACGGCGGGTGGAGCGGTGGTGGGCGGCGCCGAGGTGTCCGGTGGAGCCTCGGTGGTGGTCGGGGCCACCGTCGGCGGGGCCACGTCGATGGTCTCGGGCGACGTGGTGGAGATGGTGGGCACCGGCACGGGGACGGTGACCGTCGGCTCCACCGGGCCACCGGCGTCGACCGAGGTCGTGGTGGTCTCGGGCGCCGTGGTGGTCGGGGCCTCGGTGGTCGTCGAGGGGGCCGTCGTCGTCGTGGTCGGCGGCGCCGGCGGCTCGACGGGGCTGCCACCGTCGGCCGAGAGCACCAGCAGAGTGGCCGAGCGGGCCGGCAGCTGGAGCACGGTGTCGGCTCCGATGGCCACGTCACCGACCGGCTGGACGCCGTTCAGGTCGGCGCCGGAGAACCGGTAGGCCTCGGCCGTCCCGGTGCGACCCCCGAGGTCGAGGGCGCTGGCCTGGGCCGTGGTCGACTTGTTGATCACCATCAGGGTCAGCGCCCCGTCGGCGGAACGCTCGGCGGCGTAGATCGACACCGCACCCTCGTCGGACGACGTGGCGTGGAGCGACACATCGCCGAAGCGGCCGCCCTGGCCGTCGTAGTTCCGGTAGAGCCGGAAGGCGTGGATGATCGGCCGGTTGGAGAACTGCTCGACCGACATGTTGAGCCAGTCGGCGTAGGGCTCCCACACCGTGGCCATGTCGAGGCCCTCCCGACCCATGATGCCGAGCGCATCGGCCTGGGCCAGGCCGCCGGCCACCGTCTCGGGGGCACCGAAGTTGTACTCGGTGATGGCGAGGTCGGTGCCGGGGTAGTTGGCGTCGATCAGGCTCTGGAGGCGGGGGATGACGGCGGAGCCGTCGCCCTTGAGGAAGTCGCGGGTGACCCACCAGTCGGCAGGGGCGTAGCCGGGGTCCCACAGCTGACGGGTCGCCTCGAGGCGCAGTTCGTCGCTGCCGCCGCCGTAGACCCGATCGTCGTAGAAGTTGACGGCGAGGGTGTCGAGCACCCGGTCACCGGTCTGGGCCTCGGCGGCGGCCATGGCCCCGAGGTAGTCGGCCAGGAAGGTGGGCAGCACGCCGGGATACCGGCCGTCGAGCAGCTCGTCGCGGGTGACGTAGTAGCTGTGACCGCTCCACGACACCGGGCCGATCACGCTGGCCGTCGGGTCGACGCTCTTCACCGCCATGCCGTAGCTCAGGTTGCGGGCGATGATCTCGGCCCGGGGGATCGGGGCGGGTCGGATGTCGCCGTGGGTGCTGTGCCAGAGGCCGGGCTCGTTGCCCATGGCGTAGTACTCGACGCCACCGTCGGCCGCCGTGCCGTGCTGGGCCACCAGGGCGGCCACCCACTCCCGGGCCCAGCTCTCGTCGACGGCGATGCTGGTGATCGACGGGTCGACGGCGCCGAGGAACTCACCGTTGCGGTAGCCGTTGCCGCACATCACCGAGCTGTCGAGCCAGTGGGTGATCGTCGAGTCCTGCTGACCGGCGTTGTTGGGTGCCCCGAACCGGTCGTCGGTGGGGAAGCTGCAGGTTCCGGCCGGACCGGCCACGTAGCCCATCAGGGGGATGGTGATGATGCTGTCGGTGCCGTCGGCCTGGTTGCCGCTCTCGAACGCGTGGTCGGTGTCGCCCTCATCGGCGCTGATGGCGAAGTACCAGTCGTTACCGAGCGAGGTGGTGCCGAGCTTGTGGTTGTAGCGCTCGACGGCGTTCCCGCCCCAGCGGTTCACCGGGACGTCCAACTCCTCCCGGAGGGCGTCGGGGGCGAAGTTCATGCCGTAGACGTCGACGCTGATCGGGTGCGGGAAGGCGATGGCCTGATCGGTGGTGACGTCGGTGTAGGGGTCGGTCACCGACCGGACGACGGTGTGCTGGTCGAAGGAGACGGCGAGGCCGGGCCCGGTGGCGGCGGGGTTCGAGCCTGAGCCCGAACCGTCGCCCCCGCCGGTGGGCGTGGTGATACCCACGATCGAGACGCTGTCGACGTAGATCGTCGACAGCGCCGCACCCTGCGACTCCTGCCACCACAGACCCTGGATCTGGCCGAAGCCGCCCAGGTCGGCCAGGGGGATGGCGACGTCGGTCCACGTCCCGCCGGGGGCGTCGACCACCACGGCCGGGCCCTGCCCACCGCCGACACCGACCAGCTGCACCTGCAGCCGGGCGTCGGGGTTGGACCCGCCGTGGACGGCGAAGCGCAGTTCGCCGTCGAGGGGGATGCTCACCGCCTCGCCGGTTCCGAGGTACAGGCCCTCCCACGGGCCGAGGGTGGCGGCCATGGCCACGCTGCCGTCGGCCACCTCGGTCGACGAGACGTAGTCGACCTCACCCCAGGAGTAGTCGCCGAAGGGTGCGACGATCCCGTCGTCGTAGAGGTCGACGGTGACCTCCTCGGCGGCGAAGACGGGAAGGTTCAGAACGGTCAGACCGGTAGCGGCGAGCCCCAACGCCACCAGTACGGCCAACAGGCGCCTGGCGCGCCGATGTGGCAGGAGTTTTGACATGGAGGTGACCGTACGAAGCGACGGTCGCCGCCACAGGACGTTGACCAGGCGTCAACCGGGCGTCTGGTGGGCGCGGCGCAGACGGAGACCGCGCCCCCGCACGATCTCGATCACGTCGTTCTCGCTGCCGCTCGGCGATCCGAGCCGTTGGCGGAGCCGCTTGATCAGGGCGGCCAGGGCCTGATCGCTGACCCCCTCGGCTGCGGCGTCGGCCCACACCTCGGCCACGATCTGCTCCCGGGTAACAACAGCGCCGTCGGCCTCGTCGAGCAGTCGGAGCAGCTGGAGCTGGCGGGCGCTGAGGGGCGGCTCGATCAGGCGGGCGTCGAGCCAGACGGCGTCGGTCCTCGGGTCGATCCACACCCCGGTGAGACGGCCGATGCGGGGCCCGATCGGGGTGGCCATCGGGTCGATGAAGCGCAGGGCCACCGCACCCCCGAGCACGATCTCGTCGTTGTCGGCCAGGATCACGGGATCGTCGCCAACCGGCTCACCGTTGACCGCCGTGCCGTTGCGGCTGCCGAGATCGCGCAGCGCCAGGCGGCCGGCGAGGTCGACCAGCTCGGCGTGACGGCGCGACAGCGAGGCCACGGCCAGGGTGAGGTCGGCACTGTCGCTGCGGCCGACCGTGGTCGGGCCGTGGATCTCCCACCGGCGGCCACCCTCAACCCCGATGGCGAGGGCCGCCGCCTCGGCCGCCGAGACCGAGGTGGTGTCGCCGACCGACACGTCGGGCCCGGCCTCGTCGGGCGGTGGATCAGCGGGGGCGGCGGCGACGAGTTCGAGGACTGCTCGGATGACCATGGCGCCGATGAGCTTAGGAGGTGGGCAGGCGGAAGCAAGCCGTCCGCAGCCCGCCCCCCGCCCGTCGTCAGCCGGTCACCGTCGGGGCGCAGGCTCCGTCGGCCGGACCGAACACCAGCTCGTCGGCCAGCAGCACCCCGGGCGAGGCGTCCTTGAACAGGACCGGCAGGGCGTAGCGGGCCTCGTCGGGGGCGGGCGGGGTGACCAGACCGACCCGGAACTGACCGTCGTCGGGCACGGCGACCGCCCGCTCGGGCCCCTCGATCTCACCGAACCCCTCGTCGAGCCAGACGACCTGCAGCGTGGCCTCGGCCACCGGCCCGGACTTCTCCACCGTGGCGCTGAAGGCGTAGGACCGGCCGGGGACGATCTGGACCGACTCGGCGTAGAGGCCATAGCCGTCGGGCTCCCCCACCCGGACCGCGGCCGACCCGTCGACTCCGACCCCGGTGAGGATCAGCTCCCGATCGGGGTTCTCGTCGACGCTGTAGAAGTTGACCGGGAGCACCCCCGATTCGAAGTCGACCTCGAGGAGCAGGTTGCAGGCCAGCGAGGCCGCCGTCCCGGCCGTCACCGGAGCTGCGGTGGTGGCCCCGTCGCCGCCGGTGGGCGGCGCCGAGGGCGACGACCCCTCGGGCCCGGTCGCCGACGGATCATCACCCGACCCGGCGGCGCCCTCCGCCGCCGCACCCTCGGCCGCGCCGTCCCCCTCGGCGCCGTCCGCCGCGCCGTCGCCCGTCACCTCTTCTTCGCCCGTTGCCACCGCCGCGTCATCGTCGGCCACCGCGGCGTCATCGAGGGCGGCGTCGCGGCGAAAGGGGTCGAGCCCCGGCCCGACGGCGAACCAGGCCGCGAGGCCGATCACGGCGACGGCGACGGCACCGGCGGCGACGAGGCGACGGCGTCCCCGGGTCGGCGGTCGAGCCACCGTGTAGGACCACTCGGCCGGTGGAACATCCTCGACCGGCGGGGCGACGGCGGCGGCAACGACGGCAGCGTCGAGCCCGACCTCCTGACCGGCGTCGACCGTACCGGCCGGGGCGACGGGGCGGTCGGCCCAGTCGTCGTCCGGGCCCGACGGCGCCGTCGGGTCGGCCCCGCAGGGGGCGACGGTCGCCAGGTGATCCTCGGGATGGAGCAGGGCGTCGGCCAGATCGGCCATCGAGGCGAACCGCTCGTCGGGGTGTTTCGCCAGGGCCCGCTGGAGGGCGGCATCGACCCCGGCGTCAGCCCCCGGGTCGACCTCGATCAGCGGGATCGGAGCGCTGTGAAGCTGATGGTGGAGGGCGGTGGCGACCGTCCCACCGTCGGGGAAGGGCCAGCGGCCGCTGAACAGCTCGTAGAGCACCACGGCGGCGGCGTACTGATCGGAGCGGTGATCGGGCGAGGCCCCCTCGATCACCTCGGGGGCGAGGTAGCGCGGGGTGCCGGCGAGGTCGGCCCCGGCGGTGATGGTGGCCTCGGTCTCCGAGCGCGACAGGCCGAAGTCGATCAGGGTCACCTCGTCGTCGGCCGTGACCATGATGTTGCGGGGCGTCAGGTCGCGATGGACGACGCCGGCAGCGTGCACGTCGTCGAGGATCCGGGCGATGCGGACGGCGAGAGCGACGGCCCGCTCGGTGGTCGGCGGTCCGTCGTCGGCCAGGAGCCGGTGCAGGGTCCGGCCGTCGAGCCACGGGCTGACGAGAAAGAGGGTGCCGTCGTCGAAGCCACCGGCGTCGAGGTAGGGCACCACACCGGGATGGTCGAGCGAGGCCAGGATCAGCACCTCACGCCGCAGACGTTCGGGGTCCGAGCCCGGCGGCAGGACCTTGATGGCCACGTCGTCGTCGCCGTTGTCGACATCGACCGCCCGGTACACGGTGGAGGCCCCGCCCCGGTCGGCGAGGGAGGTGAGCCGGTACCCGAGGTCGGCGAGGCGCCGCTCCAGGGTCACCTCGGCCACCTCGTCTGCCATACCGCAACGATACGCAGCCGCCGGGCCCATCGGGTGTCGAAGGGGCTCAGGTCACCAGGGGGAGGACGGCCTCGGCCAGGAGGTGGGCGTCGCCGACGGGATCGGCCGGGTGGGGGAACATGGCGACGGCGTCGACCCCGGCCTCGGCCAGGCCGTTGAGGTAGGCCGCGGCATCGTCGGGCGAGCCGATGGGCCCGATCCGACTCCACCACTCGGGCGGCATGGCGGCGATCGCCGCCTGCCAGCCGACATCGTCGGCTCGGGCCGACAGCTCCTCGAAGAACGGGGCCGCCCGCAACGACGGTGGCGGGTCTTCGGCGCAGGCCGCCGCCAGCTGAGGGGCCAGGGCCTCTCGCACGGCGTCGCCGTTGTCGGCGACGGCCACGTTGGCGAACACCGTGAGGCGGTGCTCGCCGCCCTCCGAGCCCTCGTCGATCCGTTCCCGGGCCCACCGCACGTACTCCGGGCTGACCCAGTCGGCCAGGATGGTGCCGTCGGCCACCGCCCCCGACAGGGCGAGTGACTTGGGGCCGCGCACCCCGGCCGACACGAGGGGTACCGGCTCGGGTGGTGCATCGAGCCGGACGGCGTCGAGGGTGACGACCTTGCCCCGCACGGTCACCTCGTCACCGGTCAGCAGTCGGCGGACGACGGTGATCGTCTCCCCCAACGTGGTGAGGGGCGAGTCGGGCCAGGCCCCCATCTGCTCCATCCACTCCCGCATGCCGTGGCCGATGCCGGCGTGGAACCGACCGGGGGCGAGGTTGGCCACGGTCGCCACCTCCATGGCCGTAATCGCCGGCTGACGGGCGACGGCGGGCATGATGCCGAGCCCGACACCGATCCGCTCGGTGGCGGTGAGGGCGGCGGTGGCCAGGCTGATGCCTGCGGTGTAGAAGCAGTCCTCGATCACCCAGAACTCGTCGAAGCCGACCTCCTCCGCCGCCCGGGCCACCTCGATGACCGTCGAGGCCGCCGCCTCACGGTGGAAACACAGTCCGAGATCGAGATGCCGCGCCATAGGCCGGACCCTAGGCCAAAGTGCAGAAGGCGGGATAGCGGCAACCGGTCGGCCGCCGCCTCCACGCCCGGGCCCGTATCGTGACCGGTCTCGTCGGCTTCGCCCTCAGGGGAATGTCCGGCGGGGCCTGGGAGTTCGGCCAGGCGTGATCATCAAGCCCGGCCCGCCCCGCTCGGCGGCGGGCACCACGTCGAAGCGGGAGCGATCGATGACCGACCAACACCGAGGATGGGCCTTCGTCGCCGTCCAGTTCGCTCTCCTGGCTACGCTCGTCGCCCTCCCACCGGGCGACGACTGGGCCCGCCCGGCGTGGCTGCAGGCGCTGGCGCTGCTGATCCTCATCATCGGCGTCGGGTTGGTCGCCGTCTCGGCCCTCGGCCTCGGCCCGGCCCTCACCGCCACCCCGGTTCCCAAGGACCGTGGCGCCCTCGTCACCACCGGCCTCTTCCACTACGTCCGCCACCCGATCTACACCGGGGTGATCCTGGCCGTGGTGGCCACCGCCATCCGCTCCGGCAACGTCATCACGGCCGTGGTTGCGGTCGTGCTGGTGGTGTTCTTCCGGGTGAAGTCCACGTGGGAGGAGGCCAAGCTTCGCCAGGCCTATCCCGAGTACGAGGCCTACGCCGCCGCCACCGGCCGGTTCTTCCCCCGGCTCGCTTCGCTGAGCGGGGGGTAGGCGTGGGCGGCCGACGGGCCGCCGCTAGATGTAGCCGGGCTGCGTCTCCCGACCCATCAGCAGGGCGCCGGCGTTCTGGTACATCGCCTCGCCCATGAAGGCGTGCTGGGTCGGCATGTGGACGTCTCGCCAGCACCGGGACAGATGGTTGGCCAGTTCGCCGGCCTGCATGCCCGACACCAGGTAGGCGGCGTCGACGACGGCGGCACACTCCCGGGTGACGTGGGTGCACGACAGCCGCAGCATGCTCCGGGTGTGCTCGTCGAGCTCCTCCCCGGCCACCAGCTTCTCCCACGCCACTTCGATGGCGTTGTAGAAGAACAGGCGGGCGGCCTGGAACCGGGCCTCGGCCTTGCCCATCTCCAACTGCACGTAGGCCCGGTCGCCGATGCTCGGGGCGCCGGTGGCCGACCGCCACTCACGGGCGCCGTCGAGGACGATGTCGAGGGCGGCCCGGGCCAGGCCCAGCGAGGTCACGGCCAGGACCTGTCCGGCGATGGCGATCGTCGGGTACCGGAAGAAGGGGCCGTCCGGGGTCTTCTCGCCGCCGCGGAGGAACGTCATCTCCAGCGGCACCTCGGCGTGCTCGATGACGATGTCGAAGCTGCCGGTACCGGCCATGCCGTGGGTGTGCCAGGAGTCGGTGTCGATCGTGACCTGTTCGGCCGGGAGCACGGCCATCCGAGGGTACGGGCCGTCGTCGGGCATGATCCCCACGCCGATGCGATCGGCCGACATCGACCCGCTGGCCCACTTCCAACGGCCGCTGAGCACGTAGCTGTCACCCACCCGCTTGCACGGCTGCAGGGGGAACATCGCCCCGGCGAACACGGCGTCGGGGTCGGCCCAGATCTTCTCCACCTGCTCGAGGGGGAGTCCGCCGAGGTAGCTCTCGCACACACCGAAGCTGGCCACCCAACCGGCGGAGCCGTCCGCTTCGGCGATGGCCTCGATGGCGAGGAGGAAATCGATCGGGGAGCGCTCGCTGCCGCCGAACTCCTTGGGGACGAAGGCCCGGTAGATCCCGATCTCGCGGAACTGATCGACGATGTCATCGCTGACGTAGTGCTGTTGTTCGAACTCCTCCCGCCGGTTGCGGATGTCGGCCAGGAGAGCGTCGAAGCGCTCCGCCCCGCCCCACTGCGACTTGTCGAGCTGGTAGTTGATCATGGTGACCCCGTGATGAAGCGACGTGACACCAGAGTAGGAAAGGCCCGCAGGCCGTGGTAGACCGTCGTTCCGTCCAGCTGAACGGCAGGGTGTCGTGCCCCGATGACCGACAGGAGCGCAGCGATGGCCCCCACCCCGCGACCGACCGTGCTGTCGAAGGTGGCCGCCATCTTCGAGGCGTTGGCCCCGCTGGGGGTCGCCGGTGTATCGCAGCTCAGCCGGGAGACCGGACTGGCCAAGGGCACCGTGTTCCGTCTCGCCACCGAACTGGTCGAGCTCGGACTGCTGGAGCGGGCGGGTGACGGCTACCGGCTCGGACCGAAGCTGTTCGAATTGGGGAGTCTGGTCCCCGGCCGCCGACAGTTCCGCGACGCCGCCCTCCCCTTCCTCGAGGATCTGTCGCAGGCCACCGATCAGACCGTCCACCTCGCCGTGCTCGACGGCAGCGACGTCATGTACGTCGAGCGGCTGGTCGGCGAGCGGTCGGCCGAGGTGCCCTCCGCCGTCGCCCGCCGCCTCCCCCTCAACTGCACCGCCACCGGCAAGTGCCTACTCGCCTTCGGTCCCACCGCCCTGACCGAGCAAGTCCTGGACCGGCCCCTCGTGGCGCTGACCGCGGGCTCGATCGTCGACACCGAGCGGCTGACCGAGGAGCTCGATCGGGTCCGCGCCACCGGGCTGGCCACCGAGATCGGCGAGGTGGTGGAGGGGGTGTCGTCGGTCGCGGCGCCCGTGTGGGAGGTCGGCGATCGGCTGGCCGGGGCCATCTCGGCCACCGGCCCGATCGACGACTTCGAGACCGACCGGGTGGCCGCCCTGGTCCGTCTTGCCGCCAGCGGCCTCAGCCACCGACTCGGCGCCCGCCGGTAACCGACGGCCGCCGGCACGGCGGCCCCGCCGGCGACCTCGGGGCCGGCCATCCGATCATTGACAGGGACCCCAGCGTCGTTTCGTTCAGCAGAACGACGGGCTGGACCTCGCGCCGGTCGCCAGCCGAGACTGGACCTGTGGACACGCACAACGATTCGAACGACGGCAGGTCCAACGGCAACGGTCCGACCAACGGCACCGCCAACGGCAACGGTTCGACCAACGGCACCGCCAACGGCAACGGTTCGACCAACGGCACCGCCAACGGCAACGGTTCGACCAACGGCACCGCCAACGGCAAGACCAACGGCAACGGCGCCGCCGAGGAGACGAACGCGAAGCGGCTTGCGGCGCTGGCCAAGCGACGCAAGGTGCGGAAGGTGGTCGGACGCGTCGACTGGTCGAGCTGGCCGGTCTACGACGGCGCCACCACCGGGCTCCGCAACTACTGGTATCCGGTGCAGTGGTCGACGCAGGTCACCCGCAAGCCGACGGCGGTCGAGGTGTGCGGCGAGAAGCTCATGCTTCAGCGTGACGAGAACGACGTCGTCCGCGCCCTCCACGACCGCTGCCCCCACCGCGGGGTTCGTCTCTCCCAGGGGACCGAGGAGTTCCCCGGCACCATCAGCTGCCCGTACCACGGCTGGACCTACAGTCTCGAAACCGGCGTGCTGGTGGCGGTGATCACCGACGGCCCCGACTCCCCCATGTGTGGCCGGGTCCAGGTCGAGACCTACCCGACCGAGGAGTTCCTCGGCATGGTGTGGGTCTTCATCGGCGATCGGGAGCCCCATCCCCTGACCGATCAGCTTCCGCCCGAGCTCGTCGACGCTCCGCCCATGGCGGTCGGCGGCCGCATCGAAGACCGCGACGGCGACTGGCGCCTCTACGCCGAGAACGGCTTCGACGAGGGCCACGCCAAGTACCTGCACCGCACCTCGAAGTGGCGGATCTTCAAGACCATGCCCACCTGGAATCTCATCCACGTGGAGCGCGAGGGCCGATGGCTTTACCGGGTCGAGGACGAGCGGCACTGGGAGGCCGACTTCCCCGGCGTCGGCCACTGGAGCAACCACCGCTGGTGGAAGATCAAGCCCAAGCAGACCTCGGGCAAGATGCTCGGCAACACCGGAGGGTCGGCCAAGAACGACCCGCACATCGCAGGCCAGGGCTTCCCCGGCTTCGTGTCGCTCTCGCTCCCGGGTGTCCTCCGGGTCGCCTATCCCAACTTCATCCACTACGAGTTCTATGTGCCCATCGCCGAGGGCCGCACCAAGTACGTGGGGGTCATGGTGCAGTTCAAGTCCGGGGTGAACAAGGCGGTGTTCTTCAGCAAATACCTGGGCGGCATCCGCTGGCTGTTCCACGGCGACTTCTCGGCTCAGGATCACTGGATGGTCGCCGAGACCGACGCTCCGCCCGAGCGGCTCTACCGGCCCGACGTGTCGCTGCTGGAGTGGCGGCGCCTCGTCGAGGGGGACAACCCCTTCGACTCCGCCCCCGAGACGGCGGTGTCGATCAGCCCGGAGCCCGAGCATGCCCGTTGACATCCGGCCCGAACCCTCAGGTCGGCTGGTCGATGCGGACGGCAACGACTACCACATCATCGAACTCGGGCTCGACAGGGCCGACGGTGACCCGGCGGCGCCGCCGGCGGTCTTCCTCCACGGCGGTGGCCCCGGGTGCACGGCGTGGACCGACTTCGGCCCGGTGGCGCCGCTGTTCGCCGCCGACCGGCCCAGCTACCTGGTCGATCTCCTCCAGTACGGCAAGTCGGCGAAGTGTCTGATCACGGGACCGATGTGGGATTTCCACGCCCGCTCGATCGTGGCCCTGCTCGACGCCCTCGAACTGGAGCGGGCCGACTTCATCTGCAACTCGTGGGGCGGCACCATCGCCCTCAACCTGGCCGCCCGCTACCCGGACCGCGCCCGGTCGCTCGTCGTCACCGGATCGATGCCGGTGTTCCGAGGCCCGACGGCCCCCCTGCCCGAGGGTGGACGTCGAGGCCGCAAGGCTCGAGACGCCTACTTCGGCGGCGAGGGCCCGACCGAGGCCAAGATGCGGCAGCTGATGGCCGACCTCGAGTGGTACGACCCCGACGAGATCCCGGACGCCACGGTCGCCGCCCGCTTCGCCCAGTCGGTCGATCCCGACGAGATGTCGCTCGCCGCCAGGAGCGACAGCCCCCGAGGTGAGTGGCAGGACCTGTCGGACCGGTTGGGCGACATCCGCTGTCCGGTCCTGTTCGCCTGGGGCATGTACGACGACTTCCTCACGCCGGACTATCCGCTCATGCTGGCCAGCATGATCGAACACGGACAGTTGTACGTGATGGACAAGGCCTCGCACCACCTGCAGGAGGAGCGGCCACAGCACTACTACTCGGTGGTGACCGGGTTCCTGGATCAGGAGGAGCGCTGATGCGCCGTCTGCTGCTCATGCTGGCCTTCGGGGCCGGCCTCTACGCCATCCGAGGCCGCCTGGCCGACGTCCTGACCAAGACCACGGGTACCTGGGTCGGCACCCCCGACCAATGACGACCGCCCGCCCCGGTCTTCCCTCCACCGATCCTCCGGCCCCGTCCCATCCGGCCTCGCCGGAGGATGGCGACGCCGTCGAACGGGCGCTGGCCGCCGTCGACGATCGACGACTGATCGAGCTGTGCGCCGACCTCGTCGACATCGGCTCCCCCACGGGAGGCGAGCGGGCGCTCGCCGTGCACCTCGCCGAGCGCCTCCGGGCCGCCGGTCTCCACGGCGAGACCCAGGAGGTCGAGGGCGACCTGGTCAACGCCCATGGCACCCTGCGAGGCACCGACGATCGCGCTCCGAGCCTGCTGCTCTACGCCCCGATCGACACCGTGACCACCGCTCGTCCCGAGCTCGACCGGCCGTGGGCCGGGCCGGAGCCACGACCCGACATGGTGCCCCGGGCCGAGGTGCGCAACGGGGTGGTCATCGGGCTCGGCGCCCACAACCCCAAAGGGCACGGCGCCTGCCTGCTGATGGTGGCGGAGGCCCTGACCGCCGCCGGCGTCCGCCCGGCCGAGACCATCCACATCGGTTTCGGCGGCGGTGGCATGCCGGCCAACGCCTGGGCCGCCGACCTGGCCGACGGCCACGGCCGGGGCTGTGCCGCCCTCGTCGAACGCCTGGCCCCCGATGCCGCCGTGATCGCCAAGACCGGCTGGTCGGTGTCGCACGAGGAGGTCGGCCTGGTGTGGGTGACGGTCGAGGTCGCAGGCACCCACACCTATGTCGGCAGCCGGCATCTGCTCCCGTATCGCAACGCCATCGGCGACGCCGCCCACCTGATCCAGGGGCTGGAGGCGTGGTTCCCCCGTTGGGCCGAGGACCATCGGTCGGGCCTCGTCGCCCCCCAGGGGGTGGTGGCCGCCGTCGACGGGGGCTGGCCCCATGCCGCCGCCTTCACCACCGCACTGTGCCGTGTCCATCTCGACCTGCGTGTGAGCCCCCGGACCTCCTGTGACGAGGCCGTGCTCGCCGTCGAGACCGAGGTCGCCCGGCTGGCGGCCGAGATCGGGGCCGAGGCGACGTGTAGGACCACGGTGGCCATCGAGGGCACCACCACCGATCCCGACCATGCCGTGATCGGGCGCTGCGTGCAGGCGTGGGAGGCGATGGAGCAGCGCCACCACGAGCCGGTGGCCGGGCTGTCGGGGGCGACCGACGCCAACATCCTCCGGGCCGCCGGGGTCCCCACCGCCCGCATCGGCCTGCCCAAGGTGTCGCCCAGCCGGATCGGGGGCGAGGTGGACTTCCAGCTCGGCATGAACGCCGTCGACGTGGACGATCTGCGCCGCCTCACCGAACTGCTCCTCCGGGTCGTCATCGCCGGCCCGGCAAACCAGGAAGGAACGGCCTGATGTCGGAGATCGTGATCGGGGTGGGCGCGTCCCACACCACGTTGATGAACACCCGGTGGGACGAGGTCGACCACCTGGAGGGCGCCCACGCCTTCCGCGACGGGTTGGCCACCGCGGCGGCCGCCATCGCCGAGGCGGACGTCGACCTGCTGCTCGTCGTCGGCACCAACCACTTCCGCGGCTTCTGGCTCGACCTGATGCCGGCCTTCACCTTCGGCGTGGGCGAGGTGATCTCCGCCGGCGAGCACGGCACCCCCTCCGGCCCGCAACCGGTCGAACCAGGCACCGCTCTCGCCCTGTGCGAGGCGGTGATGGACGAAGGCTTCGACCTCGCCTTCTCGGCCCGGCTCGACATCGACCACGGCATCAGCCACGCCATCCAGTACCTGGCCCCCGACGGCGTCCCGATCGTGCCGATCGTGGTCAACACCTTGGCCCCGCCCCTCCCAACGCTCGAGCGTTCCCTGCATCTGGGTGAGGCCGTGGCCCGGGCGGTGGCGGCGCTGCCGGGCGATCGTCGGGTCGCCGTCGTCGGCACCGGCGGGCTCTCGCACCGGCTGCCGTTCCCCGACTGGCGGGCCCCGGACGGCGACGACGACGAGTTCCTCGTCGAGTCGTGGATGAACGGCCGGGGGGACTGGAAACGCTACGAGCAGCGGCGACGTGAGATCGTGGTGGCCGCCCCGTCCGAGATCAACCAGGACTTCGACCGCACCTTCCTCGACGACGTCGCCGTCGGCACCCTCGACCGTCTCCCCGATCGCCTGTCGGCCGCCGACGTGGTGACCCGAGCCGGGATCGGGGCCAACGAGATCCGCACCTGGCTGGTGATGAGCGCCGCCTGCGGTCACGCCCCGGCCCGCATCGTCGCCTACGCCCCCATCGACCAGTGGCTGACCGGCATGGCCGTCGCCATCGTCGATCGACCGACCCCGAGCCCGACCCCGAACGGAGCACCGACATGAGTATCTGGAACGACCTGACCGGTCTGGAGTTCACCCTTTCGATGGTCGACGCCGGGGGCGTGGCCACCCGGACGTTGTCGGCCGGGGTGGGGCCCGACGTGGTGTTCCTCCACGGAACCAGCGGTCATCTCGAGGCCTTCACCCGCAACATCAGACCCCACGTGGAGGCCGGGTACCGGTGCCACGCCATCGACCTGCTGGGCCACGGCTACACCGGCAAGCCCGACTACCCCTACGAGATACCCCGCTACGTCGAGCATCTCGACGCCTGGCTCGTCGCCATGGGCATCGACCGGCCCCATCTGGTGGGCGAGTCGCTCGGCGGGTGGGTGGCCGGCCGCTTCTCCTGGGAGCAGCCCGAGCGGGTCCGCAGCCTCCAGCTCATCGCCGCCGGCGGCACCAAGGCCAACCCCGAGGTGATGGAGCGCATCAAGAACAGCACGACCAAGGCGGTACTCACCGACGACATCTCGCTCACCCGGGACCGTCTCCACCTGCTGATGTTCGACCCGGCCAAGGACGTGAGCGAGGAGCTGGTCGAGGTTCGCTACGACATCTACCACCGACCCGAGTTCCAGAAGAACCTCCACAACCTCCTGTGCCTCCAGAACATGGAGATCCGTCAGCGCAACCTGATGACGACGGAACAGCTCGCCACCATCACCGCGCCGACCCTGGTGATCTGGGGGACCAACAACCCCTTCGGCGAGGTGCCGGAGGCCACCGCCATGCACGAGGCGATCGCCGGTTCCCGTCTCGAACTGTTCGGCGAGTGCGGCCACTGGCCCCAGCACGAACGCCACGACCTCTACAACCCGCTGGCGTTGGAGTTCCTGGCCTCGGTCGACGACGCCGAGGGCTGACGGCCGCCGCACTCCGACCGGCCGCGGCCCGGGACCCGTCGGCGGCCCGGGCCCGCACGGGGCGCCGGTACTACGCTCGGGACATGAGCGCCGACGAGACGTCGAGCAGCCCGACCGGGGCGGCGACCGACCTCGACGGTGACACGCCGATCGTCGACTGGCAGGCCGTCCACGATCGGCTGAACGCCCTGCCGCCCGAGCAGCTCACCGCCGACGACCTCGACGCCCTGGCCTCGGCCCTGTTCTGGCTCAATCAGCCGTGGCGGTCGGTGGAGCTCCGTCGACTGGCCTATGAGCGGTGGGCCGCCGATGGCGAGGGCGACCGGGCGGCCCGGGCGGCGTGGCAGGTGTTCTACGAGCATTGGCTGATCGGCGAGGAGGCGGTGGCCCAGGGCTGGTTGGCCCGGGCCCGCAACCTGATCACCGAGCCCGCCTCGGCCGTTGCCGGCTGGGTGGCGGTGGCCGAGGCCGATGTGGCCACCACCGGGGCCCGGGACGCCGCGGGGCTCGACACCGCCCTCGACGCCGCACTCGACCACGCCCGCCGGGCGGTCACCGCCGGGCGACGGTTCGGCGATCCCGACCTGCTGGCCATGGGCCTTCAGGCCGAGGGCCGCGCCCTGCTCGCCACCGGCGACACCGAGGCCGGTCTGGCCTGCTTCGACGAGGCGATGGTGGCCGTCATCGGCAACGAGCTGCAGCCGCTCTACACCGGCTGGGTCTACTGCACCGTGATCAGCACCTGCCACACCATCGGCGACCTGCGCCGGGCCAACGAGTGGAGCCAGGCCGCGCTCCGCTGGTGCACCCATCTCCGCAACGGGCTCCTCTACCCGGGGCTGTGTCGGGTGTACGCCGCCGAGCTGGCCCACCTGCGGGGCGACTGGTCGAACGCCGAAAGCCAGGCCCGCCAGGCGTGCGAGGACCTGCTGGCCTACGACCGCCGCTACGCCGGTGCCGCCCACTACCTCGTCGGCGATCTGTGCCGGCTGCAGGGCCGCCTCGACGAGGCCACCGAGTTCTACCACCGGGCGCATGAGCTCGGCCACGACCCCCAGCCCGGCCTCGCCCTCCTCGCCGCGGTGCGCGGCCGCATCGACGACGGCCTGGAGGCGCTGCGGGCCGGGCTCGGTCGACCGGGTCCGCCGCTGCCGCGCCTCCAGTTCCTGCTGGCCCTGGTCGAGCTGGCCGACCAGGTCGACGACGGTGCCCTGGCCTCGGCCGCCGCCGCCGAGGCGGCCACGGTCGCCCCCCACGACGATCAGATCGCCGGGGCCCTGGCCCTGGCAGTGCAGGGCCGGGCCGCCGCCACCGTCGGCGAGCCCGATCAAGCCGTCCGACTGCTTCGCCAGGCCGTGATGCGCCTGGCCGAGCTCGACGTGCCCCACGAGGCGGCTCGTCTCCGACTGGCCCTGGCCCGACTGGCCGACGCCGCAGGCGACCGGCTGACGGCGGAGCTCGAGCGCAGCTCGGCCGTGGCCACACTCGAACGGCTCGGCGCCGATCCCGACATCGTGGCCGCCGCTCCGGTGGCCGCCGCCGTGGCGTCGGCGTCGACGCCGTTGTCGGCCCGTGAGCTCGATGTGCTGCGCCTCGTGGCCGAAGGACTGACCAATCGGGCGGTCGCCGACGAGCTGCATCTCAGCCCCCACACCGTGGCCCGCCACCTGGCCAACATCTTCACCAAGCTCGACGTCCCCACCCGGACCGCCGCCGTCTCCACCGCCACCGCCGCCGGCCTCCTCCCCCGGTAGCGGGCCTCGCCGGGCCACCGTGGCCCCACCGTGATCGCCGCCCGCCGCCCCCGCTCGCCCCGGCCCGCCCCGTGATCGGCTCCCACGGGTCGCCCGGCCCGCTCGATGGTCAGGATTGACCATCGGCCGCCACGGTCGAGGTCGACGAATGGCGAGAACGGGCGAAGTCGGATCCGGCGGCCCCGTCGTACGGTCCGGGCATGAGCAGCGCACCGACCGAATCGTTCGACATCCCCCTCGAGGTGGCCGAGATCTACGAGGCCCGTTTCGTGCCGGCCATCTTCGCCCACTGGGCCCCCGTCACCCTCGCCGCCGCCCAGGTGGAGGCCGCCGACCATCTCCTCGACGTGGCCTGCGGCACCGGGATCGTGGCCCGCACCGCCCTCGCCCGACGGACCGAGTCCGAGGCGACCGGCCTCGGGACCGGAACGGGTGCGATCACCGGCGTCGATCTCAATCCGGCCATGCTCACCGTCGCCCGCCGGCAGGCCCCCGAGATCGAGTGGCGTCAGGGCGATGTGGCCGCCCTGCCTCTGGCGGATGACTCGGTCGACGTCGCCGTGTCACAAATGGCGGCCATGTTCTTCCCCGACCAGCGGGCGGCGATGGCGGAGATGGCCCGCGTCGTCCGCCCCGGAGGTCGGCTGGCCTGGGTCGTGCCGTCGTCGCTGTCGGAGCAACCGGCGTACGAGCCCTTCGTCGACGCCGCCGCCACCCACGTCGGAGACGACGCCCGCTCCCTCCTCGGGGCCTACTGGGCCTGCGGCGACCGCGCCGCCTTCACCGCCGACCTGGAGGCGGTGGGGTTGGAGCGGATCGCGGCTCGGGCCCGGGCCGGGATCGCCCGGTTCGACTCTCCGGCCGACTTCGTGGCCACCGAGATCGACGCCACCCCGCTCGTCGACCGCATCGACGACGGGCAGCGCCGTCGGATCGTGGCCGACGTGACCGAGCGCCTCGCCGCCTGGGTCGAGCCGGGGAAGCCGTTCGACATCCCGCTGGTGGGCAACGTCGTCAGCGCCCGCGTGCCCGGCTGACGGCATCGACCGGGAGCGCGAGCCCGACCGTCAGCGGCGGGCCAGGTCCCGGGTCCGGACGAGGGAGACCCCGACGAACGCGACGATGAGCATCACCCGGGCCGCCGCACCACCGGCGTCGTCGCACTGTCGGCTCCCGGCCTCGAAACACCGCTCCTCCAGTATGCGGCCCGAGGCGACGGTGGCGGCACACACCAGACCGCACACCACGGCGGCGATGGCGAAGTTCCGGATGGTGCTGGGGCGGCGACGGCGACGGGCGGCCCAGGCGGCAGGGAGAGCGCAGACGAGGAAGAGCGCCGTGAACGCCACGAAGTGACCCAGGAAGGCGATCATGGCGGCGACGTTAGCCGGTGCCGCCAACCCCCTTCCGTCGGGTTTCCGACTGCGACGGGCGGCGCCGGCGGCGCCCGTGTTGGCTCCCGGCGGCTAGGCGGTGGTGAGGGTGGCGATCCGCTCGTCGAGCCAGGCGACCAGGCGCCGCCGCTCGGCGTCGCCCGCCCCGGTGCCCGGCACGTAGACGGTGCCGCGAGGGCGGCGGTCGAGCCAGAAGCGGCCCGGCTTGGCCCCGTCACCCCCGGTGGCGGCGAGCCAGATCACGGTGTCGGCCCCCTCCTCGGGGCGCCGCAGCGCCGGTCCCAGCACGGTGCCGAACACGGGGAGGGCGTCGTCGACTCCGGGGGTGTCGACCCAGCCCGGGTGCACGGCGTGGAGGATGACCTGGGGAGCCCACAGCGGAGCCAGATGACGGACGAGCTCGACCTGGCCCCGCTTGGCCCGGGCGTAGGCCACGGCGCCCTTGTAGTCGCCGGCCGTCATCTCGATGGTGTCGACGTCGAGTTTCTGGGTGTACATCCCTCCCGACGACATGAACAGGACCCGGGCTCCGGTGGTGAGGCGGGGACGGAGCAGCATGGTGAGCAGATAGGGCCCGACGAGGTGGCTGGCCAGGGTGGCCTCGATGCCGTCGTCGGTGGTCCGGTACTCGGCGGTGAGGGCGCCGGCGTTGTGGACGACGACCTCGAGCTCGACCTCGGCCAGCTCGTCGGCCAGGGCCCGGATCGAGGCGGGGTCGGCGGTCTCCAACGGGTGGCCGATGGCGGTGCCCCGATGGCCGAGACCGTTCATCTCGGCCGCCACGTCCTCGGCCCGGGCCTTGGTGCGCGAGGTCAGGTGGACCTCGGCGCCGAGCCGGAGCAGGCCCTCCACGGTGGCTCGGCCGATACCGCTCGATCCGCCGGTGACGAGGACGGCCTTGCCGTCGAGCGGGGGGAGATCGTCGATCGCCGTCCACTCGTCGGCGGCCTGACGGGCCCGATAACCGACGGTGGTGAAGCTGCCGACGATGGTCGTCTCCAGGGCCCGGTCGAGGGCGGAGCTGAGGAGGGGGGAGCAGCGCATGGGTACCTTCCGGGCGGCGATCAGTCGGTGGCCGCCGCATCCGACACGTACCCGACCGGGCCGGCCGACAAACGTCGATCGGACCTCGGACGCGGGGTACAGACCGCCGTCCGACCTGCCGATAGGAGAGCGTGATCGGTCTTGCCGTCCCCGTCGCCCTCATCCCGCTCGGGGCCGCCCTCGCGGCGGCCGTGCTGCTCGGGGCCGCCCTTGCGGCGGCCGTGCTGCTCGGGGTGGTGGCGGCCATGGCGCAGGCCACGGTGTCGGCCGCAGCGGATCGCCGCACGCCGCTCCCCGCCCGGGTGACCCCCATCCGTCGACCGCGAATCCGCTGAGCCGCAGGATCCGTCGACCCGAGTGGAGCGCCCGGGCTGGCGTTCGGGCCTTCGTGTACAATATTGTTGACAATCACATTGTTGACAATCTTGGCCGGATGACCCAGGGGGACGGATCATGGACGCCGCGACCAACAGGCAGCTCACCGAAGTCGGTCCCGGCACGCCGGGCGGCGCCCTCCTCCGGTCCTACTGGCAACCGGCGGCGCTCACCGCCGAACTCGACATCGCCCGTCCGGTCGTGCCCGTCCGGCTGCTGGGCGAGGACCTGGTGCTGTACCGGAGCGAGAACGGTGAGTTCGGCCTCCTCCACCGGGCCTGCGCCCACCGGCGAGCCGATCTCACCTTCGGCCGCCTGGAGGACGGAGGCCTGCGCTGCGCCTTCCACGGCTGGCTGTTCGACGGCGAGGGTCGCTGCCTGGAGACACCGGCCGAGCCCGACGGCAGCACCTTCTGCACCCGGGTCACCCAGCCCGCCTACCCCGTGGTGGAACGCAACGGCATCGTCTGGGCCTGGATGGGCGACGGTCCCGCCCCCGACCTCCCCGGCCTCGACGCCCTCGTCGCCCCGTCGGCCCAGGTCTTCGCCTTCAAGGGACGGTGGGACTGCAACTGGCTCCAGGCCCACGAGGTGGGCATCGATCCGTCCCACGCCTCGTTTCTCCACCGCTTCCTCGGCGACCTCGACGAGGAGTACGGGCTGCAGTTCCGGGCCACGATCGGCGACACCGGCGTGCCGACCACCGTCCTCATGCGCGAGGTGCCCAACCCGGCGATCACGGCCGAGCCGACCGACTACGGCTTCCGGCTGATCGCCCTGCGCGACTACCGGGGCCGGTTCACCCACGTGCGGGTGACCAACTGCATCTTCCCCAACGCCATCTGCATCCCCCTCAGCCAGGAGATGACGATCGCCCAGTGGCACGTCCCCATCGACGATCACTCGTGCTACTGGTATTCGATGTTCGTGAGCTACGGCGATCCGGTCGACGCCGACCAGATGCGGGCCCAACGGATCGACGCCGTCGAGTTGCCCGACTACCGGCCGTTGACCGGGCGCCACAACAACTGGGGGTTCGACCCGGCCGAGCAGGCGTCGCTCACCTACACCGGGATGGGCATGGACATCAACGTGCACGACCAGTGGGCGGTGGAGTCGCCCGGCGTGATCCACGACCGGACCCGGGAGCACCTCAGCCCCTCCGACGTCGGCATCCGACTCCAGCGACGGTTGATGCTGGCCGCCATGAAGGATCCGACACCCGAGCGTCTGGTCGGCACGGCCCGGCCGGCGGAGCTACGGGGCCCGGGCGCCATCGACGCCGTGACCGAGCACGGTCCCGACGACGCCACGCAGGCGTGGCGGGCGCAGGAGGCCAAGCGTCGGGCCGCCGCCCCCTGGGCGCCGGACCTCTCTCGATGACGGCCGGCTTCGAACCCCTGGCCCGGCGGGCCGGGGTCGACACCCCGGAGCGCCGGGCCCGCATCGCCGAGATCGCCGAGGAGATCACCGCCCGCGGGCTCACGACGGTCAGGCTGGCCTTCGCCGATGTGCACGGGATCCTGCGGGGCAAGGCGCTGCGGGCCGACCTGGCGCTCGACGCCTTCGCCGACGGAGCGGGCATCACCAGCGCCTTGCTGATGAAGGACACCGGGCAGCTCAACGTCTACCCGGTGTGGGCCGAGGGCGGCGGCCTCGACCGGCCATGGCTCACCGGGGCCGGCGACGTGCTGATGCTCCCCGACCCCTCGACGTTCCGGGTGTTGCCCTGGGCCGACGGCACCGGGTGGGTGCTGTGCGACCTCTTCGGCCCCGACGGTGAGACAATCGACCTGGCCACCCGATCGGTGTGCCGGGAGGCCGAGCGTCGACTGGCGGTCGAGGGCTACGAGATGACGGCCGGGCTGGAGGTGGAGTTCCACCTGTACCGGATCGACGACGTCGACACCGCCACCACCGGGCCTCCCCCGGCGGCGTCCGACGGGCTCCGCCTGGCCCACACCCACCCCGGGCGGGTGTACCTCGGCGAGCAGCGGTTCGACCTGGTCGAACCCTTCCTCGAACTGCTGCGCAACAACCTCACCACGCTCGGTCTGCCGCCCCGCAGCCTGGAGATCGAGCTCGGCCCCAGCCAGGTCGAGGTGACCTTCTCCCCGGGCGGCGCCCTGCAGACCGCCGACGACGCCGTCCTTCTGCGCTCGGCCATCAAGCAGATCGCCCGCCGCCACGGGCTCCACGCCACCTTCATGAGCAGGCCGCCGTTCCCCGCCTCGTTCACCAGCGGCTGGCATCTCCACCAGTCGTTGGTCGACTCCTCGTCGGGCGCCAACGCCTTCACCACCGACGAACCCGGACGCCTCCTCTCCGACGTCGGGCGCCACCACCTGGCCGGTCTGTTGGCCAACGCCGCGCCGTCGTGCCTGCTCACCACCCCGACCATCACCGGCTACAAGCGCTATCAGCCGGCGGCGCTCGCCCCGTTCCGGGCCACCTGGGCCCGCCAGAACCGGGGGGCGATGCTCCGCCTTGTCGGGGGCGGCGCCGACCCGGCGACCCGGATCGAGAACCGGGTGGGCGACTCGGCCGCCAACCCCTACCTGTACGTCACCGCCCAGCTCACCGCCGGGCTGGCCGGCATCGCCGACAAGGCCGACCCACCGGCGGCCACCGACACGCCGTACGAGGCCGAGGCGGGGCCTGCGCTGCCCACCACCCTCGGCGACGCCATCACCGCCTTCTCCGGCAGCGAGGTGTTCCGGGAGGCGCTGGGCGACGGGTTCGTCGACTACCTGGCCGGGATCAAGCAGGCCGAGTGGGACCGCTTCCTCCGCACCGTGACCGATTGGGAGCACACGGAGTACCTGGAGCTGTTCTAGGCGGTGGATCGGGCGCCTCGGGGCCCGGACCCCGAGGCGCACGGGCAGCCCTTCGACCGCGTCGCCGCCGGTCCGCCGGTCCGCCGGTGCCGGCACCCCGCCTAGCGGGACTCGGCGGTCTCCTCGGTCGCCACCTCGTCGGCCGGGCTCCCACCTGGGCCGCCGCCGTCCGGTGGCTCGGGTGCCCCGCCGCTCCCGTCCTCGACCGCCGCCGACCCGAGGGTGCGGCCGCCACCCAGCAGTCGGCCGACGGCACCGGTGAAGGCGGGCACCGCTCCCTGGCGGAAGCTGAGGAACAGCACCAGGGTGACAACGCCGTAGATCACCTCCCGCAGCGAGGCGTAGTCGACCAGCAGCTCGTCGACCACGGTGAACACCGTGGCCCCGATGACGGGACCGAGCACGGTGCCGATACCGCCGAAGGCGAGCATGACGAGCACCCGCACATCGACGTTGCCGAAGGCGTAGGTGGAGTCGCCGATGAAGCTCCGGTAGTGGGCGAAGGTGGCCCCGGTGAGACCGAGCATGGCCGAACCGACGGCGGCGGCATAGATCCGGTAGCGGGCCACGTCGATGCCCGACAGCTCCGCCGCCACCTCGTCGTCGCGCAGCGCACGGAAAGCCCAACCGAAGTGGGAGGTCTGGATGATCCGGAACAGCACGAGGTAGGCGGCCAGCATGGCCAGGAACACGTAGTACGGCGAGATCTGCCCACCGAGCACGGTGTCGGATCCGGCCTCGACCCGGAGCCCGTTCTCACCGCCGGTCAGGTCCTGACGCCCGAGCACGAAGTTCTCGAACGACAGGGAGAAGGCCAGGGTCACGATGCCGGTGAAGATCGTGTCGAGCGAGCGGCTGACGGCGACCCAGCTGAGCAGCGCGCCGAAGCCGGCAGCGAGCACCATCGCCAGCAGCATGGTGACGACGAAGGGGATGGCCGTCCGCTCGCTGAGGATGGCCGAGCCGAAACCGCCGATGCCGGCCAGGGCGCCGACGCAGAGGAACAGCTGGCCGGTCGAGCCGAAGATCAGGTTGAAGGCGACGGCGTAGGCCCCGAAGGCCAGGCCGGTGGTCACCACCGTCATCATCGACCGGGAGTCGCCGGACCACAGCGGCACCAGCGCCAGCAGGGCGATGACGATGGCGATCGGGGCGTAGCCCCGGAGCAGCTGCGAGCGCGTGGAGTCAGGCACGGCTCAACAGCCCCTGCGGTCGGAGGAGGATGGTGATGGCGGCGGCGGCCACCAGGATGATCGAGCTGACGAAGGTGCCGATGTAGAAGGCGCTGAGGGTGTTGACGATGCCGAGGAGGATCCCGGCCAAGAAGGCGCCGGACACGCTGCCCAGGCCGCCGACCACGGCGACGATGAGGGCGAAGATGGTGAGGCCGACGCCGGCGGTCGACACCACCGGACTGGTCATGGCCTGGATCATGGCCACCGACCCGGCGAGGGCGCCGCTCAGGCCGAAGATCACGGTGCGCACCATGGCCGGGTTGATCCCGCACAGGCGAGCGCCCTCCTCGTCCTGGATCACCGAGCGGGTGGCCCGACCGAAGGTGGTGAAGCGGAAGAACAGCACGAGGGCGACACCGATCAGCCCGATGATGGCCGACGCCCAGATCGATCCCCGCCGGATCTTCAGGCCGAACAGCGACACCGGATCACCCCCGACCCGGAGGTTGAGGGCCTCGATCGGATACCGCCACTCCAGAACCCCGTCGATCACGAACCCGACGCCGAGCATCAGGAGCAGGCCCAACAGCACCCGGTGGTCGGTCTGGTCGCGGTAGACGGGCTGCATGATGGTGCGGTCGATGATGATCCCGAGCAGGCCGGCGGCGGCGATCCCGATGACGATGGCGATGGCGGTCGAGACACCGCGGTCGATCAGCCGGGCGGTGACGATGGCGGCCATCACCGCCATCTGGCCGTGGGCCAGGTTCACCACCCCGCCGAGGCCGTAGACCAACGTCAGGCCGACCCCGAGGATGCCGAACTGCAGCCCGAGGACGAACCCGTCAACCAGAACTGCGCCCACACCCGCTCCTCTCCCCTACAGCCGACACCGGCGCGCCAACGATCTGCCTCATGTGCTCTCCACCCATTTCCTCCACCCACGCCGCCTCTACACCCCGAGGTACGCCGTGCGCACCTGGGGATCGGCGGCCAGATCGGCCGAGGTGCCGCTCAGCGTCACCCGGCCGTGGTCGACCACGTAACCCCGGTCGGCCAACCCGAGGGCCAGCGGCACCTGCTGCTCGGCCACGATCACGGTCAGTCCCTCACCACGGAGCTCGCCCAGGGCCGAGTACGCCTCCTTGGCCAACAGCGGGGCCAGGCCGGTGGTCGGCTCGTCGAGGATCAGCAGCGACGGCTTGGCCATCAACGCCCGGCCCACGGCCAGCATCTGCTGCTCGCCGCCGCTGAGGGTTCCCGCGTGTTGGCGGGTCCGCTCCTTGAGCCGGGGGAAGGTCCGGTAGATCAGGTCGAGCTGGGCGCTGTCGGGCCGCTTCGGATAGCTGCCGAGGGCCAGGTTCTCGCTCACGCTCATCTCGGGGAACAGGTGACGCTCGGCCGGCACGTAGACCATCCCCGAGCGCATGACCTGGTGGCCCTTCAGTCGCAGGACGTCGACCCCGTCGAAACGGACGGTCCCGGCCGTCGCCGGCAGCAGACCGCACATCGCCCGCAGCATCGTCGTCTTCCCGGCGCCGTTGGAACCGATGATGCCGACCACCTCGCCGGCCTCGACCGAGAGGTCGACGTCGTGAACCACATCCTCCCCGAGATACCCGGCCGACAAGCCTTCGACCGACAGCAGCGGCCCGCTCATGCGTCGGCCCCCGCGCCGTCGGCGGACTCGGGGGCATCGGCGGACTCGGAGGCGTCGGCGGACTCGGGGGCGTCGTCGTACTCGGTGCCGAGGTAGGCGAGCACCACCTCGGGCTCGCGCATGACGTCGGTGGGCAGCCCGTCGGCCAGGGTCTTGCCGAAGTTCAGCACCACCACCCGCTCGGCCAGGCTGACCACCGCCTTCATCACGTGTTCGACCCAGATCACCGTGAGGCCCCGCTCGTCGCGGGCGGTGCGGACCATGGCGATCGACTCCTCGAGCTCGGCATCGTTGAGCCCCGCCATCACCTCGTCGAGCAGGAGGAGGCGAGGCCCGCCGACCAGGGCCCTGGCCAGTTCGAGAAAGCGCTTCTGGTGCAGGTTCAGGCCGCCCACCGGTTGATCGGCGTGGGGCCCGAGGCCGACGAAGTCGAGGGCGTCATCGGCCGCGACCCGGGCCGAGGATTCCGACGGCCGCTCGTCGCCGCCGAAGGTGGCACCGACGATCACGTTGTCCCGGACGGTCAGCGAGTCGAACACCCGGGGGTGCTGGAGCGCCATCGAGATGCCCCGCTGCCGCACGAGGTGGGCCGACAGGGAGGCGATCTCGTCGCCATCGAAGCGGATGCTGCCGGTGGTGGCCGGCTGCAGCCCGCTGATCGCCTTCAGCAGCGTGCTCTTGCCGGCGCCGTTGGGGCCGACGAGGGCGACGATCTCGCCCTCGTCGACCCGCAGGTCGACACCGTCGACGGCCGGGAGGCCGCCGAAGTGCTTCTCAACGCCGGTCAGTTCAAGCAGCGCCACGACGAGGAATCAGGAACCCGGCACGTAGGGCTCGAGCACGCTGGAGCGGGACAGCTCCACCGGCCACCAGTCACCGGCGGCGTTGAGCCCCTCGGGAGCGGGACCCTCGCCCACCTCGACCAGCAGCATCGAGGCCGAGGCCAGCTCGCCCCACTCGGTCCAGCTCAGGGTGTAGGCCATGCCCGGCATGTCGTAGCTCTGACCGTGGATGTACTCGGCGATGGCGACCGGATCGTCGCCGACGTTGGTCACCTCGTCGGCCACGATGTTCACCACGGCGTAGCCGGCGACGGCGTCGTCCTCCATGAACTCGAGCCCGGAGTCGGCCACGTAGCGCTCGGCCAGCTCGGCGTAGGAGTCGCTGAAGTAGTCGGCGCAGCTGAAGTCGGCGTAGAGGTCGATGGCGGTGTCGCCCGCCGCCTCCATCACCGCGGTGAGCGACGAACCGGCGCCGACGACGTTGACGTCGAAGCCGAGGTCGGCGGCCTGGGCGAGGATGGTGCCGCCGCCCGGCGGGTGGCCGGTGGCCAGCAGCAGCTGGGGCTCGAAGCCGTCGAGCGACCGGAGGTAGGTGGTGAAATCCTGCTCGGGCACGGGGGCGATCTCCGACTGGAGCTCGATCCCGGCGTCGGCGAACACGCCCTCCGAAGCCGTGAGGTACGACTGGCCCCAGGCGTAGTCGGCGATCATCGAGCCGACCTTGGTGAAGCCCTCGGCCTCGGCGTACTCGGCCCACGGGGTGGCCGTCATCGGACCGGCCGGGAAGCAGGTGCGGAAGGCGTAGCGGCTGTCGGTGGTCAGCAGGGCGTCGGAACCGGCCTTGCTGAAGAACAGCGGGATCTGCAGCTCCTCGGCCAGCGGGGTGGTGGCACCGCCGACGCCACTGGAGATCGTGCCGGCGATGGCGACGACGCCCTCCTCGGCCAGGCGGTCGAACTGGATCGCCGCCTCTTCGGGGTCGGACTGGTCGTCGGCCACGACCAGCTCGATCATGCGACCGTCGACGCCGCCGGCGGCGTTGATGTCGGCGGCGGCCAGCTCCATGCCGGCCTCGACGTGGAGACCCCACTGGGTGAACGGACCGGTGAGCGAGGTCAGCACGCCGATCTTGATCGGCTCGCCGCCGGCGGCCGCCTCGTCGTCACCGTCGGAGGTGTCCTCCTCGGCTGCGTCGTCGCCGTCGTCGGCGGTTTCGCTGGCCGAAGCGGAGGCGGATGCGCTCGCATCGCTGTCGGCGTCGTCGGAGCTGTCCTCCGAGTCACCGCCACAGGCCGCCATAACCAAGATGAGGCTCGCCAGAATGGCAAGCCAGCGCAGGCGTCGTTTCACGTTGAGTCCTCCCCCGGGTTGGTCGAGCCGGTACCTTCCCCGAGCGCCGGATTCCAGGATTTCTGGCAGCCCACCGCTCGCCTACCGGCCGAGGCGCCAAACTGTACACAAGATTGTTGACAAAGGAAAGAGTCAGGTGGCGGCCACTCGTCGGCGGCCCCGGATCCGCTCGCCCCCACCGCAGCCGGCCCAACATCGCCCCAACATCGCGTCGATAGCTTCCGTTGACGAACCGAGGAAGGGTCGACGATCACCATGAGCACGAGTCGAGAGGAACGGGGCGGACGCCGCAATCCGGGTCGCAACCGATGGGCGGTGGCCCCCCTGGCCATGCTGCTGGCCACCGGCTGCGGGTCGGACGGGCCGAGCGCCGAGCCCGTCGAGGTCACGACGGTGGCCGCAGACCCCGCCGAGATCCTGGCCGCCGGCCCGAGCGCAGCGTCGTTCACCGACACCAGGACCTTCGACGATCTCCTCGACGACGTTCCCGCCGTCGACGGTGCCTACTTCCAAGGCGGGTATCCGAACGGCGACGCCGGCAACCTCGACCTCGGCTATCCGCCCGAGCCGTGCACGCCATCGCAACGCCTCGATGCCGGTGAGTTCGGCGCCCACGAGATCACGACCAAGGGGTTCCGCCTCGACGATGACTCGGGCCGGGGTGGCTTCCGCCTGGTGTGGTTCGACTCCGAGGATGAGGCGGCGGCCTACCTCGCCGCCTACCCCGAGACCTGCGCCGCCTACGAGACCGTCCAGCGGAGCGGTGCCGAGCGCGGGATCGAGCGGACGCTCGCCGTCGAAGCGATCACCGACCTCGGCGGGGGCGAGACCGCCGTTCTGTCGACCGAATGGAAGGCGACCCTCAACGGCCTCAGCTGGGGCGGCGACACCGTCCACGCCACAAGAGTGGGTCCGGTGGTCGCCGAGTCGACGCTGCGCTTCAGCGAACCACCGGCGGTCCGGGTGGCCGAGGCGGAGGCCTACTTCGTCACCTTCATCGACCACGTCCGACCGCTCATCGAACCGTGATCACCGAAAGGGTCGGTCGAGGGAGTCGAGGAACTCGGCCAGGGCCGGGTTGACGATGTCGGGGTGGGTCATGTTCGGGGCGTGGGCGGCGCCCGGCACCGACACCAGGCCCCGACCGTCGGGCACCGCGGCCTGCAGCGCCTCGGCCGCCTCCAGGGGAATGGCCTGGTCGGCGTCGCCGTGGATGCTCAGCACCGGACAGGCGATCTCCCCGAGACGGTCGAAGATGTCGTCCCGGTCGAGGAGGGCACCGGCTGCGTACTCCATGCTCGGACCGCGGCGCTGCTCCCAGATGTCGATCCACGTGGCCGAGAGTCCCGGGTCACCCAGGATCAGGCCGGCCACCATCTGCCCGACGTCGCCCAGCGGCTCGTCGGACAACCAGTGATCGATCATCCCCCGGTAGCCGGCGGCCACCTCCGGCGCCTCGGCCGCCGCCTGACTGTCGATCAGGGCCAGGGCCCGCACCCGATCGGGATGGGCCAGCGCAGCCCGCAGCGACAGGAACCCGCCCTGCGACATGCCGACGAAGGTGGCCTGCTCCACCCCGAGATGGTCGAGAAGGGCGACGGCGTCGTCGGCAGAGTCCCAGTAGGTGAAGGGCCCGGTGGCCGGTGTGGCCCCGAAGCCCCGCTCGTCCCACCGGATGCATCGGTAACGATCGCCCAGGGCGGCCACCTGTTCGTCGAACATCGTGTGGTCCATCAGGAAGCCGTGGCTGAAGATCACGGCGGGGCCATCGGCCTCGTTGTCGGCGTAGGTGATGGACTGCTCGTTGACCGTTGCGACTGGCATGGCGGGACCCTACCCGCCCGCCCGAAACGCGGCCAGGCCGCAGCCGTCGAACGACCACGGGCGGGACCCAGGGGGTAGGCCCCGCCCGTGGCGGTGGAGGGGCCCCTACTCCTCGTCGTTGTCGGCGGCCTTGGCCGCGATCTCGGCCACCACGCCCGGGTCGGCCAGGGTGGTGGTGTCGCCGAGCTGACGCCCGTCGGCCACGTCCCGCAGCAGGCGACGCATGATCTTGCCCGAGCGGGTCTTCGGCAGGTCGGGCACGATGATCACGGTCTTGGGCCGTGCGATCTTGCCCAGCTTCACCCCGACGTGCTCCCGGATCTCGTTGCCGAGCTCCATCGACGCCTCGTTGCCGCCTCGCAGGATCACGTAACCGATGATCGCCTGGCCGGTGACGTCGTCGGTGCCGCCGACCACGGCCGCCTCGGCCACCGCCGAGTGGTCGACCAGGGCCGACTCCACCTCGGTGGTCGAGATGCGGTGACCCGACACGTTCATCACGTCGTCGACCCGGCCCAGAAGCCAGAGGTAGCCGTCGTCGTCGAGCTTGGCCCCGTCGCCGGCGAAGTACTTGCCGTCGAAGCGGGACCAGTAGGTGTCCTTGTAGCGCTGCTGGTCACCCCAGATGCCCCGCAGCATCGAGGGCCAGGGGCGGCTGATCGTGAGGTAACCGCCACCGTTGGTCACGGTGTTGCCGTCGTCGTCGACCAGCTCGGTGAACACGCCGGGGATCGGGCCGCATGCCGATCCGGGCTTGGTCGTGGTCACGCCCGGCCACGGCGTGATCATGTGGCCACCGGTCTCGGTCTGCCACCAGGTGTCGACGATCGGCCGACCGCCGTTGCCCCCGATGTGCTCGTGGTACCACATCCAGGCCTCGGGATTGATCGGCTCGCCGACGGTGCCGAGCACCCGCAGCGCCGACAGATCGTGGCCGGCCGGCTCCTGGGCCCCCCACTTCATGAACATGCGGATGGCGGTGGGGGCGGTGTAGAGCTGGGTGACGCCGTAGCGCTCGCAGATGTCCCACAGCCGGTCCTTGCCCGGGGTGTCGGGGGTGCCCTCGTACATCACCGAGGTGACGCCGTTGGCCAGTGGGCCGTAGACGATGTAGCTGTGGCCGGTCACCCAGCCGATGTCGGCGGCGCACCAGTAGACGTCGGTGTCGGGCTTGATGTCGAAGGTGTACTTGTGGGTGAAGGCCACCTGGGTCAGGTAGCCGCCGGTGGTGTGCATGATGCCCTTGGGCTTCGCCGTGGTACCCGAGGTGTAGAGGATGTAGAGCAGCTGCTCGGCGTCCATCGGATCGGCCGGGCAGTCGGGGGAGGCGGTGCCCATCAGCTCGTGCCACCAGTGGTCGCGGCCCTCGACCATGTCGGGCCCGAGGTCGCAACGGTTGACCACGACGACGTTCTCCACCGACGACGCACCCGACTCCAGGGCGGCGTCGACCGTCGGCTTGAGGGCCGAGGGGGCGCCGCGGCGGTAGCCGGCGTCGGCGGTGATGATCACCTTGGCCTCGGCGTCCTCGCAGCGATCGACGATGGCGTCGGCCGAGAAGCCGCCGAAGATCACCGAGTGGGCCACCCCGATGCGGGCGCAGGCCAGCATGGCGATCGGCAGCTCGAGGATCATCGGCATGTAGACGGCGGCCCGATCGCCCTTCTCCAGCCCCAGGCCCTTGAGCACGTTGGCGAACTTGCAGACCTCGGTGAGCAGCTCGGCGTAGGTGATGGCGATCGTGTCGCCCGGCTCGCCCTCCCAGTGGTAGGCGATCTTGTCGCCGTTGCCGGCCTCGACGTGGCGGTCGAGACAGTTGTAGGTGATGTTCAGCTCGCCACCGATGAACCACTTGGCGAAGGGCAGATCCCACTCGAGGGTCGTGTCGAAATCCTTGCTCCAGCTGACGAGCTCCCGGGCCTGCCGGGCCCAGAACGCCTCGTAGTCGGCTTCGGCCTCCTCGTACAGCGAGCGATCGCCGGCGTTGGCCTGGGCGACGAAAGCCTCCGGCGGCGGGAACGTCCGGTCCTCCACCTCGAAGACACCAATGGTCTCGGACATGTTTGCTTCTCCTGTTTCGACTGGACTGGACGGGGGCACCGGTCGCCGGCCCCCTGGCTCACTTCGACGTTGGTTCTTCCTGTTGCGTAGTCGGCACGGTGGCTGGACGTCCAGCCACCGCAGCCGACCAGCGTGCGGCGCGGGAGTGGGCCCGCCTGGGGTGTTCGATCACCTCGGACGGACCCACTCCCTGCTTCCCTGAGTTTCTACTACTCCGCAGCGGTGGAAGCGGCGGTGCTGGTGGAGAGCTTGCCCGGGTACCGGACCTCCTCGACCAGATCCTGCAGCTCCTGCGACGGTGGCGGGGTGGCCAGCGACACCACGATCATGGTGATGGCGTTGAGACCCGCACAGATGATGCCGACACCGGCCTTGTTCACACCGAACCAGGGCTCCATGCCACCCCAGATCAGCATGTACATGTAGATGGCGGCGGTGGACAGACCGACGATCATGCCGGCCATGGCGCCCTGGGCGTTGGCCCGCTTCCAGAAGATGCCGAGTACCAGCACCGGGAAGAAGGAGGCCGCCGCCAAGCCGAAGGCGAGCGCGACCACCTCGCCCACGAACCCTGGCGGGTTCACACCGAAGTAGCCGGCAACGCATACCGCGGCGGCCATGGCCAGACGACCCCAGAGGAGTCGTTGGGCCTCGGTCGCATCGGGTCGGAACAACTTGTACACCAGGTCGTGCGCCACCGATGAGGAGATCACCAGCAGCAGACCCGAGGCGGTGGAGAGGGCTGCGGCCAGACCACCGGCGGCCACCAGGCCGACGACGATCTTGGGCAGACCGGCCACCTCCGGGTTGGCCAGCACGAGGATGTCACGGTCGAACGTGATCAGCTCGTTGGTGGCCTCGTCGGGCGTGTAGTTGATGACGCCGTCGCCGTTGAGATCCTCGATGGCCAGCAGGCCGGTATCCGACCAGCTGGCGACCCAATCGATCTCGTTGAGCTCGTCGACCTGAGCCCCTTCGACGGTGTCGATGACGTTGTACTTGGCGAACACGCCGATGGCGGGCGCCGTGGTGTAGAGGATGGCGATGAAGAACAGAGCGAATAGCGCCGAGCGCCGGGCCGCCTTCACCGTCCGGGTGGTGTAGAACCGCACGATCACGTGGGGAAGACCGGCGGTACCGACCATCAGGGTGGCCGTGATCAGGAACAGGTTCGACCGGCTGTAGGTCGAGAACGGATCCGAGTAGGCCGAGAAGCCGAGGTCGGTCTGGATGCCGTCCAGGTCCTGGAGGATCTGACCGAAGCTCAGCTGCGGGATCGGGTTGCCGGTGAGCTCGGAGGCGATGGCCACCGCCGGGATCAGGTAGGCGATGATCAGCACCGTGTACTGGGCCACCTGGGTCCAGGTGATGCCCTTCATGCCGCCGAGGACGGCGTAGAACAGCACCACGGCCATGCCGATGAGCACGCCCCAGGTCACCGAGACCTCGAGGAACCGGGAGAACACCACACCGACACCGCGCATCTGCCCCGCTACGTAGGTGAGCGAGACGAAGATGGCGGCGACCACGGCGACCACGCGGGCCCCGTCGGAATAGCGGTCGCCCACGAAGTCCGGCACCGTGTACTTCCCGAACTTGCGGAGGTACGGAGCCAGCAGCAGGGCCAGCAGCACGTAGCCACCGGTCCAGCCCATGAGGAACACCGCACCGCCGTAGCCCTGGAAAGCGACCAGGCCGGCCATGGAGATGAACGACGCCGCCGACATCCAGTCGGCGGCGACCGCCGCACCGTTGGCGATGGCGGGAACGCCACCACCGGCGACGTAGAAGTCACCGGTGTTCTTCGCTCGGCTGCGGAAGGCGATGAAGATGTAGAGGCCGAAGGTCAGGATGACCCAGAAGACGGTCCAACCGAAGGTGTCCATCAGGCTCCCTCCTCCTGGGCCGCAGCGGCTGCCGCCAGCTCGGCTTCCTCGTCGATGCCGTAGGACTCGTCGAGCCTCTCCATGCGCCACACGTAGATGGCGATGAGGATCACGAAGGTGATGATGGAGCCCTGCTGGCCCATCCAGAAGCCCAGTGGCACGGACCCGAGGCTCACCTCGTTGAGCGTGTCGACCAGCAGCGTGCTCGCCACCAGTGACACGAGCGCCCACACCACGAGCAACCCTGCCATGAGCGTCAGGTTTGTTCGCCAGTACGCCCTTCTGTCGTCGTCGGTCATATGTCCCCCAACTCGTTGCTATTGGTACAAACGGCAGAGCGGTGGCCCGTACCGTCACGTCAGCAAACGCAGGCCTGTTCCGGGGGCGAAAGAGCGACCGGGCGTCCGGTGTGAAATTCTTCACAGACGGTGTTCTGAGCGACCCCAAGCGGCTCCATCGATGACCGACGACACCGTTGAACACGGGACTCCGACCGTTGGGAAGCTCCCCGCTACCGCTCATGGGGTCGATCCGTCCGGCGACGGTGTTGACCCTGGCCCGACTCCGGCGGCCCTCTTACGGTTGTGGTGTGACTTCTTCCACCGCTGCCAGGCCGACCGGCGCCGAGCGCGAGAGTCGGGAACCATCCCCGAAGACCTCCCGCCTGTGGTCGCACCCCAAACAGAGGCTGCTGCTGCTGTTGGCGGCGGGGATCATCATCGGCGCCTTCCTGCCGTGGTTGGAGACGCCGGTCGGCACGTACCGGGCCTGGGCCGGGCCGGGCCAGTACCTCTTCTACGCCGGCGTGATCGGTTTCGCCGGAGGCCTGGTGCCGATTCGGATGGCGGCCGTCATCCAGGGCGCCATCATGTCGGCGGTGGCGATCACCCTCCCGGTGTGGCAGATCCTGAAGATCTTCAGCGCCGTCCGACTCGATGGCTGGGTCCCCGGGATCGGCATGATCCTGATCCTGGGCTGCGGGATCATGGGCGTCCGCACCACGCTGACACTCGCTGGCCGCGACGACACCTGACCGGTACCATCCGGGCATGGCCGAACCAGGGGGAAGGCCGCTGGCGGACGCTTCGCTGACCGACTTCGACGACCTCGTCTTCGGGGTGGAGGACGACGGGTACTCGTCCTTCCATGACGTCGATACCTCGGCCGAGGTCGACGCCACCTTTCGTTCGCAACGGCGGATCGCCATCGGCTATTTCGTCGTTTTCCTCATCGGTCTCGTCGGCTTGGGCCTCAGCATCGTTTTTTCCGGCTGGGCCATCGGCAACCGGGTGCTCGGCGGTTTCAGCCCCAGCTTCCTACTCGCCGCCGTCGGCCTTTACGGCTTTTTCGTGATCCTGGCCGTGGCCGCCGGCACCCTGGCCAACGGCGTCGACAACCAGATGCTCGGCGCCTCGTCGCTCCCGTGGCGTCCCAGGGGCCGCCTCCGAGTGCGGCGTCGACCCCGGTGAACGCTCCCTCGCTCGGCATCATCCTGGCGGCCCTCGCCCTGTCGCTGGGCATCGGCCTGCTGGCCCGGCTGCGCGGCACCCGCTCCGCGGTCGACTTCCAGCTCGCCGGTCGCCAGTTCGGCGTCCTGATGAACGCCTGCGCCATCTGCGGCGACTACGTCTCGGCCGCCTCGTTCCTGGGCGTGGCCGCCGCGGTGTACGCCGCCGGGTTCGACGGCGCCTGGTACGCCGCCGGGTTCGCCGCAGGCTTCGTGCCGGTGCTGCTCTTCGTCGCCACCCCCCTGCGCCGCTTCGGCGAGCGGTCGATCCCGGACTTCCTGGGCCGCCGCTACCGCTCGGAGCGGGTCCGGTTCGCCGCCGTCCTGATCGTCGAGCTGATCATCCTCGTCTACCTGATCCCGCAGGCGGTGGCGGGCGGGATCGCCTGGGAGCTGCTGGGCGGGGCCTCGATCCCCGGGATCAGCACCTACGCCAGCGGGATCGTGCTGACCACCACCGCCACCGCCACCCTGGTCGTGATCGGGGGGATGCGGGGCACCACCTGGAACCAGGCCGTCCAGTTCGCCCTGCTGATGGCCATCCTCCTGTGGTTGACGGCGGTGTTGGTGACCAGCGGCTTCTCCTACGCCGACGCCATCGACCGCATCGACGAGACCGCCCTCACCACCCCGGTCGAGACCGCCGGGGGCGGCGAGGAGCTGTCCGAGGTGACCAGCCGACTGGAGGACGGTCCGGCCTACTTCGGTCGCCCCGGGGCCCGCTACGGCGCCGTCGGTCACTTCGCCCTGCTGTTCACCCTGGTGGCCGGCACCGCCGGCCTGCCCCACGTGATGAACCGGTTCTTCACCAGCCCGTCGGGGCGGGCGGCCCGCCAGACCACGGTGTGGGTGCTGGTGTTCGTCGGGCTGTTCTACACCCTGGCCGTGATGCTGGGGACGGCGGCCCGGGACCGGATCAGCGCCGAGGCGGCCGACAACCCGTGGCTGGCCGAGCTGACCGTCGACGGTGTGCTGCGGGTGCCGGAGCACGCCCTGCTGGCGCTCGGTCGGCTGTACGGCGGCGAGACCGGGCTGTCGGTGGTGACCACCGGGGCCATGCTGGCCATCCTGTCGACCATCGGCGGCCTTCTGCTCGCCGCCTCGGCCTCCTGGGGTCACGACGTCTACGAGCGCCACATCAACCCGAGAGCGAGCCGGACCGAGGCCCTGCGGGCGGGGCAGCTGGCCGTGATCGTGATGGCGGCGATCTCGCTCGTCGCCTCGCTCCCGCTCGACCCGGGACGGGTGCCCAGCTCCAGTCCCTCGCTGGTGGCCAGCCTGGTGACGATGGCCTTCGCCCTCGCCGGCTCCACCCTCACCCCGGCGATCATCCTCGGTATCTGGTGGAAGCGGACGACGGCGACCGGCGTGGTGGCGGGGATGGCGGCCGGGGCCACGCTGAGCGGCGCCGGCCTCCTGTGGGCCCTGATCGACAGCGGCGCCCCCGAGCTGTTGCAGACCCCGGCGGTGGTGGCCGGGCCGGTGGCCTCGGCGGTGATGGTCGGGGTGTCGCTGGTGAGCCGACCGGTGGACGACGTCGAGGCGATCTGGGTGACCATGCACGGCTCGGCGGGCGACCGCCAAGCCGAGCGCCTGGCCCGGGCCACCCTGGAGGCGGCACAGTGAAGCGCGTGAGCATCGTCGAGCGGCGGGCGGGCGCCCCGGATGAGGCCGGCACCCGGGACGAGGCGGCGCCCCGGGATGAGGCAGGCGCCCGCCATGAGGTGAGGGCCCGGTGAGGAGCTCGTGGCCGCTGCTGGTCGCCATCACCGCGGTGTGGGGCGTGGTGTGGGTGACCACCCAGGCCATCACCGACACCCCGCTGGGGGCCACGGCGTCGATCCTGATCGGCTGGTTCCTGACGCTGCTGGTGGTGCTCGGCTACCCGTCGGCCATGCGGGGTCCACGGGCCCTGGGCCGACTGTCGGCCGGGTCGTTGGACGACGGCCCGGACAAGGCGCTCGCCATCGTCAACACCACCCTTCCCTACCTGCGCGACGGTCTCAACGAGGAGACGGCCCTGCGGTCGGCCCGGGTGCTGCTCCCGTTGACCGGCGGCTCGTCGGTGGCGATCGCCGACACCACCGGCCTGCTCGGTATCGCCGGCAAACGCGACCGTGACGGGGCCCTGGCCGCCGCCGGACGCCAGGCGGTCGAGGTGGGGGTCCGGGTGCGCAACATCACCGACGACGGGCTTGAGGTGGCGATCCCGCTGCGGGTCGACGACGACGTGGTCGGCTCTCTGGCCATCACCTATGACGAGGGGCAGCTGCCCCAGATGCGCCAGCTCGACAACGTGGCCAGCCTGCTGTCGATCCACTTGGAGATGGCGGAGCTGACCCAGCGGGCCCAGGCGGCGGCCGACGCCAAGCTCGACGCCCTTCGGGCCCAGATCAACCCGCACTTCCTGTTCAACACGCTGAACACGATCGCCTCCAAGAGCCGGACCAACCCCGACGAGGCCCGTCAGCTGCTCCAGCGGCTGGCCGACTTCTTCCGCTACACGATCGATCAGAAGAGCCAGTTCGCCGAGTTCGCCCACGAGTACTTCTTCGTGCGCACCTACCTGTCGTTGGAGAAGGCCCGTTTCGACAACCGCCTGCACCTCCACTACGACGTCGAGCCGCAGGTGTTGCCAACGCGGGTGCCGGTGCTCACCATCCAGCCGCTCCTCGAGAACGCGGTGAAGCACGGGCTGGCGGCAAAAGCGGGCGGCGGCACGGTGAGCCTCCGGGCCCGCGTCGACCCGCTGGCCGGCGCCATCAAGATCCAGGTGAAGGACGACGGTGTCGGCATGGAGCCCGACGTGCTGCGGGCCGTGGTCGACGGCACCTACAAGTCCGAGCAGGGAGGCGTGGCCCTGCGCAACATCCACCAACGGCTCGATGGCCTCTACGGCCCCCGGTACCGTTTCGACATTCGGTCCAGCCCGTCCAAGGGGACGACGGTGGAATTGGAGCTGCCGGTATGAGCGACACCGCCAACGGGGTCCGCGCCGGTCGGCCGCTGCGCTGCCTCATCGTCGACGACGAGGCCCCGGCCCGGGACGAGCTGCGCTTCCTGCTCGACGCCATCCCCCACACCCAGGTGATCGGGGCGGCGGCCACGGCCGAGGAGGCCGAGATGCTGCTGCGGGCCGTCGAGTACGACGTGGTGTTCCTCGACATCCGGATGCCGGGCATGGGCGGCCTCGACCTGGCCGCCCGGCTGACCACCGAGCCCGACCACCCAGCGATCGTCTTCACCACCGCCTACCCCGACCACGCCGTCGACGCCTTCGAGCTGTCGGCCGTCGACTACCTGCTCAAGCCCTTCGACGAGGAGCGTCTGAGCCAGGCTCTCGATCGGGTGGCGGCCCGACCGGCCGAGGGCCCACAACCCCGGGTGGGCTCGGCCGGCGCCGATCGGGGTGGCGGGCAACGGCGGCTGACCGTCCGTATCGGCGATCGCACGATCTTCGTCTCCGAGGACGATCTGGTGGCGGTGTCGGCGGCCCGCGGCTACTGCTACCTGACGTTGTCGGGCGAACGGGTGCTGGCCGGCTACAACCTGGCCGAGTTGGAGGAGCGCCTGTCGTCGCGCTTCATCCGTCCCCACCGCTCCCATCTGGCCAACCTCGACCGGGTGGCCGAGATCCGATCCGACTACCGGGGGGCGCTGACGATGATCATGGACGACGCCGCCTCCACCGTGATCCCGATCTCACGGCGGATGGGGCCCGAGGTCCGCAAGCAGCTCGGGTTGTGACCGGGCTGACCGGGCGGTGATGCGCCGATGGACCTGGCCCTCCGAGCGCAGCGATGGACGGCCGGGTTCGGGATCGCCCTGTTCCTGGGCTGGGCGGCGCTCGCCGGTGAGGTGGTGGTGGGCCTCTGGGCCGCCACCTGGCTGGCCGGCGTCACGTGCTGTGGCACCGGGGCCGTCGTCAACGAGATGGAGAAGCGCGGCAACGGCGGCCGTCGACCCGACCCGCCACGCACCAACGCCCGCGAGGTGCTGGCCAGCGGCTTCGGCTACCTGGCCATCGGCATGCTGGCCGGGGCCTTCCACCCGGTGATCACCATGGTCGGCCTCGTCGTCGCCCTCGTCGACTTCGCCGCCGGACACCCGATCGCCGGGCGCCTGTTGGGCCGCCCCGACGCCCCGGCCACCCCCGCCGAGTAGCCACACGCCCCCGTGGTGGGCGGCTACTCGCGCCGGTCCAGGGCGTGACGCCAGTCGTTCCACCCGGCGTCCACGGAGGACGGCGCTTCGTGCCACTCGTGCATGATGTCGCCGGTCGCCGGATCCTTGGCCGGGATCGGCAGCATCATGATCCGCTTGCAGGCACGCTTGTAGTCCTCCTCGGACAGGAACTCCTCCTGGATGTCGTCCCAGTCCCGACCGTCGGGATAGCCCCCGCACATGTGGATGTCCTCGGCCATCGACGTCATCTGGTGGCTCACCCCGGCCGGCATGATGATCACGTCGCCGGCCTCGATGCGGACCTGGGTCCAACCGCCCTCGCCCACCGACAGCCGGAACTCCATCCAGCCCCGGGCGCACCCCAGGCACTCGTGAGTCGTCGAATGGAAGTGGGCGTACTCGTAGATTCCGGGATAGTCCCAGTTGTTCGACCAACCGTTTTGGCGGAAGCGCTGCTTCACCGCATCGGCGCCACCGCCGGGAATGGCGTTCCGGTGTACCAGCAGTGGAAACCTGCTGTTCGGGATCATGCCCTGTGGTTTCGACATGAAGGATTCGGTGGCCATCGCATTTCCCCCTGCTCGTTGCCGGTCCGCCATGTGGCGTTCGAGACTCTAAACCCCGTGGTGAGCGGCGGACAAGCGCTTCGCCCCGGCCGCCCGAGGCCGCCACCGAGGTCAGGGAACCCCCTGCGATCGACCGGCCGATCGGCTCGTCACCCGGACGGACCTGCACGTCTTCGGCTCAGAACTGCGAGCGGAACCTCTGCGCGGTACGGCCGACCTACGAGCGGAGCTTCGAGGAGAGCTGGTCGGCCTGCGTCTCGACCCGGAGCGGTCGGTCATCGGCGGCATGATCGCCGACGCCATCACCGTGATCACGGCGCTGGCCACCCAGCCGCACACCGGCGGCCACGACGGCCCCGACCACCATCACCGTCGGCGCCGGGTACGGGCAGCCCTCGGCCGCCACCGCCGCCAGGTCGGTCCGAGTGGCGCGCTCCCCGGTCGTACCGGCGGCGTGGACGAAGGCCACGGGCTCGTCGCCGGGGCGACCGGCGGCCAGCAGTTGGCGGGCGACGGCGGCGGCGGTGGAGGCGGCCATCAACACCACGATCGTGCCACCACCGGCGGCGGCCGCCGCCCAGTCGGGGCGGGGCGAGGCGGGATCGGCCCGATGGCCGGTGAGCACGGTGAACGAGGCGGAGAGACGGCGGTCGGTGAGGGGGATGCCGGCCAGGGCGGGGGCGGCGACGGCGGACGACACGCCCGGCACCACCTCGACCGGGATGCCGGCGGCGGCCGCGGCGTCGACCTCCTCCTGGCCCCGGCCGAACACGAACGAGTCGCCCCCCTTGAGCCGCACCACGTGGGAGCCCGACACCGAGCGCTCGACGAGCAGGGCGTTGATCTCGGCCTGGGTGGCCCCGTAGCCCTTGCCCTTGCCCACCGGGATGCGCTCGGCCGCCGGCGGGGCGAGGTCGAGCAGCTCGGGATCGGCCAGCCGGTCGTAGACCACGACGTCGGCGGCGGCCAGGGCCTTGGCCCCTCGGAGCGTGATCAGGTCGGCGCCGCCCGGCCCGGCCCCGACGAGGGTGATGCGACCGACGGGGTCGGCGGGTGAGGCGTGGCCGAACCCGGCGACGAACCGGGCCCGAAGCCGACCGAGGTCGAGCCGATGGTGGCCGCCGTGCTCCCCGTCGTCGGTCGACGGCGCGCCGGTGGCGATCGAGGCGGCGTCGGTCCGGAGCGCCTCGACGGCGGGGGCGAACAGCCGGTGGCGCCACTGGTGATAGTCGTACCGGTAGCGACCGGACGACCGGAGCTCACGGCGAGCGGCGGCAGCCTCGCCCAACAGATCGCCGACCCCCATCGGCAGCGCCTCGTCGACGGCGGCCGTCACCTCTTCCCGCAGGAAGCGCGCTCCGGCCGGAGTCGCCCCGTCGGTGGTGATGGCGATGGTGGCCGGGCCCCGCCGGACCAGGGCCGGCACGGTGACGTCGCAGTTGGCCTGGTCGTCGACGGCGTTCACCACGGCCCCGGTGAGCCGGGCCCACCGCCTGAGCCGACGATTGGTGTCGGTGCAGCCCGTGGCGGCCACCAGGAGGCGGGTGCCGACCAGATCGGTGGGGCGGGCCTTCCGCCGACGCAGCCGCACCCGGCCGAGTCGGGCCAGGTCGACCGTCCGGGCCGACGGCGTTGGGTCGACCACGACGATACGGGCCTGGGTGGCGAGCAGCAGCTCGACCTTGGCCGTGCCGATGTTGCCGCCACCGACGACCAGCACCTTCTGGCCGGCGAGGCGCCACGAGAGCACGTAGGGTGCCGGACGATCGCCGCTCATCGGCATCGACCTCCCGCCGCCTCGTGCGCCCGCCGCATCAGTGCTCGGCCCCGTGCCCGTGCTCGTAGTCGGCCAGGAACTGGAGGACCTGCTCCCGGTACTCGTAGAAATTGGGGTTGTCTAGCAGTTCCTTGCGGTCGCGGGGTCGGGGGAGATCCACGTCGAGGATCTTGCCGATGCGGGCGTTGGGACCGTTGGTCATCATCACCACCCGGTCGGCGAGGAGGATGGCCTCGTCCACGTCGTGGGTGACACAGATCGTGGTGACCTCGGTGCGGTTCCACACCTCGACCAGCACGTCCTGCAGATCCCAACGGGTGAGGCTGTCGAGCATGCCGAAGGGCTCGTCGAGCAGCAGCAGCTTGGGGCTGAGGGCGAAGGCCCGGGCCAGACCCACCCGCTGCTTCATGCCGTTGGACAGGTCGGAGGCCTTCTTGTCCATGGCGTCGCCCAGGCCCACCCGCTGCAGGTAGTACTCGACGACCTCGGAGCGCTCCCGCCGGGTGGCGTCGGGGTACACCCGGTCGACGCCGAGCGACACGTTCTCCCGAGCGGTGAGCCACGGGAAGAGCGACGGCGCCTGGAACACCACGGCCTTGTCCGGCCCGGCGGTGTGGACCTCCCGGCCGTCGAGGGCGATCCACCCGCCGCTGATCTCGTTGAGACCGGCGGTCATCGTGAGCACCGTCGACTTGCCGCAGCCGGAGTGACCGATCAGCGACACGAACTCGCCCTTGTCGAGGTGGAGGTCGATCTCCTCCACCACGGTGAGCGGTCCGTTGGGTGTGGGGTAGATCTTCTTGAGGTCCGAGTACTCGAGGAAGCGGCGGGTGGTGCGGGTCTTGGCCGCCTCCTCGTAGGCCTTGGGCAGTGGGTCGAGGTCGATCGGCTCCAGGTCGGGGAGCGACACCAGGGTGGAGCCCTCGACCTCGGTCGGGGCGGCGTCGGCCGTCAGGTCGATGTCGACGTCCACGCCGTCGGCCGCCTCGGCGAGGGTCACCGCCGCCGGGTTCATCCCCCCGAGGTAGTTGACGATCTCGGCCCGCAGCTGGGTGAACACCAGGTTGTGGCCGAGCTCGGTCCGGTCCCGGGGCCGGGCCAGCGGCACGTCGAAGATCTTGGCGATCCCGGCCGCCGGGCCCCGCTCGAGGATGGCCACCCGATCCGCCAGCAGCAGGGCCTCGTCCACGTCGTTGGTGACGAGGAGGATCGTCTGGTTGTCCCGGGAGCGGATGTACTCGATCTCGTCCTGCAGCTTGGCCCGGGTCAGGGCGTCGAGGGCCGAGAGCGGCTCGTCCATCAGCATGATCTTGGGCCGCCCGGACAGGGCCCGGGCCAGCGCCACCCGCTGCCGCATGCCGCCCGACAGCTCGGAGGGCCGCCGGTCCCGGGCGTGGCTGAGACCGACCAACTCGACCGTGTCGTCGATGAGCTGCTTGCGCTCGAGCTTGCCCATCTGGGTGTGGACGGCGTTGACGGCGAGGGCCACGTTCTCCTCGACCGTGAGCCACGGGGGCAGTGAGTACGACTGGAACACGACACCGCGGTCGGTGTCGGGCCCACTGATCGGCCCGCCGTCGACCAACACCTCGCCGTCGTCGAGGTCGATGAGGCCGGCCATGGCCGAGATGAGCGTGGTCTTCCCCGAACCGGAGAACCCGAGCACGGCCACGAACTCGCCTTCGACCACGTCGAGCTCGACCCCCGACAGCACCTCGGTGACCGTGCCGTCGTCGTCGGTGTAGGTCTTGGTCACGTTGCGCAGCGACAGCAGCGGGGCCTCGGCCTCCCGGCCGACGATGACCGAGGGGTCGGCGGTGGGGGATCCGGCGGCAGTGCCGGCCTCGACGGCGGTCACGAGGCCACCCGGTTGCGGCTGACGAAGCCTTCGAGGAGGGCCATGAACCGATCGAGAAGGAAGCCGATGATGCCGATGACGATGACCGCCACCATGATCCTGCTCAGCGACTGGCTGGACCCGTTCTGGAACTCATCCCACACGAACTTCCCGAGCCCCGGGTTCTGAGCCAGCATCTCGGCCGCGATCAGCACCATCCAGCCAACGCCCAGCGAGAGGCGCATGCCGGTGAAGATGTACGGCATGGCCGAGGGGAGCACGATCCTGCGAAGCCGGGTGAACCACCCGAGCCGCAGCACTTCGGCCACGTTGAGCAGGTCCTTGTCGACCGACGAGGCCCCGATCGAGGTGTTGATCAGCGTCGGCCACAGGGAGTTCAGCGTCACCACCAGGGCGGAGATGATGAAGGCCTTGGGCAGGAGCGGATCGGCCGAGGTGACCGTGGCCGAGATGATCATGGTCACGATCGGCAGCCAGGCCAGCGGGCTCACCGGGCGGAAGATCTGCACCAGCGGGTTGATCGCCTTGTTGAACGTCCTCGACAGACCGCTGAGCAGGCCGAGGGGCACCGCGACCACGGTGCCGATCAGGAAGCCGAGCGCCACCGTCTGGAGGCTGGTCCAGATCTGATCGACGAACGTCGGCTGCCCGGTGAACTCGAAGTTGACCGTGGCCTCGCCGTTGGCGATCCGGGTGGCGTTCTGGGCGTCCTGCTGGGCGTAGAACGCCGCTTCGGCCGCCCGATCGGCCTGCCAGGCGTCGTACAGACCGACGGCGGCGTCCCACACCTGGGCCGGGCCCGGCAACTGCCCGAGCTGGGTGTCGACCCTCGGCGCCAGCAGCGACCACAGCAGCAGGAAACCGCCGACGCCGAGGATGGGTGGCCACAGTTCCTTGGCCAGGTTGAGCAGTCGGGCCGTGGTGAAGAGCCCACCCACGCTGCCGACGATCCCACCACCGGAGGCCTCGGCCCCGTCGTCGGTGACCTCGATGTCATCGCCGTCGAGGGTGGTGTCGTCGGGTGCGATTTCGGCCGTGGCACCGTCGGCGTCGACGGCCTCATCGACGGCCTCGTCAATGGGGGTGTCGACGGAGGTGTCGGTCTCGACGATGACCGCCTCGGCGGCATCGCCGTCGGTGTCGGTCGAGGTCGAGGTCGAGGTCGAGGTGGTGGGTGTGGTCATGGCGGCTATCCCTCCACGCCGGTCGCCGAAACGGTCTGACCGGCCTTGAGTCCGATGGGCAGTGATTCGAGGTAGGCGTTCGGCTGGGCTCCATCGAAGGGAATCCCGTCGATGAAATCGTTCTCCTCACCGCGGAACCCGTCGGTCTCGGGCACGTCGTCAGCGGAGATCACGCCCTCGTCGATGAGGGACTGGGCGGCGGTCAGGTAGAGGTCGGGGCGGTAGACCTTCTCGGCGGTCTCGACGTACCACTCGTCGGTCTGGTCGGCGTCGATCTGGCCCCAGCGCCGCATCTGGGTCAGATACCAGATGGCGTCGGAGTAGTAGGGGTACCCGGCGAAGTCCCGGAAGAAGATGTTGAAGTCCGGGGCGTCGCGGGTGTCCTCGGCCTCGAAGATGAAGCTGCCGGTCATCGAGTTGGCGATGACGTCGAAGTCGGCGCCCACGTACTCGGGTCGGGCCAGGATCTCGACGGCGGCCTCCCGGTTGGCGTTGTCGTCGGCGTCGAGCCACTGCTGGCCCTTGATGATGGCCCGCAGCATCGCCTTGGTCGTCTCCGGGTAGGTGGTGGCGAAGTCCTCGCGGAGGCCGAACACTTTCTCCGGGTTGGTGGTCTTGACGTGCTGGTCGGTGGCGATGGGGACGCCGATGCCCTGGGCCACCGCCGCCTGGTTCCACGGCTCGCCGACGCAGTAGCCGTCGATGGTGCCGGCCTCCATGGTGGCCGGCATCTGGGGCGGCGGGGTGACCGACAGGGGCACCTCGGCGGCCACGGTGCCGACGGCGTCGCCGCCGGCCTCGTAGTAGCCGGGGTCGATACCGCCGGCGGCCAGCCAATACCGCAGCTCGTAGTTGTGGGTCGACACGGGGAAGACCATGCCCATGTTGAACTGCTTGCCTGCGGTGGCGAACTGGTCCATGGCGGCCCGCAGGTACTCGGCCGAGATCGGGTGCTCGGGGTTGCCGTCACCGTTCTCGGGGAGGTCGGGGCGGATGATGTCCCACACCTCGTTGGAGACGGTGATGCCGTTGCCGTTGAGGTCGAGGCTGAGGGGGGCGATCAGCGGGGCCTCGGTGCCGTAGCCGATGGTGGCGGCCAGGGGCTGGCCGGCCAGCATGTGGGCGCCGTCGAGCTGGCCGCCGATCACGCCGTCGAGGAGCACCTTCCAGTTGGCCTGGGCCTCGAGGGTCACGTTGAGACCCTCCTCGGCGAAGTAGCCGTTCTCCAGAGCGATGGCGAGGGGGGCCATGTCGGTGAGTTTGATGAAGCCGAGCTTGAGCGACGGCTTCTCGATCGACCCGTCACCGGCCACGGCGGGAGCGGCGGCCGCCTCCTCGGTGGCCGTCTCGTCGTCGCCGCCACCGCAGGCGCTGATGGCGACGCCTCCGGCCGCCACCGCACCCAAACCGAGCAGTACGTTTCGGCGGGTGACGGTGTTGGTCACATCGTTGTCTGTCACGTCGTCTCTCCAAGCGAAGTGGTCGGGGATCCCAGTACAACGACGTCGTGTTTCACCGGTGTCTGTGGAGGGTGAACGCTCTGTGTGTGACCGACAACGGGTGACGAAGGCCATTGTCGGTTGCCGCACAGAGCCGTCGGGCGCTGTGCGCTCCTGGAAACGATCACCGACGGAAACGCCCTGACCAGGCCGATCAGGTGGGGCTCAGCCGGTAGCCGCGCCGGATCACGGTCTCGACGCCGTCCCCGGCGGGACCGAGGCGACGCCGGAGCCGACCGACGGTCACCTCGACGACGTGCAGGTCGGACTCGGTATCGCCCCAGACCGCCCGCATCAGCTGGTCCTTCGACACCACCGCACCGTTGCGCTGGAGGAGGACCTGAAGGATCTGCCGCTCCCGCCCGGTGAGCATCACCGGTTCCTGACCGGCCACCCAGGCCATCCTCCCCTGGAGGGTCACCTCGTGGCCCCCGATGGTGGTGATCAGGTTGTCGGCGGTGAGGGCGGCGGTGATCGTCATCACCATGGCCCCGAGCCGGAACCGCTCGGGGATGATCGGGTCGACCTCCAGGCCGCTGACCCCCTCGGCGCACACGTGGCCGATGCACACCACCTTCACGTCCTCGGCCACGGCGCTGCGCACGTCGTCGAGGAGGCCGAGATCCTCGGCGATGCTGGTGAAGTTCTCCGCCGCCGGTCGAGCGGTGAAGGTCAGCAGGTCGACCCGTCGATCGACCACGGCCCGGACCAGGGAGTGGGCCTTGGTCAGATCGTCGGGCAGCGTCCAGCGGTAGACGGGTACGGGGACCACGTCGTAGCTCCGATCGGCCAGGGCCGGCACCATCGACCGTTTGGAGTCGCCGTCGATCTGGATCCCGATGCGGTCGCCCGGGGAGGCCAGTTCGTCCAGCTTGGCCAGCACCTCCACCGTGGTGGCGGTGGGGGCGTTCCATTCGACGTCGAGTCCGGCGGTGATGGCGGCGCCGTGGGCCTTGGGCCCCCGCACCAGGAGGCGGGTGGCGGCCAGGGTGGCCCGGAGCTCCTCGCCCAGGAGCAGGGCGTCGGCCGCCTCGAGCCAGCCCCGCACCCCGATGCCGGTGGTGAGGAGCACGAAGTCGGGCCGCCGGTCGATCAGCTCCCGGGTGGACTCGGCGATCTCGGCCTCGGGGCGCAGCGGGTGGGTGCGCACGGTCGGGCCGTGGAGACAGTCGGCCCCCCGCCCGGTCAGCAGGGAGATCTGTTCATCGGAACGCCGATCGGCGGTGACGCCGACCGTGTAGCCGCTGAGGGCTTTCGGCGTCTCGGGAACACGCATAGTTCCGCACGATGTCAGAGCAGTGTTTCCGCCATGTATCCGCCGCGTGACGAAGCTTGACCCTCCAGGGCGCCCTCGGCGGCGCCTCCGGTCAACCCGAGTGGGGCGAGATCTCGACCCGATCGCCGACGATGCGCAGGTCGTAGGTGGCCAACGACCGGGTCGGATCGTCGAGGCAGGCGCCGGTGCTCAGGTCGTACCGTTCCTTGAGCAGGGGGGAGGCGACGGTGGGAATCGACCCCTCGGCCGTGTCGGCCGAGCCGACCAGGCCCCGGGCCATGATCAGCGCGCCCGACGCCGGCTCGACGTGGGAGACGGCGTACCACTCGACCTCGCCCCCGGGCTCGGTGGGCGACAGGCGGAAGATCGCCACCGGGGCGCCGGCCACCAACGCCGCCACACCCCGATCGAGGGGCACGTCGCCCACGGCGCACACATCGACCCACACCTCGGGCCCGGCGTCGCCGCCGGCGGAGGTGGGGGTGGGGGTGGGGGTGGCGGTCGGGTCCACGGTCGTGTCGGAGGTCTCGGAGGGAAGGGTGTCGGTCATCGGGCCGGGATCCTCTGGCCTCGTTCGGAGATCCACACCGGGGTGGAGTTCTCCTCCGGGGCGTTGACGAACTCGACGAAGTGGCTGAGGCGTGACGGATCGTCGAGGGTGGCCGTCCACTCGCACTCGTAGGTGTCGATGTGGTGGGCCATGTCGGCCTCCAGCTCGTCGCAGATGCCGAGCACGTCGTCGATGATCACCGACCGGAGGTACTCCATGCCGCCCTCCAGGTTCTCGAACCACGGGGCCGTTCGCTCCAGACGATCGGCGGTACGGACGTAGAACATCAGGAACCGGTCGAGGTAGGTGATGAGCTGCTCGTCGGTCAGGTCGACGGCGAAGAGCTCGGCGTGGCGAGGGGTTCGACCGCCGTTGCCGCAGACGTAGAGGTTCCAACCGGCCTCGGTGGCGATCACCCCGAAGTCCTTGCTCTGGGCCTCGGCGCACTCCCGAGTGCAGCCCGACACCGCACCCTTCAGCTTGTGGGGTGCCCGCAGACCCCGGTAGCGGCGCTCGATGTCGATGGCCATCGTCACCGAATCCTGGACGCCGTAGCGGCACCAGGTGTCGCCGACACAGCTCTTCACCGTGCGCAGGGCCTTGCCGTAGGCGTGGCCCGACTCCATCCCGGCGTCGATGACCCGCTGCCAGATGGCGGGCAGCTGGTGCAGCTGGGCCCCGAACAGGTCGACGCGCTGGGCGCCCGTGATCTTGGTGTAGAGGTCGAACTCCTTGGCGATCTCCCCGAGGGCGATCAGCTGATCGGGGGTGATCTCACCACCCGGCACCCGGGGCACCACCGAGTAGGTGCCGTTGCGCTGCATGTTGGCCAGCGACCGGTCGTTGGTGTCCTGGAGGCCGGCTCGGTCGCCTTCGAGGACGTAGCCGTTGCCGAGGGAGGCCAGGATCGAGGCCACCGCCGGGCGGCAGATCTCGCAGCCCCGCCCCCGGCCGTGGGCGGCCACCACCTCCTGCCACGAGCCGTGACGGTGGAAGCGGATCAGATCGAACAGCTCCTGGCGGGTCTGGTCGAAATGGGCGCACAGGCTTCGCTTGGCCTCGATGCCGAGGGCGTCCAGCTCGGCGAACAGCAGCTTGCCCAGATCGGGGACGCAGCCCCCGCAGCCGGTGCCTGCGTTGGTGCAGGCCTTCAGGTCGGCCAGGTTGTGGTTGCCGTCGGCGATGGCGACCTTGCACTCGCCCCGGGTCACGTTGTTGCACGAGCACAGCTGGACCGAATCCGGCAGCTCGACGGCGGGTGCGGCGGCCCCGGCCAGGTCGGCCGGGACGACGAGGGCCGCCACCCCGTCCGAGGCCATGGCCCCGGTCGACATGGCGTGGAGGGCGTCGTAGTTCGAGAGGTCACCGATGAGGACGCCGCCGGTCACCTGGCCGCCGGAGAGGGAGACCCGTCGGTGGACCTTGGTGTCGGGGTCGGAGAACTCGACCCGATCGTCGTCGGGAGCCGGGGTGCCGAAGCTGGCCACATCGACGCCGAGCAGCTTGAGCTTGGTCGAGGTGTCGGCCCCCTCGAAGGTGCCGTCACCCCCGGTGAGGCGATCGGCGACGGCGGCCGCCATCGAGTAGCCGGGGCCGACGAGGCCGTACACCCGGCCGGCGTGGCAGGCCACCTCGCCGATGGCGGAGATGTCGGGGTCGGTGGTGAGGCAGTGGTCGTCGATGACGACGCCACCCCGCTCGCCGATGGCCAGACCGGCGGCCTCCGCCAGCTGGTGGCGGGGGCGGATACCGGCGGAGAACACCACGATGTCGGCTTCCAGCACCTCGCCGTCGGCCGTCTCCAGCCCTCGGACCGGGGCGCCGGCGTCATCGGGATCGCCATGGCCGACGACCGAGCGGGTGGCGAAGCCGAGATGGCAGTGGACGTCGAGCTCGGTCACCCACCGCTGGAGCATGCCGGCGGCGGCGGCGTCGAGCTGCTGGGGCATGAGCCGCTCGGCCATCTCGACCACGTGGGTGTCGAGGCGGAGGTTGCGCAGGGCGTTGGCCGCCTCCAGCCCGAGGAGGCCGCCCCCGATGACCACGCCGTTGGTGCGACCCTCGGCCGTGGCCCACGACTCGATGGCCTCGAGGTCGTCGAGGGTGCGGTAGACGAAGCAGCCCGGCCGATCGTGGCCGGGAATCGGCGGCACGAAGGGGTCGGAGCCGGTGGCGAGGACGAGGTGGTCGTAGGCGACGTCGTCGCCGTCGGCCAGGGCCACGGTGCGGGCCTGCCGGTCGATGGCGGTCACGGTGACCCCGAGCCGGAGGTCGACGCCGGCGGCGGCCATGGCGTCGGTGTCGGCGATGGTCAGATCGTCGAGGGTGGCCCCGCCGAAGTAGGTCGACAGCGCCACCCGGTCGTAGGCGGCGACGGGTTCGGCCCCGAGCACGGTGATCGCCACCCCGTCGGCGTCGGCATCCGGTGAGGCCTGGCGGGCCAGCAGCTCGTCGACCAGCCGTTGGCCGACCATTCCGTTGCCGATGACGACGACACGCTTTTCCATGCTCTCCAGTCAGCCAGAGAGATGTGTCGGCTGCGTTCGCCCGGTGTGACCATCCTGGGTCGGGCACTGCACTGGCCCGGCGGCGCCCCCGTGCGTGGCTTCACAGGTGTGTTCGACCGCTGTGCGGAGCCGCTCACCGACCTCCCGGTCGCCGGCCGAAACGGGGCCGGGGCGGACCGAAAAGTCGAACGTGTGCCTAGATCCCGAGCTGGCCGAGGATGCCGCCGGAGCCCTCGTTGGTGCCGCTCCCGGTGGCTCCCTGGGGCACGCCCTCCGAGGGTTGGATCAGGACGAACCCCTGGCCGGAGAACGCCATCTGGAGGGTCTCCCCCGTCCCGCCCCGGGCCAGCGACTTGATGCCGCCGGTGGTGTCGCGGTGGAGCTGCATCTGCACCCCGCTCGACCACATCACCGCGGCCTGGGGGTCGGCGAAGGTCGGGGCCTCGCCCACGTCGAGCATGACCGGGGTGCCGTCGGTGGTGAGGGCGACCCAGCCGGTGCCCGACAGGGTGACGTTGTACAGGCCGCCGGCCACGAAGCCGGCGGCGCCGCCGCCCACCCGCTGGATGTCCCACGAGATCGAGGACGAGAAGGCGAGCACACTGGCCCCGTTGAGGCTGACGACGTCGTTCTCGATGTAGAGCGTGAGCACGTCTTCGCCCTGGTGGGCCAGGAACAGTTCGCCGGTGCCGTTGACCTCCATCATCTCGACGCCCTCGTTGGTCACGGCCTTCTTGAGCATCTTGCCCAGGCCGCCGGAGCCCTTGTTCTCGAAGGTGGCCTGCCCCTGGTAGCCAACCATCGAGCCGACCTTGGCCTGCACCGGACCGTGCGACAGGTTCACCTTCAACATCTTGCTGTTCTGCTTGGTGAACTGATACTCGTCGGCCTGCACCTCGGCGAAGGTGTTGAGATCTCCGTGGATGGGCATCGATGGTTCCTCCTGCGTCAACGACCCGGGCACCCGGGTCGGTGGCGGCCCGTCGGCCGCGGGGTGGATCAATCTATGTCGTCGACATCACCGCCACGTCGCGTCGGAGGCCGACCGTTCCGGCCGACGACGGCGGACGGTCGGCACCGGGCGGGATGCGGCGTCGAGCCCGCCCAGCCGGTCCGCCCGGTCAGGCCAGGTCGGCCCGCAGCACGCCCTGATCGACCACGACCTCGCCGTCGAGGGCGACGGTGCAGTGGCGCATCGGCAGGTCGAAGTGGCCTCGGCAGAAGCGGCCGGCCACCTCGTTGGCCCCGGTCGAGATCAGGAAGTTGCCGGCGAAGGCCCGCAGCTCGGTGCCGTTGTGGTCGGCCTTGTCCCACATCGCCAGCGACTCCCAACGGGCGCCGGGGTTCATCCCCCAACCGACGTGGCTGATGGCGTAGCCCTCCGGCTCGCCGAAGGCGGCCAGGTACGACCGCATCAGGTCGGCGTCGTGGCCGTCGCCGCCGATGTCGACCACGTAGTCGTTCTCCAGACGGAGCGTGATCGGCTCCCGGATGTACTCCTTGAACGTCAGGTTCACATCGCCGGTGTCGAGCACGACGACGCCGTTGACGGTGTCGGCCGCCGGGAAGGCGAGCACCAGGCCGCCGGGCCAGTGGGCGATCGACCCCGGCTCGGTGCACCAGCCGTGGGAGCCGGCCCGGAAGGCCTCGGTCAGATCGACGGTGAGGTCGGTGCCCGCCTTGGAGGTGACGGTCATGGTCGACGCCGCCTCCAGCAGGGCGACCCCTCGGGCCACGCGGTCAGCCAGGGTGGGGTCGTGGGGCCAGCGCTCGACGTTCTCCGGATGCTCGGCCGAGATCATCAACACCCGGGCCCCGCCTCCGAGGATGGCGCCCAGCTCCGGGGAGTGGAGCAGGCCCTCGGCGGTGCAGTCGACGACGAAGTCGGCGGTGGCACAGGCGGCGATGGCGGCCCGATGGCCGGCCAGGGCCTGCGAGGCCCCGGTGGAGCGGATGGGCAGCGGCCCCGGGTTGGACGGGGTCGGCATGCGGACGTCGGCCACCGCCGCCCCCAGCATCTCCAACGCCAGCCGGGCGGTGTCGACGATGCGGGCGCTGCTCGACGACTCGTACAGGAGCACGGCCACCTCGCCCTCCCGCAGGTCGCAGGCCCGGAACTGCTCGGCGTAGCGCTCGACCCAGCGCCACTCGACCGTGGGCGAGCCGGAGCCGGTCACGCCGTCACCCCGTCGGTGGGGGTCTCGTCGTACAGGCGGGTGGTGCTGAGCCGCTCCAGGCACACCTCGACGCTCCAGGGGAGCATGGTGGCCCCGCATCGGGCGTCGCGGTAGGCCCGCTCGATGTAGCTGGGGCGGAGCATCGACCGGCCGCCGCACACCCGCACCCCGAGCGAGGCGATCTCGGGTGCACCCTCCATCGTGGTCACCAGCGAACTCCAGGCCCGGGTCAGCTTGTCGGGCCCCGGGTCGGCGCAGGTGTCGGCCAGCACCCGGTAGCAGAGGGCCTGGGCCTGCTCGTAGCGGAGGTTCATCTCGCCCCAGCCCTGCTGCTTCATCGCCATGTCGCGACGGCCGCTGGTTTTGAGGTAGTGCTCGGTGTAGTCGATGATGCCCCGCATCATGCCGAGGTACGAGAACGACAGCGTGAGATAGAAGTAGGGCCACCGGTCTGCGGCCCGGTTGAACAGCCCGGGCGGGAGCCACTCGTTCTCCTCTGGGACGAACACCCGGTTCATCACCAGATTGCGGGAGTCGGTGCCCCGCATGCCGAGCGGGTCCCACACCCCTTCGATGCTGACCCCCTCCGCCTCGTGGGGCACGCCGAGCAGCCGCAGCCGATCGTCACCCTCGACCAGGCAGAGCACGTTGTGGTACGTGCACGCCCCGGCGAGGGAGGCGAAGATCTTGCGCCCCGACACCAGGTAGCCGCCGTCCACCGGCTCGGCCCGGGTGGCGTACCCGGCGGTGGCGCCGGCGGCGATGCCCTCGGAGAACGGCTGGCTGTGGATGTGGTGTTCGTCGACGATGCCCCGCCACAGACGGTGGCGCCGCTCGTCGAGCATGGCCCGCTCGGCGTCGGCGAGGCCGAGGGCCTCGGCCACCTCGCCCACCAGCAGCGTGGTGGCCACGTGCATGTTGAACGTCAGGCCGGTGGTTGCGCAGTGGCGACCGAGCTCCTCGGAGGCCAGGGCGTAGCCGACGAAGTCGCCGCCGAGGCCGCCGTGCTCGGTCGGGATGACGATGCCGAGGAGGCCGGCGCCCTTGAGGTCGTCCCAGTTCTCGTAGGGGAACGCGGCGTCCCGGTCGATGGCGTCGGCCCGCTTGGCGAACACGGGCCCCAGCTCGGCCACCCGATCGACGAGGGCCAGTCGCTCGGGGGTGCGGATGTCGGTCATGGCTGCTCCAGAGGGAGATCGGGGGTGGCGTCGGCGGTGCGATGGGGAGTGCGATGGGTGGGGGACGGGGTGGCTGTCGGCTCGAACAGGAAGGACCGGACCAGCTGGTTGAACCGGTCGGGATCCTCCGATGGTGACAGATGGCCGACGCCGTCCAAAACCACGAGGCGGGCGTCGGGTAGGCCGTCGGCGAGGGCCTGGGCGTAGGAGGGCGGGGTCTCGGCGTCGAGTTCGCCCACGATGACGAGCGCCGGATGATCGATGCGCCCGAGCTCGGCCCGGACGTCGTTGGTGGGCAGGCAGTGGACGGCGGCCCGGAAACCATCGGCCCCGATCCGGCCGAAGGCGGCGATCAGCTCCCGACGCACCTCACCGACGAGCGGGGCGGCGGTGATGGCGTCGAGAACGGGCTCGGCGATGTCGGCCGGGACGCGGCCCTCGTCGATCGGGGTGAGGCGGGCGGCGATCCAGTCCTCGGGGGTGGTGCCGTCGAGACCGAAGGCGGGGCTGGTGTCGGCCAGGACCAGCCGGCCCACCCGGTCGGGGTGACGCCGGGCGGTGTGGAGGGCGTGCATCCCGCCGAAGGACAGGCCGACCAGATGGGCGCGCTCCACGTCGAGTGCGTCGAGCAGCTCGACCAACCGGTCGGCGATGCCGGCGTAGGTCAGCGGTTCCAGCGGCGCCGACCGGCCGTAGCCGGGCATGTCCCAGGCGATGCAGCGGCCGTGGGGGTGGAGGGCTCGCAGCTGGGGGCCCCACGCCTCCCGGGTGCCGCCGAGGCCGTGGAGGAAGACGACCGGCTCACCCGTGCCCCACTCCCGCCAGGCCAGGCCCCGGTCCACCCGATCGACGAAGCCGCTGTGATCCACCGTGCCCACGACCTCGATTGTACGCGGCCGTACCGGAGCGGTCCCGGCCGTCCCGCCCGATGGGCCGGGCCGGTTCACGGCCGGTTAACGCCGGACTTCGGATGATCGGGCCATGTTGAGACGACTTCTACCCCTGCTCGCGCTGGTGCTGGCCCTCGGGGCCTGCGCCGACGCCGATCCCGATGCGGGCATCGCCGCCCCCGACGTGAACGAGGAGGTACGGGCCGACGACGGCGAAGGGGCCGACGGCCCGATCACCGAATCGGTCGACGACGTCTTCGATGCGCTGCTCGACGACGGCTTCAGCGGCCTGGTGATGATCAACGACGGCGGCGACGTGAACACCGCCGGTTTCGGCCTGGCCGACCGCGAAGCCGACGTGTCGTGGGACGAGAACACCGTGTTCACCGTGGGCTCGATCACCAAGCAGTTCACGGCCGCCGCCATCCTGCGGTTGGAGATGGACGGCCTGCTGTCGGTCGAGGACCGTCTGGGCGACCACCTGCCCGACGTCTCCGGCGAGCTGGCCGACGTCACCCTCCACCAGCTGCTGACCCACACCGGTGGCCTGCCCGACGGCCTGGGTGACGACTTCGCCCCGACCAGCAGCGCCGACATCGTCGGGCTGTCGAACGGCGCCATCGAGGCGGGCGACGTCGGCACCACGTTCCGCTACTCCAACCCCGGCTACAGCCTGCTCGGGGTGGTGATCGAGGAGGTGACCGGCGACGGCTACGAGCGGTATCTGCACGACGCCCTCTTCGAGCCGGCGGGCATGACCAACACCGGGTATCTGCTGCCCGACTGGTCCGACGACGTGGTCGCCGTCGGCTATGAGGGCGAGCGGGCCTGGGGCCGACCGATCGACAAGCCCTGGGCCGACGACGGGCCGCACTGGCACCTGCGGGCCAACGGCGGCATTCTGTCGACCGGTGTCGACATGCTGGCCTGGCACCGAGCCCTCCTCGGCGACGACATCCTCGACGAGGCGGCCAAGGCGAAGCTGTACGACCGCCACGTGGCCGAGGATCCCGGAGGCGGCGAGTGGTCCTACGGCTACGGCTGGAGCAACGTCGACCTGCCGGACGGCGGCACGCTGATCACCCACAACGGCGGCAACGGCATCTTCTTCGCCGACTTCCTCCGCTTCCTCGATGACGACCTCACCATCCTGGTGGCCACCAACGAAGCCCGGGTCGACGAGAACGTGGCCTATCGCATCGCCGACGCGGTGCGGGGCACCGACTACTCGCAGGGCTCGGTCGTCTGCGCCCCCGACACCGTCGCCGACCTCGAGGTCTTGGCCGATCTCCCCGACGGTCCGCGGGGCGAGACCCTGGCCGCCCTGCAGGCGGCGGTGACCACCGCCGACGACGCCGAGCGCCGGGCCTTCGCCACCGATCACGTCAACGCCCCGCTCATCGCCGACCTGTCGGTCGAGGAGGTGTCGGCCGAGATCCTGCTGGTCCAGGAGGAGCTGACGCCGTTCACCTTCGCCGACGTTCGCCGCAGCGATGACGACACCTACCACCTCGTCTTCACCGGCACCGCCGACACCGACGGCGACGCCGTGATCAGCGCCGTGATCGACCCCGACGACCCGTCGTCGATCACCTGCGTCGACGTCGGTTTCGGGTACTAGGACGGCGGCCGGTCGGGTGGGGATCGGGGCCCCCGTCCGACCGGTTCACCCCGGCGCACAGGGAAACGAAGATCGCCCGACGGAATCGACCTCGAACGTGGTGTACTTGCATCACGAGCCACAAAGGCTCGCCCGACACCGCCGTCGGGAACCCCGTTCCAACCACCTAGGAGTATGACGTGCGTGTAGGCGTACTGACCGGCGGCGGCGACGTCCCCGGCCTCAATCCCTGTATCAAGGCGGCGGTCAATCGCTTGATCGACCAGGGCTCGGAAGTCGTCGGCATCAAGCGGGGCTGGGGTGGCCTGGTGGCCATCGACCCCGACGATCCGGCGTCGATCGCAGCCAACACGATCAAGCTCGATCCGAACGCGGTGCGGAAGGTCGATCGCTCCGGCGGCACGTTCCTCCACACCTCCCGGACCAACCCGAGCAAGGTCAAGGGCGTGAACGTGCCCGGCTTCCTGGCCGCCGACTTCTCAGGCGAAGGCCCCCACGATCTGACCCAGCACGTCATCCGGGTGCTCGACGCCCTCGGGATCGACGCCCTCCTCCCCATCGGCGGCGACGACACCCTGTCCTACGCCCTGCGGATGCACAACGAGGGCGTGCCCGTCATCGCCATCCCCAAGACGATGGACAACGACGTGCACGGCACCGACTACTGCATCGGTTTCTCCACCGCGGTGAGTCGCGGTGTGGAGTTCATCCACAATCTGCGGACCTCGACCGGCTCGCACGAGCGCATCGCCGTCGTCGAGCTGTTCGGCCGGTACTCGGGCGAGACCTCCCTCATCACCGGCTACCTCGCCGGCGTCGACCGGGCCCTGATCTCCGAGGTGCCCTTCGACGTGGAGAAGCTGGCCAAGATGGTGCTGGAGGACAAGTCGTCCAACCCCTCCAACTACGCCATGATCACGGTGTCGGAGGGCGCCACCATCCAGGGCGGCGACCTGCACCTCTCGGGCGAGGCCGACGACTACGGCCACCGCAAGCTGGGCGGCGTCGGCCGCGTCACCGGCGACCTGCTGAAGAAGCTCACCGGCGAGAACATCATCTACCAGGAGGTGGCCTACCTGATGCGGTCCGGTCGCCCCGACTCGCTCGACCTGATGGTGGCCACCAACTACGCCGTGATGGCGGCCGACCTCGCCCTCGAAGGCTCGTCGGGCCGGATGGTGGCCCTGCGCTCCGGCGTGTACACCAACGTGCCGGTGTCGGTCACCGGCGAGGGGGCCAAGCGGGTCGACGTCGGCGAGCTGTACGACTCCGAGAACTACAAGCCCAAGGTGCGCCACGTGGGCGGCAAGCCCATGTTCCTGTACTGAGCCGGTAACCCCGGACGCCGACGCCGCGCCGTCGACCGGCGAGGCCGGGCCCGCTCGGGCTCAGGCCTTCCGGTCGGCGGCGATGGCGATGAAGGGGTCGAGGGCCGTCGGATCGACCAGCGACCCCGACGAGGCGGCCACCTCGGGGGCGACCCCCTGGAGGATGCGCTTCACCGGCACCTCCAGCTTCTTGCCCGAGAGGGTGCGGGGCACGGCGGCCACCGCCTCGATGCGATCCGGCGTGTGGCGGGGCGACAGCTCGGAGCGGATGGTCGAGGCCAGCCGGGTGCGGGCCTCGTCGTCGATGTCGGCGGCACCGGCGGCGGGCACCACGAAGAGCAGCAGCTCCCCCATGCCGCCCTCCGGGTCCTCCAGGTGGATGACGAGCGAATCGTCGACGGCGGTGTCGGCCTCGACGATGGCGTAGAAGTCGGCGGTGCCGAGCCTGACGCCACCCCGGTTGAGGGTGGCGTCGGAGCGGCCGCTGATCACACAGGTGCCGTCGGCGGCGATGGTGATCCAGTCGCCGTGGTGCCACACGCCGGGGTAGGTGGCGAAGTAGGTGTCGGTGTAGCGGGCGCCGTCGTCGTCACCCCAGAAGCCGACGGGCATCGAGGGCGCCGGGGTGGTGATGACCAGCTCGCCCTCCTGCCCCTGCAGCGGGTTGCCTGCGGGATCGAAGGCCTGGATGTCCCAGCCGAGCTGACGGCAGCTCAGGGCCCCCGAGATCGTGGGCAGGACCGGGGCCGAGCCGAGGAACCCACTGCACACGTCGGTGCCACCGGAGATGTTGGCCACCGGGAGCAGGCCCACCTCGGCCGCCAGCCAGTCGAACCCGGCGGGGGCGAGCGGGGCGCCGGTGGAGCCGATGCCGGTGACGGCCGACAGGTCATGGTCGGCGGCGGGCCGGAGGCCGGCGTCGCGACACGCCATGATGAACGGCGCCGAGAACCCGGCGAAGGTCGAGGAGGTGTCGGCCACGAACGACCACAGGGTGTTGAGGTCGGGGGCGCCGGGATTGCCGTCGTACAGGACGACGGCGGAGCCGGCCAGCAGGCCGGACACGACGAAGTTCCACATCATCCAGCCGGTGGTGGAGAACCAGAACAGCCGGTCACCGGGGCCGAGGTTCATGTGGAGGGCGATCTGCTTGGTGTGCTCCAGCAGGATGCCGCCGTGGCCGTGGACGATCGGCTTGGGCAGCCCCGTGGTGCCCGACGAGTAGAGGATGTAGAGCGGGTGATCGAAGGGCACGGGCTCGAACGTCAGCTCGTCGTCGGTGGGGGCGAGCAGCTCGTCCCATCCGACGGCGTCGGGGACGGCATCGGCCGGGGCGCCCGGCAGGTACCGCAGGCGGACGGTTGCGGAGAGCGACGTCAGCTCGGCCCGGATGTCGGCCACGGCCTCGGCGACGCTGATGTCCTTGGCCCCGTAGCGGTAGCCGTCGACGGTGAGGAGCACCGTCGGCTCCACCTGCGACCAGCGGTCGAGCACCGCCCGCACCCCGAACTCGGGGGCGCACGACGACCAGATGGCCCCGATCGAGGCGGTGGCGAGGAAGGCGACGAGGGTCTCGTCGATGTTGGGCAGGAAGGCGGCCACCCGATCGCCGGGGCCGACGCCCAGGCGACGCAGCCCGGCCGCCGCCCGTCGGACCTGATCCCGCAGCTGGGCCAGGGTGAGGGTGCACCCGTCCCGGCTCTGGGAGCCGCAGATGATGGCCACGTCGTCATCGGCCAGGCCGTTGCCGGCGAGGGCCCGCTCGGCGTAGTTGACCTTCACCCCGTCGAACCAGCGCATTCCGGGCATGGTGTCACCGGCCAACACCCGGTCGACGGGGACGTCGGGTCCGAGCTCGAACTCGGTCCACACCGCCCGCCAGAAGGCTGCGGGCTCGTCGACCGACCACTGCCACAGGGCGGCGTAGTTCCCGACCGCCTCGGGCCGGTGACGGCGGGCGAAGTCGCCGAGCCGGGTGGTGTCCCACGCATCGGCCGGGGGCTGCCACAGGGCGCTCGTCATCTCGTCTCTTCCTCCGCTCGGGCTGAAAGGCCGGGCAGACCATAGCCGAGCCGGTGCTGCGCCGTCATCGGTGTCGCCCCGTCGTCGGGGGCGGCCGACGAGGCCGGCTCGCCGTCCGGTGGAGGGGTCAGGTGGCCTCGACGACGAGCACCCGGCCACCGGCGGCGGCCACCGCGGAGGCTGGATTGACCACGGCGTCGGGGTCGGCGGCGGCGAGGGCCGCGGCCAACGCCTGGCGGTCGACGACCTCGGGTCCGCACAGGGCTCGGAGCAGGGTGCGGTCGACCGAGCGCACGATCACCCCGCTCTCGGTCCACTTGAGGGCACTGGAGGGGGCCCGGTAGAAGGCCGTCGCATCGGCACCATCGGGTGGGGCGACATCCCCAGGGTCGGCTCCGGGCTCGGCTCGATCGCCCGTCGGGGGTGCGGCCGCCGGCTCGCCCCGATGGAAGACCACGGTGGTGACGCCCGGGCCGAGGGCGGCCAGTTCCCTCCGGAGGGTGCCGGCGGACAACCAGATCGTGGTGGCGGCGGTATCGGTTTCGGCCACGTGGCAGTGGGCGACCGACCCGTTGGGCGGGCCCCAGGTGCCGGTGGCGGCCCGGGGGCGGCGACCCTCGGCCGCCGGCGACTGGTCGGTCGACGGCGGGGGCGAGGCGGCCAGCGTCTCGGCCGAGGCGAGGTCGTGGCGGAAGGTGAGCTTGATGTTGGCCGGGTCGCCCTCGACCACGGTGACCGACTGGTCGCCGAAGCGCTCCAGTACCTGGGCGGTGTCGACGCCCTCGACGCCGGCCTCGCCCGATCGGCGGTGAGCGGCGAGCAGGCCCGCGCCGTCGAACGCCTGCGGTGTCTGGGCCCAGGCGTACCCGGCGGGGGCCACGAACCGCTCGTCGTCGCGGTGATACAGCATGTCGCTCACCGGGAGCGCGGCGATGGCGCCCCCGGTGGTGGCGGCGGCCCGCAACACGTCGTCGAGTAGGCGGGTGGTGAGGAAAGGACGAGCGCCGTCGTGTACGGCGACCACGCCGATCTCGCCTCGGGCGACGTCGTCGGCCACCGCCTCGATCCCGGCCCGCTCCGACTCGTGGCGACTGGCGCCACCGATGGTGATGCGGGTGGGGTGGCGGGTGACGGCGCGACGCAGCAGGTCGGCGGCGTGGTCCTGGTCACCGTCTCGGACGACCAGAACCACGAGGCCGACGGCATCGCTGGCGTCGATCGCGGCCAGCGAGTAGGCCAGGACCTCCCGTCCGCCGACGGCCAGGTAGACCTTGTTGATCGAATGGCTCGTCGAATGGTCCCGCCGGGGGCCCGTCGCCTCGGCGTCCGCCCCGCCGGTCGTCGCCCGGGGGGACGACGAGGCGTTGGGGGACGGCTCGGCGCCGGCCTGCATGCGGGAGCCGATGCCACCGGCGAGGACGACGACGGCGGCGGGAGCCGCGCTCGGGGTCGATCCGGAGTCCACCGCCGGCGAGCCTACTGCCCGCGGCCCTCAGGCCGGTGCGCCGGGCGGCGCAGCTCTCAGGTGCCGACGAGGCCGTGGCGGTAGCGGGAGGCCTCGAGGCGCAGCCGATCGAGCGCACGGCTCGATGCGGCCAACTCCTTGATGTCGGGGTTGGAGCGTCGGAGGTCCTCGTGGTCGTTCCAGGCGGTGAGGAGATCGGCGACGGCAGTGTCGAAGCGGACCTGCCGGTCGCCGAGCTCCTTGCGGACCCCGTCCCACCGGGAGGTGAGGTGGGCGAGGGCACGGGCCCGAACGACGTCGGGGGCTGCGGGGTTCTCGAGTTCGGCGAGTGAGGCGATCTCGACCTCGGCCTTGCGGGCCAGGGCGACGAGGTCGACCACTCGGTTGTGATGCGGGCGAAAGCCGTCTCGGGCGACGGACTCGCCCAGCTTCGTCAGGTCGGAGGTGGTGGGGAGTTCGTGCATGGATTCCACCCTAGGAACCGGGGTTCATAAACAAAAGCGATTACTTTTGTGACTAGTGAACAGATCGGCTTATGATTGGTACCCATGTGGAACGACCTGAGTGTTCGCCACCTGCTCGCCCTCCGTGCCGTGGCCGAGGAAGGCACCTTCGGCCGGGCCGCGGCCCGGCTGGGCTTCACCCAGTCGGCCGTGTCCCAACAGGTGGCGGCCCTGGAGCAGCTGAGCGGCCAGCCCCTGTTCGACCGACCGGCCGGGCCCCGCCCGCCCACGCTCACCCCGGCGGGCAAGCTCCTCCTCGATCACGCCCGGCTGCTGCTCGATCAGGTCAACCAGGCCGAGTACGACCTCGACCGCTACGCCCGGGGCGTGTCCGGGCGCCTCGCCATCGGCACCTTCCAGTCGGTGTCGTCGCGGGTGCTGCCCTCCACCCTCCGCCTCCTCCGCCAGGAGGCCCCCGACGTCGAGGTGTCGGTGGTCGAGGAGGACACCGTCTTCGACGATCGCCTCGCCGCCCTCGCCGACGGCGAGCTCGACCTGCTGTTCCTCGTGGGCGACGTCGACCCGGCCTTCGAGTCCCGCTACCTCGGGGCCGACCCGCACGTGGCGGTGGTGGCGCCGGACTTCACCGACGGCCCGGTCGACCTGCAGTCGATCAGCGGTCAGCCGATGGTCGGCCAACCGGTCGACGACCCCTGCGGGATCGCCGTGGACCGGGGCCTCGAACGCATCGGGATCACCCCCAACTACGTTTTCCGTTCCTACGACAACGGCGCCATCCAGGGCATGGTCGGGGCCGGGGTGGGCGTGGCCGTCGTCCCCCTGCTCACCGTCGACACCTCCGACCCGGCTGTGTCGGTGCGCACCACCCGGCCCGAGCTCCCACCCCGGGAGCTGTACCTGGCGTGGAGCGGGGCCCGGACGCTGTCACCGATCGCCGAGCGATTCATCGACATCGCCGCCGAGGTGTGCGCCACCCAGCTGCACGAGGGGCGTCGGGAGACCGTCGGGCTGACGGCCGAGGGCTGACCGCACACCGCCGGCGGGAGGCCGACCGGTCGCCCCACTACAGTCTCGGGCCATGTCGAGTCGGCGCCCCGCCCATCCCGTCCACGTGCTGTGGGCCGTACCCCGGGCCACGTCGACGGCCTTCGAGTGGATGGTCCGCAACCGGGGCGACCTCACCTGCTTTCACGAACCGTTCTGCCAGGCCTGGTACCGGGGCGACGACGCCCGGTGGCCCCGGCTCGGCGACGACGCTCCCCGCTCCCCCGGCATGACCTTCGCCACCCAGCTCGAGGAGATACTCGACGCGGCCGAGACGGGCCCGGTGTTCGTCAAGGACTTCCCCACCTTCGTCACCCACCTGTGGTCGCCGGACGACGACGGCTTCCTCGATCTGTTCAACCACAGCTTCCTCACCCGCGACCCGGCCAAGGTGCTGGTGTCGGCCCACAGACAGTGGGGCGAGTGGTTCCACCCCGACGAGATCGGCTTCGACCACCAGCGGGCGATGTTCGACCATCTCCACCGGCACCGCGGCACCCCACCGCCGCTGATCGACAGCGACGATCTACTCACCGACCCGGCCCGGGTGGTCGCCGCCTGGTGCCGGGCCGTCGGACTGCCCTACCTGGAGGAGGCGCTGACCTGGGACGCCGGCGACCGTCAGGAGGTCGGGTGGTTCGGCGGCGGGTGGCACGAGTCGCTCAAGGGGAGCACCGGACTGCGCCCCCAGCCCACGTCGTCGGCCGATCTGTCGGGCCAGCCCGATTGGCTCCTGGAGATGCACGACGCCGGACGCCCCGATTACGACCACCTGCAGGCCTTCAAGCTGTAGTCGGCCGCTGGCTCCCGCCTCGCCGCTCTAGGCCGAGCGAGCCCGTTCGAACCACTCGATCACCTGTTCCAGATAGCCCTCGCCGTACAGCTCGGCGAACTGCGCCGTCTGCGAGTCGTCGGGATCGCGCAGCGCCCGAAGGCGCTCGTCGATGAAAGCGCCGGTCAGATCGATCCCGCAGTCGACGGTGATGCACCGTCGCCATTCGTCGAAGGTCTGGGGGAAGGCGTTAGCCATGGTTGTCCTCTGCTCTGTTTCGGTCTCCCCGACGGCCATGCACCGCGCAGAAACGGCCTGCCCCCGGGGTGGTCGGATGGGTGGGTGCGCGATCGGGGACGACGGGGCCGTCGTCGGCGAGGAGCTCGGCCGCAGCGCGGGCCCCTCCGAGGTTGCCCGCCGCCGGGCCAAGCGTCAGCGCCGCCAGCCCACCGACGATCAGCAACCCGTCCTCCCACCGCAGACGGTCGTCGAGGATCGGCCAGCCGTCGACATGGGGCGCGCCGTCGGCGGCTCGTCGGGCCAGGACGGGCTCGGCCCGCAGATCCGGAGTGGAGCCGGTGGCGACCCAGACCCGGTCGACGTCGATGCGAGCACCGGCCACGCCGACCACGGCGCCCTCACCGTCGGGCCGGGCCGAGAGTTCGCCGGCATCGGCGAACCACCGAACCGCTGATCGGGCCAGATCGTCGACCAGATCGGTGCTCATCGAGCCCCGGCGGGCTCGCTCCGCCACCCGGCGCCGCTCACCGAGATCGGCGATGGACCGAAACGGCACGAGGTGATCGTCCATGAGCCACCCGGCCTCGACGTCGAGCTCGACCACGCGCCGAGGGCCCCGGCTGATCAGCGCCACCTCGGCGCCGGCCCGCGCCGCCTCCAACGCCAACTGGCCCGCGGTCTGACCGCCGCCGAGTACGGCGATTCGCTGTCCCGGACCGGCGGTGGCGACGTCGACCTCACCGCTGTGCATGACGGCGTCGGCGAGCTCGACCTCGGCCGGCACACACCGCACCCGGGGGTTGCCGGCCCAGACGACCTGTCGAACGCGCAGCCGTGCGCCGTCGCTGAGCGCCGCCTCCCAACGCCACGGCGAGGCGGCGTCGGTGATGGGGACGAGTTGGACGACCCGAGCCTGCACGACCCGGTCGGTCAGTCCGGTGCGCGTCACCAGGTTGCGGCAGAAGTGGTCGAAGGCACCGGTCGCCGGGCGACGCAACGGCCCCCGGAGGGCGCCCTTGCCTGCGCTGCCGCCGCGGCACGTCGGCTGGGTGCGGAATCGGTGGGCGTGGAGGAGCGCCATGGCGTCCGGGTCGGGGTGGTGGACCCCCGGGCTCCGCAGCACATCGATTCGCTGGCGATGCAGCTGCCGGTACCATTCCTGCATCCAGGTGCCGGCCGGGTCGACGATGACGACATCATCCACCCGTGCCGGGCGTTCGCAGATCCACCGGGACACGACGGTGAGTGCGTGGGGCCCCGCTCCCACGACGAGGGTGTCGATCTCGGCCTTGCGCGAGGGCACCACCACACTCTAGTGAGATTGGTTCTCATTACACGAGAGTCACACGATAGCCTGGCGAACATGGTGCATCTCACCGCCTACCGGCGGGCCACCGCAGGCTCCGAGAGTGACCGACCGACTGGATTCCATCCCGCCTCCCGATCGAAGGACGTGACGCCGTGACCGAGACCGAGACCGAGACCCCTCCCCGCCTCCACGATGTCGTGGTCATCGGCGCCGGTGCCGCCGGCATCGGCGTCGCCATCACCCTCGGCCACGCCGAGGTACCCGATGTGGTGTTGCTCGATCGCAACAACGTCGCGTCGTCGTTCGACGCCTGGCCGGCTGAGACGCGCTTCATCACGCCGTCGTTCCCCACCAATTCGGTCGGCATGCTCGACCTGAACGCAGTGGCGATCGGCACCTCGCCGGCGATCACCACCGGATCGGAGCACCCGACCGGCGGCGAGTACGCCTCGTACCTCCGACGCCTGGCCGAGTTCTTCGAACTGTTGGTCGTCCACGAGACCGACGTCACCAGCGTGACCAAGATCGACGACGAGTTCCATCTCGACACCAGCCGCGGCTGGTTGCGGACCAAGCACGTGGTGTGGGCGGCAGGCGAGTTCCAGTACCCGCGCCTCCAGGGGATCTCCGGCGCCGACCACTGTCGCCACACCGCCACCGTCGATCGCTATGCCGATCTCGACGGCGACGACATCATCATCATCGGTGGCTACGAGAGCGGTGTCGATGCCGCCTACCACCTCGCCGGCCAGGGCAAGCGGGTCCGCCTGTTCGACAGCGGGTGTCCGTGGAAGGACACCAGCTCCGACCCGAGCATCGCCCTGTCCACCTACTCCCACGAGCGGATGCAGCATCCTCACTTCGTCGAGCGGGTGGAGCTGCATCCCGACACCGCGATCGCCTCGGTCACCCATGAGGACGGGACCTACCGGGTCACCTCCGCTCACGGCCGGACGTTCGAAACCACGGCCCAGCCGTTGTACGCCGGCGGGTTCGAAGGCGGTCACAGCCTGGTCGCCCACCTGTTCGAGGAGCGCGAAGACGGGTATCCCCTCCTCAGCGAGGACGACGAGTCCACCATCACCCCGGGCCTCTTCCTCTGCGGTCCGGCCGTCCGTCACGGCACCCAGTCGTTCTGCTTCATCTACAAGTACCGGCAGCGGTTCGCCGTGGTGGCCAAGGCCATCGCCACCTCGCTCGGGCTCGAGGCGGAGCAGCTGGAGGCGTACCGGATGTGGGGCATGTACCTCGACGACCTTTCGGTCTGCGGCGAGGACTGCGTGTGTTGATCGACGACACCTCGACCACCGGGGCCGCCCCCCGTGCCGAGGGCGCTCCCCCCACCGATGGCGGGCCGAGCCGGCTGGCTCGGGCCTTGCGCATCGACTGGCTGGGCCAGACCGTGGCCAGCGTGTGCTGGATCGTCAGCGTCTTCGTCTACGGAATCGAGTCGGCCGGGGATTGGCTGCAGCTGGCCGCCGCCACCTCCTGGCTGACGGCGAACGTGGCCACCCTGCTGACCGACCCCGACTGACGGGCGGGTTCCGGCCGGGCCGAGGGCGGGTCGTCTCCAGAAAAATCCCGGTGCGGGTGTAAGAACTCGGCGGCCTCCTTCGTCAGCTATGGCAGACGACCATTCAGGAGCCCCCATGACCTGTACCTGCCCCACCCCCTGCGCCTGCGAGCCGACCCCCGGCGGCTGCTGCTGCGGCGAGAGCTGCGCCTGCGGCACCACGTGCCGGTGCGCCGCCAGCTGCGGTTGCCCCGACGCCCAGTCCTAGGCGTACGCTGACCCCATGGGTCGGTTGACCGACGACGGCGCTGCCGCCGACATCGTCGCCGAGGCGCTCGAGGAGCGGCAGGCGGATTTCGAGGCGTTCGTGCGCGCCCGGGTGCAGCCCCAGGACGTCGACGACATCCTGCAGTTGGCCGCCGTCCGGGCCATCGAGGGTGCCCACTCGATCGACGACCCGAGCCGGGTCGTCGCCTGGCTCTACCGCATCCACCGCAACCTCATCGTCGACGCCCACCGCAAGCGGGCCAGTGAGCGACGCCACACCGAGGCGGGAGCCGAGATCCCCGAACAGGTGGAGGCCGACGCCGACGACCCCTGCGGCTGCAGTCTGAGCCAGGCTCGACGCCTGCGGCCGTCCTACGCGTCGATCCTGTCCATGGTCGACACCGACGGGTTGCAGCTCAACGAGGCCGCCCGCCGGCTCGACGTCTCGGCCAACAACGCCGCCGTCCGCCTCCACCGGGCCCGCAAGGCCCTCCGGCAGGCGATGCTCGAACACTGCGGGGTGACCGACCCCAGAGACTGCGCCGACTGCCGCTGCGTCTACGACACCTGCTGCGCCGCCTGACCCTCCGGCCCCCTCAGGCCTCCGGGCGCCGAGCCGACTTCGGGCGGAAGGCGTCGATGTGCGCCGGGTCGGTGGTGAGATACGGGCCGCCGATGAGATCGACGCAGTAGGGCACAGCGGCGAAGACGGCGTCGAGGCACTCGGCGATGGCCTTCGGCTGACCGGGCAGGTTGATCACCAGGGCCCCGTCGCAGATCCCGGCGGTCTGGCGGGACAGGATCGCGGTCGGCACCGCCTTGAGCGACGCCGTGCGCATCGCCTCGCCGAAGCCCGGCAGCGGCTTCGAGCACACGGCCTCGGTGGCCTCGGGCGTGACGTCACGGGGCGCGGGGCCGGTGCCACCGGTGGTCAGGATCAGACAGCAGCCGGCCGCCGCCTGCGACCGGATCGCCTCCTCGATCGTGGGCTGCTCGTCGGCGACGACGTCGTAGCGGGACGACCAGGGCGAGGTGAGCACCCGAGCCAGGTACTCCTGGATCGCCGGGCCCCCACGATCCTCGTACTCGCCGCGACTCGCCCGGTCGGAGACCGTGACGATCCCGACCAACGCCGACGGTGTCGCATCATCCGGTGTCGCATCATTCACAGCGACACCCTACTCCCGGCCTGGTGGGAACGAGTCCCATTCCTATAAGCTTGCGGGCTCATCGGCCACTCGGGGCCGGCCAATGAAACCCAGGGATGGCCGACGGTCACCTGGCCTATAGGACGGATGGAAGGTCACCATCGATGAGGGTTGCGTTCGTCGGCAAAGGCGGCAGCGGCAAGACGACCATGGCATCGGCCTTCGCCGAGTTCGAGGCGATGCAGGGCAAGCGGGTGTTGGCCCTCGATGCCGATATCAATCAGCACCTCGCCGGCTCGCTGGGGTTCACCGGGACACTGCGAAGCCTCGGCGTCGAGATGGACCGGGTCAAGCAGCACCTCCGCGGTGAGAACACGCGCTTCACCCTCGACGAGATGCGCAAGACGACGCCTCCCGGATCCGGCTCGACCTTCGTCACCCTCGACGACGACGACTGGTTCATCGGGACCTACGCCCAGGAGACCAGGGACGTGTTGGTGGCCGGGGCGGGCGAGATCCCCGAGGGCAATGTGGGCGTGCGCTGCTACCACGGCCTGAACGGGGCGGTGGAACTGGTGCTCGGCCACCTGCTCGATCGGCACGACGAGACCGTCGTCGTCGACATGACCGCCGGTGCCGACGCCTTCTCCTCGTCGTTGTTCGCCAAGGTCGACGTGATGGTGCTCGTCGTCGAGCCGACGCTCAAGTCGCTCAGCGTGTACGACCAGTTCGCCGAGCACATCACCCAACACGACCTCCGGCTGCTGGTCGTCGCCAACAAGGTGCAGGACGACGACGACCGGTCCTTCGTCGAGGATCGGGTGGGTGCCCTGGCAGCCACCATCGGCCAGTCGACCGTGGTGCGGCGCCGGGAACGGGGCGAGACCGACCTGAGGCTGGACGACGACGAAGACCTGCTCGGCGAGCTGGGCAAGCTCTCGGTGGCGGTGGCCAAGGTCCCGCGCGATTGGTCGCTGCTCGAGAGGCGCAGCCACGACCTTCACACCAAGAACGCTGACAACTGGATGGGCGCGGCGGCCAAACGCCAGATAGACACCGAGTTCTCCTTGGAGGAGTACGCCACTGACCTCGGCTACTAGCTCCACCGGTGGGCTCGGCGTCACGGCACCCGCTGTGAGGCTGGCGCAGTGCCAGCACCGCTGACCAAGGAGCAACCACATGACCATGCCCAAGACCGCCGCGCTGATGAAGGACCCTCCCCTCGGAGGCGGCGTGGCCGAACTCACCGACGAGAAGTTGGCGCACGCCGTTGCGCTGCTCCAGGAGGACCTCCCCGGTGACCCGATCGGGTTCATCGCCGAGGTCGGCCCCGACAGCCACGTGTGCGACGGCGGTGCCGTCCATCTGCGGTTCGACGACCCCCGCATGGACGAGGCGACCCACACCAGCCTGATGCGCCTGCTGGCGACGCCGTTCGGCGACATCGCCCGCGAGTACTTCCGGCGACAGCACGGCTGGGTCGACATCCGATTCGGCTGGACGGGCCTGGAGGCCCGGGCGCCGGAGTTCACGGCGGTCGTCGCCGAGCACGGCATCGCCGACACCGACGCCACCGACATCCCCCACGACCGGCTGCGCCGGACGATCGACGCCCTCCAGCAGGACCTCCCGGAGATCACGGCCGTGATCGACCAGGCGGCGCTGACGGGCCGATCGGCCTTCGTGCCGCCCGAGCCGGGGGACGAGGGTCGGGCCGCCTGGTTCGAGCTGACGGCCCAGCTGATGTTCGTGTTCGCCACCCCGCTCCGCACGTACGTCGTCGAGTGGCACCAGCGTGAGCACGGCGTCAACATCGGCGCCGTCAACTGCTGTGGTGTGGTGGTCGGCTCCGTCGACCCCGGCGACGACAGCCGGTGGCACCGGCAGCTGCTCACCACCCAGATCGGCCAGCAGCTGACCCCCGACTGCTAGCGGCCGATCGCTCGACGGGCCCCGGGCCGGACTGCCGCCAGCGTCGCCGGCAGGGCCGCCACCGCCCGCTCGATCCCACCGCCGCCGCCACCGCTCGACGGGTCGCCTCGGCGGCTACCGCCGGATGTAGACCCGCTGCAGGAACCGACGATGGCCGGGATCGCCGTGCGGGGTGAACCGGCTACGACCGTGGACGCAGGCCTTGTTGGGGAGGAACAGGATCTCACCCGGCTGGAGGACCACGTCGTCGGCCACCGCCGCCGCCGCTCGGAGCAGCGCCCGATAGGCCTCGTCCGCCTCGGGGTTGAGCGGGGTGACGTCGGTGCTCAGCCGGACCTGGAGCCGGCCCGTCGGGCCTTCGGTCAGGATCGGGCCGATGTTGGTCGGGTCGCTCCCGAATCGGAAGTCCGGCTCGGCCAGACGCGCCACGTCCCCCGGGGCGAGCGAGCCGGTGATGCGCCGGAGCGAGGCGACGTGGGTGGCGCCGCCTTCGACGTTCCGAACGCAGGCCAGGGTCACCCAGTCGGGGCTGTGGGTGCGCGCCGCGCTGCACGATTTGTCGGCGTGGAACGAGAACGGCTCGGTGGCGCCGGCGCTGGTGTTGGGCTGGTCGAGCTGGTCGGCGGAGGGGAACACATCGTGGATGAGCCCGTCCACGCCCTCGGAGGCGTGTTGATAGGGCGTGCCGACGCTCTTGGCCAGGAGCAGTTGGAGGGCGGCATAGGCGGCCGGGCGCGCCCGATCGTCGCCGGCGGCGCCACCGGGGGTCGCCTCGGCGAAGGCGTCGCCGAGTCGGGCCCGGTCCTGGGCGTCGACGGCGAGGACGAAGGGCGTCCCTTCGTCGACGAGGCGTTGTACGGCCTCGGGTAGGGACAGGTGGGGCAGACGATCGACCAGCTCGGCTGTTGGCCGGCGTCGCCGTCGGCTGGTGTGGCGAGCGCAGTGGTCGACGTGCTCCGGCGGGACACGGTGCCGTTCCATCGGAGAATTCTAGTGAACCCCGACCCAGGGGTCGACCGCCGATTCCGGGTCCGACGGCAACGACGGCGCCCGTCGGCGGGCCCCCGGTCCTAGGGCAGCGGGGCGCCGTCCGAGGCCTGGATGATGCGGTACAGGTCGTTGCGATCGAGGCTCACATCCAGCGCCTTGGTGGCGGCCTTGATGCGATGGGGCTGCTGGCTGCCGACGATGGCCACCGGGCACGACGGGGGTGAGAGCACGAAGGCCAGGGCGATCGAGGCGCGGTCGGTGCACTCCCGCTCGGCCAGCTCGTCGAGCACCGCCGGCAGCTCGGACGGCACGCCGTCGCCGGTGACCAGGCGGCCGCCGGCCAGCGGACTCCACACCAGCGGGGTGAGACCCATCTCGCTGCACAGGTCGAACGTGCCGTCGCGCAGCGGGTCGAGATGGGCGGCCGAGAACTCGGGCTGGGTGCTGACGAGGGGATGGTGGAGGTGGGCGACGAGCGAGCGGGTCTGGGCCGCGCTGTGGTTGGACACCCCGAGCTGGCGGATCTTCCCCTCGGCCACCAGCGTGTCGAGGGTCTCGGCCACGGCGGCGGGGTGGGTGAAGAAGTCGTGCCGATGGATCTGGTAGAGGTCGATGTGCTCGACCCCCAACCGCCGCAGCGACGCCTCGACCGCATCCCGGAGACCCTCGGGGCTGGAGTCGTAGGGCACGGGCGGAGCGATCCCGCCCTTGGTGGCCAGCACCATCCGATCCCGGAGGTGGGGGGCGCCCGCCAACACCCGCCCGAGCAGCTCCTCCACCGAACCGAATCCGGTGCCCCCGTGATCGAGGCCGTACACGTCTGCGGTGTCGATCAGGTTCATCCCGGCGTCGAGGGCGGTCTCGATCAACTCGGTGGCCCGGCCGACGTCCGGCGTGGTGAACCGCCACAACCCGTAGGCCAACGGACCGACCTCGAAGCAGCCGAGTTGACGAGGCGAGCAGTCGACGAGTGTGCGGTCGGTCATGGGTGGGCTCCTCAGAACGTCATTGTCCAGCGGCTACGGGGTTGCGGGGCAGGAGGTCGGTCAGCTCGACCGGGAGGCCGGTCTCGATGCTGCGGTGGGCGGCGGCGCCGACGGCCACACTGGCGAGACCATCGGCCAGGGTGACATCGGGCGGGGTTCCGTCCAGGATGCACCGCAGGAAGCGCTCCTGCTCCCAATACGACGAGCCGTAGTGGTGGCCCTCGTACGGCGCCGTGGAGGGGATCGTCTCGGCGTGCACGGATCCGATGTCGTGTGTTCCCCGTAGGCCCAGGCGGAACGTGCCGTCGGGCAGATGGGCCTCCATCTTGCCCCGATCGCCGATGACGGTGACCTCGTCCTGGGTGTGGGTGGCCTCGGCGAACATGCACAGATCGAGCGTCCCGATCTGGCCGCCGGCGTAGGTGATGGTGACCGACGCGTGGTCGAGCAGGTCGCTGCGCTCGCCGTCGTACACCTCGTCGAGGTGGTTGACCGCCTGGCCCCCGGCGGCGAACACACGCACCGGGCGGTCGTCCATGATCAGGTTGAGCAGGTCGAAGAAATGGCAGCACTTCTCGACCAGGGTGCCGCCGGTGTTGCGGCTGAGGCGGTTCCAGTCGCCGACCTTGCGGAGGAAGGGGAAGCGGTGCTCCCGAATCGCGGCCATCCGCACCGATCCGATGGTGCCAAGCGCGAGCTCGTCGAGCAGTCGGGCCACCGGTGGCATATAGCGATACTCCAGGGCCATCCAGACGGGAGCGGGATGGTCGCGGGCCAGATCGAGCACGGTGTGGCAGTCCTCGACCGTGGTGCACAGGGGCTTCTCCACCATGATCGGCTTGCCGGTGTCGAACAGCGGCCGGAGCACGTCGAGATGGGTGTGGTTGGGGCTGGCCACCACGTAGGCGTCGCAGGGGTCGGCGGCGGCCAGCGCCTCGACGGCATCGTAGGTGGCGGCGGCGGGGGCCAGGGCCTGGGCCGTGGCCAGCGAGGTCGGTTCGGGGTCGCACAGGGCGGTCACCACCGCCCCGTCGAGGACGGCCAGGTTGTGGAGGTGCTCCACCCCCATCATCCCGGTGCCGACGATGCCGTAGCGCAGGTCGCTCATGCCTCGACCCCCACCGGCATGGCCCCCATCGATGCGGCGTGGCGGATGTGGCTCGGCTTGAGCGGACCGTGGTCGAGGCGGGGCAGGACGTGGCGGGCGAAGTGGTCGCACTCGCCCTGGAGGGTGTATCCGGAGAAGATGAAGGCGCTGATGCCGACGGCCCGGTAGGCCTCGATCTTGGCCAGCACCTGGTCGGGGTCGCCGACGATGGCGGCGCCGGCCCCGCTGCGGGCCCGACCGACGCCCGTCCACAGCGACTCCTCGACGAACCCGTCGTCGGCCGACGACGCCCGCAGCTCCTGCTGGCGGGACACGCCGACCGAGGCGGCGTCGAGGGAGCGGTTGCGGATCTCCGAGCCGACGCGGTCGTCGAGCTTCGACACGAGCCGCTCCGCCGCCGCCCGGGCCTCGGCCTCGGTCTCCCGCACGATCACGTGGGCCCGCAGGCCGTAGCGCAGCGTGCGGTCGTAGACGGCGGCGCGGGCGGTCATGTCGGTGACGGTCTCGCCGACCGAGGCCACGGTGTCGGGCCAGGTGAGGAACACATCGGCCGCCCGGGCCGCCGTGTCCTTGGCGGCGGGGGAGAAGCCACCGAAGTACAACGGCGGGCACGTGCCCGAGACGGTACCGATGCGTGGGGGGTCGATCGACAGCTGGAGGAACTCGCCGTCGAGGTCGAGGTGCTCGCCGTCGAGCAGGGCTCGGAGGCCGGTCATGTACTCCAGGGTCCGCTGGTAGCGGGGGGCGGAGTCGAGCGGAGCGCCGGGCAGGTCGCTGGAGATGATGTTGATCGTGAGGCGACCGCCGCACATCTGATCGATCGTGGCCAGTTGGCGGGCCAGTTGGGGAAGCCACAGCTCGCCCATCCGCACCGCCAGCAGCAGGTTGATCCGCTCGGTGAGGGGGGCGATGGCCGAGGCGAAGGACACGGCGTCGATCCCGAGCTCGTACCCGGAGGGGAGGAGGATGTTGTCGTAGCGGTGACCGTCGGCCCGCAACACGATGTCTCGGCAGTGCTCCCACGAGCTGAGCAGCTCCGGGGCGGGGACGCCCAGGTACTCGTAGTCGTCGTCACACAGCCCGCCGAACCAGCTGACTTCGAGGTGTTCGTCCATTCACCGCATGGTGCCAGTCCGAGATCGATCGGAATAGCCACTATCTGACTATGGGGTTATTCACTTCACGCATGACGAACGGCACACCGGTCTGCCACCCTGAGCATCGTGAGCCATCCCCTCGACGATCTCGACATCGGCGCCATCGAGCTGTTCATCGCCGCCGCCGAGCTGGGGAGCATCTCCAAGGCCGCCGCCCGTCGTCACCTGAGCCAGCCGGTGGCCAGCCGCAAGCTGCGCGAGCTGGAGCGCCGGCTGGGCTTCGAGGTGCTGCACCGTTCCGCCGTCGGGGTGGAGCTGTCGCCCCGGGGCACGCGGTTCCTTCAGATGTCGCACGAGCTGCTGGCGGGGGCCCGCCGCTTCCGGGACGAGGCCTCGGCCCTCGCCGCCGGCGATCAGGGCGTGGTGCTGATGGCAACGCCCAACATCGTCCGCCACGACCTGCCCCGCCTCGCCGCCGGCATGGCCGACGTCGGCCCCGAGGGTGAGGCCCACCCGGCGGCGATCCGGCTCGGGGTTGAGTCGACGTTGGAGATCTGCCGGGCGCTGCGCAACGACGAGGTCGACATCGGCCTGATCGACGGCCCGTCGGCCCCGCTCGGCCTCGACAGCGAGTTGCTGTCCGAGCACGAGCTGCTCACCGTCGTCGGGCCGGGCCACCGGTGGGCGGCCCGGTCCCGCATCGGGGCCGACGAGTTGGCCGGCACCCCGCTCCTGCTCCCGGCCGGCGGCACCGGCACCCGCGACGTGATCGACGCCGCCTTCGAGCGCCGAGGGTTCGTGGCGGTGCCGGCCCTCCTGGCGCCATCGGGCACCGACCAGCGGATCGCCATGGCCATCATGGGCTCGGGCGCCACCATCGTCCGGGCCGAAGCGGCCGCGGGCCATGTGGCCGACGGGCGTCTGGTCGTCGTCGACGTGGCGTGGGACGGCACGAAGGCGAAGCGGGCTCGATCGGCCACCGGGTCACGGGCGGGCGCCGCTCGGCGGTCGACGATGTTCCGTCAGCCGGTGCGGGTTGCGTGGAAGGGTCGGAAGCCGGCCCGGGCCATCGCCGACATGGTCGATCTGCTGCGACGTGCGGCCGAGGCCTCAGTCTGACTCGGGGAGGTCGTAGGCCAGGCCGTGCTCGTAGGCCCGCTCGAGCGACTCCTCGACCTCGGCCCCGGTGACATCGGTGGCCCCGGAGTGGGCGACGAGCATCTCGCCGGGCGAGGGGCGCTCCTCGACCCCGGGCCACGTGTCCGGCTCCCACAGGCCGCCTCGACGAAAGGCCTTGGCGCAGTGGACGAACCCCTGCTCGATGGTCACCACGATCGCCGTCTTCGGTCGACGAAGCTCCTCGGTGAACAGATCGAGGATCTCGTCCTCGATACTCACCGAGGCCGCGCCGTTGACCCGCAGGGTCTCCCCCAGGCCGGGGACGACGAACAGCAGGGCGATGCGTCCGGTCTGGACGATGTTGCGGATCGAGTCGAGCCGGTTGTTGCCGTTGAGATCGGGGATGGCCAGTCGATCCCCGTCCAGCACCTTGACGAAGCCGGCCGGACCGCCCCGCGGGGAGGCGTCGAGCTCGCCGTCGGCGGAGCTGGTCGAGACGACCACGAACGTCGAGCGGTCGATGAAGGACCGACAGGCGTCGTCGAAGGTCTGGGTCTCCTTGGCAAGCACCGACTCGGTCGGCCGGCGGTAGAGCTCGGCGAGCTGCGCTTCGGAGGTGACGGTCGTGCTCTCGAGGCTCACACTCCGACACTACCCCAGACCCCGCCGGACTGACCCTGCCCGAAGGGCGACACCCGACACCACTGAGGCACTGTGGTTATCCGGGTGAGTTAGGTATGCTTATCACCCCGCGCGACAAGCAGCTACCAGTTCCGGGCCGTTCGCGCCCGGGCATGGGGAGGAAAAGACAATGCTACGAACACTCACCAAACTCACGCTGGCGCTGATGCTGGCGGCCGTACTCGCCGCCTGCGGCAGCGATGGTGACGAGACGGCGAGCGACTCGGCTTCGGCATCGGGTACCGAGACCACCGTCGAGGAGGAATCGTCGGCCTCGGCGTCGGAGACCGCTGAAGAGGACGCCTCGGCCTCCGAGGCGTCCGAGGAGGCGGAGGCGTCCGGCGCCTTCCCGGTCACGATCGAGCACGCCTTCGGTGAGACCGTCATCGAGTCGCAGCCCGAGCGCATCGGCACGGTGGCCTGGGCCAACCACGAGGTTCCCCTCGCCCTCGGCATCGTCCCCGTGGTGATGGAGTTCCAGGCCTGGGGCGACGACGACGGCAACGGCGTCCTCCCGTGGGTCGAGGAGCAGCTGGAGGAGCTGGGCGCCGAGACGCCTGTCCTCTACGACGGCACCGACGGCATCGACTTCGAGACGATCGCCGACGCCGAGCCCGACATCATCCTGGCCTCCTACTCGGGCCTCACCCAGGAGGACTACGACACCCTGAGCCAGATCGCTCCGGTCGTCGCCTACCCGGATTTCGCCTGGGGCACGCCCTGGGACGAGATGATCCTGATCAACGCCAAGGCGATCGGGCTCGAGGCCGAGGGTGAGCAGCTCGTGGCCGACCTCAACACCGAGATCGCCGACACGTTCGCCGAGTTCCCGGAGCTCCAGGATCAGACCATCCTCTTCAGCTTCGTCAGCGAGGCCGACACCAGCGAGATCGGCTACTACAGCACCGTCGACACCCGACCCAAGTTCCTCGAGGGCCTCGGCTTCGGGGTGCCGGCGTACGTGGCCGAGACCTCGGCCGAGAGCGACGAGTTCTTCGGTGGCGTGAGCGCCGAGCAGGCCGACCTCCTGGCCGATGTCGACATCGTCATCACCTACGGCGGTGACGAGACGGCGGCGGCCCTGGCCGAGGACCCGCTGCTCTCCACCCTCGATCCCTTCGCCAACGGCAACGTGCTGGTGCTCGACGGAGTCGGCGATCCCTTCGCCGCCGCCGCCAACCCGTCGCCGCTGTCGATCAGCTGGGGTCTCCGGGACTACCTGGCCGCCATCGCCGCCGTCGCTCCCAGCTGATCGGGTCCACTCGATCGACCGATGACCGAGGCGTCCACCATTCGGAGGGAAGACACGCCGGTTTACGCGCCATCCGAGGCGCGTCAACCGGCGGCGTTGCACACCTTCTGGTTCGTGATGATCGCCGCCGCGCTCGTGGCGGCGGTCATCGCCTCGGTCGCGTTCGGCAGCCGTGTGGTGGGGCTGGCCGACATCGTGGCCGCCCTCACCGGCGAGCCGGAGGGCATCGAGCAGATCGCGGTCCGGGAGCGTCTGCCCCGGACCGTGCTCGCCGTTCTCGTGGGGGCGACGCTGGCGGTGGCGGGAGCCGTCTTCCAGGGGGTGACGAGGAACCCGCTCGCCGATCCCGGGCTGCTCGGCATCTCGTCCGGCGCCTCGCTGGCCGTCGTCATCGGGCTCACGTTCTTCGGACTCCAGTCGCCCGTCTCCACGATCTGGACCGCCATCGCCGGCGCCGCCGGCGCCGCCACCTTCGTGTGGCTGATCGGCTCGATGGGGCGCGGTGGCGCCACCCCGCTCAAGCTCGCCCTCGCCGGGGCCGCCACCTGGGCCGCGCTCAGCTCGCTCATCAGCGCCATCCTGCTGCCCCGGATCGACATCATGGACCGGTTCCGCTTCTGGCAGATCGGCGGCGTCGGGCGGGCGGAGTGGGATCGGATCACCATCGTGATCCCGTTCCTCCTCGCCGGGCTCCTGCTGTGCACCATCACGTCGCGGGGCCTCAACGCCCTCGCCCTCGGCGACGACACCGCCGCCGGCCTCGGCGAGAACGTCACCCGCACCCGTCTCCTGGCCGCCCTGGGCGCCGTGGTGCTCAGCGGTGCGGCCACGGCATCGGCCGGTCCGATCGCCTTCGTCGGCCTGGTGGTGCCCCACCTGAGCCGACTGGTCATCGGGGTCGATCACCGCAAACTCCTGCCGTTCGCCGCCCTGGCCGGGGCGACGCTGCTCGTCGTCTCCGACGTCGTCGGCCGGGTGATCGCCCGCCCCACCGAGGTCGACGTCGGCATCGTTACCGCTTTCGTCGGAGCCCCGATCTTCATCTGGGTCATACGCCGACAGAAGGTGAGGGAGCTGTGACCATCGCCGCCCCGCTCCCGACCTCGGCCGACGTCGGTCGTTCGACGGTCGAGGCCGTCACCACCGGCCGTCGGTCCCGCCGGCGCCGGTTGTACGCCGTGTGCGGCGGGCTGTTCACCCTGAGCCTGGCGTTGTTCGCCACGATGCTGATGTTCGGCAACACCTTCTACACGCCGGCCGAGGTGATCTCGGTCATCCTCGGCGAGGAGGTGCAGGGCGCCTCGTTCACCGTCGGCCAGCTCCGGCTGCCCCGGGCCGTGACCGCCGTGGTGGTCGGAGCCTGCTTCGGCATGGCGGGCGTGAGCTTCCAGATCCTCCTGCGCAACTCGCTCGCCGCCCCCGACATCGTCGGCATCAGCGACGGGGCGGGCGCCGCCGCCGTCTTCGCCATCCTGATCCTCGGCCTGTCGCCCAACTACGTCGCCGCCTTCGCCGTCGTCGGGGGACTCGCCACCGCCGGCGTCATCTACGTGTTGGCCTACAAGGACGGCATGGTCGGCACCCGGCTGATCCTGATGGGCATCGCCATCTCCGCCATGCTCCAGGCCTTCATCTCGTACCTGATCGTGCGGGCCGCCCAGTGGGACCTCCAGATCGCCATGCGATGGCTGACCGGGAGCCTCAACTCCTCCCGCTGGGAGGCGACCGTCCCCGTCCTGCTGGCCTGCGCGGTGCTGATGCCCCTCCTGCTGGCCCAGGGCCGCAAGCTCGAACTGATGCGCCACGGCGAGGACACGGCCAGCGCACTGGGCGTCAACGTCGAGCGGACGCGGGTGATCGTGATCATCGTCGCCGTGGCCCTCATCGCCTTCGCCACCTCCGCCGCCGGGCCGATCGCCTTCGTCGCCTTCCTCGCCGGGCCGATCGCGGCCCAGATGGTGGGCGGCAGCCAGCCGTTGATGATCCCCTCCGCCCTCGTAGGCGTCACGCTGGTGCTCGCCTCCGACCTCGTCGGCCAGTACCTGTTCGAGACCCGGTTCCCGGTCGGTGTCATCACCGGCGTCATGGGGGCGCCCTACCTCGTCTACCTCCTCATCCGACTGCATCGTGCCGGGAGCGCACTGTGACCAGCGAGAGAACCACCAACGACCGCAACGGCGACGGCATCGACCGGGTCCGATTGCACGCCGACCGGGTGACCCTGGGCTACGGCGAACGGTTGGTGGTCGAGGAGCTCGACCTCGAGGTCCCGCCGGGGAGGATCACGGCGATCGTCGGGGCCAACGCCTGCGGCAAGTCGACCCTGCTGCGGGCGCTGTCCCGGCTCCTGGCCCCCCAGAGCGGCAAGGTCGTGCTCGACGGCGAGGAGCTCCATCGCCTGCCGAGCAAGGTGGTGGCCCGCAAGCTCGGGCTGCTGCCGCAGTCGCCGATCGCCCCCGAGGGGATCGTGGTGTCGGATCTGGTGAGCCGGGGCCGGCACCCCCACCAGAACTGGATGGGTCGGTGGACGGTCGAGGACGACGAAGCCATCGCCGAGGCGTTGGAGATGACCAACACCGGCGAGCTGGCAAACCGGGCGGTCGACGAACTCTCGGGCGGGCAGCGCCAGCGGGTCTGGATCGCCATGTCCCTGGCCCAACGCACCGATCTCCTGCTCCTCGACGAGCCGACCACCTTCCTCGACGTGAGCCATCAGATCGACGTGCTCGACCTGCTCACCGATCTCAACCGGCAGCGGGGCACCACGATCGTGATGGTCCTCCACGAGCTGAACATCGCCGCCCGCTACGCCGACTTCGTCGTGGCCATGGCCGACGGCAACATCCACGCCGCCGGGCCCCCGAACGACGTCGTCACCGCCGACCTGGTGAAGTCGGTGTTCGGCATGGAGAGCCACATCGTGCCCGACCCGATCTCGGGCACGCCCCTGGTCATCCCGATCGGGCGACACCACGTCGGAGCCGACGTCGACGCCACCGCCGCCGGTGCCGTCGTCGACCCGACGAGCGAGCCCACCGATGAGTGAGGGACCGGCCGTCACCGGCTTCTCGACCGGCCTGGCCCACATCCTCCAGGGGGCGATGGAGCACCTGGACGGCAACCACGGCGACGCCCTGTCCTTCCTGGTCGAGCACGGACCGATCCAGGCCCCCAGCCCGACCGAGGTCGACATCTGCGCCCTGGATCCCGAAGGGGTTACCCTGCTCGTCACCACCACCCGGAGCACGGCGCGACACCGTCTCGTCTTCGATCGGGTGGTCACCTCGGTCGCCGATCTCCAAGCCCAGATGCTCGGCTTCCTCCGCCAGGCCCGACGGGCCGCACCCCGGGCGCCACTAACCAGGATCGAGCGGGAGCTGCAGATCATGACCGCACTGAGGACCTACCCGTGCGTCGTGGTCGATCGCGTCGACATCTCCCCCGACCTGGCCCAGGTCACCCTCGGCGGCCTGCACGGCGTCCCCCGGGTGGGGGGCGACGAGTACTTCTACGTGATCGCCCAGCAGCCCGGCGCCCCGGCCGACATCGGCGGTTCGAGCTTCTCCATCGCCGAGCTCCGGTCGCTGCCGGCCGAGGAGCAACCGCCCGGAGCGTGGTTCACCGCCTCCCGCCGCCGCCCTGACGAGGGCGAGGTCGACTTCTGGGTCGCCCGGTGCGGCGACGGGGAGATGGCTCGGTGGGCGGCCGAGAGCGAGGTCGGCGACCCGGCGGCATTGTGGGGTCCCCGACGGTCCTATGAGCCGTCCGGCGACGCCGTCCACCACGTGCTCATCGCCGACGAGACCGGTCTGGCCGCCGCCTTCGCCCTGGCCGACAATCTGCCCCGCCATCACTCGATCCGCCTGATCGTCGAGGTCGCCGCTCCCGAGCACCGGCCGCCGGGCCCCGAGCGCGACGACGTCGAGATCGAGTGGTGCTATCGGGGCGAGGCGCCACCGGGCACCAGCGGGCATCTGCTCGACGCGATCCACGCCCGACCGCCGAACCTCGATCGCTGCTCGGTGTTCGGCGCCGCCGAGTCGGCCGAGATCAGCGCCCTCCGTCGGTACCTGCGGCACGACCTCGGCTTCGACCGGTCGCAGCTGCACCTCACCGGCTACTGGCAGCGACCGGTTTGATCGCCCCCCACCGTCCGATCCCGAGCCAGGTGCCGGCGGTGGGCCGGTGAGCGAACTCTGGCGGCTCGATGCGTTGACCCAGGGACGGCTTCGCCGCGACGGCACGATCGCCCCCGAGGAGGCGGTCGAGGCGGCGGTGGCCCGGGCCGAGGCGGTCGAGCCGCTGGTGAACGCCATCGCCTATCCCCGCCACGATCCGGCCGTGGAGCAGGCCCGCTCGCTTCCGATAGAGGGCGGGCCCTTCGCCGGGGTGCCGTTCGCGGTGAAGGATTGGAAGTGCCGGGAGGCGGGGGACCGATGGTCGTGGTCGAACCGGGCCCTCGACGCCCTCGGGCTTCGGGCCGAGACCTCGACCGAGCTGGCCCGCCGCTACCGGGAGGCCGGGCTGATCTCGATCGGCAGGACCAACCTGCCGGAGCTGGCCTTCGGCCCGCCGACCACCGAACCCGACGTGCACGGCCCCACCCGGAACCCGTGGTCGCTCGATCACGGCGTCGGCGGGTCGAGCGGCGGGTCGGCGGCGGCGGTGGCGGCCGGGATCGTGCCGATCGCCAACGCCTCCGACGGCGGCGGGTCGTTGCGGATCCCGGCGGCCTGCTGCGGTCTGATCGGCTTGAAGGTGACGGCGGGACGCATCTCGACCGCCCCGGCATCGCCGGGCCGGGGGATCAAGGTGGAGGGCCACGTCGCCCGCTCGGTGGCCGACGTGGCCGCCCTGCTCCGGGTGACGGCCGGGCCGGCGGCCGGCGAGGTGGGTGGCCCGCCACCCCTGACCGCCGCCCCCCCGGCGTCGTCGCCGACGACGGCGTGCGATGTGGTGCTGCGGATCCGGCCCCCCGGCTGCATGGCCGATGGGGTCGGTGCCGACGCCGTCCCCGACGACTACCGCCGCGCCGTCGAGGCCACCGGTGCCGCCCTGGCCGAGCTCGGCCACCACGTCGCCGAGGGTGATGGGCCGCCCGGCCTCGACCGGGAGCTGGCCACCCCGCATCTCTATCTCACCGAACGGGCGGTCCTGCGGGCCGAGATCGAGCGGCACCTGGGCCGGCCGCTCACGGCCGACGACTGCGAGCCCCGGACGTGGACGCTCTTCGAGTTGGCCACCGAGGTGCCGGGCACCGTCGTGCTGGCCGAGCTGGACGCCGAGCAACGCTGGAGTGCCGAGGTGCGACGGTGGTGGACGGCGCCCCGACCTCGGATTCTGGTCACCCCGACGCTGGGTCGGACCATCCCCCGCATCGGCGAACTGAAGGAATCGACCCATGACCCGCTGTCGGCAGCCATAGAGGGGTATCCGCTAGCCTGGTTTACGTACCCCTTCAACGTGAGCGGCCAGCCTGCGATCTCGATCCCGGTCGGATTCGACGGTGGCGGCCTACCGATCGGGGTGCAGCTGGTAGCGGCATGGGGCAATGAAGAACTCCTGTTGACTCTTGCGTACCAGCTTGAGCAGTCAGCCGGTTTCGCCGTACGGGAGCCTCCGCCACTCGCATGAACCACCATCGTCACCGCCCCACTCCCCGACGTGGCGGCCAATGAGCTCGATGAAGTCGGTGGAGAACGCGCTGCGGGTCTTCGAGCTGCTCGCGGAGTCGGAACGGGGCATCGGGGTGAGCGAGCTGTCCCGGCGGTCCGGCGTGGCCAAATCGACCGTCCAGCGCTGCCTGATCACCCTCCGGGACGCCGGCTGGATCGAGCAGCCGACCAACGGTCCAGACGGTCGGTGGATGACCGCCAACCGACTCACCCGACTGCTGCTCAAGGTCTCCGACGACCGCCTCCTCACCGCCGCCCGGCCGATCATGGCCGAGCTGGCCGGTGTCACCGGCGACAGCGTGCACCTCGTCCGCCTGGACGACGGTGAGGTCGAGCTGCTCGATCGGGCGGCCGGAACGCACCCGATCCAGGTTCTCTTCCCCCTGGGGCGGCGGGTGCCGGCGCACGCCGGGGCGACGGGCAAGGTGTTGCTGGCGGCGGGGGCCGGTGTGGTGCCGAAGCTCGACCGATTGACCGAATCGACCATCATCAACCCCGAGGCCTTCGAGGCCGAGCTGGACCGGATCCGGCAGCGGGGCTGGGCCATCAACTGGGGCGAGTGGCATCCAGAAATCGCCGCCGTGGCATCGGCCATCGCCTTCGGCGGCCGGGCGGTGGGGGCGCTGTCGGTCAGTGGGCCGATCTCGCGTCTGACCCCGAGCCGGCTGGAGGAGATCGGACCGCTGGTGGCGGCGGCGGCCAGTCAGATCGCCCGGGCCATCGACCCCGAGTACAGCGCCGACGAAGCCGCCCCCGTCCACTGACGGAGCCGGGTCAGGGCTGATCGGCCCAGCCGTCCACCTTGGGCACGCACAGCGGGCCGCCCGTGACCGGGTCGTCGATCACGACGACGTCGAGGCCGAACACCTCCGACACCAGCTCCGGCGTGATGACCTCGACCGGCCGGCCCTGGGCCGCGATGACGCCGTCGGCCAGCGCCACCAGGTGGGTGGCGTAGCGACAGGCGTGATTGAGGTCGTGGAGCACCATCACCACGGTCCGTCCCTCGGTGCGGTTGAGGCGCCGGAGGAGATCGAGCACCTCGACCTGATGGGCGATGTCGAGGAAGGTCGTCGGCTCGTCGAGCAGGAGCATCGGGGTCTCCTGGGCCAGGGTCATGGCGATCCACGCCCGCTGGCGCTGACCGCCGGAGAGTTCGTCGATGGGCCGGGCGGCCAGCTCCTGGGTGCCGGTGAGCTCGATGGCCCGCTGCACCGCCTGCTCGTCGTCGGCCGACCACTGCTCGAACAGCTTCTGATGGGGGTACCGGCCCCGCCGGGCCAGGTCGGCGACCGAGATCCCGTCGGGGGCGCGCGGCGACTGCGGGAGCAGGCCGAGGCGCTGGGCCACCTTCTTGGACGGGTAGCGGTGGATCTCCTTGCCGTCGAGCAGGACCGCCCCGCCGCTCGGTCGCAGCAATCGGGCCAGCGCCCGCAGCAGCGTCGACTTGCCGCAGCCGTTGGCCCCGATCACGGCCGTGATCTCACCCGGGGGGACGTCGACCGAGAGGTCGTCGATCACGGTCACCGGGCCGTAGCCGAGCGTGAGCCGCTGGGCCTCGAGGGTCGGCATGGCCACCTGCCGCCCGGCGGTCGACGCCACGGCCTCGGCGGTGGGATCAGAGATCACGTTGGTACCTCGCCAGCAGATAGAGGAAGTAGGGCCCGCCCAGGGCGGCGGTGACGATGCCGGCGGGGATGGCGGTGGGGGCGAACATCCGCTGCGCCACCACGTCGGAGCCGAGCAGGAGCAACCCGCCGAAGAGACCGGTCAGCAGGAGCTGGCCCCCGGTGAGGGGACCGGCCACCAGGCGGGTGAAGTGGGGCACGAGCAGCGAGACGAACGCCAGCGGTCCGACGATGGAGACGGCGACGGCGGCCAGGGCGGCCGCCACCAGGATCACGATGAGCCGGTCGCGCTCGGGGTGGACGCCGAGTCCGGCGGCGACGTCGTCGCCCAGCTGGAGGACGCGCACCCGCCGCGACAGGAAGAACGCCAGGGGAAGCAGCAGGGCCAACCCGATGCCGAGGGTGCGGGCGTCGGACCACGTCGCCCCGAACAGCGAACCGGCCTGCCAGCGGGCGGCCACGGCCACCCGGTCGATCGGATTCCACACCAGGACGAAGGTGATGGCGGCGCCGAGGAGGGCGTTCACCCCGATGCCGACGAGCACGAGCCGGGCCCCGCTCACGCCACCCCGCCAGGCCAGGGCGTAGATGAGGCAGCCGGTGACCGTCGCCCCGACGAAGGCGGCCCACGGCAGGATCGACAGATCGCTCCCGAGGACGAGAACGACCACGGCCAGGGCGGCGGCGCCGCTGTTGATGCCGATGATGTCGGGGGAGACGAGGGGGTTGTCGATCAGGGCCTGGAAAAGCGCCCCGGCGATGGCCAGGGCGATGCCGGCCTCGATGGCGACGACGAGCCGGGGGAAGCGAATGGTGTTGACGATGAAGTCGAAGTCGGCGTCGGTCTCCAGCCCGGCGGCGGTGCGCAGGGCGGCCTCGGCCGGGATCGGGAAGTCACCGACCATCAGGGCCACCAGGGCCAAGCCGGCCGTGCCGAGGAGAACACCGCCCGACAGCCACAGCACGTTCGTCTGGATCATCCCCGACAGGCCGGGGCCCCGCACGATGCGCTGGCGGCGGGGCACCACAGACGAGTACCGCAGCAGAAGCCCCATCATCACCAGGCCACCGAGCAGCCCGAAGGCGACGTTCGTCGACGGTGACACGGCGGCCAACGAGCCCGCCGACGAGCCGACGGCGCCGGTGACGGCGCTCACAGCTCGGCCAGCTTGGTGAAGCGGACGAGGTAGATCAGGAACGGGGCGCCGATGGCGGCGGCCACGATGCCAACCTGCACCTCGGTGGGCCGCAGCACCACCCGGCCGACGACGTCGGCCCCGAGCAGCATGCACGGCCCGAGCAGGGCGGAGTAGGGGATGATCCACCGGTAGTCGGGGCCGACGACGGCCCGCACCAGGTGGGGCACGGCCAGGCCGATGAAGGCGACGGGGCCGGCTATCGACACGGCGGAGCCGGCGAGCACCACCGCCACCGCGCCCGCCGCCAACCGGACCCGGCCCGTGCGCTGACCGAGCCCTCGGGCCACCTCGTCGCCGAGGGTGAGGGCGTTGATCTGGCGCCCCAGGGCCATAGCCGCGATCAGGCCGATGGCGGCCAGGGGCAGGAGCCAGGCGAGATCCTCCAGGCGACGACCGGCCACCGAACCGGCCAGCCAGAAGCGGGCCTCCTCCAGGCTCTCCTGATCGACGAGCAGCAGGGTGGTGGTCCACGCCGCCAGCAGGGCCGAGACGACGGCGCCGGCCAACGCCAGCTTCACCGGCGTGGCACCGGCGTGGCCGACCGAGGCGACGGCGTAGACCAGTGCGGCCGCGCCGGCGGCACCGATGAAGGCGAACCAGACGTACTCCAGCGGGCTGACGAAGCCGCCGAAGAAGATGGCGCTCACGATGGCGAAGGCGGCGCCGGCGTTGACCCCGAGCAGGCCGGGCGACCCGAGGGGGTTACGGGTGATGCCCTGGGTGACCGCACCCGACACCGCCAGGCAGGCGCCGGCCACGGCGGCGAGGATGGTCCGACCGATCCGGAACTCGCGGATCGCCGTCTGGTAGCGGTCGGCCGGGTCGTAGTCGACGAGGGCCTGCCAGGCGGTGGCGGTGTCGGTGATCAGGGACCCGCAGCGCAGGCTGACCAGGCCGAACACGCCGAGCAGGCCGAGCGACACCAGCAGGCCCAACGACAGTCGGCCGCCGCTGCGCCCGATCACGGCGTTGGTCCGACGCGACTGGAGGCCGGCGGCGATCGGCCCTGCGGTGGCGAGGACCATGAACAGGGTCAGGAACCACCAGGAGCAGAGCTGCACGTCCACGCCGCTCAGCCCCTCAGGCGGCGGGTGGTGGATCGGCGACCGGGGGCGGTGGGATCGTTCGGCTGCGGGATCACGTCAGCGCGGCCACGTACTCGTCGATGAGCCGGGTCCGGCCCTCGACCCCGGGGAAGCCGAGGCGGTCGAAGACGTGGACCTGGCCGGTCTGCACGGCCGGGAGATCGGCGAAGGAATTGGAGCGGGCCAGCTCGTCGTAGGAGGCCTGTTCGCCCTCCACCCGCGTCGACTGCAGCAGGAAGAGATGCGGCGCCTGGAGTTGGATGGTCTCCTCGAGTGAAACGTAGGCCCGACCCTCGGCCGCCCCGCTCGACCCGAAGGCCGATTCGTCGGGCACGAACCGCAGGCCGAGATCGGCCGCCGTCTGGGGGAACTCCGACGGCCCGGCGAACCAGAACGCCAACTGGGGTCCGGGGTAGATCGTGGCCATGGACACGTCGAGCGTCTCACCGTCGCCGAGACCGAGGTCGGCCCGGCCCTCGGCCAGGGCGGCGTCGTAGCCGGTCAGCAGCTCGGTCATGCGATCCTCCCGACCGAGGCTCATACCGACGAACTCGGCCGAGGCCCGCCAGTCGCCGTCGGCGATGGCCACGGTGGGGGCGATGGTCGAGATGGTCTCGTAGCCGATCACGTCGACCACGAAGTTGGGGGCGAGGATCATGTCCGGATCGAGCGAGGCCAGCAGTTCGACGTTGGGCTCGGTGGCCGGCAGGGCCTGGATGCCGGAGACGTCGTAGTCCTCCAGCCCGGAGGCCTCGTCGAGCGTGAGCGTCGAGGCGATCGGCGTGATCCCCAGCGCCAGCACGTTGGCCAGGAGGAACTCCTCGCCGAGCACGACCAGGCGCTCCGGCTCGACCGGGACCGTCGTCTCGCCGAAGTCGTGGGCGATGGTGCGGGTGGCGCCCTCGATCGACGGCTCGTCCTGAGCGTCCTCACCACCGCTGCCACCGCAGGCGGCGAGGAGCAGGGCCATGGCCGCCAGAACGGCGGCGGCCCTCCAGGGGCGTCGATGGGCGCGCGGGATGGGGCCGTCCGGTGTTCGGTGAGGGCTCAACGTCGTTCTCCCGTTCAGTCGCGATCGCTGATGGTGACGGATATGGCCGGCCGGTTCGGATCGATCCGGTAGGCGTCGCTCGGTTGCAGGGTGTAAGTGATGGTGCGGACCCCTTCGGCCGCCTCGACGGCGGAACCGTCGTCGTCCCACAGCGGCAGCCGGATCACGGCGTTGCGCCGCTCGATGTTGACCTGGAAGCCGCTCGAGTCCTCGTAGCCCTTGATCAGCCGCACCCCGTCGTACTGCGCCTTGAACACGTCGAACTCGGCGAGCGACTTCGGGATCGGGCTGTCGAGGTCGACCACCAGGCCGCCGGGGGGCGGATCCTCCGAGAGCTCGAAGGTGACGGTGAACATCGTCCGGTCCTCCTCCACCCCCTCGGCCGGGTCGACCGTGACCCCGACGACGGGCACGTCGGCATCGGCGGCGTCGGCCGCGTCATCGGCTGCGGCTGCGGGGTCGGCGGCGGCCTGCGAACCGGCCTCGACGTCGGCGGCGGGCGTTGCGGTATCCGGCCCGTCCCCGTCGTCGAGGCCGGCTGCGGCGGCGGATTCGCCGACCGGCAGCCCCCGGCCGGCGGTCCCCTCCGAATCGATCGATGCCGACTCGGGATCGTCGGTGGTCTGGCCCTCGGCCACGTCGGCCAGCAGGCTCGACATCACCGCGATGGACAGCCCGGCTCCGGCCAGCGTCGTCCCGAGCCCGCCGAGCAGGATCGGATAGAGCGGACGGGTGGAGGATCGGTAGCGACGAACGGCGAAGCCGCCGGCGGCGACGGCCATCCCGGCGCCGAGCAACACGGCGCTGGCGGCCAGGAACTGGCCCCGATCGCCGCCGGTGGCTTCGACCGCTCCGCTGGAGGCGGTCGAGCCCGACTGGGTGCCGTCGTCGTCGAGGGGCGGGAGGAACGTTGCGCCCTGCTCGTCGTCGGCGTCGCCGGTCGGGTTGGAACTCGCGGTCGCCGTCAGCGTCCCGGGGAGGGTCGTCGTCGTTCCCTGATCGGTACCCGATGTGGGGGAGGCGGTGCCGGTCCCGCCGTCGACCGGGGCGCCCGACCCGCCCGAGGCCGGTCGATCGGTCAACGTGAGCGATGCCGAGGCGGACGACCCGGTCTGGTATCGGCCGCCGGCCTGGATGAAGGGCGAAGCCCCGAGGGCGACCGAGTCCCAGGGGACGTCGTCGAAGGGCACCACCCGATAGGTGACGGTGGTGTCGGCCTCGGTGGTGGCGTCGTCGAAGGTCGGCACCGTCAGCTCGACCGACTGCGACACCATCTCGATGGTGAAGCCGGTGAAGTCGAAGTCGCCGACCGGCGTCGGGCCGTCGCCCTGGGCCAGCCCGGCGTGCTGCCACTGGAGGCCGAACAGGTCGAGCTGGGTGAGCGCCTCGGCCTGATCGGCGAGCACGTAGACGGTGACCGACGATCCGGCGGGAGGGGCCTCGCTGAGGGAGACCCGGAAGGTGACGGTCTCGGGACCGCCGTTGGCCCCGACCTCGGCGGCCGAGGTCGGCGAGATCGACAGCGAGGCCGACGGGGCGGTGCCCCCGGAGGCGGGCGGCGGGTCGGCCGCGGCCGGCGGGGCCGTGGTCGTCGTAGACGGCGGCTGGGTGGTCGGGGGCCGGCTGCCTGCGTCGCCGACCACGACCGTGACCACGGCCTCCTTCGAGGTCCAGTTGCCGTCGCTGACCCGGATCAGGAAGGTGTCGGTGCCGACGAACCCGGCGTTGGGAGTGTAGGTGAACGAACCGTCGGACTCGACGGCCACCGCACCGTTCGACGGCCGCAACGAACCGGCGGCGGCGGTGAGCGCCGCACCCTCGGGGTCGGCCGCCGAGGCCAGCAGGCCGGGTGCGGCCACCGACAGCGGTGCCCCGGCGGCGGTCTCGAACCGCTGGTCGTCCACCGTGGGTCGACGGTTGGTGTCGGTGTCGGTGATCGTGAACGAGATGGCGCCCTGACCGGGGCTGGGGACGTAGCCGTCGCCGGGCTCCACCGTCCAGCGGTAGTCGAGCCGCCCGTCGAGGGCGAGGTCGTCGAACACCGGGATCACGATCTCGGATCGGGTGGCGACCTCGGGCGACACGGTGAGGGTGAGGAGCCGCTTGGCCCCGTCGACCCGACCGACTCGGACCCCGCTGGGCAGCTGGGTGCGGAACACATCGAACTCGGCCAGGCCCTCCTGGACGCCGGTGTCGATCGTGACGCTGATCGGGGCGTTGGGCGCAGGTTCGACGAGGAGGGCGACGGTGAGGGCTCCACCGCCCTCCTCGGCGATCTCCCCGTCGTCGCTGGTGAGGCCGACGCGGGTTCGACCGTCATCGGGGGCGACCGTCGTGGTCGGCGCCGCCGTGGTCGTCGTGGTGGACGGGGCCTCGGTCGTCGTCGTGGAGGGAGCCGTGGTCGATGTCGAGCTGGTGGTCGACCCGACCGTGGTCGACGTGCTCGAGGGAACCGTGGTCGACGGCGCTTCGGTGGTGGTCGACGGCGCCTCGGTGGTGGTCGTGGTCGACTCGGCCTCGGTGGTCGAGGGAACCGTGGTCGACGGCGCCTCGGTGGTGGTCGTGGTCGACTCGGTCGTGGTGGTGGTCGACGGCGTCCGCTCGTCGACCAGGGTGATGGTGTCGGCGGTGGGGTTGCCCGGGGTGTAGGGCCCGGTGGCCTGCACGTAGGGCACTGCGCCGAGTTCGACGGTGTCCCACGGCACGTCGTCGAAGGGCACGACCCGGAACCGGATGTCGGCGGGGGCCTCGTCCGTCCGATCGTCGAAGGTGGGGACCGTGATCTCGATCGAGTCGGAGACCATCTCGATGGTGAAACCGGTGAAGTCGAAGTCGCCGATCGGGGCCGGCCCCGACCCACGGGCCAGCCCGGCGTGCTGCCAGCCCAGGCCGAACAGGTTGAGCTGGGTAAGCGCCTCCGGCCGGTCGGCCAGCACGTACACGGTGACCGACTCGCCCTCGGCCGGGGCCTCGCTGAGCGACAGTCGGAAGGCGACCTCTTCCGCCACCCCGTCCGGTCCGATCTCGGCGGCGATGTCCGGATCGATGCGGAACGAGACCTCCGGCACACCGGCGGCGGCGCCGACGTCGTCCGGCCCGGAACCGCCGATTACCAGGCCGAGGCCGAGAACGATGACGGCAAGACCTGCAATGGCCGTCCACCACCAATATCGTGCTGCGATATGGAACACCACGCCAGCATATGGACCAGGATGGACATGTCAACATCGATGTGGAGGGTCTGATGCCACGCACCTTGACCGGCCTGGCCCTGGCCGTGGCCCTGGTGGCCACCGCCTGCACGGGAGCCGGCGACAATGCCGAGGACGGCGGCGACACCGGGGCGACGACGGAGCAGACGGCGTCGGTGGCGGCTGAGGAGGAGACCCCCTTGTTCGATGGAGACGTGACCCTGGGACCGATGGAGGACGCCGCCCTCCGGGCCGAGATCGAGGCCCTCACGATCGGGGACGCCGGCGGCCTCGACGCCGTCATGGCCGACATCGGCGTGCCCGGCCTGGCGGTGGCCGTGATCCGCGACGGCGGGCTCGTCCTCCTCGACGGCTGGGGCACCGACCCGGCCGACGGAGCCCCGATCGACGGTGAGACCGTGTTCCAGGTCGGCTCGGTGTCGAAGCCGGTCGCCGCCCTCACCCTGCACGCCGCCGGTGCCGCAGGCGAGGTCGACCTCGACGTGCCGCTGGCCGACAGCACCGCCGATCCCGCCGTGCTCGATCTCCTTGGCACGGACGCCGCCGCCATCACGCCCCGACTGCTCCTGGCCCACCGGGGCGGGGTCGGCCCCGACGGCTTCCTCGGCTACGGGGCCACCGAGCAGCAGCCGGACACCCTCGGCGTGCTGACCGGGGATGGCAACTCGACGGCGATCAGCGTCACCGCACCGCCGGACACGGCGTTCAGCTACTCGGGCGGGGGCTACATGCTGGCTCAGCACCTGGCCGAGACGCAGACGGGCAGCAGCCTGGACGAGCTGGCCGAGCGCTACCTGTTCGAGCCGCTCGCCATGTCGTCGACGTCCTACAGCGTCGACCCGCCGATCGAGGTCTTCGCCCGATCCACCGCCGGCTCAAGCGTGGGCAACGCCCTGCCCGAGGGCTACCGGCGCCACCCGGAGGCGGCGGCCGCCGGTCTGTGGTCCTCGGCCACCGACCTGGCGCTGCTGCTGCTCGGGATGCAGCTGGCCCTGCTCGACCCGGAGGCCGAGCTGGCCGCTCCGGCGGCGGCGTCGATCGCCCCCACCAGCACCACTGAGGATCTCCTCGTCGGCAGCGGCTGGTTCCTCGACCGCGACCAGGATCCCGGCTGGTTCTGGCACAACGGCCGCAACATCGGCTTCGCCGCCGAAGTCGTCGCCTCGACCGACGGACGCCACGGCGCCGTGATCCTGACGAACTCCCTGCAGGGACCGGAGCTGATCGATCAGATCCTGCGGACCATCGCAACCTACGAAGGTTGGCCTGATCCTCCTCGTTGATCACCCTTGATTCGTCTCGTCTAGCAGCATAGTGTTCCGCATAGCGGCACATGGCGAAGGGTGTCGAACATCGGCCACGACGGTCGATGCCGTCGGACGACTCCACAGAGGCGAGACACGATGTTCAGTTCCACGATCGACCTCCGATCGACGTTCCGGCGGACCGCGCTCCCCGTCGTCGTGGCCACGGCTGCGCTGGTCGGACTCACGGCCACCATCTCGGGCGCCATCGCCGAGCCGACCATCTCCCTGTCGATCACGCCCGACACGCTGGTCGAGGAGAGCGGCGAGTCGGCCACGGTGACGCTCACCCTCGACGACGCCCCCGACGATCCCACCCTGATCACGATCGACACCGGCGCCCAGGAGGGTCTCACCGAGTTCAACGTGTTCGGGGCCACCCTGCCGCCCGGGGTCGGCGTCAGCCGGGTCGACGACGCCAAGCGGCTGCTGACCCTGCAGATCGCGCCCACCGCCGTCTCGCCCCTGGAGGTGACCCTGCCGCTGTTCGACGACAGTGCGGACGACGGCACCGCTTCCTACACCTGGACGCTGCTACCGGGCGCCGGCTACTCGGTCGGCGACGGCACGGCGTCGTTCACCATCACCGATTCCGACACCAACGCCCGTCCCACGGCCCAGAACATCGAGTTCCGCACCCCGGTCGATACGGTGCTGGACGTACCGGATCCCGGCCTGCTCGCCGGCGCCGAAGACCGGGAGAACGACTCCCTGGTGGCCGAGCGGGGCTCGGTGCGAGCCCGGAACGGCACGGTGACCATCAACGCCGACGGTTCGTTCGTCTACACCCCGGTCGACGGCTTCGCCGGCACCGACGCCTTCCTCTACCGGGTGTTCGACGGCAACTCCCGATCGCTCGAGGCCACGGCCACCATCGTGGTCTCCGACGAGCCCGAGCCCACCACCACGACCACCACGACCGCTCCCCCCACCACGACCACCACCGAGCCGCCCACCACCACGACCACCGCCCCGGCCGGGCCGGGGCCGTTCGTGTCGCTCACCATCGAGCCGGACGAGGTGGCCGAGGTCGGCGCCACCGGCACGGCGGGCACGGCCACGTTCCGCCTGTTCCTGTCCACCCCGGCCTCGGCCGAGGCCCCGGTCACGGTCTACGTCAGGGCCGACCAGGCCGAGGCCCTCACTCAGCTCAACCTCTTCGGGCTCTCCTACCAGCACGACGGTCTGGCCGCCGGCGAGGGACCGAACCCGATCGGCGACTTCGACTTCACCGGCTTCACCATCACCCTGGTGTCGACCGGGGTGACCATCGAGGTGCCGGGCTTCAACGACTTCAGTTCGGAAGACCCGACGACGGTCACCTACAGCATCATCCCGTTCGATCAGGTGCCCTGGGACACCGTCGAACTCGGTGCCGTGCCGTTCATCACCGCCGACGGGCCCTACCGGGTGGGCTCGCCATCGTCGGACACGCTCCGCATGGTCGACACGCCGTCGCCGCCCCCGACCACCACGACGACGACGGCTCCCCCCACCACGACCACCACCGAGCCGCCGACCACCACGACAACGGAACCCCCCACCACCACGACCACCGAGGCCCCGACCACCACCACGACGGAGCCCCCGACGACGACCACCACCGAGCCCCCGACCACCACGACAACCGAACCCCCCACCACGACCACCGAGGCCCCCACCACCACGGCGGAGCCCCCGACGACGACCACGCTGGCGACGACGACCACCGAGCCGCCGACCACCACCACGACCACGGAACCCCCGACCACCACGACGACGGTGAAGGTCGAGCCGACGGCGGTCTGTGTGGTGATCGGCCACCTGGTCCAGTGGATCGTCGACACCGACGCCTCGGTGTCGGTCTACAAGGACGGCGAGTTCCAGGAGAACGTCGGTCGCCGTTGGTTCTGGAACGACCGGGACCCCGACCGGCAGGGCACGGCGGTCTACAGCCTGCGCTGGGACGACGAAGGCACCACCCTGGAGCTGACCTGCCTGCGCCTCGGTGCGCCGGTGCCCGATCCCCTCCCGGTGCCCACTCCGGTTCCGGGTGACCCGGGCTCGACCACGACGACGACCGAGCCGACCACCACCACGGAGGGGCCGACCACCACGCTCCCCGACACGACGCTCCCCGACACGACGCTCCCCGACACCACCGTCCCCGATCCCTCGACCACGGCCCCCGACACCACCGTCCCCGATCCCTCGACCACGGCCCCCGACAGCACGGTGCCCGATCCGCCCTCGACCACCGAGCCCCCGTCGACCACGGAGCCCCCGTCCACCACCGAGCCGTCGACGTCGTCGACGACGCCGGTCACGACGGTCCCCTCGACGACGGTGACCACCGGTGACACCACCACCACGACGACGGCACCCGGGGCCGAACCGACCCGAGAGTGCTTCGTGGTGAAGAAGTGGGTCGTCTGGGACGTCGACAACGACGGCCCGGTCAAGGTGCTCCGCAGCGGCCAGCGACAGGCCCTCGTCGAGGACGAGCCGTTCTGGAAGGATCGCTGGCGGCGCTCCCGCTGGCGGGCCTGGTGGACGCCTCGCTACAAGATCGTTTGGCGCGACGAGTCGGGCGAGAAGCACCGCCTCCGCTGCATCTACCTCGATCCCCGATCGGACCAGGCCCAGGAGATCCTGGAGGAGATCCGCAACTACGACTGATCATCCATCCTGATCAACGGTCAACCGAGGACACGACGAGCAGAGACTCCGTGGTTCTCCATGTACCCCAGGTCGGCCCACGGCGCTGATCTCGGCCACGGAGAATCTGCTCGGCCTCTTCGGTGGGGCGTGGCTCGCCGCCGATTTCGGCGGCGGCGGGCACGCCCACTCCACCAACGTCGACGGTGGAAACGGGATCGTCGTCACGCCGTGCCCGACGGCGCTTCGGTGCCGACGGCCGTCGGGTGGTGGGACTAACCGAGCACGAGGGCGCCGACGAGGGCGACCGCCGCCACCAGGACCCAGGCCACCAGGCCGAGCAGGAGCGGACGGGCGCCGAGGCGACGGAAGGCGCTGATCCGGATACCGGCGCCCAGCCCGACCAGGGCCACGGCCAGCAGCCATCGCTCGAGCTGGCCGACGGTGCTCAACACCCCTTCGGGGAGCACGCCGACGGTGCGCACGGCCACCATCGCCAGGAACCCCACCACGAACAGCGGCAGGATCGGGGTGCCGGGCCCCACGCCTCCGGGGGCGGCCGTCGCTCGACGCCGGGCCCGGACCACGTTCACCCCGAGCACGAGGGGTGCCAGCAGGGCCACCCGGGTGAGCTTGACGGCGACGGCGGTGGTGACCACCCCGGTGCCGACGGCGGCGGCGGTGGCGACGACCTGGGCCACGTCATGGACGCTGGCCCCGGCCCACAGTCCGAACTGGTCGTCGGTCAGGTCGAGCACACCGCCGAGCACGGGCAGCGTGATCATGGCCGCGGTGCCGAAGAGGGTGACCAGGCCCATGGCCGCCGCCACCTCCTCGTCCTCGGCATCGGTGGAGTTGCGGACGGCGGCGATGGCCGACACCCCGCAGATGGCGTAGCCGGTGGCCACGAGCAGGCTGAGGTCGGCCGACAGACCCATGGCCCGGCCGAGGAGCTGGGTACCGAAGAACGTGGCGGCGACGGTGGCGGCCACCACCGCCAGGCCGGTCGGGCCGATGTCGGCGATGTCGCCGAAGGAAAGACGGAGTCCCATGAGCACGACGGCCACCCGGAGCAGGCGCTTGGCGGCGAACGTCAGCCCGGGACGCAGCCGATCGGTCACCAGGCCGAGGTTGGCGGCGGCCGCCCCCAGGGCCACGGCGACGATGGCGACCGAGACCACGGGCAGGGCACCGGCGGCCAGGGTGGCCACGACGGCGCCGCCGATGGCGAGGAGCAACCCGGGGGCGATGCCGAGGGTCGCCTGACCATCGGGGGTGGTATCGGGGGAGGGCGTGGGCGCCGTTGCCGTCACAAACCCGAGGATGACGGGTTCCGGACCGGCCCGGTAGAGGCCTCCGCCCTCCAACCCTATAGTTCTTGCCTATGGCCCTCCCACCGACAACGCCCGAGCTGGCCTCGCTCGACCTCTTCCTGTCGGTGGTGAAGCTAGGCAGCTTCTCGGCCGCGGCCAAGGCCCATCGGGTGGCCCAGCCAAGCGTCAGCGCCCGCATCCAGTCGCTGGAACGGCAGCTGGGGGTCCGGCTGTTCGATCGATCCCCCACCGGGTCGGTGCCGACGACCAACGGTTCGCTGGTGGCGGGCTGGGCCGAGAAGGTGTTGCAGTCGGTGGACGAACTCAACGCCGGCGTGGCCGCCCTGACGACCGAGACCACCACCCCGCTGCGGGTGGCCGCCAGCTACACCATCGCCGAGTACCTCTTACCGCCGGTGCTGGAGAAGCTCCTGCGCAATCGGTCGGCCGACGCCATTCGCCTCGACGTGGCCAACAGCTCGGCGGTGTTGGCGGCGTTGCACGACGGCCGGGCCGACCTCGGCTTCATCGAATCACCGTCCCCGGCGCCCGGCATGCGGGAGCAGCTGGTGGCCGAGGACCGACTGGTGACCGTCGTGGGCCGGGACCACCCGTGGACCGGGCGCCGACGGCCGGTCACCGTGGCCATGCTGGCGTCGACGTCGCTGGTGGTCCGGGAGCCGGGCTCGGGCACCCGGGAGGCGTTGGAGGTGGCGCTGGCCGAGCTCGGCCACGGCCCACCGACCGCCGCCCTCGAACTGGGCTCGACCGCCGCCGTGCGGGCCGCCGTGGTCGGCGGCGGGCCGCCGGCGGTCCTGAGCCGCCTCACCGTTGCCGCCGACATCGACGCCGGGTCGCTCTTCGAGATCGACATCGAGGGGCTGCGGATCGAGCGCCGACTGCGAGCGGTCTGGCCCAAGGACGAGCAGCCCCCGGTCCTGGCCCGGGAACTCCTCACCCACCTCGGCCCGGACGGCCACTGACCCGAGGCCGGGCGGCGGAGCTCCTCGATGTCCAACCCCCGCACCCCGACCACGGTGGTCGACGTCGGCGGCACGAGCCTCCACGCCTACCCGATGGGCGAGGCGACGGGTCGACCGACCGTCGTGTTCGAAGCCGGCCTCGGCGGCTTCGGCGCCCAGTGGCACCACGTCCAGCACCGGGTGGCCGAACACACGGCGACCGTCAGCTACGACCGGGCGGGCACGGGCGGCAGCGCCCCCGCTCCCCTCCCTCGCACCCTCGACGCCGTCCTCGACGACCTCGACGGCCTGCTCGACGGCCTCGGTGTCGAGCCTCCGCTCCTGCTCGTCGGTCACTCGCTCGGCGGGCTGCTCCTCCGCTGCTTCGCTCGGCGACGCCCAGGCGACGTCGCCGGCCTCGTCCTTGTCGATTCCTCCCACGAGCACCAGCGGCACGCAACCCGGTCGCCGAGGTCGGCGATGGCCCCCGTCCGGCTGGCGCTGCGGGCCCGGGGGTGGCTGAGCACCCTGCCGCAACGATTCGCCGAGACACCGGCTGCCGCCGAGGGCGGCCGTGGCCTGGCGCCCGACGGAAGGTCGTTCCGGGCCGCCGAAGCCGAGGTCGCCCTGTTCGGCGATCTGTTCGGTCCGAGCCATCGGGTACCGACCGAGCTAGCCGACCTGCCGTTGAGCGTGATCAGCGCCGACCGGCGCACGGCAACGGGTAGGCGGATGCGACGGTCGATGGATGAGCACCAGGAGCTGCAGGCCGATCTGGTCCGTCTGTCCTCCCTCGGTGGCTGGTGCACGGTGCCGGGCGCCAACCACCTGTCGCTGCTGCTCGACCCCCGCCACGCCGCCGCCGTGGCCGAGGTCGTGCTCGACCTCGGCTGACCCGACCTCAGCGGCGGACGGCTCGAACGGTCGCCCCATCCCCTGGCGACGTCGGCGGCGTCCCAGTCCAGTTGTCGGTCGGGCGTGACGGCAGCGTGTGGATCATCGGTGGCGACGACTCGGTCTGGCAGCGAACCGAGACCGGGGGCTGGGTGCGCATCGGGGGTGCCCTCGACCAGATCTCGCACAACAACTAGGGCCGGATCGACGGCGCCGAGCCGTCGATCCGCTCTTCCCGCCCGTCACCGCTAGCCGGCGGCGCCGTCATCGATGATGGCCACCAGCTCCCCGACCAACCTGGTCTCACCCAGGATGCCGGGGTAGCCGAGGCGGTCGATCTCCGACACCCGGCCGCTCTCGACGGCGGGCAGCTGCTGCCACAGTTCGTCGGCCCCGACCTCGGCGATGGCCTCCCGTTCGCCCTCGACGGTGTCGGTCTGCAACAGGATCAGCTGGGGAGCCTCCAGCAGGCCGACCAGCTCGAGGGAGATGAACAGCCGACCGTTGAGGTCGGCGCCCGACTGCTCCGGACCGGGCACCAGCTCGCAGCCCATGGCGTCGAGCGCCGTCGGCACGGCCCACACCGGCTCGATGAAGGTGGCGATGTTGGACCCGGGGTAGATGGCGGCCACCGACACCTGGCAGCCCTCGGCCACCTGGGCCCGGGCCGCCTCCTGGGCGGCGTCGAGGTCGGCGACCAGTTCGGCCGCCCGGTCCTCACGGCCGAAGATCTCGCCGAGCAGGAGCACGCGCTCACGGGTGGTGATGCCGTCGGGGATCACATGCAGCTCGCCGGTCACCCCGGCGAGGATCTCCTCACCGGCGAAGTCGACGGCGCGCTGGTAGGCGATCAGCTGATCCGGGGCGAGGAGGGCCAGATCCTCGGCGCTGGTGTTGAGGTAGTCGTAGACCTCGATCCCGCTGGTGTCGAGTTCGCCCATACCCTGGAAGCCCTCGCCGGGGACGGTGGCGCTGCTGGCGGCCACGGGGATGCCGAGGGCCAGCAGGTCGGCCAGCGTCGGCTCCTCGCCCAATAGCACGACCCGCCCCAGGTCCTCGGGTGAGGCGGCCTCATCCTCGTCGCCCCCGGTATCGGTGCCGGTGTCATCGCCCTCGGCCGCCTCGTCCTCGTCGGTCGCATCGTCTTCCGCCGCCGACGTCTCGTCGCCATCGCTCGCCTCCGCCGACGAGGCCGATGCACTGTCGCCGTCGGCTGCGGTGTCGGTGTCGTCACTGCTGCAGGCGGCCGCCGTAAGCAGCAGCGCCACCGCGATCGCCGTCCATCGATGTCGTCGCCAGGAAGTCACGATCGGCCAGGCTAGCAACGTAAGGCATGCCTAACGAGGCGACCCCGCCGCCGGATCAGGCCAGCCGGGCCCCGTCCCGCACGGCCGCCACCCGGTCAGACGCGCACCTGCGCCACCAGCCGATCGAGGTTGTCGACCGCGATCGGCGCCGACGAGAGCAGGCGCTGCAGCACCTGCTGCTTGTCGGGATCGGTCGGGTCGAGGCTGCGCATGATGTCGGAGACGGCGTTGAGGCGACAGTTGGTCACCCACTCGTTGAGCGTCGGCTCGGAGGCCCATGCCCAGACGTTGCGCAGGTCGTCGGCCTGGACGGTGAGCCAGTCCTGGACGGTGTCGACCATCGGTGTCGGTCGGGCGAACGAGTTCTTGCGATCATCGTCGATGTTCGCCTCGACCCAGCCCAGGAGGGCGGCGCTGAAGCAGGGTTGGAAGGCCCGGACCATCTGCAGATTGATCCGTCCATCGGCGAACACCGGCTCCCGGACACCGACGTTCGTCTGGGCGGCGCTCGCGGTGCAATCGACGTGGAGCGAGCCGGGCTCGATGACGACCTCGCCTTCGGCCAGCATCATCCGATCGGCCTCGATCCGCCGCACGTGTCCCAGCCGGACGACGTTGCCGATGGTGCGGATCTCGTTCAGCTCATGCTTCGAGATCGTGGCGGCGTGGAACATCTCGGGCCACACGTCGGGGGACAGTCGAAGCCAGACGCCTGCCTCCTCCTGGGCCAGGCACAGCTCCTCGATCGAGTCGGCCCGGGCGCAGGCCTCGGTCTGGGCGGCCAGGGCACCGATGGTGGGGTGGAAGTTCTCCGGACCGGGTTGAACGACCGCCCGGTCGATCAGCCACGAGTCTCGGGGGACGACCCAGGTGATCCGCTCGGCGGGAAAGCCGTGCGCCAACAGCCAGGTGACGCTGTCCATGGCCGTCTTGCCCCCACCGATGATCACGATCGACCGATGCTCGGCCGCCAACCGGGGGAGGTTGTTCGGCGGGACGCAGGCCACGTCCGGCGCCACCTCGAACGGGCGGTCCTGGGTCAGCGGGATGCTGGCGGTCAGGAAGCTGGCGTCGACGAGGGTCTGGTGCGGCACCTCGGTGCGCTCGCCCGACAGCAGGGACGTGACGGTGCCCTCGGCGGGGTCGTAGCCGCTCGACGGGTGGTACGACACCCGGCCCGACGGGAGGAACCGGTCCTCCATGACGTCGTGGAAGTAGGCCGTGACGTCCACCCCGGAGGCCAGTTCGTAGTTGCCCCGGTTGAAGCCGATCTCGTCCTTGCGGCCCCGGCCGAGCGGGCGGGAGGCCACGCCGTAGTATTGGGATGGCTGGTGCAGCCGCACGTAGGGGTAGGCGTCGTTCCAGTGCCCGCCCGGCACGTGGCGCCGGTCGACCATGGCGAAGGTGGCGTCGGTCTCGGTGAGCATCGTGTCGACGAAGGCCATGGCGGTGGCTCCGCTCCCGATGACCAGATAGTCGACGGCCCGGGGTTGCTTCCCGCCGCTGTCGGCCGGCGATGGTTGCGTGGTCACGTGGTGTGCTCCTTGTCGTCGTTGGCGGCCAAGAGGGTGGCGATCGTCGACCGCCACACCCGCTTGATCTGCTTCGGTGATCGCCCGTGGATCTCGCTCATCACCCAGACGATCGCCGATGACGTGTTCACGTCGAGGGTGGCTCGCAGGTCGGCTCGCTTCGCCGGGGAGAGCGCATCGAGCTCGGGGGCGAAGTAGCGGTCCACCTGCTCGGCGACCTGGGCCCGCAGCTGGGCGGTGAAGGGCCGGAGGTCGGGGGTGACCAGCGCCTGGGCCTCGAGCCGTTGGGCCCACGGCCACAGGGTGTCGGTGCACCGGATCCTGAGGTCGACGAAGCCGGCGATGCGCTCGGCCCGGGCCAGGTCGGGCTCGGGGCTGGCGTCGATCAGGTCGGCGTGCTGGGCGTGGAAGTGGACCGCCGCCTGTCGGTACAGGTCGGCCAGGTCGTCGAAGTAGCGGTAGAGCGACGACGTCGACGTGCCGGCCTCGACGGCCAGCTTCTCGGCCGTGACCGGCTCGCCCGAGCTGAGCAGGCGGAAGGCGGACTCGATCACGGTCTGTCGACCCCGCTCCCGTCGTGCGGTACGGCCATCGACCCGGGGGGCGTTCTCGGTCTCGGATTCGCTCACACCACCGACTGTAGCCCCGACCGTCGACGTTTTGGGATATACATTCCCACTTTTTCGAATAATATGGGACTGTCACTCCCATAACTTTCGAACCGAGGCGACCGAGGACGATGATGCGACTACCCCCCGATCGGGTGACCGACGACGAACCCGACACGACGAGCACCGCCGAGGCCGACGGCGCCGTCCTGGCCTTCCGGTTGGCGCCGGCGGTGCCCCCGACGGTCCGCCCACACCCTCGGACGACGGCGTCGAGCGACGGGGGATCGGTCTGATGCCGGAGGATCTCAAGACGGTCTTCAACGTGCTGGTCCTGGTGTTCGTGCTGAGCACGATGTTCAGCCTCGGCCTCGGGCTCACGGCACGGGAGATCGTCGCCCCGCTTCGTAACCGCTCCCTGCTGGCCCGGTCGGTGGCGGTCAACTTCGTCGTCTCCCCCGCACTGGCCTACGGCATCGCCCGGGCCGTCGGCCTGGAGCGGGATCTGGGCATCGGCCTGTTCATCCTGGGCGTCGCCGCCGGTTCACCGATGACCATCAAGGTGGTGCAGATCGCCAAGGGCGACATGGCCTACACCGCGGGACTGATGGTGCTCCTGCAGGTGCTCACCATCGCCGTCGCTCCCCTCACCCTCACGCTACTGATCGACGATGTGGCGGTGGACGTCCTCGGCCTGACTCAGGCCATGGCCGCCACCATGCTGCTGCCGCTCGGCCTCGGTCTCGCCGTCAACGCCCGCTATGGCGAGCTCGGCCGACACGTGGCGCCCTACGTCAAGCAGGCGACCAGCATCACGCTAGTCCTGCAGGCCGGACTGGGGCTGGCCATCGGGATCGACGACTTCCTCGACCTTTTGGGCACCGGCACCATCCTGGCCCTGATCCTGTTCGTGCTGATCCTGCTGGCCGTGGGCCACGCCGGCGGCGGCCCCTCGCCCGAGACCCGCACCGTGACCAGCCTGGTGGCGTCGCAGCGGAACACCTCGGCCGCCCTCCTGATCACCATCCAGAACTTCGCCGAGCCGTCCGTGATCGTCATGGTCATCACCGGCGCCGCCCTGATGCTCATCATCGGCTCGATCGCCGCCGGCGAACTGGGCCGACGCGCCGCCGACCGGACCGCGGCCGAGCGCACAACCCCACGCGGATCGAACGACGACCCCCCGACCGGCGCCCGCCGACCAAGCCCCTCAACCGGAGAGCAGTCATGAAACAGATCATCACTCCGTCATACGTCATGCGGCGGGACGGTCGAGCGGCGAACATCGCCTACACCATCATCGCCGTGGCCGTCGCCCTCGCCATGGTGGCGGCGGCATCGGGCGCCGGCCCCGAGGAACCTCTGACCGATCGGACGCTGCCCGACTGGTTCCACGTCGGCGGCAACGTGCTGTCCCTGGGGTACGCCGTCCTGGTGCTGATTCCCCGCACCCGGATCCTCGGCGCCATCCTGGCCGTGGCCTCGATGTTCCTCTCGATGTACGTGAACTACGAGTTCGCCGGTGTCGACTTCTTCGTCGACGCCATCGCCTACAACACCGTCACCATCATGCTCGGCTCGGTGCTGATCGGGCACTACGCCGACGACCTGGGCCACCTGCCCCGCCCCTCCGCCGACCGGCTCCACCCGGCGCCGACCGAGGTGCGCCGATGAGCACGCCGTCGAAACCCCACAACATCCTCTTCGTCCTCACCGACCAGGAGCGCCACTTCCGGCAACCACCGGCCGGTGTCGAGCGCCCGGGCCTGCAGCGGCTGCAGCGCCTCGGGGTGACCTTCGAGAACCACAACATCAATTCGGTCGCCTGCTCCCCGTCGCGCTCCAACATCTACACCGGGCGGCACATCGTGCACAGCGGCGTCTTCGACAACGTGAACTTCCCCTGGCAGCGGGACCTGTCGACGAAGATCCCCACGATGGGAGACCTCCTCCGTCAGGCCGGCTACCACGCCGCCTACAAGGGCAAGTGGCACCTGACGCGGAAGTTCGAACAGGAACTCAAGGAGGGGATGAAGAGCCTGAGCCTGGAGGACTACGGCTTCTCCGACTTCCACGGCCTCGGCGACGAGACGGCCAACACCCTCGGCGGCTACCAGTTCGACGAGGTGACGGCGGCTGCGGCCGTCAACTGGCTCCGGCGGGAGGGGGAGACCCACCGTGGGGACGGCACGCCGTGGCTCCTGGCGGTCAACCTCGTCAACCCCCACGACATCATGTACTTCAACGCCGACGACGACGAGGTCGTCCAGGGCGAGAAGAGCTTCCTGACCATCGCCAAGGCGCCGAAACACGCCCTCTACGACCATGACCACGGGCTGCCGCTGCCGGCCAACTGGAACCAGCCGCTGGACGAGCCAGGCCGCCCGCCCATGCACGACGGCTACATGCGGATCCACGATGTGCTCCTCGGGCGGATCCCACCCGACGACGAGGAGCGGTGGCGGCGCTACCAGAACTACTACCTCAACTGCCTCCGGGACATGGACGGCCAACTGGTGCGCCTGCTCGCCGAGCTCGAGGCGCTCGACCTGATGGACGACACGATCATCGTCTACACCTCCGATCACGGGGAGCTGGGCGGCGCCCACGGCATGCGGGGCAAGGGCAACTGCGCCTACCGCGAGCAGAACAACGTGCCCCTGGTGATCGCCCACCCCAACGTCACCGGCGGCGCACGGTGCCGGGCGCTGACCTCGCACATCGACCTGATCCCGACGATGCTCGGATTCGCCGGACTGTCGCCGGAGGACGAGGCCCGCATCGGCGCCGGGCTGCCCGGCCACGACCTCGGCGGTCTGCTGCGGGATCCGGGTGCCGCGGCCCATGACGCCGTCCGACCGGGCGCCCTGTACGCCTTCAACATGCTGTCCTACGTCGACCCCCGTTACGTTCAGGACGCCGTGGCGGCGTTGAAGGACGGCCGCTTCCCGACCGCCAAACCGCGCACGAGCAACCTGCGAGGCGCCATCCGCTCCGTCGTCGACGGTCGGTATCGCCTCACCCGCTACTTCTTCCCCAAGCAGCACAACCGGCCGACGACCCCGGAGGAGATCCTCCGGTACAACGATGTCGAGCTGTTCGACCTCGAGACCGACCCCGACGAGAACGTCAACCTGGCGCTCGACCCCGAGCGACACGTCGAGTTGATCGAGTCGTTGAACGAGACGATGAACCACCTCATCGACACCGAGATCGGTCGGGACGTGGGACAGATGTTGCCCTTCAGCGGCCCGATCAAATGGGCAACCAACAACTACGACATGTAGGGCGGCGGCGAGCGGGCGGCACCCGCCCGAGCGGCCGCGGCGACGGAGGCGGCCGGGGCGTCGACCACCGCGGCGTGACATGATCGCGCCATGGGTCTCGGTGCCGACATCTCGCTGGAGGAGCTGGAGACCGATCCCGATCCGGTCCTGGCCCGGCTGCGGGCCGAGGAGCCGGTGTGCTGGGTGCCGTCGCTGGAGATGTGGCTGGTGACCCGATGGGACGACGTGGCCCACATGGAGGCTCATCCCGAGTTGTTCACCGCCGCCACCGAGCCGTCGTTCCTGGCCCGGGCCCTGGGCGACAACATGCTCACCTGCGATCCCCCGGAGCACACCAGGCTGCAGCGGATCCTGCAGCCGCCGCTGCGATCCGGGGGCCGGGCTGGGGCCTTCGCCGCCGACGAACTGCCGGCCCTGGCCGATCGTCTGTTGGCCGACGTCGAGCCGTCGGGGTTCGACCTGATGGCCGACTACGCCCAACCCCTTGCGGCCGGGGCGCTGGCCACCGTGCTCGGCATGGACGGCCACGGCTTCGATCGGATGTGGGCGTGGTGCGAGGGGCTGTGCACCGACATCGCCAACTTCGAGAACGACCCCGAGCTGACCGCGATCGGTGAGCAGGCCCGGGCCGAGCTCGGCGTCGCCCTGGAGGAGCGCCTGGCCGAGGCCACCGACGACGGTTCCGCCATCGCCTCGTTCGTCGGTGATGGGGCGACGCCCACCGAGATCGTCAACAACGTCCGGCTCATGATCTCGGGCGGGATCAACGAGCCCCGCGACGGCATCGGCCTGGTCACCTGGGTGCTGCTCACCCGCCCGGACCTCCGCCAAGCGGTCGAGGCCGAGCCTCGGGCCATGGCCCGGCTGGTGGAGGAGGTGTTCCGGGTGTACTCGCCGGTCGGCACCATCACCCGCCAGGCCACCCGGGATCTGGAGCTGGCCGGGGTGTCGATCGAGGCCGGTCAGCTGGTGAGCGGTGTGCTCCGCTCGGTCAACCTCGACGAGTCGCACTGGACCGACCCGACCGAGATCGACCTCAAGCGGCGGGAGGGTCCCCACGCCGCCTTCGCCCTTGGCGTCCACCGCTGCCTCGGCGAGTGGCTCGGCCGGCAGGAGGTCCGGGTCGGGGTGCAACGCCTGCTGGCCCGCTTCCCCGACCTGGAACTCGAACCGGACGCCGAGGTCACACTCACCGGTTTCGAGTTCCGCGGTCCGCACCGTCTGCGGGTGCGGCAGGCGGCGCGCTGAGCGACGTGTCCCGGGCCCGGTGGGCCGGGGGCGCTACGACGAGGTGACCTCGGCCAGCCAGGCGCGCAGCCGGTCCGGGGTCATGACCGAGCGCTGCCCGAAGTCGGCGTCGGTGGCGGACGCCAGCTCGTCGGGCACCCGGTCGATCACCTGCTCCAGGTTGGCGGCGGTGGCGTAGTCGTCGACCACGGCCGCCATCTCCTCGTCGTGATCGGCCCCCCTCGCCCGCGCCGCGGCCACCAGCCCGGTCAACAGCGACTCCCAGGTGGTCATCGGGCCCTGGGTGATCGACGCCGACTCCGCGAAGGAGTCGATGAAGGCGAACGGCACCCGCTCGATCCGCTGCTCGGCGGCAACGGAGGCGAACAGCCAGTCGGAGTCGAAGGAGAAGCCGAAGGTCGATGGGGCGGCCAGGATGGCGTCGAGCGCCGGACGGCCGTAGAGCTTGAAGGCGGCCTGGGTGTCGCGCAGGCCCGAGTCGAACAAGGCCCGGCCCACCATCCGCTGCATGTGGCGGAGCACGACGATGCCCGGTCCCCATCGGTCGTCGGCCTTCACCAGTACCGAATCGGCGTGTTTGCGGTCGCCGATCACCACCCCGGCCCCCTCGGCGAAGGGCTGGAGGAGGAGGCCGACCTGGCCGAGATCGACCGAGTTGTCGGCGTCGGTGATGATCACGGCGTCGGCCTGGTCGTCCATCGACCGCTGGGCACCGAGGACGATGGCACCGCCCTTGCGGGAATCGTCGACGTGATCGAGCGTGGCCAGGGGGCCGGTCTCGGTGTCGACGGCGTCGGCCAGTCGGAGGACGGTCACCCGCTCGTGCTCGGCGTGGCGCCGGGCCTGATCGATGGCGACCGAGGCCGAATCCTCGGGGTCGCCGTCATCGACGGCCAGCAGCGACCAGTCGACGCCCGAGCCGTCGAGCAGCCACGTCAGCTGATCGAGCTTGGCGATGAGGGCGTCCTCCCCCGTCGGGTTGTCGCCCGATCGGGGCCGAAGGCGACGCTGCTCGCCCCACATGGCGAACACCACGGCCAGGCGTCCTGACCAACCACCGGCCTGCGCCGCCGCCTTCGAACGGGCCAGTTTGAAGGCCAGGGCGGCGTCGATCGGTCCGCCGACCACGGGCGGTGTCGTCTCGCCCGTTTCGGCCCACCGGGCGAGATGGGCGTCGGCCAGTTCTCGCACCCGACGGTGGTCGTCGAGCGAGGCGATGTCGTAGGTTCCGGTCACCGCCGACGGGTCAGTGCTCATCGTTGAGAAGTCCCTCCGTTGCCCGGCCCCTCGGCTGGACGGGCCGAGCGTATCCCTCGCCCCCGCGCCCGGCACTGCGCCGGGCACAGGCACCCAGCGGCCCGGCCCGTCGACCCCGGCGCCGGAGGGCGAGCACCGATCCGACCGGCGAACCGACCGCCCGGACGATGGGGGATCGAGGCGGTGTCGGCGCCTGGGTATCGCGTCGCCCGTCGCTCGTCCGGGCCGCCGTTTGGACGGCTCCGCCGTCGGCATGTGACCGTAGGGCCCGATCCAGACGAACCGGAGAGGACGATCATGACCCCGGACGAACTCATGCAGCAGGCGTGCCCCAAGATCGGTGTGCTCGGCGCCGCCTTCTATTTCGACGCGGTAACCGTGGCCAAGGGCGACGAACTCGGCCTCGGCGGCTTCCGCTTCTACTTCATGGGCCGGGGCGGCGTGCTGGGCGACGTGGAGCCGGCCGTGGTGCGGTCGGCGTTCGGCTACTTCGCCCCACCCCTGGTCGAGAAGCTGTGGAACAAGGGGCGTGAGATCGTCGACCCGCGGGAAGCGGGCAGGGTGTACGTCGACTGCAGCCGGGATTTCGGCCGAGCCCACTTCGGCGACATCGACGGCCTGGACGCCTTCTGCCAGGCGGCGGAGACGATCAACGCCGCCACCGACGAGGCCAGCCTCCCCCTGTACGCCGGGCTGAACGCCGAGCCCCTCTCCGACGATCTGCCCGCCCGAGCCATGCAACTGACGGCCCTTCTGCGGGAGTACCGGGGCTCCGCCCACCTGGCCGCCATCCGCTGCATGGGTCTCGACGACGCCGTCGCCCATGCCATCAAGCGGCCCGACGACGTGCAGATGTTCGGCTACGAGGCCACGCCCGAGTTCGGCGATGCCGAGCGGGCCCTCCACGACGAGGCGGAGGCGATGACCGACCGCATGGTGCGGGGCGCCTACGCCGCCGTCGACGCCGACGGGGCGAAGGCCCTGGTCGCCGGATTGGACGCCATGGAGGCGGCGCTCAGCTGACCCGCCCCGTCGGGGCGGCGCCCGGGTAGAGGGTGCGGCGGCCGGAGACGGACGGCCCTCACCGCGTCGTGCTCATCACCCGGGCGAAGAAGGCGGCCCCGATCACCGTGATCACCATGCCGGTGGGAAGGGTGTTCGGGCTGACCGGAAAGGGCAGCCCCCACTCGGCGGGTCGCACGCTGCGGGCCACCAGGTCGGCGACGAGGACCAGCGTGGCGCCGCTCAGCGCCGCCGCCGGCACCAGTCGGCGCAGATCACCGCCGACGTAGCGCCGGGCGACGTGAGGGGCGATCAACCCCACGAAGATCATCCCGCCGACGAAGGCCACGGACACGGCGGTGATGGCCGCCGCCGTGAACAGCATGGTCAGGCGGGCCGGACCGACCCGCACCCCGACACCGTGGGCCAGGGCGTCGCCGAGGGCGAGCACGTTGCCGAGGGCCGTGGCGTAGGCGACGAACGGCACCAGCAGGAGGAGTACGACGGCGACGATCCTGACCTGGCGCCAGCCGACGACGTCGATGCTCCCCGCCAACCAGCGGATGATGAACACGGCGTCTTCGCCCGCGTCGAGCATGATCAGTTGACTGGCCACCTCGAGGAGACCGCCGAGGAGGACCCCGAAGAGAATCAGGCGCAACGGGTCGGCCCGCCCCGCCAGCCCGGCGATGGCGAACGTGATCAGGCTCGTCACCGCGCCGCCGGCGATGGCGACGAGCGGGGTCAGCGCCACCTGCCCGGTGGAGTCCAGGCTCGGGCCGTACAGCACCCAGACGATGACCGCGGTGGTGGCCCCGGGGCTGACACCGGTGATGCCGGGCCCGGCCAACGGGTTCCGGTAGAGCGACTGGAGGAGCGCACCTGCGACCCCGAGTCCTCCGCCGATGAGGACGGCCATCGTCGCCCGCGGCATCCGGGCCAGCACGGCGAACACCTCGGCCGCCGACGCCTCGTCGGTCTCGACCAGGCCCCGGTAGGCGCCGGCCGGGCTCAGGGTGATCTGCCCGATGGAGTAGCGAACCGACAGGCTCCAGGCGACGGCACAGAGGACGACCAGCACGACCGTCGCCCGACCCGGACGACGCCGGCGTGTCCCGGCCAGCACCCCGAAGTGCTGCTCGATCACCACGAGACCGATCTGCGGACCCGCCCCACGTAGTACAAGGCCGGTAGCCCTGCGATCCCGATCGTCCACACGCCGGCCGGGATCTCCGACGGGAAGAGCAGGAGCCGGCCCAGACCGTCGGCCGCCACCATCTGGGTGGCCCCGACCGCCGCCGCGCCGACCAGCACGGGGCGGGCGTCGGAGGAACCGAGCGCACCCCGGGTGATGTGGGGGGCGAGGAGGGCCACGAAGGCGATCGGGCCGGCGAAGGCGTAGCCGGGGGCGACGAGCGCCATGGCGATCGCCATCAGGACGATCCGCGCTCGGCCGGGATCGAGCCCGACGTTGGCTGCGACGTCATCGCCGATTTTCAACACGTTGAGCACTCGGGCGGCGGCGAAGGCCAGGGGAATGGCGGGGAGGCTCCAGAGCGCCAGCCGCCAAACGGTCTCCCACTCCATGGTGCTGAGCGACCCGATGGCGAAGCGTTGGTAGCCGGCGACGCTACCGGCTCGATCGCTCGGGGCGAAGAAGATCACCAGCGCCGTCAGCGTGCCGAAGAACGACGACGCCACCGCCCCGGCGAGGAGGAGCCGGACCGCGTCCCGAAGCCGGCCTGTGACGAGGACGACGAGGAGCCCGGCGGCTGTTCCGCAGACCAGGGCCAGGATCGGACGGGGCACCGGCGGGGCCAACGCCGGGTAGAAGGTGGTGATCGCCACGGCCAACGAGGCCCCCTGGGCGACGCCGAGCAGGGACGGATCGGCCAACGGGTTGCGCAGGGAATCCTGCATGAGCACCCCGGCACAGCCGAGGGTGGCGCCGACCACCAGCGCCGCCACGATCCGGGGGGAACGCAACTCCTTGACCACGAACGAGGCCTCACGCTCCCCTCCGAGGGCGGCGATGAGCTCGCCCGGGGACAGCGTCGGCTCACCGATCATGAGCTGCAGGGCGGTGCAGACACCGACGATGGCGGCGCAGCCGGCAAGCAACCCGATGAGGCCGGGGCGGCGGTCTGGGGCTTCCGCTCTCGCCGAAACCGGGGCCGAGGTGTCGACGTCGGTCATACCGTCGTCGGACCGGTACCGGTACCGGGCCCGCGCGGTCGGTCGGTCCCGCCCCTCACCGTCTGGCCCGCCATCGGACATCGGCTCGACGCCCCCGTCACCCCTGCTGGAGTAGCGGGCTGGTCGTCGGATCGAACTCACGTATGGGACCGGGGGCCGGGATACCGGAGTCCGGAATGGCGTAGGCGGCGAAGTCCTGGAGGGCCCAGATCAACGAGCGTGAACCGCAGCACCAGTAGAGGCGGTCATCGCTGTCGTAAGCGGTGCCGTTCTGCACCGCAGACAGCCGCTCCCACACCGGATCGTCTCGGGTGGCGGTGGTGAATCCACTACCGTCGAGGCCGGCCTGGACGGCGATGACGTCGGGGTCGAGGTCGAGGAACGCCTCGGCGTTGAGTTCGCCCTCGGACAACGGCAGGCAGGTGCCGACACCGGCGTCGGCGATGGCGGCGCAGAACGGCGTGTCGTCGGTCATCACCCGGTAGCCCTCGTCGTTGAAGAGGTAGGCGAACGAGCGGTCGGCCAGTTCCGGGGTGGAGAACGCGGCGAGGCCGGCGATCGCCGCCTCCATCCTGGCCACGGCCGCTTCCGCTTCTGCCGGCTTGCCCAGGAGTAGGCCGACCAGGCGCAGGTTCTCGCTGTGGGCCTCGTAGCCGGTGAGGTCGGTGTCGGTGAGGCCGGGCGCATGGAGGTAGAACACGTCGACGAACTGCTCGACGACCGCATCGTCGGGACTCTGCGGACCCCGGTTGACCAGGAAGTTGATGTCGGCCTGGCTCCATCCCTCGAAGTCGTTGAAGGCGGTGACCGTGTAGTCCGGGGGGCCGACCGGGAAGTAGAAGACGCCGTCCGCGCTGGTGCCGGCCGGCACCGGTGATGCGCCGGGAGCGACGCCGAGCTCGGCGTGGATCTCGGTGCAGCCGCTCCAGTAGCAGCCGATACGGGCCGGCTCGTCGAGGGTCACCTCACGGCCGACGGCGTCCGTGACCGTCAGGGGGAACTCGACCGCCTCGACGTCCGCCGCCTCGACGTCCGTCGCCTCCTCTGCCGCCTCGTCGGGAGCGGCCTCGGCGGCGGGAGCGGTGGCGGGCGCCGCACCCGATCCACCGTCGCCGTCACCACCGCCTCCGCCGCAGCTCGCAGCGGTGAGGGCGAAGGCCACCAGGACGACAGAGACGCGCACGGTCCGAGACTACTGTCCTCGACCGTGGACCCTGCCTGCGCCCGCCCTCGCCCCTCTCGGCGACCGGCACCCCCGTCGGGGTTGCGCCGGGGTAGTACGTACGGCACCATCCACAGGTGAGCGAGGTAGCCGATGACATCGTCGAGACGATGTTCGCAGACATGCTCGGTGCCCGGCTTTTCAGCCAGCGGGTGTTCAACCTGCAGCGGCAGGGCCGGGCCGGGACCAACGCCCCCGTCGATGGCAGTGAGGCGCTGGTCGTCGGCGCCGCCTACGGCCTCGACCCGACGCTCGACTGGGTGCTTCCCCAGTATCGGGAGCTGGTGGGTCTCGAACGGTTCGGGCCCGACGTGCTCGACCGGTACGTGCTGTACAACATCGGGCATCCCGACGGCGGCCACATACCCGAGCCGACCAGGGTCTGGCCACCGCAGATCAGTCTGGCCACCCAGGTGCCCCACGCCGTCGGGTTGGCGTGGGGGATGAAGGCCAAGGGGGAGGACGGCTGCGTGCTGGTGTTCCTCGGCGACGGGTCGACCAGCGAGGGCGACTTCTACGAGGCCTGCAACTTCGCCGGGGTGCTCGACGCACCGGTGATCGTGGTGGTGGTCAACAACGGCTGGGCCATCTCCACGCCGATCTCGGTCCAGACCCGGGCCAAGAACTTCGCCGAGAAGAGCCACGCCTTCGGCATCCCGGGGGTGACGGTCGACGGCACCGACGCCCTCGCCGTGTACGAAGTGATCGCCGACGCCCGCTCCCGGGCCGTCGCCGGGGCCGGACCGACACTGGTGGAGGCCGTCACCTACCGCCTGGGCCCCCACACCACCGCCGACGACCCGACCCGGTACGTGCCGGCGGCCGAGCTCGACGCCGCCGCCGACCCGATCGAGGTGATGCGGGCCGAGGCCGAGCGCCGCGGGTTCTGGACCCAGGCCTGGGAGGATGAGGTCCTGGCCGAGGCCGACGCCCGCATGGAGCGGGCGGTGGTGGCGGCCGAGTCACGTCCCCTCGATCCGACCGTCCTGTTCGACCACGTGTACGACGAACCGACGCCGCGCCTGGCCGCACAGCGGCGCCGCTTCACGACCGACGGGCAGGTGGGCTGATGGCCACGCTCAACATGTTGGAGTCGATCAACGCCACCCTCCACGCCGAGATGGCCCGTGACGACCGGGTCATGGTGTTCGGCGAGGACGTCGCCGTGAATGGTGGCGTGTTCCGGGCCACCGAGGGCCTGCTCGACAGTTTCGGCGCCGACCGGGTGGTCGATACCCCGCTGGCCGAGGGCGTCATCGCCGGGACGGCGGTGGGGCTGGCGGCGGCCGGGATGGTGCCGGTGCCCGAGATCCAGTTCCTCGGGTTCAGCTACCAGGCGTTCCACCAGATCGCCGGTCAGATCGCCCGGCTCCGCTATCGCACCCGGAGCCGGTTCGAGGTGCCGATCACCATCCGCTCGCCCTTCGGTGGCGGTGTCCGCACCCCGGAGCTGCACAGCGAGTCGCTCGAAGCCCAGTACGCCAACATCCCGGGGCTGAAGATCGTGCTGCCGGCGTCGGCCGCCGACGCCAAGGGGCTGTTGGCCACCGCCATACGCGACCCCAACCCGGTGCTGTTCCTGGAGCCGCTGCGGGGCTATCGCATGATCAAGGACGACGTCCCCGACGGCGAGCACCTGGTGCCCTTCGGGCAGGCCCGGACGGTGTGTGAGGGGTCGGACGTGGTGGTGATCGCCTGGTCGTTCCAGGTCGAGCTGGCCCGCCGGGCGGCCGTTCGGCTGGCCGAGGACGGGATCTCGGTGCGGGTGCTCGATCTCCGCACCCTGGTGCCCCTCGACGTGGCCGCCATCGTCGAGGCGGTGGAGGCGTGTGGCCGGGTGGTCGTGGTCCAGGAGGCTCCGCTGACCAACGGGTTCGCCAGCGAGATCATCGCCACCATCAACGACGAGGCGTTCTACTCCCTGGCGGCACCGGTGGAACGGGTGTCCGGCTACGACACCCCGTATCCCACCGGGATGCTGGAGGATCACTTCGTGCCCGACGTCGACCGCATCGTGGCCGCAGTGCGCCGGGCGGCGGAGGTGGAGGCGTGAGCGAGTTCCGACTGCCCGACGTCGGCGAAGGCCTCGAGGAGGCCGAGATCGTGGAGTGGCTGGTGGCCGAGGGCGAGTCGGTGGCCCGAGACCAGCCGCTGGTGGAGATCCTTACCGACAAGAGCCAGACCCAACTCCCCTCCCCCACCGACGGCGTCATCACCCGCCTGGCTTTCGCCGAGGGCGACATGGTCACCGTCGGGCAGGTGCTGGTGGAGTTCGGGGGCGGCGCCGGTGCTGGAGCCTCACCTGCCGCGCCGGCCACGGCCACGTCGACCGCCGCCCCAGGCGGCGCCGCAGCGACGGCGACCGCCCAGCCGGCCTCGGCCACACCAGCGGTTCCCGGGGCCGCGGCCGAGGCCACCCCGGCACCATCGACTGCCGCATCCGGCGCCCCGGCCGGGGGTCGGCCGAAGGCGGCGCCCGTCGTGCGACGCCGGGCCCTCGATGAGGGCATCGACCTCGGCACCGTTGCCGGCACCGGACCGGGCGGCCGAATCACGCTGGCCGACCTCGACCGGCACGCCAACGGCGTCCAGGCCACTCCGCCGCAGCCGGGCGCGCCCGACGAGCCCCTGGCGGCACCGCCGCCGCCGATCGCCCCGACCAGCCCGCCGCCGGCGTCGACGACACTCGGGCAGATGGCGGTCGGCACCCATCCCCTGCGCGGGGTGCGGCGGGTGACGGCGGAGGCGATGGCCCGCAGTTGGGACATCCCCCACATCCACGGCAACGACGAGTGCGACGCCTCGGCCGTGCTCGCTGCACGCCGCCGCATGCGCGACGCCGACCCCACCGGGGCCTCCCAGCTCACGCCGCTGGCGTTCTTCGTGGTGGCGGTGGCCAACGCGTTGCGTCGCCATCCGCTGCTCAACGCCTCGATCGATCCGGCGGCCGGCACGATCACCGTGCACCCCGACGTCAACATCGGGATCGCCGTCGCCTCCGAGCAGGGTCTGTACGTGCCCGTGATCCGCCACGCCGATCGTCGCAGCCTCTACGACCTCGCGGCCGAGATCGCCCGGCTGTCGGCAGCGGTGCGCGACGGCTCGATCACGGCGGCCGACATGAGCGGGGGCACCGCCACCATCTCCAACTTCGGGTCGCTGGGCGGACGCTTCGCCACCCCGATCATCCGGGCCCCCGAGGTGGCGATCGTCGGGTTCGGCTCGATCAAGGAGCGACCGCTGGTGGTCGACGGCGAGCTGGTGGCCCGGCCCACGCTGCCGATCTCGACCGCCGTCGACCATCGCCTGATCGACGGCGACCTGTCCACGGCCTTCCAGGAGTACCTGATCTCGCAGCTCACCGATCCGGTGATGCTGTTGGCCCGCTGATGGTCGTCGGCGAGCTGAGCGACCGGGTCGATATCGCCGTCATCGGTGGCGGACCGGGGGGCTACACCGCGGCGCTGGAGCTGGCGGATCGGGGCCGCACGGTGACCGTGATCGAGAGTGAGCGGCTGGGCGGGGTGTGCCTCAACGTCGGCTGCATCCCGTCGAAGACCCTGATCCACCAGGCCGATCTGGTGCGGCTCGGGGCGGCGGCCACCACCGCCGGGGTGGCCATCACCGCCGTGCCCGACCCGGTGGCCATGGCCGCCCATCGGGGCGAGGTGGTGTCGCAGCTGACCGACGGGGTGGCCGGTCTGTTGAGCCGGGCCAAGGTCGACGTGGTGCGCGGGACGGCTCGCTTCGCCCGGGCCGATCGGCTGGTGGTGGAGCGGGGCGACGGCATGACCCACCTGGAGTTCGAACACTGCGTGATCGCCACCGGGTCGCGTCCCGCCGTCGTGCCCGGCTTGGAGCCGGGAACGGTCGACGGGGTGGACGTGCTCGACTCGACCTCGGCCCTCGCCCTCACGATCGTGCCCGAGCGGCTCGTCGTGGTCGGCGGCGGCTATATCGGGGTCGAGTTGGGGACGGCGTTCGCCAAGCTGGGGTCCGAGGTCACGATCGTCGAGCTGGACGACCGGATCCTGCCGGCCATGGACGCTGCGCTCGCCCGAGCGGTGAGCCGCCGCCTGGGGGAGCTCGGGGTGACGGTCCGGACCGGGGTCGGTGTCGACGGGATCGCCGACGGCGCGGTGGCGCTGGGCGACGGCTCGGCGGTGTCGGCGTCGCACGCCATCGTCGCCGTCGGTCGGCGGCCGAACACCGGCGCACTGAACCTGGCGGCGGCCGGGGTGACGGTCGACGATCGGGGCCTGATCCCGGTGGCCGCCGACCGGCGGGCGGGGGGCCGGATCTGGGCCATCGGCGACGTGACCGACGGACCGGCGCTGGCCCACAAGGCCACGGCCGAGGCTCGGGTGGTGGCCGACGCCATCGCCGGGCGGCCGGCCGCCTTCGATCCGGCCGTGATCCCCGAGGTGGTCTTCAGCGACCCCGAGGTGGCCTCGGTGGGGGCGAACACCGGCGCGTCGCAGACCCGGGTCCCGTTCACGGCCAACGGACGAGCGCTCTCCCTGGGCGACACCGCCGGGTTCGTGCAGCTCGTGGCCGACGAGGACGGCACCCTGATCGGGGCTCAGCTCGCCGGGCACGGGGTGAGCGAACTGATCGCCGAACTGGCGTTGGCGGTCGAGATGGCGGCCACCGTCACCGATGTCGCCGCCACCATCCACCCCCACCCGACGCTGAGCGAAACCATCGGCGACGTGGCCGCGGGGCTCGACCGGTCCTGAGTCGGCCCCGGGGTCGGCGGGGCGGCTCGGACACCGCTCTCGTATCAAAACCGGCGTGTCCTCCTCTAGCAGGCAGGAAGACCTGACCGACCATCGACCCGGTCGGTCGGGCATGAGGAGGACAGATGACCGTGCAGCAGACTCCAGCAGGTTGGTACGCAGCACCCGGCGATCCGGCCGGGACCATGCGCTACTGGGACGGAGGCCGGTGGGTGGGGGCGCCCACTCCGGCAGGCGGCTCCCCGACGAGCAGCTCCCCGGTCGTCGGCAGTGCGGCCGTCAGCAGCTCCCCCGTCGTGGGCACGACGGCCGCCGTCGACTACGCCGGTGGTGACGCCGGCTACGCCCCGTTCACCCCGGGCCGACAGGCCAACGTCGAGCAGCCGCCCCTGGCCGACGGCTGGGTCCGCATCGGGGGTCGGATCATCGACGCCATCGTGTGGTTCGTCCTGTTCATCGCCGTCTCGATCACGGGAGGTGTCGCCCAGGCCATCGCCGCCGGGTCAAGCGGCGAGGCGACGGCAGCGACCGTGGTGGTCGCCCTCCTGACACTGCTCGTCGGCGTCGTGGCGGTCGTCGCCTACGAGATGCTGAACGTAAGCGGTGGGACGGTCGGGAAGCGGCTCGCCAACACGGTGGTCGTCAAGGCCGACGGCTCACCGCTCGACACCGGGACGGCGGTCCGACGCATGACGCTCCACATCGTGGTCCAGCTGGCGTTCGTCCCCGCCTACGTCCTGTCCGCCGATGCGGCGTTGATGGTCTGGATCGCCACCGGCACGCTGTGGTGGATCATCGCCATCGCCGGCCTGGCCATGGTGTTCGCGCACCGGCGTCGTCAGACCCCGTGGGACCTCGTCGGCGGCACCATCGTCGTGCGGAAGCGACGCTGAGCCGAGCGCCGGCCGACTCGCCTTCACCTCGGTGCACGACGAGATCAGTGGGCGTCGTCCTCGCTGAGGCCGGCGAGCTTGAGAGCTCCCCGCTTCGCTCCGTCCATGTCGTAGTGGCGGCGGGTCACGATCCGTTGGGCGTAGAGCCCGCCACCGGCCTGGAGGTTGGTGACGAACTTCCAACCGCCGAGGGCGTCGGCGGTGAGGTCACGGATGGTGTGCATCAGTCGGGCCCGGTACTCGCCGTCGACATCGTTGCCGGTCGCCATGTACTTGCGGGCCAGGTCGCCGACGTCGTCGTTGTCGAAGTCGGCCGGCACCGGAGCCGTCAGCACCGAGCCACCGGCGATGTCATGCAGGTGGCGGACCATGAGGTTGTAGTTGGCGGCGCCGTGGAACTTCCCGGCGTTGATGTAGAGCTCGTTGGGGAAGGCGGCCCCCTCGGGACCGATGCTGCAGTGGTCGATGGCGGCGTCGAGGGAGGCTCGGAGCAGCGTGGCGTGGATGATCATCTCCGAGATCTTCTCCTTGACGTGGGAGATCCCGGCCAGGCCGTTGGCCTCGGCGATGAGCTGGGCCAGCCCGACGAGGTGGTCGGCCTCGTGGACGAACTCCGACAGTCCACCGAGTCGCTCCCAGAGGCCGAGGCTGTGGGCGAAGGTGGCGGCGTGGGCGATGTCGCCGTCGAGAAAGACCCGCTCGTTGGGTACGAAGACGTCGTCGAAGATGACGAAGCCCTCGGGGTAGCTGATGCGGCTGGAGACGGGGAAGGCCCGGGCGTCTTCGTGACGGGGGGCGTAGGTGGTGTTGATGATCTTCACGCCGGGCGCGTTCACCGGGACCATGGCGGCGATGGCGTAGTCCTCCTCCCCCGGTTTCATCGACTTGGTGGGAATCGTCATCAGGTCGTGGCCGAACGAGGCCCCGGTGATGTGCAGCTTGGCCCCCCGGATCACCACCCCGTCCCGCTGGCGGTCGACCACGCGGACGTAGGCGTCGGGGTCGTCCTGCTTGGCCGGCGGCTTGCTTCGATCGCCCTTGGCGTCGGTGATGCACTGGGTGATGCGGATGTCCGCCCGCTGCGACTCCTCGACGTAGATGGCGATCCGCTCCAGGTAGTCCTGATTGCCGTCGGCCATCCGCCCGGCGACGGTCTTGAGGGTCTGGATCGACGACGAGGTGACGTGGGCCATCATCCCCGCCTCGACCAGGAGCGGGATCAACGCCCGCAGATCATCCGACGATCGGGGCACGGCCAGCAGCGGGCTCACCGCCGCCGGGTCGGGATCGTAGAACCGGTCGTAGGCCTCGGCGGTGAAGTCGGCGGTCACACCCAGGATCGGATGCCCGACCAGGTCGTCGACCCGCGCTCCCTCGAAGTAGGTCTCGCGCCCATCGTCGAGCGACGCCTTGTACTGCTCACCGGTGATCATCAGTGCCCCCCTCGGCCGAGTCCCCACTCGGCCCGCTCACACCTGACCATGTTGACACCCACCAACCTCCGGGGCCCAGCTGCCTGCGTTGCCGGTCGCACCGGTCCGTCGGCGTCACCGCCCCCCAGCGATCATGCGAAGACGAGCTGGTAGTCCTGATTGCCGAGGTGCGGGTCGATCGTGGCCTGACCTTTTGCGCCCACGTACTCACCGGTGCCCCCGGTGATGGCGAAGGCTGCAGGAAGACGGGGTTCTCCTCCTGCTCGGCACCTGCTCTGGGGTCGCCCTGGATCATGTCGCCCGTCATGATGAGGATCGTCTCCGCCGCCGCCAGGCTCTCGTCGTTGCCGTGCCAGCCGACGGTGATGTCGCAGTGGAGATACGACGGGAGCTCGTCCGAGGGGTCGTCACGCCCAGGATCGTCAGCGTGCCGAGTGCGTCCGTCATCTCGGATCGGCGTAGAAGGGGATGGCCGCCAACCCGTCGGAGCCACTGCGGGACGCCCTCACCGCGATCCTGACCTCGGCCACCGAACGCGCCGACCACCGAGGCTACCTACTGGTGAACACGGCGATGGAGCGCTACGCCACCGATCCCCGGTGTCTCGACCTGTCGTGGACGGCCCTCGACGAACGGCGATCCGCCGTGACCGGCGCCTTCGAGTCACAACGGGATGAGCCGGCGAGCGGGGTCACCCCGAGCAGGCCGCCGACCTACTCCTGGAACGATGCACGGCCTCCTGGTCATGGCCACGACCGAGACCACGAGCGGCGCCGACCGGACCATCCAGACCGTCCTCGACACCATGACTCCGCCGTAGGCGGTTCGCCCGTCACCAGGCCCGTCGTAGCGGAGGAGGTGGGATTCGAACCCACGGACCCTTGCAGGTCACACGCTTTCCAAGCGTGCCGATTCGGCCGCTCTCGCACTCCTCCAGTTGTGGAGACCGGCCGCCGAGGCGGTGATCGATCCCACTGACCCGGTCGGCG
>JBCCRO010000004.1:0-279590 GCA_039201605.1 Actinomycetota bacterium
CACCAACGGCTCGTCGTAGTCGTATGACGGCGCCGGTCGACCCGACCAGAAATACAGCGGCGGCCCGAATCGCAACGGCCAGTGAGTCGACCGATCGACGTGCGTGCCGTCGAAGAACGCCAACAGGAAGTCCTGCGAGGTCTCGACCAGGGTCGTCGCCGGTTGTCGGGCTTCGAGGGCCTCCAACTGCTCGAAGGTCTCGACGGCCTCGAGGCGGTCCAGATCGGTGGTGTCGACCATCGAGCCGTAGCCGCCGGTGAGGGGCTCGGTGGCCGACAACTGCGGCCGACCGAAGGTCATCTCGTGTTCCAGCGGGGCGAAGGTCGACAGTGGCACGTGATAGGCGGTACCGCTCTCCCCCACCGCTTCGAGTTCATACCCGTACGAGATCGGCCCGTCGATCCACGCCAGGCCCGGGGCGTGGAACAGCACCGGGCTGCCCAGCACGGCCATGAAGGCGATGGCACCACGGGCCGGCGTGGCGTTCTCGGCCACCCAGTCCCGCAGACCGGGGGCGAACAATACCACGAGCACGATCGCTTCGAGCACGATCCAGCTGAAGAAGAAGAAGCCGGTGGCGGCGAAGGTGAAGGCGTGGAACACGATCATCCCCGGCAGCCACCATCGGAACAGCTTGAGGTGGACCACGGCCACCAGGACTCCGAGTTCGAGGAGCAGGGTGCCGATCATCACCGGGAGGTTCATCGTCTCGAAGAAGTCGGCCATGAACCGGGCCCACGCCCCGTCGGTGGCGGCCCCGAACCCGGCGGTGTAGCTGGCCAGCGGCAGGTTGGACAGCTCGGAGTTGCCGAACCAGTCGATGGCCAGCTTGCCTCGGCCGGGCAGGAAGAAGTGGCCGGCGATCGAGGTGACGATCACCAGCAGCACCGGTGAGGTCGAGCGACGACCCGTCAGCACATAGAGGGCATGACCGGCGGCGCAGGCGATCAACGGGATCAGCAGGTAGTCGTCGATCGTCTCCACCGAGATCGTGCCGAACGGGAAGAGCAGCTGTTCGTTGATCACCCGCAGCTGGGTGACGAAGGCCAGTAGCAGGATCGGCCGGTACCAGGCGCCGACGGCCAGGGCCACGGCCAGGAGCCGGTCGAGCAGATGGATCTCACCGGCGAAGAAGTTGAAGGCGTAGAACCCACCCTTCCAGCCGAGGAGCACGATCAGGGGCAGCATCATCAGCTGCAGGGTTCGCCCGTGATCGAGATCGCTCCATCGGGCCAGCATCCGCTCGGGCCGCAGAACGAGGCCGGCGGCGAACACCGCACCGACGGCGAGATACAGCCACCACCGCCCGGCGATCGACGACACGACGAGCGAGAACGAGCCGAGGTCCTCGAATCCGACGGCGACCAAGGCCTGGCTGAGACGATCGAGCACCAGATACAGCACGAACGTGGCCAGCACGCCGATCACGTCGACCAGGCGGTCCCGGCCCAGCACCGGGGACAGCAACCGCTCCCCCGTCGACCCTTCCCTCAACTCCAACACGGCGTTGATCATGCCAGAAACCGGGGTGATCCCTCCCCCGACCGGTGAGGATCGCCCGCCCCGGCGGTCCGATCGGTCTCTAGCCTCGGGGCATGGATCAGGACCGAATCGTGGCCGAGGCGGCCACCATCGACGGGGATCTGGCGGCCCGGGTCGGGTTCCTCCTCGAACTCGACCGCCTCAAGACCGTACTCCGGCGCAGCCGCCTGGTGGACGGCTCACGCCTGGAGAACACCGCCGAGCACTCGTGGCACCTCGCCATGTTCGCCGTGGTGCTCGCCCCCTACGCCCCCGAGGGCGCCGATGTGCCCCGGGCGATCGAGATGCTGCTGGTCCACGACATCGTCGAGATCGACGCCGGTGACACCTACATCTACGACCAGGCCGGCGCCGCCGACAAGGAGGAGCGGGAGAACGTCGCCGCCCGACGGCTCTTCGGCCTGCTGCCCGACGGTGAGGGCGATCGGCTGGAGGAGCTGTGGCGGGAGTACGAGGCCCGGGAGACCCCGACCGCCCGCTTCGCCTACGGGATCGATCGGCTCCAGCCCTCCCTGCTCAACGCCGCCTCGGGCGGGGTGAGCTGGCTCGAACACGGGATACGCCACAGTCAGCCCGTCGCCATCAACCAGCCGATCGTCGAAACCTCGCCGCTGCTGTGGGACCTGGCCCGTCGGCTGTTCGACGTCGCCGCCGACGAGGGCCTGCTCATCGACGATCGGGCGTCGGACCGGTAGCTCAACCTCGGGCTTGGGCAGGCCGACAACCAACGCATGGCTGGACTTCTGCGGACAATCCGCACGTCCACAATCGGATCGCGACTCATGTTCCTGCTGGCCTTGCCCGTGCTGGGCTGTCTGGCGTTGGCCGGCATCGTCGCCGTCGACGAGGTCCGGACGATCCGTCACGCCCAGGAGCTGCGCCGCAACGCCGAGCTGGTCGACATGCTGTCCAATCTGACGATCGCCCTGGAGATCGAGGCCGAGTCGATGCTGGGCATCAGCGAGGCCGCCGACATGGGGGTCGACGTCAACGCCCTGGCCCTCGCCTTTCCCGACGAGGCATCGGCCGACCAGTTGAGCGTGGAGGCTCTGTACGACGAGGTGGCGGCCCAGCCCCGGACGGTCTGGGCCGACACGGAGGCGGTCGAGGATCTCATCGCCGGACGGGAGGCGTTCAACGCCTTCTGGACCGGTGAGGCCGACGCCGAGGAGCTGTCGATCCTCCGCAGCGACCTGAAGTCGGTGGCCGACCAGGCCCGGGAGGCCCAGATCCTCGAACTCGATCGTCAGCTGGGGCAGTCGGCCCTCAGCGCCGAGCTCTCCGACACCGCCCATGCCCTCGAACCGGCCCGTCACCTGCTGGCGACGGCCCAGACCGAACGACAGATGCTCGGTCGGTTCCTGCTGCCGCTCGGTCCGGGGGGCTCCGACGAGGAGAACTACCGGGAGCTGATCGTGGCCAACGCCCACTATCAGGCGGCCTGGGACGAGCTGGTGAGCGTGTTGCCCCCCGACGACCGCGAGCGCCTCCTGCTCCTGGCCGAACATCCCGAGTGGCAGCGCTTCGAGCAGTTGCGGGACGAGACCCTCGACGGCGACGTCACCCCGGCGAGCACGGTGGCCGAGCCGCTGTCATTGCTGCCGATCGGGGTGATCGTCTTCATCGACGGCTTCGAGCGGACACACATGCTGTCGGACCTCGAACGCGATCTGTCGACAGACTTCGCCGCCGGTGCCGTCGAACTCGAGGTCAAGGCCAACGATCGGCTGCTCCGGGTGGTCAGCGCCGGTCTCGTGCTGGCCCTGGCCACCGGCCTGGTCACGTCGCTCACCATTCGCTCGATCAATCAACCCGTTCGCTCATTGCTCGACCGGGCCATCCGCATCACCGACGGCAGGCTCGACACCGGCCGCCCAGATGAGGGGCCGTCCGACATCGACCAGGTCCACGATGCTCTCGACGAGATGACGAGCAACCTGAGCACGGTGTCGGCCCAGGCCGAGGCCTTGTCGGCCGGGCGCCTCGACGACGACGTGTTGAACCAGCAGGTCGTCGGCTCGCTCGGCTCCTCGGTGTTCGGCTCGGTGGCCCGGCTCCGGTCGATGACGGCCAGGCTCGAACACGAGGCGACCCACGACTCGCTCACCGGCCTGCCCAATCGGGCGGCGGTGATGGCCCTGCTCGAACGGTCGCTCAACGCCGTTCCCGAGGAGCGCGTCGCCCTGGCCGTCATCATGCTCGACCTCGACGGCTTCAAGCAGGCCAACGACAACTGGGGCCACCTGGCCGGCGACGAGGTGCTGTGCATCGTGGCCCGACGACTGCGGTCACGGGCCACCGGCCACTTCGTCGCCCGCCTCGGCGGCGACGAGTTCATGATCATCCTCACCGGGGCCGAGGCCGGCGAGCAGAGCATCGAGGTGGCCGAGACCGTCATCGCCGGAATCGCCGAACCGATGGGGCTCAGCTGCGGCACCCTCGACGTGTCGGCCAGCGCCGGTGTGGTGGTGGCCGCCGCCGATGACTACCTCTCCCCCTCCGACGTGCTCCGCCGGGTCGATCTGGCCCTCTACGAGGCCAAGGCCGACTCCCCCGGTGAGGTGGTGCGCTTCGACCAGCGGCTCCACGATTCGCTCCTGGCCACCGCCCAGATGGCGGGCGAGCTGACCCACGCCCTGCGACGGGACGAGTTCCGCCTCAACCTCCAACCGATCGTCGACGTCGGCTCCCGGGACATCACCGGCTACGAGGCCCTGATCCGGTGGGACGCCCCGCTCCGGGGACCCGTCTCACCGGGCCTGTTCATCGGCGTGGCCGAGCAGTCGGAGCTCATCACCCACATCGACACCTGGGTCATCCGTCGCTCGGGCGAGATCCTGGCCGAGTGGGGCCGCGACCCGTCGATGGAGCACCTCACCCTGTCGGTCAACGTGTCGGCCCGTCACCTCTCCCGTCCCGACCTGCCGGGCGAGGTGGCCGCCACGATCGAACGCCACGGTCTCCGGGCCGATCGGCTGGTGATCGAGATCACCGAGAGCCAGCTGATCCCCAATCTGGCCCGGGCCGAGGACAACCTCCGCCGCCTCAAGGAGCTCGGGGTGAAGCTGGCCATCGACGATTTCGGGACCGGCTACGCCTCGGTGGCCCACCTGCGGCGGGTCGAATTCGACCGGCTGAAGATCGACCAGAGTTTCCTGGCCCATCTGGCCGACGAGACCGACCGCTCGCTGGCCACCCTGCTGGTGTCGCTCGGTCGTGACCTGCAGCTCGAGGTGGTGGCCGAGGGTATCGAGACCGCGGCCCAGATGGCGTGGGCCGACGGCGCCGGCTGCACCCACGCCCAGGGCTACTGGCTCGGTCGTCCCCAGCCGGCCGACAGCGTGGTCGACCGGTCGGCGCTGAGCAATCCCCGCCGCAACGAGGTCGAACGGGAGACCGTCGGGCTCGAAGCGTTCGCCGCCGACGGCAACACCGCCTACTGAGTCCGGCCGGTCGGCGCGCCTGCGGCCAGCACCGGAAGCAGGGCCCGGGCCATGTCGAGGGTCAGCGGGTCGATGACGTGGACGTTGGTTACCTCGCCCGGCACCGCTCGCACCACTCCCCCGTCGGCCTCGACCAGGGCCGACTCCTCCACCGCCTCCCGCCCGGCGGCGAAGGCCTCGACGATGGCGTGGCGGCGGAAGGCCATCGGGCTCTGGGCCAGGCCGAAACCCTCCCGTCCCACCGTGACGAGCCCGGTGCCCCGGCCGTCCTTGATCACGTCGGCCGGGGTCCACAGCGGGACGGCGGCGTCGGCACCGTCGTCCAGGGCGGCCACGGCGGCGGCCGCCAACCCGACGGTGGCCAACGGGTGCGAGGCGCTGTGGATCAGGACCCGGTCGGCCTCCGACGGAAGGGCGGCCAGGCCCCGGAGCAGGGTGGCCTGCCGGGAGTCGCCGCCGACGGCGACCAGATCGACGGGCGGGCCCTCCCAGGTGTGATCGGCCGGCACCAGCACCCCGACCCAGTCGGCCACCTGCCGACAGGTCTCGACGGCCGCGTCGACCAGGCGGAGCCCGGGGACGAGATCGAGGAACTGCTTGCGGGCCCCGAAGCGGGTGCCGGAGCCGGCGGCGGTAATGAGGGCGGCGATGGTCACGCCCCTCTGCATAGCGGCTCGGCGGGCCGGGGCGTCGACCGTCGGCTCAGTCTCCCGCCCGCGATCCCCTGGCGGGTGCCGGGTCGGGCAGCAGCGGCACCTCCCGTACCTCGCGTCCGAGGAGGCGGGTGCGGGTGAGGGCGTCGTCGCCGAAGCGGCGCCGGACGTCGTCGATGGCGCCGTCGAGTCGGCCCGACCGGGCCTTGGTGAACGGGAGGGCCAACTGGACCGAACCGTCGGCCGACAGTCCGGTCACGGCCACGCCCACCTTGGTCAGGCCCCGCTCGGCGATCAGCTCCCAGGCTTCGTCGAGCAGGGAGCGGGCCGTCTCCAGGATGGGGCTGGTTTCGGCCGTGGCCTGCGGCAGGGTGCGGGACCGGGTGGCCGAGGTGAAGTCGCCGAACCGCAGCCGCAGGACCACCGTCCGCCCGACGCGATCGCCCCCTCGGAGCCGCTTGGCCACCCGGTCGACGGTCTCCAACACGACCGTCTCGGCCGAGGCCCGGTCGCCCTGATGGGCCGGGAACGATCGTTGCGAGCCGACCGACCGGCGCCGTCGGCCCACCTCCACCCGCCGCTGGTCGTGGTTGTGGGCCAGGGCGTGGAGATGGCGGCCCGAGGCCACGCCGACCAGGGTGCACAACACGTCGGGGTCGAGTTCGGCCACCTCGCCGACGGTCACGATGCCCCGCTCGGCCAGCCGGTCGGCGGTCTTGGGGCCGACGCCCCACAGCCGCCCGACCGGTAGCGGGTGGAGGAAGTCGAGTTCGCCCCCGTCGGGCACCAGGAGCAGACCGTCGGGTTTCGACACGGCGCTGGCCACCTTGGCCAGGAACTTGGTCGACCCGCCCCCGATGCTGAGCGGTAGCCCGACCTCGTCGGCCACCCGCCTCCGCAGCCGGGTGGCCACGTCGCTCTCGGCGGCGATGTGGCGACGGAGACCGGTCACGTCGATGAAGGCCTCGTCGATCGACAGTCCCTCGACCAGGGGCGAGGTGTCGGCGAAGACGTCGAACACCCGGCGGCTGGCCTCGGCGTAGGCCTCCATGCGCGGGGGAACGAAGCGAATCCACGGACAGAGCCGACGGGCCTCCCGGCCGTTCATCGCCGTCCGCACGCCGTGCCGGCGGGCCTCGTAGCTGGCGGCCAGCACCACCCCTCCCCCGCCGACGGCGATCGCCCGACCCCGCAGGCGACGGTCGTCGCGCTGCTCGACCGAGGCGTAGAAGGCGTCGAGGTCGGCGTGGAGGATCCGAGACATCGAACACATGTTCGCCCATCGGCGGCGCGCTTGCAACGCCCGGCGACCGGTCGGTCGGCGTCACCGGACCGTCCGGCGGTGGTTGTCGTTGCTCGCCAACGGGCCCGAGAGTAGATTGAATACCGTGAATAGCCTCAATAGCCCTGCTGGCTCCGCTATCCACGGCTCGACCGCCGAGGTTCCCGCTTCCCGCTCGACCAAGGGTGACGTCGTGCTCATGGTGGCGGTGCAGGCGGCGTTGGTGGCCGCCCTCCACCTGACGGCGAGCGCCACCTACGCCATTCCCTTCACCGCCCTGCCCGACTGGTTCCAGGCCACGGATCCCGCCGTGGCCCTGGTCGCCGTGGCCCGCCTGGCGGCGTTGGCCATCGGGTACTGGCTGCTCACCACCACGATCGTCTACGGGGTGGCCCACCATCTCGGCTGGTCGGCCGTCACCGACGGCATGCGCTGGATCACCCTGCCGATCGTGCGGCGGGTGGTACACGGCGTGACCGCGGTGTCGCTCACCGGGTTCTCGATCGTGGGACCGGCGGCGGTGTCGGTCACCCCGGCCCTGGCCCAGACCGAGGCGATCGTGGCCCAGGACACCGACGACACCTCCGGGCAGCTCGAATCCGAGGTGGACGACGGCACGCCCGAGCCCGGCTACGAGCCCGAGGCCGCCGGGTGGCCGGACATGACCCCGGAGAACGACGGCTTCTGGATCCCGGAGGCTCTGACCCAGGCCGACGACGTGTCGGCCTCCACCCACACCGTGGTGAGGGGCGATCATCTGTGGAGCATCGCCGAGGATCGACTTCGGTCGGTCGTCGGGCGCGACGTCACCGAGGACGAGATCTGTCAGTACTGGGTGAAGGTGGTCGAGGCCAACCGGGGGTCGCTCAGCTCGGGCGACCCCGACCTGATCTTCCCCGACGAGCGGGTGACGCTGCCGCCGGTGTTCAGCGAGTAGCGGGCGCTCCCGACCCACCGACCCCACCATCGAGGACTCCCCTGCGGCCGCCGGCCAGGCTGCCGATCACGGCCGAACCGACGCCGGGCAGCTCGACCGTGCGTTCCGCCGCTGCCACCGGCACCGAGCGGCCGCCGGTCCACACCGCGGACGGGCTGCGCCCGATCACCTCGTCCAGTCGACGGCGGGCCCGGTCGAGGAAGGGCTGATTGACCCCGAGGTAGGTGCCGTCGGGGCCGAGCACGTACATCGGCAACTCCGAGGTGTCGAGCGCCGTGCTCACCGCCTCCAGACGGCTCTGGCCCTCGGTGCCCACCGGTGCCTCGGGGCGGCCCGACCAGTAGGCGCCGAGTTCGACGTCGAGCCGGTCCTGGGCCTCGATCCGGGCGCGGGCGGACGAACTCGTGAGGGGCACGTCGGCCGGGCCGGCGAAGTCGACCTCGACCAGGTCGGCGGCGACCCGATGGCCCCGGACCCGCACCGCGATCGTGCGACCGTCGACGGTGAGGGTGCACGGGGCCTTGAGCTGCAGCCACCACTGCACCGGGCCGGCGTAGGCGAACCGCCCCCGCCCACCGTCGGATACGACCACCACGACACCGGCGAGATCGGTGCGGGCCGCCAGCCAGCCGCCGACCAGGCGGGGGGACACCCCGAGGGTGGCCGGCAGCGAGACGAGGCGATCGGTGGTCGGGGCGAGGAGTGGCATGGGATGGTGCGTGACTGGTCGCCCCTCCCGTCGGCGCTCCGAGGCTCGACGTGAGCGGGGCGTCAGCTCATCGAGCCGGTGCCGTCATCGAACTCGCGGGCCTCGGGGAGGCTGCCGGTCTCCTGCAGGGCCTGCCAGTACCGGTCGGACTCGGCGTCGTTGGCGCTCGAATTGAGCGGGCCCGGGATGCCGGCCAGGGCCTGATGGTCGGGCGCCTCGCGGGTGAAGCGGTCGAACCACGGGATGCGCCGCTGCCTGGGCTCGGGCGGCAGCAGCTGACCCCGCAGGCCCTCGTCCCGGTACCAGGGGCGGAGCTTCATCCTGATCGGGGCCAGGTTGCCGTAGATGAGCAGTGCGGCGTCGTCGTCGAGGGTCCGCATCCAGGAGGCGGTCGAGGACACCAGCCCGCCGTCGAGGTCGACGGGCTGGGCGGCGTCGGGGTCGACGAGCGGGTTGCCGCTGATCACGGCGTTGAGGTACTCGAGCGTGAGCGGATCGGTGATGCCGGGGAGGACGACCCGGGCTCGATGGCTGTCGGCCAGTTGGGTCGCGGCGGCATGGCCGTGGGCTCGGCTCAGGTGGCCGAGGTCCTGGACCATCGTCAGGAGCTGGATGCCCATGCCGGCGCCGAGCGAGGCCAGCTGGTCGAGCAGCGGGGCGGGGAGTACCTGGGCGGTATCGTCGATGACGATGAGGAGCGGTTCGGCCAGGCGCCCGCCGGGTGAGACCGCGGCTTTGGCCATGGCGGCGTCGGCCACCTCGTGCACGAGGGCCGACACCATCGGGCGCAGCCGGTCGTGATGGTTCGGCGGGGCGAGGACGTACAGCGTGTTGGTGCCACCGTCGACGAGGTCGACGGTGGCGATCTCCGGCTCCCTGGCGTTGGCCGCCACCATCGGGTCGCCGGCGGCGAAAAGCACCGAGGTCAACACCTGGTAGGCGGCCGTCGTCGTGGCCTCGTCGTAGCGGTGGGCGCTCTCCCAGGTGGTGATGGCCTCGGCCACCCCGACCCGACCCAGGGCGGCCCGGGCCCCGTCGAGGTCCCGGCCGTCGACCCAGGCCACCACGGTGTCGAGCGGGAGCTCCTCGGCGGCGGCGGCGAGGAGCAGGGGGCCCAGGATCTGCTCGGCGGCGACGTGGGCCGAACCGGGGGCTCCGGTGGGCCCGGCGCCGTTGGGGCGGACCGAATCGATCATCCACCCCGCCGTGCGGCGGGCCAGCGACCATTGGCGACGGCGTCGGTCGACCTCGGGCTGGTTGCGGGGCCGGGGTACGTCCTCGATGGCCTTGAGTGGCGACCAGCGGTAGCCCCGGAGCGATCGCAGACCGGCGGCGCCGCCCATGTCGTCGACCGACCCGGTCGGGTCGTAGAGCCAGGTGTGATCGCCCCGGTCGTGGCGGTCCTTCCACGTCTTGAGCACGAGGTCGCCCTTGGCCGCCACCACCAGGGCCGGGCCCCGCCATTCGACCAGCGCCGGCAGACCGAGACCGCTGGTCTTGCCCGAGCGGGTGGGGCCCAGAGCGAGGGTCGAGTGGTGCTTGTCGGTCGCCAGATAGCGGTCGCTGACCTTGCCCAGTATCAGGCGGCGACCGGTCGGTCGTTCGACCACGATCTTCGTCGCCTGCGGCACCGACGGAGGCGGGCCGATCGTGGCGGCGCCGACCGCGGCCTGGGCCAGGCGATCGGCCCGGCGCTTCTCCTGTTGTTCGGCCGCCGCCGTGCGGGACGCCTCCCGCTTGGCCCGGCGGGGGTGCTTGGGCGACCCGGCCTCGATCACGACCGGCATCGGCTCGGCCGGGCGGGGCCCGAACAGCTTCCAGATCGGCCAGAAGAGCAGGGAGAGCAGGAAGGCCTGGATGGCGAAGAAGAGCCAGAACCAGAACGGTCCGACCAGGGCGTCCTCCACGTCGGGATCCCAGATACCGCCCCAGCGGAGGCCGTTGCGCCCGAAGTCGACGGTGGCCACCGCCGCCTGCCCGGCCGACAGGCTGAGGCCGCCGTCGCCGATGAGGTTGGCCGACAGCCAGGCCGCCCCCCACACCATGCCGACCAGGGCGCCGGCCACGCCGAAGAGCACGCCGATGGCGACCTCGATCGGCGAGCCGGCGACGGGATCGATCCACTGGACCGGGATCGACCGGGGCCGCTCCCCGTTGCTCACACCCGCACCTCGCCGCTCTCGCTGTCGCCGGCGCCGGTGCCGCCGATCCGGACGTCGTCCAAGTTGGCCCGCATCGACTGGTCGGTGTCGATGATCTCCCACTCGTGCTCGCCAACCCGGTGATCGACGATGAAGGTCTGCTGCCGCACCTTCCACAGGGCCACCCCCCGGCCCAGTCGGGGCAGGACGTCGCTCTCGGCGTCGGTGAGGCCGAGCAGCCGCTTGGTGTCGGCCACCTCGCCATCGGACTGGGCGTAGATGACCCGGGTCTCGGTGTCGCTGAGGAGACCCTGGGCGATCCTGGTCGCCTCGGAGCCCTCGCCGCCGGCCGCCTCCAGGTCGGACATGCGGTGGACGACGATGATGTTGGACAGGCCGTACTGCCGCGACATCTTGAACATCGAGCGGAGCCAGCGGGCCAGGGCCAGGTTGGACAGCAGGTACCAGGCCTCGTCGAGCAGGAGGATGCGCTGCACCCCGTCGGCCCGGGCGATCGCCGAATGGAGCCAGGCCATGGTGCAGGCCATCACCAGGCCCAGGGCGTCGCCGGTGCCGCCGAGGGCGGACAGGTCGAGCACCACGATGGGGCCGTCCCAGTCGACGTCGACCGTTGTCGGCCCGTCGAACATGCCCCGCAGGTCGCCCTCGCACAGCCGACGCAGCTCGAGGGAGGCGTCGCGGGTGCGCTCGGCCATGCGAGCCGGGGTGGTGTTGATGCGGGCCGCCAGCTCGGGGCTGGGCGACAGCAGCAGATCGACCACATCGCCGATGGTCGGCTCGTCGAACATCAGCGCCGCCTCCTGGCGGGCCAGGCCGATCGCCGTGCGCTCCTCGGGATGGAGGTCGCGCCGGAGGGCCGACTCGGCCAGCGACATCAACACCTGGTCCTGGCGGCGGGCGATCTCCTCCTCGCTGAGCATGTCGTCGGCCGGGCCCCGGTCGAGCGGGTTGAGCCGAACCCGGCTGCCAGGGGCGAGGCGGATGACGGTGCCTCCCATGCGTTCGGCCAGCGGGGCGAACTCGCCCTTTGGGTCGATGACCACCGCCCGCCGTCCGAAGGCCGACTGGCGCCAGATGTAGGTCTTGACCAGCGACGACTTGCCCCGACCGATCTGGCCGGCGACCACGATGTTGGGGTTGGTCACCTGGTTGGTCCGATAGAGCTCCCACGGGTCGTAGCAGAACGACCCGCCGAGCACCTCCTGACCGATGTAGCACCCTCGCCCCCCGAGGCCGGCTGGCGACTGGAACGGGTAGAGGGCCTGGAGGTGAGCGGTCGTGGCGTGGTGGGCCGGGGTCGACGGCGAGTCGGCAACCACGCCGACGGCGATGATGATGGCGGCGAAGGCCACCAGCACCACCGTGAGGACGACCAGGGCGGCGATCACGTCAGCCCCAACGCCATCGGCATCGTGCAGTAGAAGGCGGAGTCCTGCTCGCCCCACAATCGGCGGAGCTCGACCGGACACTGGTAGGCCACCTGTTCGATGGTGGCCGCCGCCACCTCCACCTCGTTCAGGTCGGCGCCGGAGACGGTGACGTAGCCCGAGTAGCGGTTCTCGGCGTGGCCGTCGGCCAGCTCGTTCTCCCTTCGATCGAGGGCTTCGGCCTCGCGGCGGCGACGGGCCCCGGTGCGGTAGCCGGCGCTGTTGCGGATCTCGTCGTCGGACAGCCGGGCGGTCTGGGCGTGCTCCACCCGCCGCACCGCCTGGGCGGTGGGGATGGGCTCGGCCACCACCGAGACCGTGCGGGTCACACCGTTGCTGGTGAGGAGCAGGGGCGACAGAAAGCTCGGTCGAACCCCGAGCTTGGGCCATTCCGAGATCCAGTAGGTGATGTGGAACATCTTGTCGGTCCGGTAGTGACCCCACGAGACCTCGGTCGCCAGCGGCCAGGCGCTGCGGGCCGAGATCAGCGGCTCGGAGGTTCGGGCCTGACGAGCGGCGACGCCCAGGGCGTCCTCGGGGTCGAACTGGGTGCGGAGCAGCATGGCCATCTGATCGCCCGACAGGAAGCCGTTGACGGTGAGGTCGGACTCCCGGAGCTGGCGCTGCAGATGGTCGAGCTCACGGTAGAGCACGGCCACCGCCCCCCGGTCGCCGCCGCCGGCGTGCTTGATGGCCCGCCCCGCCTTGGCCTGCGACACCTGGAGCACGAGGAACGTCTCGTGCTGCTGGGTGACCGGTTGGGCCGAGGTCAGCAGATCGGCGTAGGAGCGGTGGGCGGCGGTGCCCACCCCGTTCTGGGCCCGCTCGTCGAAGAACGACCGCATCTCGTCGCCGACCTCGGTCAGGGTGCGCTCGATCCACTGCATCCGGGCGATCGGGCTGCCCTGACGGGCCATCGAGGCCTGGACGGCGGCCCACGATGACAGCCGGCGGACCTGCTCGCCCTCGTCGAGCAGCATGAACGACTGTCCCTGGACCCGGATCACGGCGACCCAGGTCTTGTTCTTGCGGTCGCGCAGCACCCCCATCGGAGTGCCCCCGATCGAGGTGTAGATCAGCTGCCAATCCGACACCGGCGGCGGCGGCGACTGCTTGCCCGCCTTGCGCACCGTCGACTGCTTGGCCCGACGGCGGGCCACCCTGCCGTTGACCACCGTCTCGGTGTTCGGCGTGTCACCGGGGGCGACCCCGTTTACCCGGGGGCCGAGCGGGGCGGCGCCGTTCTTCGAGGGGCGCTCGGGTGGCGGGACCTTGCCCCGCTCGCCCATACCGGGGGCCGGCGAGCGCCACCGACGCTTCCGCCGCAGCACGATCAACGCCCACCGTGACGAGGTCGGAACCCAGTCGTCGAAGGGCCGACCCTCGATGGTGCCGAACGCTCCGGCCACGCCGCCGATGACGGCCAACAGAGCCATGCCGAAGCCGATCTCTCCGGGGACGAACCGCAGGAACAACACGGCGGCCCCGCAGGCGACGGCCAGGAACGCCGCCTGGGCGTGGCGCAGGCCTCCCAGGAAGATGGCCCGGATCGGGGGCCCGAACTGGAATCGGACATCGGTGTTGTCCATGGCACTCCTTCACCTCGTCGGGCGGCTCCGCCGCAGGAACTCACCGGCTCTCCCCACTGGTCGGCGGCGGCGAGCCGCCTGAGGCCAGGTCGCCGCCGGTGTTCGGGCCCCGTTCGGGGCCGTCGGTCGAGGGTCCGTCCGACGATGGGCCGTCGGAGCCGCCGCCACCGATCGGCGAGCCGCCGCCCGGCGGGCCGCCGCCGCTGTCGTCGGGACCGGGACCGCTGGTGCCCAGGGTGCCGCCCCCGGCCGACGGGCTGACGTCGGCCGGGCCGTCCTGCTGGGAGCCGGCGAGGAAGCCGGCCAACTTCTGGCCGCCGATCACGCCGGCGGCGGTGGCCACCGCCCGACTGGGGGCGCCCGATGGCTGCTCCATCGCCGCGACCGCCTCGTCGCCCACGAAGGGCAGCAGCTTCATCAGGGCGAAGGGTGAGAAGGCGGCCAGGTAGAAGAGGGCGGCCGCCTGCATCATGGCCACCAAGGCGTTGTCGACCTCGCCCAGCGTCTGCGAGCCGAGCGCCAGCACGGCCACGATCACCGGCTTGGCCAGGATGAACGACAGCTGGATCTCGATCAGTCGCTTGATCCACCCTCTCGTCGCCGGGAAGATGATGGCGGCGAAGGCCAGAGGCATGAAGGCGTAGGTGATGACGATGGCGGCCGAGCGCACGATCATCACCAGCCACACCAGGATGGCGCCCCCGATCACGACGAACGAGAAGATCACCAACAGGATCGGGGCCGCGATCCCGACACCGGCGGCGATCAGCCCGCCCACCCCGTCGAGCCATTCGGCCACGCTGGTCTGTCCGTCGTCGAGATAGGCGGCCGAGAGCTGGTCGGTGGCCAGCAGGAGCCCGTTGATGAAGTACCCGGCGACCACCATCCCTACGACGGAGCCGGGTAAGTAGAGGAAGGCGGATTTCACCGCTATCGACGCGTCGCGTTTCAACAGCGAATAGAGGGCGGCCGCCACCAGGAGGGGGAAGGCCAGGGCCCTCGCCGCCGCGATCGAGGTCCCGAACACGGTGCCCCCGGAGTCGACCGTCGGCGTCGTCGTCCCGTCGATCCCGACCCACACCAGCTCGATGGCCCCGATGGCGCCGGTGGCCACCCACCGGGCGAAGTAGTCGAAGGCGCCGGCCACCACGGTCTCGCCGACGTCGCCGACGCCGTCCTCGAGCCAGGCGGCTCCGTCGAGGAGTTCCCGGCAGGCGGCGGAGATGATCGGCAGGTTGCCGCAGGTGTTGTCCCCGGCGGGTTCCACCTCCTCCTCCACCGCCAACGCCGGCCCGGCCGTCATCATGTCGAGGCCGACGACGCCGACGAGCATGGCCAGGGTGAGCGCCACCGCGGCCACGATGCGCTTCGGGGTGGGTAGAAACATCGGCCGGGGGTTCGCCGGGGTACCCGCCGGGCCGTTGAGTTGTACCTCAGTCGGAAACATAGCTGTAGCCCTCCAACTCGCCGACGGTGGTCAGGAACCCGTCGATCGACGACGGGTCGGTCGGGGCCCAGGCCGCCGAGGGACCGGCGGCCGAGGCCGCCGACCACACCTTCCAGTCGTCGTCCTCCCACACCACGTCGATGGTTGCCGTCTCCCACGTGGCCAGGGGCTCACGCATGCCGGCGGCGGCGACGACGGTGAGGGTCCACACCTCGACAGTCGCCCGATCGGGCGAGTAGCGCAGCAGCTGGTGGCCCACGGGCACCGTCCGGAGGAAGAGTGAGGACTGGGTGGGGCCGTTGGTGGCGATCGAGCCGTGCAGGGCGTCCCAGGTGGCGCCCATGTCGGCGGCCAGGGTCTCGCGGGAGGCGTCGGCCGACAGCACCTCGTAGGTGCGAACGGCGTTGACCCGGTCGGTGGCCGCCGCCTGTTCGAGGGTGAGGATCAGATTGGTTGCGGCGGCGATGGCGCCGTCCTCGTCACGGGTGAAACCCACGCCGACGCCGTCGATCTTCTGCGACGGGCCTGCTGGATTGGGCCCGACCCGGATATCGCCCACATCGGGTCCGATCGCTTCCGCCGGACGGGTTCCCCCACTCGCCGCGAACCCCCCGGCGAGAAAACCTCCGACCACCATGCCGAGGGCGACAGCCACCAGCAGAAGGCCGAGTCGGCGAACCCGGTCGGCGACCTCAGCCGCCGGCATTGGCGCTTTCGCCGAGGGCGAAGGCCCACTCCACGAGCACCGGGGCCGCGCCGATCAGGGCGACCGCGATCAGTGAGTAGAGCACCCCCCGCTTGCCGCGCGTGGCCTGCGCCGCATTGTCGGAGCCCGCCCCGAGCGCCCACAGCAGGGCGGAGACGACGACGGCGATGATGCCGACCACGATGCCCCACGACTGGAGACCCTCGCCCAAGGCCTCCAATACGTTTGTCCCCGGGAGAGCGCTTGCGAAGAACGTCAGCATGACTTGCCTCCTGTGCGTCACTCTGGCATCCGCACTGTAGGCATCGCAAATATTGAAAAGCAATGAAAGTTGGGTTATTCATGGTAATCATGAATAAACCGAGGTTCGGGGGGTCGGTCAGGCCGTTGACGCTGACCGCCGCCGTCCTCCTGCTTTCGGGCGCGGCGTGCAGTTCATCGCCCCAGCAGGCGGCGCCGAGCCTCGCCCCGACCTCGTCGGTGGCCGGAGGATCATCGATCCCCGCCGCTCCGGCCACCGACGTCCAACCCCTCCCCGAGGAGGGGAGCCGTAACGCCCTGCTCGATGGGCTCGCAGAGGCGGCCGAGGAGCCCGAGGAGGTGGTGATCGACTCGGTCACCGACGAGGGCACCGATTCGGCGACCACCGTGCCGCCGACCCCCGTGGACGAGGCCACCCGCTCACAACTGGCCGCCTTCGGCCAGGCCTACCTCGGTTACGACCATCGCCAGTCGCCCGAGGCCCGGGCCGAGGCGCTGGAGCCGCTGGTGGCGCCCGATCTCCTCCTCGACCTGGCCACGCCGCTGCCGGCGGCCCTGCTCGAGGAGCTGGAGGCGGAGGAACGGGTGGTGACCCCCACCCTGGTGACGGTCGAACCCGTCGGGGGCGACGGTGGCGACGGCCGGGTGTTCCTCCTGACCTACGAGGTGGCGACCGCCACCGTCGATGACGGGGGCGAGCCGCTCACCGCGGTCCAGAACGTCCTCCTCACCGTCGTCACCGATGCCGCAGGCATCGTCGAGGACGTCCGATGATCTTCCGGCTCACGGGCGGCCTCCTGGGCATCGTGATCCTCGGCCCCCTGCTCGGGCTGCTGATCATCACGATGTCGCTGGGTGGCGTCGTCGAGGCGCTGTCCAACCCCCTCAACCCCGAGCCGAGCGAGTTCGCCCTGGAGGACATCCCCGAGCCGCTGCTCAACCACTACCGGATCGCCAGCCTCGGCTGCCCGGGACTGCCGTGGACGGTGGTGGCCGGCATCGGCAAGGTCGAGTCGAACCACGGGCGCTTCGGCGGGTCGCAGGTGGCCGACAACGGCGACGTGACGCCCCCGATCCTGGGCCCGGTCCTCGACGGCTCCCTCGCCGGCACCCGGCCGATATCCCTGCCCGGCGGCTCGCCGTGGCACAGCACCGTCGGCTTCGACCGGGCCCTGGGGCCGATGCAGTTCCTCACCGACACCTTCCGGGCCTTCGGGGTCGACGGCAACGCCGACGGGGTGGCCACCCCCCACAACGCCATCGACGCCATCTACAGCGCCGTCAACTACCTGTGCGGGCCGGCCGGAGAGGTGACCGACCTGCGGGAGGCGATCTTCCGCTACAACCGTTCGGAGGTCTACGTCGACAAGGTGCTGGAGTTCGCCGGCCGCTACGGGGTTGCGCCGCTGTTCGCCGGGAGCGACCCCATCGCCCTGATCAACCATCCGAACGTCAGCATGGGCCCGGCCCAGCAGGCCGATCTGGAATCGGGTCGGATCGATCCCCAGCTGGTGGCCATCCTGCTGTCGCTGGCCCAGACCTACCGCATCCACATCTCGTCGTTGATCACCGGCCACTCGCTGTGCGTGGCCCGGACCGGCACCTATCCCAACTGCACGATCAGCCGTCACGTGTCGGGGCGGGCGGCCGACATCTCGATCTTCGACACCGGGCCGGTGAACGACGCCAACCGGTCGGCCCGCAACCAGGTCCTGCTGTGGCACGGCATGGACCGCGAGAGCAACTACCTCCGCCCCTGGACCATCGGCCACCCCTTCGGGGATCTGGCCGGCGGCGCCCGGGGCAGCTTCAACGACGGTGACCACGAGGACCACTTCCACCTCGGCGTCACCGGCACGGTGGCCGGCGCCTGACGCCGGTGTCACCCCGGGCCGCTCCGGCGGCCGAGATCGTCCACCCCAGCCAAGGTGGGCCGGGGGTGGGTCGCAACTCCGGTTGGGACCCACCCCCGCCTCGACGCTCGGGCGGCGGGCCTCACCCCGTGGCCTGCCCATCGCACTCCCGCCGGGGGCGACACCCCGGTCCTGTCCGCCGGGGCGCGTGGACCCGGTGCTCACATGAGGGCGAGGGCCACCACCCACTCCCGCCCCATGAACACGTCGGGCACGGGTGCCGACCAGCCGGCGGCGCCGTTGACCAGGAGGGTGAAGCGGCTGGGCTCGTCGCTGCGACCGGAGGGGTCCTGATCGACCAGGGCGATGGCGCCGTCGTCGTCGAGGGCGATGGAGGTGTCGCCCTCCAAAAGACCGACGGTGACGGTGTCGTCGGCCGACACCACCACCACCTCCGCCGCCGATGGCGCCGACGTGCGGCCGTCGCGCAGCACGAAGGCCACCGTCGACAGGCCGTCGGCGGCCACGAGCAGGCGGGATACATCGTCGCCGTCGGCGAGCCACGGCACCGGGGCCGTCGCATCGGTGGACGGCGAGTACCGGACGGGGGCCGAGGCGTCACCGATGAACACGAGGTCGCCGTCGGCCAGGCGACCGCGGAACTCGCCGGGCAGGTCCTCGAGGACGACGCCGTCGGGGTCGACCACCGCGGTCATCGTGCCCCCGGCCCACGTCTCGACGGCGAAGCCCCAGTCGCCCCAACCCCGAAGCCGACCCGAGGTCTCGAGCCCCCGGGTGACGACGGCGGCGTCGACGTCGCCGGTGAGGTCGACACCGGTGGTGAGATCGAGGGTTCGCACCTCCCCCCGGTCGACGTCGGTCCAGGCCAGCTCGCCCGGTCGCTCGTCGTGCCAGGCGTAGGAGGCGATGTCGCCGGAGATGGGCTCCATCGGCATCCCGACCCGGCCGACCCAGAGCGTCAGGAGCCGGTCCCGCCTGATGCCGACGCCGATACCGGCGACCCACTGGCCGGAGGCGTCGAAGGAGAACTCGGTCAGGTCCGGAAGGTCGACCACATCGGAGGCGCCGTTCTCGCCGACGGTGACGAGCCAGGCCCCGCCCCCGGTCGGTGACGACACGACGGCGTTGAGCACCGCCCGGCCGGGGACGACGACGGTCTGGCTGGTGGTGGTCTGGCGTTCGGTCTCGATCGGGGCGGTCGTCGTCGGCGCCGGTGGAGCCGTGGTGGGCGGGGCGGTGGCGTCGCCACCGTCGAGGGCGGAGATGATCAGCCACCCGACGACGCCGACGAGGACCAGGCCCAGCCCGACCATCACCGCCCGAGGGGTGGAGGTGGCGACGCGCTGGTAGCTGGGGGTGGCCGGGCCGGCCGAGGACTCCAGCAGTTCGACGTCGGACTCCGGTGTTGACCGACCCATGGGGGAATCGTAGGGGTTGGCTCCGGCCCGACCCCAGCCGAGGCGATCGAGGTCAGGCCACGGCCAGGGCGACCACCCACTCCCGCCCCTGGAACACGTCGGGGACCGGCGAGGCCCAGTCGGTGGCCCCGTCGACCAGGACCGTGAACTGCGCCGGCTCGGCGGTGTCGCCTCCGGCGTACTGCTCGACGAGGAGGATGGCGCCGTCGGCCCCCAGGGCGATCGTGGTGAAACCGCTGAGGTGGCCGACCGTCACCGCCTCGTCGGCCGACACGACGACGACCTCGCCCGTCATCGGTTCGGAGAGGAGCCCGCCCCGGGAGATGAAGGCGACGGTGGATGTGCCGTCCGGCGTGATCACCAGGCTCGATACGTCGTCCTCGCCCTTCAACCACGGCACGGTGGTGAGGGATCCGGTGGAGGGCGAGAAGCGGAGCGGCGCCGAGCTGCCCCCGCTGAAGATCAGGTCGCCGTCGGCCAACCGCCCCCGGTACCGCCCGACCAGCTCCTGGAGGACGAGCCCCTCGGCGTCGAGCACGGCGGTCACCCGACCCCGGGTCCAGGTCTCGACGGCGTAGCCCCAGTCGCCCCAGCCCCGGAGCCGTCCCTCCGTCTCCAGCTGGTTGCGCTCCACCTCGGTGTCGATCCCGCCGTTGAGGCTCAGGGTGTACACCTGGCTCCGATCGTCGTCCTGGGTCCAGGCCAGCTCGCCCGGTCGTTCGTCGTGCCAGGAGTAGGAGGCGATGTCGACGGCGACCGGCTCCATCGGCGTGCCGACCCGACCCACCCAGAGGGTCTCGGGCCGCTCGCCCAGGGTGCCCATGCTGATGCCGGCGATCCACTGGCCGGAGGTGTCGAAGGCGAAGCGGGCCAGGTTCGGCAGATCGGACACCTCGGACGAGCCGTTGTCGGCCATGGTGACCAGCAGGGTGCCGCCCCCGGTCGGCGAGGACACGACGGCGTTGAGAACGGGGGCTGCGGCGGGGGCCAGATCGGGCTCGACGCCGACCGGGGCCGGGAGCACGGCGGCGTCGGGCGTCGGCTGTGGCGGCACCGTCGTCGGAGCGGGGACCTCGGGCGGGGCGTCGGGCCCCGAGCCGATCAGCCACACCCCCACGGCGAGGAAGGCGACGGCGAGCAGTGCCGACAGGGACCGAGGTGGCGAGGTGCCGACGCGTTGGTACTCGGACGCAGCGGGGGCGACGGTACTGTCCAACAGTTCGACGTCGAGCTCCGGTGATGACCGGCCCATCCGCCAATGCTAGATGGCCCTCCATCGCAGACCCCAGCCGACGAACCGGATCGAGGCCGACCCGGCGTCGGTCAGTGCTCCATGCGGTTGGTCTCGTAGGCCCAGATGGCGATCTCGACCCGGTTGCGGGCCCCGATCTTGCGCATCAGCGCGGCGAGGTGGGTCTTCACCGTGCTCAGGCTGACGTGCAGCCGATCGGCGATCTCGGCGTTGGTCAGACCCTTGGCCACGGTGAGGAGCACCTCCTCCTCCCGGTCGGTAAGGGCCTCGATCGGTTGGGGTGTCGGGCCAGTGTCGGCGGTTGCGAACTCCCGCAGCAACCGAGCGGTGACGCTGGGGGCGATCAGGGCCTCGCCGTCGGCGGCGGCATGCACCGCCTGGAGCAGCAGCTCGGGACCGGCGTCCTTGAGCAGGAAGCCGCGCGCCCCGGCCTTGAGCGCACCGTGCACGTAGTCGTCGAGGTCGAACGTGGTGATCACCACCACCGCCATGGGCTCGGCCACGTCGGCTCCGGCCAGGATCCGGGTGGCCTCGATCCCGTCCAGCTCGGGCATCCGGATGTCGAACAGGCACACGTCGGGGCGGTGGCGGCGGGCCAGCTCCACCGCCTCACGACCGTTGACCGCCTCGGCCACGACCTCGATCGAGGGTTGGGCGTCGAGGATCATGCGCAGCCCGGTGCGGACCAGATCCTGATCGTCGGCCACCAGGACACGGATGGTCATCGGCCCTCCCGGGGCAGCACGGCCGTCACCTGCCAGCCCCGATCGGGGCGAGGGCCCGCCTCCAGCGTGCCGCCGAGGAGCGTCGCCCGCTCCCTCATGCCGACCAGGCCGAACCCCTTGCCTGCGGTGGCGCTGCGGTTCACCGGATCGCCGTCGTCGTTGACGACGAGCCGCACCACGTCGCCGTCACCGATGAGGCGGACGGCGATGCGCGAGGCCTGCCGGGCATGGCGGACGGCGTTGGTGATCGACTCCTGGGCCAGGCGATACAGGGCGGCGTCGATGGCGGCGGGCAGGCGCTCCACATCGCCGGTCAGCTCGATCTCCACCGGAGGTCGGGTGCCGTTCCCGGCGAGGCGCTCGATGTCGGCAACGCCCCGCTGGGGGGTGAGGTCGGCCTCGGCGTCCTGCCGGAGGGCGCCGATCATGTGCCGCATCTCGGCCAGCGTGCGACTGGCCTCCTGTTCGATGGTGGCCAGGGCGGCGATCGCCGTGTCGGGGCTGGTGGCGGCGACGGCCTGACCGGCCTGCGCCTGGATGGCGATGGCCGACACGTGGTGGGCCACGGTGTCGTGGAGCTCGCGGGCCAGCTGCTCCCGCTCGCCCGATCGGGCCTGCTCGATGCGTTGGTCACGGGTGGCGGTGAGATAGCGGACGGCACCCCCCATCTCCACCGGCAGCAGCAGCACGATGAAGCCGCCGACGATGTCGCCGAGGTTGTTGGAGTCGCGGAAGATGCTCAGCCCGAACAACGTCAGCAGGAGGACCATGCCCAGGGCGGCGTCCCGGCCCGAACCCCACCGGAACAGGGCGTAGGGCAGGATCAGGAACAGGGCCATGCTGTAGAGGCCGACCGGTTCGCCGCCGCGCCCCAGGTTGATCAGGGCGATGATGTCGGTGGTGCTGACCAGGACGGCGATCAGGGCGACCATGGCCAGCGGTTGGGTCCGCCGCCACAGCGTCGTCCACACGGCGATCAGGGCGAGGACGATCACCCACGGCCGCCAGATCACGTCCGGACGCAGCAGGCCCTCGAGCAGGGCGACGGGGATCATCACCCCGACGATGGCCCAGTCCCGCCACACCCGCTTCGGGGGGTCGGCGACGGGTGGCTCCCGCCAGAGCTCCAGGCCGTAGCGAAGGGCGTCGGTGACCATAGGAGCAGCGTAGAAGACCGGACACGGGCCTTGTATCGACCGGAAGGATGAGATGGGCTCGGCCGATCGGGCCGGACAGGGAGGGCCGCAACGCCGATGTGGCGCCCCCACCCCCTCCCCCACGATGACCCCAGTACCGAGAACTCGAGGTCCGGGGGCTCGGTCCCGCACGTGAGGAGGAGACCATGTCGAGCCATCTCTACCGGTTGGGGCGCCTCGCCGCCCGACGGCCCTGGGTCGTGATCGGCGCTTGGATCATGCTGTCGGTCATCGTCGTCGGCACGTCCGCCGTCGCCGGCGACGAGCTGGAGGATTCGTTCGCCGTACCCGGCGCCGACTCCCAGATCGCCGTCGATCTGCTGTCCGAGGCCGGTGTCGACGAGGCCGGCCTCACCGCCCAGATCGTGGCCACGCCGCTCGACGGCGCCACCTTCTTCGACGACCCGGCGGCGGTCGAGGATCTGGCCGAGGTCACCGACGCCCTCGGTGCCCTCCCCAACGTGCTGGCCGTCGGCGAACCGGCGACGGCCCTGACCCGGGGGCCGGAGTCGGCCCTCACCAGTGGTCTGGTGTCGGTCGACGGCGCCGTGGCCCTGGTGCCGGTCCAGTATCCGGTGATCGGGGATCTGTCGCCCGAGGATCTCGACGCCCTGAAGGAGACGCTGGCCGAGGTCCGCACCGGGTCGACCCTGCAGATCGAGGCCGGCGGTGATCTGTTCAGCGCTTTCGAGGAGGCCGAGAGCGGTCGCAACGAGGTCATCGGCCTCATCGCCGCCGTGATCATCCTGCTGGTCGCCTTCGGCTCCCTCATCGCCATGGGGCTGCCGATCGGCATGGCCCTGTTCGGTCTCGGTCTCGGCGTCAGCTCGCTGTCGCTGATCACGTACCTGGTTGAGATCCCGAGCTGGGCGCCCCAGCTGGCCAGCATGATCGGCCTCGGCGTCGGCATCGACTACGCCCTGTTCGTCGTGACACGCCACCGCGAGAACATGGCCCGGGGCATGGCCCTGGACGAGTCGATCGGTCGGGCCGTGGCCACCGCCGGACAGGCCGTCGTCTTCGCCGGCGGCACCGTGGTCATCGCCATCCTCGGCCTGGCCGTGGCCGGCGTTCCGTTCCTGACCGCGGCCGGCGTGGCCACCTCGGTGATCGTCGCCATCATGGTGATCGCCTCGATCACGCTGCTCCCCGCCTTCCTCGGCCTGGCCGGTCAGCGCATCAACGGCCTGCGGGCCGCCGGTCGTCGTCGGCGTGAGGCCCAGGTGGACAACCACCGGGGTTGGGAGCGCTGGGGCCGTCATGTCGCCGCCCATCCGTGGGTCTACGCCGTCGGGGTCACCGCCCTGCTGATCGGTCTCACCGCCCCGGTGTTGGCCCTGCAGCTCGGCTTCCCCGACGCCGGTACCTTCGACGAGTCCCGCACCGAGCGGCGGGCCTACGACCTGGTGGCCGACGGCTTCGGCCCCGGGACCAACGGTCCGCTGGTCATCGCCGTCGACCTGGGTGAGGATCCCGACGTCGTCGAGCCGTTGGTCGCCGCCATCGCCGCCGATCCCGGTGTGGCCGGGGTCTCGCCGGCCCAGGTCTCCGGCGACACCGGCGTCGCCGTCCTGATCGCCGTGCCAACCACGTCCCCCCAGGACGACGCCACCGTGACCACCATCGAACGGCTGCGCAGCGAGGTGTTCCCCGAGGCCCTGGAGGGCTCGACGGCCACCGCCCACGTCGGCGGCCAGACCGCAACCGTCCTCGACGTGGCCCAACGGGTCACCGACCGGTTGCCGGTGTTCATCGCCGCTGTGATCGTGCTGTCGTTCGTCCTGTTGATGATGCTCTTCCGGTCGATCCTGGTGCCGCTCAAGGCCGCCGTGCTCAACCTGCTCAGCATCGGGGCGTCCTACGGCCTGCTGGTGATGGTGTTCCAGTGGGGCTGGGGTAAGGAACTGATCGGGTTGGAGACGACGGTGCCCGTGGTCTCCTTCGTCCCGATGTTCATGTTCGCCATCCTGTTCGGTCTGTCGATGGACTACGAGGTGTTCCTGCTCTCACGGGTCCGGGAGGAGTATCTCGCCACCGGCGACAACGACACGTCGGTCATCCGGGGCCTGGCCGGCACCGCCCGGGTGATCACCTCGGCCGCTCTGATCATGATCTCGGTCTTCAGTGGCTTCATCTTCGGTGACGACCCGACGATCAAGATGTTCGGTCTTGGCCTGGCGGCCGCCATCTTCGTCGACGCCACCATCGTCCGGGTCGTCCTGGTCCCGGCGACGATGAAGCTGATGGGCGACGCCAACTGGTGGATGCCCGGATGGCTCGACCGGATCCTGCCCAGCGTCGAGCTGGAGAGCGGCGACGAGTTCGAGATGCCGGACGGGCCCGGGCCCGAGCCGTCGGTCGAGACCGAGGCCCCGACCCCGGTGGGCGTCGGTCACTGACCGACCCGGACCGCCCACCGATACCGGGTGCGCCGAGCGCCGAGCATCGCCTTCGGGCGGGCTCGGTGTTCGAGCGCGTCCCCGCTCCATCGGTCCGTGGCGTGGCGCCCGCCGGAGACGGCCAGTGGGCCTGCGGGCGATCGGGGGCCGAGCCCGAGGGAGCACGGCGCCGAGTCGGGGTGGGCGACCGGCGGGACCCCGATCGGGCGGGCGGAGCCGTCAGGGCGTGGTCGTCGACCAGGCCAGGCCGATCACGAGGCCCATCGTGAGGAAGGGCACGAAGGGGATGCGGCGGCGACGCAACAGGATCGAGTAGGCCAGTCCGCCGAGGAGGGCGGTGGCGAAGCCGACGAGGACGAAGCCGAAGCCGTGGTAGCCGAGAGTCCACCCGAAGGGCAGGGCCAGGCGGACATCGGCCCGGCCGATCATGTCCTCGCCTCGCCGCCGCTGGATGAGGTAGGGCACGAGCTGGATGGCGACGACGAGCCCCGCGCCGAGGGTGGCGGTGAGGAGTGCGGGCCAGTCGGTGGAGGCGAGTCCGACGGCGCCGAGGCCGACCAGGGCGACGGCGGTGACGGCCCGGGCGTGGGAGACGACGACCTGCTGGGTGCGGGCGTCATCGACGGCGAGATAGCCGAAGCCGACGGCCACCAGAGCCGAGACGAAGAGGGCCATCATCGTCGCTCGGTCCGCCCGGTGGGGGTCGGGGATCCGCCGTGGAGGGAGAAGGTTGTACGGGGGCGCTCAGGCGCCGTTGCTGGCTGCCGGCTCCCCGGCCTGGTCACGACCGTCGCGCACGAGGTGATTGAGATCGCCGGGCCGAAGGGCTGCGCCATTGAGGAAGTCTTCCAGATCGGTGCGCTTGATCCGGTACACCCGACCGATCCGGTAGGCGGCGAGCTTGCCGTCGTTGATGAACCGGTAGATCGTTCGGGTCGTCACCTCCAACTCGGCCGCCGCCGTCTGGACCGACATCCAGGACGGCGGGTCGGATGATTGCTCAGTTTGTTTCGTCATCGGTACTCCCGGTGGTCTCCAAAGCTCCCTTGAGATCGAACGCCCAGCCCTCGGCCGTGGCAACGAACGGCACGCTGGCCACCGCCTGGCCCGCCACCTCCAGCGTGGCCACCACGCGGCCTTCGTCGACCATCGTCCACGAGGTCAGCCCGCCGATGGCGATGGCCTCCCGCTGGTCGGGGTCGAGCATGGCGACGAGGGCGGGACCGGGCTCGGTGGCGTTCCGCAGTTCGGCCCGGTCGACCAGGATCTCGAACACGCCGGGGGCGACGAGGGGGTCGGTGACGTCGTCGCCGGCGGCGGCCCGGCCGACCTGGGTGGCGAGGGCGATGCTGTCGTCGCTGACCACCTCGGCGGCGCCGATCCCGTCGTCGATGCCGACCGAGCTGACGAACAGCGACCAGGTCTGGCGGGCGGCCGCCTCGACGGCCGGAGGTGGCGGCAGGGCGACCTGGCCCGGCGAGCGCCGGTCGGTCACCGTCCACACCCGGTTCGACCCTTCGAGGAACACGAAGTCGTAGGGATAGGTCTGGGTGCCGGCGTCGCTGGTCACGGCCAGATCGAGGGAGACGGTGGTGACACCCTGGGCGTCGGTCGACTCGGTCACGTTGCCTGCGGCGAAGGTGACGTCGGATGCCCGGGGGTCGGCCACGTTCGCCTCGAACATGGCGTACTGCGGCCCGGCCGGATCGAAGGTGGCGCCGAGGGGGGCCAGGTCGCCGGTGCGGGCGTAGTCGGCCCAGGCGTCGATCGCCGAGAGGGCCTGCTCGGTGGCGGGCATGGCCGTCGGACCGTCGACCGAGGTGCTGGTCACCGTGGTCGAGGTGGTGAGCGGCTCCGGCGTCGGGTCGCTGGTGCGGCCGAGCAGGAACGCCGCGATCATCAAGGCGGCCAGCCCGCCCAGGATGAGGATGGCGGCGGCCTTGAGCCACGGGGGGATGATGTCCCCGCTGAGGACGCGAACCGACGAGTCGAGGTCATCGTCGTCGGGTACGTCGATCTGAATGTCCAGATCCGACATTGGATGCAGTACTGCCTCTCGAAGAGTCGTAGGAACTCGCCCGAACCCCAGCCAAAGATTCCGGCCGAAAGCCAGCTAAATCAACGCTATCAGTGCCAAACCTCCACTCATCCGCCTGTTAGTGGTGTACGTACTTCTATCACGTCGTACTCCCGAGCAGTAGCCAATGTGGCTTCTCCGAGGTCGACGGTGATGCCGCCAGCGGGCACACCGGGCCCGGTGATGACCGACGAGCCGGCCCACAGCACCTCGTGGACGATGAACGTCTCGGCCGGCTCGGCGTAGATGTGGAGGGCCGCCGGGGCCGTTGCCGACCCGGGCGTGGTCGCCACGTGGGCGGTGATACCGGCCCGGTCGGGGGCGCCCATGTCCCATCGGAACTCGACGGCGGCGATGGTGGCGGTGACGGTGTAGCCGTTGAGGGTGATCGTCACCGTGTCGCCCGTCGGGCCCACATACCACATGTAGGTCTCGAGTCCGGTCAGACCACGGACGAAGGGATCGAGGTTGACGGCGGGCTCGAAGGTGAGGACCTCGCCCCAGATCTCGCCTGCGGTCGGCAGCGGAGGCGGCAGGGCGGGGACGGCGTCGCCGTCGCCCACGCAGGTCACGAATCCGCTGTCGGTCGGACCGGCCCCCGGATCGACCAGCTCACCGATCCACAGCAGGCCGGGCTCGGTCGGCGTGATGAGACCGGCCAGGGTGGAGATCTCGCCGATGGCGGCGCCGAGACCCGAGATCGGCGACCAGCCTCCCCCACCGGCCGACTCACACGGCACGCCGGTGTTGATCCACACGAAGCGGGGCCCGGGCGGCGACGAGCTGGTGACGGTGTGCCCGCCGGCGGAGGGCGTCGAGCCACCGCCCACGATCACCACGCACTCGGCACCGTTGCGGTCGAGCCCGGAGCATCCGTTCTGGGCCTCGGCCGGCCCCGCTCCGGCCACCAGCGAGGCGAGCAGCGCCAGGGCTGCGACGAACAGGAGTGGGCGGCGGCGGTTCATTGGTCGTCCTCCGTGGAGGGTGCTGGGGAGTCCTCCGGAGGGAGTAGCTCCACGATCGAGTGTATTCGCCAGGGCCGATCCCTGTCGTCCGGTGTCGCTGGACCGAGGCTGAACAGGCCGCGGAGCCGGCCACCGGGCAGGGTGTTGACGACCCCGTCGTCGTCGAGGCGGCGGATGACGGCCTGCTCGGTGACCAGGGTGACCTCGAGCTCCACGATCCAGCCCACCTCGCGGGCCACCACCACCGATTCGAGGACGGGCAGCGGCTCGTCGATGTACACGCCTTCGGCCAGGGCCTCCTGCTCGAAGGCGAGGGCGGTCGACTCGGCCCACCGGGGATCGTAGATATCGGCCACGTCGTAGCGACCGGGATAGCGGGAGGCCAGCCAGCTCCGGGCCCGGAGGTCGGCCACAATCGGAATCCACTCGGGGTCGCCGACGGCCCCCTCGGCCAGTTGGTCGCCGAGGACGACGGGGTCGGTGATGTCGCCGTCGCGCACCCGCGGCGGTGTCGCCTCCTCGGCGGCGGTCGACACCGTCGACGCCTCGGTGGCCGCAGGCGCCGCCGGGTCGTCGTCGGGCGGTGTCGCCTCCTCGGCGGCCGAACCGGTGCACCCCGCCACCAGGCCCCCGGCCAGCAGCAGGGGCCAGAAGCCCCGCAGTCCGGGCCAGGTCCGGTCGCGCACGGACCCGGTCACGGTTCCCCGATCCGGGGCGCGGCCGAGGCGCTGACGCCGACGTCGAGCGGGGCCTCGCCGCTGAGGAAGATCTGGACGAGGGTGAAGGGCACCTCGGCCGTCAGCTCGACGGAGACCTCCTGGGTGGTCGGGTCGACCGACACGACGATGGTGTCGATCAGGTCGGCCTCGCCCTGGGCGGCCAGGGTCTGGCGGGCCAGCGCGTCGGCCAGGGCGGGATCGACCACCACCTCCCCCGTCGTGCGGAACACGTCGGTGTCGACGCCGTTGGCCCCGGCGGCGGCCGCCGCCTCGGCCTGCTCCATCAGGCCCCTGCGGATGCCGACGCCCCGCCACAGGTCGAGGCCGAACCCGGCGATGAACAGGACCGACAGCGACCAGTACAGGACCCACAGCGAAACGCTGCCCCGTTCGCGGGCCCGCTCGTGCCCTCCGGGCCGGCGCCCCGGGCCCGACCGCGCCGCAGCGGATGCGCAGCCGGCGCTCGCCCCAGTGACGCCGCCGTCGACGGCGCCGCCCTCGGCCGGCTCGGCGCCGACGGGCGCATCGAGGTGCGTGGCGACCTCAGTCACCGAGCCCCCGATAGTCCTCGATCCGCTGGGTGCTCGACGTCGTCCAGTCGGTGGGGGCCCACGAGCCGGCCCCGGGTACGTCGAGGGCGGGCATCGACATGGTCACGGTGACGGTGACCTCCTCACCCCAGTCCCAGTCGGTTGCGTCGACCCGCACGGTGAACTGGTCGGCCGGTACGCCGTAGTTGGTCGCCACCTGCGAGGCGACCCGGTTGGCCTCGGCCACCGCCTCGGGGTAGGTGTCGGCCAGGACGGCGGCCCTCGCCCCCTCCGACGCGCTGGCCCGGGCCACCTGCTGGCGCTCCGGCCAACGGGAGGCACCGGCCCCGATCAGCACCACCGGTATCAGCAGGAACACCATGGCGGCGATCCACTCGACCGCCACGAACCCCCGCTCGGTGCGAGCCCCGGTCCGCCGGTCGCCCCGGCGTCGGGGGCCGTCGGCCTGCGGCGTCGACGCCGCCCCGGCGCCGGAATCCCTGTCGGCCTCGATGCCGAGGCCGACGCCCGCCGGGTCGACGGCAGCGCTCTCGACGGGCGGCCGATCACGGGAGCTCAAGGTCGTCCTCCAGCTCCTTGGTGACCACCGACGAGGTGGTGAAGTTGGCGTCCGGAATCGGGGGCAGGCCGGTGAGGGTGGCCGTTGCCGTCACCTCGATCGTCGTGCCCTGGTCGACGCAGGAGATCGTCACCCCGCTGGCCAGCGAGCCGCCGAGCAGGTCGCCCAGTACGTCGTCGGCGGCCAGGAAGCAGTCGTCGACAGTGCCGCCGTTGACCGCCCAGGCCCGCGCCCCCTCGTCGGTGGCCTGGCGGATGACGGCCTGGGCGTACCGCTGCACGAACAGGTTGGCGAACGCGGTGACCAGCACCAGGGTCACCGCCATCACCCAGATGGACGCGGCCACGCTGAAACCGGCTTCGACGGGCTCGTCCTCCGCCGGTTCCACTGCGTGGCCCTCCGACGTCGAGAGGCCCACCGCTCGGTGTGGATCAGAGGCCGAGTTCGGCCCGTATGCGGGTGACGACGTCGACGCCGAGCGCCTCCAGCGCGGTGGCGAAGGCGGCGGCCACGACCAGACCGAGCAGGGCGATACCCATCGACTGGGCGATCTCGAAGCCGTCCTCGGCCCGGTCCCGGCGCGGCCGGTGGACGGTCTCGACATAGAGCCGAAGGGCGGCTCTGTGGCTATTGGTGACTGACATGACTCTCCCTTGACAGCGGTTTGGAGAATGGAGGGCCCGGTAGGTGCGCGGGGTTGCTAGTTCCCGAACACGAACCGGGGTATGGGGGCGACGACATAGAGGAAGACGACGGGGGCCATCACGACGAGGGTGGGGACGATCATGGCGCCGCGACGGCGGGTGCCGAGGCGCTCGACCTCCTCCCGTCGCTCCGCCCGCAGGGTGTTGGCCACCGTCATCAGCGACTCGGAGACATCGGCACCCTGCTGCGAGGCCTCACCCAGGATGCGGTAGATGCGGCCGGCGGCGGGCTCCGGAGTCTCGTTGGACAGGCGCTCCATGGCCTGGGCCAGGGTGAGGCCGCCGGCGACCCACGTCTGGGCCTCCTTCAACTCGTCCACCACCGGGCCCCTCCCCCGGTCGGTGACCTGGCGGATGGCCATGGCCGGGGTGTGGTTGGCCCGCACGAGCATGGCCAGCAGGTGGGAGATGGTGTAGAGCTCGAGGCGCATGGTGCGGGTGCGTTCCTCGATGGCCTTGTTGATCTTGCTGCGCGACGAGGTGAAACCCCAGCCGATGCCGAGGGCCACGCCGACCACGGTCCAGAAACTGGCGTTGCCCCACACCGCGCCGAGCCACAGGCCGCCGAGCACGCCGCCCACCGTGCCCATGAGGGCGCGGCCGGCCTGGGAGATCCGGTACTCCCGGGGCGAGATGTGGGCCAGCCCGGCGTGGCGGAGACGGCTGGCGACCGTCTCCTCGTCGCCCGAGTCGACCAGGCGGGCCACCAGCTGGGCGAAACCCTCGACGATGGGGTGGAAGATGCGACGGACGGGACCGAAGTCGGCGGTGGAGTCGATGGCGAGGGCGGCGTTGACGTCGGCCCGCTGACCGAGCCGGGTCCGCCGCAGCTGGACATACGGGCGCAGGCGGTTCTCCAGGGCGGGCGGGGTGCGGATGAGGAGTCCAACGATGCCGGCGGCCACGTAGGCGGCGAGCAGCCCGATCAGCAGGACCCGGGTGTCGATCATCGATCCCCTCCCCGGTCGGCGGCGAACACCCGGGGTTCCTCGGGGAGCCGGGCCAGCTGGGTGACGATGAACATCCCGAACAGGCTCAGGCAGGTGCCGACGATGATCACGGCGATACCGGCGCCGGAGGAGTAGAAGTCGCGCCCGGGGCCGGGCCGATAGGTCAGGATGATCAGGAACAGGAACGGCAGGATGAACACCGCCCGGGCGTTGAGCCGCTGTTCCAGCTGAGCCGTCTCCACCCGGTCGAGCACCTGGAGATCCTCGACGGTCGATCGGGAGAGGTCGTCCATGATGTCGATCACCACCGCGGGGCCCTGCTCGAAGGCGAGGAGCAGATCCTCGATCACCCGGTCCGACACCGGGTCGGCCAGTTCCTCCCGGATCACCTCCAGGGCGGTGGCCGAGTCGAGGGTGAAGCTGAGGCTGGAGTAGCGGGCGAACACCGGGCGCAGCTGCACCGGGCCGGTGGTGGCCAGGGCCAGCAGTGCCTGGTGGAGTGACATCGACGACGACACCGAGGCGATGATCGACCGCAGTGCCTCGGGCCACGCCTCCAGCCGCTGGCGGGCCAGTCGGCGGCGCTGCTGGGCGAAGTAGAACCGGGGCACGAATCCGATGACGACCGCCGGGATCAGGGCGACGAGGACCACCGACGTCAGCAGCCACAGGAAGAAGAACGTCAGCGCCGCTCCCAGCAGGGAGCTTGCCCAGAACTGCAGCGGCGTGACCCCGAGGCCCGCCTGGTTGAGCCACTCCTGGCGCTTGACCCGGGAACGTCGTCGGCTGGGGCCGGCCAGCGGGGTGAACCGCAGTCGCTCCGGGGTGTAGCCGATGGCGTAGCCGACGGCGAAGTACACGAAGACGGACGAGAGCAGGCCGGCCAGGAGGTCCACGTCAGCCTCGCTCCGTGCTCAGGTTGACGTCGGGAACCACCGGCACCGGGTAGGGGTTGCGGCGCCGGGGGCGGCTCGGTGGTCGGGGCGCCACCGCCTGATCGGCGGTCGGATCGTTGATCGGCACCACGTTGGCCGGCGAGCCCCGCAGCAGGTCGGCGGTCGAGGAGTCGTAGCGCTTCAGGATCGAGTCGAGACGGGCCACCGTGGTGTCGGGCGGGTCGGCCTCGGTCCACTTGAGCGGCTCGCCGATCCGGTCCCGCACGAACAGCGGCTGGAGGAGGAAGTCCTCCCCGGCGGCGTTGGGCATCAGCGACGACACCTCGAGCACCTGGCGGCGGATGGGGGCGCCGCCCTGTTCCTCGAACGCCAGCTCCTCGCGGTCGACGAACACCACGAGATGGAACATGCGCTGGAAGGTGGACTGGACCTGGCGGGGGGCGACGTTGTCGCCGGCCATGATGGCGGTGTCGCGCAGGGCGGCCAGGGCGTCGTAGGGGTTGTTGGCGTGCACGGTGGCGATCACCCCGCAGCCGGCGTTGCCCGCCCGGACCAGCTCGAAGGCCTCCGAGCCTCGGACCTCGCCGACCACGAGCAGATCGGGGCGCATGCCGAGGCAGATCTTGACCAGATCACGCAGGCTGACCTCGGCCGACACGTCGCCGTCGGCCCCCGCCGGTCGGGTCTGGTAGTAGCTGCCGGCCATGACCGGGGCCGACAGCTCCCGGATCTCCTCCACGCACCGCACCACCATGGTCGGCGGCACGGCCCGCAGGAGGGCGTTGAGCAGGGTGGTCTTGCCGGCGCCGGGGCGGCCGCACACCAGGATGCCGAGACCGGAGCGAACGGCGGCCCACAGCAGCTCGGCCAGCCGCTGGTCCATAGAGTCGCGGGCGACGAGGAGCGACAGCGTCTCGTTGCGCATCGTGTATTTCCGGATCGTGACCGAGAGTTGGTCGGCGATCGGGGGGATGACGGCTCCGAGGCGCACGGTGCCGTCGAGCACCCGGGCCTGGACCATCGGGTCCCGTTCGGTGATCTCCCGGCCGCTGTCCTGCAGGAGACGGCGGACGACGGCGAGATTCTCGTCGGCCATGGTGACGTCGTTGACGCCCCGCATGTAGCCGCCACCGTCGATGTAGAAGATGTCGTCGCCCTCGATGAAGATCTCCTCCACCCCGGGGTCGGCCAACGGCACGGTGAGGGGGCCGTACTCGAGCACGTAGCGCACGATGCGCTCGGCCATCTCCTCGGGGCGGACGAGCAGTTCCTTGCCGTCGAGACCCTTGCGGGCCACCGATTGCCACTGCTCGATGGCGCCGAGGACGAAGTCGCGCACCCCGTTGGGGTCGGTCTCGGGATCGAGGCGGGCGTTCTTGATGCCTTCGGTCACCTCGTTTCGGAGCTGCTCGTAGGGCGAGAGGCGCCGGTGGGACTGACGGCGGCGGGTTGGGGTGTCGGTCATCGGCTGCGTCGGCGCAGGAGCCGTCTCGACCGGGCGGGCCTGGGTAGGAGTTCGGCGCCGAGCGCCTTCATCGATTTGGCGAACCGGCCGCCGCGGACGATGCGTCCCTCCCAGCAGCTGCGGTCGACCTCGCTGCCCATCGGGACGAAGACCACCCCGGCGATGAACTCGGCCCCCGCCTCGCGGGTGATCGACTCGACCAGGTCGGCCCGTTGGCGGGCGGAGCGGGGGCGGCCGGCGAACACCACCCACACCGGGCTGCCGCCCCGGAGCCGGCGGGCCTCGACCAGCCAGTCGAGGGCCTGGAGCATGCCGGTGGGCGACGGGTCGCAGACGCCGATGGCGACGTCGCCCAGGGCCACCGCACCCCGGGAGGCCCCGTAGCGGTCGGTGCTGTTGGGCGTCGCCTCCAGCCGGCTGCCGGTGAGGGCGACCACCTGATTCCACTGGGAGGCCGAGCGCAGGAGCAGGTCGCGGCAGCGGTCGTGGCCGAGCAGCGACCAGTCATCGGGGTTGGCGATGCCGGCCAACACATGCATCGGCACGAAGCCCTGGCTCCCCTGGGTGGGCTCGGTGAGCGTGGCGCTGAGGTCGCCGTCGCCGTAGTAGATCCGCTCCACCGCATCGAGCACGGTGGGCTCCAGCCGGTAGCCGAGGCGGGCCGACACCATCGGCGTCGTCTCGTCGATGTCGACCAGCAGGGTGGTGCCGTGGTGCTCGGCCAGGTCGGCGGCGAGGCCGACGGCCACCTCGACGGCATCGGTGGCGGCGGGGCCGCCGACGGCGATGATGGCGCCGCGATCGGTCGGCAGCTCGGCCGCCGCGGTCCGGGCGGCGGCGGCCATCGCCGCCGAGGGGTCGCCGTGGGGGGCGTCGGGGGTGGCCTCGTCACCGTCGAGGTCTTTCGTGACCTCCTGGATCAGGGCGACCAGCTGGCTGGCCATCAGCTCGGCCGACGCCACGTCGGCGATGCCCAGCTGGTTGAGGTGGGCCTGGCCCTGACCCTGGTGCTCGCTCGGGTCGTAGATGCCGATCACGTGGACGCCGGCGTCGTGGAGCTGGCGAAGGCTCTCCCGGTTGAGGAACGTCGACGAGTCGTCGATGATCACCACGTCGATCGAGTCGTCGATGGCTCGGGGATCGCGCAGCACCCTGACCCGGAGCCCGGTGATGTGGTCCTGGACGTACCGGGCGAACTCCGATCGCCACGAGCGATGGCTGGCCACCAGCCCGACGGTGCGGACCGCCGTGGAGTTCAGCTGTGTTGGGTCAGCCATTGCTGTCCTCTACCGAGGTTCGTCCGACAGCGTTCGGTCCGACCAGCTGTCGTTCGTTTGCGGCGACGGGTTCGGCCCCCGTAGAGCGGAGCACAGTGACTGCGCCCTGCTCCATGGCCAAGGCTAGTTCAAGAGCTGTTTGGTCGTCGACGGACACCGTGACGAAATACGTCGAAAGTGCACTGGCGCTGAGGGCCCCGGTCCGGGCCTCGGTGCTCTGGGTGGCGAGCACCTCGAGATCGACGGCGATGTAGGTGGCGACCCCGGCCACGACGCTGATCACGTCCACCCGGTCACCGGCGGTGAGATCGCCGCCGACGGCGTTGACCCGCTCGATTGGGAGGCTCATCGCCCGCAGCACCGAGGGCGTCGACCCGGGGGCGAGGGCGGTGTTGGTTATCGGGTCGCCCGCACCGATGCGGTGGGCGGCCCGGACCCCGTCGGCGGCCCGGAGGTCGTTGAGGGTGGCCAGGGACTCGACCAGCTCGGTGTCGGCCGGGACCTCCGTCACCGACACCAGGTCGGGGGTGAGCGGCGTGCCGGGCTGGATTTCCCGCTCCGCCACCAGGATCTCGGTGGTGAGGTTGCGATCCTGCAGGAGGGTGACGACGAGGACGAAGGCCAGCAAGCCTGCGGCGACCATGAACAAGTGCCCGAGGGACAGGCGCTCTCGTAGACGCCGCCTCCTGGGCGCGATCGGCACCGGGTCGACCCGTGGCGCCTCGAGCGACCTGTCGGCCGCGCTCGTTGTGCTGGTCATGACCGGCCCACCAACTTCCCCATGACAACCTTGCCTGCCCGCACCGCTCCCATGGGCGACCTCCCGTGGTCGCGCAGCGAAAGATAACGACTAATCACCCAAGTCGCAAGGAAAAATGCCTACTCGGAACAATCGAACGCTCTCAGGTGTTTCGGCTACCGTTGATCGGTAGAGCCAATTCCTGGGCCTGCTTCCGGCGGCGTCGGTCTAGCAGCGGTCAGGAACGGGCAACCCGCCAACGGCGGGCTCTGGCGTCGTTCGCCTGGGGTAGCCGTGCTTACAACGTCCGATTCAGCACCACAGGATGACCAACACGTGAACTACCAACCGAACACCGACGACCTGCCGGAACTGATCACCGTCGCCGATGTGGCCAACTACCTGGGCTTGACACCGCAAACGGTCATTTCGTTCATCAAGCGGGGCGATCTGGTGGCGACCAAGCCGCCCGGTATGCGCGGCTACCGCATCCCCCGGCAGGCCTTCGAGGATTACCTCGCCGCCGGATACAAGGCGGTGCAGGCCGAGGTCATGGCGGAGGCCGAAGCCTCCTGACCCGGTCGCGGCGCTCCGCCGCTCGACCGAGATAACCGATCGACCGCACCGGGATCACGGCGGTCTCGCCGTTGCGCTCGTTGAACACCACGTGGTCGCTGTTGACCGATTCGATGGTGCCGACGACCGACCAGGCGCCGCCGTTGCCGGCCAGTTCGACCTCCCGTTGCAGTTCCAGGCCCAGGAGTCGGGCGATGAACGTCGCCGGTCGCAGCGTGATCGGCGCCCGGCCCTGGGTCGTGTCGCGCCCGGCGAGGCGGATGAGGGAGATGGCCCGATGGGCCACATCGTGCAGGTTGCCTGCCCGATCCTGGAGGCCGGTAAAGTCCTGCCCGACGTGGACCACGATGCCGTCGATCACCCGGGCCCCGAGGTCGACCTGCCAGCGCTCCCCCTCCATCATCGCCTGCATGGCCCGGGCGGTGAGGTCCTGGCGTTTCAGCTCGGCCCGCTCGGTCTCGTACTCGATCTCGGCCAGCTCCTCGCCGGCCGTCTGACGGACGCGCCGGGCCAGGGCCATGAACTCCGTGTCGGACAGCGGGTCTACGTCGTCCACGGCCTCGTGGATAGCACGGGTGGGTCGCCCCTGGCCACCGATCGGTCCGGTCGGGACCGGCTCCGGTTCAGGCGGCGGCGGTCACCAGCGCCGAGGCCGCGACCAGGGTGGCCGCCTCGACCAGCTGCTCGACCGCTCCGAGGACGTCGCCGGTCACGCCCCCGATCTTGCGGTAGGCCAACGCCGTGGTGGCCACGGCTACGACGACGGTCGCCGCCGCCACCAGGGCCAGGGCGACGGGGCCGACGATGACGCCGCCGACGAGCACCCAGGCCGCGGTGGCCACCGCCAGTCGGCCCCGGCCGGTGGCGGCCGAGCGATCGGCCAGGCCCCCCGGTCGAGCCTGACGGGCCAGGCCCATCACCACCACGGCCGCCGTGCGGGCCAGGAGGTGGGCGGTGGCGATCAGGGCCACCGCCTCGACACCGCCCAGGGTCGACACCGCGGCGACCCGCACCAGCAGGACGCACCCGATGGCGAGCACGCCGTAGGTGCCGAGCAGCGAGTCGCTCATGATCTCCAGGCGGCGCTCGACCGTCCAGCCCCCGCCGAACCCGTCGGCGGTGTCGGCCAGGCCGTCCTCGTGGAACCCGCCGGTGATCGCCACCCCGACCGACACGGCGACGGCGGCCGCCACCAGCGGATCGACGAGCGCCGACAGCCCGACGTGGACCAGGCCGACGGCCGCACCGACGGTGAGACCGACCAGGGGGAACCACAGGGCCGCAGCCCGGACCCGAGCCTGGTCGGCGCCGGTGTCGGGCATCGGGATCCGGGTCAGGAAGGCATAGGCGGTGACGATGGTGCGCACCCGCTCACTCCCCGTCGGACAGGAGCCGGAAGGGGTCGGCGAGGGGCATCGCCAGGCCGGCGGCGAAGAACAGCGTCCGGTCGGCGACGGCGGCGACGGCGGCGTTGACCCGACCGAGGCGGTCCCGGTAGTGGCGACCCATCGACGTCTCGGGATGGATGCCCAGACCGACCTCGTTGGTCACCACCACGCTCAGCGGCTCACGCCGACCCAGCTCACGGGCCACCTCGGTGGCCTCGGCCACCGTCTCGGACTCGGTCCGCTCGGCGAACAAGGCGTTCGCCACCCACAGCGTCAGGCAGTCGAGGACGATCACGTGGTCGGCGGGCACGGCCTCGACCGCCTTGGCCAGGGCCAGCGGCTCCTCGATCAGCCCCCACGAGGACGGCCGATCGGCCTGGTGACGGCTGATCCGGTCGGCCATGTCGGCGTCGCCCGCCTGGGCCGTGGCCACGAACGTCGTCGGCCGTCGGCGGCGCCGGGCCGCCTCGATGGCGAAGTCGCTCTTGCCGCTGCGGGCACCACCCACCACAAGCAGGAACGGGTCATCGGTCACGGCCGTCATGGTAGGGCCACGGGTATCGTTCCTGCCCCTCCCGTCGTTGGCGGGCGCAGCGGTGTGGGCCACAATGGAGGCGATGCCCGACGCCCGCCCGCAGAACCACTACGAGTTGCTCGGCGTCGATCCGGCCAGCCCGATCGAGGAGGTCCGCAAGGCCTACCGTCGGCTCGCCCGCGAATGTCATCCCGACGTGGCCTCGATCGGGACGGGGCCGTTCACCATGGCCCAGATCAACGAGGCGTGGCGGGTGCTGTCCGACCCGGATCAGCGCACGCTGTACGACGAGCGCATCAGCCTCCAGCGGCGCTCGCCCACCGTCGTGGCGCCCCAGCCGGCGCCCAAGACCGGCCGATCCCGTCGTATGGCGTGGGCCGCCGGCATGCAGGGCAGCATCGCCAAGCTGTCCCGCCTGGCCGGTCGCAGCGCCACCCAGTCGCTGCTCATCCGGGCGCCCCGGGCGCCCCGTTACGAGTACGAGCGGCTGGTGGCGGCCCTCGTCGAGGGCCTCTGCGAGGACACCGAGTCGCGGGTGCGGGCGGCCCGGGCCGCCGGCGTGGCCCCGCTCGATCTGCCGGTCGGGGCGACCCTCGTTGGCATCCGTACCCTGGCCGATCGGCTCCGTCGCGACGCCCAGATCAGCCGGACGCCCGACGTGATCATGACCGCCGAGTTGCTCGACCGCATGTGGGACATCCTGGCCCACGAGATCACGGTGCAGCTCACCACGAACCTCGGCGGCAACCCCCAGGTCGCCCGGGCAATCGCCGAAGCCGACCTCGCCGCCCGCTGATCGGGCGACCGGTCTGATCCGGCGGCCCCATCGGATCGATCGGGCCGGTGGCGGCGTGACGGATCAGTCGCCGGCGGCGACCAGGGCGCCGATGGCGTGGCTCACCGGCGTCGGGATGCCTTGGGCCTCGCCGCGGCGGACGACGGCGCCGTAGAGCGCATCGTGTTCGGTCGGCCGCCCCGCTCTGCGGTCCTGGCGCATCGAGGTGTCGGCGTGGATCGAGGTGGCGAACCGGTCGAGCGTCTCCTCGATCGTCTCGAGCAGCGACTCGGCACCGTCGGCCTCGGCCACCGTCCAACACTCCTGGAGGAGAGCACGGGCGACCGTCCGCCCGGGCCCGCCACCGGCCACGGCGATCGGCTTGTCGGCCAGCGCGGTGACGCCGTTGACCGCCACGTTGATCCCGAGCTTGCGCCACAGCTCGGTGTGGTGGCCGGGGTCGGGCCGGATGACGGCTGCGGTGTCGGCGAACAGCTCGGCCAGGCGATGCGACTCGTCGACGTCGGGCAGGAGGAGGCGACCGCCACCGGTATTGCGCGTGTGTCCCGGGGCGACGAGGGTGCCACCGCAGTACACGACGGCCGCCAGCACCGGGACGCCGTTGACGAAGGGGGCGAGGCGGGACTCGGCCTCGATACCGTTTTGGAGGGCGACGACGACCGTGTCCGGCCCGCAGAGTCGATCGAGCCAGTCCGCCGCGCCGGAGGTGTGCTGGGCCTTGAGGGCGACGAGCACCCAGTCGACCGGGCCCTCGACCGCTACCGGGTCGGTCAGCACCGTGGCCGGACCGCTGATCGGTGCCACGCTCGACTCCACGACATAGCGATCGAACGGCCGTCGGGCGCAGGCGATCACCTCGTGTTCGGTGGCGGCCAGGTGGGCGGCGAAGAAGATGCCGACCCCGCCTGGGCCCACGACGGCGATGCTGCTCACGACGGCCCGGGCCGGTGGGAGGTGGCGATGGGTGCGGTCATTCGGGGTCCTGCTCGTGGTCTCGGGGTCGATCGCCACGGTACCCGTCGTGGCTCCCGGCGGTCCGTGGTCGCTCAGACGCCGAGCGTGGTGCCCCCGTCGGCCGCCGACCGGTAGGCCGCATCGCAGAGCCGGTGGGCCTCCGCCGCCAGCGAGAAGTCGGGATAGGCGGGTCCGCCGCCCCGGACGGCGACGACGAAATCGGCGTCCGGGTTGACGCCCAGCCCATCGGCGGCCGCGGCGGCGGCCGTCAGCGCCTCCCCCTGCTCCTCGGTGCGTACGCCGTCGGGGGTCTCGCTCGTCACCGGGCCCGACCAGTCGCCGGCAAGGGTCAGCATCCGGTCCCGGTGGAACACCTCGACCCGCCGCTGCGATGGCCGGGACAGCACCTCGTGCCAGATCGAGGTGAGCGTCGCCGTCGCTCCGCTCGCCGCCCGGAGCAGCACGGTGGCTTGATCCTCGATGCCGTCCAGGCCGTGGTGGGCGGAGGTGTGGGCGGTGACGGTCTCGATCGGCCCCAGGAGCCACCGCAGCAGGTCGAGATCGTGGATCGAGTGCTCGAGCAGGGTCCCGGCGCCGGCCTTGGTCCGGTCGCCTCGCCAGGTCGAGCCGTACATCCCCTGGGTCGGCAGGTACTGGTCGTCCCGGAACACGATGCTCATCAGCGCTCCGGCCGCCGGTTCGCCGCTCAGCTGCCGTAGTCGGCGGAAGGCGGGCGAGTGGCGGAGCACGAGCCCCACCTGGTTGACGATCCCGGCTTCGGTCACCGCCGTCGTCATCGCCTCCACCCCGGCGAGGTCGACGGCCAGCGGCTTCTCGCAGAACACGGGCTTGCCCGCCTCGGCTGCGGCCACGACGAGCGGCGGGTGCTCCGAGGTCCAGGTGCAGACGTAGACGGCTTCGGCCTCGGCGATCACGGTGGCGGCGTCGGGCACCGGCCGGGCCGTACCGCCCGCCGATCGGGCGAACGCCGCCGCCCGCTCCGGGTCGGTGTCGTGGACCGGGCCGATCTCGACGCCGTCGACGGTGCTGAGACCCCGGGCGTGACTGCGGGCGATGAGACCGCAGCCGACGAACCCGATCCGCACGGTCTCGGTCATGACGGATCTCCACCGACGTCGCTCATCGGCGGCACTCTACTCCGGCGGGCGGGACCGGCCCGGGTCCCGGGACCGGTCGATCGGCCGGCTCGTCGGAGCCGTCGTCAGGCCGTCAGAGCTTCAGCACCTCGGTCTTGTTGCCCGGGCCCTGGCTCAGGCGCTCGGCCGCCTCATCGAGCTTGGCCATCACCGTCTCGATCGTGGTCTTGCGGTCGGTGAGGGAGCCGACGGCCACGCTGGCGGTGAACGACACCAGGCCGGCGTCGATCTCGACCGGGAAGGCGACCTCCTCCCGGAGACGACCGGCGATGTCGGCCAGCTGGGCCACGGTGGCGTCGGAGGTGAGCACCGAGATGAACCCGGCGGGCTCGAAGCGGCCGAGGACATCGGGGCCCCGGAGGCGTCCCTGGAGGCGCTGACCGACGTCCTTGATCACTCGATCGACGATGCGCTGCCCCCGCGACTGGGCCAGGGTCGGCAGGTCATCGACCCACAGACCGATCACGGCCAGCGGGGCCCGGGTCCGCGCCTGCATCCGCTCCTGCAGCTGCTCGAGCAGGTGGTAGCGATTGGCCAGGCCGGTGAGCTGGTCGTGCGTGAGGTCGCCCTGGGCCAGCGCCGAGTAGTGATACTCGGATCGGGTGGAGCGGACGCCGATGATCGTCTTGTCGTCGGGCAGTCGCCGCAGGGTCAGCTCGACCGGGCTCAGGCCCTCGGCCAGCCGGGTGTGCAGCGTCGAGGTCTCGGCGTCGGCGTCGTCGAGAGCGCTCACCACCGTCGGTCGGAACTCGCCGACGACGACATCGCGGAAATCGACCCCGATCAGCCGGCCCAGTGGCATGCCGACGGTGTCGACGGCCTCCGGGTTGGCGGCCAGGATCACGCCCTGGTGCACGAGCATGCAGGCGCCCGGAGTGAAACGCAGCACATCGGCGTGGTTGTCGGCCCTTGAAGACATGGGAGAACCCTCCTCTCCAAGACTCATCGGCCTAGCCGTCTGTGCAGTTGAGTGCCGAGGGCGGGGATCAGGTCAGTTGGGCCAGGCCGTCGAGCAGGGCGTTCTCGATCACCTCGGTCAGCGCCGGGTGGATGTAGAACACGTCCTCGGCCACCTGCTGGGCCGACTGGCGGAACTGGATCGCCTGGATCAGCGGTTGGATGATCGACGCCGCCTGGGGCCCGATCACGTGGGCCCCGACGATCTCGCCGCTCCCCCGCTCGATCAACACCTTGGCGAACGACGTCGTGTCCTCCAGGGCCCAGCCGTAGGCGGTACCGCCGTAGTCGCGTCGACCGACGACCACGTCGAGCCCGGCCTCGGCCGCCTGGGCCTCGGTCAGGCCGACACCGGCCACCTGGGGGTGGGAGAAGATGGCGTGGGGCACGGCCCGATAGTCGACGCGGCGCTGGTCGTCGGGATGGGCCATGTTCCAGAACGCCACCTTGGCCTCGGCGTTGGCCAGGTGCTTGAGCTGGTAGCTGTTGGCCACGTCGCCCAGGGCCCACACCCCGGGCACCGGGGTGGCCATGGTGTCGTCGACCTGGATCGTCCCCCACTCGTCCAACGGCAGACCACCCTCGGTGGCGGCGACGAGGTCGCTGTTGGGACGGCGGCCGACGGCGACGAGGAGCTGGTCGAAGGTGTGGGCCCGATCGTCGGCCTCGACGGTGAACTCCCCGTCGGCGTAGGAGACCCGCTCCGGCATGGCGTTGGGGCGGAAATCGACCCGGTCGGCGAAGACCTCGGTGAACCGCTGGGAGATCTCGGCGTCCTCGGCCCGGACCATCTGCCCCGACCGGTTGAACATCGTGACGGCCGAGCCGTAGGCGGAGAACACGTGCCCCAGCTCGACGGCGATGTACCCGGCTCCGATGATTCCCAGCCGGGCGGGTAGGGAGTCGAGCCGCATGATGGTGTCGGAGGTGTGGAACGGGGTGTCGGCCAGGCCCTCGATCTCGGGGATGAAGGGTCGGGCCCCGGTGGCCACCAGGATCCGGGGGGCGGTGATGGTGCGCCCGTCGACGTCCAGGGTCCGCTCGCCGGTGAAGCGGGCGGTGCCCGTGATCAGCTCGACGTTCGGCGTGCCGGTGGCCCGGTACTCCCGCCCGCCCTCGGCGATCGGGTCGATGCGGCCGAAAACCCGGTCACGGATGGCGGGCCAGTCGACGCCGTTGAACTCGGTGTCGATCCCCAACCGGGGCCCGCCGTGACGGGCGGCCACGGCGATGTCGGCCGGGAGGACGAACATCTTCGACGGGATACAGCCGACGTTGAGGCAGGTGCCCCCGAACGTGCCGCGCTCGACCAGGGCGATCTTCCAGTCGCTCAGGTGGTCGGGAATGGCGTTGCCGGAGCCACTGCCGACGATGATCAGGTCGAAGTCGTTCACGGTTGCGGTCACCTCTCGGTTGGTCGGGTGCCCCGAAGGTCGGGGCGCACGCTAGCAGCGAGGTCACCTCAGCGGTTGCGATGGAGCTTGGTCCAATCGACCTCGAAAGGTTCCAACGGGCGCATGGCGATATCGATTCCCGTCCACAACGTTCGACTGATCGGATCGAAGATCAGGGGCACCACGATGGCGGCCCCGACGCTGAACGCGGTGACGGGCACCACGGCGATGTCGGGGAAGGTGGCGACCACCCCGACGATCATGATGATCAGCAGCGAACCGAAGCTGACGATGGTGTTGAGGCCGACCGCGCCCACCCAGTGACCCTCGATCCGCTCGAAGGTCAGGCCGCAGTTGGGGCACTGGGGGCTCATCCGCAACCACCAGCGGAACACGCCGCCGGAGCCACAGGCCGGGCAGCGTTTCGTCAGGCCCCGCCACAGGAGCTGCTTCTTGTTCGGCGGGGTGCCCGCCGGGGTTTCGGTGCTCATCGGTCGCTGTTTCGTCGGTCTCGGCTGATCGCCCGGCTCATCTTCGCCCGGCCCCGGCCGCCCGTGCTCATCGGGCCGTGTGGCGGCCGAGGAGGTCCATGGCCTCGGCCAGGTCGTCGGGGGCGCCGGCGTAGGAGAAACGGACGAAGCGGTGACCTCGGGCGGTGTCGAAGTCGATGCCGGGGGTGGCGGCGATGCCGAGCTCGTCGAGCCAGCGACGGCACAGTTCCTGCGAATCATCGCTGAGGTGGGAGGTGTCGGCCCAGACGTAGAAGGCGCCGTCGGCCGGGGCCAACCGGTCGATCCCGGCCGCCGGGAGTCCGTCGAGCAGAATCCGCCGGTTCGTGCGGTACCGCTCGACGTTGGCCTCGAGCTCGTCGATGCAGTCGAAGGCGGCCACCCCGGCCAGCTGGCTCAAGGTGGGCGGGGCCACGGTCAGGCTCTGGGCCAGGCGCTCCACCGCCTCGGCCATCGGCTCGGGGGCCACCACCCAGCCCAGTCGCCAGCCCGTCATCGAGAAGTACTTGGAGAAGCTGTTGAACACGAGCACGTCGTCGCGGTGGGCGAGGATCGACGGCGCCCGCTGGTCATAGGTGATGCCGTGGTAGATCTCGTCGGCCACCAGCCGCACGTCATGGGCCTCGGCCCACCGGCACAGCTCGGCCAGATGGTCGTCCCCGAGCACCGTGCCCGTCGGGTTCGACGGGCTGGCGACGACCAGGCCGTCGAGGTCGCCGGCGGCGGCCAACACCTCGACGGTCGGACGGAAGTCGGTCTCCGGGCCGACCTCGATCTCGACCACCTCGATCCCGAAGGCCAGCAGGTCGTTGCGGTAGCACGGGTAGCCAGGGGCGAGCACCCCCACCCGCTGCCCGGCGTCGAAGGCGGCGAGGAACCCGAGCACGCAGCTGCCCGAGGCCCCGGTGGTGACCACGATCCGCTCCGGCGCCACCGCCAGGCCGTACCGCTCGTCGTACCAACGGGCGATGCGATCCCGCAGCGCCGGGGTGCCTGCGGCCCCGGTGTAGCCGAGTCGATCATCGTCGAGGGCGGCGTGGGCGGCGGCGAGCACCCCGGCCGGGGCCGGCGTGCTCGGCTGACCGACCTCCAGGTGGAGGACGCGGTGGCCGGCCTCCTCCCGGGCGGCGGCCGCCCGCATCACCTCCATCACGTAGAACGGCGGTACCTCGCTGCGCAGGGACGGTTTCACCCGACCATCCTGCCGTATCCGGGGCCGTATCCTGCCAGGGTGTTGGGCCGGTAGGGCAGGCGCAACCACCGGACGTCGAGGAGGACAGACATGGCGAAGATCGGATTCGTGGGGCTCGGGGTGATGGGGTTCCCGATGGCCGGGCACCTGGCCGCCGCCGGCCACGAGGTGACGGTGTACAACCGCACGGCGGCCAAGGCCGAGGCATGGGTCGAGGCCCACGGCGGTACCGCCGCCCCCACCCCGGCCGGTGCCGCCGCCGATGCCGAGGTGGTGATGACGATCGTGGGCGCCGACGACGACGTCCGCCAGGTGGTCAACGGCGACGAGGGCGTGCTGGCGACCATGGCGTCGGGTTCGGTTCTGGTCGATCACACCACCGCCTCGGCCGACCTGGCCCGGGAGGTGGCGGCGGCGTGCGGCGAGCGGGGGGTCGGGTTCGTCGACGCCCCGGTCTCGGGCGGCCAGGCCGGCGCCGAGAACGGCGTGCTCACCGTGATGTGTGGCGGCGAGCAGGCCCACTTCGACGCCATCGCCCCGGTGGCCGACGCCTACGCCACCGCCGTCACCCTGCTCGGCCCGGCGGGCTCGGGTCAGCTGACCAAGATGGTCAACCAGCTGTGCATCGCCGGCCTGGTGCAAGGCCTGTCCGAGGGCATTCACCTCGGGCAGCAGGCCGGGCTCGACATCGACCTCGTCGTCGACGTCATCTCCAAGGGCGCGGCCGGCTCGTGGCAGATGGCCAACCGGGGCTCGACCATGGCCCGGGGCGAGTTCGACTTCGGGTTCGCCGTCGACTGGATGCGCAAGGACCTCGGCATCGCCCTGGCCGAGGGCGACCGTCTCGGCGCCCGCCTGCCGGTGGCCGCCCTGGTCGACCAGTTCTACGCCCAGGTGCAGGCCCGGGGCGGGAACCGGTGGGACACCTCCAGCCTCATCGACCTGCTGACGAACCCGTGACCGTCCAGCTCGGGGCCCACATCGGGCAGCAGAACCTCTCGATGGGCGAGCTCAGGGCCCTGTGGCGCCGGCTCGACGACGACGGCCTCGACTGGCTGTCGCTGTGGGATCACCTCTACGAGGCCCCGCCCGCCGGGGGCACGATCGACCACTTCGAGCCGGTGGCGGCCCTGGGGGCGATGGCGATCGAGACGGTCAACGCCCGCCTCGGCTGCCTGGTGTTCTACGTCGGCTACCGCAACGCCGGGGTGCTGGCCAAGGCGGCGATCACCCTCGACCACCTCTCGGAGGGTCGGTTCGAGCTCGGGCTCGGGGGTGGCTGGCATCAGCCCGAGGCCGTCGCCTACGGCTACGACTTCCCCCGGGCCGGGATCCGCCTCGACCACCTGGAGGAGGCGGCCGCCGTGATCGGCGAGATGCTCACCCCGGCCGCCGCCGGTCCCGGCACCCATTCCCGGATCGACGCCGACGGCATCCGCCGAACCTCCTTCGACGGCGAGCACGTGCGGCTGGTCGACGCCAGCTGCCTGCCCCAACCGGCGGGTCGGCTGCCGTTGTGGATCGGGGGTCGGGGCGAGAAGCGGACGCTGCGCACGGTGGCCCGCTACGCCGACGGGTGGAATGCGGCGTATGTCTCGGCCGAGGAGTTCGGCCGCCTCAACGGTGTGCTCGACGACTGGTGCGTCGCCGAGGGCCGGGACCGGTCCGACATCGAACGCTCGGTCAACCTCTCCTTCGCCCTCGGTCGCAACGCCGAGCGGGCCGAGGCCATCCGGGCCGAGGGCTTCCGCGCCTGGGGTGCCCGGGCCGAGGCGATCATGGCCGGGACTCTGCTCGGCACGCCGGACGACGCTTTCGACGCGGTGATGGCCTACGTGGCCAACGGGGCCCAGCTGGTCAACGTTGCGCTGCGAGCGCCCTTCGACGAGCGGGCGTTGCGGGTCTACGTCGAGGAGGTCGTACCCGCCGTCCGGGCGGCGACGGAGGCCGGATCGGGCTCCTCGTAGCCGGGGCTCGGTCGCCCCGGCGGAGGAGAGGGGGCTGGGAGTGGCCCGCTTGCCACTCCCAGCCAAGAAACCGACACCCCGTAGACGAGGCCCGGTGCAGCAACCCGCCATGCTGCAACCGGCTTGTTCGGCTTCGTTCCCGCACTCTTAGTGAAACATCGAGCACGTAACGTGGCAATGGCTCTTTTGGCTCAGATCTGCTACGTGACATCCATTCTGGTCGAGGGTGGCTACACTCGATCGATCGCCAAGTAGGCGTTCAGTCCAACACGGACTGTGTAATCGGGCCAGTACGGCTCTCATTCATGAACTCATTGGGGAGGATCTAGATGAGTCGAAGCAAACTGTGGCGCCTTCTCGCGCTGCTCTTCGCGTTCAGCCTCGTCGCTGCCGCCTGCGGTAGCGACGACGCCGATGACGAAGCCACCGACGAGACCGAGGAGTCAACCGAGGCCGAGACCGAAGAGGTCGCGGAAGAGGAAGACGCCATGGAGGACGAGGAAGAGGACGCCATGGAGGACGAAGAGTCCGCCGGTGGCGAGAGCGATGGTGTGCTCACCATCGGCACCATCCTTCCTGTGACCGGTGACCTGGCCTTCCTCGGCCCGGCCGAGGTCGCGGGCGCCGAGCTGGCCGTCCAGGACATCAACGCCGCCGGCGGTGTGTTCGGTCAGGACGTCGTCCTCGAGCAGGGCGACTCCGGCGACACCACGACCGACCTGGCCAACGCCGAGGTCGACCGTCTGCTGGCCCTCAACGCCGACGCCATCATGGGCGCTGCCTCCTCGGCCGTGTCCAAGACCGTGATCGACAAGATCACCGGCGCCGGAGTGATCCAGTTCTCGCCGGCCAACACCTCGCCGGACTTCACCACCTACGACGACAACGGTCTGTACTTCCGGACCGCTCCGTCGGACCTCCTGCAGGGTCGCGTGCTGGCCAACGCCGTGCTCGACCAGGGCAACGAGACCGCTTCGGTCCTGTTCCGCCAGGAGTCCTACGGCCAGGGTCTGGCCGACGCCTTCCAGGAGAACTTCGAGGGCTCCGGCGGCGTGATCGACCAATTCATTCCCTACGCCATCGACGTCGAGAGCTTCGACGCCGAGATCGACCAGCTGGTCGAGGCCGGGTCTGACGCCATCGTCGTGATCGGCTTCGCCGAGTCCGCCAACATCCTCAACACCATGCACGAGCGTGGCATTGGCCCGACCAGTGACACCAACGTGTGGGGCGTCGACGGTAACGACGGCATCGACGGTGAGATGGCCGACGCCACCATCCTCGAGGGCATGAAGCAGACGCTTCCCTCGGTGGACCTGGCTTCCATCAGCGACTTCATCACCCGCCTCGAGGGTGAGATGCCGCCGGACTCGGTGACCGCCTACGGCGCCGAGACCTACGACTCGGTGGTCATCACCGCCCTGGCCGCCGAGATCGCCGGCAGTGACGATGGCATGGCCATCGCCGCCGAGATCAACGGCGTCACCAAGGACGGCGAGAAGTGCACCACCTTCGCCGACTGCAAGGCCATCGTCGAGGCCGGGGGCGACCCCGACTACGACGGCCTTGGCGGCCCGTACGAGTTCGTGGACGCCGGTGAGCCGGCTGCCGCCTCGTTCCGTATCCAGACCTACGGCACCGAGGGTCGCGACGACACCCTCGATGAGTACGTCTTCGCCAGCTGATCACGGCTCGACTTCGGTCGAGTTGAGCTGAACACGAGTGGAGCCCCGGTCGCTGTGGCCGGGGCTCCGCCGTTTTCCGGCCGCTCGGCGCCCATCGGTGGGCTAGCTTCGGCCGCCATGGGCTTCGAACCGATCCGGACCGAGCGCCTGGTGTTGCGGCCCACGATCCTGAGCGACGCCGAGGCCGCCTACCAGCGCCGCAACCTACCCGCCGTGGCCCGCTACCAGGACTGGGAGATGCCCTACCCCCGAGAGCGGGCGGAGCAGGGCGTGGCCAGGCTGGTGGCCATGGACGGGCCCACCGACGGCGAAGGCTGGTCGCTGACCGTCGTCGAGGCCGACGCTCCCGAGACGATCGTCGGCGATCTCTACGTCGGGATCCGATGGGCGGGTCGCAGCGCCGAGGTCGGCTACACCTTCCACCCCGATCACTGGGGCAAGGGGTACGCCACCGAGGCCACCGAGGCCATCATCGACTACCTGTTCCTCGAGTTCGGGGTGAGCCGGGTCGAGGCGTCGGCCCACCCCGACAACGTCGCCTCCCTCCGGGTGATGGAGGCGTGCGGGCTGGTGTTCGAGGGCCTGACCCGCCGGTCGTTCTGGGTCGGCGACGAGTGCTCGGACGACATCCTCTACGGGATGCCCCGGGCCGACTGGGATCTCTGGCGGTCACGCCCCCGGCACCGCCCCGAGCGGGTGGCCCTGGTGGAGCTCACCGCCGACAACGCCGAGGCCGTCGGCCGCCTCGGGCCACACAAGTCGCAGGAGCGGTTCGTGGCCCCGATGGGGGTCGCCTTCCGCCACGCCCTCGCTCCCCCGTCGTACCAGGGCGTACCCGTGGTGCCGTGGTACCGGGCGATCGAGGCCGACGGCCAGATCGTCGGGTTCCTCCTCGCCGTCGAGCCGTCCGACACCGTGCCCCACCCCTACCTGTGGCAGCTCGTGGTCGACCGGCTGCACCAGCGTCGCGGCATCGGCTCGGCCGCCCTCGACGCCTTCGAGGCCCGGTGTCGGTCGTGGGGCGCCACCGCGGTGGAGACGGCGTGGGCCGACGGGCCCGGTACACCGGGCCCGCTGTATCGAGCTCGGCGCTACGAGCCGACGGGCCAGGACGACGACGGCACCGTGACCGCCGTCAAACGGCTCGACTGACGTCGTCGTCGAGCACCGACCGGTCGGTACCCGAACGGTGCCGCCTGGGCCGAGCCGGGTTCAGTCCCGCTTGGCCAGGGTGCCGAGGTAGAGCTCGATGACCTTGGGGTCGGTCAGCAGGTTGCGGCCGGTGTCGGTGTAGGCGTTGCGGCCCTGGTCGAGCACATAGCCCCGATCGCAGATCTGGAGGCAGCGGGCGGCGTTCTGCTCCACCATCACCACGGCCACGCCGGCGGCGTTGATCTGCTTGGTCCTGACGAACACCTGATCCTGCAGGATCGGTGACAGACCGGCGCTCGGCTCGTCGAGCAGGAGCACCTGGGGGTCGGCCATCAGGGCCCGGCCCATGGCCAGCATCTGACGCTCACCGCCCGACAGCGAGCCCGCCCGTTGGCCGATGCGCTCGGCCAGGCGGGGGAACATCTCGGTCACGAAATCGAGCCGCTCCCGGAACCGCTTCGGCTTGAGAAACACCCCCATCTCGAGGTTCTCCGAGACCGACAGCGAGGGGAAGACGTTCTGGGTCTGCGGCACGTAGCCGATGCCCCGCGACACCAGCTCGTGGGCGGTCATCGAGGTGATGTCCTCACCCCGGAACGTCACCGATCCGCTCCGCACCGGGATCAGACCGAACAGCGACTTGAGCAGGGTCGACTTGCCGGCACCGTTGGGGCCGATGATGCCGACCAGCTCGCCCGGAGCCAGCTCGAGCGAGCATCCCTGGAGGATGTCCACGCCGGGCACGTAACCGGCGACGACGTTGTCGACGTGGATCAGCAGGTCATCACTCATCGTCGTCTCCTCGCTCCTCATCGGCGGCTTCATCGACTGCGGCGGACGGCTCCGGCTCCGAGTCGTCGGAGTCCGCCTCCTCGGCGGCCCCCTCATCGGCGTCGTCACCGCCGTGATCGGGCTGGTCGTCGTCGTCGAAGGTCAGTTCGCTGTCGTGGTGTGAGCCGAGGTAGGCGTCGACCACGGTCTGGTTCTCGGCGATCGAGGCCGGTGGCCCCTCGGCGATGATCCGGCCCTCGGCCATCACCACCACCCAGTCGCTGATGTCGGACACCACGTCCATATCGTGCTCCACGAACACCACCGAGCGCCCCTCGGCCCGCAACTGCTTCACGTGGCCGAGCAGCGATTGGGTGAGGGCCGGGTTCACCCCGGCCATGGGCTCATCGAGCATCACCAGCTCGGGGTCGGTCATCAGCGCCCGGGCCATCTCCACCAGCTTTCGCTGGCCGCCGGAGAGGGTGCCGGCGTACTCGTCGGTCATGTGGGTCAGCTTGAACCGCTCGATGAGAGCTCGGGCCGACTCCTCGACCGACGTCTCCTGGCTCCGCCACAGCGGCGACACCAGGGCCTTGAGGATGTTCTCCCCCGCCTGGTCCTTCGCCCCCAGCATCATGTTCTCCAACACCGTCAGCCTGGACAGGGCCTTCGTCAGCTGGAAGGTACGGACCATCCCCTGCGCCGCCAGGCGGTGGGAGGCCACGCCGTCGATCGACTTGCCGTTGAGCTCGACGTGGCCCGAGTCGGGCTTGTCGAATCCGGTCAGCAGATTGAAGAACGTCGTCTTGCCGGCACCGTTGGGGCCGATCAGGGCGGTGATGGCGCCCCGCTGGATCTGGACCTTGTCGACGTCAACGGCGGTGAGGCCGCCGAACCGTCGCACCACGTTCTCCGCCACTAGGATCGGGTCGGGCTTGGCCACGCCCGGCGTGCGCTCGACGTCGTCGAAGACGCCCTCGACCGGGTTCTCGAACTCCTCGGCCGTGGCCGTGGCCCCGTCGGTGGTCGTGCCGTCATCGGTCATCGAGTGCCATCTCCTCTCGGGAGCCGAAGAAGCCCTGCGGGCGGTACCGCATGAACAGCATCAGGGTCAGGCCGAAGATCATGAACTGCACCTGGTCGATGTTGATGACCGACAGGTTGAGGAAGCGCTCGAGTTCGTCCTCGGCGTTGGTGTCGAGCAGTTCCCGCATGAAGGCCTTGAGGCCGCTGATCACGCCCCAGAAGAACATGGCGCCCGCCACCGGCGACCACACCCGACCGGCGCCGCCGACGATGAGGACGGTCCAGATCATGAAGGTGATGATCGGGTTGAACGTGTCGGGCTGCACCGACTGCTTGTCGATGGCTTGGAGCATGCCGGCGATGCCGCCGATCACGCCGCCGATGGCCAGGGCCTGCAGCTTGTAGCTGTAGGCGTTCTTGCCGAGGGCCCGGGCGGCGTCCTCGTCCTCGCGGATGGCCCGCAGCACACGACCCCAGGGGCTGCGCATGAGCTGCCAGGTGAAGAGGAGGAGTACGACGACGGTCGTCCACCCGATAAGCATGACCCACAGATCGTCGGCCCGGTACTCCCAGAACAGGAACTCGTAGGACCGGTTGCCCGGCCGGGTGAAGAGCGTGTTCAGGTCGTAGAACGGATCGGCGAAGTCGTTGATGCCCTCGGCCGCACCGGTGCGATCCCGATTGCCCCGCCACCGCACGAAGAGCCGGATCGACTCCGAGGCGGCGATGGTGGTGATGGCCAGGTAGTCGGCCCGTAGTCGAAGCGTCGGTATGCCCAGTATCAGGGCCAGCGCCAGACAGTAGAAGACGCCGAGGGGCAGGCCGGGCCAGAAACCCCAGTCGAGCCAGAACACCGACATGCCGACGCCGTAGGCCCCGGCGGCCATGAACCCGACCTGACCGAAGTTGAGCAGGCCGGTGTAGCCGAAGTGGATGTTGAGACCGATGGCGGCCAGGGCGAACACCATGGCCTGGGTGCCGAAGGCCTGGGAGAAGGTCTGGGTGAGGATGATGTCCCAGTCGAATGCGAGCACGTCAGCCGACCCTCTCCGCTCGGCCCAGGATGCCCTGGGGTCGGAACAGCAGGATCAACACCAGCACCAGCAGAGCCACCATGTTCTTGAGCTCGACGTCGATGAAGATCGTCGACAGGTTGATCACCACGCCGACGACGAGGGCGCCGACCAGGGCGCCGTAGGCCGTGCCCAGGCCACCGAGGGTGACCGAGGCGAAGATCAGGAGCAGGATCCGGAAGCCGAAGTCCCACTTGATCTGGTCGAGACCGAAGAAGACGCCGCCGAGGGCGGCCAGGGCCCCGCCGGAGATCCATACGATGCTGATGACCCGCTGGACGTCGATACCCGACGACTCGGCCAGATCGCGGTTGTCGGCCACGGCCCGCATCGCCTTGCCCATCCGGGTGAACTGGAGGAGGCCGCCGACGATGATCAGAACGATGATCGAGATGATCATCGCCACCAGGTCCTTCGGGGTGATCTCGACCGGGCCGATGGAGATGGCCTGCTGGCCGGCGAAGTCCCGGAAGAAGCGGGGGTTGCCGCCGAAGAAGTACAGGAACACGTAGCGCATCACGATCGACAGCCCGATCGTGATCACCATCTGGGCGATCAGGCTGACCCCCGAGCGGCGCATGCCCCGGAAGATCCCTCGGTCCAGGGCGTAACCCATCAGGCCACCCATGACCATGCCGAGGAGGGCGGCGAAGATGAGGTTGACCCCGTCTCCGAACGGGCCCGGCAGCGGGGCGAGGAAGCCGATGAGACCGGCCAGGCCGTAGTAGTTGAAGAAGAAGGTCATCAGCTGGCCCCAGGTGACTAGCTCGGCGTGAGCGAAGTTCACCAGGCCGGTGGTGCCGAAGATCAGCGAAAGGCCGATGGCGGCCATGGCCAGGTACAGGCCCTGCTTGAGGCCCTCGACGGTGAGCTGAGCCACCCGGCGCCCGGTGATGCCGCTCCCGTCGTCGGCATCGTCGCCGCCGGCGCCCGAGCTGAGGGCGAACAGCGTGGTCTTGGCCTGCCCCGCCTCCACCAGCACCTCGAGCGACGCCCTATCGGCGTCGGCAAGCGAAACTCCCTCGGGCAGGGTCTCGGCGTCCAGGGTCACCGTGTAGGTCCCCGGCCCACTCACGGGAACCGACCAGTTCCCGTCGGCGTCGGTCGTCGATTCGCCCTCACCGTCAACGGTGAGGAGCACACCCTCCACCGGTACACGTTCTCCGGTGTCGTCCTCGACTCGAAGACGGCCGCCGATCGACTCACCGTCTTCTTGAGCTCCGGCGCTGGAGGTGTATCCGAAAAAGGACGTTACGACGATTGCGACAGCACAAACCACTCGCAACCAATGCCTCAACACGCTCTCCCAACGCTCTGCAGGCAACAACGTCTGGCGACCATAGCGGCTTGACCTACCGGTTACCAGAGACGACCAACTCGTGTAACCCAATCCGAATCACCGCCGAACCGGGCCCGTCGGCCCAGCTCAGGGACGTCGATTCATCCGTGATCAGAGGCGGCTGAGGCGGACTTCGGTGACGGCGTGGTCGGCGCCCTTGCGCAGGATGAGGTCGGCCCGCTCCCGGGTGGGGAGGATGTTCTCGTAGAGGTTGCGCTCGTTGATGCGGGTCCAGATGTCGGTCGCCGTCTTCGTCGCCTCCTCGTCGTTGAGCTTGGCGTAGCGACTGAAATACGACTGCGGGTCGCGGAAGGCGGTCTCCCGGAGGGCGAAGAAGCGCTCGACGTACCAGTTGCGGATGTGGTTGACGTCGGCGTCGACGAAGATCGAGAAGTCGAAGAAATCCGACACGAACAGCGAGCTGTCCTCCTCGGCGGTACCGGTCTGGAGGACGTTGAGTCCCTCGACGATCACGATGTCGGGCCGGTTGACCACCAGCTGCTCACCGGGCAGCACGTCGTAGGTCAGGTGGGAGTACACCGGGGCTTCGACCTGCGGGGTGCCGGACTTGATCTCGGCCACGAACTCGAGCAGTCGGCGCCGGTCGTAGGACTCGGGGAAACCCTTGCGGTCCATCAGGTTGCGCTCCTCCAGCACCGCATTGGGGTGGAGGAAGCCGTCGGTGGTCACCAGGTCGACCTTGGGGTGATCGGGCCAGCGGGCCAGCAGGGTCTGCAGCACGCGGGCCGTCGTCGACTTGCCGACGGCCACCGAGCCCGCCACCCCGATGATGAACGGAACCTTCTCCGGCAGCTTGCCCAGGAACGTGTCGGTGGCCCGGTACAGCTCCTGGGCGGCGCCGACGTAGAGGTTGAGCAGGCGGGAGACGGGGAGGTAGACGTCGGTTACCTCGTCGAGGCTCAGCGCGTCGTTGAGGCCCCGGAGCCGGTCGACGTCCTCCTCGGTGAGGGTGAGCGGCGTCGCCGCCCGCAACATGGCCCACTGCTCGGCGTTGAACGACAGGTACCGCGAGGGCTGATGATGCAGAGGACTCATGGCGCAACCGGCTTCGTCGAGGGATGGGCGACTCGTCGTCCGGCCCTGATGGTGGCACCTCCCTCCATCTCGTGCGAGTCATGGCTCCGATTTCGTCGGTACCGTGCCTCGAATGGCATCGGGATCACGACGACGACAGGCGGCTCGAGTGGTGGTCCTCGACGGCGACGGACGGATCCTGCTCATCAAGTCGAAGGATCCGGCCAACCCCGGTGGACCCGGGTGGTGGGAGATACCGGGCGGGGGGATGGATCCCGGCGAGACCTCGGCCGATACCGCCGCCCGCGAGCTGTGGGAGGAGGCGGGCATCACCGAGGCCGAGGTGGGGCCCGTGGTGTGGACCCAGCAGGTGCAGTTCACGTTCGCCGGCCTCTACTTCGACCAGGACGAGTACATCCACGTCGCCTGGACCGAGCAGACCGAGATCCGCCGCCCGGGTCACCTCGAGATGCTGGAGGCGATGGCCTTCGAGGGCGCCCGGTGGTGGACGCTCGACGAGGTGGTCACCGCTGAGACGGCGTTCCTGCCGCCCGGTCTCCCCCGGCTGCTCCCCGATCTGGTGGCCGGCGACCTGCCCGATCCCCCGCTCGACATCTCGCCGAGCTGAGCGGGTGCGTCCCAGCGCATCGCCTGCGCCGCCTCCGGCGAGATCCGAGGTCGGCGCTCGGGTGGGGCGAGGGCGGGACCGCTAGTAGTCGGAGTTGATGCCGAGGATCACGATCACCTTGGCGTCGGCCAGCTCCACCCCGGGGTCGCTGGGCATGGGCTCGATGGCCGTCGGGTCGAGCCCCAGTGTCTCGGCCACCAACACGGCGTCGGCGGCGAATCCGCTGATGTAGTAGACGATGCTGTCGTCCATCGTCGGCCCGTTCTTGGCGTCGAGCGTGTCGTAGCCCGCCTCGGCCAACACCGCCGTCCCCGCTCCGGCGACGCCGACCCGTCGGGCGCCGTTGGCCACCCGGACCTGCACCTCCTCCGGCGGGCGGGCGGCGACCACGGCGGTGGTGGTGGTCGATTCGTCGTCGGCCTCCTCCTCGGTGGTGTCGGTGACGGTGGCCTCCGACTCCAGCGTCGGCTCCTTCTCGGCCACGATCACGCCGTCGTCGAGGGTGTCGCCGAGGGTCCGGACTGCGGTGATGATGCCGAAACCGAGCAGCAGAAGCACGGCGGCGAGGAGGGCCGCATTGAGCAGGTCGTGTCGCTCAAGACGGTCGACGGCCATCACCTTTTGCCCGGAACCAGACGCACGGCTACGAGGCTAGGCCAACCAGGGTCCAGGTTGGTGGCAATGGCGGCCACCCCCGTAACATCGCCTGCGTCGGAGGCGCCGTCGCCCTCGACCCCAGGGGGATAGCGCCATGGACTTCGCCATACCGGCCGACATTCAGCAACTGCTCGACGAACTCGACCGGTTCATCGAGGACGAGATCAAGCCGCTGGAGCGGGAGAACGACAACATCCGCTTCTTCGACCACCGTCGGGAGGACAGTCGTACCGACTGGGACCGCAACGGTTGGCCCAACGCGGAGTGGGAGGCCCTGCTGCGGGAGATGCGCCGCCGGGCCGATGCCGCCGGCTACCTCAAGTACCACCTGCCCAAGCGCTTCGGCGGCCAGGACGGGTCGAACCTGGCGATGGCCATCATCCGGGAGCATTTGGCGGCCAAGGGGCTCGGACTCCACAACGACCTGCAGAACGAGAGCTCGATCGTCGGCAACTTCCCGACCGTGCTCATGATGGAGACCTACGGTTCGCCGGCTCAGCAGGAGTACTGGATCCCCAGGATCCTGGCCGGTGAGGCCCGCATCGGCTTCGGCCTGACCGAGCCGATGGCCGGCACCGACGCCACCCGGATGGAGACCAACGCCTACCGCGACGGTGACGAGTGGGTGATCAACGGGGCCAAGCGGTGGAACACCGGCATGCACGCCGCCACCCACGACTACATCTTCGCCCGCACCTCGGGGAAGCCCGGCGAGGCCACCGGCATCACCACGTTCATCGTCCCGGTCGACACCCCCGGTTTCACCGTCGAGTTCATGTGGTGGACCTACAACATGCCCTCCGACCACGCCGAGGTGACCCTGGACGACGTCCGGGTGTCCGACAGCGACATTCTCGGGGCCGAGGGACGGGGGCTGGAGACGGCGCAGCTCTTCGTCCACGAGAACCGGATCCGCCAGGCCGCCTCCAGTCTCGGAGCCGCTCAGTACTGCATCAACGAGGCGGTCAAGTACGCCCGGGAGCGCATGATCCACGACCGGCCCCTGGCTGTGAACCAGGCCATCCAGTGGCCCCTGATCGAGATGCACACCGAGGCCGCCATGCTGCGGGAGCTGATCCGCAAGACGGCGTGGCAGCTCGACCAGGTGGAGCACGGCACCGAGATCTCCGACAAGGTGGCCATGTGCAACTATCGGGCCAACCGTCTGGTGGGCGAGGCCGCCGATCGGGCCATCCAGGTCCACGGCGGCATCGGCTACAGCCGTCACATGCCCTTCGAGCACATCTTCCGCCACCATCGCCGCTACCGGATCACCGAGGGAGCCGAGGAGATGCAGATGCGGCGGGTGGGCCAGCACCTGTTCGGTTTCGGCCGGGCCGAGAACCCGATGTTCGACACCCCGAGCTTCGCCAGCCGGTTCAACAAGGTGCAGCGAGGCGCGCCCGCCTCCTGGCTCGACGACTGACGGCGCCGCCCCGAGGTCGGCGGCCTTCGGGAGGTCGAGGCTCAGGGAGCCAGGAGTCGGGCCCGGGTGAGGAAACCGGTGTGGGCCACCATCCGGTGGTCGGGGCGGACGGCCTGACCGTCGACGTGCCACCCCCGGTTCAGGACCTCGACGGTGGAGATCTCGCTGAACGGGGCCCGCTTGAGTGCGTCGGTGAACTTCGTGACCTGCATGATCGACGGGCTGTAGGACACGATGATCCCGCCCGGTCGTAGCGCCTTCTCGGCGTGGGGCACGACCTGCCACGGCTCGGGCAGGTCGAGCATCACCCGATCGACGTCGGTCTCGTCGATGCCCTCGTAGCAGTTGCGGATCTCGACGTGGTAGCGATCGAGGGTGTCCCGGCCGAGGAAGGCGGCCACGTTGTTCCGGGCCCGGGCGGCGAAGTCCTCCCGGAGTTCGTAGCCGGTGACGTCGGCCCCGGCCCGGAGCATCGTCATCGACAGGGCGCCCGAACCGACACCCGATTCCAGCACCCGCATGCCGGGGCCGATGTCGCCCAACAGCAGCATCGGGCCGAGGTCCTTCGGGTAGATGACCTGCGCCCCCCGAGGCATCGAGAGGACGAAATCGGTGAGCGTCGGGCGGAACACGCGGAACCGCTGGCCCTTGGTCGTCGCCACCTCGTCGCCCTCGACCACGCCGGCGATCTCCTCGTGGGGCAGGACCCCGGCGTGGGACTGGAACTCCTTGCCTTCGGTCAGGGTGACCAGGTAGCGGCGACCCTTGTGGTCGATCAGGAGGACCATGTCCCCCATCGTCAGCTGGGCGCTCACTTGACTCTCCTCACCAGTTCGACGGGCACCGGTTCCCGGCCGGCCACCTGCTCGGTCAGTCGGCAGAAGGCGCACACCTCGCCACCGGCCGGGCCTCCGCAGCGGGCGCAGGTCCCGAGTCCGGGGGCGCCGGCGGTCTCGTCGGCGGCATCGCCGGTGACCGCACCGGCATCCGGAGCGGCCTGGGCGGCGGTGCCGGCCGCTCCGGCGTCGCCGACCGGCTCGGCGAAGCGGTCGACGGCGCGGCGCAGGAAGCTGAAGTAGAAGTCGGCCTTCGTCCCGGGCGAGCGGAGCTCGATGTCGTTGAGAGCCTCCTTGTAGTGGAGGTGCTTGTTGCCCGCCGCCATCGGGCACTCCTCGACCATGTAGTCGATCCCCCGCAGCACGCAGTAGGCGGCGGTCTCCCGTTCGGTCAGGCGGACGAGGGGCTTGATCTTGCGGGGGAAGCCGTTGCCGGCGGGTAGCACCGGGCGCTGTCGACCCAGATAGTCGTTCTGCCACCGCAGCACGTTGCCGAACAGCACCGCCGCCTCGTCGTCGAGGTTGTGGCCGGTCACCACGGCGTCGTAACCGCCGTCGAGGGCTGCGCTGTCGAACAGGTGCCGCTTCGACAGCCCACACGACGAGCACGGCACCCGACGGGTGACGGCGGCGGCGGTCGGGATGTCGTAGTCGTAGCGGTCCCGTAGATCGATCTCGATCAGCTTGAGACCTCGGCCGGCGGCGAACTCACGGGTGTAGCGGCCCGAGGTGTCGGAGTACTCGCCGATGCCGAGCCCGATGTAGAGGCCGTCGGCCTCGTAGCCCAGCTCGCCCAACAGGTCCCACACCGCCAGGCTGTCCTTGCCCCCCGACACCGCCACCAGGGGTTTCTCCCCCGGAGTCAGCATGTCGAAGTCCTTGATGGCCCGCTCCACCTGCTGACGGCAGTAGCGCAGGAAGTGCTCCACGCAGAAGTTGGCGTTGTGGCGGGCCACGTCGATCACGGCCGGGCCGCGGCACACCCGGCACTTCACCCCTGGCCTCCGCTGATGACGGGCCTGATCTCGACGACGGCGTCGTCCTCCAGACGGGCGTCACCCGGCACCAGCTCCGAGTTGCGGATGACCAGGACCGCCTCGCGGTTCAGGTCGAGCTGCTGCAACAGCTTGACCACGGAGATCGGACCGGCGATCTCCACCTCACGCGTCGGGTTTCGAAGCAGCACCTTCACCCCTCCAGCATGCCGCGATCGAGCCGGGAACCCGGCTCCCGCTCGCCGGGTCAGTCGGTGGTGCCGGCGGCGGCCGCCTTGGCCGCTCGACGCTCGGCCCGCTCGGCCCGACGTCGACGCCGCCGGTCCTTGCGCTCGTGGCGGCGGACCTTACGGTCGGCCCTGGCCGTTTGGCGCTCGTCGCGCCGTTCCCCCCGGCGCACCTTCTTCGCCGCCCGTCGCTCCCGCTTGGCCGCCTTCGCAGCCCGCTTCTCGCCCTTGATCTGCTGGGCGTGGCTCTCGGGGACGTGCTCGATCACGATCTTCTTACCGGTGCCGACCGGCCCGACGTCGATGATCTGGCGTCGGCCCGTGCCCCGCCGGGCCAGCCGGTAGCCGGCCAGGGCGAGGCTGGTGAAGACCCAGTTGCGGGACGGCCCGCCGAGGTAGCGAGGTACGCCCCAGCGGATGAGGCGCTCGATCACAGTCGGCGGATCTCCAGGACCGTGCTCTTGCGGTTGCCGGCCCGGCGGCCCAGGAAGTAGACGATGAGGAACAGCAGCACGGCGCCGACGGCACCGGCCACCACGGCCTTCTTCTTGCCGTCCTCGGCCACGACATCGATCTGGCCCTGGATGTCGCGGAACTTGGCCTCGATGTCGGCGGGCGTGATGTTGGATGCTTCAGTCATAACGCTTCCTTCAGCGGACCTTCTTACGGGCTCGGCTCATGGCCGAATAGATCAGGACGAGGATGAGCAGGAGCGCGGCCATGGCGATGACGTAGGGCAGGGACGACGCCCACGACGATCCGCTGAACACCTCGAGGCTCTGCATCAGGCGCAGGAGACCGAGACCGAAGAAGAAGGCTCCGAGGAAGACGAACAGCGAGCCGGCGATACCGAATCCGAGGTAGCGGCCAAGGCTCTTGAGCGGTTCGACCGTCTCCTGCTTGGCATAGCCCACCACCATCTGCTGGATTTCCTGTGCGCCCTCCAGAGGGTTGGGACTCGTCACCTGGCCTCCTCGTCTCGATGCTGTATCGGAGTGTATGAGGGGCGATGGTGCTCCGAGGCACCACAGGCGGGGAACTTGCGTCCTCAGCTGTCGGTGAGGCGGGCCTCGATCAACTCGACGGAGTCGTCGATCATCACGTCGAGGAGACGCAGGCGCTCCGCCGGACCGGGAGCGCCGAGGAGTCGCTGCTTGTCGAGCGCGGTCACGGGGGCCAGCGCTGACATCTGCATGCAGCCGAGCTCGATGTCGTCGACCTTGGGCGGCAGGGGCCCGACGTCGACGCCGGACTCGGCGGCCAGGGCCAGGCAGCGGCGGAACTTGGCCGACACCGCCTCATAGCGATCCTGCAGGTCGTCGTCGGTGGCCTCGTCGGGCCACAGGTCCACCTCGGCCCGGGGGAATGGATCGTCGGAGAGCCACTCCGAGACCCGGAAGCGCTCGACCCCCATCGTGATCAGGGCCCAGCGCCCGTCGCTGAACTGTTCGGCCTCCAACACCTGGGCGGTGCAGCCGAAATCGGTGCGGACGTCGCCGCCCCCGGTGTCGGCCCCCCGCTCGATGAGGACGACGCCGAAGGTGCCGTCGCCGTCGAGGACCTCGGTCACCATCGTCCGGTACCGCGGCTCGAAAACATGGAGCGGTAGCACCATGGTGGGGAACAGCACGGTGCCGAGCGGAAACTGGGGCATGACGGCCATGAACGGACAACGCTAGCGACCGCGGACACCGGAGGAGGGATCAAGGCCGGGATGCGTCACCGCATCGCCCCCTCCACCCCGGCCCTCCGCGGCTAGGAATCGGCGTCGATCGGCTCCAGCGGATCCAGATCCTCGATGACGGGTTCGCCCGGATAGTCGGTGATGGCGACCACGAACGGGTCCTGGAGCTCGCGCACCTCGGTGTTGGCGATGATCAGCTCGTCGTTGGCCACGTAGGCGAAGGTCAGCCACTGCTCGGGGTCGGTCACCGAGCGGACGTAGCCCGAGAGCGCCGTCGAGTCGTTGAGGGTGCCGGTCTTGGCGTAGACGTCGCCGGCCGCCGTCGACTCGACGAAGCGGAGAAGCAGGCTGCCCCGCTCGGCGCCGATCGCGAGCGATCGGGCGAAGTCCGAATCGGGACCGGCGGCGGCGAGCACGGCGGCGATGGCGGCGCAGGTGACCCGGTTGGTGTCGGCCAGGCCGGAGCCGTCCTCGAGCAACAGCCCGTCGGTCGGCACACCGTCGGTGCGGAGCAGGTCGAGCATCACCCCGCTGCCGGCCACGGTCGAGCCCTCGCCCGCCCCGAACAGCCCGATGCGCTTGAGGAGGAGCTCGGCGCCGTAGTTGGAGCTGTAGCTGTTGACGTGGGTGACGATCTCCACAAGGTTCGGCGACGAGATGGCGGCGACCTCGGTGGTGCCCGGCGGGGTCACCCCGGTGGCCGGACCACCCTCGATCTGAACCCCCCGCTCGGCCAGGAGCTGGTTGAGGACGGCCACCGCGTCCAGGGCGGGGTCCGACGACGGCGAGCGGCCCCGGGCCACGCCGTTGGTGTCGCTGGGCCAGTCGTTGAAACCCTCGTTGACGGCGAGGGCCGACAGCGGCCCCGACTGTTGCTGGATCAGGATCCGCTCGGCCCACGGCCCGGCCCGGACCGTGTCGTACAACGACTCGTCGCCGATGAGGCTGCCCGTCACCGTCACCACGCCGGTGGCGGCGATGTCGTCGGCCAGATCCTCCAACCGGGTGTGGAACCGGCCGTCGGTCTCCTCGTACTGCTCCCACCAGTTCTCGGTGGTCAGGTACGGGTCGCCGTCGCCGATCACGTAGAGGTTGCCGTCGAGCACGCCCCCGGCCACGGCCCCGTCGGCCCGGACCTCGGTGGTGAAGGTGAAATCGGAGCCGAGCAGTTCGAGCGCAGCGTAGGTGGTGAACAGCTTCTGGTTGGACGCCGGGAGGAGCTGGGTCCGGGTGTTCGACGTCGGCTCCAGCACGCGGTCGCCGGTCTGCACCTGGAGGCAGGTGGCCTCGGGCGAGGCGTCGATCATCGCCTGCAGGACGGGCGCGATCTCGGCGTCGACCACGGGGGCCTGCAGGGTGAGCGGGGCCCGGCGGCCCGACAACAGCGGTGTGCCCGGGACCTGCTCGTAGACGATGTCCTCGGTGCTGACCACGTCGGTGTCGCGATCGAGGGCGGCTCGGTAGGAGCCGAAGGCCACGAGGGCCAGCACGACGGCCAGCCCCCAGACGCGCACCGCCCGCCCGACGTTCACGACGAGGAGCCTCCGGCCGCCGCATCGGGGGCGGCACCGGTGATCGATTCGATCGGCTCGAGGGCCGACCGCACGAAATCGCGGAAGTGGCGGAGCCGGGCGTCCAGCTGCTCCTCGGCCAGCGGGTCGCGCCCGAGCAATCCGACCAACATGAAGTGGTCGGAGAAGTACGTGAGCAACGCCCCGTAGCCGGTGACGACCAGGTTCTCGGCGTCGTGGCGGCGGAAGCGTCCCGCCTCCATCTCCCGCTCGAAGAAGGCGACCGAGCGAATGAAGTACGGCCGGAGGGCGATGCCGAGGTCGAAACCGAGGTGGCCCTTGTCGGTGAGCGCCTCCCGGCGGACGATGCGGACGATCTCGGGGTTGTGACGGAAGAAGTCGAAGCTGGCCTCCAGCACCGCTTCGACCACGGTCCAGCCGTCTGGGCTGGAGCCGATCTCGCTGATCCTCTTTCCCCAGTCGTCGAGGGCGTCCTGCAGGATCTGCTGGTAGATCGCCTCCTTCGAGGGGAAGTAGTGCATGAGGCTGGGGCGTCGGATCCCGACGCCGGCGGCGATGTCGTTGAGCGACGTTCCCTCGTAGCCCTGATTGGCGAAGCACGACCTGGCCTCGCGCAGAATGAGTTCCCTCGTAGGCATGTCAGCCACGACTAGCAAACTAGTCTGATCGCTCCCCACTTCCGGCCATGAGGACCACCATGAAGATCATTGCCGCCATGTTCATGGACGACATCCAGTTGCGTCCTGTTCCCGGCCCGTCGACCCGCATCGACCTGACCGGCATCCAGTTCTCCGCCCCCGCTCCGGCCCCGGTGCCGGTGACGATGGCACCCCACCTGGTGGTGCTGGTGTGGAACCCACCCGACGGCAAGAACACCGCCGCTCTGGAGGTGGTGTTCACCACCGGTCACGACCTGGAGGCCCCCGAGGGCGAGCCCCTGGCCCGCAACGTGCAGCCGCTGCAGATCGAGCCGGGCCTGTTCAACTACCGCCTCGTGCGGCCGGAGCTGTCGTTCACCGAGTACGGCCCGGTCATGGCCCGATGCCGGATCGACGACGGTCCCGAGCATCTGGTGCCCTACACCCTGCTCAGTCCGGTCGAATGATCGACCCGGCGGGTTTCGGGCCCTCGACCGAGGTCGGCTTCGCCGCCGCTGCGTCCCGCCACCCGGAGGCGGCGGTGGCCACCGCCGAGGTGATCGGAGCGATCGAGGAGCGTCTCGGAGGCCCGCCGTCGCTGGTCGTGCTGTTCGCCTCGGGTGCGATGGTCGAACCGCTGGCGGAGGTCGTCGATGCCGTCCAGACCCTGCTCAACCCCGATGTGCTCGTCGGCGGCACCGCCGTCGGGGTGCTGGCCGGCGGTGAGGAGATCGAGCAGGGTGACGCCCTGGCCGCCTGGGCCGCAACCGGCGTGCGAGCCCAGCCGGTCCGCCTCCAGGGCCTGCCGGGCCCGCTGGTGGCCGGGGTCCCCCGCACATTGGCGCCCGGTTCCACCCTGGCCGTCCTGGCCGACCCCTACACCCTGGCCGTCGACGCCCTGTTCGAGCAGGTGGCCGCCGACCAGCCCTCGGTCGCCATCGTGGGTGGCTTGGCCTCGGCGCCGGGCGGCCACGGGTCCAACCGCCTGATCCTCGACGACACGATCTACGACGACGGCGCCGTCGGCTTCATCCTCGAACCGGGCGTGGCCCGCCCCGTGGTCAGCCAGGGCTGTCGGCCGATCGGCGAGCCGTGGGTGATCACCGAGGCCGAGGGCCAGCTGGTGCGGGCCCTCGGCGGTCGTCCCGCCTTGGAGCGACTGACCGAGCTGATCGAAGCCCTGCCCGAGGAGGATCGGGCCGCCGCCGCCCGGGGCCTCCACGCCGGGCTGGTGGCCAACCACCATCGGGAGCGGTTCGACCAGGGTGACTTCCTCATCCGGGCCGTCCTCGGCGCCGACCGCAACAGCGGTGCGGTGGCGATCGGGGATCGGGTCGAGATCGGCCAGGTGCTGCAGTTCCAGGTGCGAGACGCCGACTCGGCCGACCGGGAACTCGCCCGGCTGCTGGGCTCGGAGCCGGCCGAGGCCGCCCTCGTGTTCACCTGCAACGGCCGGGGGACGCACATGTTCGCCGAGCCGCACCACGATGCCGCCCTGATCTCCGAGGTCTACGGGCCGGCGGTGGCCGGGATGTTCTGTGCCGGGGAGCTGGGTCCGATCGCCGACCGCAACGCCGTGCACGGGTTCACGGCGACCGTCCTGGCCTTCGGCGGTGAGCCTGCCGGTGATCACGGCCCTCCCCCGGTGTCCGACGCCCCCGAACCCACCTGACCCCACCCGTCCCCAGCCTCCCGGACCTCTTCCCTATATATGTAGAGAAAGAACTCACGGACCGGGTGTCGACCGGCTACCGTTGACGCGGCCGTTCGGCGCCGGCGCCGCCCTGCGCCCCGATCACTGGGAGCCAAACGCTTTGACCACCGCATCCGAGTCCGAGCTCGACGTCGATCTGGAAAAGATCGGCATCAACGTGATCCGGGCGTTGGCACTCGACGCCGTCCACCAGGCGAAATCCGGCCACCAGGGCACGGCCATGGCCCTGGCACCCCTGGCCCACGTGCTCTTCACCCGGGTCATGCGCTACGACGCCACCGACCCCTCCTGGCCCGACCGCGACCGGTTCGTCCTGTCCGCCGGGCACGCCTCGATGCTCCTCTACTCGATGCTCCACCTCACCGGTCAGGGCCTCGGGACCGACGACCTCCAGGCCTTCCGCCAGTGGGATTCCGCAACCCCCGGTCACCCCGAGGCCGGCCACACCGCCGGGGTCGAGGTCACCACCGGGCCGCTGGGTCAGGGCCTGGCCAACTCGGTCGGCCTCGCCATCGCCGAGCGTCGGCTTCGGGCCGACTTCGGCGACGACATCTGCAGCCACAACATCGTCGTCATCGCCGGCGACGGCGACCTGGCCGAGGGCGTGAGCCACGAGGCCGCATCGCTCGCCGGTCACCTCGGCCTCGGCCGACTGGTCGTGATCTACGACGACAACCGGGTGACCATCGACGGCGAGACCGATCTCGCCCTGAGCGACGACGCCGCCGCCCGCTTCGCCGCCTACGGGTGGGACGTCAACAACCTGGGCGAGCAGGCCGAGGATCTCGACGCCCTCGAGTCGGCCCTGAACCGGGCCAAGGCGGTCGAGGATCGCCCCAGCCTGATCATCATCCGCAGCCGCATCGGCTTCCCCTCCCCCGGGCTCACCGACAACCCCAAGGCCCACGGCAACCCCTTCGACGACGACGAGATCGCCGCCACCAAGGCGGTGATGGGGCTCCCCACCGACGAGACCTTCCACGTGCCCGACGCCGTACGCGACCTCTACCGGACGGCCGGGGCCCGAGGGGCCGCCGATCACGCCGCCTGGCAGCAGCGGCTCGACGAGCTGGGCGACAGGCGGGCCGCCTGGGACGCGGCGCAGGCCGGCACCGGCCTCGCCGGGTGGGTCGACGCCCTGCCCGTCTTCGAGCCCGACGACTCGATCGCCACCCGCAAAGCGTCGCAGCAGTGCGTCACCGCCCTGGGCCCCGTCGTCCCCGCCTTCACCGGCGGCTCGGCCGACCTCACCGGCAACACCGGCACCAAAATCGACGACGTCGCCCACTCGGCGGCCGAGCCCCACGGTCGGCAGGTCTACTTCGGGGTCCGGGAGCACGCCATGGGTTCGGCCCTGGTCGGCGCCGCCCTCCACGGCGGAGTGATCCCCTTCGGCGGCACCTTCCTGGTGTTCGCCGACTACATGCGACCCGCCCTCCGCCTGGCCGCCATGAGCCACGCCAAGGCGGTGTTCGTCTTCACCCACGACTCGGTCGGCGTCGGCGAGGACGGCCCGACCCACCAGCCGATCGAGCAGGTGATGTCGCTGCGAGCCATCCCCGGTCTCAACGTCATCCGCCCCGCCGACGCCACCGAGGTGGCCGGCGCCTGGAAGACGGCGCTGGAGACCGACGGCCCAACCGCCCTCATCCTCAGCCGCCAGAACCTGCCCGTGCTCGCCGCCACCACCAGGGACGGCGTGGCCCATGGCGCCTACGCCCTCAACAGCGTGGTCGACCCCGACGTGATCCTGATCGGCACCGGCAGCGAGGTCAGCCTCTGCGTCGAGGCCGAGACCCGGCTGGCCGAACAGGGCATCGCCGCCCGCGTGGTGTCGATGCCGTGCTGGGAGCGGTTCGCCGCCCTGTCGCCCACCGCCCAGGCGGCCGTGATCGACCCCGGCGTACCGGCGGTCTCGATCGAGGCCGGCGTCACCCTCGGGTGGGATCGCTACGCCTCGACCACCCTCGGCATCGACCGGTTCGGGGCCTCAGCCCCCGGCTCCCGGGTGATGCAGGAGCTGGGTATGACCGCCGACAACGTCGTCGCCGCCGCCCAGGAACTGGTCGACATCGACCAGGGTTCCTGAACCAACCCCCCCCAACCGACACGTACGGCAACGGCCGAGACGAGGAGTCACCGATGTCCCGACTGCATCAACTGTTCGACGAGCAGGGCCAGAGCCCCTGGCTCGACAACCTTCGCCGGGGCTGGATCGCCTCGGGTGAACTGAAGGCCTGGGTGGACCGCGGGGTCCGGGGCCTGACGTCGAACCCGACGATCTTCGCCAAGGCCATGATCGAGACCGACGACTACGACGCCGACCTTGCCTCTCTGGTCGGCGGTGGTTCCTCCGTCACCGAGGCCTACTGGGATCTGGTGGTGGCCGACATCGAGGGCGCCCTGGCCGTACTGCGCCCGGTCCACGACGCCTCGGGCGGTGAGGACGGCTACGTCTCGGTCGAGGTGTCGCCCAACCTGGCCCACGACGAGGCGGGGACGGTGGAGGCCGCCCGCGTGCTCGACGATCGGATCGAGGCCCCCAACCTCTACATCAAGGTGCCGGCCACGGCCGAGGGCGTCGGGGCCATCCAGACGTTGATCGGCGAGCGGCGCTCGGTCAACGTGACCCTGATCTTCAGCCTCGTCCGCTACGCCGAGGTCATGGAGGCCTACCTGGCCGGTCTCGAAGCGGCCGAGGGTGACCTGTCGTCGATCTCGTCGGTCGCCTCGTTCTTCGTCAGCCGGGTCGACGTCGAGGTCGACAAGCGGCTCGAGGGGATCGGCACCGACGCCGCGCTCGCGCTGCGGGGCAAGGCCGCCGTTGCCCAGGCCCAGATGGCCTACAAGCTCTTCACCGACACCTTCAGCGGCCCCCGGTGGGAGGCGCTCGCCGCCCGGGGCGCCCGGGTGCAGCGACCCCTGTGGGCCTCGACGTCGACCAAGAACCCCGAGTACCCCGACACGCTCTACGTCGACACCCTGATCGGACCCGACACCGTCAACACCCTTCCCGACGGCACGCTCCTCGCCTTCGAGGACCACGGCACCGTGGCCCGCACCGTCGACGCCGACCAGGACGGCGCCGCCCAGGTGCTGGCCTCGCTGGCCGAGGTCGGCATCGACATGGAAGAGGTGGCGGCCCAGCTGGAGAAGGAGGGCGTGGCCTCGTTCGCCTCCAGCTTCGACGACGTGCTCGCCACCCTGGCCGAGCGGGCCGGCTCCCTCACCTGATCCAGCTCAGTTGAGCCGGCCGGGTTGTCTGATCCAGCTCAGTTGAGCTGGCTGGGTTGTCTGATCCAGCTCAGTTGAGCTGGATGTAGTCCAGGTTGACCCAGCCGGTGTCGCCGGGGGCCCACAGGAGCGAGATGACGTTGTCGCCCTCCACCAGGTCCACCTCACCGCCGACGACGGCCCAGTCCGACCAGCTCGCCGTCACCGCCATCTGGGCGGTGTTGGCGGGCTCGCCGTTGACCACGACGGTCAGGGTGCGAAGGTCGGCCGGGCCGTTGTTGCCGGCGGCGTAACGCACCATGAAGGGTGTGGCCCCGCCCTGGGGCGCGGTCACGGTCAGGGTCACGCCGCTGCCCTCGGTGAAGATGTCGCCGACGAAGCCGGTACCGGAGTGGCCCTCGTGATCCGATCGGGCGGTGGCGGCGCCGAGCAGGGTCCCCGACTCCGCTTCGACCCGAACCACGATCGGGGGCCCCGTCGCCGACGTCGTACTGGAGCCGTCATCGACCGTTGTCGTGGTGGTGGGCGCCGTCGTCGTGGTCGTCGGGGCCTCGGTCGTCGTCGGGGCCGTGGTGGCCGACGTCGCCCCGGGGGCCGTGGTGGGGGCGGTTGCCGCGGTGGTGGGTGCCGTCGGACCCGTCGTCGGGTCGTCGGGCACCGGGACCGAGGCCCCGTCCGTCGGCGGCGTCGTGACCGTCACCCCGGTGGGAGGGGCCGAGGCCGAGGCCGAGGCCCCGGACTCGCCGACGACGGTCGAGCCGCCGACGCCACCCTGCGGTCGGTCACCGGTCACCGGTGGATTGTCGAACACCCGGGCGTCGGTGGTGTCGGTCTGGCCGTCTCCCTCGGCGTCGCCCACCGCGGTGCCGGGCCCGGCCGGCGCCGTGTCGTCGCCCTCGACCGCCCCGGCCCCCAAGGCGGAGGTGCTTTCGTCGTCGCGCTCGGCACTGGAGACGGCGAGGGTGAAGGCCACCGCCACGGTGACGGTGATGACCGACGCCAGTGCGATCCGGACCGGGGCCCGCCAGGCGGTCATCGTCTCGAGTATCTGCTCGGCCGGGCTTCCCGACCGACGGAAGCGGGCCATGGCGACGGACAGGGCGCGCTGGGGGGACGACGGCGCGGAAGCGTCGTCGGCGCGGACGTCATCGTCGGAGGTCGTCGGGGGTCGACCTGTCACCGGCGTCAACGATAGCCCGCACGGCTCCTCGCTTCGGTCCGGTCGGGTTGCCCTGCGCAGGTCTGCCCAAGGGTGCGCTGATCCGGGGTGAGTTGCAAAAAGAAACCGACTCACCTAGCTTTCCTCCGATGGCGGGGCCCGACCAGATCGACACGACCGTCGACCGGACGCGCCCGGCGTCGGACCTGGACGCCGACGCCTGCTCGATCGCCGCCACATTGGCCGTGATCGGCGACCGATGGACGCTGCTGATCCTGCGGGACGTGTTTCGCGGGGTTCGCCGCTTCGGCCAGCTGCAGGAGGATCTCGGCATCGCCAAGAACCTCTTGGCCGACCGACTGGCCAAACTGGTCGAGCGCGGAGTGCTGGAGCGGGTGCCCTATCAGGAACGACCCGTTCGCTACGAGTACCGGCTCACGGCCAAAGGGGCCGACCTCAGTACGGCCCTGATCGCCCTCATGGGTTGGGGCGATCGCTGGTACGCCAAGGACGGCGCCCCCACCGTCCTGATCCACCAGGCCTGTGGGACCCCGATCGAGCAGTCGGTCCGGTGCCCCCGATGCGATGAACCCGTCAACCCCGGGAAGATCAAGAGTCGACCCGGCCCGGGAAGGAGTACCCCATGAGTGCCACGGCCTCACACCGGCGGCTGGAGCTGCGCTCCCTGACCACCCCCGACCTGCTGGAGCAGGCGGCGGGCAGACGGGACGACCTGTTCGGTCGGCGCATCACCTACTCGCCGAAGGTGTTCATCCCGTTGACGATGCTGTGCCGCGACCAGTGCGGCTACTGCACCTTCGCCCAGCCCCCGGCCCGGCTCGACCAGCCCTACCTCGCCCCCGAGGACGTGCTCCGCGTCGCCCGGCAGGGTGCCCGACGGGGCTGCCACGAGGCGCTGTTCACCCTCGGCGAGCGGCCCGAGCTGCGCTACCCGGTGGCCAAGGCCTGGCTGGAGGAGCACGGCTACGGCTCCACCGTCGAGTACCTGGCCGCCATGGCCGAGCTGGTACTGACCGAGACCGGCATGCTCCCCCACGCCAACGCCGGCGCCCTCTACCCCGACGAGTTGGCCCTGCTCCGCACGGTGTCACCCAGCCAGGGGATGATGGTCGAGTCGCTGCGCGACGACCTCGACGCCCACCGCCGGGCTCCGGACAAGACACCCGAGCGTCGCCTGGCCACCCTGGAGTACGCCGGTGAGCTGGCCATCCCCTTCACCACCGGGATCCTTGTCGGTCTGGGCGAGAACGAGGACGATCGCATCGAGGCCCTGGAGGCCATCGCCGACAGCCACCGGCGCCACGGCCACATCCAGGAGGTGATCGTCCAGAACTTCCTGCCCAAGCCCGGCACCGCCATGTGGCGCAGCGAGCCGTGCCCCGACGAGGTCTACCACCGGGCCATCGCCCTGGCCCGCCTGATCCTGCCCGACGACGTCCACCTCCAGGCCCCGCCCAACCTGAGTGACGACTTCGGGGTGCTGCTCGACGCCGGCATCGACGACTGGGGCGGCGTGTCGCCGGTGACGGCCGACCACGTCAACCCCGAGCGGCCCTGGCCCGACCTCGACCGGCTGCGGGACATCACCGAGGGCCGGGGCTTCGCCATGGCCCCCCGCCTCACGATCTACCCCACCTACGCCCGCCGCCCCGACACCTGGCTGGACAAGGCCCTGCGGTTCCCGGTGCTCGACCGGTCGGACGCCGAGGGCCTGGGTCGCGACGATCCCGGGGCGGTCTTCCCCGAGAAGGCCGAGTTCATCAAGAAGGAGAACGCCGACGACGGGGCCGACGTCGTGCTCATCGGCGACCGATCGACCCAGTGGTACTCCGGCGCCCCGGTGCAGCCCGTCGACCTGATCACCGGTCGAGGCGAGGGCGTCAGATCGGGTCCGGTGGCCGAGGTGCTGGCCGGGGTCCGGGCCGGGCAGGAGCCGGGCTACGACGAACTGCTCACGCTGTTCACCGCCCGAGGCCCCGAGGTGGCGGCGGTGGCGGCCGTGGCCGACGAGCTGCGGCAGGCCATCGTGGGCGACGACATCACCTACGTCATCAACCGCAACATCAACTACACCAACGTCTGTACCTTCAAGTGCCGGTTCTGCGGGTTCTCCAAGGGGCCGCTCAGCCTCAACCTGCGGGGCAAGCCCTACCTCCTCACCCTGGAGGAGATGCAGGGCCGGGTGGTCGAGGCCTGGGACCAGGGCGCCACCGAGGTGTGTCTGCAAGGCGGCATCCACCCCGACTTCGACGGTGACTACTACATCGACGTGTGCCGGGCGGTGAAGGAGGCGGCTCCCGACATCCACGTCCACGGGTTCACGGCGCTGGAGGTGACCGAGGGGGCCAAGCGGCTGGGCGAGCCGCTGGCCGACTACCTGCGCCGCTGCATGGACGCCGGGCTCCGCTCGCTGCCGGGCACGGCGGCCGAGATCCTCGACGATCCGATCCGCGACGTGCTCTGCCCCGACAAGCTGACCACCGAGGAGTGGCTGGAGGCCCATCGCACCGCCCACGCCGTCGGCCTCCGCTCGAACGTGACCATGATGTTCGGCGCCGTCGAGGGGATCGAGAGCTGGGTCAAGCACCTGCTGCTCACCCGGGAGCTGCAGGCCGAGACCGGTGGCTTCACCGAGTTCGTCGGCCTGCCCTTCGTCCACATGGCCTCGCCGATCTACCTCCAGAAGCGGGCTCGGCGCGGTCCGACCTTCCGGGAGAACCTGCTCGTGCACGCCGTGGCCCGCATCGCCTACCGGGGCTACATCGACAACATCCAGTCCGGCTGGGTGAAGATCGGGTTCGACAGCGTGCGGCAACTCCTCCAGGCCGGCTGCAACGACGTGGGCGGCACCCTGATGGACGAGAACATCTCCCGGGCCGCCGGCGCCAGCCACGGTCAGGGGGTGACCGAGGCCGACTTCGAGGACCTGGCGGCGTCGATCGGGCGCCGTCTGGTGCAGCGGACGACGCTGTACGGCCGGGTTGGGGAAGTACCCAACGCCGTGTAGACACAGCCAATGCCTGCTCCTCGCGCTCGGTCCATGTTCGACGATCAGGCGGTCGACGCCGCCCTGACCGAGGTGCTGTCCGTCGTCGGCAACGACGAGAACGACGACCTGGTCCGGGCCCTGCTCGTCACCGCGCTGGACATGGATCAGGCCGGCATCGACCGCCTGGAACTCAAGATCGCCTCCCAGGCCCTGGTCGAGATGCTCGACTCGTGGAAGGTGTTCTCCCTGGCCCGCACCTCGCCCAAGGTGACGGTGTTCGGCTCGGCTCGGACCGCTCCCGATGAGGCGACCTACGAGCAGGCCTCCGAGCTCGGCAAGCTCATGGCCGACCACGGCTGGATGACCATCACCGGCGCCGGGCCCGGGATCATGACCGCCGCCATGGAGGGCGCCGGCCGAGAGCACTCCTTCGGGGTCAACATCGTCCTGCCCTTCGAGCAGGACGCCAACCCCGTCATCCACGGCGACCCGAAGCTGGCGGAATTCAAGTACTTCTTCACCCGGAAGCTGGCGTTCATGAAGGAGAGCGACGCCTTCGTGCTCTCCCCCGGCGGTTTCGGCACCCTGGACGAGGCCTTCGAGCTGCTCACCCTGATCCAGACCGGCAAGAGCTATCCGGTGCCGGTCGTCCTGCTCGACCCCCCGGGCTCCACCTACTGGAGCGGTTGGCGTTCCTTCGTCGAAGCCGAGCTGCTGGGCAACGGCATGATCTCCCCGGCCGACCTCGACATCTTCACCCACACCCACGACGCCGCCGAGGCGGCCCAGCAGGTGTGCGCGTTCTACTCCTGCTACCACTCGCTCCGCTACGTGGGGAAGCGCCTGGTGCTCCGCCTGCAGCAGCAGCTCGACGAGGCTTCGCTGGCCACGCTCAACACCGAGTTCGCCGACATCGTCGTCGAGGGCCGGATCGAGCCGATCGAGACGACGTCGGCCGAGCGGAGCGACGACGATCACGTCGACCTGCCCCGACTCGGCTTTCGCTTCAACCAGCGGTCCTACGCCCGCCTGGTGGTGTTGATCCGCCGTATCAACGAGCTCGCCGGGCGCCCGGGCGACCCGGTCCACGACCTGGTCCATGACGTCACCCCCGACGTCACCCCGGACACCGCCGAGGCCTGAGCCCCACGGCTCCCTCGGCGGCCTGGTCGCGATCCCGCCCGCCGTGTCAGCGGGCGGCGAGCGCTTCGATCTCGAGCAGCCACCGCTCGTCGAAGATCCCGGTGATGATCACGGTCAGCGCCGGAGTGTGCTCGCCGAGCGCCCGCCGCCGGGCCGCCCGATTGGCCAGATTGTGGATTCGGGACGACAAGAACGTCGTCACCTTCACCAGCTCGGCCACGCCCATGTCGGCCGCCTCCAGCTGGGCCATGACGTTGGCCCAGGCCAGGTCGGCCTGCTCGTCGAAGGTCGGGGGCACGACGCCGTCGGCCGTCTCCGGGATCTGGCCGCTGATCAGCAGCCACTCGTCGGCCCCGGTGACGAGGGCGGCCTGGGCGTAGCCGCCGGCCGGTGTCGGGGTGCCTGCGGCGTTGATCGGTCTGTGCAGCATGTGAGGTCTCCGGGTCGAGGGGATGGTCGAGGTCCGATGATCGCCCGGATGTCGCCGTCGATGGGCCTGAAATCGACGGTGAATGTGGCTGAATGGCGGCATACTGCCGGTGATGGACGATATCGACCGCAAGATCATCGAGGTGTTGGCGGGAGACGGGCGCCTCCCGGCCACCGAGCTCAGCCGACGGGTCGGGTTGAGCACCTCGGCCACCAACGAGCGTCTCCGGCGACTGACGGCCTCGCCCGTCATCCGTCGGTTCACCGTCGAGATCGATCAGGCGGCGGTCGGGCGGCCGATGACCGTCTTCATCGACCTCAGGCTCCGGCGCGACGTCGACAAGTCGAGCGCCGATGCGGCCCTCCTCGGCCTGGAGCAGATCGTGGACGCTCGGCACGTGACCGGCCGCTACGACTACCAGCTGCAGGCCGCCGCCACCGACGTCGAGGATCTCGACCGGCTTCTCGAGCGACTTCGGGACGAAGCGGGCGCCGACGAGACCATGACCCGACTGGCGCTGCGTACCGTGCCGGGGTTCCCCCGGCCGCCGACCTTGCCCGGCGGTGGCCGATCGACGGGACGCACCTAGGCGCCGTCGAGGGCGCGCACCGCCTTCTCCACCGCCCGACGGGCCTGCGTGAGCTGTTTCTCCAGCGGCGGACGGGAGGTCGCGCCCTCGTCGACCGCCTCCCGCAGCACGTCGATCGCCAGCTCGGCCAACTGCTCGCTCAGGTTCTCGAGGTCCTGTCGGATGTCGCTGACACGATCGTTCACGGTGGTCGTCCGGTCCGGGGCCTGGGCCGCGCCGTGGCACAACGACTCGGCGATCGTCCCATCGAGGCGGGGCACCGACAAGGTAGCCTGCTCCAGTGCCCGATGCTCACGGCGAACGCCAGTGGTTGGAACTGATCGACGCCGACGGCGCCACCTGGTTGTTCGACGTCGCCTTCCTGCTCTCCGACTACCGCTGCATCTACGGCGAGGGCTGCCGGTCGATCGAACCGGAGCCCGATCCCACCGAGACGATCGGCTGTTGCAGCCACGGCGCCCACTTCATCGACAAGGACGATCGCCGTGAGGTGCTCGAGGCCGCGGCCCGGCTGCGGCCCGATCAGTGGCAGTACTACGACCGGGCCATGGAGCGGGGCGGCCCCCTCAAGAAGCGCTCGGGCGACTGGACCACCCGCAAGGCCGACGGCGCCTGCATCTTCCTGAACCGGGACGGCTTCGAGGGCGGCAGCGGCTGTGCCCTGCACATCGGGGCCCTCGAGGCCGGGGAGCGCCCCCTCGACTGGAAGCCCCAGGTGTGCTGGCAGGTGCCGATCCGCCTCGACGTCCACACCGACGACTATGGGCACGAGACCGTGATGGTCCGGGCCTGGCAGCGGCGCGACTGGGGCCCGGGGGGCGATGATTTCAACTGGTGGTGCACCGAGTCGCCCGACGCCCACATCGGTGCCGACCCGTTCTACGTCACGGCGGCCGAGGAGCTCGAAGAGCTGATCGGGTCCGATCTCTACCAGCGGCTCGTGGCCAGCCTTCAGCGCCGGAGGACCGAGACACCGGTCCGACTGGGATGAGCGGCCGCTCGTCGGGTCTCTCCCTCTCCGATCGCCGAGCCGCCATCCGGCGCTGGCTCGATCAGTTCGCCAGCGAGGCGGCCAACTCGAAGCTTCTGGCGGCGTCGGCCGGCGTCGGCGTTGCGGTGGGACTTCTCGTCGCCCTCCTGGAGTGGATCGTCATCGAGGTGGTCCTCCACGCCGTCCTCAACTGGCCGTTGTGGATCCAGGTCTTCGCCCCGCTGGTCGGCCTGCTGTTGGCCCAGGCCATGCTGCGGGTGGTCCGGGGCGGACTCTCCCCGGCCACGTCGGAGGAGTACATCCGACAGTTCCACGCCCGACACCCGTCGTTCCCGATCCCGGAGGTGGCGGCCCGGTTGGCGGCCGGGGTGTCGACGATCGGCCTGGGGGGCGCCGTCGGGTTGGAGGGTCCGTCGATCTACCTCGGCGGTGCCACCGGCAGCTCGTTCTACAAGCGGTTGGAGGACCAGCTCGGCCGGGGCGCGGCCCAGCAGCTGATCACCGCCGGCGCCGCCGCCGGTGTGGCCGCCGTGTTCCAGGCGCCGGCCACCGGGGTGGTGTTCGCCATGGAGGCCCCCTATCGCGACGACGTGGCCCACCGGGCGCTCCTGCCCTCGCTGGTGGCGGCAGCCGCCAGCTTCCTCACCTTCGCCGCCATCCCCTTCGTCCACCACGGTTCGGTGGTCGACTTCGCCTTCGACCGCAGCGTCGACTCCGCCGAGCTGCTGGGCGCCGTCGCCCTCGGCATCGGCGCCGGTCTCGGTGGCCGGCTGTTCGCCTGGTTCGTGCGCAAGGCCAAGATCCTGTCGAAGCATGTGTCGCCCTGGCTGGCGGCCGGCGTCGGCGGCCTGATCCTGGGCGCCCTGGCCCTGTGGTCGGCTCAGGTGTTCGGTGAGCCGCTGACCCTCGGGCCCGGGGTGACCGCCCTCGACTGGCTGTCCTCCGACAGCTCGCTGCGGCTGATCGTCGCCCTCTTCTTCTTCCGGGCCGTCGCCACCCTGGTCTCGGTCGGAGCCGGCGGGGTCGGCGGTCTGTTCATCCCCCTCGCCGTCCAGGGCGTGCTGCTGGGCCGGGTGGTGGGCGAGGCCCTCGACCGGCTCGGTCTCGGCTCGGCCGAGGACGCCCGACTGTGGCCGATCCTCGGTCTGGCCGCCTTCCTCGCCGCCGGCTACCGCACGCCGATCGCGGCGGTGATGTTCGTGGCCGAGTCGGCCAGCGGGGCCGCCGTGGTGCCCGCTCTGGTCGCCGCCGCCGTCTCCCAGTTGGTGGCCGGAGCCTCGTCGGTGTCGGCGGCGCAGCGGGAGGAGCGGCTCGGCGGTCTGGAGAGCCGACTGGCCCTGCCCGTCGGCTCGGTGATCGAGACCGACGTGCTCACCGTGCCGCCCGACGCCTCGATCTCGGAGTTCGTCTGGTTCCACGCTCTCGGTCAGCGTCAGCCCGTCGTGCCCGTGGTCGACGGCAGCCGCTACCTCGGGCTGTGCTCGGTCCACGACGCCACCCGCATCGACCGGGCCGACTGGGACGACACCAAGGTCACCGAGATCATGGACACCGACGCCCCAACCGGCCATCCGTGGTGGACGCTGCGCGACGCAGTGGCTGCGCTGGGGCGGAGCCGCCGGGATCTCATGGCGGTGACCGACACCAAGGACTCGTTCGTGGGCGTGGTGCGCGACGACGAGATCGTCAAGCTCGGGGAGATTCTGGTTGAGACCGAACCGTCGGACTCGGAGCCGACGGACGGTTAGCCGCCCCTGATCGGGGCGGCGGGCACAAGGCCGCTAGTCGACCGGCTCGGACTCCTCGTCGTAGTCCTCGTCGTACCGCTGAGCCTCGGAGGTGGTCGGCAGGTCGAAGGGATCCTCATCGAGTCGGTCCATAAGCGACTCGATGTCATCCCCATCAGACGAACGCTTCAGCGCTCGCGCCTCTTCGTACCGACGATGACGCCCCTTCTTCATGGGACACTCCTGAAATATGGCTGGGCTGAGGCGTTGTTCCACCTGTCCTCAGCGCTCGCGTAGTGTCTCTAGTCTAGGAGTTTTCGCAGCCAGTTGGCGAATGGTCGCGAATACTCACGAAGTAGCCGAAATCCGAGTCGGCTAGGGCCCGTGTCGGCGGTCTACAGCGCTTTGCCGCTGCGCGCCTCGAGCACCAACTGGCCGTCTCCATCGAAGGCGACGGCCGCCTGACCGGCCACGAGCTGGGCGATCGGGGCCCCCGCCAGGTCGGCCCGCCAGCCGTGCTGGAGGCGGCTTTCCGGGTCTCCCTTGAGCAGGGCCTCCACATCGGCCCTGGTGGCCAGATGGGCCGGATCGAGCTTGTGGTCGCGGGCCAACTGGCTGATCCAGGCCGTCACCAGCGACACGACCGGCCGCAGATGCTTCGGCAGCTCGGGTGAGCGGGGCGGACGTCCCTCCTCGGCCTTCATCCGCTGGCCGAACTGGACGGCGGTGATGATCTCCTGTCCGGCGCCGTTGCGGAGGTGTCGGCCGTCGACACCCCGGAGGCCGTTCAGCTGCTTGGCATCGGAGGGGGCCCGCTGGGCCACGGCCACCACGCCGAGGTCGGACAGGACCTGGCGGACGGGGATGTCGATCTCGGCCGCCCGTCGTTCACGCCAGGCGGCGACGGCGGTGGCGATGCGGTACGACTCGCCCTTGAGGGACCGGGCCTCCTTGATACGGCCGATCGCCTCCTCGGGCACCCGGCGGTTCCGGGGTCGCTCCCGCATCAAGGCGCTCTCCTCGAAGGCCCACTCCAGTCGACCGGCGGCCATGAGCTGGCGCTGGATCTCGTCGGTCAGGGCCAGCAGGTGCTCGACGTCGGCCGCGGCGTAGCGGAGCTGATCCTCGGTGAGGGGCCGCTGGAGCCAATCGGTGAGGCGGTCGCCCTTGGGCAGGCTGACGTTGCAGTAGCGGTCGAGCAGCGATTTGAGCGAGCCGTTGCTCAGGCCGAGGAAGCCGGCGGCGATCTGGGTGTCGAACAGCTCGGTCGGCACGGTGCCGGTGACCAGATCGAGCACTTCGAGATCCTGCACCCCGGCGTGGACCACGCACAGACCCGGCCCGTCGAGCAGCTTGGCCAGCGGCTTGAGGTCGACGGCGAGGGGGTCGATCAGGGCCAGACCACCGTCCCAGGCGATCTGGATCAGGGCGGCCTGAGGGAAGTACGTCCGCTCCCGATGGAACTCGGTGTCGATGGCGTAGCGGTCGGCATCGACCACCCTGGCCATCAATTCATCCAACTCGGAGGCGGTCTGGACCAGCAAAGGCATTACGTCGAGCCTAAGTCAGTGGCGGCCAAGGTGCACCCACGGTGAACATCCGACGATCCTTCGGTGGCGACGGGGCCTACTCGCCGTCGCCACCGAGGCGGTCGAGCTCGTCCCGGGTGTCGGCGTCGAGCAGCGCCTCGGGGGCCAGATCGACCGCGGTCCAGGGCCCGACGTCGAGGGCGGACCGCCAGGCCCGCTCGCCGGCCGAGAACCGGCGTTGCACCTCCCGGCCCCACGCCCCGGGCCAGCACCCCACGCTCGGTTGGGGCCGTCCCTCGACCCGGGCGACGGCGGCCCGGGCCCCGCCGTCGGTGGCGGTGACCAGGGGCGACAGGTGCTCGCCCCGCAACAGCGGGAGGTCGCACGGCGTCACCAGGACCAGACCGGTGGCGGCCCAACCGAGCACGGTGGCCAGTCCGCCGAGCGGTCCCTCCCCCGGGCTGCGATCGGCGATCACGGGAAGGCCGAGGGCGGGGCCGGCGGTGCCGCCGACGGCGACGACCGGGTCGGCTCCGGCATCGCGCAGGGCGTCGGCCACCCGGCGGCCCATGGGCACGCCGTCGATCAGCGCCAGTGCCTTGTCGCTGCCGAAGCGGCTCGATCGCCCCCCGCAGAGGACGGCGCCGACCAGGGTGGGCACCGCCGACGGCCCCGGGCCGTCGCTCAGGGTCGCCACTCCGGATCCAGCTGGGCCAGGAACACACCGCACCGATCCTCCTCGGACGCCTCGCCGATGGCGGCGGCGGCCCGCCGGAGCCCGTCGAGGGCTCGGAGGAATCCGTGGTTGGACTCGTGGGTCCACCGGACGTAGCCCGAGCCCCGCCAGCCGCTCTGGCGGAGCCGGTCGAGGCCCCGGTGGTAGCCCACCCGGTAGGCGGCGTAGGCCTCGACGTCGTCGCGGGCCAGATCGCCGAGGGTGGCCCAGGCGGCCAGGAACTGGGGGTTGGCGGCCACGACGGCGCTGACGGCGTCGCGTCGTTCGGCCTCGGGGAGCGCCTCGGCCGCCGCCAGGGCGTCGAGCGCCTCCTGCGGCTCCGGGGCGAGGATCGTCTCGGGGAGGCCGCCGCTCAGGTTGATGTTGCTCATGACGTCGAAGGGTATTGGTCGACGGGGTCGTCCGAGTCGTAGAACTCGTCATCGCCCGTGTCGATCTCGCCGTCGTCGCCGGCGACGAAGTCGGTGTCGTCCGGCGGTGGGGCCACCCCGGTGGCCAAGTAGGCCGACGAATGCCGGTAGGCCAGCTCCGCCAGCTCCGGACCGTGGACGAACTGGTCGAAGCGGACCGACGAGCCGCTCCCGGCCGGAAGGGTGTGGACCGTGCAGTGCGGGGGCACCCGGCGCAGGTCGTCCTCGTAGCGGTACTGGCGGTGGGTCCAGAAGGCCCGCAGGGCGCCGTCGAAGGGCCGCTGGACGCCGATGCGGCGATCGGTGAGGTGTCCGACGTGGAGCACGTAGAGCTCGGTCGCCCCCAGCTCGACCGCCCGGGCGGTGTGGATCTCGTTCAGGACGCCCCCGTCGACGTACTCCACGCCGTCGATCCATCGGGACGGGTAGACGGCGGGCAGCGAGGCCGAGGCCATCAGGGCGTCGACCAGGGGCCCGTCGTCGAACCACCGCTCGGCCACCCGTTCGACGTCGGTGGCCACGCACTGGAAGGGGATCTCCAGCTCCTCGATCCGGGTGGTCGGGAGCTCCTCGATCAACAGCTGTTCGAGCGGCGACGCGTCGTGGATGCTCGCACCCTTGCGAGCCAGCTGGACGGCCAGGGGGATGAACCCGCCGGGCATGAGGTCGGGGTCGCCCTCGGCCAGTCGGCGCCAGATCCGCTCCAGCCGGGCCACGCCCCGCAGGGTGGGATCGGCGGCGTAGGCGGCCCCGTTGATCGAGCCCACCGAACACCCGAGCACCAGGTCGGGCTTGATCCCGGCCTCGACCAGCGCCCGCAGCATCCCGACCTGGACCGCGCCGAGGCTGCCCCCGCCCGAGAGGACGAAGGCGGTCCGCTGACGACCCGGGAGCCGGGTGGAGAGCGGGCGTACGGCCTCGCGGACGCTGCGGCGCAGCGCCCGGCCCAGTCCCCGTCGCTCAGCCAAGAGGCCGACGGCTCCCGATCAGGGGCAACGCACCATGCGCAGCGTGTCGGTGGCGCCGATGGTGGCCGAGCTGCCGGCGAGCACCGCCACGATGTCGCCGGTCCGGAGCTCACCCCGGGCCTTGGCCACTTCGAGCGCCTTGTGGACGGTGCTGACGTTGTCGTCGATGCGGTCGATGGGGATGGCGGTGGCGCCCCAGCTCATCGACAGCTGACGGATCGTCTGCTCCTCCGGGGTGAAGGCCAGGATCTGCGACCGGGGACGGAAGCGGGCGATGGCCCGCACGGTGAAGCCCGAACGGGAGATGCAGATGATCGCCTTGGCGTTCATCTGCTTGGCCGCCTGCCAGGTGGCCATCGTCATCACATCGGTGACGGCGGAGTCGGCGCTCTGCGGCTCCTGGAGCTGATCCCGGCGGAGCTGGAGGGCCCAGCTGTCGTAGTCGAACTCCTGGTCGGCCCGGTGGGCGATCGAGGCCATGGTGGCCACCACCCGGGCCGGGTCGGCACCGATGGCCGTCTCGGCCGAGAGCATCACGGCGCTGGTCCCGTCGAACGCGGCGTTGGCCACGTCCGAGGCCTCGGCCCTGGTGGGCGACGGGGCCGAGATCATCGACTCCAACATCTGGGTGGCGGTGATGGCGGGCTTACCGAGGGCCACGCACCGGGCGATGATCTGCTTCTGGAGATGGGGCAGATCCTGCAGGCTGCACTCGGTGCCGAGGTCGCCTCGGGCGACCATGACGGCGCCGGAGTCGTTGATGATGCCGTCGAGGTTCTCGATGGCGGCCTTGGTCTCGATCTTGGCCACGACCAGCGGGCCCCGAGGCGCCGGCTCGAGACCGACGCGACGGACGTCGTGCGCCGAGCGGACGAAGGACAGGGCGACCATGTCGACGCCCTCGGTCACCATGGCGTCGAGCAGCGTCAGGTCGTGCGGCGTCGGGGTGGTGAGGCGCAGCCGCTCCGAGGGGATGTGCAACCCGGGACGGCCCTGGGTGACACCGCCGAAGAGGACGCGGGCCCGCAGAGCGTCGGGCAGGTGCTCGATCACCTCGAGGATGATCGAGCCGTCGCCGACGGCGAGGTTGTCGCCGAGATGGACGTCGCCCAGGAGGCTCTCGTAGTCGACGAAGAGGCGGTCGGCGCTGCTGGTGCCGTTGCCCGGCTCTAGCAGCACCTCGGAGTTGACCTGGAGGTCGACCGGGTTCTCCAGCTGGCCCAGTCGGACCTTGGGGCCGGGGAGGTCTGCCATGACGCCGACGACCCGACCGCACGACTCGGCGATGCGGCGGATCTGATGGAGGCGTTCGACGGCGTCGTCGAGCGAACCATGCGACAGGTTGAGGCGGGCCACGTCCATCCCGGCCTCGACCATCGCCTTCAGGGTCGATTCGTCGGAGCTGGCAGGGCCGATGCTGGCGATGATCTTCGTACGTCGATTCACGCCGGAAAGTCTACCCGGTGGTCCCGTCCCGACCGGGGAAGGGGCAGAGGTCACAGTGGAGAATGTGCGCGGCCGGAAGAGGCCGTCCTAGGGTGCGGCCCGATGGATCTGATACTGGTACGCCACGGCCGACCCCACCACATCGAGAACGCCGACGGACCCGCCGATCCCTCGCTGACCGCCCTCGGCCACCTGCAGGCCCGGGCCGTGGCCGGCCGCCTCGCCACCGAACCGATCGACGCCGTCTATTCCTCGCCCATGAACCGGGCCATGGAGACCGGTGCCCCCCTTGCCCGGCTGCTCGACCTCGAGCTGCAGATCCGCCACGGCGTCCGGGAGTACGACGCCGAGGACCGCAGCTACATCCCCTTCGAGGTGCTCCGCCAGGACAAGGAGCGGATGGCGAAGTTCATGGAGCAGGAGACGACGGCCGACCGCGGCGCCTTCAGCCTCGAGGTCGTCGAGACCCTCACCGCCATCGTCAAGGACCACCCGTCGCAACGGGTGGTCGTGTTCTGCCACGGCGGTGTGGTCAACGTCTGGGCCTCGCACGTCCTCGGCATGGAGCCGAAGATGTTCACCAACGTCGACTACACGTCGATCAACCGGTTCAAGGTCTCCTCGAAGGGCTTCAAGTACCTCGAGAGCCTCAACGACAACGGCCACCTCGCCGCGCTCGGCGAGTCGACCCCTGACGGCGAGCTGCCCGTCCGGTCCTAGTTCCGGGGGACGTCGATCCAGGGGATGTCCTTGTCGGTCCGCACGTCGCCGGGCAGACCGAGCACCCGCTCGCCCAGGATGTTCTTCATCACCTCGGTGGTGCCGCCCTCGATCGAGTTGGCCCGCATCCGCAGGAACGCCTTCTGGGGCGACGCCATGCCCATCGCCACCTCGGGCTGGCTGAGCTCGTAGCTGCCGTAGGTCATCGCCTCGGCCCCGAGGAGGTCGAGGTTGAAGCTGGTGATCTCCTGGTTGAGCTCGGCCGAGGCCAGCTTGCCGACCGAGCCCTCCGGGCCCGGCACCCCCGACTTGCGGTTCTGGGCGGCCCGGATGTTGGTGAGGCGCAGCGCCTCGGCCCGGATCCACAGCTCGATCAGCCGGTCCTTCTGGGTGGCGGTCCCGCCCTGCTTGTTCCAGGTCTCGACCGCCATGGCGATCGTGCCCGAACCCTGCTGGGGTACCGAACCGCCGATGGCCACCCGCTCGTTCATCAGCGTGGTCAGCGACACCCTCCAGCCCTCGCCCACCTCGCCCAGGCGCTCGACGTCGGGGACGCGGGCGTCGGTGAAGTAGACCTCGTTGAACTCGGCCTCGCCCGTCATCTGTCGCAGGGGTCGGACCTCGACACCCGGCTGCTCCATGTCGATCACGAAGTAGGTCAGGCCCTTGTGCTTCGGCTGATCGGGATCGGTGCGGGCGACGAGCATGCCCCATCGGGAGACGTGGGCCAGCGTGGTCCACACCTTCTGGCCGTTGACCACCCACTCGTCGCCGTCGCGCTCGGCCCGGGTGGCCAGGCCGGCCACGTCGGATCCGGCACCGGGCTCGGAGAAGAGCTGGCACCACACCTCCTCACCGGTGAACAGCGGCCGGAGGTAGCGCTCGCGCTGGGGATCGGTGCCGTGGGTGACGACGGTGGGGGCGCCCATGCCGTAGCCGATCGGGTTGCGGCCCATCGGGTTGGGGGCGCCGGCGGCGAAGAGCCGGTGGTTGACCGTGGTCTGCAGCTTGGGGCTCAGACCGAGCCCGCCGCTCCCCTCGGGGAAGTGGACCCAGGCCAGGCCGGCGTCGTACTGATGGCCCAGGAACTCGCGGGCCGGGGTGGAGGCCGGGTCGTGTTCGGCCAGCAGGGCGTCGCATCGTTCGACGACCAGGGCCTCGGCGTCGGTCACGTCGGTCTGGGACATCGGGCTGCCTCCATCGGGTCGAGAGTTCCGCTCGACGTCAACGCTAGTGCCCGCCCCCGATCCTTGACCAGTCGGTCAAGTAGCGCTGGGTGGGCTCTCGGCCGAGGCCCCGTCGGCTGCCGCCTCCGCCTCGTCGGCCTCGGCCACCCGGGCCAGCAGCTCGTCGCGGATCGACACGCCCGGCTCACGGGCCTTGTCGCCCGTGATGCGCCAACCGTGGCGAGCGGAATACAGCAGCGGGGGCTCCCCGAGGCGGCCCTCGGCCACATCGACCACGTTGGCCAGGAACAGGTCGTGGTCGAAGCGGCGGATCTGGTCGAAGGTCTCGCAGTGCAGCCAGGCGATCGAGTTGGGCACGATTGGGCGACCGACGTCGTCGAGCTCCATGAATTCGGGAGCGACGTAGCGGAACTTGCGGCCCGGGTAGGAGAAGTACTGACCCTCGCGGACCTGATCGCCGGCCAGGATCGAGACCGAGAACCGGCCGGACTCCACCATCAGCGGATAGGTGTCGTGCTTCGGACTGACCGAGGCCATCACGATCGGCTCCTCGAAGGAGATCTGCGAAACCCAGTGCGAGGTGTAGCCCCGGGTCACACCCTCGTGGTGGGCGGCCACCACCTGCACCCCCTTGATCATCTGGCCCAGCGATCGCTTCACGGTCCGGTCAATCATCGACGTGGCCTCCTGTGGCCGTTCCCCCGTTCGGGGGTGGGGTCAGTTGCGCCGTACCCGCTGCCGCTCCGCGGCGGCGAGGTGCTCCGAGGCTCGACCGGGGTCGAGGGCGACCAGCAGTTCGCGCTGCTCGGCGGCCTGATCGTAGCGACCGAGGGCGGCGAGGACCGCAGCGAGCTCCAGCCGCTCGGTCACCCCGGTGCCGGGAACGCCGAGCAGCAACTCGAGCACCCGGACGAGCTGGCCGAGGTCGCCACGCCGTCGGTAGACGAGCTTGAGGTTGCCCAGCATCCGCTGCACCACGGCCGACGGCGGGATGGGTCGGAGCATGGCGTCGTCGAAGGCGCCGACCGGGTGGAATCGGGCGAACAGCCGGCGGCAGGCGTCGTGGTCGAGCGGGGCGCCGCCGGCGAAGGGGTCGAACCACTGGGACGGGTCGGGGCCGTCGCCGATGATGACGTGGCCCGGGAGGCCCACGATGCTCAGCGGTGTACCCAGCCGTCGTCCGACCTCGGCCGCCACCGCTGACAGGGTGATGGGGATGCCCTTGCGTCGATCGAGCACCCGGTGGATGAAGGAGTTGGCCGGGTCGTAGTAGTTGGCGGTGTTGCCGACGAAGGCGAGGTCGCCGAAGACGAAGGCGACCACGGCCGCCGCCGGTGGCGCCTCGGCCGCCTCCAGCTCGGCGGCGAGGGCGTCGAGGGCGGCGACCACCGACGCCTCCTCGGGCGGCTCGGTGGCGAGCGAGGCGACCACCGCCATCAGGCGGTCGAGGCGAGGCTCGTCGGCCTCCAGCAGGCGTCCGAGTCGATCGGAGGGCGCTGACACCCCTCCATGGTGCCAAGAGCAGGACCAACGCCGGGCACCGTTGCTGCAATTTGGTAGCGTTTGCTGTATGCAACCGCCGTTTCGCGGTCAACCCGTCCCCTTCGCAATCGCCCATCGAGGCGGCGACGAGGTCGCCCCCGGCAACACCGAGGCGGCGTTTCAGCACGCCGTCTCCCTCGGGTACCGGTTCCTCGAGACCGACGTCCAGGTCACCGTCGACGGCGAGCTCGCCGTCTTCCACGACGAGACGGTCACCGCCGTCACCGGGGCGGTCGGCACCATCGGCGAACGGACCTGGCGGCAGGTGCAGGAGCTTCGGGTCGGGGGCGAGCACCCGATCCCCCGGTTCGCCGACATCGTGGCCCGATTCCCCGACATCGCCTTCAACGTCGAGCCCAAGAACGACGCCTCGGTCCAGCCCCTGATCGACTACGTGCTGGGTGAGGGCCTGACCGACCGCATCTGCATCGGCTCGTTCAGCGACGACCGCATCGCCCGGGTCCGGGCCGGGCTCGGCGACGAGGCCTGCACCTCCCCCGGGCCCAAGGGCGCGGCCGCCGTCCTGGCTCGGGCCCTGCTCGGCAGCCGGGCCCAAAGCGTGCATACGGCGCTCCAGATCCCGATGTCGTTCGGCGGGGCCCCGGTGGCCAACCGGTGGTTGATCGACCGCTACCAGCGCCAGGGGTTGCAGGTCCACGTATGGACCGTCAACGACGAGGCCGACATGCGGCGTCTCCTCGACGCCGGCGTCGACGCCATCATGACCGACAAGGTCACCGTGCTGAAGGACGTGCTGGTCGAGCGGGGCGACTGGCCGGCCACGGTCTGAGCGGCCCGTCCGATCCCGTCGTCGGGCCCGCTACTCCGGGTCGGCGAAGACCGGGTCCCGCTTCTCGAAGAACGCCGTGATCTGCTCCCGCTGGTTCGGCGAGCCGATCAGAGCCCCGATCTCGGCCCGCTCGGCGGCGAACCCGTCGGCGGTCGAGAGCTTGGCCGCCTCGTTGAACAGGCGCTTGCCGGCCCGGATGGCGTGAGGCGACTTGCCGGCGATCTCCCCGGCCAGGGCCAGGGCGTCGGCCCGGGGGTCGTCGGAGACCCGGGTGGCCAGCCCCAGCTCCACCGCCTCGGTACCCGACACGTTGCGGCCGGTGAAGGTGAGCTCCTTGGCCACGTCGACCCCGACGAGGTTGATCAGGCTCTGGGTGCCGGTCATGTCGGGGATGAGGCCCCAGCGGATCTCCAGCACCGACAGGTTGGCGTCGGGGGCCACGATGCGGATGTCGGCCCCCAGGGCCAGCTGGATGCCGCCGCCGAGGGCGTGGCCGTGGACGGCGGCGATGACAGGCACCGGCAGCGACGTCCACCCGTAGACGGCCTGTTGACCCCGGTGGGTGATGTGGCCCTCCATCGGGTCGGTGATCGAGCGGGTGCCGCCCCCGTCGCCGCTGTCCGACGCCATGCCCTGGAAGCCGGAGAAGTCGAGCCCGGCACAGAACGAGCGCCCCTCCCCCGACAGCACCACGCAGCGGAGCGACGGGTCCTCGGCCAGGGCGGCCGAGGTCTCGACCAGGGCGTCGAACATCGCCTGGTCGAGGGCGTTCATCTTGTCGGGCCGGTTCAGGCGGACGTCGGCCACCCCGCCGTCCATGGTCACCTGCAGTCGATCGCTCACGTCGTCTCCTCGTCGTTCGCCGGGTCCGGAGCGGGGGCGCTTGCCGCGTCGTCGGTCGATGCGTCGGCGTCCTTCGGGCCCCCGACCCAGGGGCAGTGTCGACATCCACGATCACAGCACCAGCCCCGGGTGAGCAAATGGGCGCCGGTCATGGCGAACAGCCCGGTGGCCGGATCGAGGTACCCGGGCTGACCGGCGGCCACGGCGGCGGCGTGGGCGGCCATGGCCTTGTCGTGGTGGGGGTGCTCGGGTGGGAACCGCACCGGGTGCGGACGATGGGCGCCGTCGGGGCGAGGTAGACGGTGGCCGGCGGTCCCTCGGACGGTGCGATCAGTCAACGGCCACCATCCTGGTCCGTCCATGTGGATAAGTAACGAAATCCACAGGGTTTGCCATCTGGAACCCCACAATCGATCGAGCTTACGGTGATGGTCAAGCGGAAGACGGTCCCGGGTTGGACGGGTGGAACGGAGGAATCATGGCGCTCTTCGCAGTGACGTTGACGGATCAGACGACCGACGTGGTCGAAGGAGCGGACGCCTACCAACAGGAGGGCCCGCTGACGACCTTCTTCGCCTTCCGGGACAACCGCCACGTGATCGACTCGTGGAGCGTCCGGCTCGCCAGCTACCGCACGGCCGACATCGCCGCCATCCGCCGCAGCCAGGTCGTGACCGAGCAGGTCACCGACGACTTCGACGCCCTCCTCGCCAGCTGATGGCGGGCAATCCGGTCCTGCTCCTGCACGGCTTCACCACCTCGGCGGCGAGGACGTGGCGGGAGCCGGGCTGGATCGATCTGTTGACCGAAGCGGGGCGGGAGGTCATCGCCCCCGATCTGCTCGGTCACGGTGACGCCCCCAAGCCGCACGACCCCGAGGCCTACGCCGACGTGGAGGCACTGGTGGCGGCCGGGCTGCCCGACAGGCCGGTCGACGGCATCGGGTACTCGGCCGGGGCCCGCGTCCTGTTGTCGCTGGCCGCCGCCGAGCCCGACCGCTTCGGACGCCTCGTCATCGGCGGGATGGGCGAGGGGCTGCTCCGGCCTCGCCAGGGCAACCCGATCCTCGACGCCCTCGAGGGTCGGGGCGGGGAGGACGACGTGGTGGCCGGCCGCTTCAAGGCCATGGCCAACGGCGACGGCAACGATCCCAAGGCGTTGGCCGCGTTCATCCAGCGCCCGACGCCGGCTCTGGGGCCCGACGAGCTGGCCCGCATCTCCTGTCCCACCCTGGTCGTGCTCGGCGATCGGGACTTCGCCGGACCGGCCGAGCCGCTGGCCGAGCTCCTGCCCGAAGGCGAGGCGCTCACACTGCCCGGTGTCGACCATTTCGGCCTCCCGAAGGCGTTCCCCTTCCTGGAGAAGGGGCTCGACTTCCTCGGCGCCGCCCCCTTCTGATCAGCGCCACCTCCGGCGCGGTGTCACGAACGGCCTCCCGAGCCCGTCGGCGGCCCGGCCTGGGTATGGCGGGTGTCCGGTGGCTCGACGATCCAGTCGCCGCCCCGGTCCCAGCCGTCGTCGAACACCAGCTCGCTCAGCGGTCGACGGCGGACCGGACCGTGTGAGCCGACCGGGACGCCGAGGGGGATGGTGGCGGCGATGGCGTACTCGTCGGGGATCGCCAGAAGGGCCTTCAGCTCGTCGGTCACGGGGGCGTGCCACCCGGTGAGAACCCCGCCATAGCCGAGGGCCCGGGCCGCCAGCAGCAGGTTTTGGCAGGCGGGGTAGATGCTGGCACCGTCGATCAGGGCGTTGTGGCGGACCCGCAGACACGGCAGGACGACCACCGGGGTGGCCTCGAAGTGGTCGACGAAGTGCTGCATGGCCCGCGCCGTCCGGGCCTTCGGCGAATCGTCGTCGGCCCCGCTGCCCGAGGTGTAGCCGTCGGTGCCGCGCTTGGTCGCCCACCCGGCCCGGAACGCCTCGCCCAGGAGGGCCTTGGCCTCTCGGGCCCGGGGACCGTCGCGGAGCACGAGGAGACGGAAGTGTTGACGGTTGGAGCCGGTGGGGGCCCTGGTGGCGGCGAACACGATCGCCGCCAGGTCGTCGTCGGGGATCGGCTCGGGGCGGTAGCGACGGATGGCCCTGGTCGTGGCCAGGCCCTCCAGGAGATCAACGGTCGACATCGGCCCACCCTGGCACATCGCCGGGGTCGAGGGCCCGGTGGAGCGGGCGGGTCTCTAGAGGCTCTGGAGGCCGTCGAGCACCTTCTCCAGCATGTCGACGTCGGGCCGGGCGGTGGAGGCGGCGGCGTCGGCGGTCACCTCGAGCATGCCGTCGGCCACCAGGTCGCCGACCAGGACCCGCACGACGGCGACCGGGAGCGAGAGGCGGGCCGCCATCTCGGTGAGGGCGACGCTGTCGACGGCGATGGCGACGAGCTGCTCGCGCTCGAGTTGGAGCGCTCCCAGGCTGGTTCGACCGAGCTCGGTGGCGGCCAGGACGGCCTCGAGGCTCAGATCGACCTCGGTCTCGCTCCGACCGCCGGTCAGGACGTAGGGACGGACCCGGAGTCGGGTGTGGGCGGTCAACGTCGCTCCCTTCCAGGGCTGTCGGCGCCGGCGACCTCGGCCTCCAGCCCGTCCCGGTAGCGGGAGATGACGGCCTGCACCTCGGCCGGGTCGTGGTCGGACGCCTCGAGCCGGGGCGCCAGGTCGAGGGGCCGGGAGGCGGCCGATCGCTGCCGTCGTCGCGGGCCGGTCGCCACCGCGACCGGGGCCTCCACCGAGGTGTCGGCGTGGCTCCGGCCTTCGGTCGGCGGCCGGGCGGGCCGGTCCCGGTCGGTCGGGGTCTCGGGGTCGGCGTCGGCCGTCGCCCCCCGCCTGCGGTCGGCGGTGGCGGCGCCATCGGCGGCTGCGGCGTCGGCCGAGGGAGCCGAGGCCAGGGCGTCGCCCGGCACGGTGACCACGGCGGTCACCCCGCCGCCGGGGGTGGCGGTGAGGTCGACGATGGCGTCGAGTCGCCGGGCCAGCCGGGCGATGACGGTGAGGCCGATGGTCGCGCCGTGCTCGATGCTGAAGCGAGGGGGGTCGGCGAGCAGGACGTTGGCGCTGGTGAGCTCCAGCTCGGCCATCCCCGGGCCGTGATCGACGACCGTGATGCGGTAGTCGCCGGTGGCGAGCCTCACGGCGAACACCTCCACCTCGGCACCGTCGGCCGTGTGCCCGGTGGCGTTTTCCAGGAGTTCGGCCAGCAGGTGGGCCAGGTCGAACGACGCCTCGGCCGCCACCCAGGCCGGGTCGATGGCGGCCAGCTTGATGCGGGAGTAGGCGCTCGTCTCACCGATGGCCACCCGCACCACGGTGTCGATGGGCGACGGTTCGCTCCGGGGTCGATCGGCTGCGGCCTCGGCCAGCACCAGCACCGATTCGGTCGAGCGCCGGGCCCGGTTGGTCAGGTGATCGAGGCGGTACAGCTGCTGGAGGCGATCGGGCTGCTGCTCGGTGTCCTCCAACCAGTCGATGTAGGCCAGCTGCTCGTTGAGCAGCGACTCGGTTCGCCGGGTCAGCCTCTCGACGACCCGCCGCAGGTTGCCGTCGATGACGGCCCGGCGGCGATCCAGGAGACCCGAGACCGCCGGGGTGACCCCGGTGATGGCCTCCATGACCGCCGTCAGCTCGTCGTCGGGCCACAGCAGCGACGTCGTGCTCCGCTCGGAGGCGGCCGCGTTGACGTCGAGATCGTCGTCCGGCTGGTCCGAGGACCGGGCGGCCGGGCGCGACGCCTCGTCGAGCAGGGCCGGGAGCTCGCTGTCGGTCAGCCGGCGGGCGCTCTCGGCCACGGTGGCCACCCGCTCGGTCAGTCGGCGCGACTGGCGGACGGCGACGACGGCGGTGACGACCGCCCCCATCACGCATGCCACGGCGACGGCGACACCCCCCGACAGGGCGCTCCAGAGCGCGACCAGTCCCAGCACGCCGACGGGGACGGCGGCCGTGGCCAACATGGTGCTCCGAAGGCTCAGATTGTCGAACATGGGGCCTTCCTGATCGGATCCTTCTTGGCCATCGGCGCCGACGGGGCGCGGTTGAGGGTCGTCGCCCAGGTCGGCCCGGGCCCTCATGTGCCGCTGGTCCCGGCCGACGGGACAGGGAACGAAACACCGGTCAAGAGGTCGCGCCAACGTGGAACTGACAACGGACAACCAAACGGCACCCACGGCCACCGCCACGGCGGTCGCCCATCCGCTCGTCGACACGGTTGCCACGCTGGCGGCCCGAGGGGCCGACGGGGTGCTCCGTCTGGGGCCTCGGGGCGCCATCTGGTTCGCCCAGGGCCACATCGTGCTGGCCGAGGGACCGAGCAGTCCCGACCTGGCCAAGGTTCTCGTCGACGCCGACCTGGGCGAGGAGCAGCAGTTGCGGGCCCTGATCGACGGCCGCCGTCGAGACGACGCCCTCGGTGCCGGTGAGCCGCTGGAGCAGCTGCTCGATCAGCGGCCCGACGTCCACCATCTCGTCGACCGGCTCCTGCACGAGTACAAGCTGACGGCGCTGTTCGAGATGCTGGTACCGGGCGACATCCAGGCCGAGTTCGCCGAAGGTGTCGTCCACCCTCTCGGCCCCCGCTTCGGTGAGCACGCCGTCGAGCTGCTCGACAAGGCGACGCGTCGGATGGAGTTGTGGCGCCGCATCGCCGCCCGCATCCCCTCCACCACCGCCGTGTTCAGCTGGGCGCCCGATCTCCCCCAGCGGATGGAGTCGCGCCTGGTGACCAACGACGAGTGGCGCTACCTGGCCCAGCTCAACGGTCGCCAGTCGGTGGCCGAGGTCATCAACGCCACCGGCGACAGTGCCTTCCGGGTGTGCTCGGCCCTCTACCGGCTGGTGCTGGAAGGGCTGATCGAGGAGTGCTCCACCGACTAGCCCCGGGCGCCGAGTCGTCCGGCCATGGGCCGGAGGCTCACACCAGCGGCCGGTCGGTGGGACGGACCGGCGACGGCAGCAGGGTGTCGCCCATCAGCTCGGCATCGACGGCGGCGGCGCACGAGCGACCCTCGGCGATGGCCCACACGATCAGGCTCTGACCACGACCCATGTCGCCACAGGCGTACACGCCCTCGGCCGAGGTGGCCCAGTCGCCGTCGCGGACCACGTTGCCCCGGGGGTCGGTCTCCAACCCGAGCTGGTCGATGATGGTCCCCGGCTCCGGGCCGAGGAAGCCCATGGCCAGGAAGACCAGATCGGCCTTCATCTCGAAGTCGCTGCCCTCGACCTTCTCGAACGAGGGACGACCGTCGACGGTCTTCATCTCGACCTCGTGGCCCCGCAGGTGCGTGACCTGGCCGTTCTCGCCGATGAACTCCTCGGTGTTGACGGAGAACACCTGCTCGACGCCCTCCTCGTGGGCCGACGACGAACGGTACATCAGCGGCCAGGTCGGCCACGGGGTGGCGGGGGCCCGCTCGGCGGGCGGTCTGGGCATGATCTCGAACTGGTGCACGCTGACCGCACCCTGGCGGTTGGCCGTGCCCAGGCAGTCGGCGCCGGTGTCGCCGCCGCCGATGATGATCACGTGCTTGCCCTCGGCGTGGATGGGCGAGTCGGCCATGTCGCCCTCCTGGACCTTGTTGGCCAAGGGCAGGTACTCCATCGCCTGGTGGATGCCGGCGAGCTCCCGACCCGGGATCGGCAGATCGCGCCAGTTGGTGGCGCCACCGGCGAGGACGACGGCGTCGTAGTCGTCGGTCAGTTCGGCCACCGGCACGTGGTCGGGGTGATCGGGGTCCGAGCCGACGTAGGCGTTGGTCCGGAACTCGGTGCCCTCGGCCTCCATCTGGGCCAGCCGGCGATCGAGGACCGACTTCTCCATCTTGAACTCGGGGATGCCGTAGCGGAGCAGGCCCCCGATGCGGTCGGCCCGCTCGTAGACGACCACATCGTGGCCGGCCCGGGTCAGCTGCTGGGCGACGGCGAGGCCGGCGGGCCCCGAGCCGACGACGGCGACCCGCTTGCCGGTCTTCTTCGACGCCATGACGGGCTCGACCCAGCCCTCCTCCCAGGCCCGATCGATGATCGACACCTCGATGTTCTTGATGGTGACCGCCTCGGTGTTGATGCCGGCCACACAGGCCGCCTCGCACGGGGCCGGGCAGAGTCGTCCGGTGAACTCGGGGAAGTTGTTGGTGGCGTGGAGCCGGTCGATGGCGCTGCGCCAGTCGTCGCGGTAGACGAGGTCGTTCCAGTCGGGGATCAGGTTGCCCAGGGGGCAGCCGTTGTTGCAGAACGGGATGCCGCAGTCCATGCAGCGGGAGGCCTGGGTGCGGACCTCCTCGTCGTCGAAGTCCTGGTAGACCTCGTTCCAGTCCTTCAGCCGGACCGGGACCGGGCGCCGCTGGGGCAGCTTGCGGTCGTGCAGCAGGAATCCTCGGGGATCACCCATGAGCGGCCTCCATCATCGCCTTGACCGGATCGGTGCCCTGCTCGGCGGCCCGGCGTTGGGCGACGAGCACGCGGCGGTAGTCGGTCGGCATCACCTTCACGAACTGTTTGAGACTGGTCGGCCAGTCGCTGAGGAGACGCTCGGCCACGGCCGAGTCGGTCTCCTTGAGGTGGCGTTCCACCAGCGAGAGCAGGCGGAGGTCGTCTTCGGCGTCGAGCTCCTCCAGATCGACCATCTCGGTGTTGACCCGCTCACCGAACCGGCCCTCGGGGTCCCACACGTAGGCGACGCCGCCCGACATGCCGGCGCCGAAGTTGCGGCCGGTCGGGCCGAGCACGACGGCCACGCCGCCGGTCATGTACTCACAGGCGTGGTCGCCGACGCCCTCGACGACCGCTTCCGCCCCGGAGTTGCGGACGCAGAACCGTTCGCCGACCATCCCTCGCAGGTGGGCGGTGCCCGACGTGGCCCCGTAGAGGATCACGTTGCCGGCGATGATGTTCTCCTCGGCCACGAAGGGCGAGTCGACGGGCGGGGCGACCCGCAGGTGTCCGCCCGAGAGGCCCTTGCCGAAGTAGTCGTTGGCGTCGCCCTCGAGCCGCATCGTGATGCCCTGGGGCAGGAAGGCGCCGAACGACTGCCCGGCCGAGCCGGCGAAGTCGATCTGAATCGTGTCGTCGGGCAGGCCGTCGCCCCCGTGACGCTTGGTCAACTCGTGACCGAGCATCGTGCCGACTGTCCGGTTGGTGTTGGAGATCGGGTACCGGAGATGCACGGGATCGCCGCCGTCGAGCGCCGAAGCGGCGTCGACGATGATCTGCTGGTCGAGGGCCCGGTCGAGCTCGTGATCCTGGCCTGCGAAGTTCCGACGGGGGGCGTCGGCGTCCATCGGGGCGTGCAGGATCGGGGTGAGGTCGATACCGGAGGCCTTCCAATGGTCGACGGCCTGGGTGGCGTCGAGGCACTCGACCCGACCGACGATCTCGTCGAGCGAGCGATAGCCCATGGCGGCCAGGTACTCCCGGACCTCCTCGGCGATGTACTCGAAGAACGTCTCGACGAACTCCGGCTTGCCGCTGAACTTCTCCCGCAGCACCGGGTTCTGGGTTGCCACGCCCACCGGGCAGGTGTCGAGGTGGCAGACCCGCATCATGATGCAGCCCGACACCACCAGCGGTGCGGTGGCGAAGCCGAACTCCTCACCGCCGAGCAGGGCGGCGATGATCACGTCGCGGCCGGTCTTGATCTGGCCGTCGACCTGGACGACGACGCGGTCCCGCAGGTCGTTGAGCACCAGCGTCTGCTGCGTCTCGGCCAGACCCAGTTCCCACGGCCCGCCGGCGTGCTTGAGCGAGGTCAAGGGAGAGGCGCCGGTCCCGCCGTCGTTGCCCGAGATGAGCACCACGTCGGCCTTGGCCTTGCTCACCCCGGCCGCCACGGTTCCCACGCCGACCTCGGCCACCAGCTTCACGTGGACCCGGGCCTCGGGGTTGGCGTTCTTGAGGTCGTGGATCAGCTGGGAGAGATCCTCGATCGAGTAGATGTCGTGATGCGGGGGCGGCGAGATGAGACCGACACCGGTGGTCGAGTGGCGGGTCTTGGCGATCCAGGGGTAGACCTTGCGCCCCGGCAGCTGGCCGCCCTCACCGGGCTTGGCGCCCTGCGCCATCTTGATCTGGATGTCGTCGGAGTTGGTCAGGTACTCCGCCGTCACGCCGAAGCGGCCGGAGGCCACCTGCTTGATCGACGAGCGCTTGGAGTCGCCGTTGTCCATGGTGAGGAACCGCTCGGGATCCTCACCGCCTTCGCCGGTGTTGGACTTGCCGCCGAGGCGGTTCATGGCGATGGCCAACGTCTCGTGCGCCTCGGCCGAGATCGAGCCGTAGCTCATGGCCCCGGTGGCGAACCGCTTCACGATCTCGGAGATCGGCTCGACCTCCTCGATCGGGACCGGGGGCCGATCGCCGGAGCGGAGCTTGAACAGGCCCCGGAGGGTGGCCAGCCGCTCGGCCTGGGAGTCGACGAGGGAGGTGTACTCCTTGAAGATGTCGTAGCGGGCCGACCGGGTGGCGTGCTGGAGCTTGAACACCGTCTCCGGGTTGAAGAGGTGATACTCCCCCTCCCGGCGCCACTGGTACTCGCCGCCGTAGTCGAGGCCGCGGTGGGCCAACTGCTCGGGCCGGTCGGGGAACGCCTTGCGATGGCGGGCGGCGCTCTCCAGGGCCAGCTCGTCGAGGCCGACGCCACCCAGCTTGGAGGTGATGCCGGTGAAGTAGTCGTCGACCAGCTGTTGGCTGAGGCCGACCGCTTCGAAGATGTGCGCCCCGGTGTAGGAGGCGACGGTGGAGATTCCCATCTTCGACATCACCTTGATGACGCCGTTGGACACCGCCTTCACGTAGTTGGCCTCGGCCTTGGCCCGGTCGATGCCCAGGTCGTCGGCGCGGGCGGCGATCGTGTCGAAGATGAGCGAGGGGCAGACGGCGTTGGCCCCGACGCCGAGCAGCAGGGCGAAGTGGTGCACCTCACGGGCATCGGCGGAGTCGATGATCAGGCCGGCGTTGGTCCGCAGCTTGGCCCGGACCAGGTGGTGGTGGACGGCGCCGGCGAGCAGCAGCGACGGGATCGGCACCTGGTCGGCGGTGGCGCCCCGGGTGGAGAGCACCACGAAGGTGGCACCGCCCTCGATGGCGGCCGCCGCCTCGGCGCGGACCCGCTCCAGGGCCGCTCGCAGACCCTCGGCCCCCTCGGCCAGGGGGTACAGGCCCGACAACACCGTGGTGGCGAACTGCGGATGGTTCCCGTCGGCGTTGGCCTCCACCAGGCGAGTCAACTGGTTCGGGGTCAGCGCCGGGTGCTCGAGCTGCAGCTGATGGCACCAGGCCGGGCCCGGATCCAGGATGTTGGCCTGCGGACCGACGACGACCCGGTGGCTGGTGACCAGCTCCTCGCGCAGGGCGTCGAGCGGCGGGTTGGTGACCTGGGCGAACAGTTGGAAGAAGTAGTCGTAGAGCATCCGCGGCCGGTTGGACAGCACGGCGAGGGGCGTGTCGGTGCCCATCGAGCCGATCGCCTCCTTGCCGTCGACCATCATCGGGTCGATCAGCAGCTCCAGCTCCTCGACGGTGAAGCCGTTGGTGAACTGCTCGGCCAGGAGCTCCTCGGTGGACTGCGTTGCGCCGACCTCGGCCACGGGCGGCAGATCATCGAGGCGGTATCGGCCGGCGAGCCACTCCCGATAGGGGTGCTCGGCGGCGAGGTTCCGCATGATCTCGTCGTCGTCGATGATGCGGCCCTGGCTGGTGTCGACCAGGAACATCTTGCCCGGCTCCAGTCGACCCTTGCGGACGACCTTCGAGGGCTCGACGTCGATGACGCCGACCTCGGAGGCCATCACGACCAGGTCGTCGTCGGTGACCCAGTAGCGGCTCGGGCGCAGGCCGTTGCGGTCGAGCACGGCGCCGACCACGGTGCCGTCGGTGAAGGTGACCGAGGCCGGTCCGTCCCACGGCTCCATGGCCGAGGCGTAGAAGTCGTAGAAGGCCCGCTGGTCGTCCGGCAGGTCGGGGTGCTTCTCCCAGGCCTCGGGGATCATCATCAGCACGGCGTGGTGGAGCGGGTAGCCGCCGAGGTGGAGCAGCTCGAGGGCCTCGTCGAAGCTGGCGGTGTCGGAGGCACCGGGGGCGCAGACGGGGAAGAGCTTGTGCTCGGCGCCGTCCCAGTGAGGGGCGGCGAGGAGGCCCTCCCGGGCCCGCATCCAGTTGCGGTTGCCCATCACGGTGTTGATCTCGCCGTTGTGGGCCACGAAGCGGAAGGGCTGGGCCAGGGGCCACGACGGGAAGGTGTTGGTCGAGAAGCGGGAGTGGACCAGGGCCATGGCACTGGTCAGCCGCTCGTCGAGCAGCTCGGGGTAGAACTCGCTCAACTGGGGCGTGGTCAACATGCCCTTGTAGACCATGGTGCGGGCGCTGAGGGTGGGGAAGTAGATGGCCCCGCCGACGATGCCGGGCACCTCGTGCTCCACCCGCTTGCGGACGACGTAGACCTTGCGGTCGAGATCGAGGCCGGTGAGCCCACCGGGCGAGCCGATGAAGATCTGCTCGAAGCTCGGCATCATCGAGCGGGCCTGGTCGCCGAGCGGGTCGGGGTTCACCTCGACCGTGCGCCAGGCGATCGTCTCGAGGCCCTCCTCGGCCACGATGGCGTCGACGGCCGCCTTCGCCGCATCGCACACGTCTGGCTCGGGGGGAAGGAAGCCGATGCCGGTTGCGTAGGAACCGGCGGGGGGCAGATCGGGGATCAGATCGCGAAACAGCTCGTCGGGGACCTGGATCAGAACGCCGGCGCCGTCGCCGGTGTTCGGCTCGGCGTTGGTCGCGCCCCGGTGCTGCAGGCAGCGGAGGGCGCCGAGGGCTTCGGCCACGATGTAGTGGCTGGCCCGACCCTGCATGTCGGCCACGAAGGACACGCCGCAGGAGTCGTGCTCGAATTTGGGGTCGTACAAGCCCTGGGCCGAGGGATAGTTATGCACAGCGATACTCCAAGGACGTCGTCGCGAACTACTGATCAGCCGGTAGGCGGTCGGCTGGCGGGACGGCTTTGGCCCTCCAGTGGGAGAGGCCAGTTCCCGTGCCCTGTGGAACTCGAAACCCTCAACTGGTTTGCCCAACGATATCGCAACAACAGGTGGCGTCTGCAAACCAGATCTCTAGGACCGATGGAGCCCATCGTCGGGCTCGCCGTTGGGCATGGCCGGGGCCGCCATCGGTGGGACCGGGGCCGACTTCCGCGATCATGGAGGCCATGCGCACCTCCGAGGCACCGATCCGACCGTCGAGCCCCCTGGCCGCCGCCGTACTCGACGATCTGGCCTCGTCGCCGACGCCCTACCACGCCGTCCAGCGCGCCGCCGACCTGCTCGACGCGGCCGACTTCACCGAGGTGGCGGCCGACGCCCCCTTCCCCGGCGAACCCGGGCTTCGCTATGTCCGGGTCGGCGGCTCGCTGATCGCCTGGCAGCAGCGGGACTCGGTGGCCGACGGCATGATCGTCATCGGGGCTCACACCGACTCGCCGAACCTCAGGGTGCGAACCAAGCCCGACGTGACCAGCGGTGGCTTCCGTCAGATCGGGATGGAGATCTACGGCGGCGTGCTCCTCAACTCGTGGCTCGACCGCGACCTCGGCCTGGCCGGTCGGGTGTCGGTGGCCGACGGCGACGGCGGCATCGACCACCGGCTCTACCTCGACGACCGCCCCCTGCTCCGCATTCCCCAGCTCGCCATCCACCTCGATCGCGACATCCGCAGCAACGGCCTCAAGCTCGACCCCCAGCGCCACATGACCCCGCTGTGGTCGCTCGACGGCGACGGCGACGCCGGCGACGACGAATCGCCCGGCGGCCTGCGGGAGCACGTGGCCGCCGCCCTGGGCGTGGGCACCGACGACATCCTGGCCTGGGACCTGATGGCCTTCGACGTCCAGGCTCCGGCCGTCGTCGGACGCAACGACGACCTGTTCGCCTCGGCCCGCATCGACAACCTCGTCTCCAGCTTCTGCGCCATCCGGGCCCTGATCGACACCGTCGATCACGAGCGGGCCGACGGTCGTCTGCCGCTCGTCGTGCTCTACGACCACGAGGAGATCGGCTCCGAGTCGGCCACCGGCGCCGCCGGGGCACTGCTCACCTCGGCCCTGGAGCGGGTGGCGGCGGCGGCCTGCGCCGACCGGGCCGGCTACCTCGCCTCCCTGGCCCGCTCGTTGGTGATCTCGGCCGATGGGGCCCATGCCACCCATCCCAACTACGTCGACAAGCACGAGCCCTCCCATCACATCGCCCTCAATGCTGGCGTGGTCATCAAGCGCAACGCCAACCAGCGATACGCCACCGACGCCGTCAGTGAGGCCGAGGTCGTCGCAGCCGCCGCCGAGGTCAACGCCCCGCTGCAGTACTACATCCACCGCAACGACCTGCCGTGCGGCTCGACGATCGGTCCGATCACGGCCGCCCGCCTCGGTGTGCCCACGGTGGACGTGGGCGCCCCGCAGCTGGCCATGCACAGCATTCGGGAGATGGCGGGCCTGGCCGACCTCGATCATCTGCACCGTCTGCTCGGGGCGGTATTCGCCCGCCGCTGACCGGCCGTCGCCGGTCCCCGATCCCGTTCAGATCCGGGTCATCTGCCTAGCGGCGAGCGGCCGCTGATTGTTGCTGTTGGCCGCGCCTGCAACTACCGTCGGGCGGTCGCCAGGGCCAACTCGGGCCGCGGCGCCTGCTTTTCCGTGTGCGTTGACCACGCGCGGAGCGCAGACAAACAAGACGTGTCTCGAAGAGGAGAACATCGTGGGAGCAGTCCCGTACCTCGCTTTCCTATCCGCCCTGGCGGCGCTGGGATTGGCGGCCTTTTTCTTCCAAAACGTGAAGGCGGCCAGCCCCGGTAACGACCGCATGGTGTTCCTGATGAACGAGATCCAGGCCGGTGCCCGGGCGTTCCTCAAGCAGGAGTACACCTGGGTAGCCGGCTTCGTCGTCGTGATGGCGGTGCTGATCGGCGCCTTCATCAACGGCTGGGCCTCGATCAGCTACCTGATCGGCGCCATCCTGTCCGGTACCGCCGGGTATGTGGGCATGACGGTGGCCACCATGGCCAACGCCCGCACCACCGAGGCGGCCAAGGACGGTCCCGGCGCAGCCCTCCCCCTCGCCTTCCGGGGCGGCGCCGTGATGGGCTTCTCGGTAGCCGGTCTGGCGCTGGGCGGCCTGATGATCGTCTACATCCTCTTCGTCATGATCCTCGAGGTCGGCGACGCCTTCGAGGTCGTCACCGCCTTCGGTCTCGGCGGTTCGTCGATCGCCCTCTTCTCCCGCGTCGGCGGCGGCATCTACACCAAGGCGGCCGACGTCGGCGCCGACCTGGTCGGCAAGGTCGAGGCCGGTATCCCCGAGGACGACCCCCGCAACCCCGCCACCATCGCCGACAACGTCGGTGACAACGTCGGCGACGTGGCCGGCATGGGCGCCGACCTGTTCGAGAGCTACGCCGGGTCGATCATCGCCCCCATCTCCCTCACCGCCTTCACCCTCGGCCTGGCCGCCACCCAGGCCAGCGACGAGTTCGTCATCTCCCTCCTCGTCTTCCCCATGGCCGTCGCCTTCATCGGCATGATCGCCTCGATCATCGGCTCCTTCACCGTCCGCGGTGGTACCTCGACCGACGCCCGCAAGCTGTCGGCCGCCCTCCACATGGGCACCAACGTCGCCATGGGCATCACCGTGCTCGGCACCATCGCCGTCGCCTACTGGCTCTTCGGCGGCGACGAGTACGACAACCCGATCGGTCTCGCCATCTCCGTGATCGGCGGTCTGATCGTCGGCTGGGCCATCGGCAAGGTGGCCGAGATCTGGACCAGCGATCACTACAAGCCGGTCAAGAACATCGCCGAGCAGTCCGAGACCGGCCCGGCCACCACGATCCTCTCCGGCATCTCGGCCGGCATGATCTCGGTCGCCGCATCCGTCGCCCTCGTCGTGTTCGGCGTGCTGCTCGCCTACTGGGGCGGGCAGATCACCTTCGCCGACTCCGCCGCCTTCCTCGGCCCGGTGTCGGGCGACGACTTCGGCGGCATCTACGGCATCGCCGTGGCCGCCATCGGCATGCTGGCCACCACCGGTGTTGTCGTCTCGGTCGACGCCTACGGCCCGATCGCCGACAACGCCGGCGGTATCGCCGAGATGGCCGAGCTCGACCCGTCGGTCCGCGAGGTCACCGACGCCCTCGACTCGCTGGGCAACACCACCGCCGCCGTGGCCAAGGGCTTCGCCGTCGGCTCGGCCGCCCTCACCGCCCTGGCCCTGTTCAAGAGCTTCGAGGTCGCCGTGGCCACCGCCGCCGCCGACGAGGGCAAGGACATCGTCCTGTCGCTCGACGTCGGTCGGGTCGAGGTCTTCGTCGGCCTCTTCCTCGGCGCCATGCTGCCGTTCCTCTTCGCCGCCCTCACGATCGACGCCGTCGGTCGTGCGGCCAAGCAGATGATCGAAGAGGTCCGTCGCCAGTTCCGGGAGATCCCGGGCCTGCGCGAGGGCGAGCCGGGCGTCAACCCCGACTCGGCCCGCTGCGTGGCCATCTCCACCCAGGCCTCGCTGCGGGAGATGCTGATCCCCGGCGCCCTGGCCGTGGTCGTCCCCCTCGTTATCGGCTTCATCAACATCAACGCCCTCGGCGGGTTCCTCGCCGGTGCGCTGGTGTCGGGCTTCGCCCTGGCCATCTTCATGGCCAACGCCGGTGGTGCCTGGGACAACGCCAAGAAGTACATCGAGGCCGGCAACCACGGGGGCAAGGGCTCCGAGCCCCACAAGGCCGCCGTCGTCGGCGACACCGTCGGCGATCCGTTCAAGGACACCTCCGGTCCGGCGATGAACATCCTCATCAAGGTGATGACCATCGTCAGCCTGGTCTTCGCCTCGGCCTTCGTCGGCTTCGCCTAGGCGGGAGCGCCGACCGGCGCCTCCCGTCCGTCAGCCGACCGGCAACTAGGATCGCTCCGTGGCCCTTCGCAAACTGACCTCCACCAACGCCTTCGTGTTCGTCGATCTCGACGATGCACCGGCGACGGGGGTCGTGCGGAGGGCCCGGAAGATCCTCCAGGGCGGGGCCAAGGATCTGGCCCGGTCCGCCACCTACACCTTCGGCGCCTTCGGCGTGGAGCGCAGCGGCGCCTCGGCCGGCATCAACGCCGAGGGTGACGACATCGAGGGCGCCATCGGCGCCTTCGTCGAGGAACTGACCCCCGACGCCGCCGCCGGGTCGCTTGAGATCGTCCCGGCCAAGGGCGTCTCGGCCGCCCAGCTCGCCCCCCTCCGGGCCGCCTCCCCCGGCGGTCCCCTGGCCGGCTCGGCCGACCTGCTGGCCGCCGGGGTCGTCACCGCCGCCGCCTGGGCCGTCGGCGGCGACCTGGCCGGGCGTTCGGTCGCCATCGAGGGCGAGGCCCAGCTGCCCGAGGCGGTGCGGACGGCGTTGACCGACGCCGGCGCCAGCGTGGTGAACGTGTGGGGCGCCGACGAGAAACCCTGGCTGGTGTGGGGCGCCGACGTCGACGTCGTCCTCGCCGGCTCCAAGGCCGGGATCCTCAACCACCAGGGCACCCCGGCGATCACGGCCAAGGCCGTCGTGCCGTGGGGCCCCCTCCCGGTCACGACCAAGGCCTTCGCCCAGCTGCACCGGGCCGGCGAGGTCACCGTCGTCCCGGACTTCCTCAGCACCGCCGGGCCCCTGATGGGCGGCCTGCTCGGCGACGATCTCCAGGCCGCCTCGGCGGCCTTCACCGAGCGGCTGATCTCCCTGCTCGACGACGCCGCCTCGGACGCCGACGGGCTGCTGCTCGGCGCCTGCTACCGGGCAGAGGCCTTCATCGCCGAATGGAGCGGGTCCAAGCCCTTCGGCCGACCCCTCGCCGCCTGAGCGAACCGCCTGCCGCTCGGCACGGCCTCGCCATCCGCTCCACCCCGCTGGCGACGGTGCCGACGGCTGCGCCTGACCTGGTCAGGCCGCTGGCCCGGGTGGTGTCGACCCGGTTGTTGAATACCCAACGAACCTTGATTCCGAGGCCTTCGGGTCGAAAGGCAGTGATCCGCCGTTCGTAGAAGGAATCGCCATCGTGCTCACGGTCCTCTTTGTCGACGATGACTCAAATGTTCTCCAGGGCACGCGTCGAGCGACGCGGAGCATGCGTCAGTTCTGGAATGTTCATTTCGTCGAACACGGCAGCGAAGCGCTCGAGTACATCACCGAGAACCGGGTCGACGTGGTGGTCTCCGACATGCGTATGCCCGGTATGGACGGCGCCGAGCTGTTGGCCAAGGTGCGAACGATCAGCCCGTCGACGGTCCGCATCATCCTCTCCGGCTACGCCGAGGAGGAGGCGGTGCTCCGCTCCACCCGGGTGGCGCACCAGTTCCTGAGCAAGCCCTGCGACCTCGAGGACCTCAAGCGGACCATCGAGGAACTGCGGGCCTACCGCTCCACCATCGACCAGGAGCAGATCCGGGAGGTGGTCGGCGGGATGCAGCAGCTGCCGGCCCTCGGCACCGTCCACGCCGACCTCGTCGCCGCCATGAACAGCTCGCAGTCGAGCAACGACTCCCTGGCCGAGATCGTGTCCCGGGACGTCGCCCTGACCGCCGAGCTGCTGCGGCTCGTCAACTCCGCCTTCTTCGGCCTCAACAGCAGGGTCGAATCGGTGGCCCAGGCCATCGGCTTCCTCGGCATCGACGTGGTACAGGCCATCGTCGCCGGGCACTCGCTGTTCGACGGTGGCAGCACCGGCGTGGTCGACGTGGCCGAGGTGGCCCGCCGCAGCCAGCTGGTGTCGGCCCTGGCCCGCCGCTCGACGCGCAACGACGGGGGATCCAACAGCGACGCCGCCACCGCCTACCTGGCCGGGATGCTCCACCAGGTCGGCGTCCTCGTCCTCGGCGAGCTCGACTGCCCCGACGGCGACATGAAGGCCATCCTCGCCGGTGAGGACATCACCACCGAGCGGATGGTGTTCGGCGTCGACCGTTACACGGTTGGCGCCTACCTACTCGGCCTGTGGGGCTTCGACAACCGCATCGTGCAGGCGGTCAACGGCCTGTCCGATCGCGACGGGCCGGAGCGCGAGAGCGTGGCCCGGGCCCTGTTGATCGCCGAGGAGTCGGTGCGCAGCGGCCGGATACCGGTGAGTAGCTCACCACCGGGCGAGGAACGGATGGACGAGGTGTTGGCCGAGACCACCGAGGCGCTCAGCGCCGAGGCCCGCAGCCACTCGATGACGGCGGAGGTGGCCCGATGAGCACGCGTATCCTCTTCGTCGACGACGAGCCGAACGTCCTCAGCGGGTTCAAGCGGGTGCTCCACCGCGAGTACGAGTTCGACACCGCCGTCGGCGGCGCCGAGGGCCTCGCCCTCATCGATCAGCACGAGTACGCCGTCGTCGTGTCCGACATGCGCATGCCGGAGATGAGCGGCGAGGAGTTCCTGGCCAAGGCCCACGAGCGCCAGCCCGACGCCGTGCAGATGATCCTCAGCGGCCAGGCGAACCTCGAGTCGACCGTGGCCGCCGTCAACAACGGCAACATCTTCCGCTTCCTGGTCAAGCCGGTCGAGAAGCCGGTCCTGACCGCCGCCCTCGACAGGGCCATCCGCCAGTACGGGTTGATCGAGGCCGAGAAGGAACTGCTGCAGAAGACCCTCTCGGGCGCCGTCGCCGCCCTGACCGAGGTGGTCACCCTGGTCAGCCCGTCGGTCAGTCGCCGCACCGGACATGTGGTGGCCGTCGCCGACCACGTCGGCGCCGCCACCGGCATGGTCGACGACTGGCAGCTGCGCCTGGCCGCCATGCTGAGCGGCATCGGGTTCGCCGCCGTGCCAACCGAGATCATGGACAAGGCGGCCGCCAACCAGCCGCTCAACAGCCACGAGCAGGCCATGCTCGACAGTCACCCCGAGGTGACCGGGCGGCTGCTGGGGCCGATCCCCCGACTCGAAGGGGTGTCGTCGATCATCCGGGCCCAGGCCGGATCCACACCGGCTCCCGACGATCTGGCCCGCCAGGTCGAGGTGCTCGACATCGCCGTCGACGTGGCCAACCACCTCACCCAGGGTCTGTCGATCCACGCCGCCATCTTCGAGATCGAGAAGGCGGCGGGCCACGCCGCCAACCTGATCGAGGCCCTCCATACCCTGCCGATGTGCGAGGGCGGCACCGTCGAGGAGCTGCCTCTGCGGAGCCTCCAGCCCGGCATGGTGCTCCGTCAGGACGTCATGACGCAGTCGGGGCTCATGCTGGCCAGCGAGGGCACCTCGCTCACGGTGTCGCTGCTGGAGCGGATCCGCAACTTCTCCCAGTCGGCCGGGGTCGACGAGCCCATTCGCATCGAGTCGATCGAAGGCGCGAACGCCGCCGTTCGCTGAGCGGCCTCAGCCGTCGCTCCGGCGCACGCCGGTCAACAACACGACGTCGACGGCGTCGGGGTCGGCGTCGGCGTCGGACAGAGTGTCGGGGTCGGCGTCGGGCGCGTCCCCCTCGTCGAGCACGGTCAACAGGCCGGCCAGACCGGCGGCCCCGGTCTCGTCCGGCGGCGGGTCGAGCTGCGACCCCAGGCGGGCCGCCTCGACGAACGTCGTCTCCTCGACCGTGATCGCCCGGCCCCCGGTCGCCACCTGGTGGGCCAGCACGGTCCGCCAGTCGTAGGTGACGTCATCGAGGATGCCCGAGGCCACGCTGCGGGGGGTCTCCGGCCACGGCACCATCAGCGGGGCCTCGGCGGCGTCGAGGGCGGCGAGCACCTCGGCCCGGACGGTGGCGGCATCGACGCCCGGTCGGGGCCCGATGCCGGACAGGATCGGCTCGGCCCGCCGCACGGCGGCGACGTAGGGGTGGGCGGCCGCGGCCTGCACGGGGTGCAGCGCCGGTACCCGGTAGAGCTCGGCGCGCACCAGACCGTCCATGACGGCGGTGGCCAGCGCCCCTCCCCCGATCTGGATGAACAGTCGGCCGGCGGTGAGTCGACGCCGGCGGAGCTGCGCCGCCAGCTCCAACCCCAGGGTCCGACCCCCGTCGATCACGGCCGCCACCCGAGTGCCCTGCACGGTGAAGGGCAGCGCGCCCTCCGTGAGGGACTCGTCGAGGGCGTGGATGCACGGGTCGCCGTCGGGCCCGCCGGGTCGGCGGGCGCAGGTCGAGGTGCGGGCGTCGAGCCGCTCCAGCTCGGCCAGGACGGCGGGGTCGGCGTCGGTGGGGACGAACACCCGGAGCTCGCGCTCGGCGCTTCGGGCCACCAGGGCGGCGCCCAGCGCGGCGTTGCCGCAGGAGGCGATGGCCAGGGGCCGGGAGGCGAGGTCGGGTTGGGCCCGCTGATCGATCAACAGCCGGAGCAGCAGGCCGAACAGGTGACGGGCCTTGTGGCTCCCGCCGACCGAACCCGTCTCGACCTTCGCCACCACCGGCTGTGGCGGCGGTGTCGCCAGCCGTCGGCCGGCGTCCAAGGTCAGCTCGACCAGCGGGGTGACCCGGAAGCCGGTACCGGCCACCGCCGCCAGCCGATCGTCGGCTTCGGTGACCAGTTCCCGATAGCCGGCATCGTCGAGGCCGCACTCGAGGGCGTGGGCGTAGAGGTCGAGGTGGTGCCGAAAGGCGAGGAACGGGTTGTCGGCCCCGGTCACCGTCATCGGCCTGCGCTCCCCATCACCGGTCGGGCCCCGGAGCGGTAAAAGGGAGGCGAAGCACGGCCGCAGGATAGTCTTGTTCGGCGCACAAGGGGTTTGGAGGCGGCGTGGTTCGATTCGACGAGAGCACATCGAAGAAGGGTCGACGCTACATACGCGACCAGCGGTCGCAGGGCGGCGGTCGGCGCAGTGGCGGGGTCGGGCGGCCGGTCGCCGCCGGTGGCGGACTGGTCGGCATCATCATCGCCATCCTCTTTGCCCTCTTCGGACTCGGCGGAGGAGGCACCACCGGACTCGACATCGACGGCGGCACCGGCCTCGATGCCGGCCCCCTCGACAGCGGTACCGGTACCACGGTTGTCGACCCCGACGCCGACACCGTCGACCTGATGTCGGCCCTGATGTTCGACATCCAGGAGACGTGGGACATCTACTTCGACGAGGCCGGCCTCAACTACGAGTTCACCACGCTCACGATCTTCACCGACTCGGTCAACACCGGCTGCGGCCGGGCCACCTCGGCCGTCGGGCCCTTCTACTGCCCCGCCCCCAACGACCGAGGCGTCTACATCGACCTCGAGTTCTGGGACGAGTTGGCCGCCCGGTTCGGCGCTCCCGGCGACTTCGCCCAGTCCTACGTCATCGCCCACGAGGTCGGTCACCACATCCAGGCCATCACCGGCATCAGCGACGCCGTCCGCCAGGCCCAGGCCGAGAACCCGTCGCAGAAGAACGAGTTCTCGATCCGCCAGGAGCTGCAGGCCGACTGTCTGGCCGGCGTGTGGGCCTTCTCGGCCAACCAGCGCCTCACCCGGGACACCGGTAGGCCCATCATCGAGGAGGGCGACATCGAGGAGGGCCTGGCCGCCGCCGCCTCGGTGGGCGACGACCGGATCCAGGAGTCGGTCGGGGCCGACGTCAACCCCCACACGTGGACCCACGGGTCGTCGACGCAGCGGGTCCGATGGTTCCGTATCGGGTTCGAGACCGGCGACCCCGAGGCCTGCGACACGTTCGCGGCGGAGAACCCCTAGCCCCGGTACCGCCGGGGTCGCTGCGGGGAGCCCGGCGGCGGCTCGGTGGTTCCGCCTAGGCGGTGGCCAGTGCGGCCGCGATCCGGGCGGCGATGGCGGCGTTGTTCTCGGCCAGGGCGAGGTTGGCGGCGATGACGCGCCCGCCGCTCAGCTCGGCCAGGTGACCGAGGACGGCGGGGGTGACGGCGGGGCCGGTGACGCCCTCCTCGACCGCCAGGGCGTCGGCCCGACGCGAGAGGTCGAGCATGTCGTCGAGTTCGAGACCGTCGGCCTCCGGGACCGGGGCCACGACGAGGAGACCACCGCCACCGAGGGCCCAGTGCCGTCGGGCCGCCTCGGCCACCTCGGCCGCCGTGTCAACCCGATGGTCGAGGGCGATCCCGCTCGAGGGCACATGGAAGGCGGGGAACTCGTCGCACCGCCAGCCCAGTACCGGCACCGATCGGGTCTCCAGGTACTCCAGGGTGCGGGGTAGGTCGAGGAAGATCTTGGCTCCGGCCGACACCGTGATCACCCGATGCTCGGCCAGGGCGTCGAGGTCGGCGCTGATGTCGCCGGTGGTGGCGGCGTCGTGGTGCACGCCCCCGATCCCGCCGGTGGCGAACACCCGGCACCCGGCCGCCGCCGCCAGCCGCACCGAGGCCGACACCGTGGTGGCGCCGTAGGGCCACGCCTGGGCGGCGGCGACCCCGAGGTCGCGGGCGGCCACCTTGCGGGCCGGGCCGCAGATCGTGTCCACCGCCGACTCGGGCACGCCGATCGTCGGACTCCCGGCCAGGACGGCGGTGAGGGCTGGAAGGGCGCCTCCGCCGCGCACCGCCTCGAAACAACGGGTCAGGGCGTCCCGGTTGTGGGGCGCCGGCAGGCCGAGCTCGGAGAAGATCGTCGACTCGAGGGCCACGACGGCCTCACCGGCGGCCAACGCCTCGGCGACGCCGGGCCCGTGGTCGATCGGCGAGGGCGCGGGGTGTGTCATCGACAGGCCAGGGCGGCCGCCGTCACCGCCGGCTCGACCCGGCTCACCTCGGTCTCGAGCACGCGGGGGTTGGTGAAGTCCGACGCCAGGCCGTCGAGGGTGGTGTCGGAGAGCCCGGTGGCCAGCAGCTCATCGGCGATACAGAGCGCCTCTTCGGGGGTGACGGCGTTGTCGGGGTCGTCGGCGGTCGAGGCGAGGATGGCCTCGGCCAGACGCTCGGACGACGGGCGGGTGGCGCAGGCCGACAGCGTCACCGTCCCCAGGACGAGCAGCACGGCGACACCGAGTCGTGATCGAAGCATACGTCGAAGGTGGGAGGCGGGCCGCTAGCCCTCGGCCGCCGCCGCGTCGGTGTCGAGGGCGGCGAGGAGCCTGTCGACGAACTCCTCGGCGCCACCGGCCAGGTCGTCGCGCTTGATGGCGTAGCCGCCGATCACTTCGCCGCCGCGCTCGCCGATGACCCGGGACATGATCGGGAGCGTCTTGCCCACCCGGATGGCGTACGTGCAGTACACGGCGGCCTTCTTGCCGTCGATGACGGGCAGGTTGGCCAGGCGACCGATGCGGCCCGGCTTCTGCCCGAACAGGAACAACCCGTCGGTCCAGCTGCCGACGACGACCAGGTCGGCCTCGGACAGCGATTGATGGTGGATCTCCGTGATGGGGCAGGCGACGGCCTCGACCCCGGAGCGGCTCAAGCCGCTGGCGATCAGGTGGCCGGCGTCGCGGGTGTTGCCGGTGAGGCTCTCGTAGATGACGATGGCTTTCATGGCTGGTGAAACCTCTTCGCTACGGGGGGGGTCAAACGGGCCCCGGCGGCCCGCCCTCGGCGCAAAATCCTGCTCGAAAGGTAGCAGACGGGTGACCTTTCGAGACCAGACCGGCGGATTGGCGGGCTCGGCGCCACCGGCCAGTACGCTGCGGTCATGGGACACCGGATCGACATCACCTACTGCGTTCCCTGAGACTATTCCGCACGCGCCGTGAGCGCGGCTCAGGACCTCCTCACCAACTACCAGCACATCATCGATGAGCTGCGGTTCGTGATGGGCGGCGGCGGTGTGTTCGATGTGACCGTCGACGGTGAGACCATCTACTCCAAGGGCGAGACCGGCCGGCACGCCGACGACGGTGAGGTGCTGCGGCTCTTCACCGATCGCTTCGGTGCCGAGGTGGCCCGATACGGCACCTGATCCGGGTCGACGACCCGGTCGACCCTCGCATCGAGGTCTTCCAGGGTCTGCGTGACCACGTGCTGCGCCGACGTCGGGAGGAACCCGGCGGCGACATGGACGGCGTCTTCGTGGCCGAGGGCGACATCGTCGTCGAACGCGCCGTCGCCGCCGGCTACCGCCTGAGCTCGATCCTGATCGACGGCAAGCGGCGCAAACCGCTCCCCGACGCCGTCGGTCCCGACGTGCCGGTGTACGCCGCCGGGCCCGAGGTGCTCCAGCGCATCACCGGCTACCACCTCCACCGAGGGATGCTGGCCTGCTTCCATCGGCGACCCGTGCCGACGGCGGCCGAGATCCTGCCCGGCCTGCGGACGGTGACCGTCATCGAGGGGGTGAACAACCCGACCAACCTCGGCGTGATCCTGCGCTGTGCCGCCGGTCTCGACGTCGGAGGGTTCCTGCTCGACCCGACCTGCTGCGATCCCCTCTATCGCCGGTCGGCCCGGGTGTCGATGGGCGAGGCCTTCGCCCTTCCCTACGCCCGACTCGACCCGCTCCCCGACGGGCTGGCCCCCGTTCGGGACCTCGGCATGCGGGTCCTGGCCCTCACCCCGGCCGCCGATGCGGTCGACATCGGCGAACTCGAGCTCACGCCGACCGAAACGGTGGCCCTGATGCTCGGCGCCGAGGGACCGGGACTGACCGACGTGGCGTTGGCCGCAGCCGACGTGCGGGTGCGGATCCCGATGTCGGGCACGGTCGACTCGATCAACGTCGGCTCGGCCGCCGCCGTGGCCTTCTTCGCCGTGCTGCAGGCCCGCCGCCGTCGGAGGGCCTGAGCGCCCGGCCGAGGTCACCCTCCCGGCCCGGTCCACCAGCTTCGGCCGTCGACTCACCGGTAGCGGTCGACGGCCTCCGAAGTGGCCCCGACGTATCCGCCGCCGAACTTGACGGCGTGGACGGCGAGCGGGGCCAACTGGTGGAGGGCCACCCGGTCGGCCCAACCGTCGGCCAGGGGCCAGACCTCGTGGTAGGCGGCGAACGCATCCTCCGCCCACCCGCCGAACAGCCGCATCATGGCTAGGTCGAACTCCCGATGGCCACCGTGGGCCGCCGGATCGATCAGCCAGTTGCGACCGGAGACGTCGACCAGACGGTTCCCGGCCCAGAGGTCGCCGTGGAGTCGGGCCGGTGGCTCCTCGGCCGGGGCCAGCGCCTCCAGCCGATCGGCGATCGACGCCAGCCCCTCGATGGTGGCCGCCGGCAGGGACCCGGTGTCGGTGGCGAGGCGGGCAAGTGGTCGGAGCCGATTGTCGGCATAGGACGCAGCCCACGTGTCCCGGGGCTCGTTCGGCAGACCACGGCTGCCGGTGGTCCGGCGGTCGGCTCGACCGAAGCACGGGGCCCCGGACCGGTGGAGGGCGGCCAGGGCCCGGCCGAAGGCGACGTCGGAACCCGGACGGCGACCGGTCTCGTCGATCCAGGCCAGGACCAGCAGCGGCCGCTCCTCCCCCACCGCCAACACCTCGGGCACGGCCAGCGCCTCGGGCTCCCGCAGCCAGCGCAGGCCCTCGGCCTCGGTGAGGAAGAACTCGGGCGAGGCCCCGGCCTTGGTCTTGGCGAACACCGTGCGCCCGTCGGCCAATTCGAGCCGGAACGACGCCGCCACGTCCCCGCCCCCGAGGGCCGTACCGCCACTCACCTCGGCATCGAGGGCGGCGGCCACGTCGGCGGCCACCACCGGGTCGAGCCGGCCCCTCACGAGGGCTCGGGGCGAGGATGGAGGCCGCAGGCCCGCAGATGCCCCCGGAAGGCGGGGAGGCCGGTGTAGGGCTCGGCCGTCATGCCCAGCTCTCGGGCGCCGGTGAGCTTGCTCGGCGAGTCGTCGGTGAAGAACACCTCGGCCGGCTCGACCCCCAGGCGCTCGCACACGATGGCGAACGCCCGCCGGTCGGGCTTGGCCACCCCCAGCTCGGCCGAGTTGAAGATGGCATCCACCCGGCGAGGCAGGTCGAGGGCGGCCACCTCATCGGCCACGGTGTCGGTGCCGTTGGTGAGGATCGCCACCGTGACCCCGGCCGCCCGTAGCCGGTCGACCTCGGCCAGCAGTTCGTGGTCGAGATGAGCATCGACCCCGGTCCAGGCGGCGGCGGCTTCGGCGTCGCCCAGGCGTCGGCCGATCTCGGCCACCCACGCCGCCCTGGTCAGCCGGCCGATCACCAGCGGACCCATCAGCTCGGGGTCGACGGCGATGGCGGCGATGCGGCCCGGCTCCAGGCTGTGGCGTCGCTCCACCTCGGCCTGGGCGTCGGCGTCGAAGAACCGGACGACGCCGTCGAGATCGAGGAGCAGGGTCGTCGTCGCCACCCGATCAGTATGCAGGGCGCGGTTCGACCTCGCCGACCGTCACCCCGGGCGGCGCTACTGGCGGTAGCGGTACGGCTCCCATTCACGGGGGCGCTGTCCCCGGATCCACTCGAAGCTCAGGAGGGCGGCGTCGTTCCCACCGGGCGCGATGTGGATCAGGTTGCCGCCCACCCGGCGCCGGGTGGTGGAGATGGCGAGCGCGCCGGTCGGCCATTCGGCCAGGAGCCGGGCCCGGCGGGTCAGCCGCCCGCCCATCACCACCAGCAACCGTCGGTCGGTCAGACCGAGGTGGAGTATCCCTCGGGGCGACCGGGCCAGCGCCTCGCCGCCCTCGACCAGCTGCACCTCGGACGCCACCCGCAGCAGCTCGGACGCATCGAGGATCCGCCCACGGGTGCGCTCCAGGTAGGTGCGAGGGGCGGGCACGGCGGTCTCCTCCGGTCGATCGCTGGTCGTCACCCGCCTCGTCGGCCGAAACGGGGCGAATGTGAGCGGTGGCGGCCGGTTGCGTCGAGGATGTGCGCCCCTTCGTAGACTTGAGGTGATGCCTGCTCCCCTCCGGCTCGACGATGGCGAAGCCCGCCGTCGGTTCGAGGCCGCTCGCTCCCTCATCTTCAACAGCACGACGCTGAGCTCCATGCACGACACGCTGCGGCGTATCGACGAGTCGCTCCAGGCGGCCGGTGCCGCCCGGACTCGGCTCGTGCAGTCGGTGGCCCAGCTCGATCCGGCCGCCGTCGACCGTGAACTCAAGCAGGCGCTGCGGGCCTACGGCCGCCAGGCGCCGGAGGTGGCGGCCATCCAACGGCGGCGGCAGATCGTGATCGGCATCCAGGACGAGATCGACGCCGTCGACGAGCACGTCTACCGCACCGTGCTCGACGTGGAGGCCCTGGCGGCGAGATCGGCGGGCGCTCCGTCATCCGCACCGTCCGACCTCGGTCGTCAGATGCAGGACGACCTGGAACTGCTCAGGGCCGACACCGCGGCGTTGGAGTCGGCCCGCCGGGAACTGGAGGCGTTCTAGATGTTCTGTCCGCTCTGTCTCGATCACGTCCTGGAGCAGAAGTTCAGCCACGGCATCGAGGTCGACGTGTGCCCCAACTGCAAGGGGGTATGGCTCGACCGGGGCGAGCTGGAGAAGCTGGCGGCCCAGGTGCCCGCCGCCCCACCTCAGCCGCCGGCGCCCGCTCCCGTGCCCTCCGATCTGGATGATCGCAACGTTCGCCGCGAGCGCCGGGAACCTCGGATCAGCGCCGACACCCTCGGGGCCAAGAAGCCGAAGAAGAAGAAAAAGAAGAAGCGGAAGGGCCTGGGCGACCTGTTGGACGACGTCTTCGACGACGTTCTCGATTTCTAGGCCCCGTGGAACGGGGCCGCCCGCCCCTCGGTGAGCGGCGACGGGCCCGCCCGGCTCGGTGCCGGGCGACCCGTCGCCGACCGTTCGTCGGCGTTGGCGACGGCCGTCGATCCCGTCGGGAGATCGGGCCGTCGCCGAGGCGACGCTAGGGCACCCCGGTCACGGTCTCGCACGAGAAGGCCAGGTCGCCGATGGCGCCGTTCGGGCCGCCGTCGCAGGTATCGGTGCCGCCGTGACCTCGGAGGATGTCGTTGCCGGCACCGCCCTGGAGGTTGTCGTCACCGTCGTTGCCCCGGAGGTCGTCACTGCCGTTGCCGCCGAGGATGGTGTCGCCGCCATTGCCCCCGAACAGCAGATCGTCGGCGTTGCCGCCGTCGATCCGATCGGCCTCGTCGCCGCCCCGGATGGCGTCCCGGCCCAGCCCGCCGAGCAGGGTGTCCTCACCGTTGCCGCCGCTGACCACGTCGTTGCCGGCCTCGGCGTCGATGTAGTCGTCACCGCTACCGCCGACCACGATGTCGTGGCTCGACCCGGCACAGACGACGTCGTCGTCGGTCCCGGCCAGGATCACGTCGCGGCCGTCGAAGCCGAGGATGAAGTCGCGCCCCGTGGTGCCCTTCAGGAAGTTGTCGCCGTCGTCGCCGAGGACGACATTGAACCCGGCTGCGGTCAGCTGCGCCTCGGTCCCGCTGACGGCGCCGCAGGTGTAGACCTCGGCGGGGCCGCCGAGCTGCAGGCCGACGATCACGGGATCGTGGTCGGACGATCGGAAGGCGGAGGTGTCGTAGAGGGGGTTGAATCCCGACTTCCGCTCGAACGAGGCCTCGGCCGAGTCCTGCACGTCGTCGTTGTAGTCGAGCAGGCTCGCCTCATCGGCGTTGATGTTCCACTCGGCCGCTCCGGAGACCTGCGGCGCCAGGTCCGGGTTGGCCAGGGCGTGGTCGAGGTAGCCGCGCTGACCGTCGAAGACGAAGCTGTAGGCGCCGTCGCCGACGAAGGCGTCGATGAGGTTGGTGTAGCCGGCGTCCTCCAGGGCCACGATCGGGTCCTCCTTGGCGTAGGCGTTGATGTCGCCCATGATCAGGAAGTCGGGATCGCCGCTGCCGGTGGGATCGGTGGCCAGGTAGTTGGCCAGGGCGATGGCCCCGTCGGTCCGGGTGCCGGCGCAGTTGGCCTGGCCGTCGTTGAGGCCCGGGTCGCCGACGTCGTCACAGGACGAGCCCTTCGACTTGAGGTGGTTGACGGCGGCGGTGAATCGCTCGCCGGTGGCCACCTCATCGAAGGTCTGGACGAGCACCGGCCTGTTCTTGGTGTCGATGAACGTCGGATCGACGCTCGAATCCAGGATTGCCGGGGCCCCGACGGCGGTGACGGTTGCCGGCTTGTAGATGAAGGCGACCTTGATGGCGTCGCTTCCGATCACGCCGGTGGCCACGAAGTCGTACGTCCCGGCGCCCATCTCGGCGTTGAGCGCCGCCACCAGATCGGCCAGCGACACATCGGCGTCGTTCTCGATCTCGATGAGACCGACGATGTCGGCGTCGAGGGCGGCCAGGGCGGTGACGATCTTGTCCCGCTGGCGGGCCAACTCGGCCGCCGAGTCGGCACCCCGGCAGCCCGAACCGGTGCACGACGGATCACCGTCGAGGGTGTTGAAGTAGTTGAGCACGTTGAAGCTCACCACCGTCAGCGAACCGCCGACGTCCGGCGGTGTGGTCGGGCGGGGATTGTTCGCCGTGAAGGTGTAGTCGAAGGCCGGGTCCTGGATGGGTCGGATCCGCCACGCCAGTTCGAGGCCGTCATCAGTGACGCCGCGACCCTGCCGATTCCAGTGCATCACGCCGGTCAAGCCGGTGATGCTGTCGCCGCCGCGGAAGGCGTTGGTCGTTGACAAACCACCGATCGGCCACGGGTAGGCCTCATCGGCGCCGCCGAAGATGGCGTCGTTCTGGTCGCTGTTGTCGTCGTCGAGGATGATCCGCTTGGTGGCCAGATCGGCGAGGAAGGCGGCGTAGCCGTCGACGCTGGGGGTGTTGTCGTCGGTGTACTGGAACGGCACCCCGCCGACGGTGAGGACGATCTCGCCGAAGCGGGCCAGCTCGAAGTACTCGCTGACGAACAGCTCCTCGGGAATCGTCACGATCATGCCCTCGATCGCTTCGAAGGTGGCCTCGGCGTTGGTGGCCCCGGCCGCCGGCAGGCTGGTGCTGACCGGGGTGGGGAGCGTCGCCGTGCCGTCGACCGTGATCGAGCCGTCGCGGGCGTCGATCTGGCTCATCTGGAGGAACTCGAGCGGCGTGCCGACCACCGTGACCAGGTCGCCGACGCCGAGAAGCTTGGGGCAGTCGGCGTCGCAGAAGACGAAGATGGCCTCCGAGGTGTTCGGGTCGGCGTCGGCGTCGGCGTCCTCCTCCTGGATGAAGAAGCCGTCCAACGCGTCGTCGTCCTCGAAGAGCGAGGTGACGACGGCCTGCACCTGCACGTCGTCGGTGATCGCCACCGTGTCGCCGGGGCCCTGCACCTCGTGGATCTTGGCCTCGGTCACCGGACCTGTGGCGATGGGGCCGAACTCGATAGCGCTGACCCGCCAGTTGCTGGAGTCGTTCGACCCGTTGCCGGTCGAGGTGTACTTCCAGGCGAAGTAGACGCTGCTCCCGGCGATGCCCGACAGGTCGATCGGGCCGGAGCCGACGATCTCGTTGCCGTTCTCGGCCGGGAAGGTGATGCCGGTCAGAGCCGTCCAGGTGGCGGTGGTCGGATCGCCGCCGCCGTCGTAGTCGGCCGACCAGAGCACCTCGATCGCCGGGTAGTTGCCGACGTCGGTGAAGCGGGTGAAGCTGTTGAATTCGAGGGTCTCGCCGTCCTGGGCCTCCATGTCGAGGGCGGGCGAGATGAACCAGTCCTCGGCCGGGACCGCGCCGCCGAAGGCGTTGACGTCGGCGTTGTTGAACGACGTCGAGCAGCTCCACGTCCGATCGGTGTCGGTGTCGACGCTCACGATCTGCCAGCCGTTGACCTCGCAGTCGGTCGAGAAGTTCTCCTCGAGCGGGAACGGCAGACCGGAGCCGCCGGTCGGGGTGCCGTTGAGGTCGCCGGGGCTGGCGGGCGCCGGCCCGGTCCAGCCCTCGCCGAACCGCTGGAGCGAGTCACCGACGGGCGTGGCGCTGCCCTCGCTGACGCCGATGTCGGTGCTGGTCTGGCCGTCGGCCGGGCCGCCGGAGGCCGTGATCACGCCCTCGTAGGACAGGAACTCCGTGACGGCGCCGGTCGGGTCGACCAGAGCCAACCCGTCGGGTGCACCGTTCTGGAGACCGGGGATGGGGAAGCTGACCGCTCCCGACGTGCCGTCCTCGTCGTCGATGGTGCCGCTGAGGGCGATCGTGTTGTAGGGCGTTCCGTTGCTGCCGTTGTAGAGGACCAGGTCCCACCCGGTCAGGTCGGCACCGGCCGGGCCTTCGATCTCGACGAACTCGCCTTCGTCGCCACCGGCGTTGTCGTAGTGGATCTCGGCGATGATCAGTTCGGCGGCGGGTGGCGGCGGCGCCGTGTTGAGCGAGCCGGGGCTCGCTGCTGCGGGGCCGATCCACTCACCGTCGAGCAGCTGAAGGGACTGGCCGACGAGGGTGCTACTGCCCTCGCTGACGCCGATGTCGGTACTGGTCTGACCGCCGGCCGGACCATCGACGGCGTCGAAGACGCCCTCATAGGACAGGAACTCGACGACGGCGTCGGCCGGGTCGACGAGGGCGATGCCGTCGGGTGAGCCGTTCTGGAGACCGGTGATGGGGAAGCTGACCGCTCCCGACGTGCCGTCCTCGTCGTCGATGATGCCGCTGAGGACGATAGACGCGCCCGCAAGACCGTTGGCACCGTTGTACGGCACGAGCGTCCAGCCGGTCAGATCGGTGCCTGCGGGACCCTCGATCTCCACGAACTCACCTTCGTCGGAGCCGTCGTTGTCGTAGTGGATCTCGGCGATGAAGGGCGGGTCCGGCGGCGGCGGCGTCCCGAAGGTCTGGCCGGCGTTGAGGGTGTTCGGGCTCTCGATGCCGGGCCCCACCCAGACGAAGTCACCGGCGGACGTTCCGGTGCCCGTCAGCTGAAGGGACTGGCCGACGGGGGTGCTACTGCCCTCGCTGACGCCGATGTCGGTACTGGTCTGACCGCTGGCGGCGCCGTCGGTGGCGTCGAAGACGCCTTCATAGGACAGGAACTGGATCACGGTGCCACTGTCGTCGACCAGGGCGATCCCGTCGGGGGAGCCGTTCTGTAGGCCACTGATGGCGAAGCTCACCGCGCCGAAACCACTGCCTTCATCGTCGATGACGCCGCTCAACCCGGTGGCGCTGTACTGTCCGCCGCCGTTGCCGTTGTAGGGCACGAGCGTCCAGCCGTCGAGGTCGGTGCCGGCGGGGCCGGCCACCTCGACGAACTCGCCGACGTCGGCACCGGCGTTGTCGTAGTGGAGCTCGTTGATGAACACCGGTTCGGCGGCGCCGGTGACGGCGGCGGCGGGTGCGGGACCGACCAGCATCGATACCAGCAGGGCCAGGATGGCGACAGGCGCCATCCAGCGGCGGGGGTGGGGAAGCATGTAGGTCCTTTCACAGTGGCTACGGCCGGAACCTAGCAGGCCCCGATGAACGCAGATGGCCGAAGAACGACATACGGTTTACGTCTCGATTGACAGCTCCTTTGCCCCTGCGGGCGGAAAGGACGGCCACCGACAATGACGACCGACGAGCTGGTGCTGCGCGCCGGTGATGCCGCCGCCGTATTCGCCGCCGACGGGGGCCGGTTGACCTCGCTCCAGGTCGGCGGCCTGGAGCTGCTGGTGGGTCCCGATGCCGACCCCATGCGCTGGGGCAGCTACGCCATGGTCCCCTGGGCCGGTCGTATCCGCTACGGCCGGTTCGCCTTCGACGGTGTCGGACACGAGCTGCCGATCGTCGTCCCGCCCCACGCCATCCACGGCACCGCCTACCTCCGCCCCTGGACCATCGACGGGGAGTCGATGCGTATCGAGCTGGGGGAACAGTGGCCCTTCGCCGCCACCGCCACCCAGGAGGTGGAACTCCACGACGATCGCCTGATCCTCCGGCTCCGGCTCCAGGCCCACGAGCGGCAGCCCGCCATGGTGGGCTGGCACCCGTGGTTCCGACGCACGCTGGGCGCTCCGGAGGGCGGCGTCGGGGGCGAGGCCGAGCTGAGGGTGGAGCCGGTGCGGATGTTCGAGCTCGACGACGACCTGATCCCGACCGGTACCGCCGTCGACCCGGGCCCCCAGCCCTGGGACAACTGCTTCGAGTTGGCGGCCGATCCCGTCATCCGCTGGCCCGACCATCTCGAACTGTCCCTCGGCACCGACTGCCGCTACTGGACGATCTACACCCATCCCCCGCACGCCCTGTGCGTGGAGCCGCAGACCGACGTGCCCGACGCCGTCAATCGCACGCCGGCCGTGGTCGAAGCCGGCGAGGAGCTGTCGGCGAGGTTCGAGCTCGCCTGGCGCTGATCCCGCTCTTCGGGTGTCGGCAGCCGGGGTGGCGGGGCGACCCGTCGCTCCGGGGCCATCCCCTACTCGGGCGAGGGCTCGCTCCCGGGAGCGGGCACGGTCTAGGGCCGACGGGGCGGCGGGCGCAGCCAGGCGGCCTGCTCGCCGTCGTCGCCGACAGGCCGGCGATCCGACTGGGGTCGGCGATCACCGCGCCGCACCCGATCACCGCGACCCGCCGGATCGGCCCGACCCACCCGATCGCCCCGACCCGTCCGATCGGCCCGATCGCGCAGCCGGTGCTCGCCGGTGCGGTGCTCGGGTAGGCGATGCTCGCCCGTGCGGTGCTCGGGCAGTCGGTGCTCGTTGGTGCGGTGTTCGGGGAGGCGGTGCTCGCCGGTGCGGTGCTCGGGCAGTCGGTGCTCGCCCGTGCGATAGGGCATCGGACGCTCGGCGGCGACCCGGTGGTACTCGTACTCGCCGGTGCGGTGCTCCGGGAGCTCGTGTTCGCCGGTGCGTTCCAACAGTCGCGTGCCGGCGGCCATCGGGGCCTCTTCGTCGAGTTGGGCGATCCCGTAGTAGTAGGGGTCCGCGCCGTCTTCGCCCACCGGCACGAAGTCGGCGAAGGGATCCTCGGCGGGCCGCTCCTCCACCGTCATCGCCTCGTACTCCTCGTCGTAGCGTCGCTTGCGATCGCCGAGGACGCCGGTGGCCCGGACGGCACCGAGGATCAGCAGGGCTGCGGTGACCGACACCGTGACGGCCACCAGCAACACGTTGTCGGTGTCGGAGCCGGCGGTCAGGCCGTGGATCGCACCGCTGACGAGGACGCCGAAGGAGGTGAGGTGGATCGTGTGCCACGCCCGTCGGGGGATGTGCTTCTTGATCAGGGACGACGCCTCGACGGCCAGGAGCAACCAGGCGGCGAACACGCCGGTGGCCAGCGACCAACTGCTCAGGCCCGGCACCTCGGCCGCGAACGGCACGAGCAGGTCGGCCAGGCCGAACTGCACGAACTCGTCGAACCAGAGGGTGACCAGGTGGATGACGAGGAAGACGACCGACATCGCCCCCAGATAGCGGTGCAGATCGAGCAGCCAGGGGACGGTGGGTTTCCGGCCAAGCAGCCGGGTGGGGATCAGTAGGCCGACGGTCACCGAGCCGGCGGCGGCGAACCAGCAGATGATGCCGGCGGCGCGGGTGGCGAACCAGAAGAACTGATCGCTCATCGGGCTGGCCCTCCCTCGGTGGTGTCGTCGGTGGTCGGTTCGGTGGGACCGGTCGCGTCGAAACGGTCGAAGCCGGGCAGCTCGTGCACGCCGCCGCCGTCGTCGATGACCAGTCCGGTCACCTGGAATCGTGCCGCAGCATCGACCGCTCCGTCGACCCCCGCCGCCAAAACCACCTTGGTCAGCACCTCTGTCTGGGTGGCGGTGGCTCCGATGAGGCTGACGGTGACCGCCCCCGACCGGAGGGATGCCCCGGTGATGGCGTCGCGGAGGTGGTGCTCCTCACCGGCGGTGGTGGCCCACCGACGCTTGAGGGTGGTCGACGTGCACACCGCACCGTCTGCCAGGCGTACCGATCGTGTGGTCGACGCGCCGGGGCAGGCCAACTCGACCTGCCACCCGCCCTCGACCGGGCCCCGACCTCGCAGGGCCACGTCGCCGCCGACATTGACGCAGCACCCCTCGGCCCCGGCGGCCAGCAGCTCGGCGGCGACGGCATCGGCCGTCGCTCCCTTGGCGATGCCGCCCAGATCGAGACCGAGGCCCTCGGGCAGACGGATGGCGTGGACGGAGGGGAAGAACTCGATGTCGGCCGGGGAGGCGGCGTCGTGCGACGGGGCGCGGCCCGGCGTCGTGGTGGGGCCCGGGGCCGAGGGTGACACCGGGCTCACGGCGGGCAGCGTCTCGAACGATCGGTCGTAGCCTGCGGCGACCAGAGCGCCGAGCACCGACGGATCGAAGACGCCGCCGGTCTGGCGCCAGGCGTCGACGGCCCGCTCGATCAGGGCGTAGGTGTCGGCGCTGAGCACGACCGGGGCCGACGCCGCATTGAGGTGCGACAGCTCGGAGTCTCGCCGGAAGCGGCTCCATCTCCCCTCGCACCGGTGCACGAGGTCTTCGGCCCGGCTGGTCAGCGACTCGTCGCCGCCGACGACGAGCAGGTGAATGTCGGTGTTCATGGCCCGGAAGCCATGTTCGACCAGAGGTGGGATCGGCGTCAGCGTCGCCGCCCCACTCACGAAGCGTCGCTGATCGTGGTCGTCGGTGCCTCCGTGGTCGTCGGCGCCTCGGTGGTGGTGGGGGCGGCCGTGGTGCTCGGAGGCTGCGTCGGCGCGGTGGTGGGCGCCGTGGTCTGCGTACCACCGGTGGTGGGAGCGGTCGTCGGCGCCGTGGTGGGCGCTGCGGTGGTGGGGGCGGCCGTGGTGGGGGCGGCCGTCTCCTGCGGATCGGTGGCCACCGTGCCGGCGGCCGTGGTGGCCGTCGTTGGTGCGGGCTCTGCGGCGGGATCGGTGGCCCCCGGCTGGGTCGCCACCGCAGGATCGGTCGGGTCGACCTGGCCGGGGTTGATCTGCGCGCCGACCGCAAGCGGATCGACGGCACCGGCCACCGGCGTCGCTCCGCCGTTGAGTTCGAGCGAGGTCTGTCCCGTGGGCTGCGCACCGGCCGCCGCACCGTCGCCCAAGGCGGTGTCGAGGCTGATCGTGGCGTCCGCCTGCGACTCAGCGGCGATGACCCAGAGAAGGCCGACGTAGGCTGCAGTCCCTGTCAGCCCAGCAGCAGTCCTCGCCCGCCGGGCTGGGTGTGCACGTTTCTTCACGCTTACTCCACCGTTCGAGGCCAGCCCCAGGCCTGACTACACAGGTGATGGTACCCAAAACGCCGCCCGATACCAGTCATGGACAATAAATCGGCTCTCAGGGTGTCGATCGGCCGGGCGTCGATGCCACCGATGGCCTGCTCAGCCCACAGGCGACGACAGCGCCGGGGCGCCGGTGGTGAACCCGCCGTGGCCGCCGCCACCGGTCGAATCCTCACCGAAGTAGACGAACGCCGCCAGGACGGCCAGGACGGCGAACACGCCGATGGCGACCCACTGCACGGTGGCCGAGACGGGCGGCCTCGACCGGGTGCCGGCCTTCGACCTCGATTTCGAGCTGGACTTCGACGTGGCTGCCATAGTTGATCAACCAGCACTGTACCCGATGTCATCCCCGGCCGGGAACAGGTCGCCGGTCCCCCGGGGCGGCCCCACCGTCGCCCGGATCAGCCGAGCAGGTCCCGGCTCACGTCGGTCCACAGCCCGGTGGTGAGGGCCAACGACTCGACGTCGATCCGCTCGTCGTTGCCGTGGAACCGGGAGGAGAAGTCGCCGGCGTTCAGCTCCGGGCTGAACAGCCCGGCGCCGTAGGCCACCGACCCGAGCGCCCGGAACACCCGGGCGTCGGTGAAGCCGACCGTCATCTGCGGGCTGAGTCTGCTGCCGGGGAACGGGCGCTCGACCGCCCGCTGCAGCGACTCCCACAACGGTGTGTCGGTGCGGCTGATCGAGGCCGGGTCGTTCATGATGATCTCCACGTCCACCTCGTCGGCCAGGTCGCCGAGGGCGGTGTCGAGGTGGGCCTGGACCTCCTCGGTCTCGTCGCCCGGCAGGGTCCGGATGTCGACGTGGAGTTCGACGTCGTCGGGGATGATGTTGGTCTTCATCATCCCCCCGTCGACCAGGTTGACCGAGAACGTGGTGTGGGTGCAGGCGTGGAGGTAGGCGGCGCTTCCCTTGTTGGGCATCTCGGCCAGGGCCTCGTCGATCCGATCGGGGTCGAGGAGGATGGCCGTGCTCTCCGGGTCGAGGTCGAGCGAGGCCACCCGCTCGGTCCACAGTTCGCTGAAGCGAGGCGGCGGCCGGTAGTCGCCGAGCCGTTGGGCGACGGCGGCCGCCTTGAGCAGGGCGTTGTTGGCGCGGAACGGCATCGACCCGTGGCCCGGCTCGCCCCGCAGGCGGAGACGGCGCCACGCCACCCCCTTCTCGCCAACGCTGACTCCGACGGCACCTCGACCGCTGGGATCGCTGTGCAGGCCGCCGTTCTCGGTGAGGACGTAGTCGGCCCGGATGTCGTCGGCGTGGTTGTCGGCCATCCACTGGGCCCCGTGCTGGGAGCCAGACTCCTCGTCGGCGACTGCGAAGTAGATCAGATCGCCCCGGGGCCGGAAGCCGGAGGTCTTGAGATGGCGGAAGGCGACGGCCATCGAGGCGGTGAGGTTGAGCATGTCGACCGCCCCCCGACCCCACACCTCGTCGTCGATCAGCTCGCCCCCGAACGGATCGCGCGACCAGCCGCTCTCGTTGACCGGCACCACGTCGGTGTGGCCCATGAGACACAGGCTCGGGGCGTCGGGGTCGGTCCCCTCGATCCGGCTGACCAGCGACGTCCGCCCGAGGGCCGGCTCGTAGCGCTGGACATCGAGTCCGGCGCCCTCGAGAAACGACGTCAGGGTGTCGACGTTGCGGATCTCCTGGCCGGACTCGGGGGTGCCGTCGTTGACGCAGGCATTGCGGATCATGGTCTGGAGGAGTTCGACGGTCTGCGAGGTGAGGTCTGACGCCATCTCGGGAGTGTAGAAGCGGCGTCGGGGCCCGCTCCCATGGACGCAGGGTGCACGGTCGACCACGGCGGGCGAGGACGATCACCTACGGTGAGCTTGCCCCTTGGCCTGGGCCGCTCGGGCCCCTACAGTGACCGCCCGGGTGGAGCCCTGACATGGTTCGGGTTCCTTCCCTCTCGGCCGCCGTTCCCGCCGCAGCCGTCGCCGACCCTCATGACCGATCCCGCCGACCCTCGTACCGACTTCTCCGTGCTCGGGCCCCTCGCCGTCTCCCGCGACGGGCGGACCGTGCCGCTGGGCGGAGCGCGCCAGATGGCGGTGCTGGCCCGGCTCCTGATCGACGTCGGCTCGGTGGTGTCGATGGACGATCTGGTCGACGCCGTCTGGGACGGCGATGAGCCCTCGCGGCCGGAGGCGACGGTCCGCAGCTACCTCTCCCATCTCCGTCGGGCGGTGGAACCGGATCGGGGCCGCAACGGGGAATCGGTCTTCGAACGCTGCCCGCCCGGCTATCGGCTTGCGGTGGACGTCGACCGTCTCGACGCCCGCCGTTTCGAGGCCGACATCGAGGACGGTCGGCGGGCCCTCGCCGCCCGCGACCACGACGCCGCCGTCGCCGCGCTCGAATCGGCGCTGGCCCGGTGGCGGGGCGTGCCCTACGGCGGGGTGCCGGAGACGGTGCCGGTGCTGGCCGCCCGGGCCCGGCTGGACGAGCGTCGTCTGGGCGCCATCGAGGCGTTGGCCGAGGCGCTGCTCGGCCGGGGCGAGCCGGAGAAGGCCGCTCGGCTCCTGCAGGCCGACCTCCCCACCCATCCGCTGCGGGAGCGGCTGACCGAACTGCTGATGCTGGCTCTGTATCGGGCCGGTCGGCAGTCCGACGCCCTCGACGCCTGTCGTCGGCTCCGAGGCGAGCTGCTCGACCGGCTGGGTGTCGACCCCTCCCCCGCCGTCCAGGAGTTGGAGCGCCGCATCCTCTCCCATGCGGAGGAGCTGCGGGCCCCGACTACCGGGCCCGCACCGGTGGTCTCCCACCCCGGTCGACCGGCCGGCACGGGCCGGCCCGAAGCCGGGCCCGTCGCCGATCAGGTGGTTCGGGCACTGCAGGAGGGACGAAGCCTGGCGGTGGCCGTCACCGGCGAGCCCGGTAGCGGAAAGTCGACCGTCGTCACCGACCTGGCCTCGACCGTCACCCACCAGCTGAGCCGAGGGGGCGGCGATCGACGTGGCGGGGGCGCCGGACGCGCCGGCGGCACCGGGGAGGCGGTCGTGGTCGTGGCCCGCAGTCGACGGACGGCGGAACGGCCGCTGTGGCTCTGGTCCCACGTGCTCGACCGGCTCGCCGATCAGCGGACGATGCCGTTGGCGGCCGTGACCGAGCCCGATGATCTCGATCTGGCCCAGGTGGCCGACCGGCTGCGAGCGGCCACCGCCGACGGGCCCGTGGTGGTCGTGATCGAGGACGGGCAGTGGGCCGACACGGCTTCGGTGGACGGGGTCCACCACGTCATCGAGGAGCTGGCGGCCCATCCCCTCGCCGTCATCGTCACCTGGCGCCATACCGATCCCGCCGACCCCGAGACGCTGCAGGCCCTGCGCCGCTTGTCCCGTCTTCCGTCGCTGGTCCGGGTGGAGCTCGGCGGCCTGGACCGGGCCGCCGTCGAGCGGTTGACGCTGGCGGCCGATCTGGCGCCGACGGCGGCGTCGGTCGACATCCACGCCGTCACCGGTGGGAACCCGGCCTACGTGACCGAGTTGCTCCTCGGTCTGGCCGGCATCGGCGACGACGACCCCGGCGACGGTGACCTCGCCCGCTGGCCCCTCACCACCAACCTGCGGGAGCTGATCCGGGCCCGGGTCGACGACGTCCATCCCGAGGCGACCGAGGTGCTGACCCTCGCAGCGGTTGCCGGCGGTTCGTTCTCCACCGGTCTGCTGGCGGCGGCCGGCGATCTGCCGCTGCGGTTGGTGGAGGACGTCCTCGAACGGTCGGCCGCCGGCCGGCTCCTGCTCGGGGTGCCGCACCGCAACGACTACGAGTTCATCCATCCGGTGGTGGCCGCCGTGCTCCGCGACGATCTGTCGCCGCCCCGTCGGGCCCGGCTCCACGACCGACTCGGCCATGCCCTGTGGCGCCGCAGCGCACCACCCCTGGCCATCGCCCGCCACCTGGCCCGGGCCCGGTCGGCCAACGCCTCGGTGCTGGCCGCCCGGTTCGCCCTGGAGGCGGCCGAGGAACGGTCGTCGGCCACCGGGCGACTCGACGACACCGACGCCGAGCTGACCACCATCGTCGCCGGCGCGCTTTCCGCCTTCTCGTTCGTCCCCGGCTCCGAGGAGCTCGAAGCCCGGGCCCGACGGTTCCTGGCCGAGACCCTCCAGGCCGTGTCCGAGCACGCCTCGGCGACCGACCCGGCCGGCGCCGGACCGCCCGTCGGGGATCCAACACCGCCGCAACCGTTTCTCAACCAGGCCGAGGCAAGCTGACGCCACGGTTTGGGGCAGAGTTCCGACCGTACGGGCCCGCCGGTCCCGATGACCTGCTGGCCCTTCCCTTTGTGGAGCCCTCCCGGCCGCTTTCCGACGGCGGTGGCGGCCGGGGGCGGTCCACGCCGCCGCTCGAAACCGGACGGCGGGCGGGTCCCGGCGGTGCGTCGACGCTGGTCGTGGCCCGATTGCCACCAATCGTGGGTGCGTACACCCACGTGGTGCACCGACTGGCTAGGCTCCGTCCTCGGGTCCCGTTGACTGTGGGTGGGTACGGGGCCTAGCGAGCGGTCCTGATTGAGGAGTACGGATGCGGTTGCGCCGCGCACATCTTGCATCGTCCATGCTGGCCTTCGGGCTGCTCGCCGCCGGTTGCGGCTCGTCGGACGACTCGTCGGAGGCCCTCGATCTGCTCCCGAGTGAGGAGGCCGCCGAGTCGGCCGCCGACCCGGCCCAGGTGCGGGCCGACAACCAGGCCGCCACCGACGACTCCTCCACCTACGGCGCCGACGGCGGCGAGACCGCTCCCACCACCCCGGCGGTACCGGCTCCCCCGACGCTGTCGGGCGAGGCCGCACCCGCCGCTCCCGCCTCCACCACCACGACAGCCGCCCCGACCACCGAGACGCCGGCTCCGGCGCCGGTCGTCGAGCCGACGACGGCCGTCATGCCGACGACGTCGACGTCTCCCGCTCCGGCTCCCGTCGAGTCGGTGGCCGCGCCCGTCGACCCGGCCGACCTCACCGCAGGCGAAGGCCAATCGGCGGTGCTGCTCGGCGAGCTGCGGATCGGCCTCGGTCTCAACGACCTGGCCCGCGTCGCCGAGATGGACGCCTTCGCCCGCGATTGGAGCCGGCAGATGGCCGAGTCGGGCACCCTCCAGCATTCGAACGGTCCCTACGGCGAGAACATCGCCTACACCACCAACACGGCGTTGACGGCGGCCGAGGCCGCTGCGGTGTTCCATCAGCTGTGGATCGACAGCCCCGGGCACTACCGCAACATGACGAACGAGACGTACGTGACCAGCGGCATCGGCCTCTACAAGACCGAGAACGGCTGGTACGGGACGCACGTCTTCGGTTTCTAGTCGGCCGACAGGCGGGCCACGGTCGGGCGACGGGCCCGCTGTCGTCTGGGGCCTGCTCGTGCCGGTCGAGTAGCGTCGCCGTCGTGGGTCCCGAACTGGACGAGTTTCGACACCAGGCCGCCGAGTTCATCGCCGAGGCGCAGCGGGCGGGGGTCGCCTGCCCCGCCTACGGGGCGATCCTGGCGCCGAACATCGTCGAGCCGGCCCGTCGATGGCAGGCGCACTGCGCCGACCACGGGTTCGCCGGCATCCACTGGCCCACCGCCTACGGCGGCGCCGGGCTCACCCCGGCCCACACCGGCGTCTGGGCCGAGGAGTGCGCTCGGGCCGACGTGGCCCCCTACCTCAACCTCCAGGGCATCGTCTTGGCCGCCGGGGCCCTCCTGCGTTACGGCACCGAGGAGCAGAAGGCCTCGCTCCTGCCTCCCACGCTCACCGGCGAACTGATCTGGTGCCAGCTGTTCAGCGAACCCGGCGCCGGTTCCGACCTGGCCGGGTTGGCCACCCGGGCGGTCCCGACCGACGACGGGTTCGTGGTCGACGGCCAGAAGGTGTGGTCGTCGAACGCCGAGCTGGCCGGGTACGCCATACTCCTCGCCCGGACCACCGACGAGCGGGCCGCCCACCGGGGGCTGTCGTTCTTCTGCTACGACATGACCCTGGCCGGCACCGAGGTGCGCCCTCTGCGGCAGATGACGGGCGACGCCGAGTTCAGCGAGGTGTTCCTGACCGACGTGGCCATGCCGGCCGACGCCCTGCTCGGCGACCTGCACGACGGCTGGCGGGTGGCGATGTCGGTCCTGGAGGACGAGCGGGGGTCGCTCGGTGCGTCGCAGGCCATCGGCCTCGCCCGTCGGCTCACCGCCCTCGGCGTCCTGGCCTCTGCCGGTGGCGCAGCCGGACGGGACCGGGCCGCCGATCTGCTCGTCCGGGGCCGGGCCTTGGAGCAGCTGCTCTACCGCTGTGAGGGCGATGCCACCCGGGCGCCGATGAGCAAGCTGCTGCGCTCCGAGCTCGACAGTCGCGCCGTCGGCGCCGAGCTCGACGCCCGGGGCGCCGGGGCCATGATCACCGACGAGCTGACCGATCGCTTCCTCTACGCGCCCGGTATGCGAATCGCCGGAGGTTCGAGCGAGATCCAGCGCAACATCGTCGGCGAGCGGCTACTCGGACTCCCCCGGGAGCCCAAACCGCCGAAATGACCTGGCCACACCGTGGGTGAAGCTGGTTCATCAGGTGCTAATAATGTTGGCGTGAGCGCACCAACGCCCAGCGAGGCGATCGACACCACCACCGTCGATTTCCATTTCGATGTGATGTGTCCGTGGGCGTACCAGACGTCGCTGTGGATGCGTGACGTCCGCGACCAGCTGGGCCTCACCGTCAATTGGCGTTTCTTCAGCCTGGAGGAGGTCAATCGGGTCGAGGGCAAGAAGCATCCGTGGGAGCGGCCGTGGTCCTACGGCTGGTCGATGATGCGGATCGGGGCCGTGCTGCGACGGGAGTCGATGGCCGACCTCGACGCCTGGTACTGCGCCGCCGGCAAGGCGCTCCACGTCGACGGGCTGAAGCCCCATGAACCGGACGTGGCCCGCCACCTGTTGTCGGAGCTGGGGCTCGACCCCGCCCTCGTCGACGTGGCGATCGATGATCCGTCCACCCACGACGAGGTGAAGGCCGAGCACGACCGGGTGATCGACGCCGGTGGCTTCGGCGTGCCGACTCTGTTCTTCGGCGACCAGGCCCTCTTCGGGCCGGTCCTGCTCGACCCGCCCTCGGGCGAGGCTGCGCTGCGGCTGTGGCAGGCGGTCACCACCTGGGTGGAGTTTCCGCATTTGTACGAGATTCAGCGACCGAAGACCCCGGCCGATCACACCCGTATCGCCGAGGTCTTCCGCCCCTACCTGGAGGCCCGCGATTGGGTCAGCATCAACCGGGGGAAGGTCGTGAGCTTCGACGAAATCGAGGATGCCGATCGATGATGACGGTGCCGGATCACTCCGTGCTCGTCGATCTTCTGGAGCAGCAGTTCGCCGCTCTGGACGATTTGGCGTCGACGCTGTCGGCCGCCGACTGGCACCGCAACTCCGGCCTGCCCGGCTGGTCGGTGCTCGACATCTACGCCCATGTCATCGGTTCGGAGCGGATGTTGGAAGGGTGCCTGCCGCCCGCCATGTCGACCGACCTGCGCACGATGGCCCACGTCCGCAACCAGCGGGGTGCCTTCAACGAGGCCTGGGTCGAGGCGCTCGGCGAGCTGGGCCCGGCGGCCATGATGGAGGCCTATGCCGAGATCGTGAAGTCGCGGCTGGACTCGGTCGCGGCCCTGTCGCCGACCGAGTTCGAGTCCGAGCGGCCGGGCCCGACCGGTAACGTCCCCTACTGGCGGTTGCTGCAGCTGCGGGTGTTCGACCTGTGGATGCATGAGCAGGACATCCGTGAGAGCCTCGGTCGGCCCGGTAACGAGCGGGGGCGTTGCGCCGAGGCGGCGGTCGACGAGGTGGAGCGGGCCCTGCCCCAGCTCGTCGGTGAGCGGGCGGCGGCGGCCCCCGGCTCGACGGTGACCATCCTCCTCACCGGGCCGGTGTTCCGGGCGATGCACGTCGCCGTCGACCCCGAGGCCGAGCTGGTCGAGGCCTTGGACGGGCCGCCGACCATCCGCATCTCGCTCAGCTCCAGCCTGCTGATGCGCCTGGCCGGTGGCCGCACCGGGGCGCTGGCCGATCGGCTGGGTTCGCTCGACTTCGAGGGCGACCTCGACCTGGCCCAGCGCATCGTCGGCAACCTGACGCTGACCGACTGACCGTCTCGATCGTGACCTCCGAGGACGTGTCCGACCGGGACCGTTGGAACGAGCGGTATCGCTCCGGTCAGGAGAGTGGTGTCGCTCCGCTGCTGGCCCGGGAGCTGCACCGGCTACCGCGGGCGGGGCGGGCCATCGACGTGGCCGGGGGCACCGGGCAGGTCGCCGAGATCCTGGCCGCGAGGGGCCTGACGACCACGGTGGCCGATGTGTCCGACGTGGCGCTGGAGCGGGCGGCCGAGCGGACGGAACGGGCGGGACACACGGTCGAGACCCGACTCGTCGACCTGGCCGCCGACGGCCTTCCCCCCGGCCCGTGGGACGTCGTCACCTGCTTCAACTACCTCGATCGGGCCCTCCTGGGGACGGTGGCGGACGAGCTGGCCCCCGGTGGGCTGCTGGTGATCACGATCGCCACCCGCACCAACCTGGAGCGTCACGAGCGCCCGGCCGCCCGATTCCTGCTCGACGACGGCGAGTTGCCGACCCTGATCGGGGCCCTCGACATCGAGCTGTACCGGGAGGAGTGGGGCCTCGACGGTCGCCACTGCGCCGAGCTGATCGCCCGGCGCCCGCCGACCTGAGCGTCGGCGAGCCTCAGTTGAGGGCCGGGTCGACCTCGCCCGCCGCCATCAGCTCGCGCAACAGGTGGTCGAGCATCGACAGCAGCGCCGCCTTCACCGAGTCGCGGTCGCGGGCGTCGCAGTCGACGAACGGGATCGCCGGGTCGATGTTGAGGGCGTAGCGGACGGCGCCGACGTCGGGCCGGTACCCGGTGTCGAAGTGGTTGAGCACGATCACGAAGGGAACGGCCCGCTCCTCGAAGTAGTCGATGGCCGGGTAGCACTCGTCGAGCCGGCGGGGGTCGACCAGGACGAGAGCGCCGAGCGCACCCTCCACGATGTCGTCCCACATGAAGCCGAAGCGCTGCTGGCCGGGCGTGCCGAACAGGTAGAGGGCCAATTCGTCGTCGACCGAGATCCGGCCGAAGTCCATGGCCACGGTGGTGGCGGCCTTGGTCGTCACCAACGAGGCGTCGTCGGTGCCGATGGCGGTCTCGGTCATCGCCCCCTCGGTCGTCAGGGGCGTGATCTCGCTCACGCTTCCGACGAAGGTGGTCTTCCCCACCCCGAAACCACCGGCGATGATGAACTTCACCGACAGCGGCGCCGGCAGGGCGTCGTAGGGGTCAGAGTGCTCGTAGGCCATGGATGAGTCTCCGGATGAGGGGTATGTCGCCGCCGACGGCCGTCGGTCCGAGCAGGAGATGTCCCGCCGCCACCAGATCGCCGATCAGGACCCGGACGACCCCGAGGGGCAGGCGGAGGCGGTGGCTCATCTCCGCCGCCGACAGGCGTTCGCCGGCCAGGCGGTAGATCTCGGCCTCGACCGGTGCGAGGTCGGGTTGGTTGCGGCGCCATCCACCCCGGCGGCACACGATGGCCTCCACCGGGACGGCGCCGCCCCGGGGCCGGGTCCGGCCGCCGGTGAGGGTGTAGGGACGGACGAGGGCCGACAGGCCGTCGTCGCCGGGCTGGTAGGGAACGGCCATCAGAAGGTCAGCAGGTTCTTGAGCTCGGCCATCAGGGCCGGGGTGAGGGCGGTGCCGGCCCGGTTGAGCAGCAGCGTCATCTCGTAGCCGACCATCCCGACGTCGCAGTTGCGGTCGGCCAGGACACCGAGGGCCGAGCCGTCGCCGATGGCCGACACGAACATGTAGCCCTGGGTCATCTCGAAGATCAGCTGCTCGACGGCGTCGTAGTGGAAGCAGCGGGCGGCGCCGGCGGCCAGGCTGATCAGCCCCGAGGTGATGGCGGCGAACTGCTCGACGTTCTCACGATGGCGCCCGATCGACGAGGCGAGGAGCAGCCCGTCGGAGGAGACGGCGATCGCCTCCTGCACACCGTCGGTCTGTTCGACGAAGTTGACCAGCAACCAGTTGAAGTTGCGGGCGTCGTCGCTCGGTGTCGGCCGAAGGCCGGGGTTGTGGTCGGGGGCGTACGCCGTCATCGAAGGTCTCCCTCAGGGGCCGGAGGTAGGCGGGTGGGATCGGTGGACTGGGCCGTGCGACGGCCCTGCTGGAAGCTGCGCCAGCGGTTGCGGATGCGCTCGGCCTCGGCTCGCACCTCGTCGTCGGATGCCGTGGTGACCACGGCCCGACGATCGCCGGGGTGGCGGGAGGCCGGCGTGGCGGGGTTGCCGTTGCGGCGGGATCGGCGGCGGGTGACCGGGGTGAGCTGGGCCGCCGACTGATGGGAGATCTCCCCCCGGTATCGACTCGAGGAGGACGGGGACGCCCCCGGCTCGGGTGCCGGATCGGCCATCGGTTCGGGGGTCGGCCGGTCGCCGCCCTCGGTGCCGGGGTCATCGTCGGTCGCGGCCGCGGCCGTCGTGGTCTCGATCCCGATCGTGGTCTCAGTCCCGGGCTCGGTCTGGGTCCCGGTCTGGGCCCCGGGCTCGGTCTGGATCCCGGGCTTGGGCTCGGTCCAGCTCTCGGCGGCGACCGTGGCCGCGGCCGACTCCAGGTCGGCGCTCGGCTCTACCTGGGCGTCGCCCCTGGCGATGGAGAGGGCGTCGGTCGTCGGGACCGGACCGAGGGACGGATTCACGACCGAGAGGCGGAGGGTTCGATCGAACGGGTCGTCGTCGGGGGGCTCGATGGGCCCGGTGCCGAACACCGCCTCGGTGAGGGGCGCCGGTTCGGTCCAGGAGACCGTCGACGGTCCCCTCGCAGGGGCGACGGCCGGAGTCTCGGGATCGGCCTCAGGCGCGGTTCTCGGCTCGGGCTCGGTCTGTGGGGTGAGCCCGGGTTGGACGGCCGGTCGCCATGCGCTGGCGGGCGGCAGCAACGAGGCCAGCGGGTCGCCGGTGCCCGGCACAACGGCCGACGGGGCGATCGGTTTCAGCGCTCGGCCGCCGGTGATGCCGTGAGTCGTCGTCGGCTCGTGGGCCGGCATCGTCCCCCGACCGGCGTCGGCGGCGGAGGTGGTTTCGACCTCCGGGCCGATGACCGGGTGCTCGCCGGTCACCTCGTCGAGGATCCCCGCTCGCCTCGGCGATGCGTCGGCCGTCATCGGCGAGGGGTCCGGGGCCGGTGCGGCGGCCGTCTCCCGCCGTTCGTTGTCGCGGTGGCGGGGTGCCGGTGGCTTCTCCCCCGCCTCGGCCTCGACTGTCGCCCCACCGGCCAGCACCGGGGCGCTGGCCGCCGGGCTGACCACCGAGATCGGGAGTTCGACGATGGCCCGGATGCCGAGGGCCGAGGGGTTGTAGTCGTCGGCGTTGGCCTCGAGCCAGACCGACAGCCCGTGGCGGGCGGCCAACTTGGAGGCCACGACGTGGCCGAGCTGGGGGGTCGATCGGCGGTAGAGGTCGACGTCGTCGGCCAACAGGGTGTTGGCCTCGGCCAGTTCGTCGGCCGTCATGCCGATCCCCTGGTCGATCACGGCCAGGCGGTAGCTCTCGGTGCCGAGCTCACCGACGACCTGCACGGTGGCGTCCGGCGGGGAGCACGTGAGGGCGTTCTCCACCAGCTCGGCCAGCAGGTGGGCGACGTCGGTGGCGATGTGGCCTGCGACGGCGACCGGGGCGATCTGGGCTACCGAGACCCGCTCGTAGTGCTCGACCTCGCCCAGCGCCCCCTGGACCACCATCTCGGCCCGGACGGGACCGAGTTTGGTCGAGGGTCCGCGGTGCCCGGCCAGCACGAGGAAGCTCTGGGCTCCGCGGCGCATGCGGGTGGCGAGGTGATCGAGGCCGAAGAGCGAGGCCAGCCGGTCCGGATCGTCCTCGTTGCGCTCCAGCTCCTCGATGTGGCGGAGCTGGCGGTTGACCAGCGACTGGTTGCGGCGGCCGAGGTTGGCCACCATGGCCAGGGCGTTGCGCCGCTGGGCCGCCTGGTCGACGGCGAGGCCGAGGGCCGAGTCCTGGACCGAGTTGAACGAGCGGGCCAGCTCCCCCAGCTCGTCGTCCCGCTCGACCGCCAGGGAGGTGTCCTCCGGCGTGGCCGGGGTGCCATCGGCGGTGAGGACCCGATCGAGCGCCTCGGGCAGACCGGTCTGGGCCACGAACCGGGCCCGCTCGGTGAGCTGCTGGACGGGACTGAGGACCTGGCGGGTGAGCATGGCGGCCATGGCGATGGCGACGAAGGTGGCGAAGGCCAGCACCACCAGCATGAGGACGGTGAGCTGTCGGCGGACGGTGAGGATCTCGTCGTTGACGTCCTCCAGCCCGGCGAGCGAGCCGAAGGCGTCCTGGCGGGACTGGCCGATGACGATCGTCCACGCCGCCCGGGCGCCCTGTTCGTCGATCGCCTCGCCCTCGGCACCCTCGTCGGTGCCGGTGCCCGGTTCGTCGAGTGTGGCCGCCGGGTCCTCGATCACGATCGATGCGAAGCCGTAGAGGGCGTCGTCGGTGGTGGCCGAGCCCGTGTCGGGGTCGACGAGGTCGAGACCGGCCGGCCGGTCTTCGGGGTCGACGGTCGGCACGCCGACAACGGCGTCGTCGTGGCCGCTGGCGGTGTCGGCCAGGACGGCGCCGTCGGGGGTGGCGATGGTGGCGGTGAGACCGAGCGAGGCGTCGAGATCGGCGATGTCCCGCAGGTATCCGAGGTCGAGATCGGCGAGCAGAACACCCGTGGGGAGGCCCTGGTCGTCGGTGATGCGCATCGCCACCGGGAGGCGGTGGTCGAGGGCGGCGTCGTCATAGCGGAGCGGGCCGATGGCCAGCCCGTCGGTCCATCCCCGTCGCCACACCGGATCATCGCCGAGCTCGCCGCCGACCAGGTCGCTCGACGAGACGGCAACGACGGTGCCCGACCGGTCGGTCATCCGGACTGAGACCACGTCGGGCCGTCCGTCGACCAGCGTCGCCAACGTCGGGTCGGTGATGGCGGTGGCGGTAGCGCCGGATTCGGCGATGGTGGCGGCCCGCTGCGGATCGGCGGTCCAGCGGCTGACCACGGTGGTCAGATCGGTGGTGGCCAACGCCACCCGACGGCCGGTGGCGAGCGCCTCGGCCTCCAGGCGGTCGGTGACGGCCTGTTCGGTGATCTCGTTGCGGGTGTCGTCCAGGCGCCGGTCGGCCGCCGCCCCCAGTTGCCACAGCGCAACCAGGGCGACCGAGGTGAGGATCAGCAGGGGGACGAGGCCGACCACCAGCGTGCGGGAGAGGATCTGTCGCTTCAGCGAGCGAGTGCGGCGTACGACCTTCACGTTCGTCCCTTCGGCCCCGATCGGCCCACCTTGAGTGGTTCGGCCGACCCAGGGCCCGAACCCGAGCCTGATCCCGACGACCCACCGGCCGCACTGGTCCTGGTCACCACACCTGCGGCACCATGAAGGGAGACGATCTCGCCAACGGGGAAAAGAACGATGATCACCGACCTCGAACTGGAACGACACAAGCGGCTGCGCGAGCTCGCCCTCGGCTACCGCATCTTCGGCGCCCTCCGGTGGGGTGATCTCGGCGACGGACACATCACCGCCCGCGACCCGGAGCGGACCGACTGTTTCTGGGTGCTCGGCGCCTTCGTGTCGTTCCACCGGGCCACGATGGACGACCTCATCCTGATCGGGCCCGACGGAACCGCCATCGAGGGCGGCCCGGCCTACAACCGCACCGCCTACAACATTCACTGGCCGGTGCACGAGGCCCGCCCCGACATCGTGGCCGCCGCCCACACCCACACCGGGTGGAGCACGCCGTTCTCGGCCAGTCGCAAGCACCTGCTGCCGATCAGTCAGGAGGCGTGCATGTTCTACGACGATCACAGCGTCTTCGACGACGAGGAGGTGCAGGTGCAGTCGGTCGCCGGCGGCGAGCGGATCGCCACCGCCCTCGACGGCAATCGGGCCGTGATCCTGGCCAATCACGGCTTCCTCAGCGTCGGGGCGTCGGTGGCCGAGGCCGTCGCCGCCTTCGTGGTGATGGACCGGGTGGCCGAGGTCCAGATGAAGGCGCCGGACGCCGTCCCGATCTCCGAGGAGGGTGCACGGCGGGCCAAGGCCGGTCTAGGCCCTGCTCGGGCCTTGGAGGCCGGGTTCCGCTATCTGGTCGACCGCCATATCGGCGATCCGGCCGTGGTGGGCCCGCCGGCGGTTCCCGCCGCCGCCGACTGAGCGGCGTCAGCTCACAGGACGCGGCTCATGGCGACCCGGGGCAGCACGTCCAGCCCGGCCGACGCCTCCTGGGCCACCCGCTCCGCCAGTTCCGGACGCCACTCGGAGTCGGGATGGTCGTCGAACCCGTACCGCCGGTACAGCGGCGCATTCCACGGGATGTCGGCGAAGGTGGTGAGGGTCAGCAGGGCGTGACCGGCGTCGCGGGCCTCGCCCGCCACCCACTCGATGAGGCGGCCGCCGAGTTGGCGGCCGGCGGCCTCGGTCAGGACGCTCACCTGTTCCAGGTGCGCCCCCTCGCCGAGGGACGACCACCAGGCGAAGCCGATGATCCGATCGTCGTCGACGGCCACTGCCAGGCGTCCGTCGGTGGCCGCCGTCACGAGGTGGGGGCTGGGGTCCGAGCCCCCGTCGAGGGCGGTCAGGTCGAGGTCGACGTCGCTGAAGCGTTCGTCGGCCGCGTTCTCCACCGCCACAACGGCGGCGAGGTCGTCGAACGTCCCGAGGCGGATCGAGGTGTCGGCCATACGCCCGGTCAGGCGTCCTCGTCCGACGGGGCGAGGAGGTCACCGGCGGCGGCCAGGGCACTGGCCAGGGCCACCGAGCGGTCGTAGACGGCGGTGAAGTAGTGCTCGGCCACATTGTGGTGGCCCGAGAGCGGAGCCCGGCCCAGCGACTTGACCACCGCCGCCGGCTGCGTGGTGATCCGGACGTTGGCCTGCTCGTCGGGTAGGGAGTCGAGCGAACCCCAGAAGTCCTCGGGCTTGACCGTGGCCTTCTTGTTGCCCCGGCGTCGTCGGTTGGAACGACGGTTGTTGTTGTTGCTGTTGTTCGACCTGCCGCCGCTCATACCGTCGTCTCCACTCGATCGTCGGCCGGGTCGAGCCCGCCGTCGGCCTCGCCGCCACCTCCGGCGGTCGACGTCGCCGTCTCGGCACCATCGCCGTCCGGGGCGGCGCTGTCGTCGTCGCCCTCCCCATCGGCCACCTCGTCGGGCGTCGCCGCCGTCGGCGAGGGGGCCGACTCGAGGTCGGTGTCCAGCTCGGCAAGCACCAGATCGGGATCGATGCCCAGAGCCCGCTGCAGCTGCTCGGCGTCGAGGTCGCCCACCGAGCTCGACTTGGGCAGGACCATGTCGGCGATCTGCCGCTTGCCGGCGACCACCTCCTCGACCCGCTCGTCGACCGTGCCCGGGCACACCAGGCGGTGACAGACCACCGTGCTCTTCTGGCCGATGCGCCACACCCGGTCGCGGGCCTGGTCCTCGACCGCCGGATTCCACCAGCGGTCGTACAGCACCACGTGACTGGCGGCGGTGAGGTTGAGACCGGTGCCGCCGGCCTTCAGCGACAGCACCATCGCCCCCGCGTCGGTACTGGCCTGGAACTCGTCGACCATGCGATCGCGCACGGTCCGGCTGAGGCCGCCGTGGTAGCAGCCGATCTGCTTGCCGGTGCGCTCGGTCAGGTACTCGGCCAGCTTCTCGCCCCATGAGGCGAAGTGGGTGAAGATCAGCACCCGCTCGCCGGCGGCGAACACGTTGTCGACGATCTCGTTGAGGCGGGCCAGCTTGCCCGAGCGCCCGTCGAGCGGCTCCTCGTCGTCCTGATAGGCGGCCGGGTGGTTGCAGATCTGCTTGAGGGCGGTGATGGCGGCCAGCACCGCACCCTTCTTGGCCGGGGTGCCGTCCTCGGTCTCGGCGGTGTCGATGACCAGCTGGTCGAGCACGGCCTGGTAGAGGCCGATCTGCTCGGGGGTCATGGCGCACAGGTCGAGCTCGTCGATGCGATCCGGCAGCTCGGCGGCGATCGCCGGCTCGGCCTTGGTCCGACGGAACACCAGGATGCCGTTGAGGGCCCGCAGGGCCTGCTCTGCCCCGGCCTTGGCGTCGTTGCCGTTGGTCGACAGCTGGGCGACGAAGGGGGCCCGGGCGCCGACGAGGCCGGGGTTGGTGTAGTCCATGATCGCCCACAGGTCGCCGAGGCCGTTCTCGATCGGGGTGCCGGTGAGGGCCACCCGGGTGCGGGCCTCGATGCGGCGGAGCTGCTGAGCGGTGTCCGAGGCCGGATTCTTGATGGCCTGGGCCTCGTCGAGCACCACCTTGCCCCACTGGATCTTCTCCAGGGCGCCGACGTCGCGCACCGCGGTGCCGTAGGTGGTGATCACCAGATCGGAGCGCTCGATCATGGCCGGGATGGCGTCGGGGGCGGCCCGGTTGGGACCGTGGTGGACGGTGACCCGGAGATCGGGCACGAAGCGGCGAGCCTCGGCCGCCCAGTTGCCCACGACGGCGGGTGGGGCCACCACCAGGGCGGGGCCGGAACCCATCGTGGCCCGGAGGTGGGCCAGCATCGTCGGCGTCTTGCCCAGGCCCATGTCGAGGGCCAGACAGCCGCCGAGCCCGGCGCCGTCCAGGAAGCTGAGCCACATGCGGGCATCGGCCTGGTAGCTGCGCAGCTCGCCCTCGAAACCCTCGGGGCGGGTCGGCGGATGCTCGGGCAGATCGGCCGCCGCCTTGAGGAGGTCGGCGGCCCAGCCGTCGCCGGCCAGCGAGATGCCGCCGGAGAACGGGGTGCCCTCGAGACCGAGGGCGTGGCGCAGCATGTCGGCGCCGGAGAGACGGGTCTGGTCGGCCCGCTCGGCCAGGGCGGCGGCGGCCTCGGCCAGGTCGGCCTGGTCGAGCTCGACCCACTGGCCGTGCGACTTCACCAGCGGCCGGGCCTCGGAGGCCAGGGCCGTGATCTGCTCCGCCGACAGCTCGATGTCGTCGAACACGACCGACCAGCGGACGTTGGCCAGCTGCTGGGCCCCGACCACCGACTCCTGGGCGTCCTCCGAGGTGAGACGAAGGGCGGGCGTCGGCTTCTTGCGGGACAGGGCGGGGGCCCGGATCTCGAATCCGGCCGCCTGCAGCACCTGACCATCGCCGGTCATGAGGCGCCATGCCTCGTCCTGGCTCAGGATCACCTCGCCTCGGCGGCGGGCGCCGGGACGGAGCAACTCGGGATAGAGCCGCTCCAGGCGTGACAGCTCCTCCTCAACCTCCTTGCGGCGGGTGTTGGAGGAGTTGACGATCACCTGCTCCACCGGGAGCAGCTGGTTGTCGGAGTTGGTGGCCTGCACCGCCAGGTACCAGGCGTTCATGTCGTCGGGCGGGTCGAGTTGGAGCACCAGGCGTGAGGCCGAGGTGCCCGACACCGAGCGGGCCCACTGGTCGACCCGACGGCCGAGCTCGGAGGCCAGTCGGGCCGGGGCGGTGAAGGGCTCGCCGTCGAGGTTGGCCAGGAAGGCCTCGGCCACGTCGCCCTTGGAGTTGGGCTCCGGCGGGCCGGCGGGCACGTCGAGACGACCGGCGGCCTCGCTGCAGATGGCGGTGATCAGATCGCCGAGCACGGCGTTGGTGACCGCCTTGGCGTCCGGGCGGTTCTCCAGCACCGAGATCGCACCGGGGACCGATGCCGCCAGCTTCTTGAACTCGTCGGGTTCGAGCAGGGCCGGACCCCACCGGACGGCGAAACTGCTGCGATCGTCCTTCTTCGATCCGGCCGCCCGAGCCGAGCGCCGGGCCTTCTTGAGCTGCGGGACCATCCGGCCCTGGGCCACGAGGCGGACGGCGAGGGCGGTGACCAGGCCGAGCCAGGCCACGCTGACCCCGGTCTGGTCGTCATCGGTCGTGCGACCGAGCGCCGTCAGCCAGCCGAGGCTCGCCTCGATCGGCACCGACACGGCGTCGGCCTTGGCCCCGGTGGGGAGCTTGACCGGCGCATGGGGCTCCCAGCCGATGCTGCCGGCGCCGGCGGCGACCAGGCGCTCGTTGACCTGCTCGGCCGACTCGGGAGCGGCGTTGTGGCCTGCGGCCCACGCCACGACCCGACCCGGCACCCACGACAGCTGGAGCTGGGCGGTGCCGGTCTCCTCGGCCGCCTGCTGCTGCGGGGCGGGGCGGTCGTTCTGGGGGCGGCCGGTGGTCGGCGGGCCGACCAGCTCGGTCAGGACGTCGTCGATCTTGCGGAGTTCCTGTTCGAAGTCGGCGACCACGATGGCCCGCTCGGCGCCCCGCAGCTCGCGGTTCACCCGCTCGAGGGACAGTTCGGCATCGTCGTAGAGGCGGAGCAGGCCGGCCACCCAGCCTCGCTGATGGGCCTTGAGGTAGGCGGTCTCGCGCTCGGAGGCGAGGCCGTCGACATGCCGCTGCACGAGGTCCAGGAACTCGTCCAATGACAGCGAATCCAACGGATCAACCGACGTGGTAATTGCTCTCTCCATTCCCCTGACGGGCCGCCATGGCACGTCGCTCGCGCATCTCCGGTCGTCCTGACCGTTGCTCGCCTGTGCGGACCGCTCCGTATGAGCCCACGCGGATCGCCGCACTCGCCCTGCGGAGGGCGATCAAACCCGAAAGTCAGCTCGTGTACTTACGGGAACCGAGACACACATCGGCGCCTCGTGTCTCCAGGTTAGCCGGTTTCTTCCCCGGGTTCACGGTTGCCCACCGAGATTGTCGATCGTTCGCGTCCCGCTCAGCCCAGCGCCGCCGACCGATCGGCGCCCGACAGGCTCCGGCCCATGTAGGCGGAGGTGCCGGTGTCGAGGAGTTCGTCGACGGCGTCTCGAAGGCCGCCGAGCGCGGCCCAGGCCAGGGCGCCGCCGGTCGACACCCGCCGCACCCCGACCGATGCCAGCTCGGGCACGGCCGGGCCGCCGGGCCACGCCAGGACGTTGATCGGGGCCCCGACCTCGTCCACCACGCGGGCGATGTCGTCGAGCCGGGCCAGACCGGGGGCGTACAGCACCTCGGCCCCCGCCTGGTGGAAGGCCTGGAGCCGGGCGATGGTGTCGTCGAGGTCGGTCACGCCGTAGAGGTGATTCTCGGTGCGGGCGGTGAGCACCAGGCCGTGGCGGGAGGCCTCGGCGGCGGCGGCCGCCACCCGCTCGGTGGCCGGCCCGATCGGATCGATGGCGTCGGCAGCGGGGTCGTAGTCCTCGATCGAGAAGCCGGCGGCGCCGGCGTCGGCCAACAGCCGAACCGTCTCGGCCACCCCGGCGACATCGTCGGCGTAGCAACGCTCGCTGTCGGCGTTGACCGGGATGTCGATGGCGGCGGCGACGGCCTCGACGTGATGGAGCAGCTCGTCGAGCGACACCGTCTGATCTTCACGGCCGAGGGCGGCGGCCAGACCGGAGCTGGTGGTGGCCACGGCCGACACCCCTCGCCACGCCAGGTACCGGGCCGACCCGACGTCCCACGGGTTTGGCAGCAGGAACGTGCCGTCGTTGTGCAGCGAGCGGAAGGCGTCGGTCACGGACATGGTGGGGCTCCGTCCAGAGGGGGGTCGTCGCCTCAACCTAACCCGACGCTCGGGGCGCCGGGGCCGCTTTCCCGGCGGTCGCTCGTTCGGCCGGTCAGTCGGTGCGGCGGACCCGTCCGAAGCAGCGGGCCACCACCTCGGCGGCCGAGGCCCGACCCCGGACCATGCCGGCCCGGCCCGAGGCCGGTCGGCCCTCGGTATCGACGCTGACCCATCGGCCCTCGCCCACCCCGGCCTCGTTGTCGACGGTGAGGAGCAGCGTGCCGAAGCGGGCCGCCGGCACCTCGTCGGCCTGGTGCCAGCCGACCAGGACCCGATCGGCGCACAGCCGGAACTCACCCCGCCACGGGAAGCGCTCGCCGTTGGCCACGTCGGCGGCGACGCGGACCACGGTGCCGTACTGGGTGATGGTCACCTCGTCGGTGACGACCCGCGTCTCACTGGCGGTGGCCCGGTGCTCCCAGGCCAGCGTCCACTCGCCGCTGAGATCGGGCTGCGACTCGAACTCGCCCGCCAGTTCGGCGACGGAGATGTCGAGGGCGGCGGCGATGGCCACGGCGACATTGAGCGCAGGCTGCTGCTCCCCCGCCTCGTAGCGGGCGATCTGGCGGACCGTGACCCCCGATAGTGCCGCCAGCTGCTTCTGGGACATACCGAGCGCGTGACGGCGACCCTTCATCACGTTCGACAAGCCCATCGCTCCAGTGTGGGCGGGGCCCTGTTGGCCGGGCAAGCGGGGTGCCACCGCTTTCGACCCCAACCGGACGAATCCGTCTTTACAGATGCCTGATCAAGCACTATGGTGACCAATACGTCGCCCGCACGGGTCCCCGACCCACACCGACTCACACCGATCCGCATCGGCGACACCTGCCATCACACCACTGATCACACCACTGATCACACCACTGATCGCACCTTCGATCACACCGACGGTCGGCGACCGATCCGGCGTCGATCCCATCACGTGCGAGAGCACGACAGACAACGAAGACGACGAAGACCAGGAAGACGAAGACAGAGACAGACAAGCGATAGACAACCACAGGACGTTCCATCGACGAACGGTGACCGCGTTCGACAGCCCGAGAACCCGTCACCTTCACCACCGTCGGCGGAACCGGTGTCAGGCCCGGGCTTTCTGCGGTCCGTGCGGACCTGACACCTGGTGCCCGGGAGTCGCCGTCCCATCGCCACTCCCGTCGCCGGTCAGGCCCAGAACCATGGGGTCTGATTGGTGCTGCTTGGTGATGAATGGGGCGACTTCCGGGCACCGGTATTTCGCAATGAAACGACACTCCTGAGCCTCGAATTCGCCGCAGCTCCAAGGTTGGTATTCAAGTCATCGGCTGCTGTACTCCCTGGTGGCGACTTCCGGGCGGGTTGGCGTTCATCAGGTCTTTCAGCCGTGCTCTGCGTGAGCCGGCTTCAGGCCCTCCCCTCGCTCACCTCTCCCCGCCGCAAGCCAACGAACCGTGGAGGTCGCTCGCGTGCACACCATTCCGCGCGGCTACATCGTCCCCAGCGCTGCATTCACGATCCAGTCGTCGTCGGTCAGGTCCTATATGGCATCGGATGAACGACCCAAGGCGGGCGACGTGATGTACGGCCGAATAGCGGCATTGGGTCATCATCGCGAGCTGGAGAACAGGAACGGTCGCATCCACCGTCTCACCGATTCCTCCGCCGGTCTGTTCGTCTACGGCAACCGCTACGCCACCGATGCGTTCGAGGCCCTCGTACCCGATGAGCCCCTCGACTACGCCGACCTGGTGGCCCGTTCCGGGGTGATCGGTCGGGTGCACGTGCGCAACAGTCGGGTGCTCGCACCCACCACGGTGAAGATCCTGGGCCGGGCCGTCGACAAGGAGGGCCGCCCCCTCTCCACCCTCGACCATTCCCTGATCGAGCCCGCCATCACGGCGAAGAAGTCGCCCCGGTCCAAACTGATTTTGGTGGTGGGCACCTCGATGAACGCCGGCAAGAGCACGGCGGCCGTCGCCATCGCCTGGGCCCTCACCACCATGGGCCACAAGGTGCGCTCCTCGAAGGTGACGGGCACGGCGTCGCTCAAGGAGATCCTGCACATGAACGACGCCGGGGCCGCCGTCTACAACGACTTCACCTACCTCGGTCACCCCTCCACCTACATGCTCGACGAGGAGGACGTGCTCCGCGTCTTCAACAACCTCGACCTGAAGTTCGCCAACAACCCGCGCAACTTCTGGGTGGTCGAGGTGGCCGACGGCATCCTGCAGCGGGAGACCGCCATGCTGCTGTCGAGCCCGCAGGTGAAGGATCGGATCCATCGGCTGGTGTTCTGCGCCTCCGATGCGTTCGGCGCCATCGGGGGCATGCACATCCTCGAGGAGCGGTACGGGCTCTACCCCGACGCCATCTCGGGCATCGTGGCCAGTTCACCACTCGGTATCCGAGAGCTCACCGACTACTCGAAGGTGCCCGCCTTCGATTCGGCCGAGCCCGACCTGCGGACCCTGTCCGACATCCTGCTCGGCCAGCCGGTCTAGCGCCGCGCCACGGCCAGCGCTCCTCTCGTTGTGTGCGGCGTCCGACAGGCGCCGGGCGGCTGCTCAATGATCGCCGCCGAGGTCGACCTGGTAGGCCTCGTAGACCAGGTCGGTCCGGCGGTGACGATGGCGGGTGAGCGTGTTGGTGAGCGCCCGGGCCTGATCCTGAATGTCGGGACCCCGGTCGGCGACCTGATCGTCACCGAGGTCGGCCACCGCCGCTCGGAGCTGTTCGACGTCGCCCAGGAGCCGGCTGTGGTCGGTCCGCAGCCGATCGACCCGCCACCCGAGGCGGGGGCTGTCGGTCCGGACCTGGGCCAGCAGACTGTCGGAGCCCTCGGAGGCGACGACGTGTTCGACCACCCGGGCCGCAGCGTGATCGACGGCCATGGCCACGCGGAGGCGCCATCGTGAACCATCGTCGAGCGGCGTGCGCAGGGCGTCCTCCAGGCCGAGCACGGCCTGCTGGAGTGACTCGCGTCGAGAGCGGGCAGCATGAAGGTCGGCAGGATGAGCCGGTGGCATAGCAATCCCCCTTTACGTTGCTGTGCCGGTGCATGAAGTTGTGTGGTGCTGCCCGCGCCACGTCCTGGGCCTCGATGGTAGTTGCCCGTTGGTGCTCGTGCCCGAGCTCCGTTGCGGGACGGCGGAGGCGGATGGCGGCGGATCGACGAACGAGCGAACGGCGAACCCGGTGCGAACTCCATCCGACCCGGGCCGGGCCGGGTCGGGCCGGGTCAGGCGTCGGTCGACACCGACGGCGTCGACCGGCAGGCCACGGCGGCGACCACGCCGACGGCGGCGACCACGCCGCCGAAGAGGAACGTCGTGGTGAACTGGGAGGCCGTGGCGTCGTCGCCGATGAACACGTTCATCGTCTGGATGCCGGTCACGATGCCGATGAAGGTGATCTGCTGCGTCATCCCCGTGGCCACGCCCATGTCCCGTTGGTCGACCGACCCCACGACCAGGGAGGCGACGGCGGGCTGGGCGATGCCGGCGGCCACGCCGCTCAGCACCAGCCCGATAACGATGACGGTGAGTCCACCGGCTCCGGACAGGTTGGTGGCGATGGCGAAGGCCGTCATCGAGGCGACCATGGCGACTGCGCCGAACACCATCGGGCGACGCTCACCCAACAGCGAGGCCAGATAGCCGCCGGCCGGGGAGCTGAGACTGAACGACCCCGGCCTCGGTACCAGGAGCAGGGCGATGGCGCTCTCGGTCAGGCCGTAGCGGGTGGCGAGCAGCGCCGGGGCCACCACGAAACCGCCCATGTAGGCGAACTGCATGGCGGCGCTCGACACCATGGGCAGGGTGAAGTTGCGGCGGCGGAAGTAGCGCAGGTGCAGCATCGGCGATTGGGCGGCCTGCTCCACCCGGATGAAGGCCATGGTGGCGATCGCCGAGAGGGCGAGGAGGGCCAGGGTCGGCGGATCGGTGACGATGGCGACGATCGACTCGGTCCGGGCGGAGGCACTGGCCCGGGTCAGGGCCAACAGGCCGGCCAGCACGGCGGCGGCCAGGGCGGCGGCACCCAGATAGTCGATCGACACCCGCTGCTGGCGCGGGGTGGCCCGGATCAGGCGGGCCCCGACGACGGCGGCCACGGCCGACACCACCGAGAAGATGGCGAAGAGCCAGCGCCACCCGATGACGTCGATCAATGGACCGCCGAGGACGAGGCCGATCGTCGGGGCACCGGTCATGGCGAACTGGAACCAGCCCATGGCGGTGGCCCGGCGCCGAGGGCCGTAGGCGTGCATCATCAGGGCCATGCCGTTCGGGGTGACGAAGGCGCCGGTGATGCCGAAGGCGACCCGGGTGGCGATCAGGGAGGCCGCATCCCAGGCCAGGGCGGCGGCCAGGGTGGTGATGACGCCACCGACGAGCCCCAGCAGGAACATCCGTCGATGGCCGTGAACGTCGCCCAACTTGCCGGCGATCGGGGTGGTGATGGCCATCGAGAGCATCACGCCCGTGATCATCCACGTCAGGGTGGCCCGGTCGGAGTCGACGTCGGCGGCGATCTGGTCGAGCGAGACGGTGACGATGGTCATCAGCGAGCCGAACGCCATCACCGCCAGCATCACCACCACCAGCAGCACGCGCCGGTAGGCCAGTTCCTGGCCGCCCTCGTCGCCCACCGACGACTCGGATCGGGCTCCGGCGACGGCGGTTGGCCGCTTGGGCGATGGTTCGACCGCAGTCACCCGCTCAGACTAGATAGTTCTAGGCTCTAAGTATGGATCCACGACAAGTGTCACAACCGGCTCCCTCGGTCCCGCCGGGGATGGTGCTCGTCGTCGTGATCCTCTTCTGGGGCCTCGGTCCGCCGGTGGCCAAGCTGATCACGGCCCCGGCCGTGATCTCCACGCTGTACCGGTTCTGGATCTCGGTGCCGATCCTCTTCGGCCTGGCCGCTGCGCTCGGCGTACGGCCCCGTCTGTCGACCATTCGACGGGCCGCCGTGCCCGGAGCGGCCTTCGGGATCAATCTCGTCTTCGTATTCCTCACCATCAACGCCGCCGCCGTCGCCGTGCTGGCCGTGGTCACCGCCCTCCAACCGGCTCTGATCCTGCTCGTCGCCGGTCGCTTCATGGGCGAACGACCCCAGCTGTGGCACGTGTTGTGGACCCTGGTCGGCATCGGGGGCACGGCGGTGGTCGTACTCGGCGCCGGAGCCGACTTCGAGGTGAGCGGCATCGGCCTGATCTACGCCGTGGCCGCCATGGTCACCTTCACCCTCTACTTCCTCGGCACCCGCCGGGTCCGCCACGCCGACCCCGATCTCCATCCGGTGGAGTGGATGGCGGGCATCGCCCTCGCCGCCTCGCTCACGGTCACGCCGTGGGCCCTCGCCACCTCCTCCGCCGCCGACTACCGGGCCGTCGACGGGCTCGACTGGGTCTGGCTCGCCTTCATGATCCTGATCACCGGTGTGGCCGGCCACGTGTTGATGGCGTGGACCCACCACTACATCGAGGCGTCACGGTCCTCGCTGTACCTGCTGTCGATGAACGTGGTCGCCATCGCAGCCGCCTGGGTGATCCACGACGAGCCTCTGGCACCGCTGCAGTTCCTCGGGGGCGTGGTGGTATTCGCATCGGTCGCCGCCGTCATCTCGCGGCCCGCCCTCTCGGCCGGGGAGGCGGTACCGAAGCCGGTGTCCGAGCCCGACGTCGCCGGTCGCCCGACCCCGGCCTAGGGCCCCGCCGGTGGTCGCGTCGCCCTCGACCCCGGCCTCGCCGGGTGCGGATCGTCGGGGGTCTACGGCTTGCGGTAGCGCAGGAACCGCCCCCGGTGCTTGCCGGTGTGGCCCGCAGGGCTCACCGTCTCGCTGCCGTTGACGTAGACCGAGTGGATGCCCAGCGGCTCCTGCTTGGGATCGTCGAAGGTGGCGGTGTCGACCACCGAGATCGGATCGAACAGGACCAGGTCGGCGTAGTAGCCCTCGGCCACCAGGCCCCGGTCGACCAGGCCGAAGCGCCGGCACGACAGCGACGTCATGCGGCGGACGGCGTCCTCCATGGACAGGATCCGCTTCTCCCGGACGTAGTGGCCCAGGATCCGGGGGAAGGTGCCGAAGAGTCGGGGGTGGGGGCTGCTGTCGAGGTCGGGCAGGCCGTCGGAGCCGACCATCATCAGTTCGTGGCGCAGGTTCGTCTCGATGTCGCCCTCGTCGATGATGAACTTGATGCAGATGGTGCGGGCGCCCTCCGGGGCCGTGAGCACCTGCCGGATCACGTCGACGGCGGTGCAGCCGAACTCGGTGGCGATGTCCACCGCCATGCGGCCCTCGTAGTGGCGGAAGGCGGGGCAGGAGGCGAAGCGGATCACCTCGGCCAGCTCGGGGTCGATGTCGTCCAGGTCGAAGTACTGGGCCATCGGGCCGCTGCCGGCGGTGTAGGGGTAGACGTCGAGCGTGATGTCGGACCCTTCGGCGTTGGCCCGGTCTATGCGGGCCAGGGAGTCGGCCACCCTGCCCCAGTTGTTGGCACCGGCCGACTTGTGGTGGGAGATCTGCACCGAGCAGCCCGAGCGATCCCCGATGGTGATGGCCTCCTCGATCGCCTCCAGCAGCTTGTCCCACTCGTTGCGGAGGTGGGTGGCGTACAACCCGTCATAGCCGGCGGCCTCGGTGGCGAGGGCCACGATCTCGTCGGTCTGGGAGTAGCGGCCGGGCTCGTACACCAGGCCGGTGGAGAATCCGCAGGCACCCGAGGCCATGGCATGGGCCACGAGGCGGCGCATGTGGTCGAGCTCGGCGGTGGTCGGCGCCCGTTCGTGGTCCTCCATGACCAGGGAGCGCACGCTGTTGTGGCCGACCAGGGTGATGGCGTTGACGGCGGGCCCGGCTTCGGCCACCCGCTCGGCCAGGCCGTCGACGTCGCACCATGTCGGCGTCACGTCGAAGAGCCCACTCGGTTCGGGCTCGCCGGGGGTGGACGGGGCTGCGCTGAAGCCGCAGTTGCCGATGACCACACTGGTGCAGCCCTGGGCGACCTTGAACTCCATGCCGGGATGACTGATCAACGCGGTGTCGTCGTGTGTGTGCACATCGACGAAGCCGGGGGCGAGCACCAGGCCCGTCCCGTCGACCTCGTGACGCGCTGCGCCGACGCGTCCGACGGCGCTCACGCGATCACCCTTGATCGCCACATCCCCTTCCACCGCAGGCGCTCCCGATCCGTCGACGATGGTCACGTTTCGGAAAGCAGTATCAGCGGTCACCATGCTGATGGTAGTAACCGTTTTGCGGCACGTGATGCCCGCTGCGTCGTACCGTGATGTTGATCTGTTCCCGACCTGGTCGAAGGGTTGTCAAGCAAGCTGAAATGGCGAAATTGCGACTCCGTCACTACGGTCGAGCCCGCTCGGGACGGCCCGGCCGCGTCGTTCCGTAGGACGAAATGGAGACAGGGATGCAACGTTTGACCAGCCTGAGTCGATCCGTCGCCGACAAGGTCGTTCTGGTGACCGGCGCCGCGTCGGGCATGGGCCGGGCCACGGCCCACCTCTTCGCCGACGAGGGGGCCCACGTCGCCGTCACCGACCTGGGGACCGACGGCGTCGACACCGTGGTCGACGAGATCCTCGGGGTCGGGGCCTCGGCCCGAGGTTGGGTCATGGACGTGGCCGATGGTGAACGCGTGGCCAACGTTGTCGACGAATTGGTCGACCACTTCGGTGGTCTGGACATCGTGGTCAACAACGCTGGAATCGCTTCCTTTTCCCCGATAGACGCCCCCGATTACGAGGATCATTGGGCCCTCGGACTCGACGTGTTGCTGACCGCTCAGACCAGGGTGATCCGGGCCGCCCTCCCCCATTTGCGGGCATCGAGCGACGGCGGCCGCATCGTCAACATCGCCTCGACCGAGGGCTGGGGCGCCACCCGGTTCGGGAGCCCCTACACCGCGGCCAAGCACGGGGTGATCGGTCTGACCAAGTCGTTGGCGGTGGAGCTCGGCCGCGAAGGCATCACGGTGAACTGCGTGTGTCCCGGGCCGATCGACACGGCGATGACGGCCGACATCGGCGATGAGGACAAGGCGACCTTCGCCCGCCGGCGCACGGCCATCGGGCGCTACGGCACCCCGGAGGAGGTGGCCCACGGCACCCTCAACTTCTGCCTCCCGGCCTCGCGCTACATGACCGGAGCCGTGCTACCCGTCGACGGTGGCTTGCTGATCAAGAACGCCTGAGGCGCGGTCGGCCTGCCCCGGGCGATGGTGGCCCGTGGCCGGCCTGGCCCGGCTGGCGGTGGTGGCCGGCGGGCCCCTGGAGGCGGTGTGTCGGAGCCGGTGCTCCCGGCGGCGTCAGGCCAGGGTGCCGGTGCGGGCGATGAACTCCGGGCTCTCGCTGAAGCCGAGCATGGCCGCCCCCCGAGGGGTGCCCCGGCCCAGTTGGCCGACCCAGTAGGAACGCCCGGCGGCATCGGGCGAGCGCCCGAGCACGTTGGTGTACACCAGCTCGACGAACTGTTCGTCGGTGAGGGAACCGTAGGTGGCCTGGAACTCCTCCGAGGCGGCGAAGGCGTCGGAGACGGCGGCGTAGGACAGCCCCGACCCGATCCAGTAGCGGAGGCCGTCACGGTCGGCGTCACGGCGGAAGTAGGCCTTGTAGAGGCGGGCCACCGGTCCGGCGGCGTCGACGTCGTCGACCACGCTCTCGGTGGCGCCGACGAACTCCGAGGACTCGGAGAAGCCGACCATCACCGCTCCCCTGCTCGCCCCCGCCCCCAGGGTGTCGGTCCAGTGGGCCAGACCGGCGCTGTCGGGGCTGCGGCCGAGCACGTTGGCGTAGATCTGGGTGACGAAGGCGGCGTCGGACAGCGAGCCGTACCGGGTGCGGAACTCGGCCGAGGTCGCCAGAGCCTGGGACACGTCGTCCAGGGTCATCCCGCTCAGGCGGGCGTCGACCCAGTGGTCGAGGCCAGCGGTGTCGGGTAGGCGGCCGAAGTAGGCCTTGTAGAGGCGGACGATCTGGGCCCGATAGGCGAACACCGGGTTGGCGATCTCGGGGACCCGGCCGCTGGTGGTGCGGGTCACCGCCGGCGTGGCGAGGAAACCCAGGTTCTCCCAGTTGCCGTTGAGGACCTGGCCGGCGTCGGCCGCCAACCAGGTGTCGAGCACGGTGCTGTACACGCTGCGGAAGTCGACGGTTGGCTTCAGGTTGCGTTGGCGATCGAGGTCGTGGAACGACGGCATCTGCCCGTAGATCCCGCCCTTCACCTGCTGACCGATGGCCATGAGGGTGCTGGAGGTGCCGTGGTCGGTCCCGTTTGAGTTGTTGGCGTGGAGCCGGCGGCCGAACTCCGACACCGTCAGCAGCAGGGTGCGGGCGGCGAAGCTCGGGTCGAGCCGATGGTAGAAGGTGGTGAGCCCGGCGTTGAACTCGGCCATGCGGGCGTTGTGCATGCCGGGCTGACCCGAGTGGCTGTCGAAGTCGCCGTAGTGCAGCGAGATCACCCGGATCCCCAGGTTGGCGTTGATCAGCCGGGCCGCCAGCTCGAACTTGGCGCTCAGGGGCTCGCTCGGCAGGTCGACCTGGTAGAAGGGGGCGATCACGTTGGCCAGGTCGACCGCCCGTTGGCCGCTGCGGGCCACCGAATCGGCCAGCTCGCCGAGGCCGGTGGACCCGGCGCCGAAGGAGGCCATGGCGGCGTACTGCCGTTGGTAAACGTCGTTGCCGGTGCTGAAGTTGGCGGCGTTGCCCGAGGTGGCCGGCAGGCCGGAGGCCATCCGCTGTTCGCCCTGCATCGACAGCGGGATCGAGGTGCCGAGGTTGACGGCGTGGAACGGGTCGCTGCCGCCGGGGAGACCGTCGATGTAGCGGCCGAGCCAGCCGGATCGGCCGGAGAGGTTCTCGGCCGTGCCCGCCATCCAGTGGGCCATCGAGGAGAAGTGGCTGAGGTCGGTGGCCGTCGTCCGGCCGACGCCTTCGATGAAGGCGACGTCGCCCTGATGCCACAGGGCGTTCAACGCCGACAGGTTGGGGTGCAGGCCCCGGTCGGTGGTGATCGGGATGGCGCTGTCGGGCCCGATGGCGACGCTCCCCCGCTTGTCGTGGTAGGTGCCGTCGAGCACGGGGATGAACGTGTTGAGCCCGTCGTTGCCGCCGCCCATGGTCAGGACGACGAGCACCCCCTGGTCGCCGCGCAGCGGAACCGCGGCCTCGGCGGCGTCGGCCAGCCAGGCCGGCACCATCGCCGCTCCGCCGAGCAGGGCGGCCGCCTGCAGGAAGTGGCGGCGGGTGAGGCTGCGGTCGTCGCCGGGCAGCGGGGCGGAGAGCCGGGCGGTGAGTTCCGCCGTTGAGAGGTCGCTCGACATGTCAGGCCACCTGGAATTCGGGGGTGAGCAGGGGAAGCAGGAGCAGGCCGGCGCGGTCGGCCCAGCCGTTGTGCAGGCGCTCGTTGCGGACGTACTCCTCGAGCACGGCGTGGGTCCGGGCCGAGGGCACCATGATTCCGACGTGCTCCAGGGCGGCGGTTGCGGCATCGGAGGGGCTGAGGTCGTCGACGCCGACCAGGTCGCCCCGTTGGTACATCGACCAGCGGAGGCCGCTGACGTAGCGGGACTTGGCCCACGCCGCAGCCTCGTTGACCCAGTAGCCGTTCTGTCGCCAGCCCGAGACGTTCGGCGGATAGTAGGGCTGCTGGCCCATGGCCTTGAGCGTCCACTGGGGGTTGGCCTCCGAGCACGGCAGCCCGGTCTGGCGCATGGTGGCGACCACGTACTCGATCGGCGAGCGGATCAGCCCGCGCTTGGCCTTGGCCGAACGGAACTGCGGATGGAGCAGGATGGCCTCGACCAGCTTGGCGATGTGCATGTCGGCGTTGGCGAAGGCGGTGGCCACGTCGTCGACCACGCTGTCCTCGGGATCGGGGTAGGCCAGGAACGACCAGAGCTTGGCCCCGATGAAACGGGCGACCGTCATCTTCTTCGGGCCGTTGATGATGTGGTCGATGATCTGGGGGCCGTCCCAGTTGCGGGTGTCGCCGAAGAACGTCTTGGTCCCCCAGTCGTGGGCCTCGGGCGTGAACCGGTAGCCGCCGGCGTCGCTGATCAGGTGCCCGGTCCAGGCTCGGGCCGACTCCAGCACGTCGTCCTCGCTGTAGTTGCCGACGCCGAGGGTGAACAGCTCCATGCACTCGCGGGCGAAGTTGTCGTTGGGGCTGCCTGCGACGTTGCGGTCGTTGTCGAGGTAGGCCAGCATCGCCGGCTGGACCGCCATCCTCTGGGTCAGGTCCTCGAAGCCGCCGAGGCCGTGGGTGCGGAACAACTGGTTCTGGTCGAACAGCCAGCGATGCTTGAACACCTTGGCCAGCGAGGTGCAGAAGTGTCCGTGCCAGAACAGCACCATCTTCTCCACCAGCGGGGCGTGCGAGGTGCGGCACCGGTCGAGCCAGAACCACGTCATGTCGACCCAGTCGTGGTAACCGTTCTCGTTGTCGAAGGCGGGTACGCCAACCGACGGCGAGGTCGCGGTCGAGGTGTCGAGAACCCGGGCCACGAGGTCGGGCCAGTCGTAGGCCCGGAGCGCGAGGATGTCGGCGTGCATGCCGCCGAAACCGGTGCGGCTCAGCAGATGGGCGACGTCTTCATACGAGGTTGCGATGTTCGGCCATCGGCGACCGGCCCCGATTCCTTGAGCCGAACGACTCAGCCCCGGCGCCCGCGGGCCGGGGCCTCGGCGGTGTCGCCGTCGGGCCTGACCTGGGTCGACGGCGTGACGCCGCCGAGCCCAGGCCGGTCCGAACTTTTTCTTGCCGCCGGGGTGTCCTAGGGGGTCGGCGGGCGGTCGCCGAACTGCTTGAAGGTGTCGCCGATCGAGGTGGTGACCGAGGCCAGGTCCTTGCGGCCCTCGGCCAGACGCCCGGCCTTGTCCTGGAGCTCGGCCACGGTGAAGCGACCGTCGGCGGCGATGATGTCGTCGTTGTCGAGCGACCAACCGCCGTAGAGGCCGACCTCGTTGCCACCGACGTGGAACACGCCGCCGGTGAAGGGGCAGTCGGCGGTGGAGAGGTAGGCGACCAGGGGCGAGATGTTCGCCGGATCCCACTTGTCGAACGAGCCGTCCTCCGGGGCCTTGACCACGTCCTCGAGGCCCGGGGTGGCCAGGGTCATGCGGGTCCGGGCGATCGGGGCCAGGCAGTTGACCCGGACGCCGTAGCGGCCGAGCTCACCGGCGGCGACCAGGGTCATGGCGGCGATGGCGGCCTTGGCCCCGGCGTAGTTGAACTGGCCGAGGTTGCCGAGCATGGCGCCCGAGGCGGTGTTGACGATGGCGCGCCGGCCCTCGTTGCCGGCCTTGGTCTGCTCCCGCCAGTAGGCGGCGGCCCAGCGGGTGGGCACGAAGTGGCCCTTCATGTGGACGGCGATGACGGCGTCCCACTCGGCTTCGGACATGTTGACCACGACCCGGTCCCGGAGAATGCCGGCGTTGTTGACCAGGATGTGGAGGTCGCCGAAGGCCTCGACGGCCTGGTTGATCATGCCCTGGACGCCCTCCCAGTCGGTGACGTTGGCGTCGTTGGCCACGGCCTCGCCGCCCATGGCCTCGATCTCGGCCACGACCTCCTGGGCCGGAGTGGCATCGGAGCCGGTGCCGTCGGTGGCACCGCCCAGATCGTTGACGACGATCTTCGCCCCCTCGGAGGCCATGAGGAGGGCGTGCTCCCGGCCGATACCTCGGCCCGCTCCGGTGATGATCGCTACCCGTCCGTCCAACGCACCCATTGATGCTCCTTCCAGTGAGAGGCCGACGCATCGGCGCGATCGGCAACCCGGTGGAGGGTAGTTTCGGGAGCGGGTCGAGGTGAAAACCCGGCGCCCTTCGTGCGGACCCGGGCGCGGCGTCAGCCGGTGGCGCCACCGCCGAGAGCGGACCGGATGTCGTCGAGGGCCTCGTCGCGCAGAGCGAACCAGGCCCACTTGCCCCGCTGTTCCCGGGTGAGGATGCCGGCTTCGACCAGCTGTTTGAGGTGGTGGCTGATCGTGGGCTGACTACGGCTCAGGAGCTCGGGCAGATCGCAGGCGCAGACCTCGCCGTCGGCGGCGCAGGCCACGAGCGACACCAGCCGCAGGCGGATCGGGTCGGCCAGGGCCTTCAGCCGGGCGGCGAGCACACCGGCCTCCTCCTCGCCGAGCACGGCGCCGGTCAAGGGCGAGCAGCACAGCTGGGCGGGCGGTGAGGTGGTCGTCTTGGCCATGGCGCTCAGCCTAGCAAACCGTCAAAAACATATTGACACTCATCGATTTGTGGGATTACATATCGACACACATCAAAGTGTTACGCTGCATGGTGGCGACGGGGGCACCGGCTCCCGACCCGGTCCGCCCGCAGCGTCCCGACCAACCGACAAACCAACCAAGGAGACCCCCCATGCGTCTGCAGCTCGCCCTCAACGTGTCCGACCTCGACGAGGCCGTCGACCACTACTCCCGCATGTTCGGGACCGGGCCGGCGAAGACCAAGCCCGGCTACGCCAACTTCGCCATCGAGAATCCGCCCCTCAAGCTCGTTCTGTTCGAAGGTGCGGGCGAGCCGGGCTCGATCAACCACCTCGGCGTCGAGACCGAGACCGCCGAGGAGGTCGTCTCGGCCGAGGCCCGCCTACGGGCCGACGGCCTCGAGACCACGGGTGTGGCCGACACGCTGTGCTGCTACGCCGAGAAGACCGAGACCTGGCTCGACGCCCCCGACGGCCTCCGCTGGGAGTACTACGTCAAGACCGGCGACTCCGATCAGCTGGCGAACGTCGTCGTCGGCGCAGGCCCCGAGGGCGATGCCACCGGGGCCGTCTGCTGCGCACCCGAGAGCTGAGCCGACGCCCGGATCGACGCCGACGGGGCCGATCGCCGACCCCGGCCCGCCCGTTCCCCGCATCGAGCGGGACCGGGGCGGGCGCTACGGCGTCCAGCCGTGGTTGTGGGCCAGGCGGAACGTCGGCTCACCCGTCGACCAGTCCGGGATGAGGTGGAGGCGCTGCCAGTCGAAGAACTGATCGGGGTCGCTCGTCGGCGTGTCGAGCACGACCCGGTGCAGTGACGGCGGCGCCTCCCACACCATCCCGTCGAGGTGAGCCTCGTTGGCTCCCGGGATGTCGTTGAGGCGCACCTCGGTGGTGGCGTCGATGCGGTCGAGGTTGAGGAAACGCCGGGTCGAGAGGGTGCAGTCGGCCCCGCACTCGAAGCCCTCGTCGATGATCCAGTCCCGCTCGGCGTCCCAGGCCGCGGTCGACGACAGCTCGTCCGCCGGGATCCAGTTCCACTCGCTGCCGGCATCGGCGTAGATCCCGATCCCGCCGGCCCACAGGCCGCGGGGGCTGATCAGCGAGGAGACGTCGCCCTCGCCGGCGGTGGCCCACGCCACCAGGGCCTCGCCGTCGTCGATCAGGCGCTGCTCGTCGCCGTCGCTCAGCACGGCGGGCTGGCCGACGACGAAGCGACCGTTGACCCAGCCGGTCTCGCCATCGTCGGTGATGATCTCCCGCCAGGTGTCGTCGGTGCCGCCGAGGCCGCCGGTGGCGGAGAAGTCGGTGGCCCACGGTGCGAGCTCGGTCACGACGGCGGCCGAGGCCGACGGCTCGGCCCGGACGTTGAGCGTGTCGTCCCAGGCCACCCCGATCACGGTCCAGGTCAGCTCGTCGAGCGGGGTGTCGGCGCCCGACTCCCCGCTCGGGTCCTCACCGATGCCGGTGCCGCTCCCGTCGCCTCCCTCGCCGTCGCCATCGGTGCCGTCGCCGTCGTCGGGCGCCGGGTCGCCGTCGGTGGCGGTGCCGTCACCTCCCTCGCCGTCGCCGTCGGTGGACGCCGCCGGTTCGCGGACCGCCACGCCGCCGGCGGTGTCGTCATCGCCGGTGCCGCAGCCCACGACGGCCACAGCGGCGGCCAGCAGCACGAGGAGCAGTCGAAGGTTGGAGCGCATCATGGTTCCTCCGATGTCGGGGACCGTTCGGTGGTTCCCGTGGCGTCGGTCACGGGTGCCGACGCCCAAGAGGTGTCGGCGGGGTCAGGACGCTGCGGTCGCCCCGCCGATACCGACGGTTTGATGACGTTCCGACCACGCCCGTGACAGTAGAGCGAGGCTGTGGATGCGTTCGGTGATGCCGTAGGTGGCCATGTTGACCATGAGCTCGTCGGCACCGGTCCGGGCCGCCAGCTCGGTGAGCCCCTCCACGGCATCGGCCCCTGTGCCGAGGATGGCCCCGGAGCCCATGGCGGCGGCCGCCGGGTACTCCGGGTGGGCCGACGCCTCCTCCGGCGGCAGCAGCGGTAGGAGTCGGCCTCGACGGAGCCCGTAGCGACGCAGCCGGGCCGGGGCCGCCAGCCGGTCGGCCTCGGTGGCGTCGTCGGCCACGATCACCGAGGCGGTGACGATCGTGTGGGGCGCGTCGAGCACGGCCGAGGGTTCGAAGTGATCCCGGTACAGGCTCGTGGCCTCGGTGGTGCCGCCCATGTCGAAGTGGTGGGCGAAGGCGAAGGGCAGGCCGAGCATCCCGGCCAGCTGGGCGCTGAAGCCGCTCGAGCCGAGCAGCAGCACCGGGGTGTGACCACCGGCGGCGGCGGGCGTGGCCCGGAACCGGTCCCACAGGCCCTCCTCGGAGCGGACGTCGCCGAGCAGACCCATCACATCGAGCAGATTGCGGGGGAACTGCTCCTCCTCCCGGTGGTCGTCGGTGCGCCGGAGGGCGACGGCGGTGGCCCGGTCGGTTCCCGGCGCCCGACCGACGCCCAGGTCGATGCGGCCCGGGTGGAGGGCCTCGAGCATGGCGAACTGCTCGGCCACCGCCAGCGGAGCGTGGTTGGGCAGCATCACCCCGCCGGAGCCGAGCCGAATACGGGACGTGGCGGCCCCGAGGTGGGCCAGCAGCACCGAGGGCACGGTGGAGGCCACGGAGGCCATGTTGTGGTGCTCGGCCACCCAGAACCGGTGGTAGCCGAGTTCCTCGGCGGCGCGGGCCAGGGAGGTGGTGTCGGCCAGGGCCTGGCCGGTGGTGGCACCCTCGGCCACCGTCGCCAGGTCCAGCACGGACAGCGGCATCGCGGAAGTGGTCATCACCGCCATCGTGCACCCGCGATCGCGTCGTTGTACAGCACACGGCGCCGTCTCCTACCGTTTGGCCATGTCAACCTCGGGTCCCCTGTCCGGCCTCCGTGTACTCGACCTCACCGATGACCTGGGCCGGTTCGGCACCAAGCTGTTGGCCGAATACGGGGCGACCGTGTGGCGCCCGCCGCGGCGCGGGACGCCGGGCAATGCCCTCACCGGCGCCGCCGGCGACTTCGGCGGCGTGCTCGACTGGTGGTTCGACGCAGCCAAGCAGCGGGTCCGGATCGGTCTGGACGACGCGGAGGGGATCGAGGCCTACCGGCGTCTGGCGGCCGAAGCCGACCTGATCGTCGAGTCGGCCCCACCCGGTCTTCTGGCCGACCTCGGCGTCGACCACGCCGACCTCGTCGCCTCCAACCCCACCCTGGCCCAGGTCTCGGTCACCCCGTTCGGCCGCACCGGTCCCCGGGCCGAGTGGCGGAGCTCCGATCTCGTGGCCGGGGCCCTGGGCGGCGCCCTGTCGCTGACCGGGACGCCGGAGGAGCCCCTCAACCCCTGGGGCGGGCAGAGCCACAACTACGGCGGCTTCCTCGCCGCCATCAGCGGGCTGGCCGCCGTGTCGGCCGCCCGGCGGGACGGGCGGGGCCAGCTGGTGGACCTGTCGCTCCACGAGGCCCTCACCGGCAACATCGAGAACCTGCTCATGCAGTACGTGTACGACGACGAACTCCCCTACCCCAAGGTGGCCGGGCGCCAGGGATCGCTCCATTGGCTCGGCATCTACCAGGTGATGCCCGCCGGGTCGGGCAACGTGATGGTCACCCCAACGCCCGACACCGAGGCCCTGCTCACCTGGCTGGTCGACAACGGCATCACCGAGGCCGAGCCGTTGGTGGGGGCCGACACCGAGGAGCTCCTCGGTCGGGTTCCCGAGCTGATGGGGGCCATCGAGCGGTTCGTGTCGACGCGCCCGGCAGGCGAACTGTTCACCGAGGCCCAGAGTCGCCACGTCGCCTTCGGCGAGGTGCAGACGGTGGCACAGGTGGCCGACAACCCGCAGTTCGCCCACCGTGGGTTCTTCAGCGACATCGACGTGGGTGGGGGCGAACACCTCCGGGGCCCGTGGCGTCTGGTGCGCTTCTCCGACACCCCGATCCCCACCCCCTCGGCACCGACCACCACCGCCGTCGACGTCGACGAGGCCCTGGCCCAGGCCGGGCCCCGTCCCCGACCCGCCCCGACACCGCAGGCCGCAGCGGGATCGCCGGGCGTCGATCGGCTTCCCAAGCCGCTCGACGGGCTGACCGTGCTCGACCTGTCCTGGGTGCTGGCCGGGCCCTCGGCCACCCGGATCCTCGGCGACCTTGGCGCTGACGTCATCAAACTTCAGACCGAGGAGCGCGCGACCCTGGTCAACCGACCCGACTATCCCTACTACCCGGTGTGGAACCGCTCGAAGCGGGCCATCACGCTCGATCTGAAACACCCCGGCGCCCTCGACGTGGCCCGCCGGTTGATCGAGCAGGCCGATGTGCTGATCGAGAACTACTCGGCCGGGGTGCTCGACCGACTCGGACTGGGCTGGGAGCAGATCCGGGCGTGGAACGACCGCCTGGTCTACATCTCGATGTCGGGCTGCGGCCACGACGGACCCTGGTCCGACGTGATCAGCTACGCCCCGACCATCCACGCCCTGTGCGGGCTCACCCACCTCACCAACCCCAGTGGCCGGGGCGACATCGGCTGCGGCTTCTCGCTCAACGACCACGCCGCCGGGTTCGGGGCCACCTTCTCGGTGCTGGCCGCCCTGGAGGCCCGGGAGCGGACCGGGCGGGGCCAACACATCGACATGGCCCAACTCGAGGTCGGCGCCTTCCTGGTCGGGCCCGCCCTCGTCGAGCACTTCGCCACCGGTCACGAGGCGGTGGCCGACGGCAACGTCGACGCTCTGGGCGATGCCGTCCCCAACGAGGTGTACCGCTGCGCCGACGGCGGGTTCGTGGCCGTGACCGCGGCCGACGACGCCATGTGGGCCCGCCTCGCCTCCGCCGTCGGCCTGGCCGACGACGCCGCGCTGGCCACGGTGGCGGGCCGACGGGCCGAGCGGGCGCGGGTCGACGCCACCCTCGGCGCCTGGGCCGCGGAGCGCACGGCGGAGGCGGCGATGGTCGAGCTCCAGGCCTGCGGTGTCGCCGCCGGCGCCGTCCAGGACGCCGCCGACCTGATCGAGCGCGACCCGCAGCTCGCCGACCGGGGATTCTGGCTTACGGCGCACTCCGACGCCTTCGGCCCGCGGCTCCACGAACGGTTCCCGGCGCTGTGGAGCGACGCAGACCTTGCGCCCTATCGGCCGGCGCCCGCCTACCTGGGCGAGGCGAACTTCGAGGTCTACGCCGAGCACTGCGGCCTCGACCCCGAGGCGGTGGCCGAGGGCATGGCCGACGGCCTGTTCCAGTAGCGGCCGATCCCCGGCCAGTCGACCGCCGGCAGCCGTCGGCGACCAACTGTTGACCCCGGGCCCGCTGTGCCAGGATCGGGCGATGCAGGAACGGTACGAGGCCCTGACCACCGACGACGGCACGATGGAGACCTTCATCGTCCACCCCGACATCGAGCCGGGCAACCCCGGCCCGTGGCCCGTGGTGCTGTTCCTGATGGACGCCCCCGGCATGCGGGAGGAGATCCGCGACATGTCGCGACGGCTGGCCACCGCCGGGTACTACGTGATGACATCGCAGCTCTACTACCGCGACGTCCAACACTACAACGTGTTCGAGACCGGTGACCGGGACCGGATGTTCGAGCTGATGGGCAACCTGTCGAACGGCATGGTCGACCGGGACTGCGGGGCCATGATCGGCCTGGCCGCCGGTGATGACGCCGCCGACGCCGAGCGGGTGGGCGTCGTCGGCTACTGCATGAGCGGGCCCTTCGCCGTGACGGCGGCCGCCGCCCATCCCGAGGTGGTGAAGGCGGCCGCCTCGATCCACGGCGTCGCACTGGTGACCGACGGCGACGACTCGCCCCATCGCCACCTCGACAAGGTGACGGCCGAGGTCTACCTGGCCTGCGCCGAAACCGACTCGTACGCCCCGCCGGAGATGATCGACGCCTTCGAGGCGGCGATGAACGACATTGGCACCAGGGGCCGGGTCGAGTGGTATCCCGGCACCGAGCACGGCTTCGCCTATCGGGAACGTCCGGCCTACGACAAGGCGGCATCGGAGCGCCACTGGGAACGGCTCCACCACCTGTTCGCCTCCAACCTCCGCCCCTGAGGCCCGTCGTCCCCGCCCCCGGCGCCTCGACCCGCATCCACCTGTGGTGAATGACCGGGTGGAGTCGTCGCGCCCGGGCGCTTTCCTGAGTGTGATGGTGAACAGTTGAGCCGCAGGCCACCCCGGTCCCGAGAGGGGCCCGAACCCGATCCCACCCCGATGCAGAACCTCGGGGGACCCGGAGGCACCGGGCCTGCGGCCACCGCCCCCAGCGGCCTGCGCCACGGGCTGCGGGCCCTCCGGCACCGGGACTATCGCCTGTTCTTCGTCGGCGCCCTGATCTCCAACTCGGGCAACTGGCTCCAGAACCTCGCCGTCCCCTTCGTCCTGTTCGAGTTGACCGGCCGGGCCCTGTGGGTCGGCCTCGCCGGCTTCGCCCAGTTCATCCCCGCCTTCCTGCTCGGCCCCCTCGGCGGCACGCTGGCCGACCGGTTCGAGCGCCGCCTCGTTCTGCTCGGCTCACAGGCGGCGATGGCGGTGTCCGCCGGTCTGCTGTGGGGCACCTGGGCCGCCGGCATGCGCAACGAGTACCTGATCCTCGGGTTGACCGCCCTCACCGGGATCTTCGCCGGGATCATGATCCCGAGCTGGCAGTCGTTCGTGCCCTCGCTGGTGCCCAAGGAGGATCTGGCCTCCGCCATCACGCTCAACTCGACCCAGTTCAACGCCTCCCGAGCCATCGGACCGGCGATGGCCGGGTTGCTGCTGGCGGCCGCCGGTCCCTCGTGGGCCTTCGCCCTCAACATGGTGTCGTTCCTGGCCGTGATCGGGGTGCTGATCGCCATCCGACGCCCCGACGCCGCCGCCGGTCGGCGCTCCACCGAGGGCGTGTTCGCCGGGTTCGTGGCCGCCGTCGCCTACATCCGCCAGCGTTCGGGGATCCGGGTCGGCATCGTGTGCGCCGCCCTCGTCGCCTTCTTCGGCAACCCGGTGGCCCAGTTCACCGTGGTAGCGGCCGAGGAGGTCTATGAGGCGGGCCCTCGCGTGGTCGGCGTGCTGGCCGCCGCCGTCGGCCTCGGCGCCGTGCTGGTCGCCCCCCTGCTCAGCAGCTGGGACGCCGTGATCTCCCGCTCCCAGGTGGTGCGGGTGGCGTTGCCGCTGTACGGCTTAGCCGTCACCGGCTTCGGCCTGGCTCCCAACTGGCCGCTCGGCCTGCTCGCCCTGATCGGTTGCGGGGCGGGCTTCCTGGCCGTCGTCGCCACCACCAACACCGCTATCCAGCTGATCGTGGCCGACGAGATGCGAGGTCGGGTGATGTCGGTCCGGATCATGTCCTTCACCCTCTCCTTCCCGGTGGGGGCCCTGGCCCAGGGGATTCTGGCCGACGCCTGGGGCGTCCAGGTGACCGTCACCGGCGCCGGCCTGCTCCTCCTGGCCTTCGCCCTGTCGCTGTCGATCCGGCCCGAACGCCTGGCCGGATTGGATCAGCTCGACGACCGTCCCGACCGCTGAGCGGGCCGAGCCCGGGCTCCGGAGCCGCCCTCGGCCTGGCCTGGGACGACGTTTGTTGCCGTCGACAGGAGATCGACGGCCCCGGCGGGGCAAGATGGAGGTCGTGGCCGAGCACACCAACCCGTCGGAGGATGCCGATCAGCTCGTCGATGCCGCCGTTGCCCTGGTCGCCCAATGGCTGGAACGAGCTGCCACCACGACCACCGGGGTCGAACGCAAGGTCGGCAACCGGCTCCACGAGCTGATCCAGGATCCGGCAGGCGTGGCCTTCGCCATGCGCTTCGTCGATCGGGTCGTCCGCCCCGAGGGCGACGACCTGGCCGCCGAGCAGCTGGCCACCCTGGTGGAGCGTCGGGGGCTGCCCGGCTTCCTGTCGACGGCCGACAAGCTCCTGCTGGGGGCCGGGGCCCGTCTGGCGCCCCGCCTGCCCGACCTGGTCATGCCGCTGGCCCAGCGCCGTATGCGCCAGCTCGTCGGCCACCTGGTGCTCGACGCCGACGACGAGGCGATGGAGCAGCACCTCCGGCGCCAGCGGGAGGCCGGCCACCGGCTCAACGTCAACATGCTGGGCGAGGCGGTGTTGGGCGAGGACGAGGCCGACCGGCGGCTCCAGGCCACGATCGACCTGGTCCGTCGGCCCGATGTCGACTACGTCTCGGTGAAGGTGTCGGCCATCGCCGCCCAGCTCAACCCGTGGGATCACGACGGCAACGTCGATCGGATCGTCACCCGCCTCCGGCCCCTGCTGTCGAAGGCGTCGATCACGGCCAGGCCCACCTTCGTCAACCTCGACATGGAGGAGTACCACGATCTCGAGCTGACGATCGAGGCCTTCACCCGCATCCTCGACGAGGACGAGTTCCACGACTTCGCCGCCGGCATCGTGCTGCAGGCCTATCTTCCCGACGCCTTCGACGCCCTCCAGCGCCTGGTGGCCTGGGCCAACGAACGCCACCGCCGCCTGGTCGACGGGCGTCCGGGGGCCCCGATCAAGATCCGCCTGGTCAAGGGGGCCAACCTGGCCATGGAGCAGGTGGAGGCCACGCTGCGAGGCTGGGAGCAGACGCCCTACACCACCAAGGCCGACACCGACGCCAACTACAAGCGCTGCCTCGACTGGCTGCTCGACGACGATCGGCTCACCGGGGTCCGTGTGGGGGTGGCGAGCCACAACCTGTTCGACGTGGCCTGGGCCCACCTGTTGGCCCGCCATCGCCTGGTGTCGGATCGAGTCGAGTTCGAGATGCTCCAGGGCATGGCGCCGGCCCAGGCCCGGATGGTGCGGGAGGCCACCGGCTCGATCCTGCTGTACACCCCGGTCGTCCATCCCGACGATTTCGACGTCGCCATCAGCTACCTCTTCCGTCGCCTGGAGGAGAACGCCGCTCCCGACAACTTCATCCGTCACCTCTTCACCATCGGCTCCGACGCCGCCGCCTTCCGGGCCGAACAGGCCAAGTTCACCGAGGCCGTGGCCCGCCGATGGGAGGTCGAGACGGGCCCGCGCCGCACCCAGGACCGCAGCCTGCCGCTCTCACATCGGCCCGTGCCTCCGGCCAGCGGCGGCGACAACGGCTTCGTCAACGAGCCCGACACCGATCCGGTGCTCGCCGCCAACCGCGATTGGATCGACGGGATCCTGGTCCTCCCGCCGGACCCGCCCAAGACCGGTCAGGCGTCGACGACGGGCGAGGTCGATGCGGTGGTGACGGCGGCCGAGCGGGCCCTGGCCGACTGGTCGTCGACCGACCCCGCCACCCGGGGCCGCATCATCACCGCCGTGGCCGAGGAGCTGTCCCGCCGTCGGGGCGAGCTGATCGCCGCCCTGGTTAACGAGGGGGGCAAGACCGTCGCCCAGGCCGATCCCGAGGTGTCCGAGGCCATCGACTTCGCCCGCTGGTACGGCCGCGAGGCCCGCAACGCCGGCCGGTCGCCCTCCGCCGACTACCGTCCCCGCGGCGTGGTCGCCGTCGTACCCCCGTGGAACTTCCCGGCCGCCATCCCCGCTGGTGGGGTCCTTGCCGCCCTGGCCGCCGGCAACGCCGTCGTCCTCAAGCCGGCGCCGGCAACGCCCCGGTGCGCCGAGATCGTGGCCGAATGCTGCTGGGCCGCAGGCGTCGGCGACGCCCTCCAGTTCATCCGGGTGCCCGACGGGCGCCTCGGTCGCCACCTGATCGATCGGCCCGCGGTAAGCGCCGTGGTGTTCACCGGCTCCAAGGACACCGCCGACCGCTTCCGCTCGTGGCGTCCCTCGCTGCCGATCTTCGGCGAGACCTCGGGCAAGAACGCCATGATCATCTCGCCCCACGCTGACGTCGACCTCGCCGTGGCCGACCTCGTCGATTCCGCCTTCGGGCACGCCGGACAGAAGTGTTCGGCCGCCAGCCTCGCCATCTGCGTCGGCGACGTCTACCACTCCGGCCGTTTCCGCCGTCAGCTCCGGGACGCCGTGCGTTCGCTGGCCACCGGCCCGGCCTCGGCCGCCGCCACCACCATGGGTCCCCTGATCGGCAGTCCGAACAAGCGGCTCGACCGGGCGCTGCGCCAGCTGGAACCGGGCGAAGACTGGCTGGTCAAGCCGCGTCGACTCGGCGGTGCCCACCAGTGGAGCCCGGGTGTCCGCCTCGGCGTCCAGCCCGGCTCCTGGTTCCACACCACCGAGTGTTTCGGGCCCGTGCTCGGCGTGATGGCGGCCGACGATCTCGACCACGCCATCGAACTGCAGAACTCGACCGGGTACGGCCTCACCGGGGGCCTGCACACCCTCGACCCCAACGAGATCGACCGCTGGATCGAGCGGGTCGAGGTGGGCAACGCCTACGTCAACCGGACAACGACCGGGGCCATCGTCGGCCGCCAGCCCTTCGGGGGCTGGAAGGGATCGGTCGTCGGCCCCGGAGCGAAGGCCGGTGGACCTAACTACGTCACCCAGCTCGGCCGGTGGGAGCCCAACGATCGCAGCCTCGACGACGCCGTGTGGCTGACCAACGCCGCGGTCTCCGACGCCCGCTGGTGGGCGGACGAGTTCGGGGTCGACCACGATCCCCAGGGCCTGTGGTGCGAGTCCAACGTCTTCCGTTACCGCCCACTCCCCCGCATCGCCGTCCGGCTCCAGCCCGACGGGCTCCCCCGTGAACTGGAGCGGGTCCAGGCCGCAGCCGAGGTCTGCGGGGTACCGGTGGTGCTGTCGGACTGCGACGTCGAAGCACCCGAGGCGTTCGCCGACCGCCTCGGCTCCCTCGACGTGGTGCGGGTGCGGGTGATCGGCACCGTCGATCCGGTGCTGCGCCAGGCGGCGAACGAACTCGGCGTGCACCTGGCCCACGATCCGGTCACGACCGACGGGCGGCTCGAGCTCCCCCACTACCTGCGGGAGCAAGTGATCAGCCGCACCCTTCATCGCTACGGCAATCGGTTGGTTTGACGGCCGCCACCGCTGGAGGGGATTAGGGGTGGCGACCGCCAAGCTCTGTCTCAGCCGCCGGAGGCCCCCCGGCTGAGCCCGCACTCGTCGCAGTTGAGGTCGAGGGTGTCGGCGTCGGTGAGGACGGCGACGGCGGTGGCCACCTCACCCGGCTGAAGATCACGTATGTGGTGGTCGAAGACCTCGTCGTCGGTGAGGACGAAGCCGGAGGCGGTCTCGATCCTGACGCCGTCGATGATCACCCAGGAGCCGCCGTCGCAACTGACGGGCTCGATGACGACGCTCTCACCCTCCTCGGTGAGGATGAGGTGGGTGTAGCAGTCGGTGAACACCTCGGTGACCGTTCCGGAGACGATCTGCAGCTCGGGCCCTTCCGGTTCGGTCGTCTCGGCCACGGTCGTGGCCGTCGTCTCCGGCGGGGGTTCGGTGGTCGTCGTGGCCTCTGTCGTGGTGGTGGTCGGGACCGTGGTGTCGGACGCGCCGGAGTCGGCGGTGACGGACGGGGTCGCCTCAACCCCGTCCGTCCCGCCTTCGCCCTCGGTGGAGGCCTCGCCAGTGGCCCCCTCCTCGAGGTCGACCTCGTCGCGGTCGGCGAGATCGCCGTCGGCGGCGACGCTCTCAGTGCCGTCGCCGTCCCAGACGCCGACGAACACGGCGAACAGGCCGAGGAAGGCGATGGTGGCTGCGGCCGCCGCCAGCACCCAGGTGTCGACGGGTCGGCGCCGGGGAGGCACCGGGCCCGTCACACGCGGGCTGGCGGCGGCCTGGACAAAAAGCTCAGGCGGCTCCAACCGGTCGAGTTCGGCGAAAAGCTCGGCCACACGCGGATCGTGGGTTTCGTTGTCGAAATCAGCCGTCATCGGGCATCCATCCCTTCCCTCAGATGGTGGTGGGCCCGGTGAAGCTGCACACGGATCGTTCCCGGGCTGGTGCCGAGGAGTTCCGCGATGTCGGTGGGGGTCAGCCCACCGGCGTAGCGCAGAACGACGACCGCTCGCTGTTGCTCGGACAGCGACTGCAGCAGGTCGAGGAACTCGGCCAGGGAGTCGTCGACCACTGCCCCGGTGGCCGGACTGCCACCGTGGTCGATCGACTCGAGCGAACTGAGGTGGCGGCTCCGGGAGTTGCGCTCGGCCAGAAGCCCTCCGGCGATGCGGAACGCGGCGCGCCACAGCCAGGCCTTCGGATCCCGTACCCCGTCTCCCCGATGGACCAGTTGGCTGAAGGCCTCGGCCTCGGCCTCCGTCGCCAGGTCACGGTCGCCGCAGAAGGCGACCAGCGATCGCCACAGTCTCTGATGCTCGGTTCGGTAGAGGTCTTCGAGGGGATCCATGGCCACCACAGGCATAACAGCCCGTACAGGGGGGCCAGGGGCGCCGAACGTTAACGCGCCTCGAAAAAGAAATCGGCGACCGCCGCGGGCCTCAGCGGTAGGCGCCCGGCGGGTCCGGAGGCCGGTTGCCGAAGTCCGGTTGGATTGGCGCCGGTTGCACCGGATTGGGCTGCCCGTAGGCCGACGGTGGCGCCGGCGGGGTCCAGCCGCCGTCGCCCGATCCATCGTCGGATCGACCTCGGCGACGGATCAGCCCCACGATGATGAGCACCAGCGAGAGGAGGAACAGGGCGATGCCGAACAGCAGGAGCAATGCTCGGATGGCCGCACCGCCGCCCAGATCGATGGCGTCGGCCACGATGGCCTCGCCGGTGCCGGTGGCCTCGATGGCGATCGTGTAGGGACCGGCGGCGGAGGCGGTGAACAGCGACTCGCCGGCGAACTCCTGACCGCTGCGGGTGAAGGTCTGAGCCGACGCATCCCGCAACGGCACGACGTTGCCCGCCGGGTCGACGATGACGACCGTGCCGACGGCGACGCCGGTCGACTGATCGATGGCGACGACGTAGTCGCCGGGGTCGAGCTCCTCGACGAACACGCCGGGGACAGGCTGGACCGTGGCCCCGGCCACACTGCTGAGCGAGCCCGCCAGCGACAACAGGGCGGTGAGGCCGACGATGATGCACAGGATCGAGATCACCAGGGTGATCAGCCCGAATCTGAGTGCTCTGCTCCCCCGCTTGGCCATGGCCCGGAACCTAGCACGCCCGCCTTCGCACCCGTTGTCCTGGCCCACCGGGTGCGGACGACCGCTACGGCGACAGGAGGTCGGTCGGGACGTCGACGCGGCGGGCCCGGAGCCACTCGCCCAGGCTCTTGGCCTGCCCGTCCTGGCGGGTGGAGGCGGCCACCCCCTCCTGGAGGAGGCCGTGGACGACGAAATTCATCGACCGCAGGGCCGGGAGCAGGTGGCGATCGACCTCCAGGTCGGCCGTCTCCGGTAGGAGGCGCTGGAGCTCGTCCACGGTGAGGAAGTCCGCCAGCCAGGCCCAGGCGGGGTCGGACCGGGCGAACACGCCGAGGTTGGCGTTGCCCCCCTTGTCGCCGGAGCGGGCACCGACGACGCGACCCAGCGGAGCCCGGGTCGTCGGTCCGGCCGGTGGTTCGGCCTGCGGGCCGGGGAGCGGTTCCACGGCGGGGCGTTGCCCGACCGGCGGCGCAACCGAGTCGACGACCGTGGTGTCCCCACCGAGGACGGTGACCCGGGCCGGCACCAGATCGGCTGACACCCGGGCCGGGGTGTAGACGCCGTAGGGCGAGCCGGGGGCGGGGCCGCCGCCGACGCCGAACAGGCCCGGGATCGAGGCCAGGCCGGTCTCGGTGAGGGCGTTGGCGAAGGCCCGACCGACCTTGCGTTCATCGGGGTCCTTCACCGTCAGCCGCCACAGGGCGACGGCGGCCTCATTGGAGGTGGGGTCGTCGTGTTCGGTGCGGACCACCCGCTCGGTCACCGAGGCGTAGTCGTCGGGGTCGAAAGGGCAGTTGGCCCAGAAGGCCCGGGAGACCAGCTCGGCCTTGGCCTCGATGTCGAGGCCGGTGAGGGCGATGGCGAGGTCGCTGCGGTACCCGCCGATCTCGTTCATCGCCACCTTCAGGGTCGACGGAGGCGCCTCGCCCCGCGTGCCGTGGATGCGCACCCGGTCCGGCCCGGTGGCCGTCAGCTCCAGGGTGTCGAAGCGGGCGGTGACGTCGGGCCCGAGGTAGGCCGGGGCCCCGATCTCGTAGAGCAGCTGCGAGGTGACGGTGCCGATCGACACCTCACCTCCGGTGCCGTCGTGCTTGCCGATCACCGACGAGCCGTCGGCGGCGATCTCGGCCCACGGGAACCCGGCGCGGGTCATGTCGGCGATCTCGGTGAAGAAGGAGTAGTTGCCACCGGTGGCCTGCGCCCCGCACTCGATCACGTGACCGGCCGCCACCGCCCCGGCCAGGGCGTCCCAGTCGTCGCGGGCCCAGCCGTGATGCCAGGCCGCCGGCCCGCACACCACGGCGGCGTCGGTCACCCGCCCGGTGATCACGATGTCGGCCCCCCGGTCGAGGGCGTCGACGATGCCCCAGCAGCCGAGATAGGCGTTGGCGGTGATGAACCCGTCGGTGTCGGTGATGGGCTCACCGGTCTCGAAGTGGTCGAGGTGCACCCCGGCGTCGGCCAGCTCACCCAGGCGGGGCAGCAGATCGTCGCCGGCGACGTAGGCGATCGTCGGCGTCAGGCCCAGTTTGTCAGCCACCTCGGCCACCGCTTCGGCGCAACCGTCGGGGTCGAGACCCCCGGCGTTGGACACCACCTTGATGCCCCGGTCGAGGCAGGTTCCCATCACCTGCTCCATCTGGGTGACGAAGGTCCGGGCGTAGCCGCCACCCGGGCGCTTCGCCCTCGTGCGGGACAGGATCAGCATCGTCAGCTCGGCCAGCCAGTCGCCGGTGAGGGCATCGATCGGCCCGTCGTCGACCATCTCGGCCGCCGCCGCCACCCGGTCGCCGTAGAACCCCGAGCAGTTGGCGATTCGGATCGGATCTCGCGGTGAGGTGGCCATGGCGCGGAGGCTACCTCCCGGCCACGGGGGCCACCAGAATTCGCCGCCCCGCCCGCGGGTCGATCGGTACCGTACGGAGATGTCCGACCGCGCTTCTCCGCCACCCGTCACACCAACACCCACGGCGGCACCCTCACCGCCACCGCCCGATCTGCCGCACGCGGGTGACGAACGCACGCTCCTCCTCGCCTTCCTCGACGTGTACCGCTTCGAGTTCATCGACCGGATGCGGGGCCTCGACGGTGACGCCCTTCGTCAACGGCTCACCCCCGGTCGGCTCACCCTGGGCGCCCTCGTCGGTCACATGGCGCTCGTCGAGCACATCTGGTTCCGGGTGCGCATGGCCGGGCTCGACATGCCGGAGCCGTACGCCTCGTTCGACTTCGACGCCGATCCCGACGCCGAGATGGCCTGGGGCGAGTCGCTCGCCGCCATCGAGCTGACCGCCGCTTTCACCGCCGCCGTCGCCGAGTCCGATCGTCTCATCGCCGACGCCGCCCTCGACGACCTGGCCGCCACCGTGCCCGCCGGGGTCGAGCCGTGGAACCTGCGCTGGATCGTCATCCACATGATCGAGGAGTACGCACGGCATACCGGTCACGCCGACCTGATCCGGGAATCGATCGACGGCGAGCTGGCCCGCCCGTGACCCTGATGACCGGAGAGACCGCATGATCGCACTGGAACGACGGCCGCCTGACGACCCCGAGGTCGACGCGCTGATCACCGCCCTCAGCGCCCACCTGTGGGACGCCTACCCCGAGGACCGGGAGGAGTACGCCTCCCACAACGCCCTGGCGTCCGACACGACCGTGGTCCTCGCTCGCCTCGACGGCGAGAGCGTCGGCTGCGGGGCGTTCCGTCCGTTGCCGTGGGACCCGACGGCGGTGGAGATCAAGCGGATGTTCGTGTCCGCGGCGGCCCGTGGTCACGGCGTCGGAGCCGCCGTGCTGGCCGAGCTCGATGCGCTGGCCGAGGCCGCCGGCTTCGTCGTGGCCCGCCTGGAGACCGGCGTCCGACAGGTCGAGGCGATGGGCCTCTACGAGAAGGCCGGGTACCGGCGGATCCCCAACTACCCGCCCTACGAGGATCTCCCCCTCAGCGTCTGCTACGAGAAGCCTCTGGTGGCCTGAGCGACGTCTCCGACGGATGAACGTGACCGGCGAGTGACGGAGCGTCTATACCTTTCGGCGTGGCACAACTGCGATCGACCGTGGACCCGGACTCGGAGGCCTTCGTCCGCAATCGGGCGGACATGCTCGAGCAACTGGCCGTCATCGACGAGCTCCACGCCGAAGCGGCCGCCGGTGGTGGGCCCAAGGCGATGGAGCGGCTCCGCAGCCGGGACAAGTTGCCGGTCCGGGAACGCATCGCCAACCTGATCGACCCCGACTCGCCCTTCTACGAGATCAGCTCCCTCGCCGCCTACTGCTCCGACTACACCGTCGGCGGCGGCATGGTGATGGGCGTGGGCGTGGTGTCCGGCGTCGAGTGTCTGATCCAGGGCAACGACCCGACCGTGCTCGGTGGGGCGATCACCGCCTTCTCGGGGAAGAAGATCATGCGGGCCATCGAGATCGCCCGCCAGAACCGGCTGCCCTACATCCAGCTGGTCGAGTCGGCCGGTGGCGATCTGCGGGGCTCGGATGATCCCGAGCGGCAGATGCGGGAGCAGCTCACCCACTTCGCCGAGTCGGGCCGCCTGTTCTACGACGTCACCGAGCTGTCCAAGCTCGGTATCCCGTCGATCGCCGTGGTGTTCGGCTCCTCCACCGCAGGGGGTGCCTACCAACCGGGGATGAGCGACTACAACATCTTCATCGAGGACAAATCGAAGGTGTTCCTCGGCGGGCCGCCCCTGGTGCAGATGGCCACCGGCGAGGTCTCCGACGACGAGACCCTGGGCGGGGCCCGGATGCACGCCGAGACCTCCGGCCTGGCCGACTACCTGGCCACCGACGAACTCGACGCGTTGCGCATCTGCCGGGAGGTGGTGGCCCACCTCAATCACCGCAAGCGGGGCTATGGCCCCAGTCGGCCGAGCGTCGATCCCGTCCACGACCCCGACGAGCTATTGGGCCTGATGGCCCGGGACCTCTACGCCCCGCTCGACGTGCGGGAGGTCATCGCCCGTATCGCCGACGGGTCCGAGTTCGAGGAGTTCAAGGCCCGCTACGGCACCACCCTCATCTGCGGCTGGTCGTGGATCCACGGCTACCCGGTGGGGATCCTGGGCAACAACGGGCCCCTGTTCTCCGAGAGCTCCGAGAAGGCGGCCCAGTTCATCCAGCTGTGCAACCAGCAGGACATCCCCCTGCTGTTCCTGCAGAACATCACCGGCTACATGGTCGGCAAGGACTTCGAGCACGGCGGGATCGTCAAGAACGGCTCGAAGATGATCAACGCCGTGTCCAACTCGATGGTCCCCCACATCACCGTGATCCTCGGGTCGTCCTACGGCGCCGGCAACTACGGCATGTCGGGGCGGGCCTTCAACACCCGGTTCACCTATCTGTGGCCGACGGCCAAGATCGCCATCATGGGCCCCAAACAGATCGCCGGTGTGATGTCGCTGGTGCGGCGGGCCCAGGCCGCCCGCAAGGGCGTCGAGTTCGACGCCGAGGCCGACGCCGCCATCACCGCCACCGTGGAGCACTACCACGAGCTGGGCTCGCTGGCCCTGTTCGCAACCGGGCGGGTGTCCGACGACGGGATCATCGACCCCCGCCACACCCGGGACGTGGTGGGGATGTCGCTGTCGGTTTGCCACAACGACGAGGTCAAGGGAGCGGAGGGTTTCGGTGTCTTCCGGATGTAAGCGGATCCTGGTGGCGAACCGGGGCGAGATCGCCCGCCGGGTGTTCACCACCGCCCACGACATGGGCCTGTCGACCGTCGCCGTCTACGCCGAGGGCGACGCCGACGCGCCGTTCGTGGCCGAGGCCGACCAGGCGGTGGCCCTCGGCGGCCTCACGGCGGCCGAGAGCTACCTGGTGCAGGAGAAGATCCTCGACGCCGCCCGCCGCACCGGGGCCGACGCCGTGCACCCCGGCTACGGGTTCCTGTCGGAGAACAGCGCCTTCGCCCAGGCCGTGATCGACGCCGGCCTCACGTGGATCGGCCCGGGGCCCGCAGCCATCGCCGCCATGGGCGACAAGCTGGCGGCCAAGAAACTGATGATCGACGCCGGCGTGCCGACGCTGCCGTCGGTCGAGATCACCCCGGAGGTCGACCTGCCGACGGCCGCCGCCGACATCGGCTACCCGGTGCTGGTCAAGGCGGCCGCGGGTGGCGGGGGCAAGGGCATGCGGGTGGTCGAGCGGTCCGAGGAGCTGGACGACGCCGTGGCCGGCGCTCAGCGGGAGGCCGAGGCCTCCTTCGGCGACGCCACGGTGTTCCTGGAGAAGTACCTGACCGCCACCCGACACGTCGAGATCCAGGTCCTCGGCGACCAGCACGGCAACGTGGTCCACTGCTTCGAGCGCGAGTGCTCGATCCAGCGCCGCCACCAGAAGATCATCGAGGAGTCGCCCAGTCCGGGGATCGACGCCGCCACCCGGACGGCGATGGGCGAGGCCGCGGTCGCCGCGGCCAAAGCCATCGACTACCGCTCGGCGGGCACGGTCGAGTTCCTGGTGGCGGGTGGCCCCGCCGACGGCGGCGCCACCGATGACGGCGCAGGCGGAGCGCCGCAGCCCTTCTACTTCCTCGAGGTGAACACCCGCCTCCAGGTGGAGCACCCGGTGACCGAGGAGGTGACCGGCCTCGATCTCGTCCGGGAGCAGATCCTGGTGGCCGACGGCGAGCTACTGGCCTTCACCCAGGCCGACCTCGATCTGGAGGGGGCCGCCATCGAGGTCCGACTCTACGCCGAGGACGCCGAGGCCGGGTTCCTGCCCGCCACCGGCACCCTCCTCGCCTTCGACGCCGCCGACGATCCGGAGGTCCGTCTCGATTCGGGGGTGGAGGCCGGCTCGGTGGTCGGTGTCGACTTCGACCCCATGCTGGCCAAGGTGATCGCTTACGCCCCCACCCGACGGGAGGCGGCGCTGCGTCTGGCCCTGGCCCTGGAGCGCATGACGATCGCCGGCGTCACCACCAACCGCGACTTCCTGGTCCGCACCCTGCGTCACGACGAGTTCCTGGCCGGTAACACCACCACCGACTTCATCGATCGGGTCGACCTCGGCTCGGCCGCCATCGCCCCCGAGGAGCGCGATCGGCTCCTGGCCGTCCTGGTCTTGGCCCGACAGGCCCGCCACCGGGCCGAGGCCGGAGCGCTGGCCTTCATGCCCTCCGGGTACCGCAACTCGTCGATGCCGCCGGAGACGATCGAGGTCGCGGTGAGAGGCGAGGAGGTGGCCATCGCCTATCGCTCCCGGCCCGACGGCTCGTTCCACATCACCGTCGGCGACGATCTCGGCGAGGGAGGCCCGCCGATCGAGGCCACCCTCGATGGCGCCGATGACGACGGTATCGACGCCGTGATCGACGGAGTTCGGGCCCGGTACCGGATCCTGGTCGACGGTCCTCGGTGGCACGTCCAGGGGCCGTCGGATCGCCTCGACGCCACGATCAAACCCCGCTTCCCCGATCCCGGTGCCGAGACCGTGGTCGGTGGTCAGCTCGCCCCTATGCCGGGCAACATCCGGCTGGTGTCGGTCGAGGTCGGCGAGCGGGTGGAGGCCGGTCAGGCCCTGGTGGTGATGGAGGCGATGAAGATGGAGCACACCGTCGTCGCCCCGGAGGACGCCGTGGTGGCCGAGGTGCGGTGTGCCGTCGGCGACCAGGTCGACAACGGCGCCGTACTCGTCGTTTTGGAGCTCGGCGAGGGCTGACCGTGCTGCGCCGCACCCCGACCCTCGTGATGAGCCTGGTGGTGGGAGCGGTCGTCGCAGCGGCCTGCGCCGACGGCGACCGGTCGGACGACACGGGGGCCGGGGAGCCGCACTGGATCGAGGAACGGACCGACGGCGATCTACGTCTTCCAGGGCGGGTTCCAGGACGCGATCTACCACGTGCGGTTCACGATGTCGGGCGACGAACTCGACGCCTACCGGGATGGGTTGGCGTGTGTCGGGCCCCTGGCGCCGATCAAGCCGATCCCGACGGCCGAAGAGGGCCTGGACTGGTGGACGCCGGGTGAGCCCGAAGCCCTGATCGGCTGCTCGCTGGACGATCCGGGCTGGTTCCGGCGGATGCAGATCGACACCGTCGATCCCGCCGCCCCCGTCGTCTACCTGTCGGCTCTGTCGCTCTGACCCGAGCCGGTGCCGCCGCCGTCCCTCGATGGGGCGCCCGGCGTGATCAGTCGTCGTTTTCGGCCGCCGATTCGCCGCGGGCGTAGGTGGCGGGTGGGGCCCCGAAGTGGCGGGACACGTCGACGGTGAGATGGGCCTGATCGGCGTAGCCGAGGCGCTGGGCCTCGTCGGTCCACGATCGGGCGGGATCGCGGGCCGCCTCGCCCGCCGCCTGCACCCGGTAGCGGTGGAGCACCACTTTGGGGCTCACGCCCACGTGCTCGGCGAACAACCGCTGGAGCGACCGCACCGACACCCCGAACCGGCGGGCCAGTTCGTCGACCCGGGTGACCGGCGGGTCCTCGGCAACCGCCGTCTCGATCAGGGTCGACAGCTCCTCGCCGACCGCCGGCTCGCTCGGGGCCCGGGCGAGGAGGAAGTCGGCCATGGCCGCCACCGCCGCCGGCGCACCCTCGGCCGCCACCACCCGCTCGACGATCTCATCGAACCCCGTTCCGAGCACCTCCGACGCCGGTAGGCGGGCATCGACGTAGGTCGACATCGCCGCCGCGGCGAAGGGGCGGAAGCCGGCGGGGCGGAACATCGCCCCCAAGGCCCAGCCGTCACCCTCGAGGCGGCGCTCGTCGTTGTGGCGCTGCACGCCGCTCACCACCGCCGATCCGTCGGACTGGACCACCAGGTTGACCACGGGGAAGGTGACGATCGACTGGACGAAGGGCGCCGACAGGTGCCACTCGGTGCGCCAGAACCGGTCGACGTGACGATCGAGCGGTGGGGGCGGGGCGAAGCGGTCGAGACCGAAGGCGTCCCGGGCCTGCGACGGCCGCACCAGGCCCCGGGCGTCCCCTTTCGCCGCACCGTCCCCCATGAGCCCAGTGTAGGGAGCGACCGCCGACGCCTTCACTGACGCCTTTCTCAAAGACCGGATCCCGGGCACGGTTCTACGTTGACCGCATGGACACACGAATCGAGACCCTCGACACGATGCTGCAGACCATGGCCGGACAGTTGGCCGCCCTCGACCCCGCCGACGGCTCTCGGCCCACCCCGTGTGCCGAGATGACGGTCGAGGATCTCGGCGAGCATCTGGCCACCTGGATCCAGGTGTTCGCCGGAGCGGCCAACGACACCACCATCGACTTCGACCCCACCGATCACCGGGTGGGCGAGGACCGGGCGGCGGTGTTCGCCAAGGCGGCGGCCCACACCGTCGACGGGCTTCGCCGCAACGGGGTCGACCGCATGATGACGATGACGGCCGACCCGCTCCCGGGCGAGCTGGTGATCAACATGCTGCTGATGGAGTACGTGGGGCACGGCTGGGACCTGGCCCGGGCCACGGCGACCCCGGTCCCTTACGACGAGGCGCAGGCCGAGGCGGCCCTCGCCGCCGCCCAGGCCATCATCCAGCCCGAGTACCGGGGGCCGGAGCTGTTCGACACCGAGGTCGATCCCGGTCCCGCCGCCTCGGCCATGGACCGTTTCGTCGGCTTCATCGGGCGCGACCCGGCCTGGGCTCCCGCCGGCTGAGGGTCGGCGTGGGCGCCGGTCGAGGGGTCGACCGGATGGCGGTCAGGAGCCGGTGGTCTCGCCGCCGTCGTCGGCGACCGAGGCCAGCGGCTCGTCGCCGTCCTCGCCGCCATCGCCATCGTCGCCGGCACCCTCGGTGAGATCGAGCTCGTCATCGCCGTCGGCGCCGGCGCTCTCGGCCGCCCTGTCGACCGTGTAAGGCTCGAAGGTGTCCGGGTCGTAGCGGATGTCCAGCGCTCCCTCGCCCTCCTCGGCGAAGCCCTCGCGGAAGAGGTAGATCACGGCGGCGGCGATGAACACGACCATCGCCCAGATGTGGAGCCGGATGCCGAGGAAGGAGTTGACCGGGTCGATACGGACGGTCTCGATGGCGATCCGGCCGATGCCGTAGCCGATCAGGTAGGCGGCGAACAGCGCCCCCGGCTTCAGCCAGTTCTTGCGGTCGAGCCAGAGCAGGAAGGCGAGCAGGCCGATGTTCCAGATGATCTCGTAGGCGAACGTCGGGTGGAACGTCTCGAAGGCCTCGTACCCGGCCAGGCGGTGGTCGGCGTCGATCTCCAGGCCCCACGGCAGGTCGGTGGGGCGGCCGTACAGCTCCTGGTTGAACCAGTTGCCCCACCGGCCGATGATCTGGCCCAGCGGCAGGCCCAGGGCCACGGCGGTGAACACCGGGGGCAGGGGGATGTCGTCCTTCTTCAGGCGCCACACGCCGACGGCGGCACCGAGGGCGACACCGCCGGGGATACCGAGGCCGCCCTCCCACAGGCGGAAGGCGGAGCCGATGTCGTCACTGAACCGGCCCCAGTTCGTCAGCACGAAGTAGGCCCGGGCCCCGACGATGGCGGCCGGCATGACCCAGATGGCCACGCTTGGGATGATCTCGGGATTGAGATCGAATTCGGCCAATCGGCGGCCCGCCAGCCAGACACCGGCGAGAACGCCGAGAGCGATAAGGAAGCCGTAGGCCCGGATATCGAGCGGGCCGAGCGAGAAGCCGTTGGCCGGTGGGCTCGGAATCGAGGCGACAAAGGTTGCCATCATGGGTCATTGCTCCTCAGCGTTCGAGGCCGACGAAACCTGCGGTGTCCGGCCAGGGTACAGTTGCAAGTTGCGTATGGGAGAGAACATTCCCCCTGGGTATCCCCCAGCTCACATGCGGGCCATGGCCCGGCTGAGCCAGCCCTTCCGGGGGGTGGCTCGTCGTCGTTATCCCACCGCCGACGAGCTCGTCGCCCGGGCGGTCAAGAAGACGGGTCTGTCCGACTTCGGCCCCGGCGAGGTCACCGGTCCGCTGGAGGAGCTGCTCCGCCCGCTGCGCAACGACGCGACGGTCACCGCCCTCGGGTTGCAGGCGTGGCCCACGATGCTCAGCCGGTTGCTGACCTCCCGGCTGAAGATCGTCCAGCACCTCAAGGACCACCCCGAGATCCTGGACGAGAAGCTGGTCCGCCCCATCATCATCACCGGCATGCCCCGCACGGGGACCACCCTCCTCTACAACCTGCTCTCGACCATGCCCGGGGCCCGCCCCCTGATGGGCTGGGAGAGCATGTCGCCGCTACCCGGTCGTCCGGTGGCGGTGCGCAAGGCCCAGTACGCCGGTTGGGTCGGCTTCGTCAACCGCACGATCCCGCAGCTCAAGACGATCCACACCCTCCAGCCGTTCGGACCCGACGAGGGCCTGGAGCTGATGGACCGGACGCTCCACTCGTTCAACTTCATGCTCTACGCCTACACCTACACCGACTGGCTGTTGGAGCGGACCGATCGGGAGATGTTCGAGGCGTGGACCGTCTGGCTGCAGCAGCTGCAGATGCTCCAGCATCAGCGCCCCGGCGGCTACTGGGTGCTCAAGGCGCCCACCTACATGGGCCTCTTCCCCACCGTGGACGCCCTGCTCCCCCACGCCCGCTACGTGATGACCCATCGCGATCTGCACAATGCGATCCCCTCGGCCATGTCGCTGGTGACCGTCGTCGGGGCCGCCATGCGCACGCCGGGGGCGCAGGTGCCACTCCCCCGCTTCGTCGACCGGATGGCCGACATGGCCAACCAGACCCGCAAGCAGATCGAGCTGCGTCCGAACGTCCAGGTGCTCTACCCCGAGCTGATCCAGGACCCGGCCTCCACCGTGCGGTCGATCCTCACCGAGTTCGGCGAGGAGGTGCCCGACGACCTCGACGACCGGGTCAGGCGCCACCTGTCGGAGCACCCGCAGCACAAGCACGGCAAGCACGACTACCGGCTGGAGCGGTTCGGTCTGGTCACCACCGACCTCGAGCCCTTCGCCGCCGACTACGCCCGGGACCTCGGCCTCGACCGGTTCTGAGGGCGGTGCCTCCGCCCGACGGCGCCGCGATCCGCCGGGGTGAGTCGGCCGGGTCGCTCCGATGACCAACCGGTCCGCACCCCGTACTACGATTCGCCAAACGGCGACGGCGGCGTCGGTGAGGAGCAGAGGGCGGAAGCATGGACCTGCAGTGGACGGTTGGCAACGTCTCCATCCGCTCGTTCGCCGAGTCCGAGACGCCCACCTCTCCCCGGTTCCTGTTCGACGGTGTGAGCAAGCGGGACGTGCTGGATCGGGCCGCCGCCGCTAGGTGGGTGCGGCCCCACTTCGTGTCGAAGGACGGCTACCTGCTGCAGAAGATCCAGTGCCTGGTGGTCGAGGTCGATGATCTCGTCATCGCCGTCGACACCTGCGTCGGCAACGACAAGCAGCGGGCCAACGAACTGTGGCACCAGCTCGACGGGCCGTTCCTCGACGACTTGACCGCCGCCGGCTACGGGCCCGACCGCTTCACCCACGTGATCTGCACCCACCTCCACACCGACCACGTCGGGTGGAACACCCGCCTCGTCGACGGCCGATGGGTGCCGACGTTCCCCAACGCCCGCTACCTGTTCGTGCGGCCCGAGTACGACCACTGGATCACGGCCCCGGGCATCTTCGCCGACGAGGATCCGATGGCCGACTCGGTCACGCCGGTGGTCGAGGCCGGTTTCGTCGACTTCGTCGAGCTCGACCATCGCCTGTGCGACGAGGTCGCCCTTCGACCGACGGTCGGCCACACCCCGGGCCACGTCTCGGTGGCGATCAGCTCCGAGGGGCGGCGAGCCGTGATCACCGGCGACATGGTCCACCACCCGCTGCAGCTGGCCGATCCGGCCCTGTCGTCGATCTTCGACACCGACGCCGGGCAGGCCATCCGCACCCGCCGGGCCGAGTTCGCCCGTTGGGCCGCCGACGACACCCTGGTGATCGGCACCCACTTCGGCTGGCCGACCGCCGGCACCCTGGTGCCCGACGGCGACGGCTACCGACTCGTCCTCTGACGATCCGAGCTTGACCGAGCCCCGCCCTCCCGAGTGAGGTGTGGGCCATGACACGCTACGACTCCGCTTCGTTCGACGTCGCCTCGGTCGACGGCGCCCTGCTCTCGACCCGTGCGGTCCGTCGCCGCCTCGACCTCGAACGGCCGGTCGATCAGGAGCTGCTGCTCGACTGCATCGACGTGGCCGAGCAGGCTCCGACCGGCGGCAATCAGGGCAGCAGGCGGTGGATCATCGTGCGGGACCCGGCCCTCAAGGCCCGGTTGGCCGAGCTGTACCGGGAGGCGGCCGGCGACTGGATGATCGAGACCCGGGATCGCCTGGCCGGCACCGGGCACCGCAACGAGGTGGTGATGAACTCCGCCGCCCATCTGGCCGAGCACCTGGCCGACGTCCCCGCCGTCGTCATCCCCACCATCATCGGTCGCTACGACGGCAGTGGGCAGCCCGGCCTGTTCGACTCGGTGATCCAGGCGGCGTGGAGCTTCTGCGTGGCGCTGCGGGCCCGAGGTCTGGGCACGACCTGGACCACGGCCGGTCTGTCCCGCCACACCGACATCGCCGAGCTGCTCGGCATCCCCGACACCATGACCCAGATCGCCATGCTGCCGGTGGCCTGGACCAAGGGCACCGACTTCGCCGCCGCCCCCCGCTACCCGGCCCGGGAGATCACCTACGTCGACGGCTTCGCCCGCACCTACGAGCACGGTCCGAGCGATCCGATCCGCCTGGCCGACCAACCGGGCACCGTGGTCGAAGCCGACATCAAGGCTCCGCTGCGGCGGGTGTGGGAGTTGGTGACCGACATCGGCGTCCCGGCCCGGTTCAGTGGGGAGTCCGTCGGAGCGGAGTGGACCGACGGACACACCGGACCGTCGCTGGGAGCCACGTTCTCGGGGAGCAACCGACACGACGCCATCGGCGAATGGTCGCTGACCTGCCACGTCGACGACTACGTCGAGGAGTCCCGCTTCGGCTGGTGCACCTCCGATCCCGTCGACGCCGGGGCCCACTGGCGCTTCGACCTGGAGGCGATCGCCGGCGCCGTCCGCCTCCGCCACCGCATGTACCTGGGCACGGGACCGTCGGGCCTGACCATGGCCATCGAGTCGATGCCCGACAAGGAACCCCGGATCCTGTCCCGCCGCATGGGCGAACACCACGCCAACATGACGGCCGTGGTCGAGGGCATCAAGCGGCTGGCGGAGAACCGCGATGACGACGAGGGCACCTCTCGCTAGGGTCGCCGCCATGGGTCTCTTCCACGTCGCCACCATCACGCCGTCAAAGGCCGAACTCATCGCCGACTGGCTCCCAACCCGCGCCTGGGGGCCGGGCTCCGAGGCCGAGGTGGAGGTGGTCGGCGCCTTCCGCTTCGACGACCCCGAGCACCGGGTCGGGATGGAGACCCATCTCGTCACCGCCGGCGGCACCCTCTACCAGGTGCCCCTGACCTATCGGGACGAGCCGCTGGCCGGGGCCGAGGAGGCCTTCATCACCGAGATGGAGCACTCCGCCCTCGGAACCCGTTGGGTGTACGACGGCCTGGGCGACGAGCGCTATCGGCTGATGCTGCTGGCCGTCACCCTGACCGGCCAGGGCGAGACGCTCGGGCTGGCGGCCCACGAAGGCCGGTGGTACACCCGTCCGGCCTCGGCCCGCATCTTCGGCGGCGGGTGGACGGGCGACGCCGTCGCCGTCGACGGGCTCGATGTGATGGCCGACGAGGGCAGGACCGTCGACCTGGCCAGCGACGCCTTCCAGCTCCGGTTCCACCGCACCCCAACCCCGGGGACCAAGCCCGCCATCGCTCTGATGGCGACCTGTGAGGGCCACCGGGATCCGGTGGTGCTGGCCCAGGCATCGGCCACCGCCTGAGGGCCTCGACGCCATCGACGGCGGGGACGCCGCGAGGTCTAGCTCGGCGCGGGCAGGCGGGCCGACACCGCGGCGCGGGCGTCTTCGAGGTGGCTGGTGAGGGCGGCCACCGCGGCCTCAGGATCCCCGGCCTCCACCGCGTCCACGATCGATCGGTGGGCCCCCCTGGGACCCTGGATGTCGGCGTCGAGGGCCGGGAGCGTCGCCATCATCAGCAACGTCTGGTCGGCGAGCGCCTCCCAGGCTTCGAGCAGGCGACGGTGGTCGGCGGCGAGGATGAACGAGCGGTGAAGGGCCATGTCGGCGGCACCGATCGACGACGGATCGTCATCGTCGATCGCCTTCTCCAGAGCGTCGAGGTGCGCCCGCAAGGGCGAGATGTCGACCTCGGTCGAAGCGGCGAGCCGGAGGGCGAGCGATTCGAGGGCCACCCGCAGGGAGTAGATCTCGGCCACGTCGTCGGCGGTCAGCGCTCGCACGAAACTGCCCTTGCGGGGACGGAGCTCCACCAGGCCGCTGCGTTCCAGCTCGGCCAGCGCATCGCGGATCGGCCCCCTGCTCACGTCGAATCGATCGGCCAGCTCGGTCTCGACCAGCCGCTCCCCCGGACCGATCTCGCCGCGCACGATCGACTCCCGGAGGGCGGCGGTGACCGCCGAGCCGAGATCGGTGTGTCCGAGGTCCATCGCCCGATGGTATCAGTTGTTGACTGTTAACAGTCAACAACCTAGGGTGGCAAACGCCCTGGCCAACCCGACGCGGAGTTCTACCTTGCACCATCCCGGACGTACCACGGTCGCCGGCCTCTCGGTCGGCGACGAGCTCTACACCCTGCTGGTGGAGGAGGCCCTCCCCGGCACCGGGATCGCCCCCGCCGAGTTCTTCGACGGGCTCGCCGCCCTCCTGGCCGACTTCGGCCCCCGCAACGTCGAACTGCTCCGGATCAGAGCCGAGATGCAGGCCGCCATCGACGGCTGGCACCGTCAGCGGGCCGGGCAGCCCCACGACGCCGCCGCCTATCGGAGCTTTCTCGAGGAGTTGGGCTACCTGATCCCCGAAGGCCCCGACTTCGAAATCGACACGACCGACGTCGACCCGGAGATCCGGTCGACCCCGGGGCCCCAGCTCGTCGTGCCCGTCACGAACGCCCGCTACGCCCTCAACGCCGCCAACGCCCGATGGGGCTCGCTCTACGACGCCCTGTACGGCACCGACGCCATGGGCGACCTCCCCGAGCCCGGTCCCTACGACGCCGGGCGCGGCGCCCGGGTGATCGCGTGGGCCCGGGGGTTCCTCGACGACACCGCTCCCCTGGCCGACGGTTCCCACGCCGACGTCACCGCCTACGCCGTGGTCGACGGCGCCTTCACCGCCCACGTCGGCGACTGGGCGGTCGGCCTGACCGATCCGTCTCTGTTCGCCGGGTGGGCGGGCGACGCCGAGGCCCCCACCGCCCTGCTCCTGGAGCACCACGGCCTCGGGGTGGAGATCGTGATCGACCACAACCACCCGGTGGGCGCCGACGACGCGGCCGGCGTGGCCGACGTGGTCATCGAGTCGGCCCTCACCGCCATCATCGACTGCGAGGACTCGGTCGCCGCCGTCGACAGCGAGGAGAAGGCCCTCGCCTACCGCAACTGGCTCGGCCTCATGAAGGGCGACCTGGCCGAGGAGGTCACCAAGGGTGACCGCACCTTCACCCGGGTCCTCGATCCCGACCGGTCCTACACCGGCCCCGACGGCGTGCCGATCTCGAAGCCGGGACGGGCGCTGCTGCTCACCCGCAACGTGGGTCATCTGATGACCACGCCCGCCGTGCTCGACGCCGACGGGAACGAGGCGCCCGAGGGCCTGCTCGACGCCCTGATCACCGCGCTGTGCGCCAAACACGATCTGCTCAAGGTCGGCGGGGTCCGCAACTCCCGCGCCGGGTCGATCTACGTGGTGAAGCCGAAGATGCACGGCCCCGACGAGGTGGCCTTCGCCGACGCCGTCTTCACCCGGGTCGAAGCGTTGCTCGGCCTGGCTCCCAACACGGTGAAGCTCGGGATCATGGACGAGGAGCGCCGCACAACGGTCAACCTGGCCGAGTGCATCCGGGCCGCCCGATCCCGGGTCGTCTTCATCAACACCGGCTTCCTCGACCGCACCGGCGACGAGATCCACACCTCGATGCAGGCCGGTCCGATGGTCCGCAAGGGCGAGATGAAGGCCGAGCCGTGGATCGCGGCCTACGAGGACTGGAACGTCGACGTCGGCCTCCGCTGCGGCCTGCGGGGCCGGGCCCAGATCGGCAAGGGCATGTGGGCCGCCCCCGATCTGATGGGCGACATGCTCGAACAGAAGATCGGTCACCCCCGGAGCGGAGCCAACTGCGCCTGGGTGCCGTCGCCGACGGCGGCCACCCTGCACGCCACCCACTACCACCGGGTCGACGTCCTGGCCCGCCAGGGCGAGATCGCCGACGAGATCGGCGCCTCCGGTGGCCGAGCCTCCCTCGACGACATCCTCCGGATCCCGCTCGCCCCCTCCACCGACTGGTCGGCCGAGGACATCCAGGCCGAGCTCGACAACAACGCCCAGGGCATCCTCGGCTACGTCGTCCGATGGGTCGACCAGGGCATCGGGTGCTCGAAGGTGCCCGACATCGACGACGTCGGCCTCATGGAGGACCGCGCCACCTGCCGCATCTCGTCACAGCACATGGCCAACTGGCTCCACCACGGCGTCGTGTCCGACGACCAGGTCCGGGCGACCATGGAGAAGATGGCCGCTGTCGTCGATCGCCAGAACGCCGACGATCCCCAGTACGTCCCGATGGCCCCGGGCTTCGACGGCCCGGCCTTCCGGGCCGCTCTCGACCTGGTCCGCTCCGGCGTCGAGCAGCCGTCGGGCTACACCGAGCCGATCCTCCACGCCCGCCGCCTGGAGCTGAAGGCCACCTGAGAGCGGCGGGGCGGGCGCCGCCAGGCGTGCCGACCCGAGCAACCATCGCCACCCCGAAGACCCGAGACCGACCAGGAGTACCCATGACCATCACGCTCGACCAGGCCCGGACGATCATCGCCGCCGCCCTCGCCCACGGCCACGACGCCGGCATGAATCCGTTGTGCGTCGCCGTGCTCGACGGCGGTGGACACCTGGTGGCCTTCGAGCGTGAGGACGGCGTGCCCAATCGCCGCTTCGACGTGGCCCACGGCAAGGCCTACGGCGCCATCTCGGTGGGGATGAGCAGCCGGAAGCTCGGCGACGCCGCCGTCGATCGGCCCCATTTCGTCGCCGGCCTGATCGGGGCCATGGACGGCAAGCTCGTCCCGGTTCCCGGTGGCGTACTCGTGACCGACGGCAGCGGCACCACGATCGGGGCCGTCGGCTGCTCGGGCGACACCTCCGACAACGACGAGGCGGCCGTGGTCGCCGGTATCGAGGCCGCCGGGCTGCGGGCGGTCACCTGAGGGCCCACCCGGGGCTCGGCCGGTCGATCGGCGACGGGTAGGTGCCTCGAGGCAAATGGGTGTCGGCCCCGCGGGGCTGCTACAACACCTCCATGAAGACCCCGACCCCGGACGTCCACCTGGACGTCACGCGTCCCGTCGACGCCGTCTGCCGTCCGGCCCCGCTCCTGGGAGGTCGCCGATGATCCCGGCGTTCGACGAACTCGAGCTGTGCTACCGGTCGATGGCCGCCCTGATCGCCGGTTTCGACGACGACCAGTGGAACACCCGGTCGCTCTGCCCGGAGTGGACGACGAAGGGCGTCGTGCAGCACCTCGGTGGTGTCGAGCATCTGCTCACCGGCTGGCGACCGGCCGAGGAGTACGAGATGCCGCCGTTCCAGCTGATGGGCGAGTACGTCGAGGCCACGGCGTCGCTGTCGGGGGCCGAGCTGGCCGCCCGCCATGCCGACGTCGTCGACGCCCGGCGGGCCGACATCGCCACCCTCACCGAGGAGGTGCTCGACCACCCGATCACCTCGCCGATCGGCAAGGTACCCTACCGCCGGTTCATGCCGGTTCGGGTCTTCGACTGGTGGGTCCACGAGCAGGACGTGCGTCGCCCCCTCGGTCTTCCCGGTCACGAATCGGGTCCGGCGGCCGAGACCGCCATCGACGAGATCCAGGCTTCGCTCGGCTACATCGTCGGCAAGAAGGTCGACCTCCCCGACGGGCGGGCCATCACGTTCGACCTCACCGGGCCCGTCCGGCGTCGGATGCACGTGCGGGTCGACGGACGGGCCGGCGCCGTCGACGAACTCGAGGAGCCCGACGTCGTGGTGTCGACCGACTCGACGACCTTCGCCCTCCTGGCCTGTGGCCGCATCGACCCCCAGGAGCCGATCGACGGCGGTGTCATCACGTGGTCGGGTGACGACGAATGGGGCGAGCAGGCCGCCCGCAACCTCCGCTTCACCATCTGACCGTCACGACGGTGCCCTAGAAGGCCGAGGCGCCGCCGTCGACGGTGATGGCGGTGGCGTTGACGTGGCCCGCCCGATCCGAGGCGAGGAAGGCGACGAGGTCGGCCACCTGCTCCGGCGAACCCGGTGGCGGGTCGGTGGGCACCAGGTCATCCCACCGGTCGGCGTTGCCGTAGCGCTCCTCGGCCGCCACCCGGAGCAGATCCTCGAGGCGGTCGGTCATGATCAGGCCGGGGTTGACCGCCACCACACGGACCCCGCTGCGGAAGGCCTGCTGTCCGATGGCCCGGGTGAAGCCGACGAGAGCCGCATTGCCGGCGGCGCCGGCCACGTAGTCGGGCTTGGGGCGAAGGGCGGCTGAGCCGACCACGTTGATCACCACGCCCGACCCCCGTGCCTCCATCTCGGGCAGGATGAGCCGGGTCAGGTTGATGTAGCCGAAGACCTTGAGATCCCACGCCTCCCGCCACGCCCGATCGTCGACGTCGGCCAGGTAGCCACCCGGCACCGCTCCGGCGTTGTTGACCAGGATGTCGACGTCGCCGATCACGTCGACCAGGGCCTGCTGACGCTTGGCCACCGACAGGTCGGTGGCGTGGGTGGTCACGCCGACCCGGTGCTCGGCCCGGATGCTCTTCACCGCATCCTTGAGGCGTCGCACGTCGCGGGCGGCGAGGGCGAGATCGCACCCCTCGGCGGCCAGCGCCTTGGCGCAGGCCAGACCGATGCCGCGGGAGGCCCCGGTGATGAGCGCTCGCTTGCCGTTGAGGCCGAGATCCATGCCGAGACCCTACCGCCCGGCCTCGGACGCGGGGTGACCCGATCGAGCTTCCTCGGTCGCCTCGGCCGCGGCCGGGGCCCGAGCCGCCAACACGGTCACGGCGGCGGCGAACAGCACGCAGGCGCTGACGGCGAAGGCGGCGTCGTAGCTCCCGGTCCGATCCTCGATCAGACCGACCAGCAGCGGGCCGAGGCCGCTGCCGACCTGGACCGCCAGCCCGATGACGCCGAACACCGTCGCCAGCGACACCATGCCGAACAGCTCGCCGACCAGCAGCGTCTGCATCATGTAGACGTTGCCGATGGTGAAGCCGACCACCATGACGAGGGCGTAGGTGACGGCGATACCGTCGATGGCCAACAGCCCGAGGATCGCCGCCCCCTGCAGGCCGAAGAGCCCGGCGGTGAGCACCCGTTTGTCGAGCCGGTCGGCCACCTGCCCGAGGGCGATACGGGCCACGATGCTGCCGAAGGCGGTGATGCTGAGGGCGAAGGCGGCTCGATTGGCCGAGCCGAAGCGTTCGGTGAGGAAGGCGATCTGGTGGAGGAGGAAGCCGGTCTGGGCCGCCAGCCCGAGCAGGAAGGCGGCGAGCACGGCCCAGAAGGCCACGGTGCGGGCGGCCTCGGTCCGGGTCCAGACCCGCTGCTGCACCTCGTCCGCCAGCGAGGCGTTGGCCACGCCGGGGTTGGCGGCGCCGCCGTCCACCTCCAGGTCGACCTGCGCCGGATCCCACACCAGCACGGTGGCCACGATCGGCAGGGCGATCACGATGACCAGCACGCCCATCACCAACGCCGCCAGCGACACCCCGCCCCGACCGATCAGCCAGGTGCCGAGCGGCGCCAGCACGACGCCGCCGAGCGATACCCCGGTGGCGCTGATGCTGATGGCCTTGGCCCGTTTGGTGACGAACCAGCGGGCGATGATGGCGTTGGTCGCCACCTGACCGGCCAGGCCGAAGGCCACCGCCTGCACGCTGTACACGAGGTAGAGCTGCCACAGCTCGTCGACCCGGGCCAGGGCCATGGCCGACAGGCCGACGAGCGTGATACCGATCGCCATCGGGCGGAGCGGGCCCCGTCGATCGACCAGCGGTCCGACGAGGAAGCCGGTAAGGCCGCTGAGGGAGAAGTAGAGCCCGGTGGCCCCCGACACCGCCGCATTGGACCAACCGTTCTCGTCCTGCAGGGGCGCCAGGAAGACGGCCAGGCCGTAGAAGCCAACGCCGACGGTGGCGAACATGACGACGGCGATGCCAAGGGCTATCCACCAGCCGTAGTGCCACACCTCGGGCAGCAGCCGAACGCCGAGGGGGCGGCGGGCGGCCGTTGTGGCGACGGGGGTCAAGCGGGGATCGGTTCGACCCGGGCCGGGACGTGCTTGTGCCACGGCGTACCGGCGATCGAGTCGCGCCAGTCGGCCGAGGTCAGTTCGTTGGGCGACACGCCGGCCGACTTCGCCTCGTTGTCCTCACCCGGGTAGTCGAGGCCCATCCCGTTGGGCAGGGTGATGTGGCGTCGCTGCAAGGTGTCGGTCGTCTCGATCAGGGCCTCGGCGGCGCCGCGCCTCGTGATCACCCGGACACGGGAGCCGGTGTCGATGCCGAGGTCGGCGGCGTCGAGTGGGTTCATGCGCAGTGCGCCGTCGGCGTCCTTCTTCCGCCACATCGGATCGCGGATGATGGTGTTGGCGGTGAAGCTGCGGCGCTCCCCGGCGGCGAGGACGAACGGGTAGTCATCGCTGGTGTAGGTGGTGGGCATCGAGGGCAGCGCCGCCAGCTGGTCGAGGAGTTCAGGGATCTCCAGCTGGAGCTTCTGGTCCGGGGTGCGCATCATCGACCACGCCTGCTCGTACTCGTGGCGGGTGAAGACCACCCCGTCCTCCCCGGCGAGGATGGCGTCGAACAGGTTGTCGCCGAGCGAGGCGTCATCGCCCTCGATACCGGCGGCCCGGACGGCGTCGCCGTAGCGCAGCGCACACTGCTGGGCGCTGAACCAGAGGACGGCGGCCGAGGCCAGCCCTTCGGGGAGCGTCCGGCCCAGCGTCTCGTAGAGGATCACGGCGGCGACGCCGGCCAGGTCGGGCCGCTCCCCCGCCGCCCCGGCCAGGGCGGCGCCGAACGCCTCCCGGCTCTCGGCGGCGGCCGCCCGCAGCGGCGCCAGGTCGTCGTCGCTGTAGAGGCCGGCCTCCCGGATGAGGCGGGCGTGGATCTCGGCCTCGGGCAGGGAGTGGCCGAGCGGGGCGACCAGCGGGGGCCGCAGGTGGAAGGCGTTGTCGGGGAACTCGAGGTTGAAGAAGGTGGCCTCGGCCTTCTCGTACTGGCTGGCGGCGGGAAGGACGTAGTGGGCCTGGCGGGCGGTCTCGGTCATGGCGACGTCGATCACGACCGAGAACTCGAGCGCGGCCATCGCCTCCCGGAACGACGCCGAATCGGCCAGCGAATGCACCGGGTTGGCGCTCTCGATGAACATGGCCCGGATCCGGTCCGGGTGGTCGGTGAGCACGCTCTGGGCCAACTCGTTGCACTGGAGCAGGCCGGAGATGATCGGGCTGCCGGTGACCGGGTCGGCCGGCTCGGAGCCGGAGGCCCCGTAGCTGAACAGGGGGGCCATCGAGCTGTGGGTGTTCATGCCGCCGGGCTTGGCGAAGCTCCCCGTCAGGGCCCACAGCAGCTTCTGGAGGTAGGAGACCAGGGTGGAGTTGGGCGCCATCTCGGTGCCCAGGTCCTCCAGTACGGCGACGCTGTCGGCCGCACCGATGCGGCGTGCCACCGCCCGCAGCTCCTCCACGTCGACCCCGCATCGGCGGGCGTAGTCCTCGATCGGGACCCGGGCCAGCGCAGCCATGACCGGCTCCGCCCCGACGGCGTTGTCGGCCAGCCAGGCGCCGTCGGTCAGCTGCTCGGTGACGAGGACGGCGGCCAACGCCGCAACGGCGAAGGCGTCGGTGCCGGGCACCACCTGGAGGAAGTGGTCGGCGAGATCCGCGGTCTCGGTGCGGCGGGGATCGATCACGACGAGGGCCCGGTCGGGATCGGACGCCATGGCCTTCAGCGTGCGGCGGGCCTCGGGGATGCCGTGACTGTGCCACGGGTTCTTGCCCAGGAAGATGCCGACCTCGGCGTGGTGGAAGTCCGGGCTGGTGTGGGTGCCGAACATGCGACCGTCGACCCAGGCCTCACCCGTCTTCTCCTGGGCCAGGGCGTTGGAGCGGCGGGTGATGCCGAAGGCCCGCCGGGTGGCCGAGCCGTAGGCCCCGACCAGATGGTTCCCCTGGCCTCCACCGCCGTAGTAGAGCGTTGCGTCGCCGCCGACCGCCCGGAGCCCGGCCACCACCTCGCGGATGGCGGTGTCCCAGTCGATCTCCTCGTAGCCGCCGTCGGGCCGACGGCGCAGCGGCGTCGTCAGCCGGTCACGGCCGTTCTGGTAGTGGTTGATGCGCAGCGCCTTCTCGCACGTGTAGCCCTTCGACATCACGTGTCCCTTGTTGCCTTTGACCCGGGTGATCTCACGGCCGTCGAGGCGCACCTCGACACCGCAGTCGCAGGAGCAGAGCACACAGGCCGTCTTGTGCCACACCGTTGTCGGATCGGGGTCGGGGGCGGTGGAGGTGTCGGTCATCGTGTTGGTCCTTCGTCGGTCCGCTGGCGGGTCCGGTGGGCGTGGTCGGAGTGCTGCTCGCGAGGCTACGTGCCGCCGCAGATCACCACCAAAGGGAGCAGGCTCCCCGCACCCGGTCCGGCCGCCGGAGGCGTTTCGCAGTCGTTCGCAGGGGTGAACAAGTCCTGAAGGGGGTGGTCCGTTGGGCCTGGGTCGACAACCACGTCGGTTGGTGCCTGAGACGTCCCTTCACGGAGAGAGAGAACGACATGCGAATCCTTCCCGATGGCGCCCGGCTGGGCGCAGTGGCTGTGGCCCTGGCCTTGTTGGCCGCGGCGTGCGGAAGCGGCGAGGCCGATACGACGGCGGGAGCGCCGGCCGACGAGGTCGCCGCTCCCGCCCAGGACGACGCCGAGGCCACCGACGACGCCATGGAAGACGACGAGGCGATGGAAGACGACGACGCCATGGAGGACGAGGAGGCGATGGAGGACGGTGGTCGGGTGCTGACCGTGACCATCGAGAACATCGCCGAGTTCCCGGTGGCCGACTCCGGTGTGTTCAACACCCCGATCGACGGCACCGAGCCCGGGCCCGCCCTCCCCGGTTCGGGCTACTCGTTCGTGGTGGCCGCCGCCCCCGGCCAGCAGCTGTCGTTCGCCACGATGCTGGTGCAGTCCAACGACTGGTTCATCGCTCCCCTGCCCGAGGGCATCGCCCTCTACGACGATGCCGGCAATCCGATCAGCGGCGACATCACCGACCAGCTGTACGTGTTCGACGCCGGAACCGAGATCGACCAGCCCTTCGGTGAGGGCGCCGATCAGGCCCCCCGTCAGGCCGGCCCCGACACCGGTGCCGACGACCCGGACAACGCCGTTCGGATCGTCGAGGACCGCGACGCCCGCGACTATGTCGGCGTGATCGTCGAGTCGCTCGGTGATGGCCTGTTCGAGGTCACCATCGGCAACGACTCGCAGATGGCCATCGTGCCCTCGCCCCTGGCCCCCGGCGTGTTCGCCGCCCACACCCCCGACGCCGCTCTGTTCGAGCTGGGCGCCCCCGACCTCGGCTACGGCTTGGAGGCCATCGCCGAGGACGGCGATGCCGCCGAGTTGGGCGAGTTCCTGGCCGGCATCACCGGCACCACCACCCCGCTGGCACCCGGCGCCTTCGCCGCCCACACCCCCGACGTCGCCCTCTACGAGCTGGGCGGTACCGACGCCGGCCTCGGGCTCGAGGCGTTGGCCGAGGACGGCGATCCGGCCGAGCTGGTGGAGGCTCTCGGCGGTCTCGATGCGGTGAGTCAGGGTGGGGCCTTCGCCATCCCCGACGGTGCCGACGAGCCGGGTCCGCTCCTCCCCGGTGGCTCCTACTCGTTCGAGGTCCACGTGCCCGAGGGTGAGGTCCTGTCGTTCGCCACGATGTTCGTGCAGTCCAACGACTGGATCTTCGCCACGCCGCCCGAGGGACTCGACCCGAGTCAGCTCGACGGTGACATCAGCGACCTGCTGCTGGTGATCGATCCCGGTACCGAGATCGATCAGACCCCGGGCGTCGGTGCCGATCAGGCTCCCCGTCAGGCCGGGCCCGACACCGGCGCCGACGACCCCGACACCGAGATCCGGCTCGTCGAGGGCCGCAGCGCCGAGCGCTATGTGCGGGTGACCGTGGAGGGCTGATCCCCTCTCCCGGCCCGTGATCTCGGGCCAGGCGGTGGCGTCGACGGTGCGGTCGGCGCCACCGCCGCGTCCGGGCCCGCCGGGGCGGGTCAGCCCTCGAGCTCGGGCAGCTTGACCGGAGCGGCGGAGGCCGAGACCAGAGCCATGCCGCCGTCGACGGCGATGGTCTCACCGGTGATGTAGCGGGAGGCGTCGGAGGCGAGGAAGGTGACGACGTCGGCCACGTCCTCGGGCTGACCCCAGCGCTTGAGGGCGATCTCCTGCTCCAGCGACTCGGCCAGTCCCGGCACCTCGGCCCGACTTTTCTCCCAGATGGCGGTGATGATCAACCCGGGCGCGATCGAGTTCACCCGGATGCCGTCGGGGCCCCAGTCGGCGGCCAGGGCCCGGGTCATGGCGTCGACGGCGCCCTTGGTCCCGGCGTAGGCCACCCGCCCCAAGGGTCCCCGCAGCCCGGCGATCGACGAGACGTTGACCACCGAACCACCGCCCCGGGCCTTCATCGACGGGCCGAGGCCGACGGTGAGCATCGTCAGCGCCCGCACGTTGATGGCGAACACCTCGTCGACGTCGGCCTCGGTCAGCTGATCCGGTGTGCGGCGCATCGGGATGCCGGCGTTGTTGACCAGGATGTCGACGCCGCCCACGGCATCGAGCACGGCGCGGGCCAGCGAGCCGCCGCCGTCGGCGCGGGCCAGATCGGCGGCGAGCACCACGGGGTCGTTGCCCAGCCCGGCCGCCACCCGTTCCAGGTCTCCGGTCGAGCGGCCGGTCAGCACCACCCGGGCGCCGACCCGGTCGAGGGCCCGAGCCGATGCCTCGCCGATACCGCGGCTGGCTCCGGTCACCACGGCGATACGTCCAGTCAGGTCGAACATGGGGTCCGAAGCTACCCGCCCCGCCCCGGAGGTGCCTCGTCGCCGGCCCCACTCGACGAGCCTCCGCCGCCGAACGGCGCCTGGGTCGGTGTCGGAGGGCCAGAGTAGGGTCCCGCCATGGCCGCTGACCTGGACGCCCTCGACGCCCTCGACGCCACCGCCCACGCCCGGCTCATCGCCGATGGTGAGCTCTCGGCCCGGGAGGCGGTGCAGGCCGCCGTCGAGCGCATCGAGGCGCGCAACCCCACGCTCAACGCCGTGATCTGGTCCGACCCGGAGGCGGCACTGGACGCCGCCGCCCGGTTCGACGCCGCCCGCAGGGCCGACGGCGATGATGGCCCGGGGGCGCCCTTCGCCGGGGTGCCGTTCCTGCTGAAGGACATCGGGGCCGATCAGGCCGGGCTCCCCCACTGGTCGGGCAACGGCGCCCTGCGGGACGCCGGCCACCGGTCCTCGGCCGACACCGAGCTCGGCCGTCGGTTCCGCGCCGCCGGACTGGTGACGATCGGCAAGACGAACCTGCCCGAGCTGGCCAGCGTGCCGGTCACCCAGCCTCACGCTTTCGGCCCTACCCGTAACCCGTGGGACCTCGACCGCTCGCCGTCGGGATCGAGCGGTGGGGCGGCCGCCGCGGTCGCCGCCGGGCTCGTGCCCATCGCCCACGCCAACGATGGTGGCGGCTCCACCCGCCTCCCGGCCGCCTGGTGCGGCCTGGTCGGTCTGAAGCCGACTCGGGGTCGGGTACCGGTGCCGGAGATGATCTCCCGCTCGGTGGCCGAACTCGTCGTCACCCGCACCGTGCGGGACACCGCCCGCCTGCTCGACGCCGTTCACGGTGCCACCACCGCCGACCTGTACCGGGCGCCCGAGGGACCGGCCGACGGCTACGACCTGGGATCGACGAGGGTACCGCCGCTGCGGATCGGGTTGCTGACCACCGCCGGCCGCTACGAGGTCGACCCGTCCTGCCGGGATGCGGCCGAGGCGACCGCCGCCGTGCTCGAAGCTGCGGGCCATACCGTCGTCCCGCTGGGCGACGAGGTGCTGCTGGGCGAGCGGAGCGAGGTGAACGGTCGGCTGTGGATGTCGGCCCTGGCCCGCGAGGTCGACCGCCTCGGCGAGCTGGTCGGTCGCCCCCTGACGGCCGACGAGGTGGAGCCCTACAACTGGACGGCGGCCGAGCGCGGTCGCGCCCTGTCCGCCGTCGAGTTGGTGGCGGCCCAGGAGGCCCAGCAGGCCTGGGTGGCGGCGGTCGACGCCTGGATGGGCCAGGTCGAGGTGTTGGTGACCCCGACCTGTCCGACCCCGGCCCAGCGCACGGCCGATCTCGAACCCCCGGTCGACGAGCCGTGGCGGATCGGTCGGGCCTACGGCCGCATCGGCGTGTTCACCATGCCGTTCAACGTCACCGGCCACCCGGCGATCTCGCTTCCCGTCGCCCACGATGACGGGCTCCCGGTCGGGGTGCAGCTGGTGGCGGCCATGGGACGCGAGGACACGCTCCTGGCCCTGGCCCGACATCTGGAGGACGCCGTGCCGTGGCGCGACCGGCGTCCCGACCTCAGCTACCGGTGAAGTCGGGCGGTCGCTTCTCCACGAAGGCGGCGATGCCCTCCTGGCCGTCGTGGGTGGCCATCGAGGCGGCGATCGTTGTCCCCTCGAACTCGCCCGCCTTCTCCAACGGCGACTCCATGCCCTCGTAGATCACCCGCTTGGCGTGGCCCAGGGCCCACGACGGCCCGTCGGCCAACCGCTGGGTCAACTCGGCGCAGGCGTCGTCCACCTCGTCGTCGGGGACGACCCGGTTGATCAGGCCCCACGACTCGGCCTCCTCGGCCGAGAGGACCCGGTTGGTGAGGGTGAGATCGAGCATGCGACGCAGCCCGATGTGGCGGGCCACGAAGTACGACGACGTGCCGTCGGGGGTCACCCCGGCCCGGGTGTAGGCCATGGTGAACTTGGCCGATTCGCCCGCCACCACCAGATCGAAGGCGCTGACGATCGAGAGACCGGCGCCGCCGGCGGCACCCTTGACCCCGGCCACGTAGGGCTTGGGGGTGCGGTTCATCTTGTAGATGGCGGCGTGGAAGTCGGTCAGCATGTCGGTGGCGAGCTTGGGCAGACCGTCACCGGCCTCGTGGAACAGCTTCAGATCACCGCCGGCACAGAACACCTTGCCCTCGGCGGTAACCGACACGGCCTTGACGGTGTCGTCGAACTCGATCTCGAGCGTGACCGCCCGCAGCTCGGCCGAGAACGTCGGGTTGACCGCGTTGGCACCCTCGGGACGGGCGAAGCGGACGTGGGCCACCCCGTCCCGCACCTCGTACCCGATCGTCGTCAGTTCCATCATTGCTCCTCCAAACTGTCCACGTTCCGTCTTCCTACCAGCCGAGCCAAGTCCGTCAGCGCCAGGCGGCCCGCACGACCCACGCCAGGCGGGTTGCCGGAAGTCCGGCAACCCGAGGATCGGGGGCGAAGCCACCGATCACACGATGCGGCTGTCCTTCTTACCCCAGTACTCGTCCTTGAGGATGCGCTTGTAGAGCTTCCCGGTGGGCAGGCGGGGCAGCTCGTCCCGGAAGTCGATCGATCGGGGCACCTTGTAGCGGGCGATGTGCTCCTCGGCGTAGGCCAGCAGCTCCCGGGCGAACTCCTCGGACGGCTCGACGCCCTCCTCGGGCTGCACGACCGCCTTGACCTCCTCACCCAGGTCTTCGTTGGGGACACCGAAGACGGCGACGTCGGCGACCTTGGGGTGGACGATCAGACAGTCCTCGATCTCCTGGGGGTAGATGTTCACCCCGCCGGCGATGATCATGAACGCCTTGCGGTCGGTCAGGAAGAGGTAGCCGCCCTCGTTCACCATGCCCACGTCGCCCAGGGTCGACCAGTTGGGGTGCTCGGGATGGCGGGAACCCCGGGTCTTCTCCTCGTCGTTGTGGTAGCTGAAGGTCGGCTCGTCCCGCTCGAAGTAGATGGTTCCCGGCTCGTTCGGCGGGAGCTCCTCCCCCATCTCGTCGCAGATGCGGATGGCGCCGAGGATGGCCTTGCCGACGGTGCCGGGGTTGTCGAGCCAGTCCTGCGGGCTGCAGTACACGAAACCGTTCACCTCGGTGCCGGCGTAGTACTCGTGGATGACCGGCCCCCACAGGTCGAACATCTGCTTCTTCACCTCTACCGGGCACGGGGCGGCGGCGTGGACGGCCACCTGATGGCTGCTCCAGTCGTAGCCGGTGCGCTGCTCCTCGGGCAGCTTCAGCATGCGGGAGAACATCGTCGGCACCCACTGCGACATCGTGATCTTGTACTGGTCGATGTAGCGGAGGGCGAGCGCCGGGTCAAACTTCTCCATCACCACGACGGTGCCGCCGAGGGCCTGGATGCCGGTGGTGAAGCCGAGGGGGGCCGAGTGGTACATCGGTGCCGGCGACAGGTACACGGTGTCGGCGTTGGCCCCGAACAGGCCGCCGACGAGCATGGTGACGTTGTTGTGCTCGGCGTCGATCGAGTCGCCGCTGAGGGCCCGCTTGATGCCCTTTGGGCGGCCGGTGGTGCCGGAGCTGTAGAGCATGGCCTCGCCCCGAGGCTGCTCGGCCAGCGGCTCGGCCGGGTACTGGGCCACGGCGTCGTCGTAGGGCTCGAACCCGTCGACCGGACCGTCGACGGTGAGCAGGATCTTGCAGTCGGGGGCCATGGCCGGGATGGCGGCGGCCACGTCGGCCACCCCGGAGGAGACGAAGAGCGCCTGGGAGCCCGAGTCGTTGATGATGTAGGCCGCCTCGTCGGGCTGGAGGTACCGGTTGATCGTGGTGAAGTAGAGGCCGGACCGGACGGCGGCCCAGAAACACTCGAAGTAGTGGATGTTGTTCTCCATGAAGATGGAGACGTGGTCGCCGGGCCGGAGACCGGCGGCGTGGAGCAGCTGGGCCAAGCGCCTCGACCGCTCCTCCAGCTCGGCGTAGGTCCGCTGTTCACCGCTGCCGGCCATGATCACGGCCGGCTTGTCGGGCGTGGTGTCTACGTAGCTACCGGGGTACATGCACTCTCCCTTGAACAGCGTCCGGACACCCGTCGCCTCGACGGACCGGACTCGACATTAGGCAACCTCTGGTCGGCATGGCAGCAGGGATCCGTTTACCCTGCAAATTGAGACAGCCGACCGGGACCGACGAGGGAGCACGTGACCGCAGAGAACCGGCGTGTGAACGTGGCCGCCGACTTCCTGGCCGAGGCGGCGGAGGCCCGGGCGTCCTCCCAGCGGAACCGCAGTCGGCAGGCGCTGGCGCTCAGCGTGGCCATCGCCGTGGTGTGGCTGATCTTCGTGACCGTCAACGGCCACTGGCCCCGCGTGGTCGACCGGTGGGTCGCCGCCGTCACCATGATCTTCGGCTCGATCGTTGCCGGCTCCACCCCGCAGGGCGGCGGCGCCATCGCCTTCCCGGTCTTCACCAAAGTGCTGGACGTCCCGGCCACGGTGGCCCGTTCCTTCTCGCTGTCGATCCAGACGGTCGGGATGGGGGCGGCGGCCCTCTCGATCATCATCAGTGGGCGCCGCGTCGATTGGCAGGCCATCCGGGTCCTGGCCCCGGCGGCCGTGGTCGGCTTCCTGGGTGGTGCGTTCCTCCTCGGGAAGCCGGACGAGGTGTTCTGGCCTTCCACCCTCCCGGGCCCCTACGTCAAGGTCACCTTCACCATCGTGGTGGCCGCCATGGCGCTCCTGGTGTGGTTGTCGTCGCGATCGTGGGTGACCGAGAAGGTCGACATGCTCGACAACGGGTCGGCCCAGGCCTACTCGGTGCTCGTGGTGGCCGGCCTGGCCGGCGGTGTGGCTTCGTTCCTGGTCGGATCCGGGGCCGACGTGTTCACCTACCTCGGCCTGGTCGCCCTCCTCGGCCTGTCGGCCGGTATCGGGGTGCCGACCAGCGTGGTCGTGATGGCGATCGTGTCGGCCGTCGGGTTCGGGTTGTTCGGCCTCATCGACGGTCAGCTGTCGATCACGTTGGTCGGCGATCAGGTGGTGGCCGTGGGCGGCGAAACGCTGGCCGAACCCCTCCCGGCCGACCGCTACGACCTCTACGGCCTGTGGTTGGCCGCGGCCCCCGTCGTCGGGTTCGGGGCCCCGCTGGGCTCGTGGCTGGCCTCCAAGGTCAGCGACCGCACCCTGGCCAAGGTCGTCGTCGGCCTGGCCAGCGCCGAGGTGCTGTCGACCATCGTCTTCCTCACCGAGCTCCGCACCGACCTGGCCCTGGCCGTCTACGGTGCGGTCGGCCTCACCCTCTTCTCCGCCGGTCTGGCCCTCGTCTTCCGGCGGCGCCACGAGTTGCTGGCCATCCCGCCCATCGACCCGACCCGGACCCTGCTCCCCCGACGGGCCACCCTCGACCACGAACGCCGCCTCGACGAATGAAGACCTTCGCCAACTACCGGCTCGTCCGCGAGATGGCGGCCGGCAACCACGGGACGTTCCATCTGGCCCATCCTCCGGCCGATCTCGGTCTCGACCAGGACACGGTGGCGATCAAGATCCTCGATCGCCACGCCAGCGACAACGAGTTCAAGCGGATGGCGGCCGAGCTCCAGATCCTGCTCGATCTCAACCACCCTCACCTGGTGCCCGTGCTCGACGCCGGCCACGATCAGGGGCGGCTGTACTACACCACGCCCTACTACCCCGATGGTGGCCTGGGCGCCGGTCCGGCCACCGACCCCCGGCTGGTGGCGACGGTGGTGGCCGATGCCGCCGAGGCGGTCCACGCCCTCCACGACCGGGGGGTGGCCCACCGTGACATCAAGCCGTCGAACATCCTGTTGGCCGACGGTCGGGGTCGCCTGGCCGACCTCGGGGTGGCCAACTACCTCGACGCCCGGTTCACGGCGACCGGGGCCCGCCCCGTCGGCACGCTGATCTACTCCGACCCCCGCCTGATCCACGGCGACTCCCCCGGTCGTTCCTCCGACATCTGGTCGTTGGGAGCGGCGCTGCACATGGCCCTGACCGGTCACTCGCTGATCGGCGAGATCCCCAACAGCCACCTGGCCGAGGCCATCGAATACGTCCTGAACGCCGAGCCCCTGATCCACCCCTCGTGTCCACCGGCTCTGGCCGCCGTGATCGGACGGGCGGCCCAGGTCGACCGGCTCGATCGCCACCCGACGGCCGAGGAGTTCGCCGCCGAGTTGCGGGCCTTCGCCGCCGAGCCCGGCGCCGCCCCCCGGCTCAGCTCGCCCACCGCGGCCGTCGATGACGACGAGGCGGCCAGCGGGTTCCCCCTGCACCGACGGGCCCCCACCCCCGACCTGGCGCCGTACGCCTACCCGATCCCGGTGATCGGGGCCCGCTCCGGGGCCGGTCACTTCAACCATCCCGAGGCCCGCCACTGTCGGGTCACCGGCCAACCACGGACCGAGGACGGCTCGTGGATCTCCGAACGCCGGACCCGACCACCTCTCGGCGTCCTCGTGGACGACGAGGGGCGCAGCGTGGTCGTGCAGTGGGAGCTCGTCATCGGCCGCAAGACCGGGGTGGACCCGGCGGTGGCGGAGGGGACGGCGCAGGGCGTCGACCATCCCGACCAGGTCACGATGTCCCGGGTGCACGTGCGGATCGCGGTCGACGGCTGGGACGTGCGGGCGGTCGACGAGTCGAGCAATGGCACCGGGCTGCGCCGTGACGGCGAGACGACGCCCCTGCCGACCGGCGAGCCGGTGCCCCTGCGCAGCGGCGACCAGTTGATCGTCGAGGGTCGCACCTATCACTTCCACAGCACCGTCGACCGCACCCTCTGAGCGCGTCCGTCGCCCGGCCCGCGCTCGCCCCGGCCGGCCCGCGGCCGCTCGGGCGCCTCAGGCGGCGCCGATGATGGCCGAGGCGGTGATGGCGCCGGCGAGGCCCACCTGTTGCCAGCGGTTCATGCGTTCTTCGAGGAAGGCCCGGGCCAGGAGCACGGTGGCGATCGGGTAGAGCGACGTCAGCACCGAGACGACGGCCAAGGGCACTCTGCTCGTGGCCCATAGAAAGGCGACGTTGGCCGCCGTGTCGAGGACGCCGACGGCCACAACCATCACCACCACCACCGGCGAGCGGAGCCAGGAGAAGGCGGCCGAGGCGCCATGGCGGCGGTGGGTGGCCAGCAGGTAGAGGGCGAGGCCGACCCCGGTGGCGAAGCGGGCGCTCACCACGGGCCACGGGGCCGACGCAGCGCTGGTGGCGTCGAGGAAGACGAAGAAGCCGCCGAAGCCGGCCCCGGCCAGGAGTGATTCACCGACGACAACTGCGGTGACCGGGGCCTCGCCCCCGGTCGGGGTGGAGCGCGAGACCAGAGCGATGGCGACCAGGGCCAGCACCAGTCCGGCGCCGACCGCCGCGCTCAGCCGTTCACCGATGACGAACCCCCACAGCGTCGGCACCACGGCGGCCGACACCGCCGTCACCGGGGCGACGACGTGCATCGGCCCGACGGCCAGCCGTCGATACAGGAACCACACACCGACGCCGCCCAGCAGGCCGCCGACGACACCGAGCAACAGATCGGTCATGGTCGCCGACGCCCCGGTGGCCAATGCGAAGAGCAGGCTGCCGAGGAGGCCGACGATGTGGGAGCCGGCCACGACCTGGATCGCACGCAGGCGTTTGGCGGCCACACCGCCTATGAAATCCCCAGCGCCGAACATGGCCGCCGCAAGAAGGCTGACGACGACGGCCATGAGTCCTTTCGCCTGTTGAGAATGACTGACAAAAGATACCGGTCTAAGTATCGTGTTGGGCGTTGTCGGCGTTTACCGGGGAGAGGATCCGGGGCAACGAGGTGGGATGTGACCAGTAGAGAGCGTCAATGGATCGTGGCCGGGCTGTGCAGTGTCGCCCTCGTCGCGTCCGCCGTTGTCGCCTTCGACCGTTCTCGCCAGCCCATCGACGCCAGCGGTGATCCGGTGTTCGGCGTCACCGCAGGTGACGGCGAGCCCACCGCCACGAGCGCCGAGTCCGATCTCGAGGTGGCCGAGGAGACCAACACCACCCAGGGCCTGGTCACCGTCCCCCTCGGGCCGACCGCCAGCACCACGGCCCCGGTCGACGCCGTCCGCTCGCCCTCACCCAGCCCTCGCCCCACGGCGGCGCCGAACTCGGCTCCCACCACGCCGACGGTCGATACGACGCCGACCACCGAGGATTCCACCACGGTGACCGACCCGACCAGTAGCGAGACCTCGGAGACCTCCGAGACGACCGCCACCACCGAGGACACGACGACGTCGAGTACCGACGAGGTGACCACCACCTCGGTCAGCCTCCCGATCGACACGCTGCCCACCCTTCCCCGACCGGGCCGCGGCGACAACGACGACGACTGATCCAGCCGCCCGTCGCAGGGGCTGGGCCGGACCGACGACCATCCACGATGGGGCGGTGCCGCAGGTGTCCGAGGCGCCCCACCGCTCGGTCCGAACCGGCACGGCCACCACTCCGCTGAGGCTGCTCCGAAGCGGCCGACCGCTGCTCGGAAACCCGGTCGGCTTCGATCTCGTGCGGGTGCGGGTCCGGTCGCTACGACCGGACGGCCGAGCAGAACTCGGCCGCTTCGGCCAGCGCGAGATCCGCCTCGGGCAGGTCTCGGTGATAGTGCCAGGCGTGCCACAGCTCGGGCCACACGTCGAGGGTCACCTCGACCCCGGCCGAGCGGGCCAGCCGGGCGAAACGGACCGCACCGTCGAAGCTGGAGTCGGCCGTGCCGACCTGCACCAGCGTGGGCGGGAGCCCACCCAGCTCCCCCCGCACCGGTGACACCCCGGGATCGGCCGGGTCGACGGCACCGCAGTAGGCGGCTCGGAGCCACTGCGCCGCCACGGAGTCGACGTCGGAGCGAGGATCACGAGCCCGGGCGGCGTCGGACTCGGGGCCGTGGTCGAGGTGCGGCGACAGGAGCACCAGCCCGTCGATCCCGAACGGTGGTCGCTGGTGGGCCGGGGGATCCCCGGCGGCCTCGGCCGCTCCCCGCACCCGCTGCAGCCGCTGGAGGGCGGCCACCACCAGCCCGGCCCCGGCGGAGTCGCCGGCCAACACCAGGGGCCTATCGGGCGGCGTCGTGGCGCTGACGGCCTCGACGACGGCCCGCACGTCCTCCACGGCGGCCGGATACGGCGCCTCGGGTGCCAACCGGTAGTCGATCGAGACGATCTCGCACCGGGCGGCGAGACGCTCGGTGATCGGCAGCGCCGTCGTGGGCGAACCGACGGCGTAGCCCCCGCCGTGGGCGTAGACCACCAGCGGCGTGCCCCCGGGCCCGCCGCCGCCACCGGCCGGAGCCTCCACGGCGGAGGCGGACCCGTGCGTCGCCAACGACGGCCCGGCCCGGAGCACGTCGACCCCGCCCACTCGATCCGGCCGATGACCGCAGGCCGCGGCCGACGGGTCACCCTCGAGCCACGCCCGATGCTCGGCGTGACGCCAGGCGGCCACGGCGACGTGGTCGTCGATCGGCGGCGGCCGCAGCGGGGCCGGGGACGGCCGAGCCAGGCGGGCTCGGGCCGCGGCCGAGAGCGACCAGCCTGCCTCCACCGCATCGGCTCGGTTGCCGTCGACCATCGCTCCATGATGGGCTGAGTGACCGTCACGGCCAACGCCACCCATGGCCCAGGTTCGACGCCGACGAGGAGCGCGATGCACATCGACGACAACCCCGACCACCAGGCCATCGTGGAGGCCGTCGACCGGGTCTGCGCCCGGTTCGACGACACCTACTGGTCGGACTGCGACACCGACCACCGCTTTCCCTGGGAGTTCTACAACGCCATGGCCGAGGGCGGCTGGGTCGGCATCGCCATACCCGAGGCCTACGGCGGAGGCGGTCAAGGCATCACCGAGGCGGCACTGGTGCTCAACCGGGTGGCGGCCTCGGGGGCGGCGATGAACGGCTCCACCGCCATCCACCTGACGATGTTCGGCCTCAACCCGGTGGTGAAGTTCGGTAGCGAGCAGCTCAAGGAGGCCTTCCTGCCCCGGGCCGCCGCCGGCGATCTCCACGTCGCCTTCGGCGTCACCGAGCCCGACGCCGGCACCGACACCAGCCGCATCACCACCCGGGCCGTCGAGGACGGCCTCGGTGGGTGGATCGTGAACGGCCGCAAGATCTGGACCTCCAAGGCCCTGGAGTCGGAGGTGGTGCTGCTGCTGGTCCGCACCGACGGCGAACCCGGTGACGGCCTCGGCGGCCTCACCCTGTTCCTGGCCGACCTCGACCCCGAGCACGTCGACATCGCCCCCATCCCCAAGGTCGGTCGCAACGCCGTGGCCTCGTGCGAGGTGGCCTACGACGACCTACCGGTCGAGGGCTGGCGGATGGTCGGTGACCGGGGTCGCGGCTTCCATCACATCCTCCACGGCCTCAACCCGGAGCGGATCCTGCTCGCCGCCATGGCCTGCGGCATCGGGGAGGTGGCCGTCAGGCGGGCCGTCGACTACGCCAACGAGCGATCGGTGTTCGACCGGCTCATCGGGTCGAACCAGGCGATCGCCCACCCTCTGGCCCAGGCCCACATGCAGCTCACGGGGGCCATGGCCGTCATGATGCGGGCCGCCGATCGCTACGACCGGGGCCTCGACTGCGGCGAGGAGGCCAACACCGCCAAGTACCTGGCGGCCGAGGCCGGCTACTTCGCCGCCGACCAGGCCCTCCAGACCCATGGCGGCCTGGGCTACGCCACCGAGTACCACGTCGAGCGCTACTGGCGGGAGGCTCGCCTCCAACGGCTGGCCCCGGTCAGCCAGGAGATGAGCTGCAACTACATCGCCCAACGGGTGCTGGGCCTACCTCGAAGCTACTGAGTGGCCGGCTACCGGGCGTCGCCCGACGCACCGGCCAGGTGGCCGAGCAGGGCGTCCAGGGCCAGCTCATAGGAACGGGTCCCGAACCCGGCGACCACCCCGACCGCCACCGGAGTGATGACCGAGGTGTGGCGGAACGTCTCCCGGGCGTGGACGTTGGACAGGTGGGTCTCCACCACCGGCACGTCGATGCCGGCCACGGCATCGCGCAGGGCGTAGCTGTAGTGGGTGAGCGCCCCGGGGTTGAAGATCACGCCGTCGGCCCAGGTGCGGGACTCGTGCAGCAGATCGATCAGCACACCCTCGTGGTTGCTCTGCTCCGCCCGGAGCGACGCACCCCGCTCCGCCGCCGCCTTCTCCAACGAGGCGACCACGTCGGCCAGCGTTGTCGAGCCGTAGACGTCCGGCTCCCGCTCGCCGAGGAGGTTCAGGTTCGGCCCGTTGAGGAGTAGCAGCTGAAGGGTCACCATCCCGAGCGTAGTGACGCCCACCGGGACCGACCCGGATATAGGTCGGCAGATGCGCCCGGCGGCGGCCAGACTCGGCGGGTGCGAACAACGCTGGGCCGGCCGTTCTGGACACTGTGGTCGTCCTATGCGACGTCGAACCTCGGTGACGGCCTCAACCTGGTCGCCTTCCCGCTCCTGGCCCTCGCTCTGACCGACGGGGCGACCGGGGTGGCCATCATCAGCGCTTTCCGGTACCTCCCGTTCCTGGTGATCGGCCTTCCCGCCGGGGTCATCCTCGACCGGTTCGGTCGACGTCGGGTGATCATCATCGCCCAGGCCGTCCGGGCGCTCGCCCTCCTCATACCCGTGATCGTGGTCGCCACCGGGTGGTCGCCGCTGGCCCTGTTGGCCCTCAGCGGGTTCGTGGTCGGCTCGAGCGAGGTGTTCACCGACGGCGGCATCCCGGCCCTGGTCCGCAACGTCGTGGCCGACGAACACCTCGAACTGGCCAACGCCCGGCTCGGGGCCACCGAGATGACGGCCAACGCCATCGTCGGTCCACCGATCGGAGCGGCCCTGTTCGTCGTCGACCCGACGGCGCCGTTCCTCGCCTCGCTGGCCCTCTACGGCGCCTCGGCCTCGCTCCTGGTGCCGCTCGGCCGCGTCATCGCCCGGGGCGCCCGCCACCACGACGACGGCGATGAGGAGGTCGACTTCTCACTCGCCGAGCTCACCGCCGGTCTGCGCTACGTGCTCGGTCACCCCGTCGTGCGGCCCCTGGCCTTCGCCGTGGCGCTCTTCTCCTTCGTGGGGACCGCCACCGAGACCGTGCTGGTGATCCTGGTCGTCGACGAATTGGAGCTGTCGTCGTTCGCCTTCGGCCTGGTGGCCACCGCTTCGGCCGTCACCGCCGTCGCCATGTCCTTCGTCGTCACCCGGGTCATCGGCCGCTGGGGGCACGCCGCCAGCATGCGCTTCGCCGTGGTCACCTATGCGCTGGCCTCGATCCTGTTCGGCGTGGCCCCCGGTTTCGGGCTGCTCATCGTCGCCTCCGCCGTCGAAGGGGTGTCGATGCCGGCCTGGAACGTCGTCAGCAGCACCGTGCGCCAGCGGCTGGTGCCCGACCGGGTGTTCGGGCGGATGATGACGGCCTACCTCTTCGTCGCCTGGAGCATGCAGCCGGTGGGGGCGCTGGTCGCCGGCCTGGTGGCCGACCGCTGGGGCGCCGACAGGGTGTTCTACGCCGCCGCGGTGATCGTCGGCTCGCTGTTGGTGGTGGCCCGCCCCCTGTTCCGGCGGATCACGGCGGCCATGGCCGACCCGACGACGGTGCCGGGCTGATCACCCCGCCGGGGCTCGGTTCGTCCCCAAGCGGGTCGATGAGCGGCCATACTCGTGCCATGACGGAGAAGACGGAGAAGATCCCCCCGCGGTTCCGCAAGACCAAGACCGACAAGTGGGCGGTCATGGCTCCGGTCGAGGACCTGGAGAAGGCCCTGGCCGAGGGGGGCAAGATCGACGTGTTGAAGAAGTCGGGCGACTGGTCCAGCTTCCGGGTCGCCTCCCTGGGGCGGCCCTTCGACGTGGACGGCGTGTCGATGTGTTACGGCTACGGCCCCGACGACGAGGCCGAGGGAGGCGCCGACGGCGGCTCCGGCGGCTCCGGCGGCGAGGCGACGTCAGGCCGCGGCGCCGGTGGCGACACCCGATCCCGAGGCGGCGCCCCCCGCCGCTCGGCGCCCGCCCGCGCCGCCACCGCTCCCCCGCCCAACGATCCCTCCGAGCCGCTCCCCGAGTATCAGGGCGGGGCCGAGGACGAGTGGGACGGCGGCTTCTAGCGCCCTGGCCGGAAGCGTTCGCCCGGGCGAACACCGCAGGGGTTTGCGTCAGGGCACTGGCCGGGCGTGATCGGGCTCAGGCCCGGGGCGTTATCGAGTAGATCGGCTGGCGACGGTCGATGCCGCCGCCGGTCGGCCCCACGTCCGGCACCCGATCCGGCAGCACCAACCCGTCGGGCCACCGCACCGGGTTGAGGGCGCCGGTGGCGTCGCTCAGCTTGTCGGCGGCCAGGGGGCGCTCGAACAGGAAGCCCTGCATCAGATCGACGCCGAGGCCGTACAGGATCTGCAGCTGTTCGGTCCGCTCGACGCCCTCGGCCACCACCCGCAGATCGAGGGCCCGGGCCATAGCGATGATGGCCTCGACGATCGTCTGGTTGGCCCCGCCTTCGAGCATGTCGCGCACGAAGCTCTGGTCGATCTTGAGGATCGACACCATGTCGAGCTGCTTGATGTAGCTGAGCGACGATCGACCGGTGCCGAAGTCGTCGATGGCGAGGTGGACGCCGAGCTCGCGCAGGGAGCGCAGCACCTTGAGGCCGTCGAGGTGCTCCATCACCACGTCCTCGGTGATCTCCAGCACCAGCTGATCCGGCGGGAGGCCCGACCAGGCGAGCACCTCTCTCACCATCATCGGCAGATCCACACCCGTGAGCTGCTGCTCGGAGATGTTGACCCCCATCCGCACCCCGGCCTCGGGCCCGGCCAGCTGGTTCCAGATCGCGGCCTGGGCGCAGGCCTCCCGGAGCACGAGCTCGCCGATCCGGGTCATCAGCCGGGACTCGTCGGCCACCGGCAGGAAGAGATCGGGCGGAATGAGCCCCCGGTTGGGATGCTCCCACCGGACCAGGGCCTCCAGGCTGTAGAGCTTGCCGGTGGCGGCGTCGATCACCGGCTGGTAGTGGACGATGATCTGGTTGTGTTCGAGCGCCTGCTTCAGCTCCCGCTCGATGTCCAGACGATCCATCAACAGCGAGCGCTGGGCGGCGTCGAACACGGCGTAGCCGGAGCGGTCGCGCTTGGCCTTGTACATCGCGGCGTCGGCGTCTCGCACCAGGTCGTCGGCCGTCCGCTCGTCGCCCGGTCCGGCGATGGCGACCCCGATCGAGGCCGAGACGTCCTGCTGACGGCCGCGAAGCGCCACCGGCTGACAGAGCCGCTTGCTGATCTGCACGGCCACCGCCTCCACCGATCGGGCCGTCATCAGGCTGCGGGCGATGACGATGAACTCGTCGCCGCCGAGCCGGGCCACCACGTCGGTGCCCCGGGTGGCGGCCCGAAGCCGGTCGGCCACCACCCGTAGAAGCTCGTCGCCCACGTCGTGGCCGAGCGAGTCGTTGATCGCCTTGAACCGGTCGAGGTCGAGGAACAGCACCCCGAACACCGTCTGCTCCCGCTCGGCCAGCTCGCGCGACTCGTCGAGGAGGCGGTAGAGCTCGTTGCGGTTGACCAGACCGGTGAGCGGGTCGAACTTCGCCCCTTCGGCCGCCTCGGTCAGGGTCCGGGAGATCTCCTGGTAGCCCATGCGCTGCAGCACCGAGGCCACCGTGGCGGCCACCGACGAGGTGAGGACCAAGGCCGTCGCCCGCTGTACGTCGGCCCCGGTCACCCCGAGCCCGGAATACGCCATGACGCCGACGACGGCGCCGGCCAACAGGGCGGCCAGAAACACGAGGATCGGAGATCCGAGAACGCGATGCAGCATGACTACCCAGATCAACGGCCATGCGGGCCGATGCCTTGATAGTGAGCGATCGGGGACGGGTCGTTCGCCTCAGGAGGACGCCGCAGCGCCCGGAGGCACCCGACGCTCGACCGAGCCCCGCCGACCGGCTCGCTCGTCGATCAGCTCGAGCTGCTGACCTCGCTCCGCCCGGAGCCCCTCATGCCAATGGGCCCGGCACAGGAGCTCGTAGGTCACCTTGGGCGGTCGCCGGTCCGCTCCGACCGCGGTGTCGCCGACCACCTTCAACTCGCCGCTGTAGACCTGCACCCCGTCGACCAGTCGGGCGTTGTGGGTGGCCCGCTCGCCGCACCAGCAGCGGGACTCCACCTGCAGCTCCTGGCGCTCGTCGGCCAGCTCCAGCAGCCGCTTCGTGCCGGGGAACAGCTCGCCCTGGAAGCTGGTGAGGAGGCCGAAGGCGTAGACGTCGACGTCGAGCTCGTCGACCACCAGGCCGAGCTGGTCGATCTGGGCCGGCTCGTAGAACTGGGCCTCGTCGCAGATCATGGCGTCGAGCTCACCCCGGCGGTGGGCGTCGACGGCCAGCCGGTGCAGATCGAGCCGGTGATCGACGATCTCGGCCTCGGCCGCCACCCCGAGGCGGCTCGACACCCGGCCCACCTGCCGGTCGAGCTGAGTGGTCAGGATCACGGCAAGCCCGGTCGACGACAGATTGTGGTGGATCTGCAGCGCCTGGGTGCTCTTGCCCGAGCCCATGGTCCCGAAGAAGAAACGAAGCTTCGCCACGACGTCAAACTACACAGCCGTAACGGGGCCGCGCACGGACCCCCGGACGGGTCGAGATACCCGGGTGTCGGGCCCTCGACGCAGCCCCCGGATCCCCGATGGCCCACGATCGCCGGTGGGGCCGACGGTGGCTAGTCTTGCAGCGTCGTCCGTCCCCGACGGGCCCCTCGACGGGTCCGTGGCCGGGCGCCACCCCGCAACGCGACGGAAGAGCACATGGCTGACACCACCCCCAAGATCATCTACACCCACACCGACGAGGCGCCGGCCCTGGCCACGTATTCGTTCCTGCCCGTGATCGAGGCGTTCGCCTCCGCCTGTGGCGTGGGGGTCGAGACCCGGGACATCTCGCTCGCCGGTCGGATCATCGCCAACTTCGGTGAGTCGCTCACCGAGGACCAGCGGATCGGCGACGCCCTGGCCGAGCTGGGCGAGTTGGCCAAGACCCCCGAGGCCAACATCATCAAGCTGCCGAACATCAGCGCCTCGATCCCCCAGCTCCGGGCCGCTATCGCCGAGCTGCAGGCCAAGGGCTACGCCGTACCCGACTACCCGGACGAGCCGTCGAACCCCGACGAGGTGGAGGCCAAGGCCCGCTACGACAAGATCAAGGGCAGCGCCGTCAACCCGGTGCTGCGGGAGGGCAACTCCGACCGACGGGCCCCCGGTTCGGTCAAGCAGTACGCCCGCAACAACCCCCACTCGATGGGGGCGTGGTCGGCGGACTCCAAGACCCGGGTGGCCCACATGACCAGCGGCGACTTCCGCTCCAACGAGCAGTCGACCACCATCGACGCCGACGGCACGGTCCGCATCGAGCTGGAAGGGGCGAGCGGCACGACGGTGTTGGCCGAGGCCGTCCCCGTCACCGCGGGCGAGGTGGCCGACGCCACGTTCATGAGCGTGACCGCCCTCCGCGGCTTCCTGGCCGACCAGGTGGCGGCGGCGAAGGCCGAGGGCGTCCTCTTCTCGCTGCACATGAAGGCGACGATGATGAAGGTGTCCGACCCGATCATCTTCGGCCACGCCGTGCAGGTCTACTTCGCCGAGGTGTTCGCCGGCCACGGTGGCGCCCTCGACGCCGCCGGGGTCAACGTCAACAACGGCCTGGGCAACCTGATCGGCGCCCTCGACGAGCTCGACGCCGACACCCGGGCCGCGGTGGAGGCCGGGTTGGCCGCCGCCATGGAGCACGGCCCCGACCTGGCCATGGTCAACTCCGACAAGGGCATCACCAACCTCCACGTCCCCTCCGATGTGATCATCGACGCCTCGATGCCGGCCATGATCCGCACCTCGGGCCAGATGTGGAACGGCGACGGCGAGCAGCAGGACACCCTGGCCGTCATCCCCGACTCCAGCTACGCCGGGCTCTACCAGGCCGTCATCGACGACTGCAAGACCAACGGCGCCTACGACCCCACCACGATGGGCACCGTGCCCAACGTGGGGCTCATGGCCCAGAAGGCCGAGGAGTACGGCTCCCACGACAAGACGTTCGAGATGTCCGAGGCCGGGACGGTCCGGGTGATCGACGACTCGGGGACCGCCCTGTTCGAGCATCAGGTGCAGGCGGGCGACATCTGGCGGATGTGCCAGGTTCGGGACGCCGCCGTTGAGGACTGGGTGAAGCTGGCCGTCGGCCGGGCCCGGGCCACCGGCGCCCCGGCCGTGTTCTGGCTGGACGAGACCCGCCCCCACGACGCCCAGCTCATCGCCAAGGTCAACACCTACCTGGCCGATCACGACCTCACCGGCGTGCAGACCGAGATCCTCGCCCCCGTCGCCGCCACCACTTTCTCGGTGGAGCGCATCCGTCGGGGTCAGGACACGATCTCGGTCACCGGCAACGTCCTCCGGGACTACCTGACCGACCTGTTCCCCATCCTCGAGCTGGGGACGTCGGCCAAGATGCTGTCGATCGTGCCCCTGATGAACGGGGGTGGTCTGTTCGAGACCGGAGCCGGCGGCTCCGCCCCCAAGCACGTCCAGCAGTTCAACGCCGAGAACCACCTCCGGTGGGATTCCCTGGGCGAGTTCCTCGCCCTGGCCGTGTCGTTCGAGCATCTGGCCGAGGTCACCGGTGACACCCGGGCCCAGATCCTGGGTGAGGCGCTCGACGCCGCCACCGCCGAGCTGCTGCAGAACGCCAAGTCACCGTCCCGCAAGGTCCACGAGCTCGACAACCGGGGCAGCCACTTCTATCTGGCCCTCTACTGGGCCCAGGCCCTGGCCGCCCAGGACAAGGACCCGGAGCTGGCCGCCGCCTTCGGCCCGCTCGCCTCGGCCCTGGCCGACGACGAGGCCACCATCGTCGAGGAGCTCAACGCCGTCCAGGGCCCGCCCATGGACATCGACGGCTACTACTTCCCGGACCCGGCCCGGGCGGCGGCGGCGATGCGGCCCAGCGCCACGTTCAACCAGGCGCTGGCCGACTTCGTCGGGTCCTGATCATGACCGCGGCCGACGACCTGCACCTCCATCTCACGATCGCGGGCTCGGGCCCGTCGGTCGTGTTCACCCACGGCTGGCTCAACACCGGTGACGTGTGGTCGGGCGTCGTCGACGCCCTCGACGGTTCGGCCACCACCCTGACCTGGGATCTCAGGGGTCACGGTTCCTCCGAGGCCGCCGAGCCCGGGCGGTACGAGCGGGTGGACGCCCTCGGCGATCTGGCCCGCATGGTGGAGGCCGTGGGCGGCCCGGCGGTGCTCGTCGGTCACTCCCTCGGCGGCTACCTGGCCCTGGCCTACGCCATCGAGCGCCCCGAGGACGTGGTGGGACTCGTGCTGGTGGCGGCCGGGCCCGGGTTCCGGTCGATGAAGAGCCTGGAGCAATGGAACGCCTCGGTGGAGACGACGGCGGCCGACGCCGACATCCCCGAGGGCCAGCAGCGCATCTCGATGCACGTCGACTCGATGGTGATGGATCGCCTGGGCGAGATCACGGTGCCCGTGGTCAGCGTGTGCGGCGAACGGGACAAGCGCTTCATCGCCTCGATGGACATCTTCGACAAGCATCTCGACGTCAAGGAGCGGCTGATCGTGCCCGACGCCGGGCACATGGTCCACGTGAAGCAACCGCAGGCGGTGGCCGGCGCCGTCACCACGCTGCTCGCCCACCTGTAGGCGTCGTCCGCCCCTGCTCGGCCCGGGCGTCGGAATGGTCCGTCCTCCGGAATGGGACGCCCATCGGCCGGGGTTTGACCAACCCATGGTGACCATGGCGCAGCACGCTCGATGGCGGGTCGGTGCCATCGCGCTCGGGCTGGTGCTCCTGGCCACCGCCTGCGCCGGCGGATCGGTCGATGGCGCCACCGGCGAGGGGGACGACAGCGGGACGGCCCCGGCCGGAGAGGCCGTCGAGGCGGTCGAAGCCGTCGACGCCACCACCGACACCACGATCGAGGACTACCCCGACGCTCAGACCCGGGCCCTGCAGCGCCTGGCCGCCCAGCCCCGCCCGGTGCCCCGGTCGGCCCTGCCGCCCCGTCACCTCGACGCCGAGCAGTTCCCGGAGACGCTGGTCGAGCGGACCCTCATCGTCTCCGGCGGAGTCGACCCCGACGCCATCGCCCCCATCGACGAGCCGTGGTTCGAGCCGGTGACCGACGTCGACTGGCTCACCGACGACGAGGCGGTGCTGGTGATCGAGCTCGACGACGTGGCCCGGGCCTACCCGATCCGGGTCATGATCCTCCACGAGATCGTCAACGACACCGTGGGCGGGCTGCCGGTGGCCGTCACCTACTGTCCCCTGTGCAACTCCGGAGTCGCGGTGGAACGGACCGTCGGTGGCGAGGTGCTCGACTTCGGCACGTCCGGCGCCCTCTACCAGTCGGCGCTGGTGATGTACGACCGGCAGACCGAGTCGCTGTGGACCCATTTCGACGGTCGGGCCGTGGTCGGCGACTACCTGGGCGAGCAGCTGGCGCTCGTGCCCATGGCCACGGTGGCGTGGGACGACTTCCGCCGCGACCATCCCGACGGGGAGGTCCTGGGCCGGATCGACCCCAACCAGCCCTACGGCCGCAACCCGTACGGAGCCTACGACAGCGGCGATGGTCCGCTGGCCGGCTTCTTCCGGGGCGAGATCGACGACCGGTTGGCGGCCATGGAGCGGGTCACCGGCGTCCAGGTCGCCGGGCATGAGACCGCGGTACCGCTGGCGACGGCTTCCGCCGAAGGCGTGGTGCCCCTCGACGTCGACGGCGAGCGGGTGCTCGTGGTGTGGACCCCCGGCCTGCGTTCCGCCCTCGACGGCGACCAGGTGAGCGACGGCGCCGACATCGGGGCGACCGCCGTGTTCCGTACCGAGCTGCCGCTCACCATCGACGACACCGGTGCGGACGGCCCGGTGCTGCTCGACGCCGACGCGGGGCGGCGGTGGTCGACGCTGGGCACGCCCATCGGTCACGAGGGCCCGGCCCTGGAGCCGGTCCCCCATGTTGACACGTTCTGGTTTGCGTGGTCCACCTACCACCCGCAGACGGCGCTGGCGGGCTGAGGCCGATCGCCGGGCGAGCGGCGTGGACCTCGTCGGCTCAGCCGGCCGAGGCCACGAACACCGGAATCTGGCGGTCGGTGGCTTCGGCGTACTCCTGATAGCGGGGGAAGACCGCCACCGACCGCTCCCACCAGGCGGCCCGCTCGTCCCCGTCGACCAGGCGGACCTCGGCGTCGAAGGGTGCCGGTCCGTCCTGGATCATCACCTTCGGGTCGGCCATCAGGTTGTGGTACCAGCCCGGGTGGGCCGGTGCCCCGCCCTTGGAGGCGACGATGGCGTATTCGCCCTCGTGCTCCACCCGCATCAACGGGACCTTGCGCACCTTGCCCGAGCGATGACCGACCGTGGTCATCACGATGATCGGGATCCCGGTGTCCCGCAGGGTGTTGGCCTCGGTCCCGTTCGAGGCCTCATAGGCCTCGACCTGCTCCCGGACCCAGTCCCAGGTGCTCGGCTCGTACTCTCCGTCGATCGACATCTCCCGAGCCTACTCCCGGTCGCACCCGGCGCCCCTGGGCGCCCGACGTCGGCGGTGGAGGGGTGCCACGACAGGCATGCGTCCGTCGTGAGGTGGGCGGCGTCAGGCGACGTCGGAGGACGACCGATCGGGTGACGACGACCTCGCCGACTCGACACTGAACGTTCGCCGGTAGCGTCCGGGCGAGGTGTCCAGCCGTTGGCGGAAATGGTGCCGCAGCGTCTCGGCCGTGCGGTGCCCGCTCTGGCGGGCCACCTCGTCGATCGGCAGCGTCGTGCTCTCCAGGAGAACCCGGGCTCGATCGAGCCGTTGGTCGCGGATCCAGGCCAGCGGTGTCCGCCCGACCTCCTCGGCGAAGCGCCGAGCGAAGTTGCGAGACGACATGTTGGCGGCGTCGGCCATCGACGCCACCGTGATCTCCTCGCCGAGTCGGCGCCGGGCCCACTCCATAGCCTCCGCCACATCCCGCCGCTGGGCCCGGGCCGGGTGGACGGGCGGCGCCGACGGCGCGTACTGCGCCTGATCGCCGTCGCGTTGGGGCAACATCACCAGCCGGCGGGCCACGCTGGCGGCCACGGCGGCACCGTGATCCTGGCGGATCAGGTGGAGGCCGAGGTCCATACCCGCCGCACTGCCGGCCGAGGTGAAGACACGATCGGCCTCGGTGAACAAGACGTTCGGCCGCACGTCGATCTCGGGATAGGCCGCGGCCAGCTCCTCGCAGAATCGCCAGTGGGTCGTGGCCGCGCGCCCGTCGAGCAGGCCGGCGGCGGCGAACACGAACGCACCGGCGCAGATCGACACCAACCGGGCACCGTTGCGGTGAGCGGTGTCGAGTGCCTGCAGAAGCTCGGCGGGGGCCTCGACCTCCGGCCCGGGCCAGCCCGGCAGGATAACGGTGTCGGCATCGGTGATGGCGGTCAGATCCCGGTCGGCATCGAGCACGGCGCCGCCGAGCATGGCGATCGGCCGATGGCTGGTCGACACGACCTGGAAGTCGTACCAGTCCCTCTCCAGCTCGGGGCGTCGGAGCCCGAACAGCTCGGTGGCGATGCCGAACTCGAAGACGCACAGCCGCTCGTAGGCGATCGCCACCACGCGTGGACCGGTCATGGCAGAATATTACCGAACGTTGTCTTTACTGCCACTTCCGCCGCAGGCCGGGCCGACGGACACTGCTCGGGTGAGCACACTCGAGCAACGGCAGAACGTCCGCACCGCCCAGGCGCTGGCTCTCACCCTCATCCCCCTGGTCGCTCTCGGGTTCGCACGATTCGCCTACGGGTCGATCCTGCCCTCGATGCGCGCCGATCTCGGCTGGACCTATCGCGAGGCGGCCATCCCGGCGATCACCAACGGCCTCGGCTACCTGATCGGGGCCGCCACCGCCGCCCGGTTCGTCCGCCGGACCGGGGTCGCCACCGCCGCCGTCATCGCCCTCGCCGCCACGACCGTCGTCACCGGGGCCACCTCGGTGCTGGGGGACCTGATCTGGGTCTCGACGCTCCGGGGCATCGCCGGAGCGACCGGAGGGTGGGCCTACGTCGCCGGTGCCATCGCCTCCGCCGCGCTCCGCGACGCCGGGGTGAAGCGGGCGGTGGTGTGGTACCCGGCCGGGACCGGGGTCGGCATCGTCGTCGTGGCGATCATCGGCCTCGTCATCGGCGATCGGATCGATCTGTGGCGGGAGATGTGGTGGCTGCTCGGCCTCCTCGGTGTGGTGGCGACGCTCGTCGTCCGACGCCACACCGCCCGGCTGAGCGACATCGTGCCCCCGGACCCGTCGACGACCTCGGGCGGTCTCACCCTCGTCGGCTGGCCGATCCCGGTGGCCTACGGACTGTTCGGTGCCGGCTACATCGGGGTGGCGACCTTCGGCACCAGTCACCTGGTCGACGAGGGGCTCACCGCCACCACGACCCAGGCGTTCTGGCTCATCACCGGCCTGACCGTCGCGCTGTCGGCCAGCGCCTGGGCCGGCCCGATCGAGCGGCTCCCCGGGGGCATGCCGCTGGCCGTGCCGGTCGCCGGCTGCGCCGTAGCGGCCGCCCTGTTCCTGGTGTCGGCATCGACCGTGGCCTCGATCGTCTCCGCCGCGGTGTTCGGCAGCTGCGTGCTCACGACCATGGCCGGCGTGACGACCATCATCCGTCGGCGACTCGATCCCGCCGACTGGGGCCGGGCGTTCGCCGCCATCACCGCCGCCTTCGCCCTCGGCCAGGTGCTCGGTCCGATGCTGGCGCTCGTCGTCGGCGAGCAGTCCCGGGTCGCCTACTGGCTGCTGGCGGTGTCCACCGGGCTGTTGGCGGCGGCCGCCGTCGTCGCCGGACTCGGCGTACGCCCGCCGACTCGGCCCTCGGCGCCGAGGGGGAGGGTGACCATCGACGGCGACCGCTGAGGGCCGACCTCATCGGCGGGCGCAGGCACCCGATCGGCCGCACGAGCCGCTGCCGTCGAGTCGCCCCTCCGCCTCAGGGGCCTGGCGGCCTTGAGTTCATCGTCTATTCGTGCTGCGCACTCCATCTACCCGCTGAACGTCTAGGGCCGGGCGTCGTGGCGGATCTCGGCGAAGTTGTCGAGTTGGCGAAGGTCGGGCACGGCGACGGCGAAACCGGCCACCACCACCAGCGTGGCCACCCCGGCGACGACGATGGCGGGAACCAGACCGAACCACTCCGCCGTCAGCCCCGACTCGAACGCCCCCAGTTCGTTTGACGCCCCGATGAACACCGCTTCGACGGCCAGGACCCGCCCTCGGAGGCTGTCGGGGGTGGCCAGGGGCACGATGGTGGCCCGTACATACACGCTGACCATGTCGGCGGCGGCCAGACCGGCGAATAGGGCCAGAGTAACGACGAGCGAGCGGCTGAAGGCGACCCCGATCGTGATCAGGCCGAACACGGCGACCGCCTGCAGCAGGGCCCGGCCCACCCGCCGCTCGATCGGCCGCCAGGCCAAAAGGGCGGCCGTGACCACCGCCCCCACCCCACCGGCCGAGCGGATCCAGAACGCCGCTCCGTCGGGGGCGTCGAGCAGTTCGGTGGCGATGGCGGGGGCTAGGGCGACGACGCCCCCGAGGAGCACGGCGAACAGGTCGAGCCCGATGGCGGCCAGGAGAAGCGGCGTGGCGGCCACCAGCTTGAGCCCCTGCAGGGCCTGGCCGAACGTGGCCCGTGGCGTGCGCTGCTGGGCGGCGTGCAGCTTCACGGTGAGGATGGCGGCGGCGGCCGTCAGGTCGAGCAGGCCGATGGCGACGAACGTCCACGCCGGCCCGATCCCGTAGACGGCGCCGACCACCAGCGGGGCCAGCGCCAGCGACAGCTGCCACGTGGTCGACAGCACCGGCACCAGCCGGGGCAGCTCCCGTTCGGCCACCACGTTGGTGGGCAGGGCCCGGGCCGCCGGGTTGGCGAAGCCACGGGCCACGCCGAAGGCGGTGGTGAGACCGAGCAGGGGCAGGATCGACACCGAGTCGGTGGTCACGTACCAGGCGATCGTGAACGCCACCAGGGCCTGGGCGGTGAAGGCCAGGGCGGCCAGGCGACGACGGTCGAACCGGTCGGCCAGCGACCCGGCCCACAGCACCAGGGCGAACGTCGGGAGAAACTCGGCGAACCCGACGTAGCCGATATCGGCCTCGCTCCCCGTGAGGTCGAAGACGAACACCCCCATGGTTATGGCGAGACCCACCGAGGCCGAAGAGGCGGCGCTCTGACTGATCAGAAGGCTCCGCACCGAGCGGCGGCTCAGCAGATCACTGAGGGTGGTTTCGTCGGACTCGGTCGTCACGGGGCGTTCCATCGTCGAGTTGGCGGGGCTTGCCCTGGTCAGACGGGTTGCCCGGGAGCATTTGCCGCTAGCTGGTGGCGGCCCGGCCCTGCTACCTTAAGCGGTTGCTGGCGGCGGTCCCCAACGGCAAACGGGCAAGGAAGTGCGGGGAATTTGAGGGCAGAGATAGCGGGTGCGGGCGATGACCGCAACACCACGGCGGCGGCCATGGTGCAGACGATCCGTGAACTGGTGGCCGCCCCGGACGCCGAGTCGGCGCAGCGCTACATCGACCTCCACCCCCAGCTCCGCCAGCTCGAGGTCGTCGGCCTCCTGGTGAAGCGGGCCCAACGGGCGGCCGAGCGCGATCGGGGCCCGGTGGCCGAACGCCTGGCCGCCATCGCCGCCCTCCTCGTCGGCTCCCCCGTCGCCGAGCGTCAGGCCCTCGTCGGCGACCTGGCCGCCGTCCAGACCGCCTTCCGTCAACCCCGGCCGGGCTACGCCGAGACGACCGAGGCGATCCGCGTCATCGACGCCCTGGCCGGGGCCGACCGCCTCACCGACCTCGATCCCGTCCTCGAACCGCAGGTGTGGGACGCCACCGCCCAGGTCGCCGGTCGTCTCCACCGTCTCACCACCGACGCCCGGTTCAACACCGCCGCCGTCGACGCCGCCCGCAACGCCACCCGCACCACGACCCCGGGCGATCGACGGCTGGTCATCCGCAACGAGGTGTTGGCCAGCCACCTGTCGGAGGAGTTCGAACGGACCCGTGACGCCTCGCTGCTGGCCGAGTCGGTCGAGTTGTCGATGCAGGTGGCTCGGGCCACGGCGGCCGAGGATCCGCAGGCTTCCCGGCGGCTCAACAACCTGGCCGTGCGGCTGGCCCGCCACTACGAGCAGAGCGGCGACCCCGCCGTGCTCGACCAGGCCGTCGGCTCGGCCCGGGCCGCGGTCGACAACACCGAGGCCGACAGCCCCGAGCTGGCGGGCCGGCTCAACAACCTGGCCAACCGCCTCTCAGAGCTCTACTCCCTCACCCGGGATCCGGCGGCCCTCGACGAGGCGATCGCCACCACCAGGTTGGCGGTGGCGGCCGCCCGGTCCGACGGGCCGGAGCTGGGCACCATGCTGTCGAACCTGGCCGCCCACCTCGGCGATCGCCACGCCGCCGGTGGCGATCCGGCCACCCTGACCGACGCCATCGTCACCGCCCGACGAGCGGTGGACGTGACCCCCGAGGACGGTCCGGCCCTGGCCGACCGGCTCGACACGCTCGGGGCCCGACTGCTCGACGCCTACCGGGCCAGCGGCAACCGTCCCGAGCTCGACGAGGCGGTCATGCTGGCCCGCCGGTCGGTGTCGATCACGACGGGTGACAGTCCGGCCTCGGCCGCCCGACACGCCGCCCTGGCCGAGCGGCTCCGGCTGGTGGCGGCCACCGGGGTGGGCCGACCGGCTCTGGAGGAGTCGCTCAACGCCGCCTACGCCGCACTGACCACCACCGCCGTCGACAGCCCCGATCTGGTCGATCGCCACGACGTGGTGGCGGCAACGGTCGACGATCTCCACACCCTGATCGGCGACCGATCCACCCTCGACGCCGCCGTCGAGGCGGCCCGAGGAGCGGTCGCCCTGTCCAGCGCGGACAGTGACCGGCATCCGGCCCGACTCGATCGCCTGGCCCGCCATCTGGTCGCCCGCGCCGCCCTCGACGACGATCAGGCGCTGCGCCGCGAGGCCGTCGACGCCACCCGCCGCAGCGTCGAGGCCACACCGGCCGACGACGAGGCGGCCCGACGGCGGTTGGCCGATCTCGTCGACCGTCTGGCCGACGCCTACGAGGTCGAGCCGGTGCGGGCCTGGCTGGCCGAGGCGTTCGGGTTGGTCGTCGCCGGCACCAGCCTGATCGGCGAACAGCACGCCGACCACCGGGTCGCCCTGCAGGGCGTGGCCGACGGGGCCCAGGTGCTGGCCGGGATCGACGAGGACCGTGGAGCCCGCCAGCGGGGACTGCGCAGGATCGACCAGGTGCTCGGCACGGTCGCCGAGCTCGACGAGCCGCCGACGGCTCCCGCCGACGGCACTGCGGTGGTCGGTGGGGCGGAAGCGGTGGTCGACGGCACCGCCGCTCCCGAGCGGGACGGACCCCTGCGGTGGCTCCGGCTGGCCCGGCGCCTGAGCGCGCTGGCCGCCACCAACGGCTACGGCGTCCTCCACGACGAGGCCGTGGCGTCGGCCCAGGCCGCCGTCGACGCCTCCACCGGCTGGACGCTGGCCGGCGGCCTCGACCAGCTGGGCACCGCCCTCGAACGGCGCTTCCAGGCCGAACGACGGGCCGACGACCTCGACCAGCTCATCGACGTGCGCCGTCGCGCCGTCGAGGCCACCCGGAGCGGTGACGAGATGCTGGTCACCCGACTCCGCAAGCAGGCCGACGACCTCACGCTGCGCTACGCCGGCCTGCAACAGCGGGAGGACCTCGACGAGGCCATCGCCCTCCTCGACTGGCTGCTGACCGTCGCCCCCGAGGAGGCCAAGGCCGGCACCCGGGAGAAGCTGGCCAAGCTCCAGGCGGCCAGGGCCGCCGATTTCGACGACCAGGGCGCCCTCGACGCCTCGATCGAGGGACTGCGGGCCGCCGTCGCCGGCCACCCCGATCCCGCCGACAAGGCCCGCAGTCGCATCGCACTGTCCCACGCCCTCACCTCGGCCTATGAGCAGCAGGGAGACCCCGAGCTCCTGGCCGAGGCCATCGCCACGGCCAAGGCGGCGATCGACGACGGCCCCGACGGGGCGATCGATCGGCCGGCCGCCCACCATCACCTCGCCCTCCGCCTTCTGCAGGAGCACGCCCTGAGCGGTCGGCAGCCGCCCCTGGTGGCCTCGATCCGCTCGGCCCGGGCCGCGGTCGAGGGCACCCCGCCCCGCCCCGATCGGACCGGTCCCCGCGGCACCTACCTCAACGCCCTGGCCAACGGCCTGGCCCGGCTCTACGCCGTGCGTCCCGAGCCCCGTCTGCTGGCCGAGGCCGTCGTTGCGGCGCGGTTGACGGTGGAGGCAACCTCGGTCGACGCCAAGTCCTACAGCGGGCGCCTGTCGAAGCTGGCGGCCCGCCTCACCGACCTCCATGTCGTCGAGGGCGACAGGGCGGCCCTCGTCGAGGCGGTCGACGTGACCCAGGCGGCGGTGGCGGCCACGCCGTTGGACAGCCCACTCCGGGCCCGGCGGCTCGACAACGCCGCCCGCCGCCTCGGCGACCTGTACGTCCTGGACGACGATCCGGCCGCCCTCGAAGGCGCCATCGATCACGCCCGCCAGGCGCTGGCCGCCGCTCCGGCCGACGACCCCTCCCGACCCGAGTACCTCGACCACCTGAGCCGTCGGCTCGGCGACCGGTTCGCCGTCGACGGCGATGGGGCCGATCTGGACCAGTCGATCAACCTGGCCCGGGAGTTGGTCGAGGCCACCCCCGCCGACAGCACCCGCTCGGCCGAGCGGCTCGACCACCTGGTGCGTCTGCTCCTCGTCCGTCACCGGGTGACGGCCTCCCGCCATGACCTGGAGGAGGCGGCCGACGCCGCCCGCCGGGCCGTCGCCGCAACCCCGGCCGACAGCCCCCGGCTTCCCGGTCAGCTCGACCGGCTCGCCACCCGCCTCAGCGAGGTCTACGCCGTCAGCGGCCACCGCCACGTGCTCATCGAGTCGGTGGCGACCGCCCGCCGGGCGGTGGAGGCGACCGAGGTCGACGACCCGGCCCTGCCCGGCTACCTCCACCACTTGGCCCAACGCCTCGGTCGGCTCCACGCCGTCGGCGGGGAGGTCGACGTGATTGACGAGGCTGTTGCCATGTCCCGGCGGGCGGTGGCCAGCGCCGATGGCGACGCCCACGACCTCGGTGGTTACCTGAACGAGCTGGCCGAGCACCTCGCCCGCCAGTACGCCACCCGGGGCGAGCGGGCCGTGCTCGACGAGGCGGTCGACGCCGCCCGCCGATCGGTCGATGTCACCCCCGACGACCACCCGGAGCTGGCGGCCCGGCTCCAGGCCCTGGCCAACCACCTCCGCCGCCTGTTCGCCGCCTCGGAGCACCTGCCCGACCTCGAGGGGGCGGTGGCCGCAGCCCGCCGATCGGTGGCCGCCACCGAACCCGGCAGCGATGACCTGCCCCACCGGCTCAAGGCGATGGCCAATCACCTGGCCAGCCTCTATCAGGTGAACGGCGACCGCGGCGTGCTGGAGGAGGCCGTCGCCGCCACCCGCAAGGTGGTCGACGCCCTCGACCCCGGGGACGAGGGCTACGCCCGCAACTGCGCCCGCCTGAGCCGCCGGCTCGAACGTCTCCACGCCCTGGAACCCCGACCGGAGACGGCGGCCGAAGCGGTGGCCGCCGCCCGCCGGGCGGTGGAGACCTGCGGCGAGGCGCCCGACGCCGAGCGGGCGGCCCACCTCGACGCTCTCGCCGCCGCCCTGCTGCTCGACGACCATCTCGACGACGCCGACGCCCTGCGGGAGGCCGTCGACGCCGCCCGTCAGGCCCTCGCTCTCACCCCGGCCGGCAGCGAGGAGGCCGACAGCCGCAAGGTGACCCTCAACCAGGCCCTGGCTCACCGGGCGCGCCTGGCCGACGACGACGGCACCACCCTGGAGGAGGCGATCCTGATCAACCGGGAGGTCCTCGAGACGGGCGCCGACGGTGGCGACACCGGTGAACGGGTGATCCACACCGACCGGTTGGCCACGCTGCTGGCCGAGCGCTTCCACAGCGGTCGCGAGGTCGCCGACCTCGACGAGGCCATCGAGCTGACCCGGTCCCTGCTGCCGTCGACCCCGACCGACGAGCTGACGACCGCCGCCGTGCACGATCGTCTGGCCCGGCTGCTGGCCGCCCGCCACGGCGCCGACAACGACCCGGAGACGCTGAGCGCCTCGGTCACCTCGGCCCGGGCCGCGGTCGACACCGCCGACGAGTCCGATTCGGCTTGGCCCGACTACCTCGGCAACCTGGCCAACCGCCTGGCCCGGCTCTACACCGCCCGACCGGACGACGCCCTCCTGGTCGAGGCGGTGAGCGTGGCCCGTCAGGCCGTCACCGCCACCCCCGACGACAGTCGAGAGCTTCCCGGTCGGCTCAACAACCTGGCCAACCGACTGGCCAGCCGCTACGCCCAGTCACAGGACCGCTCCGTCCTCGACGAGGCGGTGAGCGTCGCCCGTCGCGCCGTCGAGGTCACTCCTGAGCACGATCCCGGCCTGCACAGTCGCCTCCGCAACCTGGCCAACCACCTCACCCGGGCCTACGCCGCCACCGGCGAACGGGCGGTGCTCGAGGAGACGATCGCCTCCTTCGGCCGGGCCGCCGACCTGGTGACCGAGGACCAGACCGGGGCCATCGGCTTTCTCGACGGGATAGCGGTGAAGCTCGACCGTCTCTTCGTCGCCTCCAAGGATCAGGGTGCGGTGGAGCTCGCCGTCCGGGTCGGGGCCCGGGCGATCGCCCTCTCCGACGAACCGGCCGATCTGCTCGTCGAGCGGCACAGCGAGCAGGCGACCCGCCTGGCCCAGGCCCACGGCCTGTCGGGCCGTCGTCAGCACGCGAGGGATGCGGCAGCCGCCGCCCGGGCCGCGGTGGAGCTGTCGGCCATCGACGATCCCGAGCACAGCAATCACCTCTCGCTGCTGGCCAATCGCCTGGCCGCCCTCTACAAGGTCGACGGTGATCAGGCGACCCTCGACGAGGCGGTCACCGTGGCCCGGACCTCGGTCGAGCTGACCTCCGATGACGACGAGGAGCTCCCGAGCCGGCTCAACAACCTGGCAAACCACGTGGCGCGGCTCTGCGGCCTGACCGACGATCGACCGCTGCTCGACGAGGCGGTGTCGACGTCACGCCGGGCGGTGGATGCGACCCCGGACGACAGCTCGGAGCTGCCCAGCCGGCTCAACAACCTGGCGAACCACCTGACCCGCCTCTACGCCGTCACCGCCGACCGGGCGGTGTTGGACGAGGCGATGGCGATCACCGACCAGGCCATCGCCGTCGCCTCCCGGGGCAACGACGACGTGCCCCAGGGGCTCACCAGCCTGGCCTCACACCTCGAGAAGCTCTCGGCCGACGCCTAGGGGCTCAGCGGGGCTCGCGGGGAAGGCCGAGCACGCGCTCGCCGAGGATGTTGCGCATCACGTTCGAGGTGCCGCCCATGATCGTGTAGCCGGGGGCGTAGAGCAGACCGCGGGTCACGTCGCCGTCGAGGGTCGTTTCGGGACCGAGCACCCGGGAGGCGAACTCGGCCACCCGCCATTCGTGCTCGGTGCAGAAACACTTGGTGGCGGCGCTGAACCCCTTGGGGGCCTGCTGCAGCACCTCGCGGTAGACGAGGAGGCGACCGACCCGATAGCCGGACTCGAGGCCGGCTATCTCCTGGCGGACCAGGGGATCGGTCTTGTCGGCCCGTTCGACGGCCAGGTCGTAGAGCGCCTTGTTCGACACGAGACGGTCGATACCACCCCGCTCGTGCTCCAGCTGGCGCATGGTCTGCTTGAAGGCGTCGCCCTCGGTGCCGACCAGGTGCTCGATCGGCACCCGCACGTCGGTGAAGTACACCTCGCAGAAGTGCCGGTTGGTGGTCATGTCCGTTATGGGCCGGACCTCGATGCCGGGCAGGTCCATGGGAACGATGATCTCGGAGATGCCCTTGTGGGGAGGGCCGTCGGCGCTGGTCCGACAGATCAGGTAGCAGTAGTCGGCGACGGCGCCGAAGCTGGTCCAGATCTTCTGACCGTTGATGACCCAGTGGTCGCCGTCGGCCACGGCGGTGGTCTTGAGCGACGCCAGGTCGGAGCCGGCGTCGGGCTCGCTCATGCCGATGCACCAGGTGGTGTCGCCGGTGAGCATGGCGGGCAGGTACTCGGCCTGCTGATCCGGGGTGCCGTAGGAGATCAGGCACGGGCCCATCTGGCGGTCGGCGAACCACATGGCGGCGATCGGGGCCCCGGCGGCGATCATCTCCTCGGCCACGATCACCCGCTCGATGGCGGGGCGGTCATGACCGCCGTGCTCGACCGGCCACCCCATGCCGATCCACCCCTCGGCCGCCATCACCTGGGCGAACTCCTTGGAGAAGCCGTTGATCCAGCTGTCGTTGTGGCGGCCGAACCGGGCCACACCGTCGGCGGCGACCTCTCGGGCCCGCTTGCGCAGCGTCTCCAGTTCGGGGGTCAGCCGGAAGTCCAACATGGGCGCTCCTCGTAGCGATCAGGTGGGTTGCGGCGGCCGGATCCGTCGCTCGCCGTCCGGCGTCCACTATGGCACCCCCGCCGGCCGGCCACGGAATCGATGCCGGGTCGGGCCGAACGCGCTGCAGGCCGCCACGGGAGAGGTTTGGCGGCCTGCAGATGGTCCAGGATCCGAACTCCCTCAAGTCCGGCAATTCGCCTGGGCTGTGTAGCCGCCCGTAGTGCTCATACGGTGGCCTGTCTCGGACCCTAGCCCATCAAGGGCGAAGGTGCCTAAAGCCAATCTGACCAATAGATGAACGGCGTCCGACAACGGCGATTTCGATGCGTTTGTCGACGTCGGCGACCTTTCCGGGAGCCTCCCGAGAGAGGCTCGGGGGCCGGGGTATGGTTGCGGTCCCGCCGTAGTCCGCCCAGCGACACGTGAGGTCTCCCGCCGCCGTGCTGGTTCGCTGTTCAAACCCATCGCGCCCGTCGTGAAAATCGTCCTGTCCGCGCCCTGGATCGATGAGGAACGCCGCGCCTCCTACCGGCTGGTGTGGGCGCTGGCCGCCGCCCTGGAGCGTCGACGGCACGAGGTGCACGTGTGCACCTCCGGCCTGGGCCGTACCCCCGACCGCGTCGTCGCCGAGTCACCGGTGCCGGTGGGGGTCACTGTGCACGAGCTGCCATCGCCGTCGGGCGACGGCTGGCGGACTCGAGGGGGCACCCGTCGCCAACGGCAGTGGTACACCGCCATCACCGACCAGGTGACGAGGTTGGGCGCCGTCGACGTGGTCCATCACCTCGGCCCCGAACCGCTCGACAGCCTCATCGGCCTGGAACGGTCGCCCACGGCAACGGTCGTCGGTCCGATCAGCGGTGGGGAGTTCATCCCTTCGGCGCTGCGCCGGGACCGGCCGGGCCATCCCGTAGGGGTGCGTCTGCTCGACGTCGGGCGTCGGACCCTGGCCCGCCATCCCGGGATCCGGGCTGCGGTGACGGCCGCCGACACCGTCCTGGCCACGACCGGGGAGACCGCCGCCCTGGCCCAACGGCTCGGGGCCGAGCGGGTGCTCATCGAGCCGGCGATCGTGACCGACCACTGGCGCCAGGCCGACGCCATCGCCCCCACGATCGACGACCCGTTGCGGGCGGTCTGGCTCGGTCCTCCCCTACCCCACCGCGGTCTCGCCCTCGCTCTCGGCATCGTGGCCGAGGTCGACATCAAGGTCCCGATCCGCCTCCGGGTGGTGGGTGGCGTCCCCGCCGACGAACGGCTCGACCTGTTGCGTCGCCGCCCGGGCATGATCGAGCGGGTCGAACCCGTCCAACCCCTGGGTCGCTACGAGATCGACAAACTCCTGGCCGACTCCGACGTGCTGTTGTGGACCGCCCTGGCCGAGCCGGATGGCACCGACGTGGCCCGGGCTCTGGCCGCGGGCCTGCCGGTGGTCGCCCTCGACCACCACGTCGGCGCCGACCTCCTGGCCACCGGTGGCGGGGTGCGACTCCCGGTCGCGCCCCGGCCGGCCACGATCCGGGCCGGCGCTCGGGCGCTGGCCGAGCTCTACTACGACCGTCGCCACGCCCGAGCCCTCGGTGCCGAGGGCCGGGCCATCGCCGACGGGTTCACCGCCGCCACCTTGGCCGAGCGGCTGGAGGACGTGTACCGCCAGGCGGCGGCCGGCCGGGGGCGGCCCTAGCCGGTGGCCCGTCGAACGACCGGCTGACCGGCCGACCGGCCGACGGCCCACCAGTGGGCCGAGGAGCCGGATCGGGGTCTACCGACGTCAGCCGACGTCGATGAGGCCCACGTCGCCGTCGTCGCGGCGGTACACCACCGCGGACTTCTCGGTCTCGCTGTTGGTGAACACGTAGAAATCGTGGTTGAGGAGATCCATCTGGAGGGCGGCCTCCTGGGGATCCATGGCCGAGACGTCGAAGCGCTTGGTCTTCACGATGTTGTACATCGGGACCGCCTCCTCGTCGACGGCCACCAGCGAGTCCGGTACCAGGTCGGGCACGAGCTGGAGCTTCTCCCGGCTCCGGGTTCGCTTCTGGACCTTCGTCTTCAGCTTCCGCAGCTGTCGCTCGAGCTTGTCGACGGCCAGATCGACGGCGGTGAACCCGTCGGGGGCCGACACCTTGCACCGGATGTGGTGACCGTGGCCCTCCAGCGTGACCTCGCAGATCTCCTTGTCCTCGATCCGCGGGTTGTTGTGCACCCAGAAGTGCACCTCCGCCCGTTCCATCCCCGCCAGATACTTGTCGAGCTTCCCGATCTTCTCCTCGGCTTGTCGTTTGAGCGACTCCGAGACCGTGGTGTGCCGACCGCTGACGGTGATCTCCATCGAGTGAACCTCCGGTGAGATAGGGCTTGTCCTACACACTTTAGATCGGCAAACGGGCCGCGTTTCGTGAACGGAACTTCGCCCGCCCACCAGGCCCGACAGGCGGGGCTCAGCCGCTGGAGCGGAGCGCGCTCCAGGTGGTGAAGGCGCCCAGGCCGAGATAGGTCGTGCCGGCGACCGTGTCCTGGCGGCGGCGGGAGGCGACCGAGCCGGTCAGGCGAGCACCCGCCCAGCCGCCGAGCAGGGCGAACAGGCCGTCGGACAGCACACCGAGGATGATGAACAGGGCGCCGAGTTGGGCCAGGTGCCAGGTCGGGTTGGCGGCGTTGGGATCGATGAACTGCGGCACGAAGGACAGGAAGAAGATCGCCGTCTTCGGGTTGAGGACGTTCACCACCACGGCATCGAGGAAGACCCGGCCCAGGGGTCGGTGCTCCACCTCGGCGGTGTCGATCTCGGTGCCGTGACGACGTGACGCCAGCAGCGCGGATACGCCGAGCCACACCAGGTAGGCGGCACCGGCCAGCTTCACCGCGGTGAACGCCGTGGCCGAGGCGGCGAGAAGGGCCGAGAGGCCGACCATGGCGGCGGCGATGTGGACCAGGGTGCCCACGTGGATGCCGGCCACCGACACCAGACCCGCCAGTCGCCCCTGGGTGGCGCTTCTGGTCACGATGTACAGCACCGCCGGTCCGGGCAGCACCAGGAGGGCCAGCGTGGCCGCGCCGAAGGCGAGGAGGATGCTGGGGGAGATCATCGGGCGACGCTACCAGGGGCGATGCCGCCCCCTCGCCCCTATGGCATCCGACACATCGCGCTCTCCAGATCTTCTCCAGATCAGCTCCAAGTTCGGAGGCGGTACGTCCTTCACGCTGATGCCATGACCACGACCACGACACCACGCAACCTCCCGACCGCCGGGGTGAGCGTCGATCCATCCTCGCCATGGCTCGCCGGGCTGAAGGACATCACCCCCTTCGCCGCCTCGCTGGGGCCCTTCGCCCTCGCCATCGGCTCGGCGGGCGCGGCGGCCGGCCTCACCCTCGCCGAGCTGATGGCCGGTGCGGCCTTCGTGCTGGCCGGCGCCGCCCAGCTCACCAGCATCGAGCTCAACGCCGCCGGGGCCGCTCCCGTCGCCGTCCTGGCCACGGTGGCCCTGATGAACGCCCGCTTCGCCCTGTACGGGGCCGGGCTCGGCACCTGGTTCACCGCCCTGCCGATGCGGAAGCGGCTGGCGCTGGCCTTCGCCATCGTCGACGTGAACTACCTGGTCTGCGATCAGCGCTTCGCCACCATGGCCGACACCGGCGAGCGGGTCCGCTACTACGCCGCAGCCACGCTGTCGCTGATCGCGGTGTTCATCACCGGCCAGGTGATCGGCTACCACGTCGGGGCGGCCGTGCCCGACGGCATCGGCCTGCACCTGGCGGCACCGCTCGCCTTCGCCGGGATGCTGGTCAAGGCCCTGGCCGGCAGACCCGAGATGGTGGCGGCGACGGTGGCCGCCGGTGCCCTGCTCGTCCTCACCGGTCCCCTCGGTGGAGCGGCTCTGCTGGTCTCGGCGCTGGTGGCCATGCTTGCCGGTGCCGCCGCTCTCAACGCTCAGGAGGCGTGATGAACCCGATCCTGCTCTTCGCCCTCGCCGGCGTCATCACCTTCGCCATCCGGGCCTCGCTGGTCGTCGCCGGTGATCGCCCCGCCCTCCAGGGGGTGGTGGCGAGCCACGCCCCCCTGGTCGCACCGGCGGTGCTGTCGGCCATCGTCGCCTCCGCCCTTCTCGTCTCCGACGAGGGCATCGGACCCGCCGACCCGGCCGCCGTCGTCGCCGTGATCGCCGGCGCGGTCGCCGTCCACCGCCAGGGCAACGCCTTCACCGCCCTGCTCGTCGGCCTGCCCGTCTACTGGGCCTGCACCGCCCTCGGCCTCGGCTGAGCGGCGGTCCCCCCGGACCGACGCACGAGCCGGGTCGCCCCTCGCCCACGGGGCGGCCCGGCCCGGCCCGCAGAGCACACCTAGGGCATCGAGATGTCGACGGCGGTCGCCTCGCCCGACCGGGCGAAGCCGGTGACGGCGACCGACCGGAGGAAGCCCGCCACCGCGGGGTCGCCCGTCTGCTCCAGATAGGCGACGTAGTGCTCCTGGGCGTGGCCGGCCCCGCCCCGGCCGCCGGGGAACGACCGCACGAGGGCGTCGTGTCCGGGCCCGGGCCCGTCGATCAGCAGACCGTCGGCCAGCCGCTCAACCCCGACCACCAGATCGTGGCGGTTGTTGAGGGCCAGCACCTCGGTGTCCGGGGCGACGAGTGGCAGCCACGGCTCGACGTGGTAGCCGGCCGCCACCACGTGGGTCACCTCGTACTCGTCGCCGTTGAAGACCGGGTCGGCCGCCAGCTGGACGGCCGCCGCCGCACCGTAGCTGTGGCCGACCACCAGCAGTCGGGAACCGGGCGGCACACCGGCGTGACGCACCCCGTCGGCCACCTGCCGGGCGTAGGCGTCGTCGCCGGTCGATGGATCCAGTGCGGTCTCGAGCGCGTTGACGTCGAGATCGCGGGGCGAGCGGTGGGAGGCCAACCCGAGCTCCGGGTCGGACAGGTCGATCACGCCTCCCAGCACCAGGGTGAACGTCCGGTCGCCGTGATCGATCAGCTGGAACTCGTCGGCCAGAAGCCGGGGTGGGCCGCCCGGATCCGTCGGGGCACCGGCGGTGTCGGCCACGAACCGGGCCACGGCGGACCGACCGGCGGCGGCGGGCGGGCCGGGATCCCCGCCCGGGAACTCGCCGACCGAACGCAGGGAGAACGTGCCACCGGTGTCGGCGCTCGTCGCGCCCGACCCATCGGTGGTTAGGGCCCGCCACAGGTTCCAGGGGGCCGTCGCCACCGAGTGCGCCGTGTCCGCCGCTCCCAACCCCATCCTGACCTGGAACGGCACCACCGTCCCCACCCCGTCGTTCCAGCCACGGCGCACGCCGTCCCACACCCCGCCGCCCCCGTCGGCCGCCTGGGCGGCGCCCCGAACCGACCGGAGGTGTTCCGCCGTGCCGTCGACGGCGACGGCCAGCGCCCGCAGCCGTGGGTGGACCGGAGGCCACAGCACCGGTGACCGGACCGCCAGCGGACCCAGTGCGGCGCCCACGGCGCGCAGGACGGCGGCGGTGGCGGCCACGGCATCGACGACGTCGGCCGCCCCATCGACGTCGAGCCTCACGTCGGTCATCCGTCGGCCTCTTCCCGCCGGTCGAGGTCGGCGGCCACGCCCCGCATGGCCTGGGCCACGTCGTCCGCCTCCTGCCGCTGGCGGCGGACCTCCTCTCGTGCCGCCGTGGCCTCGGGGCCGTGCCACGCCAGGCGAAGCAGATGGTCGGCGGCGGTGGCGACCTCGGCCGCCACGCGATCGGCGAGACGGCGGACGGCGTAGCCGTCGATCGGGTCTCCAAGGTCGGACATCGGGCACGCTCCTGCTTCCGCTGACGGCGGGGATGTGATCCCGATGTCGGTTGTCTACCTGCTTTTGCAGTAGATCAGCGTCGTCGAACGAATCCAACCCTCACCGGAGGCGAATGACGTTGCCGGTGACGGTCCGCCCCGCCTCGGCGCAGAGCCAGGCGATCACGTCGGCCACCTCCGACGGTTCGGCGATGTGGTGATGGTGATGGTCCCGGGCCACGAAGTCCCGCACCTCGTCGGTGATCCAACCGGTGTCGGTGACCGGGGGATAGATCACGTTGGCTGTCACGCCGTCGGCCACCATCTCGGCCGCCGCGGACAGGGTGTAGCTGACCAGCGCCGCCTTCGCCGCGCCGTAGCTGACCTCGCCCGGGAACGCGCCGCCGTCGCCCGAGGTGAGGGTGACGAGTCGACCCCACCCGGCCCCCCGGGCCCGGTGGCGGCGGATGAACGAGGCGAGCAGGAGCGCCCCGGCCCGGGCGTCGACGGCGTACTGGGCGTCGATAGAGGCGACGGTGACCTCGGGGGCTCGGCGGCCGACGACGTCGACGGAGCCGGGGGCGAAGGTGTCCTGCGTCCAGCCACTGGCGTTGTGGACCAGGATCGACACCGCACCGAGCCGGGCCTCGGTCTCGTCCAGGAGTCGATCGGGGGCGACGACGTCGCGTAGGTCGGCGTCGATGGCGACCGCCCGCCGGCCCTCGGCCTCGACGGCGGCCACGGTGGCCGAACCGTCGGCCGCCCGGGCCCGGTGGTAGGCGTCGTCGGTGCCGGTCTCGGCACCCGGCGCCAGGTCGGGAGCTCGGTGGTAGCCGACGGCGACGTCGGCCCCCTTGGCCGCCAGGGCCACCGCGGTTGCGGCCCCGATGCCGTGATTGGCCCCCGTCACCAGCGCCACCCGGCCCTGCAGCGGCGGCCCGGCGGCGGCGCCGGCGCTCACGGTTCGATCAGGCGGGCGGCCCCGAACCCGGTCAGCGAGGCGAAGAAGTCGGCGACGAGGGCGGCGTCGCCCTCGATGGTGGCCCCCTCGGCACCGAGCACGGCCTGGTCGTCGATGGCCGCCATCAGCTCAGAACGCGACAGGCGCATGGTGGCCACGGCGCCGTCGTCGAGCCGGTGGGGGGTGTGGTGGATGGCGGAGGTCCCCACCCCGAGGGTGTGCTCCTCGCCGAGGTCGGTGGCCACCCAGTTGATGGTGAGCGGCCCGGCGGTGAAGGCGGCGGGGTCGAAGCGCACCCCGATCACATCGAGGAGCTGCTCGGCCTCCATGGCGTCGGCCATGGCCCGGGTCGGCAGGCGCCCCCAGTCGGGCGAGCCCTCCCGCAGCTCCTTGGCCCCCATCAGGTAGGCGTTGCGCCAGGTGGCCGACTCCGACTGGTAGCCGAGCTGCTCCAGGGCGTCGGCCTGGAGGCGTCGGGCGGCGGTGTTGTCGGGCTGGGCGAACACCACGTGGTTGACCACCTCAGCCACCCATCGGTAGTCACCGTCGTCGTAGGCGGCCCGAGCCCTGGTCAGCACGGCCTCGGCGCCGCCCATGAAGTCGAGGTAGCGCTCGGCCGCCTCGGTGGGCGGCAGCGGGTCCAGATGGGCCGGGTTGCCGTCGTACCAGCCGAGATACCGGGTGTAGACCGACTTGGCGTTGTGGGAGACGGTCCCGTAGTAGCCCTTGACGTGCGACTGGTCGAACTCGGCCGGCATCGTCAGCTCGGCCGAGATCTCGGTCGGGACCATGCCCTGGTTGGCCAGTCGCATCGTCTGGTCGTGGAGCCAGCGGTAGACGTCGCGCTGGAGGGTGAGGAAGGCCCGGGCGTCGTCGTTGCCGAAACGGGGCCAGTGGTGACTGGCGAACAGGGTGTCGGTGTCGTCACCCCACAACAGGAGGGCCTCGTGGATGTACTTGCTCCAGGCCAGCGCATCGCGGGTCTGCGCGCCCCGGATCGGGTAGAGGTTGTGCAGGGTGTGGGTGCAGTTCTCGGCCATGCACGTGAGACGACGACCGGGGAAGTGGAAGTTCATCTCGGCCGGCGCCTCGGCGTCGGGCGTGTTCTGGAACACCACCGGGATGCCGCTGAGCACCATCTCCTGACCGGTCTCGGTGATCTCGTCGGTGGGGGCGATGAGGTCGGACCGGGCCAGGCCCATGGCCGACCCGAGGCCGCAGTCGACGTGCCCTCGCGGCCCCGGCGGCAACAGCGGGCCGAACTGGTAGGCGGCTCGCCGGCCCATGATCGGCCCGGCGATCACGAACTCGCTCACCACCTCCTGCAGAAAGCCCACCGGGGCGACGATGCGGACGTCACCCCGGTCGACCGCTTCCTGCGAGGTGATGCCGAGCACCCCGCCGAAGTGGTCGACGTGGGAGTGGGTGTAGATGATCGAGGTGACCGGCCGCTCCCCCAGCGCTGCGTTCGCCAACTCCAGGGCCGCAGCCGCCGCCGGGGCGTTGGTCAGCGGGTCGATGATCAGCCAGCCGTCGGTGCCGGCCAGGAAGGTGATGTTGGCCAGGTCGTAGCCCCGTACCTGCCACACCCCGTCGGCCACCTCGAACAGGCCGTGGTTCACGTTGAGTCGGGCCTGGCGCCACAGGCCGGGATGGACCGACGACGGGGCGTCGGCGGTCTCGGTGACGAAGGCGTGGTTGGCCACGTCGAACACGACGTGCTCGGGGCCCATCATCACCCGACCGTCGGCGATCTGGGCCACCAGGCCCCGGGTGGCCCGGTCGGTGTCGCCCGGGTCGTCGAAGGCGACCATGGCGGCGGCCGCTGCGGCGTTGGCCGCGACCGTGGCCGCCGTCGGATCTCCGGGCCCGGGGGGTGTCGCTGAGTCCTGCATGGCCCACCGGTCTAGCAGAGGGGTCGGCCGACCCTGGAGACGATCCGGGTCGGAGCGGTGTCGTAGGCTTGGCCGAACATGGACTCCTCCGAACTCCAGCCCGAGAGCCGTCTCGTCGTCGGCGGCCGCCCCTCCGCCGTCGGCTCGCCGCTCAACACCCCGATCGAGGTCGCCTCGACCTTCATCTCCGACGGTGACTCGCCCTATGCCCGGGGCGAGGGCACGGCCACCGTCCGCTCCTACGAGGCCGTCGTCGGCGCCCTCGAAGACGCCGAGGCCGTCGCCTACGCCTCGGGGATGGCGGCGGTCGCCGCCGTGTTCAGCCTCGTACCGCCCGCCGGGTCGGTGGTGATCCCCGACGACTGCTACCAGGGGGTGGCCGCCATCGCCGCCGAGGGGGCCGAGGCCGGTCGGTGGTCGGTGCGCCGGTTGGCCACCGATGACACCGGCTCCTGGGTGTCTGCTGCGGCCGGCGCCGACCTGATCTGGTTCGAGACGCCGTCCAATCCCCTGCTGGTGGTCGGCGATCTCCACGCGCTGGCGGCGGCCGAGCGCCGGCCCGGCTCGGTGCTGGCCGTCGACAACACCTTCGCCACCCCGCTCAACCAGCGTCCCCTCGATCTCGGGGCCGACATCGCCATGCAGTCCTCGACCAAGCTCCTCGGCGGCCACTCCGACCTGCTGGGTGGGGTGACCACCACCCGCTCGGATGACCTGGCGGCCCGCCTCCGCCACCACGCCATGCTGCACGGGGCGACCCCGGGCGCGCTGGAGGCCTACCTGGCCACCCGGGGCATGCGGACCCTGGCCCTCCGCCTGGCCCAGGGTCAACGGTCGGCGGCGGTGCTGGCCGAGCGGTTGCAGGCCCATCCGGCGGTGACGATCGTCCGCTATCCCGGCCTGGTCGACCATCCCGGCCACGAGCGGGCGGCGGCCCAGCTCGACGGGTTCGGCACGATGCTGAGCTTCGATCTCGTCGACGGGGAGACGGCGGCCAAGACCTGCCAGGGCATCCGCCTGATCCGCCACGCCACCTCGCTCGGCAGTGTGGAATCGACGATGGAGCGACGGGCCCAGATCCCGGGCCAGGAGCATCTACCGCCGGGCCTGATCCGCCTCAGCGTCGGCATCGAACACGTCGAGGACCTGTGGGCCGACCTGTCCCAGGCGTTGACCTGACCGGATCGAACCGACCGGTCGGCTGCGGGCCGGGGCCGCCCGACCGGCGCCCCCACCGGTTCAGACGCGCTCGATGATGGTGGCGGTGCCCATGCCGCCACCGGTGCACATCGCCACCAGTCCGGTCTGGAGATCGCGCCGCTCCAGCTCGTCGATCAGGGTCCCGATCAGCATGGCCCCGGTGGCCCCGATCGGGTGACCGAGGGCGATGGCGCCGCCGTTGACGTTGACCTTGGCCGGGTCGGCCCCGGTGTCGCCGAAGAAGCGGAGCACCACGGAGGCGAAGGCCTCGTTCACCTCGAACAGATCGATGTCGTCCACCGTCATCCCCGCCTTGTCGAGGCACTTCAGCGCCGCCGGGCCAGGGGCGGTCAACATGATGAGCGGCTCGTCGGCGGCCACCGCCGTCATCACCACCCGAGCCCGAGGCGTGAGGCCGTTGGCCTCGGCGTAGCGACCGGAGGCCAACAGCACGGCCCCGGCGCCGTCGACCACTCCGGAGGAGTTGCCGGCGTGGTGGACGTGCTCCAGGGTCACGTCCGGGTACTTCTGGGCCATCAGCTCGGCCATGGTGTGATCGGTCTGTTCCATCGAGAAGTCGACCATCTTGGCGAAGCTGGGCCGCAGGGCGGCCAGGCCCTCGGCCGTGGTCTCGGGCCGGGGGAACTCCTCCTCGGCCAGGGCCAGCGTGCCGTCGTCGTGGTGGATCGGGATGAGGCTCCGGTCGAAGCGGCCCTCGGCGATGGCGGCGGCCGCTCGACGCTGACTCTCCAGGCCGAGGGCGTCGCAGTCCTCCCGGGAGGAGCCGTCGAGGGTGGCGATCAGGTCGGCCGAGAGGCCCTGGGGCACCTGGGGGTGGGCGGCCAGAAGCCGCTCGTTGTTGGCGTGGAAGCCGTCGGTGTCGTTGCGGGCCGGCCTGCTCATCGATTCGACGCCGCAACCGACGACGAGGTCCTGGTGGCCGGCGGCGATGCCCATCGCCCCGAAGGTCACGGCCTGTTGGCCGGAGCCGCAGAAGCGGTTGAGGGTCACCCCGGGCACCGAGATCGGCCAACCGGCGTCGAGGACGGCCATACGGCCGATGTCGTGGGCGTGGTCGCCGGCGTGGGCGCCGTTGCCACACACCACGTCCTCCACGTCGGCCGGGTCGAACCCGACCCGCTCCTGCAACCCGTTGAGGACCTGACCCAGGATCTTCTGCGGGTGGATGGGTGACAGCGCACCCTTGTCCCGCTTGCCGATGCCTCGGGGCGATCGGACGGCGTCGATGATCAGGGCGTCGTTGGCGGCCATGGCCGGTACCTCGTCTGGACTCGTTCGCTGATGGCGACGAGCCTAGGGCGCGACCTGTAGAGCTTCGAATCGACGCCGGGGCCCTGGCGGGCCGGACGGAGCGCTCAGGCCCCCTCGGCCAGCAGCCAGTCGGCCAGCTCGTCGAGGTTCGACGTGACCGGCAGGTGGGGGCAGCGCTCGATTACCACCGGCGGCGGGCAGTACAGCGAGCCGCGGTCGGCGGCCTCGAGCATCTCGACGTCGTTGTGGGAGTCCCCGGCGGCCGACACCCGGTAGCCGAGCTTCTGGAAGGCCCAGACCGCCTCCCGCTTGGCCGTGCTCCCCCGCAGGGCGATACCGGTTATCGCGTCGCCATCGAGACGGAGACGGTGGCACAGGGTGGTCGGGTGGCCCAGCTTGGCCAGCAGCGGCGCCGCCAGCTGCTCGAAGGTGTCGGACAGCATGACGACCGGGGCCTCGGCCTCGACGCGTCGGAGGAACTCGACGGCCCCGTCGAGCGGCTCCAGGGTCTCGACCACGGCCAGCAGGTCGGGCAGGGTGATGCCGTGCTCGGCCAGGACGCCGAGGCGGTGGGCCATGAGGTCCTCGTAGACGGCGATGTCGCGCGTGGTCACCAGCAGGTCGTCGATACCGGTGGAGCGGGCCACGGCGATCCAGATCTCGGGGGCGAGCACGCCTTCGAGATCGAGGGTGACGATGCGCTGGGTCTCGGTGGCGGTGGAGCTCACGGTTGGTTCCTCGGGGTGGGCACGACTCGTGGGCGTGGCCGCCCGACGACCCTTCGAGGCTAGAGCGTGGACGACGGCAAGCGGACGGCCGACAGCGCCAGCCCCAACACCGCGGCCAGCACCCGGGTCCGCCGGACCAGGGCCACGGCCCGGGCGATGTCGTCGGGTTCCGGTCGTCGGCCGGTGCCGAGGGTCGGCCGGTTCTCCGTGCGGTCGCCGTAGCGGAGCGGTCCCCCGAGTTCGAGGCCCAGGGCGCCGGCCACCGCCGCCTCGGCCACCCCGGCGTTGGGTGAGGGGTGGCGGTGGGCGTCGGCCCGGATCGCCTCCCAGGTGGCGTTGGCCCGGGCCGGTCGTGCCGCCGCCACCAGCAGGGCGAAGGCCCGGGCCGGGACGAGGTTGGCGGCGTCGTCGAGCCGGGCCGAGGCCCAGCCGTACCGGCGGTACCGCTCGGAGCGGTGGCCAACCATGGCGTCCATCGTGTTGATCGCCCGGTAGGCGCCGGCGCCGGGGGCTCCGGCCGCCACGGCCCACACGACGGGGGCGATGACGGCGTCGACCGAGTTCTCGGCCAGCGACTCGATCACGGCTGCCGCCAGCCCGCTCTCGTCCAGGTTCGACGGGTCGCGCCCGACGAGCGCGATCACCGCCTCCCGGGCCCCGTCGAGGTCGCGGGCCCGGAGTCGTTCGTCCACCCGCAGGGCGGCCCGGTCGAGTTCACGACCGGCCACGGCCACCGTCGCCAGCACCATCGTCGAGCGGACCACCAGCCCGGCGCCGACCCCGAGCCCGACGCCGATGGCGCTGTGGGCCAGGCCCGCCGTCCGCCGGTCGGCCCACAGCCGGTCCTCGACGGCGGTCATGGCCGAGCCGAACCACACCACGGGGTGCCAGTGGTTCGGGGGCTCCCCCAGCAGCTGGTCGAGCACCAGGGCGGCGGCCACCGCCGCCCCTCGGCGCCGCCACCGGGTGCTCGGGGTGCCGGTGTGGCGTGGACGGGGGGCTCGGGCCATGGCCCGGCCGAGGCTAGCGGTGCGGCGTCGCCGGTGTGGCCGGGGCCGCCGGCTCACTCGGTCGGCTGGAGGGGTCCCGGGTCCCCGACGCCGGAGTCGTCGACGAACCCGAGGCCGAAGGCTCGGACGCCGACGGCTCAGAGGTCGACGAATCAGCGGTCGGCGAGTCGGGTGAGGTCGAGGGCGGAGGGGCCGACCGAGGGGCCACGGCGGGCACCTCGGGTCGCCACGGCGTGGTGATCAGGCGAGCCCCACGTCGGAAGGTGGCCCAGCTCCAGCCCCAGCTGAAGAGCACGAGCGCCCGACTGCGGAATCCGATCAGCAGGGCGATGTGCACCGCCCACCACAGCACCCAGGCCGCGAGCCCGGACAACCGGAACCGGCCGAACTGGGCGACGGCGGCGGAGCGACCGATCGTGGCCAGCGAGCCCTTGTCCTTGTAGCGGAAGCGAGGCCGTTCGTCGCCGGCCAGGTCGGCGAGGATGGCGTCGACCGCGGCCTCGGCTCCCTGCACGGCGGCGGGGGCCACGCCGGGTACCGGCTCGCCGTCGGAGGTGGCGGCGGCCATGTCGCCGATGACGAACACGTTCGGTCGGCCGGCCTCGGCCAGCGACAGCGACCCGTCGACGGGGACCCGGCCGGCGCGGTCGAGTTCCACGCCCAGCGTGCGCCCGAGGGGGCTGGCGGCCACGCCGGCGGCCCACACCACGGTGGCGGCCGGAATGCGGCGCTCGCCCGTCGGGCCCCGCACCGTCACGCCGTCGGCGTCGACCGCGGTGACCATGGTGTCGGTCTCCACCCGGACGCCGAGCCGCTCCAACTGGCGCTCGGCCTTGGTCGACAGGCGTTCATCGAAGGCGGTGAGCACCCGGTCGACGCCCTCGATGAGCAGTACCTCGGCCGTGGTGGGATCGATCGAGCGGAAGTCCTGGGCCAGGGTGCGGGTGGCGATCTCGGCGATGGCGCCGGCCAGCTCCACCCCGGTCGGGCCGGCGCCCACCACGATGAACGTGAGCTCGGCCCGTTGCGCCCCGGCGTCGTCGGCCCGCTCCGCCCGCTCGAAGGCGGCCAGGACCCGCCGCCGGATCTCCAGGGCGTCCTCCACCGACTTGAGACCCGGGGCGTGGCGCTCCCAGTGGTCGTTGCCGAAGTAGGCGTGGCGGGCCCCGGCGGCCAGGATCAGGTGGTCGAAGGCGACCGAGGAGCCATCGGCCAGCGTGACGGAGTCGACCCCCACGTCGACCACCTCGCCCAGCACCACGTCGACGTTGGCCTGGGATCGCAGCACCGATCGGATCGGGTGGGCGATGTCGGAGGGATTCAGTCCGGCCGTGGCCACCTGGTACAGCAGGGGCTGGAACAGGTGGTGGTTCCGGCGATCGATCAACGTGATCTCGACCGGGGCGTCGGCCAGCCGTTTCGCCGCTTCGAGACCGCCGAAACCGCCGCCGACGATGACGACGCGATGGCTCATGGCCTCAGCCTAGATCGCCCCCGATCGCCCCGCTGCGGGCGTTGGTCACAACGTCGCCCACGGTGGGTCGTCGGCCACCGGGCTCCGTCGCCCCTGCTCAGCGGGTACGGGATCGATGGTGAATGATGTCGCAGGCTACACACCCTGGCGGGTGATCGAGTACGGTCCGGGTTTGAACAAACCGGTTGGCGGGTTGGGGCCCTCGACGATGACCGCACCTCGCCGGAAGGAGCATGGCCATGCCCGCTACGTTGGCCGAACTGATCTCGGACGATCGTGTCGAGTTCGAAGAACTCCACCAACGCTACGGCCCGGTGCTCAACCTGGTGAACGTGCTCATCGGCGTCGTTCCCAACTGCGATCCCTATCTGGAGATCTGGCCCGCCGGCTTCCGCACCTACAACCTGATGGTGCCCAACTTCCTCAACCTGCCGCCGATGCTGTTCGGCCGGGGCGCGCCCAAGGACATCGTCGGCCTCGCCATGTACACCTCGTCGCGGGCGGCGTCGTGCGCCTACTGCTCGGCCCACACCTGCTCGTTCGCCCTCCGCCGGGGATCGAGCGCCGACGCCGTGACCGGGGCCAAGCGGACCGACGTCGAGCAGGCCGCGGTCGACATCTCCGAGGCCCTCTCGTTCATCCCCCACTACTACACCCCCGAGTACAAGAAGCGCCTGGTGGCCGAGCTCGGACCCTCCGATGCCGAGTGGGTCGTCATGGGCGTCGCCATGATGGGGTTCCTCAACAAGTTCATGGACGCCATGGGCATCGAGCTGGAGGCGGAGTCGGTCGGCGACGTCGCCGATCTGATCGAGCCGACCGGCTGGTCCGTCGGTCAGCACGGCTGGGCCGGCGTCGAGCGGGCCGACGGCTCCACCCCTCCCCCGACCGACACCCTCGGCACGTTCATCCGGGTGGGCCGCAACGCCCGGGGGGCGATCAAGCTCGAGAAGACGTGGATGGAGGGCATCCCCAAGCAGCAGGCGGCGATCCGATCCCATGTGGCCGACATCTACGGCTACGACGAGCCCCTGATCACGGCGATGGCCCACGCCAAGCCGGCCAGGGCCTTGGGCGCCATGCTTCGCCACAACCTCGATCCGAGCCAGTCCGAGCTCGGTGTCGACAAGAAGGCGCTGGCCGGCCTGGTCTTCGCCGTGGCGGCGGGGAACGAGCGCCTGGTCGCGGCCCAGCGCACTCTGGCCGAGCAGCACGGCGCCACCACGGCCGAGGTGGAGGCGGCGGCGTCGCCCGATCTCGACCTGGCGGCCGCCGGTCTCGACGACGCCACGGCGGCTGTCCTCACCGCCGCCCGCGCCATCGCCCCCAGCCCGGCCGCGGTCGACGCCCCCGTCATCGGGCTGGTCGCCGATCAGCTGTCGTCGGCCCAGACGGTGGAGCTGGCGGTGTGGGTGTCGGTGTGCCAGCTGATCCATCGCCTGAGCGTCTACTTCGAGATGACCGACTGATCCGGTGCCCGACGGCCGGGCGACCACCGGGCACTAGGCTCCGGCCATGGTCGACCGCACCCCGCTGGGAACCAGGGACGAGGCCGCCGTCGCCGACTTCTGGCGCCGGTTCCTCGCCGCCTCCGGACGCCCCGACGACACCCCCCTCGCCGACGCCTGGCCGTTCGGCGATTCGGTCGAGCTGGCCGACGAGCTGATCGATCTCGTCCTGCACGGCCCGAAGCGGGCCACCGCCGGGGCGGTCGCCGAGTACGAGCACGATGGCGACCCGATCCCCCGGGTCGGCGATCTGGAGATCGCCCTCGACGGCGCGATGCGCCCCCGAGCCGTGCTGGAGATCACCGACGTCCGCATCGGGCCGCTGTCGTCGGTGGACGATCGATTCGCCTGGGATGAGGGCGAGGGCGACCGGACACGGGCCTTCTGGTTGGAGGCCCACACCGTCTTCTTCAGTCGCTTCCTGCCAACGATCGGCGTGGCCTTCACCCCTGACATGGCCACGATCTTCCAGCGCTTCGACGTGATCTACCAGGAGGACTGACCCCCCGCCTCCGTCGGTCGTCCCGATAGCGGCGGGGTTGGGGCTCAACGGTCGATACCGAGCCACTCCTGGTTGAGCGTGTCGAGGGTGCCGTCGCGCGACATCTGCAGCAGCTCGGCGTTGATGGCCTCGCGCAGCTCGCTGCCGCTGGTCAGGGCGATGCCGTAGGGGTCGGGGGCGAAGTCCGAGCCCGCCAGCTGCACCAGACCGGCGTAGTCGGTGTCGATCCGATAGGCCAGGATCGGGGCGTCGTAGACCACGGCGTCGTAGGTCCCGTCGGCCACGCCGGCCAGCGCCGTGTCGATGTCGCCCACCGTGTCGTAGCCGAGGTTGGCCTCGGTGAGGTAGGTGGCCGACACCGTGCCGTCGACGGTGACCACCGATTGGCCGGCCAGGTCCTCGATGCCGTTGATGTCGCTCTGGAGCTCGCTGACCGTGATGCGGGCCGCGGCCTGAGCCGTCACGTAGGCCACCAGGAACAGGCCGAGCACCATCCACACCACCGCCATCAGCCGCGACAGCGGATGGCGGATGTCCTTCACCGCCTCACCCCCGGTCACCATTGACACCGTCGACCACCACAGGGCCTCGCCAACGCCGGCCCGATAGCCCTTGGGGAACTGCTCGTTGTGCTTGCGTTCGCTCAACCAGACCAGGTGCGCCACCACCACGGCGAGGAATACGAGCCCGAGGACGAGGGCGATCACCCCCCGGTTGGTGACCAGATCCCAGATGGCGCCGACGGTCCCGCCTCCCGAAGAGGTGGCCGTGGCCACCTGGAGGCCCGAGTCGTAGTACGGGTGGGTGAAGTCGAGGAACGTCTCCCGCTCGGCCGTCATCGAGATGCCGGCGATGGCGACGTCGGCCTCACCGGTCCGAGTGCGATCGAGGATCTCGCTCACGGTCTCGTCGACGACCCACTCGGTCTCGAGTCCAAGACGGGCGGCCAACTCGTTCCACAGATCGACGCTGTAACCCCGCAGGCCTGCACCGTCGGCGGCCGCATCGTCGACGAAGACGAAGGGCACCAGGGGCTTGGTCGCCACCACCACCGTCTCCCCGTCGAACGACGTGACCGCTTCGTCGCCCTCGGCGTCGTCCTGAGCGTGGGCGGCCGACGTCGTCCCGATGAACCACCCCACCAGGGCCACGATCACCGCCGACGCCAACACCCGTCGCCGCTCGACCAACCTCACTGTCCTCTGCCCCTCTGCTCGGCCGACAACGGCCATCATGTATAGCGCTTCAACGGGACCGGCGGAGAACGTGCGCCGCGTCGTCAACCACCTGTCGTGTCCACCACCAGCCGGGTACTTGTCGTCAGGGCTCGGCGGCCGCCAACGAAAGGTCTAGCGTGGGCCGATGCTCGATCCCCTCCCAGCCCCGGCGTCGCGGTCGCCGAGGCTCGACGCCGCCGCCGTATGACCGAGACAGCCTTACCCCGTTCGGTCATCATCCGTCTCAGCGCCGGCTACCTGGGAATGTCGACCCTGATCAACCTGATCAACACCCTGCTGGTCTTCTTCTACCTGCCACCGGAGTCGGCCGGGCTGCCGACACTCGTCACCGAGGCCACCGTGCTCGGCATTCTCAACGTAGTGGCCATACTGGCCGCCGCCGGGCGCCTAACCGACGCCATCACCGACCCGCTGATCGCCTCCCTGTCGGATTCGAGCAAACACCGCCGGGGTCGGCGGATCCCGTTCATGGCGGCCGGCATGATCCCGGCCGCCCTGGCCACGTGGCTGATGTTCGTTCCGCCGGTCGACTCCCAGAGCGCCTGGAACATCGTGTGGATCCTCATCGTCCAGGTGATCCTGTACGTCGCCCTCACCGCCTACGTGACCCCCGCCTTCGCCCTGGTGGCCGATCTCGGCCGCACCCCGATGGAACGGCTGCGCATCTCGACCTGGACCTCGGTCGCCTGGGCCTTCGGCCTCGTGGTGGCGGCGACGACGCTGTTCGTCGCCGGCATCTTCGAGAGCTCGGTCGGCACCTACCGGGGCTGGCAGGTGGCGGCCGGTATCACCTGCGTGATCGGCCTCGGCTTCATGGCGGTGCCGGTGTTCACCCTCGACGAACGCAAGTGGACGTCGTCGCAGGAGCCGTCGTCGATCCCGCTGCTCCCGGCGGTGCGCTTCGTCCTCCGCAACCCGTACTTCCGGTTCTACGCCGCCGCCGACTTCGCCTACTTCGGCGGCCTCGCCATCATCCAGACCGGCCTGCTGTTCTACATCACGGTGCTGGTCGAGCTCGAGGAGTGGGTGAGCACCGTCCTGCTCCTGATCATGGTGGTGGCCTCGATCGGGCTGTTCCCCCTCGTCGCCGCCTGGGGTCAGCGCCTCCGGGGCGGCAAGAAGCCGACGATCGTGGCCTTCTTCCTCGGCTCGGCGGTGTTCGCCACCATCGCCGGACTCGGCCTGGTCGACCAGTGGCCCTTCGCCCAGGTGGCGGTACCGGTGATCATCTTCGCCGTGCCGTTCGCCATTCTCAGCGTGATGCCGGGTTGGATCCTGTCCGACATCGCCGAGCACTCCTCACTGGAGACCGGGGAGTCGCGGGCGGCGATGTTCTACGCCACCCGCACCTTCCTCCAGAAGTTGGCCACCACCGTCGGCGTCGTGCTGTTCGCCCTGTTGCTCCAGCTCGGCCGTGACGTGGATGACGACCTCGGCGTCCGCCTGACCGGCATCGCCGGCGCCGTGCTCTACCTCGTCGCCGCCTGGCTGTTCAGCCAGTACGACGAGCGACGGCTCCAGAGCGAGTTGGCCGAGGGTCAGGCCCGCCTCGCCGGACGCGGCAGCGACCGCGACCCCGAGTCGGCCGAGGCCTAGTTCGGGATCACCGATCGCTGGTCCGATGTGCGGGCCCGAGATCACCGATCGCTGGTCCGATGTGCGGGCCGGCCTACGACGACGTCGGCGCCGCCGACGTCAGGGGACGACGACGAGCTTGCCCCGGGCCTTGCGATCCATCATCGCCCGGAGGGCCTCGCCCGCCTCGTCCAGCCCGTAGCTGCCCGACACGTGGGGCTGGAGCCGCCCCGCGGCCGTCAGTTCGATCAGCTCGTCCGACACGGCGTTGCTCAGCTCCGGCTCCTTGGCCGTCATCGCCCCGTAGAACACGCCCACGATCTGGCAGCTCTTCAGCAGGGTGAGGTTGAGCGGGATCGACGGGATGCCGGCGGTGAAGCCGATCACCATGAACCGGCCCTCCCAGGCGATGGCCCGCAACGCCGCCTCGGCGTAGTCGCCACCCACGCAGTCGTAGACCATGTTGACGCCGGCGCCGCCCGTCAGCTCCTTGGCCCGGTCCTTGAGGTTCTCCTCGGCGTAGTTGATCGTCTCGTCGGCGCCGCGCTCGCGGCACAGGTCGAGCTTCTCCTCGGTCGAGGCGGCGGCGATGACCCGGGCTCCCATCAACTTGCCCAACTCCACCGCCGACAGACCGACCGACCCGCCGGCACCCAACACCAGCATGGTCTCGCCCTCCTGCAGCTCGCCCCGATACTTGAGGCCGTACAGGGTCGTGCCGTAGGCGTAGTTCAGGCCGGTCACCTCGGCGAACCCGACGGTGTCGGGGAGGATGCGAAGCCGGTCGGCGGGAGCGGTCGCCAGCTCGGCGAAACCGCCCGTGCCCTGCCCACCGACGACGCGGTCGCCCACGGAGACGGCGTCGACGCCCTCGCCGACGGCGGAGACGACACCGGCGACCTCACCGCCGGGGATGTAGGGCGGTGGGGCCTTGAACTGGTACTTGTCTTCGAGCATGAGGGTGTCGGGGAAGGTGACGGCGCACGCCTTCACCTCGATCTGGGCCTCACCCGGGCCCGGGGTCGGGTCGTCCATCTCCTCGACCACCAGGTTCTCCGGCGGGCCGAACTCCTTGCAGACGACTGCTCTCATGCGCTCCCCTATCTCGTCGATGGATCGCCCAACAGTACGCGTTCGTCCCGCCGACGCCGAGTTGAGGACCCCACACGGGCCGAGAGGCCGCTACCAGAGGGCGAGGGGATCGAGGTCGATGACCTCGCGCATCCGGGACATGAGCGGGTCGAACCAGCTCGAGCGGAGCCGACGGCCCTCCTGAGCCGGGGCGATGCCCCACTCGACCGGACCGAAGCGATCGGTGACCATGTCCATCCACGGCGCACGCAGATCGGCCACGCTGCCGCCGATCACCCCATCGGCCAGAGCCTCGCCCTCACCGGCGACCGGCTCGAACATGCCGAGGGCCAGGGGCGCCCACAACCGCACGGCCGACTGCAGCCGGGGCCCGGAGTCGGGGTCGCCGAGCAGCACGTCGAGCAGGCCGTCGCCGTGCCGCCGGTGGTACACCTCTTCCCGCTCGACCCGGACGGTCGCATCGGCGAGCGCGGCGACGGTCGACGAGGAGAACTGGGCCCACCGGAGCTGCTCGGCGCGGTCGTAGAGCCAGTGCCGGACGAGGGCCTCGGCCCAGTCGTCGGTCGGCCGCTCGGTGAACCAGCAGCTGCGGTAGTCCTCGCCGGCCCGCTGGAGGGCGAGTTGGTCGATGGCGGCCTCGCCGTCGATCGAGCCGTCGTCTCCGACGACCACGGCGTACAGGAGGGCGGCGTGGCCGAGCTCGTCCTGACCGATGCTGCAGAAGGCCAGGTCCTCCTCGAGGAACGGGGTGACCCCGATCCATTCGGCGTACTGCTGGCCCATCAGGTGTTCGTCGTCGGCGAGGGACAGGACGACCTCGATGCCGCCCGGCCCCAGCTCGCTTGCGAGATCAGCCATTGGCCGACACCTCGGCTCGCTTTGCCGCCTCGGCCGCCGCCTCCCGGGCCGCCCTTCGGCGGGCGGCGACCGCCTTGCCGTCGTGGTGGCGATGGGGCTTGTCGGCGTTGGTGCCGAGGAAGTCGTCGTCGGCCACGAGCACGTGGTCGCGGCGCACCAGCCACAGGCGATCGCCCTCCCCCCGTCGGACGTAGCTCTCGCGGGCCAGCACCAGGGCCAGCTCGTCGTTGGCGGCATCGAGGGCGCCGGCGTGCCGGTACTCGTCCTTGCCGTCGCGCTTGAGGAACACTTCGTAGAGGGCCATGTCAGCTCCGGAGTACTTCGATGGTTTCGATGCAGTGCTCGCACCGGTGGACGGCTCGACAGCGGCTGGGGCCGAAGAGCGAACGCTCCTCGGTCGGTTTGCCGCACCGGGGGCAGGGCACCGGGCCCGAGCCGATGCGGACGGCGACGGTGAAGCGGTCGGCCAACACCGCCCGGGCCTTCGGGGTGACCCGCTCGATCGACCAGGTCGGGGCCGTCAGCCATCGCACCTCGGCCCGGTCGAGGCCCGGCACGGAGCGCACGGCGCCCGAGACGTCCTCGGCGATCATGGCCAGGGCGGGGCAGCCGCTGAACGTCGGTATGAGACCGACGTGGGCGGTGGTGCCGTCGACCTCGACGGAGAAGACGAGGCCGAGTTCGACGATGGAGATGCCCGGATACTCCGGGTCGTCGACGGTGCCGAGGACGTTCCATACGGCGGCGATCAGGTCGTCGACCGTCACCGTCTCGGGCTGAAGGGGACCGACGGTCGTCATCAGACAACCCCCGCCGGCACCCGGTCGAGGGCGTCGCGCACCCAGGACGAGTTCTCCCAGTTCTCCCGGGCCTCCCGGATCCGGCGCTCGGAGTCGGGGCCACCGTTGGCGATGGCCCGCTTCAAGGGCTCCCAGTCGATCTCGCCGATGATCCAGCGCTTGGTGTCCTCGTCGTAGCGAAGGTCGGGGTCGGGCACGGTGAACCCGTAGGAGTGGAGCATGGGCACGAACTTCTGGACCCAACCATCCCGGAGCACCTCGTTGCGCTCCGACTTGATGTGCCACCGCAGCAGCTTGTCGTTGGGCTTGGTGTCCGGCCCGAAGAGCTGGAGGGCCGGCCAGAACCACCGATCGAGCGACTCCTGGAACATCTCCCGCTGCAGTGGGGTGCCCTGCGAGAAGCGGAGCATCCGGTCTTCGCCCAGACGCATGTGGAACCCCTCCTCGGAGATGATGCGCTTGAGGATCCGCTTGTAGGGGCCGTAGGAGCAGTTCTTGAACACCGCCTGCTGGCTGGCGAGGGCGGCGGCGTCGACCAGGAAGGCGACGGCGACCTGATCGCCCCAGCTGTGCACCCGGTAGTGGAACACGTTGTGGAATTTGCTCTTGCCGGCGAAGAGATCCTCCAACATCTCGGTGCGGGTCTTGATCCCCATGTCGGCGGCCACCATGTAGAGAAGGTGGGCGTGGCCGATCTCGTCCTGGGTCTTGGCCAGGACCGACATCTTGGCCCGCAGGCCGGGGGTCCGAGGGATCCAGTCCCGCTCGGTCAGACCGCCCATCAGCTCGCTGTTGGCGTGCAGCTCGATGAACTGGAACACCGCCTGGCGGTACTCGTCGGGCATCTCATCGTCGACCTCGACGATTCCTCGGTTGTCGAGGAAGTCCTCGAAGTCCTCCATCGACGTCCACGTTCTCGGCATGGTGACCCCCTGGCGGTCCGGGCGGTTCGGAGTGACCGCTTCCACATTCATGATACACACGAATGCCCACTTGGCAAGTTTTGTGTATCACGTTACGATGTGGGGCGTGACGACAGCGGACCTCGGGACCACGACGACAGCGGCGCTGACACCGGCCACGGCGGCGGTGCTCGACCGCTACGCCCACACCACGGGCAGCAGCGCCCGGGTCCTGCTCACCACGATCTTCGGCGATGCCCTGCTCCCCCGGGCCCAGGCTGCGCCGGTCGGTGCCCTGATCGATCTCGCCGCACCGCTCGGCATCAACGATCGCAACGTGCGCACCACCCTGCAGCGGCTGTCCGCCGAGCGGCTGGTGACGGCCGAGCGGATCGGCCGCCGCTCGTTCTACCAGGTGCACCCGGATGCGGTGTCGACCTTCGTCGCCGCCAACCGCCGCATCTACGAGCGTCCCCTCCTCGCCTGGGACGGGGAGTGGACGGTGGCCGTTCTCGGCGCCGACGCCGACGACGAGGCCCGGGCCGAACTCCACCGGCGCCTGGGCTGGCTGGGCCTGGCCCCGGCCGCCCCCGGCGTCCTCGCGTCGGCCCTCGTCACCCCCGACGAGGTGACCGAGGCCGTGGCCGACGGGCCCGGACTCGGCGGCGTGCTGGCGCTCACCCGAGGGCCGGTCACGGCGGGCACGCTGCTCGACGACGATGGTCGGCGTCGTTTCTTCGATCCCGACGGCCAGCTCGACGAGCGCTATCGCACCCACCTCGACACCTTCGCCCCGGCGTCGGCTCCCGACCGCCTGGTCGACGCCGCACCGGTCGACGCCTTCGTGCTGCGGACCCTGGTGGTCGACTCCTGGCGTCGTCTCGCCCTCCGGGCCACCGACATCCCCGCGGAGCTCGAGCCCGACGGTTGGCGGGCCGAGGCCGCCTTCGAGCAGACGGCGACGATGCTGGCCGCATTGCGCCCGGCGTCGGAGGCGCACCTCGATCGGGTGCTGGCCACCGAGGGATAGCGGCCGGCGGGTCGGGTCACGGTCTGGTCCGGCGACCTGTCCGACGGGTCCGACCCGGTCCGGATTTGCCCTACAGTGTCGGGCAGGTGGGCCGGGCGGCAGAGGCCGTCACCCCTACCGAAGCGGCAAGTGAGGGCCGAACCATGGGTTTGATCATTCTTATCGTCCTGATCGTCATCGTCGTCCTGATCGGCGTGTTCCTGGTGTCGATCTACAACAAGCTGGTGCGGCTCCGTGAGCGGACCCGCGGCGCCTTCGCCCAGATCGACGTGCAGCTCGAGCGGCGTCACGATCTCATCCCCAACCTGGTCGAGACGGTGAAGGGCTACATGAACCACGAGCGGGAGACCCTCGAGGCCGTGGTCAACGCCCGGGCCGCCGCCACCCAGGCCCGCATCGAGGTGTCGGGCGACCCGGAGAACCTGGAGGCCATGCAGAAGCTGGCCCAGTCCGAAGGTGCGCTGGAGGGTGCGCTCGGCCGCCTCCTGGCCGTGGCCGAGGCCTACCCCGATCTGAAGGCCAATCAGAACATGGCCCAACTCACCGAGGAGCTGACCACGACGGAGAACAAGATCGCCTTCGCCCGGCAGAACTACAACGACCAGGTCAACACCTACCAGGAGTACAAGACCACCTTCCCGCCAGTGCTGTTCGCCAACGGCTTCGGCTTCGCCGACGCCGCCTACCTCGATCTCGACGCCGACGGCAAGGTCCACAAGCGCGACAACATCCAGGTCTCCTTCGACGACGACCCGCAAGCCCCGAGGCCCGGTCTGAGCGACTGACATGGATTTTCAATCCCATCAGGACCAGGCGAGGCAGGGCACCACCCGCCTCATCATCCTGCTGGTCATGGGTATCACGGCGATCGTCGCCATCGTGACGGCGATCCTGACCGGCGTGATGCTGTACGCCTCCGGCGAGGTGCTGCCGCTGCAGGCGTTCAGCGTCGCCGCCCCGGTGACCACGATCGGCATCGTCGGTACCTCGCTGCTCAAGTCCAACCAGATCAAGGGCGGCGGCGGTTCCTACGTCGCCGCTTCCATGGGCGGCCGCCCCGTCGACTTCAACACCCTCGACGCCAGCGAGAAGCAGCTGGCCAACGTGGTGGAGGAGATCGCCATCGCGTCGGGCATGCCCGTCCCGGCGGTGTACGTGCTCGACGAGGAGCCGGGCATCAACGCCTTCGCCGCCGGCTGGTCGGCCGACAACGCCGCCATCGGGGTGACCCGAGGAGCGCTGCAGCAGCTCAATCGACGTGAGCTGCAGGGCGTGATCGCCCACGAGTTCGCCCACATCGCCAACGGCGACTCCCGGGTCAAGACCCGGATCATCGGCTGGGTCTACGGCATCGCCATCATCACCGTCATCGGTCGCCTCCTCCTCCATCACCTGTGGTGGGCACCCCGCAGTCGAAACAACCGGGACAACAACAACGCCGCACTGGTCATCATGGCCGCCGGGGTCGCCCTGCTGATCGTGGGCTGGGCCGGGACCCTGTTCGCCCAGATGATCCAGGCCGCCGTCTCCCGCCAGCGGGAGTATCTGGCCGACGCCTCGGCCGTGCAGTACACCCGCGACCCGTCGGGCATCGGCGAGGCTCTGATGAAGATCGGCGGGATGGGCAGCGGCAACAAGGTCCGGGCCGCCCACGCAGCGGAGACCAATCACCTCTTCATCTCCTCGGCCATGACCAGTGTGTTCGCCTCCCACCCGCCGCTGAAGGACCGCATCACCCGCCTCCTCCCCCAGTGGAATGGGGAGTTTCCGGCGCCCCAGCAGGTGGCCGAGGCCCCGTCGTCCGGTCGCCGCGCCCCGGCCGGCGGTCGATCGGGTCGGCCCGCCGGTCGGCCCCAGGCCACGTGGGGCGGGGCGCTCCCGGCCCAGGTCGCGATCCCCGGCCTCCCCGTCGATCCGATGGTGATCGCCGCCGGGGGCTCCAGCCGCACGTCGTCGTTCACCCCACCGGCCCCGGCCCAACCCCAGGCCACGTCGGCCCGGCCCCCGGTGAACGGCGCCCGCCAGTACGGCCCACCAACCTTCGACGGGCCCACCCAGGACCACATCGAGCACGCCCAGAACCTCCTGGCCCGGATCCCCGAGCCGACCCAGAACTTCCTCCACACGAGACAGGGCGCGGTGGCGGCGGTGGTGGGCGCTCTCGCCTCCGACGATCCGAGCATCCGGCCCCAACAGCTGGCCCTGGCCGCCCAGGCCACCTTCCTCGACGTGGGCTACCTCGACGCCGCCGGGCGGGTGATCACCGACCTCGACCGGCCGCTCCAACTGCCGGCGATCGACATCGCCCTCCACTCGATCCGGGAGACGCCCTACGACTTCAAGCGGTCGTTGGTGGCCACCATCGCCGCCATGGGCGGGGCCGGTGACGTCGACGACCTCTTCCGGTGGATCCTCCGGCGGGTGATGCTGCGTCACCTGGAGGCCGAGACCGACACCGGCGATCGCCGTCACACGGTCAATCTCGGCGGCCGTCTCGACGATGCGATCACCGTCTACGCCACCCTCGCCCGGTACAACAGCTCGGGCCAAGGGCAGGCCGACGCCGCCTTCGGGGCCGCCCTGGCCCAGATCGGGGTGGCCCACACCCCGCTCCCCGCCGCCCAGCCCGACCAGTTCCCCCGCCTCGATGCCGCCCTCGACCGACTGGGCGACCTCGACCGCCAGGCCCGCCAGGATTTCGTGGCCGGGGCCACCGCCGTCGTCATGCACGACAACCGGGCCACCGCCGATGAGGCCGAGCTGCTCCGGGTGGTGGCCGACGCCGTAGGCCTGCCGGTCCCGCCGTTGCTGCCCGCCTGATCCTCGGGCTCCGCCCGAGGTGTCGGCGCCGTCGGTTCCGGGCTGGCGGCGAGGACGGCGCTCGGGCACCATGTCGGGCGTGACGAGCAGCCTGCAGTACCTGACCTGGTCGGCCGATGGGCCGGTGGCCACCATCACCTTCAACCGTCCGGCCAAGCGCAACGGGCTGACGGTCGACGTGCTCGCCGAGCTGGAGGACCTCGTCCACCGGGCCCGCGATGACCGTTCGATCCGGGTGGCGATCCTGGCCGGGACAGGGCCCGCCTTCTGTGCCGGCGCCGATCTCCGCCCCCTCGAGGCGGCCACCACCGACGAGGAGCGGGCGGTCGAACAGGAGCGGCTCGACCGGATCCCCCGGGTCATCGGGCGGATCTTCGACGCCATGGTCCACGCCGACCTGGTGTCGATCGCAGCCGTCAACGGCTTCGCCGTCGGCGGGGGCTGGTCGATCGCCCTCGCCTGCGACCATCAGATCGCCGTCGAGGGGGCGCAGTTCTGGCTGCCCGAGGTGGAGATCGGCATGGCGTTCAAGGGCCTGCCGAATGTGGCCCTCACCCGCCGGCTCGGTCCGGCGCTGGCCCGGGAGGCGCTGATCCTCGGACGTCGTTTCTCCGCCGAGGAACTGCTGGCGCATGGTGTGCTCAACCAGGTGTGCCCGCTCGACGAGCTCGCCACCGAGGCCCGGGCCGCCGCCGATCGCTACCTGGCGCTGCCCTGGCGGTCCGTGTTGGCCACCCGCCGCGACATCAACACCGTCACCTACGGCCCCCAGTACTACTGACCGCCGCAGCCGTCGCTCCACAGAGTCCCGCCGCTCCGGGCCGTGCCCACCGGTCCGGGCGGGTGTGGCTCAGCGGCGGGCCACGATCCGGTGGAGGCCGCCGTCCCAGGTGACGACGTACAGCTCGCCGTCGTTGTCGAGACCGAAGCTGGTGACCTGACCCAGACCGAAGTCGTCGGTCCAGTCGAACTGGTCGCTGATCCGTGAGCCGTCGTAGCGCAGGCTGCGGACGAAGCCCGTGCACCAATCGGCGTAGAAGTAGTGGCCGTCGAACTCGGGGATGGCGGCGCCCCGGTACACCCACCCGCCCGTGATCGAGCAGCCGTCGTCACGGCCGTACTGGAAGGTGGGATCGGTCAGCCCGTCGGTGTCGCACCCGGCCCGGAAGCAGCGGTCGCCCTCCATCGTGAACCAACCGAAGTTGGTGCCGGCGCCATCGAGGGAGACGATGTTGAGCTCCTCGAACGCCTCCTGACCGACGTCGCCGATGTACATCAGTTCCTGGCCGGGGTCGATGGAGAACCGCCACGGGTTGCGCAGACCGTAGGCCCAGATCTCGTCGCCGAACGGGTTGCCGTCGGGAACGGCATAGGGGTCGGGGCCGACGGCGTCGACGTCGAGGCGCAGGATCGTGCCCAACAGGTTGCTCGTGTCCTGCGAGGTCGAGCCGCCGCTGCCCCCGTCGCCCACCGACACGTAGAGCAGACCGTCGGGGCCGAACAGCAGCATGCCGGCGTTGTGGCGCTCTGCCGGTTGGTCGATCTGGAGCACGGTCGACATCGAGTCGGGGTCGACCATGATGGGATCGGTGGCGGTGAACTCGGCCAACATCGAATCGCCGTCGGGGTCGGTCCAGTAGGCGAAGAGGCGGCCGTTGTCGGCGTAGTCGGGGTGGAAGGCGAGGCCGAGCAGGCCCTGCTCGATGCTGGACGACAGCAGACGGTCCCGCAGATCGAGGAACGGTTCGTCGGCGATCTCCCCGTCGACCACGGTGCGGATCACGCCCTCCCGCTCGACGACGAACAGGGCGTCGGTGCCGGGCGCCCCCGTCACCAGGATCGGCTGGTCGAAGCCCTCGGCCACCACGTCGGTACCGAGGCCCTGCAGGGGCGGCAGCGTGGTGGTCGGCCCGCTCGCCGCCTCGGTCTCGTCGGCCCCGTCGGTGCCGGCCGCTTCGTCGTCGGTGGTCTCGGCGGCGGCGTCGTCACCCGACTCGTTGGCGGCGGGGGCGGTGGTCGAGGGCAGCGTCGTCTCGGTGCCCGACTCCTGGCCGATGGTGGCCGTGCCGTCGTCGGCCACACAGCCGATCAGGACGACGGCGGCCAGGGGCAGCCCTAGGACGAGGGCAGCCAGTCGCGCCGGTAGTTTCCGGGGTAGTTCCATATGATCCATCCCGCCCCGCGGGCCTCGCTCTCGTCGATCTGGGCCTGCACCTGCTGGCCGTTGTACTCGAAGCCCTGGATCCACGGTCGCACCAGCACGGCGGGGTCGAGCTTGGGCTCGCCGGTGTCGAGGGCGTGGGCGATGACGGGACCCGGGTGGTCGTTGGGGTCGGCGAAGCCCAGCCAACCGGACCCGTAGTGGCTCGGATACAGCATCGGGCTGACCGCATCGACCACGGGCGACACCGTCTCCGGTGTCTGGCCGATGCCCTCGTCGGTCTCGCTCGACATCACGATGCCGAAGATGGCGGCCGACACCCCGCAGCCCTCGGGCCGCAACCTCGCCCGGGCCTCGGTGAGGAACCGCTGGATCACGGCCGCCCGCTCCTCGCTCGTGCCCGGCAGCCGGGAGGCGGCGACCTCGGCCGTGCGGCCGGCGGGGAAGCGAACGTAGTCGAACTGGATCTCGTCGAAGCCGAGGGCGCAGGCCTCCGCGGCCAGGGCCAGGGGGTAGGCCCAGTTGGCCTCGTCGGAGGCGTCGACCCAGGAGCCCGCCAGCTTGGCCTCGGGCACCCCGTCCGCCCACAGGCGGTCCTCGAAGGTGACGATGCGGGTCACGGCGTACAGGTCGCGTTCCCGGGTGAGGGCCAGCAACTCGGCCGGGTCGTACACCGCATCGACGGCGCCGATGTCGTTGGCCACCTCGACCTCGGTGTCGTAGAGCACGAAGTTGGTCTCGTCCTTGGTGTCGAAGACCAGGGTGTTGACCGTGGTGCCCTCGATCAGCGTGAGGAGGTCGTCGAAACGCTCGGGATCGGCGGCCACGTCCTTGGCCACCCGGACGCCCCGCACCACCACCGGCTCCATCTCGACCTCGATCGCCGCATCGTCGGTCGGCACCTCGATCTCGACGTCGCCCCACACCGGGCGGGACACCGTGAGGATCGAGCCTGCGGGCGCCGTCAGGGCGAAGCGGCCGTCACCGTCGGTGAGCACCGTGTCCTCACCGGTCGATACCGCCGTGTCCGGGAGGGCGACGCCGTCGACGGCGGACACCACCACGCCCGCCAGCTCGACGTCGGGCCCGAGGGCCTCCTCGGCCCCCTCCCCTTCACCATCGGTGTCGGCGTCGGCGTCCGCGTCGTCGCGATCCCGCTCATCGACCGACGAACCGTCGTCGGTCTCATCGTCCTCGGCCCGGCCCGAGGGGGCCTCGTCCTCGGCTGCTGTGGCCTCGTCGTCGGTGCTGTCCGAGCAGGCGGCCAACGTGAGCGCGCCGACCAGCAGGAACGTCACGAGGGTCCGAAGTCGGGGAAGCACCGGCCAAGCATAGGTAGCCCGGCGGCACGGGCGGTGGCGCCTCGACCACCGTTTGCGGGCGGGGACGGGTTCGGCCAGGGTGCGGGCGGGGGGCGCCGGGCCGGCCGGGCCCTCCTCAGGCGTCCTCCATCAACTCCTTGAGCTTGCCGATGGTGGCCGGTGCGTCGTGGCCGGGTGGGACGTTGACGTTGAGCACGGTCACACCCGCCTCCTTCCACACCCCGAGACGCTCCTTCACGTACGACTCGGGGCCGACCAGGGTCGAGCGCTCCAGGAAGTCGCGGGGTACGGCGGCGGCCGCGTCGTCCTTGTGGCCGTCGAGGTAGAGGTCCTGGATGGTGACCGCCTCCTCCTCGTAGCCGTACTTCTTGGCGATCGTGTTGTAGAAGTTCTTGTCCCGGGCGCCCATCCCTCCCCAGTACAGGGCGGTCATGGGACGACCCATGTCGAGTATCGGGTCGGCGCCCTCCCCCACCAGGTCGTCGCCGATGGCCACCGTGGTGCCGGCACCGATGTCGAGACGGCCGAGCGACTCGTCTCGCTTGGCCGTACCCGCCTTGAGGTCGTCTCCCCACACCCGCTGGAACTCGTCGGGCAGGAAGAACACCGGCAGCCAGCCGTCGGCGTTCTGAGCCGTGGCCTTGACGCTGAGAGGCATGAGCGACGCCCACCAGATCGGGATCTCGCTGCGGACCGGGTGGTTGATGAGCTTGAGCGGCTTGCCCAGGCCGGTGCCGTCGCCCTCGGGCAGGGGGATGGTCACCGTCTTGCCGTCATAGACCAGCGGCTCGCGGCGCAACGTCATCCGGACCACGTCGATGTACTCCCGGATGCGGGCCATCGGCTTCTCGTAGGCCACGCCGTGGAAGCCCTCGATCACCTGGGGCCCGCTCGCGCCCAGACCGAGGATGAAGCGACCGTCGGACACCATGTCGAGCCCGGCCGCCGTCTGGCCCATGGCTGCCGCGGTGCGGGAGTAGACGTTGAGGATGCCGGTGCCGATCTCGATGCGCTCGGTCTTGGCCGCCAGGTAGCCCACCTGGCTCACGGCGTCGACGCTGTAGGCTTCGGCCACCCAGACGACGTCGACCCCGGCCGCCTCAAGCTCCACGACCTTGTCGACCGACTTGGCGAAGTCGCCCACGTAATTGATGCTCGTCCCGAGTTTCATGGAGGCCGACCATAGTGTCAGGGCGTCCGGGCTTACGAACTTCGACCCCCGACGACGACCGGTGTCGAAACCGGCGGTCCCCGATCGACGAGGTTCCGTCGGCCACCGGGCCGACCGGTCGCCCGACCGCCAAACCGACGACACGCGGAGACAACAACGATGTCCGACCACTTCAGCGGATTCCCCCAGGAGGGGCTCGACTTCCTCACCACCCTCGGCCGCTCCGACAAGGCCTGGTTCGACGCCAACCGCAAGACCTACAACACCGCCGTCGCCGCACCGGCCAAGGCCCTCGTCACCGCCGTCGGCGAGCGACTGGCCGACGGGATCGCCCCCGCCATCGAGGCCCAGCCCAAGGCGAACGGGTCGATCGCCCCCATCAACAACGACCTCCGCTTCTCCCCCGACAAGCCGCCCTACAAGGACCACCTGTTGCTCCGCTTCTGGGAGGGTTCGAACAAGAAGACGGCGCCCACGCTCTTCCTCCGGGTCTCGGCCGGGGGCATCGGCTACGCCACCGGCGTCATGTTCGACGACGTCGACCGCTGGCGCCACGCCATCGACGACGACATCACCGGTGAGGCCCTGACCGACGCCCTCGGCGCCCTGGGGGCCGACCGTGCCATCGACCTCGACGGCGCCGGCTACAAGCGGGTGCCCAAGCCCTACCCGGCCGACCACCCGCGGGCCGACCTGCTCAAACACAAGGCGTTCCAGGCCCGCTGGCAGGAACCGACCCCGTCGGCCATCACCGAGGCCGCCTTCGTCGATCACTGCGTCGAACGGCTCGAAGCCTGCGCCGACGTCCATCGCTGGCTGGTGACAAACCTCTGACCGGCGGGCGTGAGGCGGCGCTAACTTCGGCGGGGTGACCACCGTCGAGCGCACCGTCCGAGGCTCCTGCCACCACGACTGCCCGGACACCTGCGTCTGGGACGTCACCGTGGTCGACGGCCGAGCCGTGCGCCTACGGGGCAACAAGGAGCACCCGACGACCCGGGGCCAGCTCTGCCCGAAGGTCAACCGCTTCCTCAATCGGGTCTACCACCCCGACCGCCTCCAGCGGCCGCTGCGGCGCACCGGCCCCAAGGGATCGGGCGCCTTCGAGCCGATCCCGTGGGACGAGGCGTTGGCCGAGATGGCCGAGCGGCTCGGAACCGTGATCGATCGCCACGGCGGCGAGGGGATCCTGCAGTTCTCCTTCGACGGCACCCAGGGCGTGATCCAGAAGGGCGTGCTGGCCAACCGCTTCTTCGACGCCATCGGCGCCTCCGACATCGACCGCCACCTGTGCGGGGTCACCGCCTGGCTCGGGGCCGCCGACGTCTCCGGTCTGCCCTTCGGCATCGACCCCGAGGACCTCCGCCTGGCCCGCACCATCCTGCTGTGGGGCACCGACACCTACGTCACCAATCGCCATCTGTGGCCCGTCATCGACGAGGCCAAGGCGGCGGGCGCCGAGGTGATCGTCATCGATCCCGCCCGGTCGGCGACGGCCCAGCGGGCCGATCACCACCTGGCCCTGCGCCCCGGCAGCGATGTGGCCCTCGTCCTGGGCCTGATCGCCGTGCTCGACCGGGACGGGTTGCTCGACCAGGCCTGGATCGCCGAGCACACGACGGGGGCCGACGACCTGGTGGCGTCGGCCCGGGCCTTCGGCCTGTCGCAGGCGGCCGACACCACCGGCATCGACGCCGCCACCATCGAATGGCTGGCCCACCGCTACGTCGAGGCCCAACCCAGCGCCATCCGCTCCCTGGTCGGCCCCGAACATCGTCAGCACGGCCGCGACATCATGCGGGCCATCGCCCTGCTGCCCGCCCTCACCGGCACCTGGCGGCGGGCCGGCGGAGGCCTGGCCCGCTCGACCCAGGTCTACTTCGAGGAGGCCCTGAACCTGCCGGAGCCTGCGACCTCCCGGCGGCGATTCAACATGGCGCAGCTCGGGGCCGTGCTGACCGACCCCGATCTCGCACCCCCGATCGACGCCCTGGTCGTCCACAACTCCAACCCGGCCGTGATCTGTCCCGACCAGAACGCCGTGGTGGCGGGCCTCGCCCGGGACGATCTCTACACCGTGGTGATCGAGCAGTTCATGACCGACACCGCCCGCCACGCCGACCTGATCCTCCCGACCACCACCCAGATCGAGCACCTCGACCTCGGCATCGCCTGGGGTCACCTGTACCTCTCGCTCAACCGGCCGGCCATCGCCCCGGTGGGAGAGGCCAGGTCGAACACCGAGATCTTCCGCCGGCTGGCCCGGGCCATGGGCCTCGACCATCCGACCCTCGCCGAGGACGACGAGACCCTGATCCGCAACGTCCTCGACAGCGACCATCCGTGGCTGGCCGGGATCGACTTCGACCGACTGGTCGCCGACGGGTGGGCCCGGCTCGCCATACCGTCAGGCCACCGGCCCAACCTCGACCGACCGGCCGACACCGCCGATGGCCGGCTGGCGCTCGGGCCCCTCACCCACCACACGGCCGACGAGTCGCCCCAGGGCGAGGGAGGCGACGGCCGCTTCCCCCTGGTCCTGCTGTCCCGCAAGCGGCACATCAAGTTCCTCAACGCCAACTACGGCGACTTCGACGAGCACTTGCCGGGCGACGGTCGTCCCACGGTGCAACTGCACCCTGGCGATGCCGCCACCCGCTCGGTGGCGGCCGGTGACCAGGTGGTGGTCCACAACGACCGGGGACGCCTCACCCTCACCGCCGAGCTGAGCGACGACACCCCGCCGGGCACGGTGGTGGTCGGGTTCGGGTGGTCCCACCGCCACACGCCCGAAGGTCGAGGGGTGAACGCCCTCACCAACGCCACCACCCCGGCCGACGGCCAGGGATCGGCCGCCTTCCACGACACCCTGGTCGAGGTGGAGCGGGCCCCGATCTGACCACTACCGTGCCCGCCATGAGCGACGCTGACTCCCCCACCGGCCCGGCCCTCACCGTCTCCGTCGGCGAGGACCACGTGGCCACCATCGAACTCCGCCGCCCGCCGAACAACTTCTTCTCCCTCGATCTCATCGGCGGTATCGCCGACGCCCTGGCCCAGCTCGACGCCGACCCGGGCTGTCGGGCCGCCGTTCTGTGCGCCGAGGGGAAGCACTTCTGTGCCGGGGCCGACTTCGGTGGCGGCGGCCGCACGTACACCACCGACGAGCTCTACGGCGCCGCCGTCCGTATCTTCCGGGCCGAGACCCCGATGGTGGCCGCCGTCCAGGGCGCCGCCGTCGGGGGCGGACTGGGCCTGGCGCTCACCGCCGACTTCCGGATCGCCGCCCCCGAGGCGCGCTTCAGCGCCAATTTCGCCCGCCTCGGTTTCCATCAGGGCTTCGGTCTCAGTGTCACCCTGCCCCGTCTCGTCGGGCCTCAGGCCGCGGCCGAGCTGCTGTACACCGGTCGACGGATCAAGGGACCGGAGGCGGTCGAGCTCGGGCTGGCCGACCGGCTGGTGCCGCAGGCGGAGCTGCGATCCGCCGCCCACGAGCTGGCGGCCGAGATCGCCCTGTCGGCGCCGCTGGCGGTGCGGTCGATCCGCGCCACCCTGCGGGGCGACCTGGCCGACCGGGTGGAGGCCGCCACCCGCCACGAGGGGGCCGAGCAGGCCCGCCTGCAGCAGACCGACGACTTCGCCGAGGGCACCCGGGCCATGGCCGAACGACGCCCGCCCCGCTTCGAGGGACGGTGACGCCGGACCAACTGGCGGTCGTCATCACCATCACCTCGATCGGGGCCCTGGTGCACGGCAGCACCGGCATCGGCATGGCCCTGGTCGCCGCTCCCATCCTGGCCGGGGTCGATCCCGGGTTCACCCCGGCCCCGCTCATGCTGGCCACGCAGCTGATCTCGGCCCGCCACGTGGTGGCCGAGCGCCACAGCACCGATCGGGAGGCGGTGCGACGATGCCTCCTCGGCCTCCCCATCGGCGTGGCCGCCGCCCTGCTCCTGCTGAGCGTGATCGACGACTCGTCGATGGCCCTCTTCATCGGTGCGGCGACGGCTGCGGCGTGCGCCCTGCTGCTCATCGGTCTCCATCCGCCCCGAACCGAGCGCACCGAGATGGCGGGCGGGGCCGCCATCGCCTTCGCCGCCGTCGCCGCCGGCCTACCGGGACCGCCCGGGGTGGTCACCTTCAACGACCTCACGCCGTCCGCACTGCGGGGGACGCTCTCGACCTACATGGCCTTCGTCGTCGCCGTCGGGTTGACCGGTCTGCTGATCACGGGCGCCCTGCGGCCGGACGACCTGCTCCTGATCGGCTATCTCCTGCCCGGCATCCTCATCGGTCTGGTGGCGTCCCGCTACCTCCGCCACCACCTCGACCGGACGTGGTTCCGCCCGGTCGTGCTGGTGGTGGCGATGTGCGGAGGCCTGGCCGTCGTGGCCCGGGAGCTGCTCTAGGCCTCGGCCCCGTCGTTGGCGTCGACCCCGAGGAAGCGTCGGAGGGCGGCGGCCATCTCGTCCCGGACGTAGGCCGGCGTGGGCAGGACGTCGACCGCCATCGGCGAGGTGTGAATCTGGCCCCGGGCCCTGAGGTGCTCGGTCTTCACCCCGGCGGCGTCGAGGGCGGCGGCGTAGGCGTCGCCCTCGTCCCGCAGCGGGTCGAACTGGGCGGTGACGACCAGGGCGGGCGGGAGCCCGGCCAAGGTCTCGGCCCGCAGCGGCGAGGCCCGAGGATCCGACCGCTGCTCTGCGGCGAGGTAGTGGTCCCAGAACCAGTCCATCAGGCTCTTGGTCAGGACGAAGCCCTCGGCGTTGTCGGTCATCGATGCGTAGTCGGCGGCGCCGTCGGTCACCGGGCACAGCAGCACCTGGCCGGCGATGGCCGGGCCGCCCTCGTCCCGCACGGTCTGACAGGTGACGGCGGCGAGGTTGGCCCCGGCGCTCCAGCCGGCGACGGCCAGACGGGACGGGTCGCCGCCGAGGGACACGGCGTGCTCGCCCAACCAGCGGACGGCGGCAGCGGCGTCCTCGGGCGCCGCCGGGAACCGATGCTCGGGCGCGTGGCGGTAGTCGAACGACACGATAAGGGCGTCGGTCTTGACGCACAGGTCGCGACACATCGGATCGTCGGAGTCGGTGTTGCCCAGCACCCATCCACCACCGTGGAAGTAGGCGACCACCGGGTGCGGGCCCGGGCTCGACGGCCGGTACAGCCGATACGGGAGCTCGCCTCCAGCGCCGGGGTAGGTGCCCTCGACGACCTCGCCCACATCGGGGCCCGGGGCCCGCTGAGTGGCGGCGGCGGCCATGAACGCCCGGGCGTCCTCCGGCGACATCGTCTCCAGCGGCGGCAGACCGAGCTCGGCCATCGCCTCCAGCAGCAGCCCGACGTCGGGCATGAGCTCCCGGATCAGCCCATCGGCGACCCGCTCGCCGTCCGGGCCGCCGATGCGGAAACCGAGATAGTCCCGAGCCACCACGTCGTCGCACACCTGGCGGTAGCCGTCGACGCCACCGAGGTAGGGCAGGCACACCCGGCTCTTGCCCGGCACGTTGGCGCCCATGTACCAGGAGTCGGCGAGGGGAAAGAGGGTGATGTCGGCGAAGTCGTTGGCGTGGCGGACCCAGCCGTCCTGGGCCGCCGACGTGGGCTCGATCGTGGCCAGGCCCTGTTCGCCCAGGTGGGAGAGGGTGTCGCAGATCCAGTCGACGTGCTGCTCGATCGACACCACCATGTTCGACAGCACCGACGGACTCCCCGGGCCGGTGATCATGAACAGGTTGGGGAAGTCGACCGACATCAGACCGAGGTAGGTCCGGGGGCCCTCGGCCCACCGCTCGGCCAGGCCGACGCCATCCCGGCCGTTGATGTCGACGGCGACGATGGCGCCGGTCATCGCATCGAAGCCGGTGGCGAACACGATGGCGTCGAAGGTGTGGGAGCCCCGGGCGGTGTCGAGGCCGGTGGCCGTGATCGAGGTGATCGGGTCGACGGTGAGGTCGACGATCGACACGTTCGGGCGGTTGAACGTCTCGTAGTAGTCGGTGTCGACGCACACCCGTTTGGTCCCCACCGGGAACGTCGTCGGGCACAGGATCTCGGCCGTGGCCGGATCCTCGACCTTGTCCCGGATCTTGCCCCGGATGAACTCGGCCAGCGTGTCGTTGGCCGCCTTGTCGGTCAGCAGGTCCATGTAGGTGTTGAGGGGGCCGAAGATGCCACCGATGGCCCAGCCCTTCTCGTAGGTGGCCCGGCGCTCCTCGTCGCTCACCATGAAGGCCCCGATCTCGGAGCGCACCATCGGCACCCCGGAGCGCGACCACTTGGCCGAATCCCGGTAGGCCTTGCGGTCGGCGGCCAGCTCGGCCGCCTTGTCCGCCCGGTGGGGGCCGTTGTGGGCCGGGACCGAGAAGTTGGCCGTCCGCTGGAACACCGTCATCGACTCGGCCTGGGCCGCCATCAGCGGGATCGACTGGATGGCCGACGAGCCGGTGCCGATCACGCCGACCCGCTTGCCGGTGAAGTCGACGCCGTCGTGGGGCCAGCTGCTGGTGTGGTACACCTCGCCCTCGAAGGCGCCTACACCCTCGATGTCGATGTCCTTGGGCACCGACAGGCAGCCGGTGGCCATCACGTAGAACGACGCCGCCACCTCGTCGCCGGCCGAGGTCTGCAGCCGCCACCGCGTCGACGCCTCGTCCCAGTCGGCTCGCTCCACCGTCGTCTCGAAGCGGATGTCGCGCCGGAGGTCGAAGCGGTCGGCCACGTGCTCCAGGTAGCGGAGGATCTCCGGTTGGGTGGCGTAGCGCTCGCTCCACTCCCACTCCGCCTCGAGGTCGGCGTCGAAGCTGTAGGAGTAGTCGAGGCTCTCCACGTCGCAGCGGGCGCCCGGGTACCGGTTCCAGTACCAGGTCCCGCCGACCCCGTCGGCCTTCTCGAAGCAGACGGCGGACAGGCCCATGGCCCGGAGCCGGTGGAGCAGGTAGAGCCCGGCGAACCCAGCCCCCACCACGGCGACGTCGACCCGGCGCCGCAGTGCCGGATCGGACTCGACGGCGGAATCGGTGGCGGTCATGGCCCTCCTCCCCTATTCGCCCGTGAACTCGGGCGGACGCTTCTCCATGTAGCTGTTGAGACCCTCCCGGAAGTCCTTGGAGCCGAACAGCGGAAGCAGGGCCAGGTACTGCCGCTGCACGTGATCCTCGAGACCCTCGGTCATGGCGTGGCGCATCAGCCGCTTGGCCGCCCGGATGGCCAGCGGCGCGTTGGCGGCGATGTCGGCCGTGAGGCCTGCAACCGCCTCGTCGAGCTCGGCGCCGGGGACGACCCGGCTGACGAGGCCGAGGTCGAGCGCCTCGGCGGCGGTCAGGGTGCGGGCGGTGAACAGCAGCTCGGCCGCCGCCGACCAGCCGACGATACGGGGCAGGAGCCACGTCCCCCCGCTCTCGGGCACCAGGCCCCGGGCGGTGTAGGCGGCGGACAACTTGGCCCCCTCGGCCGCCACCCGCACGTCGCAGCCGAGGGCCAGGTCCATGCCGTAGCCGGCGGCGCCGCCGTTGAGGGCGGCCACGGTCGGGGTGTCGATCTTGTTGAGCACCACAGGCGGGGCGTCCCGGAGGTTGAACTCGCCGGTCATCGAGCCGCCGCCGTCGCCCCCGATGCCGTCGCCGGAGACGGCGGCGCCGATGTCGAGGCCGGCGCACCAGGCCCGGCCGGCCCCGGTCAACACGATCACCCGGACCTCGGGATCGGCGTCGGCCTGGAGCAGCAGCTCCGACAAACCGTTGAGCATCGAGATCGTGATGGTGTTCATCCGCTCGGGCCGGTTGAACGTGATCGTGGCCACGTGGCCTGCGGTGTCGTAGAGCAGGTCGGTCGTCATGGCCCGACACTAGACCGCCACCCCGCCAAACCGGGAATGCTCTGGTGCCGTCCGTCACCGGACCCCTAGAGTCGGCCGCCCATGGCCTCGCCCCCTCCCTCGCCCCCCGCCGCCGACCCCCGGGGCATCCCGGCGGCGGCGCTGGCCATGGTCGGTTGGGCCGCCTCCGGCGTGATCGCCAAGGGGATCTCCGAGCTGGGCGCCCTGTCGGTCGTGTTCTGGCGGATGTGGCTCTACACCGCCATCATCCTGGTGTTCCTGTGGCTCCGGGGTACGCCGCTGCGGTGGACGTCGATCAAGGTGTCGCTGGCCGGCGGCATCTCGCTCGGGCTCGACCTGATGCTGTTCTTCGTGTCGCTGCGGCTCACCACGGTGGCCAACGCCACCGTCATCGGATCGTGCCAGCCGATCATCATGCTGTTCATCGCCGGCCGCATCTTCGGCGAGCGACCCCGTCAGCGGGACTGGGGGCTGGCCGTCGTCGCCCTCACCGGCGTGGCCGTCGTGCTCTTCGGTTCCAGTGGACTGCCGGCGTGGAGCCTGGCCGGCGACCTGCTGTCGGTGCTGACGGTGGTCGCCTGGACGCTGTACTTCGTGTTCTCCAAGCTGAGCAGCCGCTACATCGACTCCGCCCAGTACACGGGGGCCACGGCGCTGCTGGCGGCCCTGGTCAGCACCCCGTTCGCCGTCGGCTCGGGGCAGGTGTTCGACTGGCCGTCGGTCAACGCCTGGGTGTGGCTCGTCATCCTGGCCATCGGGCCCGGGTTCGTGTCGCACATGCTGATGAACTGGTCGTTGGCCCGGATCCCGGCCTGGCTCGGCTCGACCCTGACCCTGGCCATCCCGGTGACGTCGACCCTGCTGGCCTGGGCCTTCCTCGGCGAGCGGGTGGTCGCCCTCCAGTTCGCCGGCATGGGCTTGGTGGTGGCGGCCCTGAGCGCGCTGGTGCTCGGCCAGAACCGGCGGATCGCGGCCGAGGCGGCCGCCGTCGAACCGGCCTGACCCCTTCGACCGGGACCGACGAACGTCTGCGCCTCGGTCGGAGCCGAGGCGATCGTCAGGGGGCGAAGACCACCGGGGTCCACACCAGGATGTCGTCGCCCACGGTGCCCTCGGCGTCGACGGTGGCGCCCCTGACCTCGAAGCGCAGGAGTCGCCCGCCGACCGCCGGCGCCTCCTCGACGAGGCGGTGCCGGAAGGCGAGCAGATCGCCCTCGAAGGCGGGGCCGACGTGGTCGCAGCCGTCCCAGGCCACGACGGTGGCGATGCCGGGCAGCACCCGGCTCAGCGAGGCCTGGGCCAGACCCTGCACGTGGCCGCCGTAGACCAGCCGCTTGCCGTAGACACTGGTCGAGGCGTCCCGGTGGACGAAGGCCTGGTTGAAGGTGAGCCGGGCCAGCGACGGAGCGAGGTCGATGTGGTCGCGCATGGCGTCGGCCGCCTCGGCCCCGACGGCCCACTCGGTGGTCGGCAGCGACGACAGGTCCCACGACGGCACCAGGTCGGCCACCTCGGCCAGCGGCACCGGATCGGACGGGCCCGGGATCTCGTCACCGTGGCCGGGCGAGCCACCCCGACTGGCCACCAGGGCGCACCGCTCGTAGCGGACGACCGGGCCGTCGTCGCCGACGGTCTCGATGCCGAGCCACACCTTGCCCCGATGGACGTCGCCCTTGGGTCGGGAGTCGGCGAGGCCGAGCACCGTCGTCGTGGTGCGCAGCGTCTCCCCCACCCGTACCGGTCGCAGGAAACGGACCGACCGGTAGTAGAGGTTGGCGATGGCCCGCCGGGTGGCGTTGGTCGTCTGCCCGATCGAGTACTGCATGGCCAGTGCCGGATACACCATCCCCGCCGACTCGGCCTGGCCGCTGACGGCGGCGTAGCAGTGACGATCGGCCGCCGGCAGGTGCTGGTCGCCGGTGATCATCCGGTAGGCCACGTTGTCGGCCTCGGTCACCGTGACCGGGGGTAGGGGCGGGATCGTCATCCCCTGTTCGAACTCGTCGTAGTAGGGGCCGTCGTTGTCCATTCGGGCCACGATAGGCCCCCGGCCCGCAACGGATGAAAGTCGGCCACCGCCGACCGCGAGCGACGGCGATCGCCGGGTCGGCCGGGGGCGCGAACCCATCCTTCGATGGATGTTCGGGCTCGGGCCGTCGTCCTACGTTGAGGCCCGACCACACCTCAGGAGAAGGAGTCGAACGATGGGTGAGTTGGCCATGATCATCACCACGAAGGCGAAGCCGGGCAGGAGGGACGAGCTCTTCGCGCTGTATCGACGGGACCTGGCGCCCCGGGCCGTCGACAACGACGGACAGGAGGTGGTGGTCTGGTGCGCCGACGAGCACGACCCCGACACCTTCCACCTGTTCGAGATCTACCGGGACATGGCGGCGCTGGGGGCCAACGCCCAGGCCGACTGGTTCGCCGCCTACCTGGCCGAGGCGGGGCCGCTCCTGGCCGGCGAGCCGACGGTGACCATGGCCGCCCCCCGGTGGTCGAAGGGCGTACCCGACTAGTCCGGATACCGATTCGACATGGGTGGACGCACGTCCTTGGCGGTGCGTCCACCTTCCTGCCCATCGGCGTGTTTCCTCCCTGTTGCTTTTTGATCGCGTAGGTTCGGTTGTGTTGCAGCGAACCTTACCGCGTAGCAACATGTCGGATCGCCGATCGCACGACACCGGGGCGTCGAATGGAGTACTGCCAAGGATGAGCACCACCGAACAGGTTCTGTCGGTGTCGAGCGTGACCGCACGGTTCGACACCCAGGACGGTGTCGCCCTCGCTGCCGACGGCGTGCGGTTCGACCCCTGCGGCCGAGACGTCTCGGGCGTTGCCGGTGATCGTGGCTCGGGCCGAGGCTTCGCCCTGGTGGAGCTCGTCGGCGCCGTTCCGGCGCTCGTCGATGCCGCCCCAGCCGGCGGGTCGGCGGCCGTTCGTCCCCCCTCCGCCGATCGCCTCCGCCCGGAGGTTCCGGCGCCGCTTCCGTGGCGATTGATCGACGACCTGCTTAACTGCCCAGTCGCGCCGGAGTTCGGCGCGTCCGAGGCGTCCGATCGGCGTCGACCGGCGTCCCCGAGGCGGGCCGTCCGCCACATCGCCGAGGAATAGCGACAGAGTTACAGAACAAAGAAGCAACACGCAGCCGGGCCATCCGGCCGCTGAATGTCCTAAATTTGCACAAATCCGGGATCGTGCTGTGCGCACTTTCACACCGCACGCAGTCGTTCCCACTAACCGTCACAACCAGTGGAGAGACAATGAAGAAGAACCTCAGACTTCTTATTGCCCTTTTGGCTGCGTTCGCGTTGATCGCTGCTGCCTGTGGGGGCAGTGATGACGACGACGAAGCCGAGGGCACAGACGACGCGAGCACCGCGGAGTCGACCGACGACGACGCCTCGAGCGCCGAAGAGGAAGGTGGCGAAGAAGCCGCCGCCGAGGGCGGGGGCGAAGACCTCCTCATCCTGCAGTGGCAGGCCCCCTCGCAGCTCAACGCCGTGCTCAGCGGTGGCTCCAAGGACGCCACCCCCGGTGCACTCGTACTCGAGCCGCTCGCCCGCTTCAACCCGCAGGGTGAGCTCACCCCCGTGCTGGTGACCGAGGTCCCGACCGTCGAGAACGGCGGCGTGGCCGAGGACTTCACCTCGATCACGTGGACCCTGCGCGACGACATCATGTGGTCGGACGGCACGCCGTTCACCGCTGACGATGTGCTGTTCACGCACGAGTTCTGTACGGATGAGGCCACCGGCTGTTCGGTCGACCTGTCGATCATCGACAGCGTCACCGCCGACGGCAACGCCGTCACGGTGACCTACACCGAGCCGAAGCCCTTCCCGTACCTGTACTTCGTGGGCTTCCTGCACCCGATCCTCCAGCAGGCCCAGTTCGCCGACTGCGTCGGTGAGGCTGCTGCCGGTTGCTCGGATCAGAACTTCTTCCCGGTCGGGACCGGCCCCTACGTCGTCGACGAGTTCCTCCCCGAGGACACCGCGGTGTTCTCGGCCAACGAGAACTACCGTGACGCCGGCGAGGGTCTGCCCTTCATCAAGAACGTCACCGTCAAGGGTGGTGGCGACGCTGAGGCCGCCGCTCGTTCGGTGCTGGAGATCGGCGAGGCCGACTACGGCCTGAACCTGCAGGTTGCGCCCGAGATCCTGGCTCCGATGGAGGCTGCCGGCAACGCCAGCATCGTCTCGGGCTTCACCGTCTCGGTCGAGCACATCAACCTCAACCAGACCGACCCGGCTGCCGATCCGCCCTCCGAGGGCACCGATCACCCGATCCTGTTCGACAACCCCGAATTCGCTCGGGCCCTGTCGCTGGCCATCGATCGTGACGCTCTGGTCCAGGTCGGTTACGGCGCCTCCGGTGCCCCCACCTGTACCCTCTGGCCCTTCGGCGACCAGTACTCGACCAACAACGATTGGTGTAAGGAGCGCAACGTCGACGAGGCCAACAGCATCCTCGACGAGCTGGGCTACGAAGACACCGACGGTGACGGCGTCCGCGAGGCCAACGGTGCCCCGCTGAGCTTCACCTACGCCACCTCCACCAACGCCGTGCGTCAGTCCAACCAGGACATCGTCAAGGCGAACTGGGAGGAGATCGGCGTCGAGGTCGAGATGCTGAACGAGGACGCTTCGCTGTTCTTCGACGGCACGTGCGCCAGCGACGCCTGCATCTGGAAGTTCTTCAACGACATGGAGATGTTCACCAACGGCGCCTCGGTGCCGGACCCGGTGGCCTACCTCTCCGGTTGGAAGCAGAACGAGATCCCGACCTCGGAGAACGGCTGGGGCGGCAGCAACATGCCCCGCATGCAGTCCGACGAGTTCGACGCCCTGTGGGACGAGACGGCTCAGCTCGATCTGGCCGATCCCGCCTACCTGGGCAACGTCCAGCAGCTGCAGGATCTCATGATCGAGTCGGGCGCCGTGATCCCGCTGATCCACCGGGCCGACGTGTCCGCCATCGCCAACAGCATCTCCGGTTACGGCGAGCTGAACGGCTGGGACTCCGAGTACTGGAACATCGAGGAGTGGCAGAAGGGCTGATCCAGCCCTGAGCCCTCGAGCTCGATGATCTGACGCCGGGCGGCCGATCCGTCGGCCGCCCGGCAGTCAGTCCCTCCCCTATCCACCTCCAACCAGCCGGAAGGCCAACGACGACACGATGCTTCGGTTTGTGATCCGACGGGTGCTGATCGCCATCCCAACGCTGCTGCTGATCAGCCTGATGATCTTTGCGCTGCTCGACCTGGCCCCCGGCGACCCGACGTCGCAGGTGCCGCTGACCGTGCCGGCCGAGGTGCGTGAGGCGCAGCGCGAAGCGCTCGGCGTCAACGATCCCTTCATCGTGCAGTGGGCGAAGTGGGCCCGCTTGATGACCATCAACGAACCACTCCACGCCTTCGAGCAGGTCACCGGTACCTGCTTCGGCGACTGCGAAGGCCGCGATCGCATCATCTCCTGGTCCGACCGGGCCCCGGCCCTCGACACCATCTGGCAGCGGCTGCCGCAGACCCTGTGGGTGATGGGCCTGTCGCTGCTGTTCGGCATCCTGCTGGCGGTGCCGATCGGCGTCTATTCCGCCTACCGCCAGTACTCGACCTTCGACAACGTGGGCACCTTCGTGTCCATGGTCGGGTTTTCCATGCCCGTGTACTTCACCGGGCTGATCCTGATCTACTTCTTCAGCATCCAGCTGGGGTGGCTGCCGACGTTCTACACCACCACCCACGACGTCCAATGGACCAGCTGGTCGAGCATCTGGTTCCAGATCAAGCAGCTGGCGATGCCCGTCACCGTGCTCACGCTGTTCAACACCGCCTCGCTCGCCCGCTTCACCCGGGCCTCCGTGCTCGACAACCTCAGCCAGGACTACGTCCGCACCGCCCGCTCCAAGGGCCTCAGCGAGTGGCTGGTCGTCAACCGCCACATCCTGCGCAACTCGATGATCCCGGTCGTCACCCTGATCGCCCTGTCGATCCCGGGCATCTTCTCCGGCGCCATCATCACCGAGAACGTCTTCCGCATCAACGGGCTGGGATCGCTCCTGGCGCTGCGCATCGGCTCCGGCGACGTACCGATGGTCCAGAGCCTCACGTTCATGTTCGCCTTCCTCACCGTGATCTTCAATCTGGTGGCCGACATCGTCTACGGTCTTCTTGACCCCAGGATTCGCTATGACTGAGCCAACTGCGACCGCGACCCTCGACGGCGACGAGCCGTCGGACAACGTGGACGACGTCGTCGAGGCGACGGACGGCGAGCTGGGCGAACTGGGCGAATACCGCTCGCTCCGCAGCGACGTCTGGCGCCAGTTCCGACGCCACAAAGGGGCGATCGCCGGCTTGATCGTGCTGACGCTGATCACCTTCGGTGCCCTGCTCGGCCCCCTCGTCTATCCGGCCGACCCCTTCGAGCTCAACATCGACGTCGCCAACCAGGGACCCTCCTGGGAGTACCCGTTCGGCACCGACAACCTCGGCCGCGACGTGCTGGCCCGCTCCCTCATCGGGGGCCGCATCTCCCTCGCCGTCGGCTTCGCCGCCATGGTCTTCAGCCTCGTGATCGGCGTGACGGTGGGTGTCACGGCCGGCTTCTTCCACGGGTTCGTCGACGGTGCGCTCATGCGCTTCACCGACCTGTTCCTCTCGCTGCCGCTCCTGCCCCTCCTGCTGGTCTCGATCCTGCTCTTCCGGGATCCGCTGAAGGACACCTTCGGGCCCAACCTCGGCATCTTCGTCCTCGTGGTCAGCATCATCGGTGCAACCAGCTGGATGCAGACGGCGCGGATCGTCCGCGGTGATGTGCTCGCCGTGCGCGAGGAGGAGTTCATCCTCGCCGCCCGCAGCATCGGCACGCCCCCTCGCCGAATCGTGACCCGCCACATCCTGGCCAACGTCCTCAGCCCGGTCACGGTGTCGGCCTCCCTCGGCATCGCCGTCGCCATCATCACCGAGTCGGCCCTGTCGTTCCTCGGTCTCGGCTTCCCCGCCGACTTCCCGACGTGGGGCCGGCTGCTGTTCGACGCCAAGGACTACATGCAGATCAACGTGTGGCGGGTGGTCCTGCCCGGCTCGCTGATCTCGCTCACCGTGATCAGCGTGAACTTCATCGGCGACGGTCTCCGCGACGCCCTCGATCCCCGCCTCCGCAGCTAGGTCATCGCCCCGTTCCCGGGCACGTCGATCGCCGACGGTCTAGCCTCCCGCCATGCTGCTGGCGCAGATCACCGACTCCCATATCGTCGCCCCCGGGACCCGACTCCACGACCGGGCCGACCCGTCCGCCATGCTGGCCGCCGCCGTGGCCCACGTGAACGCCCTGGTGCCCCGACCCGACGTGGTCCTGGCCACCGGCGACCTGGTCAACGACGGCCGACCGGCCGAGTACGAGGAGCTCGTCCGGGTGTTGGCCGAGCTGGAGCCGCCGCTCCTGGCCATACCCGGCAACCACGACTCCCGGGCGGCGCTCCGGGCCGCGCTGCCGGCGGCCACCGCCTTCGACACCGCACCTCCCGCCCCCAACGGCTCGTGCGATGAGGCCGACCTTCCCCTCGACGGCGTGGTCGAGTCGTATCCGCTCCGCCTGATCGGGCTCGACACGACCATCCCCGGCGGCCACGGCGGCCGGTTCCGCCCCGAGCAGGCGTCGTGGTTGGACGAGACGCTGTCGGCCCAGCCCGACCGTCCGACGCTGATCTTCCAGCACCACCCACCCTTCGCCACCGGGATCGCCTGGATGGACGACAACGGTCTCGCCGACCGCGAGCTGGAGGCGGCCGTGGTGGCCCGACACCCCCAGGTCGTGGGCGTGGTCTGCGGACACCTGCATCGCACGATCACCACCGCCTTCGCCGGCACCGTGGCCAGCACGTGGCCGAGCACCGGCCCCCAGATCGCCCTGGCCCTCGACGGCACGGCCCACCGCTACGCCGACGAACCGACCGCGATCACCCTCCATCACTGGAGCCCGACGGGCGGCCTCGTGTCCCACCTCAGCTACGTCGATCGGGCCGAGGAGTGGCTTCCGCCCTGGGCCGTCGGTCGCTGATTCGACCGAGCGACGATCAGCGAAGGCCGCCCCGGGTAACGATCGCCGGTGGTCGGCGGTGGCCGACCCGGGCAACGATCGCCGGTTGGCGGCAACCGCGCCCCGCGTTGCCTTCGCCGGTGGTCGGCGGTGGCCGACCCGGGCAACGATCGCCGGTTGGCGGCGACCGCGCCGGCACGGCCGAGGTCAGCCGCCGGTCACGGTTCCGGTGTCGCCGGCGTCGGAGTCGGCGGTGATGACCTGGCAGCGGTTGGGGTCGGTACAGGTGGCGGGATCGAGCCCCCGGGCCCGCTCGGCCAGCTGCGCCAACTGGGCCCGTGACCGGTGGAGCTGCTCGATCTGGGCGTCGATGTCGGCCACGTGCCGCTCGACCAGGGCCAGGGTGTGGCTGCACGACCGCTCCCCCGCCCCCTTCAGCTCGAGCACCGAAGCGATCTCGGCCAGCGACAGCCCGGTGCCCTGGGCCTCCCGGACGAAACGCAGCCGGTCGACGTCCTCGTCGTCGTATTGGCGGTAGCCCGACGGTGACCGACGGGCCGGCTCCAGCAGGCCGAGCGACTCGTAGTAGCGGATGGTCTTGGTCGACACGCCGGTGCGGCGCCCCAGCTCTCCGATCAACACGATGCGGATCGTAGCGACGTGGTCGGGCCTAGCCGAGCTCGGGGCCGACGATGGAGGCGAAGCTGACGCAGTCGCCGGGGCGGCCGCCGAGGTTGTGGGTCAGGCCGAGGTTCCTACCGGGCCGGATCGACGTGATCCGCCGCTCCTCGGGCGCCTCCCCCCGCAGCTGGAGCCAGCACTCGAAGAGCATCCGCAGCCCCGACGCCCCGATCGGGTGGCCGAAGCTCTTGAGCCCGCCGTCGGGGTTGACCGGTAGCTCACCGTCGAGGTCGTAGGTGCCGGCCAGCACCTCCTTCCACCCCATGCCCCGCTCGGCGAAGCCGAGATCCTCCATCAGGACGAGCTCGGTCGGGGTGAAGCAGTCATGCACCTCGGCCATGGCGATCTCGGCCCGGGGATCGGTGATACCGGCCTGGGCGTAGGCGTCGGCGGCGCAGGCCACCACCTCGGTGAACGACGTGTAGTCGTAGGTCGGGTCGATGGGTCCGGCACCGGGCCCGGCGGTGAAGGCCAGGGCCTTCACGTACAGCGGGTTGTCGGTGTAGAGGTGGGCGTCCTCGGCCCGGCACAGGATGGCGGCGGCCGAACCGTCCGACACGCCGGAGCAGTCGAAGATGCCGAGCTGGCCCGCCACCAACGGCGCGTTGCAGATGGTGTCGGTCGCCACCTCCTTGCGGAACTGGGCCCGGGGGTTGCGAGCGCCGTTGAAGTGGTTCTTCCAGGCGATCCGGGTCATGACGTCCTTCAGCTCATCGCCGTCGACCCCGTACTTCTCGGCGTAGGCCGGGGCCAGCAGTGAGAAGGCGGCCGGTGCGGTCACCGTCGGCTTGGTCCCGTCGTCGGGAACGGTGGCGCCGACGAGCCCGGACATGCCGTTGTCCTTGAGCTTCTCGACGCCGATGGCCATCACCAGGTCGTAGGCGCCCGAAGCCACGGCGTAGCAGGCGTTGCGGAAGGCCTCGGAGCCGGTGGCGCACATGTTCTCCACCCGGGTCACCGGCTTGTAGTCGATCTTCAGCGGCCGGCTCAGCGTGAGACCGGACACCCCGGAGCCGAGCGTGCCGAACCAGAAGGCGTCAACCTGATCCTGCTCGATGCCGGCCGAGCGATAGGCCTCGCCCGCAGCGTCGATGAGCATGTCGTCGACCGAGGCGTCCCATCGTTCACCGAAGGGCGTGCACCCCATCCCCACGATGGCGACCTTGTCCTTGATGCCTGCTGAGCCCATTGCTCCGCTCCTTGTCCTCCGGCCCCTCGTGGGCCCGACCGGCCCGTCGGCCGTTCACTACAACTCCAGCCCAGCCGACAGGCGGCCGCAAGTCTCAGTGGACGAGCCGAGCCGGCGACGACGCCGGGCCGGAGCGTGTATGTAGGGATGACAGTCGCCTGATGTTCAGCTACCTTTACATGCATGGTCCCCTCCACAACCGGTCGATCGAACCCCAGTGGCCTCTCGGTCACCATGGCGGTGCGGATGTGCTGGGACTGCAGCGAGATCGACCATGACGCCATGTACGGAGCGGGCGCGGCCGGCGCCGTGACCGGCCCCTGGAGCTGCCGCTGGTGTCGATGCCCCGACTACGAGCTGGTCGAGGTCCGCATCTAGGCGGAGGCGCTCAGCCGTCGAGTTCGAGAGGCCCGACGTTCTTGTCGAGGTGGAGGGTCACCTCGTCCGGGCCCTCCTCGGCCAGGAACGGCTCGTAGCCGCAGCCCTCCCAGAAGGCCACCGAACGGCGGGCGTTGGCCGAGGTGTGCAGGTACAGCCGGTCGTAGCCCAGCCCGGCGGCCAACGCCTCCAGACGGGCCGACAGCTCGGCGCCGAGGCCGTGGCAGCGGTGATCGGGGTCGATGTAGACCCGCCAGATCGAACCGATGCGATCCGGCTCGGCGTAGCGATCACCGAACCGGGCGGCCAACTCCGGCCGAGCCTCCAATCGCTTGAGCGCCCCGCAGCCCACGATGACGCCCTGCCGTCGAGCGACAAGGAAGGCCCCACGTCGATCCGAGTCGTAATCGTGCTCGCCCTCGCACATGGCGTCGAGGTCGGCGTGCCAGTCGGGGCGGTAGTCGAAGCCGAACGCCTCCTTGATCATGGCCAGGCAGAAGGTCCGCAGGCGGGGCCCGTCATCGGCGGACATCGGGGCGATCCGGCACTCGGTGAGCAGCGTGCGGGGGTCGGGAAGGGCGAGGTCGGTCATCGGCTCATCTCGGTCGTGATCGTGCGTTAGGCATGCTTACTGCACGATGAAAAGTAAGGTAACGTCCCGCCCCGCCGGATGACTGTAGCGGCCCGTCGATCAACCCCGACGACGATCCGGATTCGAATCGACGGCGAACACCTCGGCGGTGTTCAAGACCTGGGCGTCGGCCACCCCGAGCAGGCGCGGATCACCGTCGGCCAGCAGCCCACACCCGTCGGCGACCGCCCCTCCGGTCCCTCCCGTCGAGCCCGGGAGCACGGCGCCCGCCGGAGCGATCGTCCCGACGTGGGACAGCCCGAGCCCGGCGAGGCCTGAGAGGGCCACACACTCGTAGACGAAGTGGGCCACCAGCCCCCGTGCACTCCGCACCAGCACCCGCTGCCCGACCGCCGCCGGAGCCCGTGAGCGGTCGGCCGATCGGGCGACGACGGCGCGGACGGTCTCGTTGCCGATCAGGCTGGCCACGACGACCAGATCGGCGTCGTCGATGCGGGCGTCGACGGCGTCGCCGACCCCGACCTCGAAGGCGCCGGGGTCGACGATCCCCAACCGGCCGAGCACGTCGACGAGCACCTGAGCCCGCTCAGCCAAGGCCGGGTCGAGCTCGACCAGCCGAACCCGGGCGCCGGTCTCGAGATGCCACAACAGCCCGGTGAGCGGCAGCGGCCCTGCGCCACAGAACACGATCCGTTCGGGTCGCCTCTCGACAGCGGCCAGCTCGGCCCCCACGAGCAGCTCGTAGTTGTCGACGTAGGGGAACGGTTCGAGGATCCGGGCCAGTCGCCCCTTGGGATCCGACGCCACGGGACCGTCGTCGGGTTGGGCGAGAGCGGCGACCGCCCGATCGATGATGACCGTGGCGAAGTGCGACTCCATGGCCACCTCGGCCACCGCCGCCGCTCGACGGACCAGCTCGGCCCGTCGAGCGAGCTCGGGGTCGGCGGCCAGGGTGGCGCCCACCCGGCCCACCACCGCGGCGTGGAACCCCACGCAGTCATCGGAGGACCGGACCCAGTCGTGGGCGGTGGTGGTGGCGAGCTCGACCAGACGGCCGAGGGTCGTGTTGACGACGGGCGACGGGGCCAGGGCTCCGCCGTCGCCGGCCATAGCCTTGTCGAGAAGCCCGGCCAGGGTGCCGTGGATCGACGACTCGTCGCCGTCGAGCGGTGGCCCCAGAATCTCGGCCAGGAGGCCGAGGGCGGCAGCTTCGGGTGTGGCATAGGACACACTCGGTGTTCGACGCATCAGGTAGGAATGTTCTCCTCGGTGTCGCCGCCGCTACCTGGTTGTACAGCCTGACACCGAGTCGTGAAAAGTCGAACGGACCCGACCGGTGTAGGTCGGGCCCGTTCTCAGCTCTTCTGTGCTGTTGTTGCCGGAATTACTGCAGCTCGCCGATGTCCTCGGCCGAGATCCCGAGAGCGTCCCAGGCCGGCTGGAGGGCGGCGCGAACCTCGTCGCCGAAGCCGTTGGCCCCCGGCTCGTTGGCCAGGTCGAAGATGGCGTTGATGGCCTCGGCGTCGGCGCCCTGCGGCACCGCCAGCGGCTCGATGACCCGCCAGAAGGCGAGGCCCTCGGCCTGGTGGGCCTTGGCCGTCTCGGCGTCGCCTTCGGCCAGATCACCCTCGATCAGGCTGGCGTAGCGAATCGCGGCCTGCGAGTAGATGATCACGGCGTTGCGCTGCACCTCGGCGGCGGCGATGCCGGTACCGGCGACGTCCTCGGCCAGGAGGGCGTCACGACCCTCGATCATGGCGGCCAGGATCCGCTCGTTGGCCAGAGCGGTCTCGCCGTCCTCGCCCAGGGTGGCGAAGTTCGAGGCCCGGCTGTTGCCGGTGCCGAAGGGGGCGCAACCGGGCTCGGCGCCGTGGTAGAAGGCCCAGCCCTCGTCCCAGTTGTGCACGGCGCCCTCGGCGATGTCGAAGTTACCCTCGGCCGCCTTGCCCATGGCAACGACCAGCTCGTGGACGACCCAGGCGATCATCACCTGGTTGCGGATGCCCTTCTCGGCGCCCTGGCTGCGCACGGCATCGCTCTGACCCTCGAAGATCCCGGTGCCCTCGAGGGCGTCGGTCACGAAGTCGTCGAGCGGGGTGGCGGTGCCATAGAAGGTGTCGTAGCCGTGGCTGCGATCGTCACGGGAGGCGAAACCGCCGATGGTGCGGATCGAACCGTCGCTCTTGACCGAGTTCACGCCGTCGGTATAGATGGTGGCGACTGCCTCGAAGTCGCCGGCGTCGAGCAGATCGCCGATGTCGCACAGGTCGGCGACGACCAGACGGTGCGAATCGACGTTGGAAGCGTAGGCGTAGCCGCCGTCCTCGGGGGTCGCCTCAGCCGAGCCGTCGGCGGTGGCCGAGGCCGAACCGCTGCCTGAACCGCTGGCCGAGCCGGAGCCGGAGCCCGAACCGCTGGCCGAGCCAGAGCCAGAGCCGGAGCCCGAACCGCTGGCCGAGCCAGAGCCCGAACCCGAACCCGAGCCGGATTCCGACGAGTCGTCCAGATCGCGCACACTGGCGCCGTCATCGTCGCCGCATGCCGCCGCGACCAGGGCGAAGGCCGCCAGCAAGGCGAGAAGTCTCCAACGAAGTCCAGTCATCACTTGTGTCCTTTCGGTAAACACAGCGCGAGAGGATAGGCATGCTTAACTACCGCGACCAACATTTTTGTTCAGGCGAATGACAGGAACGGGCTCTTTCACCCACTTGACTCGGCGGGTTTACCGACCGTGAGCCGAGATGTACAGTGCGGTCAGTGGCGCGGCTTAGCCACACCTAACACCCGCTCGCAGGCCCGGTGCTCAGCACCGACCAGGGCGTGCGGGCCGGACGAGGTAACGGATGACCGGAGTGAACGTCTCCCCAAAGCAGCAGGTGGTACCGGTCGCCGACCGGATGCCCACCCCTGCCGTTGCGTCCACCCCGCTCGAGCCGCATCACCTCACGGGGGCGCTGGCCTGATGGTGGTCTGTCACTGCAAGGCGATCAACGATCGGGTCATCCGACAGCTGATCGCCGGCGGCACGGAGACGGCCGCCGCCATCACCGAACACTGCGGCGCCGGCTCCGACTGCGGAGGCTGCACCGACACGATCCAGTTTCTCCTCGACGAGCGTTTGGAGGTGGCCTCAGCGGTCTGACCGGGACGAATTCGACCGATCGAGAGTGAATAGGCCAAGAGCTGTTATTGTCGCGCCTCATGGAAGGTTCTCCCGAGATCATCGAGTTCCTCAATGAGGCGCTCACCGCCGAGCTCACGGCCATCAACCAGTACTTCGCCCACGCCAAGTTGTGTGACAACTGGGGCTGGGACGGCCTCGCCACGAAGTATCGCGAGGAGTCGATGGAGGAAATGCGCGATGCCGAGAAGCTCATCGACCGCATCCTGTTGCTGGACGGCATGCCCAATCTGCAGCGCCTGGGTTCGGTGAAGGTCGGCGAGACCGTCGAGGAGCAACTCGTGGTCGACAAGGCGTTGGAGGAGGCCGCCATCGCCCGCTACCGGCGCGGGGTCGAGCTGGCGGTGACCCACGGCGACCCCGGCACCCGGGAGCTCCTCGAGGGCCTCGTCATCACCGAGGAGGAGCACCTCGACTGGATCGAGACCCAGCAGACGATGATCGACGGGATCGGCATCGAGCGCTACCTCCAGAGCCACATCTCCGCCTGATCGGGGCCGGGCGGCCCCGTCATCCAACCCTTCATCGAGCCGGCTCGCACGATCGATGCGGCGTCGGACCGAACCGCCCACAAACCACTACCGACCTGAGTTCTGAGCAAACGTGCGGGCCGAGAGGGGCGCACCGTTAGTGGGTGGCCCAAGGCCAAAATAAACCACCTAAATTTCCAGCCAAGACCAATAATGTTAGGC